>NZ_UUIS01000096.1 GCF_900589395.1 Pseudomonas viridiflava
GCCGTTGGCCAGGTGGGTTTCAACCGTGACGGCAGGTGCCTGCACCCCGACCTGGGCGCGACTGTGAACGATGGCCAGCGACATGGATTCTTCCTTGAAATGCATGAGCGGGCATCGTGCGGCATTGGCAAGAGGCGGGGGCAAGGGAATGGATACAGGGTGTGAATGAACGCGCAGGCGCCTGGGTGGCATCGAGCGTGCACGGATGTGGCGATGACGTTGCCTCAATAACCCCGGTCGCGGTTGATCAGGCCGTGCAAGGGCTCACCGGCCTGGTGACGCCTGATATTGGCCAGCAGTCCCTCGAATGCGCTCTGCGGTGCCGTCATGGCGCCAATATGCGGCGTCAGCCAGACACGAGGGTGTTGCCAGAATCGATGCCCGGGTGATGGCGGTTCGTCATTGAGCACGTCGAGGATGGCATGGTTCAGGTGCCCGCTATCGAGCGCCTCGAGCAGATCGTCTTCCTTGAGGTGACCGCCCCGGCCCAGGTTGATCAGGCTGGCACCCTTGGGCAGGGCGGCCAGTGTCTTGGCGTTCAGGATGCCGCGAGTATCGTCGGTCAGCGGCAGCAGGCAGATCAGGATGTCGCACTGGTGGAGGAACGCCTCTAACTGGTCACCGCCGGCATGGCACTGCACGCCCTCGATGGCAGCGTGCGAGCGTGCCCAGCCATGCAGCTGGAAATTGAACGGCCGCAGGCTCTGCAGTACCGCCCTGCCCAGGTTGCCCAGGCCCATGACGCCGACCCGGCGTTGCGCTGCCGGGACCAGCAGGTGGTCTTGCCAGCACCCGGCCTGTTGTTGCTGCAGGTACAGCGCAAACTGCCGGTGCAGGTTCAACACCGCGCAACAGGCATACTCGACGATGCCCTGGACAATGCCGGGGTCAAGCATGCGCACCAGCTTGATGTGCCCGGGCAGCGCGTCCAGCTCGAACTGATCGACGCCTGCCGACGTGGCGAAGATCACCTGCAGATTCGCGAAGCGCTCATGCAGCTGGCGCGGCGGTTGCCAGGCCGCGAAATAGCGTACGTCCAGCGGGTCGCCAATGTCCGGCCACACGCGCACGTCGATGTCCGGCGCATGGTGGTCGAACAGCGATTTCCAGGCCCGGCCACGGGCCTCGTCGACTTTGAACAGCAGGGTCATGCGCGCTCCTGTCAAGGCGGCAAAGGTGTTCACACGATGCCAGAGTCATACGCAACAATCGTCCGTATTGAAGGCGCCAAACGGAAGATTGCGCGTTATCAAGCGGCCCTGACCGCCGCCGCGATGGCCTGGCCCAAGGCTTCGGTATTGCCCGTGCCGCCAATGTCGGCGGTCAGCGGGGCGTTTTCCGGCCCCATCGCCAGAACCGTCTCGATGGCGGCCAGCACCGCTGCACCGGCCTCTGGATGGCCGAGGTGTTCGAGCATCATGGCGCCGCACCAGATCTGCCCGATAGGGTTGGCGATGCCTTTGCCGGCAATGTCCGGCGCCGAGCCATGCACCGGCTCGAACAGGCTCGGGAAGTTGCGCTCCGGATTGATATTGGCGGACGGCGCGATACCGATGGTGCCGGTGCAGGCCGGGCCGAGATCGGAAAGGATGTCGCCGAACAGGTTGCTGGCGACCACCACGTCGAACCAGTCCGGGTGCAGGACGAAGTTCGCGGTGAGGATATCGATGTGGTACTTGTCGACCTTCACCTCGGGGTATTTGCTGCCCATCTCGACGACGCGCTCATCCCAGTAGGGCATGGTGATGGCGATGCCGTTGGACTTGGTGGCGGAGGTCAGGTGTTTCTTGGGGCGGCTCTGGGCCAGGTCGTAGGCGAACTTGAGAATGCGGTCGACACCAACACGGGTCATGACGGTTTCCTGCAAGACGATTTCGCGGTCGGTGCCGGGGAACATCTTGCCGCCGACGCTGGAGTACTCGCCCTCGGTGTTTTCCCTGACAACCCAGAAGTCGATGTCGCCGGGCTTGCGATTGGCCAGCGGCGCCTTGACGCCCGGCATCAGGCGGCAGGGCCGCAGGTTGACGTATTGGTCGAATTCACGGCGAAACTGCAACAGGGAATCCCACAGGGAAATGTGGTCCGGCACGACATCCGGCCAGCCTACCGCGCCGAAGTAGATGGCGTCGTAACCCTTGAGAAGCTCGAACCAGTCGTCGGGCATCATTTTTCCGTGGGCCAGGTAGTAATCGGCGCTGGCGAAATCGAACCAGTCCCATTGCAGTTGCAGATCATGCCTGGTCGCCACGGCATCGAGCACCCGCACGCCTTCGGGCATCACTTCCTTACCGATGCCGTCGCCGGGGATCACTGCAATTTTGTAGTGGGCTTTGCTCATGGATTCGCCTCCTGGATGGCCGGGAATGGGGGGGGCGATTGCCAGTGTAGGGAGTCGGCGTGTATTAATAATTAGTCTGGTGCGAAAGCCACTCTTGCTTTCAGGGAAACAATCCGTGGCGATGATCGATGACTTGAGTTTCTTTCAGCAGGTGGCGACACGCGGCAGCCTCACCGAAGTCGCACGCCACCTTGGCCTGTCGCTACCGGCGGTGAGCAAGCGCCTGAGCCAGCTTGAGGCGCGCCTGGGCGTGCAATTGCTGCAGCGCACCACCCGACGGCTGTCGCTGACGCCGGAAGGGACGTTGTACCTGGAAGGCGGGCGGCCGATCCTGCGGCAACTGGAAGAGCTGGAGAATGCGCTCGACAGCCGGCAACCGACCTTGCAGGGACTCCTGCGGATCAATGGCACCCTGGGATTTGGCCGGCAACACCTGGCGCCGATCGTCTCCAGCTTCGCCCGGCTGCATCCGCAGCTGGAGCTGTCCCTGGAACTGTCCAGCCAGCCTTCGAGCCTGCTGGACGATCAATTCGACCTGGGCGTCTACATGGGCGAACCGCCGGACTCGCGGCTGATTGCAGTGCGCCTGCTGGAGAATCCGCGCATTCTGTGTGCCGCCCCGCAATACCTTGAGGCTATGCCCGAACTGACAACAGTGGCTGACCTGGCGCACCACAACTGCATCGTGCTGCGCCAGTTCGGCAGCGACTACGCCATCTGGCGCTTCAGCAAGGATGGTCGCAATCATGCGCATAAAGTCAGTGGCACGCTGTCGAGCAATGACGGTGAGGTCGCCTTGCAGCTGGCGCTGGACGGGCACGGGGTGATCCTTCGATCGCGCTGGAATGTTCAGCAATACCTGGAGAGCGGGCACTTGCGTGTGTTACTCGCTGACTATCAGACGCCCGGTGCCGATGTCTTTGCGGTGTACCAGCATCGCCGGCACATTCCGCAACGCATTTCGGTGTTCACCCGGTTCCTGGCGCAGGAGCTGGCCAGGCGCCTGCCATTTGCAGCCTGCCGGCCCGTCAGCGACCCGCCGGAGCACGTGCCAGTAACCAAGGGATAAAAACATGACCTGATGTTATGGTTTCCCTGACTATTCGTGCATTGCCTCGGGGCGTCACGGTCTTGTAACGTCGAAATGTCTCGCTCGGTCTAACAATAAAATCAAACCTGAGCAACGCACGCCGGTGCCGGGTGTTCAGTCGAGGTTTTAACGCTGCCGAATTAATCTACGTCCAGGATGATTTGCCATGAAAACCTTGTCTTTTGCTCAAGCGTTCGGTTCCGTCATTTCCCTGTTGAGTCTTTCGGTGGCATGCGCAATGCCCGCTGCAGCGGACCAGATCACCTTTGTTTCCCAAGGCGGCACTTATCAGGAGGCGCAGACCAAGGCGATTCTGGATCCGGCGGCCAAGCAGTTGAACATCACTATCAAGCAAGACAGCGCCCCCGATGCCTGGCCGATGATCAAGGCGCAGGGCGAGGCGAAACAACCGGTCTGGGATGTGATCGATACACCACCGTCCAACTGTCTGCGCGGTGGCAAGGAAGGGCTCATCGAGCCGCTGGACCTGAGCCAGCTGCCGAACGTGAAGAGCATGCCGGAGGCTTATCGAACCCCCTATTCGGTGGCTTACGAGTTCTATTCGTCGGTCATTGGCTATAACAAGAAAAACCTCAAGAAAGTCCCGCAGAACTGGGCCGAGTTCTGGGATGTGAAGAACTTCCCTGGCGCGCGTGCCCTGCGTAACGATCCGATGAGCACCCTGGAGGCGGCCCTGTTGTCAGACGGTGTGCCTCGCGACAAGCTCTACCCGCTGGACGTTGACCGCGCCTACAAGCGCCTCGAGCAGATCAAACCCGACATCGCAGTGTGGTGGACCTCGGGAGGGCAGTCGGCGCAATTGCTCGCCGACGGCGAAGTCGACATGCTGATGATCTGGAATGGCCGCGCCAGTGCCGTGCAAAAAAGCAATCCGGACGTCAGCTTTACCTATAACGACGGCCTGTTGCAGAACACCCAGTTGTGCATCCTGAAAAATTCGCCCAACTATGCGACGGCGGTGAAGTTCATCAACACCGCGCTGTCGCCTGACCTGCAAGCCAACCTGCCGCTGCATATCGATTACGGCCCGGGCAACCCGGCGGCTTTCGACACCGGCAAAATCTCCGCCGAGCGAGCCAGAGAGCTGCCAAGCTCGCCGGACAACGCGGCCAGGCAGGCGCTGATGTCGGAAGAGTGGTGGGCTTCTGCCGAAGGCATCGCGGCCAAGGATCGCTGGCTCAAGTTCGTTCAGTGAGGCGGGGGCGGCATGATTGACTATTTGATTCTGGGCGGTGGCTCGGCCGGCTGTGTGCTGGCCGCAAGGCTCTCGCAGGACCCCGACAAGCAGGTGTGCCTGGTCGAGGCGGGGCGCGACATTTCCCGGCAGACGATGCCCCCCGAGATTCGAAGCCGTTACCCGGGGCGCGCTTACCTGGATGTCAGCAATATCTGGCAGCGCCTGACCGCCTCGATGGGGCAGGGTGCCGATGCCACGCGGCGCTACGAGCAGGCGCGGATACTGGGCGGGGGCTCGGCGATCAACGCGCTGATGACCAACCGGGGAGCGCCGGCCGACTATGACGAATGGCAGGCGCTGGGGGCCGAAGGCTGGAACTGGCAAGCCTGCCTGCCGTACTTTCGCAAGCTGGAAAACGACACCGACTTTTGCGCGGCCCAGGACCAGGCGCTGCATGGCCGCGACGGCCCGGTCAGGATCCGGCGTACCCCGGCGCAGCGCCTGTCGCCGTTCGTCAAGGCGGTGATGAAGGTGCTGGGCAGTCGCGGTCTTGAGCACAAGGCCGACCAGAATGGCGCCTGGGAAGAGGGCGTCTTCGTGGGCGCCATTGGCGTCAGCGAGCAGGGCGAGCGAATCCCGACCTCGGTCTGTTACCTGACCGATGAAGTGCGCCAGCGCAAGAACCTGACGTTGCTCACCCAGTGTGTGGTGGACCGGGTATTGATCAAGGCCGGCCGTGCGACAGGCGCCAGGATCATCAACGGCCGGGGGAGCGTCGAGTCGTTACAGGCGCGGGAGGTCATTGTCTGTGCCGGGGCGATCCACAGCCCGGCCGTATTGCTGCGCAGTGGCATCGGTCCGGCGCACGACCTGGCGGCGCTGGGCATTGCCACGGTGGCGGACCGTCCCGGGGTGGGCGCCAACCTGATGGAGCACCCCTCGATTGCGGTGTCGGCATTGCTCAATCGTGAGGGCCGCACGGCCTTTCCCGAAGAACACCATGAGCAAGCCATCGTGCGCTTTTCTTCCGGGCTCGCCGATACCGTGCCGTGTGACATGCACGGCGCGATTCTTTCCCGCTCGGGCTGGCACTCGGTCGGTTATCGATTGGGCACGCTGTTTTTCTGGGTCAACAAATCCTATTCCCGCGGGTCCCTGCGCCTGACGTCCAGCGACCCCCATGACGAACCCCAGGTCCGCTTCGACATGCTGGGCGACAGGCGCGACCTTGAGCGCCTGAAACAGGCGGTGCGCTTCGGCGCTCAGACGCTGTCGGCGCCAGCCCTGAGCCGTGAGTGCAGCGTGGTGTTTCCATCGAGCTATTCGCCACGGGTGGCCAGGGTCGCGATGCCGGGCCGGTTCAATGCGCTGCAGCGCGGTGCCTTGAGCCTGCTGCTGGACATCGCCGGACCGTTGCGAAGCGTACTGATCCATGGCCTGGTGACCCAAGGGGTAACCCTGAAAAAGCTGCTCGCCGACGACCAGGCGCTGACCGATTTCGTCCGGCGTAATGTCGGCGGCACCTGGCACCCGTCAGGCACGTGCCGCATGGGGCGTGCCGATGATCCCCTGGCCGTCACCACCGGCGATGGCCGGGTGATCGGCGTCGAAGGGCTGCGTGTGTGTGATGCCTCGTTGATGCCGTCGATCCCTTGTGCCAATACCAACGTTCCCACCCTGATGATCGCCGAGCGCATTGCCGACCTGATCAAGGCCGAGGCGACGGTATCGCCTGGCGTTGCAGAGGGGGCGGCCCACGGGTAGCCGCCCCCTGTGTCGGCAGGCGGGTCAGGTCGCGGCACTGGCGCCCCAGCCGACGATGCCCTTCACTTCCAGAAATGCCTCCAGCCCCCATTCGGCGTACTCGCGACCGTTACCCGACTGTTTGTAGCCGCCGAACGGGGCGCCGGCATCCCATGCCGGATAGTTGATGTAGACGCTGCCGGCACGCATCTGCAGGGCCACCTCGCGGGCTCGCGCCGGGTCTGCCGATTGCACGTAGGCCGCCAGGCCAAACACGCTGTCATTGGCCATGCTCACGGCGTGCGCGACATCGTCATAGGCCTGGATGACCAGCACCGGGCCGAAGATTTCCTCGCGGGCAATGGTCATGTCCTGGGTCACCCGGGCAAAGATCGTCGGCTGCACGTAGTAGCCACGGGGCAGGTGCTCGGGTCGACCCGGCCCGCCGCAGACCAGTTGTGCACCTTCGTCGATGCCGATGGCAATCATCCGCTGGATACTGTCGAACTGCCGTGCGCTGATTACCGGCCCCAGGGTCGTGGTGTCGGCATCGGGCGCGCCGACAATGTGGCGTTGTGCGGCGCGCCGGGCAATGGCCACGGCCTGGTCGTGCAGTGCAGCGGGCACCAGCATGCGGGTCGGTGCGTTGCAGGACTGGCCGCTGTTGCCAAGGCAGCTGTCGACACCGGCCGTGACGGCCGCTTGCAGGTCGACATCGTCGAGCAGAATGTTGGCCGATTTTCCGCCCAGTTCCTGGTGAACGCGCTTGACCGTCGGGGCGGCCAGGCGCGCGATTTCCGTGCCGGCCCGGGTGGAGCCGGTAAACGACACCATGTCCACGTGCCGATGAGCCGACAAGGCTGCGCCCACCGTTGCCCCCTCACCGTTGATCAGGTTGAAAACACCGGCTGGCACACCGGCCTCGTGCATCACCTCGGCAAACAGCAAGGCATTGAAAGGGGCGACTTCACTGGGCTTGAGAATCATGGTGCAACCGGCGGCCAAGGCCGGCGCGACCTTGCAGACGATCTGGTTGATGGGCCAGTTCCAGGGCGTGATCAGCGCCACCACGCCCACCGGTTCATGGGTAATCAGTGTGGTGCCCCGCGATTTCTGGAACTCGAACGTGTCGAGGGTGCGCAGCAATTGCTCCAGGTGCCGCCTGCCGATGCCGGCTTGCCAAGCGTGAGACAGGGCCTTGGGGGCGCCCACTTCCTGCATGATGACCTCGGCGATCTCATCGTAGCGGGCCATGAACGTCTCCAGGATCCGTTGCAGCAGCTGCTTGCGCTGCGCCGGTGACGTGCATGCGAACGCTGGAAACGCGCGCCGGGCGGCCATGACGGCCGACTCGACATCGTGCAGGTCGCCCATGGCGATTTCACCCAGTGCCTGTTCGGTGGCAGGGTTGATCACCGCCAGGCGATCGCTACCGTGAGGTTTGACCCAACGGCCATCGATATAGAATTTCAGGTTGTTTTTCATCGCAAGGAAGGTCTCGTGAGGAAGAGGTGCGCCGCGCCGAAAATCCCTGGGGTCACCTTACGCAGCCGCTCACCAGAATAGGCAGGGGATTTTGCCGGGGACAATTTACTAATAGTTGTGTCAGGCATAAACTCAGGTCATGTCTAACCTACGCCGCAAGGTCCCCAGTTCCAGCTCCCTGTTCGTCTTTGAGGCGGCCGCCCGTTGTGGCAGCTTCACCCGGGCGGCGGATGAGCTGTGTGTCAGTCAACCGGCCGTGAGCCGTATGTTGTCACGCCTCGAAGAGCACCTCGGCGTACAGCTTTTCGAGCGTGTGCGCGGCGGCGCGAAGCTGACCGAAAGCGGCAGCATCCTGTACCGGCGCGTGCAGGAAGGCTTCAGTGCCATCGAGTCGGCCATCAGTGAAATCGAAGCGCGGGCCACGGGGCTCGAGACGGTGACGCTGTCGGTGTCCACAGCCTTCACCACCCATTGGCTGATGCCACGCATGAGCCGTTTCAGCCAGCGATTCCCCACCGTCGACATGCGCTACCAGTTGATGTCCGGCCGGATCGGCGGCCCCTTGGTGGACGTCGACCTGGGCATGCGTTACCTCGAGGCCGACAGCCTCAAGGCCACGGATACACGGGTGATTCCGGAAATCACGCTGCCGGTGTGCAACGCTCAGTACCTGGCTGAAGGGGGGCACGGCAAGGGCCGCAAACGCGTGCCGACGCTGATCAGCATGGACAATCAGGACCGCGGTTGGGCAGGCGCTTTCGAGACGCCCGGGCGCGCCGACAACACGCTGGTGTTCTCCGATTACGCCGTGGTGGTGCAGGCCGCCCTGCTGGGCCAGGGCATGGCCCTGGGGTGGCTTAACGTGGTGTCGAACGCCCTGTGCAAGGGTGAACTGGTGCCGGCCGCGGACGCTTTCAAGGTCAATTCCAGGTGTTGTTGCCTGGTCGTTCCGGCCAACCGGCCGGTGCGCCCGATCGTGGAAAGCGTGCGTGACTGGATCATCGAAGAGATGCGCGAAGACATGCTCAGGATCGACAGGCTTTATCCGCACCTGGGGTTGCTTGCCGCCCTGGATTCGACCCCTTGAGCACAGGTGCGGCACGTCGGGTAAAAAAACAGTAGGTTATGCCTCTGGGGCAGGGCAAAACAGAATATTGCGCGAGAAGGCGGGTCGATAATGGGCCTGTCCAGTCAGTTTCACCCTACGACTTTTCTTGCGGAGCGCCCTATGTCCTTCAAGCAATTCAAAGCCCTGACGTTTGACGTTGTCGGTACCCTTATCGATTTCGAAGCCGGAATCCTGGCCCACGTGCGTGAAGTGGCGGGTGAAGCGGGCAAGGCCTGCAGCGACGACGATATCCTCAAGGCCTACCGCGAGGCCCGCGCCTCGAGCGACTCGGGCTGGTGGCCGGATGACCTTGAGCGTTGCTACCACATCATTGCTTCCAGGCTGGGCCTGCCGGACAACGATGACTACGCCAAGGGCCTGGCGCAGTCGGTCAAGAACTTCCCGGCCTTTCCTGATTCGATCCAGGCCCTCAAGCGCCTGCGCAAGCACTTCAAGCTGGTCGCCACCACCAATTCGCAGATCTGGGCCTTGAACCACATGGCCGAAACCCTCGAGCAGCCGTTCGATGTGCGGGTCACGGTCGACGACGTGCGTTTCGAGAAGCCTGATCCGCAGTTCTTTGCCTACACCCGCGGCGTGCTGGCGACCCAGGGCATCCTGTTCGAAGACATCCTGCACGTCGCCCAAAGCCAGTACCACGATATCGGCGTGGCCATGCGCCTGGGCTACCAGACCTGCTGGATCGAGCGTCGCTTTGCCCAGAAAGGCACCGGCGGGACTCTGGAGTCTGAACGCACCGAACCGCATTACCACTTCACCTCGCTGGCGCAACTGGCTGACGCGGTCGACAAAGAACTGGGTTGATATCCACGGTGCCCCGGCCCTGGCCGCAAGCGCCCATCCTTACCGAGTCGAGAGGCTGGCATGACTGTTCAGAGCTTATGGGCGGCCACCGCCCAACCGGCACCTGCACTGCAATCGCTGCAAGGCGAACGGCAATGCGACGTGGTGATCATCGGTGCGGGCTACACCGGCCTCTCGGCAGCGCGGCATATCGCCCTCAGTGGCCGCGAGCCTCTCATCGTCGAGGCCAACACCCTGGCCTGGGGCGCCAGTGGGCGCAACGGTGGCGTGGTTTCACCCAAGTTCCGGGTGGGGTTCCCCGCGCTCATGGCGCGCTTCGGCCGTGAGACCGCGTTGCAGATGTATCGCACCGGTTACGCCGCGGTCGACAGCCTGGTGGAAACGGTCGAGACCCTGGGCCTGAGCGACGCCGGGCTGCACCTGGGCGGGCATATTGCGGCGGCGCACAATGTCCATGCACTGGGCGCGCTGGAGTCCACCGCCAATTGGATAAAGCGCGAAACCGGCGGCACGTCATCCCACATGATCACGGCCGATCAAGTGCGGGAAATGACCGGTTCGACGCTCTTTTGCGGCGGCCTGCTGACGCCTGGCGCCGGCGGCCTGCACCCGTTGAATTATGCGCGCGGCCTGGCGCGTCATCTGGTCGGGCAGGGGGTGAAGATATTCATCAACAGCCCGGCCGTGCAGGTGCGTCGCGAAGGTGAGCGGGTGATCGTGCAGACCCCGCAAGGCCAGGTCAGCGCCCGGCAAGTGATCTACGCCACCAATGGGTATTCCGACCAGACCCGCGCCACCGATACGCTGCATCGACGCCTGATTCCGTTTCGCAGCGCGATCATCGCCACCGGGTCATTGCCTGCACACATCCTGGCGGCGGTCATGCCGGGCGGGCAGGTGTGCGGGGACACCAAACGCATGCTGCGCTGGTTCCGCGTCGTGGGTGATCGCCTGATTTTTGGCGGGCGGGGCGCGTTCGGCAAAGGCGACTCACACAGCGCGTTCGATGCCTTGCAACGCAGCATGGTCGAGGTCTTTCCGATTCTGCATGGCCAGGCCATCACCTATCGCTGGTCTGGCCTGGTGGCAATGACCCTGGACTACCTTCCGCATGCCGGGCAGCTTGATGAGCGCAGCTACTATGCCATTGGCTACAACGGCGGCGGCGTCGCGATGTCGACCTGGATGGGCAGGCAACTGGCAGCGATGACGGCGGGCGAGAAGGTCGAGCTCGGCCTGCTGGCCGGCGAGCATTTCAATCCCATTCCACTGCATGCCTTCCGGGCACCGGGCGTTCGCCTGGCGGCGGGCTGGCAGCAATTTCTGGATGTACTCGGCCGATGAGCGAGCGTTGAGCCTATGCCCCCGATCCTGCATTACTCCCACCCCCACACGGATCGCCAGTTACCCCGCACAGCCTTGGCCCTGCCGGGCGATCCGCTGGCGGCCGGGCGTGCCGTCAATTTTCACGACCCCGTGCAGGGCTGTGCCGTCGGCAGCAGCACTTGCACGGGCGCCAACGTGCTGATCGAGGCGTTTCCCTGGGTCGAGCTGAGTGTGATCGAAGCCGGCGAACTGCAGGTACAAGGCGAGGGTTTCGACCTGCGCCTGACGGCGGGGGATTGCTTCATCGTGCCGCGCGGGATTCGCCTGCGCTGGCAGCATCGCGGGCCGCTGCGCCGGGTGTTCATGGCCTTTCCAGGGCTTTCAGCCGAAACGGACATGCCTGCGGCGCCGGTGCACATCGATCTGTCCCAAGCGCTGGCACCGACCACGCCACCGGCCGCCGAGGTGCTATTGACCGCACCGCCACGCGCCTGGAGCGCAAGCGTGTTCAGCGCCGGCCCGCTGCGTATCGGGGTGTGGCAATGCGAGGCGTATGCGCGCAGGCAGGTCGAGCCGGCCTACAGCGAGCTGATGTTCATCCTGCAAGGCGCGGTGACCCTGCACGCCTGGCAGGGCGCCAGCCATCACGTGCAGGCGGGAGAAACCGTGGTGGTGCCCAAGGGTGCCACCAATGCCTGGACCAGCACGGAGACCGTGCGCAAGGTGTTCTGCATTCTGTCGTGAATGCGCAAGGCCGGCTGCCGGGCCGGCCCGAGCTTCAAGTGGTACAGGTCTGTTTCAGACCGCCCGGACCAGGCTGCGCAGGGGGACGGTGCTCTTGAGCACTGGTGATTTGATCACGATGTAGCTGAAGTACTTCTCGATGCCGATGTTCTTGTCGAGAATCGATTCCATCAGCTCCTGGTAGTGCTGGATGCTGCTGCACAGAAAGCGCACCAGGTAGTCGTAGCCACCGCTGATCAAGTGGCACTCCAGCACTTCTTCGATATTGCGGATGCTCGATTCGAATTTCACGAAGTCGGCGCGCTTGTGGTCCGAAAGGGTCATTTCGGTGAACACGGTGACCGAATTGGCGAACTTGGCCAGGTTGACGTGGGCTTCATAGCCGCTGATGTAACCGGCGGCCTCCAGGCGCTTGACCCGTTGCAGGCAAGGACTGGGCGACAGCCCGACGGCTTCGGCAAGGCTGACATTGGTCATGCGCCCGTCCTTCTGCAACTGGACCAGGATGTTGATGTCGATGCGGTCAAGCTTGGTTGCGCCGTCCATTGATCAGTCCTCGCAATGTCGAATCAGCTCTGTCGGACTCAGGCGTGCAATGCCTTTTGATGGGCATGGGCCAGGTCGGCAAGGCTGGCGTACTCACAGCGCTTGGCGTCCATTGCCTGAGGCGAATGGTTCCACGGCTGTTCATGGCCGCGTCGTAGCGTGCAGACCGGAAAATCCACCCGCTCATTCCACGGGTCATCGCTTTCCGTGCTGCGCACCGGTAACAGTTCCGAGCGCTCCAGTCCCAGGCGGCGCAGTTCGTGCTCAAGGCTGCTGTGCCAGTCGTCGTCGCTGGGCTCGACAATCGCATCGAACTCGACGGGCAGGCGACGGGCCAGGGCCGGTACATCGATTCCCTGGGGTGGGGCGATCAGTATCAAACGGTAGAACTTGCCCAAGTACTGGAGTGCGCCGGGCGCGTCTTCGAAAATAGGCCACAAGGCTGAAGAGCTACTGAATGCCACACTCTCATCCCAACCCGGAATAATTTGCAATTGTTGCGCCACACTCTGGTAGAGCTGGCCGTGAAAAGCCGTTGCGCTGATCTGTGGCGCACGATCTGCCAGCGCTTGCGCCACCTGTCGGTAAGCACTGAGTAACTGTGCATCGCTGGCGCTGGATTCACTTTGCACTGCCAGCGGTCGCAGACCTTCGAGAATGCCCCGTTCGCGGTCAACCAGCGTGCCCAGTGACAACCCCAATGCCTTGTAATGAGTGACTCTCATAACGTGCTCCTGAGTAGGCCATGCCGGCTCCATGATCCGGTCCGTGACCCGACACGCCAAGGTGCGTCGGGCCGGGTCTTGTCGCCTGGGGTTCAGCAAGTGGCGGCCAGCGCCGTTTCGAGCATCTGCAAGGCTTCTGCCACTTGCTCGGGCGTGGTCACCAATGGCGCGAGGAAGCGCACCACGTTGCGATGCACACCGCACTTGATCACCAGCAGACCGGCACGGCGGGCCTCATCGATGACCTGTTGCGCCAGTGCCGCATCCGGGCTGCGGGCAGCGTCGTCGGCGACCATTTCGATGGCCTGCATGAAGCCCAGGCCGCGCACATCACCGATTCTGGGGTAACGCTTCTGCAGCGCCAGCAAACCCCCATGCAGTTGTGTGGCCAGTGCCTCGCCCTGTGCCAGCAGATCCTGCTCTTCGAACAGGTCCAGCACTGCCAGCGCTGCAGCGCACGCCACGGCATTGCCGCCGTAAGTGCCGCCCAGGCCGCCGGGTGTCGGCGCATCCATGATCTCGGCGCGACCGACCACGCCGGACAGCGGCATGCCACCGGCCAGGCTCTTGGCGACGGTCACCAGGTCGGGCTGGATACCGGCATGCTGGAAACCGAACATCGTGCCGGTGCGACCGAAACCCGCCTGGATCTCGTCCAGGATCAGCACGATGCCATGCCGGGTGCACAGGGCGCGCAAGGCTTGCAGGAAGGCGTTGGGCGCGACCAGGAAACCGCCATCGCCCTGCACCGGCTCGACGATGATCGCGGCCACCCGATCCGGCGCCACATCGGTGGCGAACAGCTCATCCAGTTCGGCCAGCGCATCATCGCTGCTGATACCCCGGTAGGCGTTGGGGTAGGTAGCGTGGTAGATCTCGGCCGGGAAGGGCCCGAAGTTCTGCTTGTAGGGCTGGCTCATGCCCGTCAGGGTCACGCCCAGCAAGGTGCGGCCGTGGAAGCCGCCACGAAAGGAAATCACCGCCGGGCGATGGGTGTAGCCACGGGCGATCTTCACCGCGTTCTCGACCGCTTCGGCGCCGGAGGTGAACAGCACGCTTTTGTAGTGGGCGTCGCCGCCGATCAGTGCGTTCAGGCGTGCGGCCACCTGGATGTAGTTTTCGTACGCCACCACCTGGAAGCTGGCGTGGGAGATCTCGCCGACCTGGCGGCGGACCGCCTCGACCACCCTGGGGTGGTTATGGCCGACGTTGAGCACGCCGATGCCGCCGACGAAATCCAGGTAGCGCCTGCCGTCGACATCCCACAGCTCGGCACCCTGGGCACGCGCCGCGACCACCGGGTGGGCCGTGGCGATACCGCGTGGTACATGGTGCTCGCGCAGGGCCTGCAGGCGTTGGTTTTCAGTCAGTGCAGAATTCATCTCGATCTCCATGGATGCCAAGGGTGGCGGCTGATGCCATCAGGATAAGGATTGCCCGGAACCACAAGCGCTGAACTTCAAGCGCCGGGTGCGGTGATCGACTGTTTTGCAGGGCGATGGCGACATATTTCACTGTGGCGCTCACCGCAACCGGTCTGCACCGGAAACGACATCGGCCCGTGCTGCCACGGGCCGGACAGTCCGATGCGCGTGCATCACACGCTGGCGCGTGGCACCACGATGGTGTCTTCCGGGTGCAGGCGCATCATCATGGGCGCGCCAATCGGCGGCAGGTTGAGGTTGCCTTCATGATGGCTGGGCTGGCGCAGGCTGACTGTTGGTCCGCCGTCGAGGTCGACGAACACCTTCAGGCTCTCGCCCTGAAAGACAATGTCCGCCACACGGCCACGCAGGCGGTTCCATTCCGGGCCCGAGCTGTCGTTGTCCAGCAGCAGTTTTTCCGATTGCAGGGCCAGGAAAACGTCCCCCGAGGCCGGTACCGGGCGGGTGGTACGCAACGGCGTGGCCCCCAGGGCCAGGCCGTTGTCTGCGCCGCGTTGCAGCGGCACCAGGGTGCTTTCGCCGATGAAACTGGCGACGAAATCGTCGGCTGGGTGGTCGTGCAGGCGGCGCGGTGTATCGACCTGCACCAGCTGGCCGCCACGCATGATGGCGATGCGGTCGCTCATGGTCAGGGCTTCGCGCTGGTCGTGCGTCACATAGATCATGGTGGCGCCCAGGCGCTTGTGCAGGGCACGCAGTTCGATCTGCATGACTTCACGCAGTTGCTTGTCCAGGGCCGACAGCGGCTCGTCCATCAGGATCAGCTTGGGTTCGAAGACGATGGCGCGCGCCAGGGCCACGCGTTGGCGCTGCCCGCCCGACAGTGCCGCGATGTTGCGCTCTTCATAGCCGGACAACTCGACGGTCGCCAGGGCGTTCTTGACGCGGTCGCGGCTTTTGCTGGCGCTCTCGCCCCGGGCCCGCAACGGAAAAGCCACGTTTTCGCCGACGCTCATGTGCGGGAACAGCGCGTAGTTCTGAAACACCACGCCGATTTCGCGCTTATGCGGTGGCATCAGGGTGACGTCGCGCTCGCCAAATGAAATGCTGCCGGAACTGACCCGTATGAACCCTCCCAGGATGCTCAGCAAGGTGGTCTTGCCCGAGCCGGACGGGCCCAGCAATGACATGAATTCCCCGGCTTCGACCTTGAGGTCCACATTGTTCAAAGCCGTGAGGTTGCCATAGTGCTTGCACACCTTGTTAACGCTGACCGATTCAAAACCTTCAGTGAAATTCATGAAGCATTGTCCTCTGTGGAACCAGGGATTGCCCGATAAGCCTGCCTGTTATCTGAACACAGGCGCAGGCCTGATTCGTGCCGTTTTGGGCCGCCGGACCGACAGGATCTGCTGCGCGGCACCCGTGAGCAGAGGTGGCCTGGCGCCGGCCTCGATCAGCCCAGGCCGCCGATGTGCCAGGCTTTCACCTCAAGGAACTCGTCCAGTCCGTACTTGGACCCCTCACGGCCGGTGCCCGATTGCTTCATGCCGCCAAAGGGCGCCACCTCCATGGAGATGATTCCGGTATTGAGCCCGACCATGCCGAACTCCAGGCGCTCACCCACGCGCCAGGCACGGCGCATGTCCTGAGTGAAGTAATACGCGCCAAGGCCGTAGGGCGTGGCATTGGCCAGCGCCAGGGCCTCGGCTTCATCCTTGAAGCGAAACAGCGGCGCGACCGGGCCGAAGGTTTCTTCGGTGGCCAGGAGCATGTCGGCGTTGGCATCGCGCAGCACGGTCGGCTGTACATACAAGCCTTCGCCTTGGGGGACACCGCCGATGGCAATGCTCGCGCCCTTTTCCAGGGCGTCGTTGATATGCCGCGTCACCTTGTCCACGGCCGCGGCGTTGATCAGCGGGCCGATGGTGACCCCGTCCTGCAGGCCATCGCCAACGTTCAACCCGGCGACCGCGGCGCTCAGGCGTTCGGCAAAACGGTCGTAAATACCCTCCTGCACCAGAATGCGGTTGGCGCACACGCAGGTCTGGCCGGCGTTGCGAAACTTGCTTTGCATCACACCGGCGATGGCCAGGTCCAGGTCGGCATCGTCGAAGACTATGAACGGCGCATTGCCGCCCAACTCCAGGCTCAGGCGCTTGATGGTGGTTGCGCACTGGCTCATCAGCAACTGACCGATGCGGGTGGAACCGGTGAACGACAGCTTGCGCACATCGGGATTGGCGGTCATCTCGCCGCCGACCCCGGCCGGCAGTCCGGTCAGGACGTTGAACACGCCGGCGGGGATGCCTGCACGCTCAGCCAGGACCGCCAGCGCCAGGGCCGACAGCGGTGTCATCTCCGACGGCTTGACCAGCACCGTGCAACCGGCCGCCAGCGCAGGCGCGCACTTGCGGGTGATCATCGCGTTCGGAAAATTCCAGGGGGTGATGGCCGCGACCACGCCGATGGGTTGTTTGAGGACCAGAATGCGCCGGTCGGCGGCGGGTGAAGGAATGGTGTCGCCATAAATGCGCCGGGCCTCCTCGGCGAACCACTTGACGAAGCTGGCGCCATAGGCGATTTCGCCCCGCGACTCGGCCAGCGGCTTGCCTTGCTCGGTGGTCATGATCAGCGCCAGGTCTTCCTGGTTTGCCATGATCAGGTTGAACCACGTCTCCAAGTAACGCGCACGCTCGGCCGCCGGCACTTCGCGCCAGGCGCAGAAGCGTGCCTGCGCCGCGTCGATCGCCCGGCGGGTTTCAGCGGCCTGTAGCGCCGGAACCCGGGCAATCACGCGGCCATCGGCCGGGTTGCTCACCTCGATCGTCGCGCCGTCATCGGCCTCGATCCAGGCGCCGTTGACGTAGGCGCGCTCGACAAGCAGGGAAGGGTCACGCAGCTGGCTTTTCAACATGATCAGGGCCTTGAAGGTACGAACGATGGGCTCATTGTAAAAAGCCGCGCCCAGTGGCCGATGCCGAGATGCGCCTGCGCACGGGTGATAGATGCTGAAATGAGGCGCGTGACGGCAGGCTGTGCTGGGCGGACAACGGTATGTCTTGTGCGCCGATTACGGCTTGTTGCGCCCGGCGATCACCACCAGGATCAGCGAAGCCAGGATCAGGATCGAGCTGATGGCCGCAATGGTCGGGTCGATCTCGTCACGCAGCGCTGTGAACATGCGCTTGGTCAGCGTCTGGTTGTCACCCCCTGAGATGAACAGGGCTACCACGGTTTCGTCCAGCGAGGTGATGAAGGCGAACAGCGTGGCCGACACGACGCTGGGCTTGATCTGCGGCAGGGTCACGGCCATGAACGCCCGGAAGCGGTTCATGCCCAGGCTGCGCGCCACCATTTCCTGTGACATGTCGAAATTACGCAGGCCGGCCAGCAGCGCGATGATCACATAAGGCAGCGCCAGCATGATGTGCGCCAGCACCAGCCCGGTCAGCGTACTGATCAGGCCGATCCGGGCGTAGACGAAGAACACGCCGGCGGCGATCAGAATGATCGGCACCATCATCGGCAGCAGCAGAATGATCTGCAGCGTGCTCACCACCTTCAGGCTTGAGTTGTTGATGGCATAGGCGGCAGCCATGCCGATCGGCAGGCTGATGACCATGGTGAAGAAGGCGGTGATCAGGCTGACCCGTGCCGCCGACATCCACTCCACGCTGCTGAAGAACGACTCGTACCAATGCAAAGACCATTGCTTGGGCGGGAACTGCAGGAAGCGCGCCTCTGAAAACGACATGGGCACCACGATCAAGACCGGGATGATCAGGTACAGCAGGATCGCCGTGACCACGAGGGTGAACAGCACGTGTGACAGGCGAAGGTGACGCAGGTTGGCAAGCAGGTTCATTCAGCGCGCTCCCAGGATGCGTTCGATGGGGATGAAGCGGTTGATGCCCCAGAAGATCAGGAACACCACAAACAGCAGCACCAGGCCGACCGCGCTGGCTGCGCCCCAGGCGTGGTACAGCTCGACGTTGCGTTGCACCAGCATCGACACCAGGATCGTACGACCGCCGCCGAGGAGTTCAGGGGTAATGAAAAAGCCCAGGCAGATGACGAAGACCAGGATCGAACCGGCCATGATGCCGGGCGCCGCCATCGGCAGGAACACGCGGCGGAAGGTGTAGAAGGGTTTAGCGCCCAGGCTTTGCGACGCTTGCATGAGGTCCTGGGGAATCTTTTTCATCACCGAATACAAGGGCAGGACCATGAAGGGCAGCATCACGTGCAGGGTGCCGATCACCGTGCCGGTGGTGTTGTGCATCAGGGTCAGGGGCTGGTCGATGAGGCCCATGTCCATCAGTGTCTGGTTGACCAGCCCGCGGCGCTGCAACAGCACCAGCCAGGCGTAGGCGCGCACCAGCACGCTGGTCCAGAACGGCAGGATCACGCAGATCAGAATCAGGTTGGCCCAGAACCCCTGCAGGCGCGAGGCAGCGTAGGCGATGGGGAAGCCCATCAGGATCGCCAGGACAGTGACCATGAAGCTGATCTTGAAAGTCAGGGCGAAGGTGTCCCAGTAGATGGTTTCCTGGAAGATGCGCGCGTAGTTGGCCAGGGAAAACCCCTCCTCGGTCTGCACCGACTGCAGGGCCAGCCAGCACAGCGGCATGATCAACAGCACCACCACCATCACCAGCGCCGGGGTGAGCAGCAACAGCATCGAGGTGTGTTCCTTGCGCTCTTCACGGGCAATGGCCTGTTCGTTGGTCAAGGGCGGCTTGCGCTGGTCGCTGGAGTCGGGCAGGGATTTGGCGAGATAGGCGTTCGACATAAAGACCTCTCGTCACAGCACGGGGGTGGAGGAGGTCCAGCGCTGGCAGGCAGTGCTGGCGGTGGCAAGCGTCCTTGCGGACTGCAGGGTGCGGTGCTCGGATAGCGTCATGTAAGGAACTCCCAATGGTGGGCAGGTGCTTAGGGCGGGCGCGAGTTGCCTGCGCAGGTCACTCTGCGGGACCTTCAGGCCTAATGTACCGGGATGCCAGCGAACGAAGCAGGTGGAATTGGCCGGTGCCGAAGCGCTTTATGTCGAAATCGGGGAGGCAGACGGCATGTCCTGCGCCGAGGCGTCTGGCCTGCGGCGCAGCGCTGACCGGCGTTACTTTTTCTGGATGAAGGCCAGCCAGCGCTCTTCGGCCTCGACGCCTTCCCGGGAGGCCCACCATTGCGCCGAGAGCAGCGCCTGGCGGGCCATGTTCTCGGGAGAGGACGGCAACAGGGCCTGGCGTTCAGCCGGGATCGTGCCGGTCTTGAAGGCTTCGGGGTTCAGCGGCCCGTAGTCGATGATCATCGGCAGGGCGGCCTGAAGCCTGGCATCGATGGCTTCGTTGACGAACTTCATCGCGGCCACCTTGTGCGGCGAGCCCTTGAGCACGCACAGCGAGTTGGTTTCCAGGACGCCCTGGGTGTAATCGAACGCCACCGGCGCGCCTGCGGCTTGCACGGCCGTGATGCGACCGTTCCAGGCCTGGATCATGTCCACTTCGCCGTCGCTGATCAGCTGCGCCGACTGCCCGCCGGAGGTCCACCAGGTGGCGATGTCGGGCTTGATCTGTTCGAGTTTTCTGAAGGCGCGCTCGACATCCAGGGGGTAGAGCTTGTCCACCGGCACGCCGTCGGCCAGCAGCGCGATTTCCAGGGTCGGGCGCGGCAGGTTGCGCAGGGAGCGTTGGCCCGGATACTTTCGGGTGTCCCAGAAGTCGGCCCAGGTCCTGGGCACCTGGTCGCCCTTGAAGGCGTCGGTGCGATACGCCAGTACCGTGGAATAGCTGATATAGCCGACGCTGTAGTCGTCCTTGAGACTGTCGGGTATCTGCGCGGCGTTGGGGATCAGGGCCAGGTCGAGCTTTTCGAACAGGCCTTCGGCCACACCCCGGATGCAGTCCCCGGTGGGCAGGTCGACCACGTCCCAGGTGACCTTGCCGCTTTCGACCTGGGTCTTGATGATCGGGTAGGCCTTCGGTGAGCTGTCCTGCCTGAGTGTCAGGCCGAGTTTTTTCGCGGCCGGTTCGAGAATGGCCTGGCTCTGTGCCTGTTGGTAGGCCCCGCCCTGGGAAACGAAGGTGATGTCCTCGGCCATGGCCTGGCCGGCGCCACCGATCAACAGGGTCAGGCTGGCGAGGTTGAACGCTGTGGTACGCAATAGGCTCATGGAAGACTCCAGTGGTGGGCAGATGGCGTGGGCCGGTCGTCGGCGTTGTGGAGGTCGCTCTGCGGGACCTTGCAGGTTCAATGTACCGGCTTGTCCATGAATGAAGCGGTCACAAATGGGCCGATGAAAAGTGGTTTATGGCGAAAATCACAGCACTCACGCCATTTCGTGCCAGGCCCCGCGTGCGGGCCGGTCAATCCACAGCCAAAAGAAAACCCCGCCAGGCGTGCGCCTGGCGGGGTTTGGTCTTGCCTGCGGCTAGAACAGACGCTTACAGCGCCATGTCGGTCGCGGCGTTGCTTTCACGCGGCTTGGCCGGTGCAGCAGCAGGTGCTGCCGGGGCAACGGCTGGAACCACAGCGCCGTTGACGGCAGGCGGCGTTGGCAGTTGCAGGACTTCGGCGGTGTAGGCCCACTCTTTGGCCACCGCTTCCGGGCTGGCGTTGAGGCGGGTGCCGTAGCTTGGCACGATCTGGTGCAGTTTTTCCTGCCAGGCCGGCGTCGCTACTTTGTCCTTGAAGACCTTTTCCAGCACGCTGAGCATGATCGGTGCGGCGGTCGAAGCACCTGGCGAAGCACCCAGCAGGCCGGCAATCGTCTTGTCCTCGGACGCGACGATCTCGGTGCCCAGTTTCAGCACGCCGCCCTTGTCTTCGTCTCGCTTGATGATCTGCACGCGCTGGCCGGCCTGCCACAGGCGCCAGTCTTCCTGCTTGGCGTTCGGGAAGTACTCGCGCAGGGCCTGCAGACGATCGTCGTCGTCCAGCATGACCTGGCCGGCGAGGTATTCGATCAGCGGGTATTCACGCACGCCGACCTTGGTCATTGGCCACATGTTGTGCGTGTTGGTGCTGGTCAGCAGGTCGAAGTACGAGCCGTTCTTCAGGAACTTGGTCGAGAACGTCGCGAACGGGCCAAACAGGATCACGCGCTTGCCGTCGAGCACGCGGGTGTCCAGGTGCGGCACCGACATCGGTGGCGAGCCGACCGAAGCCTTGCCGTAGGCCTTGGCCAGGTGAGTGTCGGCGATGGCCGGGTTCTCGGTGACCAGGAACGAACCGCCCACCGGGAAGCCGCCATATTCCTGGGCTTCAGGAATGCCCGACTCTTGCAGCAGGTGCAGGGCACCGCCGCCGGCGCCGATGAACACGAACTTGGCGTCGGTGGAGGTCTCGGTGCCGTCCTTGAGGTTGGTGTAGGTCACGCGCCAGCCGCCGTCGGCGTTGCGCTTGATCTCTTCGACTTCACTGGACAGCTTGAGGTCGAACTGCTCTTTGGTCTTGAGGTGGCTGACGAACTGGCGGGTGATCTCGCCGAAGTTCACGTCGGTGCCGATCGGGCTCCAGGTGGCCGCGACCTTCTGGCCCGGGTCACGCCCTTCCATCATCAGCGGCACCCACTGCTTGATCTGTGCCGGGTCTTCGGAGTACTGCATGCCGCTGAACAGCGGGCTGGCCTTGAGCGCCTCGAAGCGCTTTTGCAGGAACTGGATGTTCTCATCGCCCCACACAAAGCTCATGTGCGGTGTGTAGTTGATGAACGTGCGCGGGTCCTTGAGCACGCCATTCTTGACCTGCCAGGCCCAGAATTGACGCGAGATCTGGAACGACTCGTTGATCTCGATCGCCTTGGAAATGTCGATCTTGCCGTCTTTGCCTTCCGGGGTGTAATTCAGCTCGGCCAGGGCCGAGTGACCGGTGCCGGCGTTGTTCCAGCCGTTGGAGCTTTCTTCGGCGACAGCGTCCAGGCGCTCGACCATTTCGATCGACCAGTCGGGCTCCAGCTCGTTGAGCCAGACACCCAGGGTGGAACTCATGATGCCGCCGCCAATGAGCAGTACATCAACTTTTTTGGCTTCGGCGGCATGGACAGGCATGAAACCCACCGACAGCGCCAAGCCCAGCAAGGCCTTGTTCACTTTATTAAACATGTTGTAGTTCCTAGGATTAACGCCATCCCTCCTGCCATTGCTGCACTGCACCGGCCTGGCGACGGGGTAATGACTACCGCGTTGTCCAAGGCTGCGTTGCAACAGGGCTGGAGAGGCGACTCACCAGATCGAAAAAAATCGACCTCATTGTTATGTCCCTCCCGTGCTGATCTCTTATTAATTGTTGGCTTCAGCGACTTCGATGACACTTCGGTGTACCGGCTTGCCTGGCGTCGTGGCGCCAAAGTCAGGCCTTCTTGCTTGCTTGCGCCCATCAGGCGGATCGCGAATGGGTCGGGCTCATTGCGCCGGACCGGGCGTGCCCGGCAGCAGCCGACCCGCCTCCATGAGGCAGGGTGGGCAATGACCTGAACGATTCAGCCGGGCATTTTAGACGAAAAAGCCAGATAAAAGACCTCCAATTGCAGGGGTCTTGGCGCAATACCCGTTATCGACAAACAAAATGCCGTGTCGACAGGAAAGCGCGTCAGGCATCTGCAGGTGCCTGCATCATCCATGACGCGTCGGGGGAGCCAGCGAAACTCAGTCCTGGGCGTCGCGGGGGCCGGTATTTTCCAACGCGGCGACTTTTGCTTCCAGCGCTTCCAGACGAGCGCGCGTACGGGCCAGTACAGCCATCTGGCTGTCGAACTCTTCACGGCTGACCAGATCGAGCTTGCTGAAGGCACTCTGCAGCAGAATCTTGAACTGGGCTTCGAACTCATTGCGTGGCAACGGCGTGTCACTGTTGAACAGGCGTGAAGCGTGATCACTCAGGGCATCGAGCAGGGCTTTGGGGGCGAGCATGAGGAGTTCCCGGTAGCAAATGCGCGCGAGTGTAGCACGGGGCGTTTTTCCCTTGGTCTGACGCACGTTTATCGCGCATCCGGGCGTGCACGCGCGCACCGTTATTGTGCGTCTTGTGGCCGCCGACCAGGCCCAAAGGCTGGCAATCGAGAGCAATGGCCTGATTTCAATGAAAATTTACGAGCTGGCAAGCTTTCTGCTTAGTCCCTTGTGACCCATGCACTGATGCAGTCGCTGTGACGAAGGCAGTGCGGCAGGCTACGCGGGGAAGTGTTTCGTCAGATACAGCTATCTGGCAGCGATCGGCGCCTGAATGAGGCGCACGAGACGTTACAAAGCCAGGCACTGCGCTTAGACTTGAGACGGGTTTGTTTTCCTGGGGCAAGTCCACTAATTCGGGAGAAAGTTTCATGAAACTAGTCACTGCAATCATCAAACCGTTCAAGTTGGACGACGTGCGCGAATCGTTGTCCGAGATCGGCGTGCAGGGCATTACTGTCACGGAAGTCAAAGGTTTCGGGCGTCAGAAGGGTCACACTGAGCTGTATCGCGGTGCTGAGTATGTAGTCGACTTCCTTCCCAAGGTGAAAATCGATGTCGCCATCGATGACAAGGACCTGGATCGAGTGATCGAAGCCATCACCAAGGCAGCCAACACCGGCAAGATCGGCGATGGCAAGATTTTCGTAGTCAATCTGGAACAGGCCATCCGCATCCGTACCGGCGAAACCGATACCGACGCGATCTAACGCCGCCAAACCCACGCCCCAGGAGAAACAATATGACTCTGCGTCAATTCGCAGGGCTAGGAGCCCTGTTGTCCCTCGCTTTACCTGGTCTGGCCCTGGCGGCTGAACCTGTTGCAGAACCTGTGCTGAACTCCGGCGATACTGCATGGATGTTGACGGCGACGGCCCTGGTTCTGTTCATGACCATTCCAGGCCTTGCCCTGTTCTACGGCGGCATGGTCCGCTCCAAGAATATTCTGTCGGTGATGATGCAGTGCTTTGCCATCACCGGTCTGATCAGCATCCTCTGGGTGGTGTACGGCTACAGCCTGGCGTTCGATGCCACCGGCATGGAAGAGGGCGTAGTCAACTTCAGCTCCTTCATCGGCGGTTTCCAGAAGGCTTTCCTGGCCGGTGTGACCCCTGCCAGCCTGACCAGCGCGGCGGCCTTGTTCCCCGAGGCGGTGTTCATCACCTTCCAGATGACTTTCGCGATCATCACCCCGGCGCTGATCGTCGGTGCCTTCGCCGAGCGCATGAAGTTCTCCGCCATGCTGATCTTCATGGCCATCTGGTTCACCCTGGTCTACGCGCCGATTGCCCACATGGTCTGGGGCGGTGTGGGCGGCCTGATGTGGGACTGGGGCGTACTGGACTTCGCCGGCGGCACCGTGGTGCACATCAACGCCGGTGTGGCCGGCCTGGTAGCGTGCCTGGTACTGGGCAAGCGCAAAGGCTACCCGACCACCCCGATGGCGCCGCACAACCTGGGCTATACCCTGATCGGTGCGGCCATGCTGTGGATCGGCTGGTTCGGCTTCAACGCAGGCTCCGCGGCCGCCGCCAACGGCACCGCTGGCATGGCGATGCTGGTCACCCAGATTGCCACGGCCGCCGCCGCCCTGGGCTGGATGTTCGCCGAGTGGCTGACCCACGGCAAACCCAGCGCACTGGGCATCGCTTCGGGTGTCGTGGCCGGCCTGGTGGCCATTACCCCGGCTGCCGGTACCGCAGGCCCCATGGGCGCGCTGGTCATCGGTCTGGTCTCGGGTGTGGTGTGCTTCTTCTGCGCCACCAGCCTCAAGCGCAAGCTGGGCTATGACGACTCGCTGGATGCCTTCGGCGTGCATGGCGTGGGCGGTATCGTCGGCGCCATCCTGACCGGCGTGTTCGCAGCCCCTGCCTTGGGCGGCTTCGGCACCGTGACCGACATCGGCGCCCAGGTCTGGGTGCAGTTCAAGGGCGTGGCGTTCACCGTCGTCTACACCGCCATCGTGACCTACATCATCCTCAAGGTGCTGGATGTGGTCATGGGCCTGCGTGTGAACGAAGAGGAAGAGGCTGTAGGCCTGGACCTGGCACAGCACAACGAGCGTGGCTACAACCTGTAAGCGCTACCTGAAAAGTGCCCGGCTCGCCGGGCATTTTTTTGCCTGAAATTCAGGGATCGACTCGACATCGGCGTTGTCATTGAGTAACCATCGGCGCGTGACGGCACAGGTTTGAGGCTGCACGGACGGCGCTTGCATGGGGCCCTGACAGGGCTGAACGCAAGGTCGCTTTATCGCGCGCTTTGCTTTTTTCTCAGGCGAGTTAGAATGCGCGCCGAACGTGCGGAGAACGCCATGTGGCAGCAATCTGGAATTACCCTCCGGGCCAGGCCTCGCGGGTTTCATCTGATCACCGATGAGATCGTGGCAAGCCTGCCGGAGCTGTCCGGTTGTCGTATCGGATTGCTGCATTTATGGCTGCAACACACCTCGGCCTCGTTGACGGTCAACGAGAATGCCGACCCGGCGGTACGTCGTGATTTCGAGCGTTTCTTCAACCGGCTGGTGCCCCAGGGCGTGGCCGGGCATGAACACAACGACGAAGGCCCCGACGACCTGCCGGCGCACTTCAAGGCCAGTTTGCTAGGCTGCCAGGTGGTTTTGCCGGTCTCGGCCGGCCGTCTGGCGCTGGGTACATGGCAAGGTGTCTATCTGGGCGAGCACCGGGATCATGGGGGTGCTCGTCGTATCCTGGCCACCCTTCAGGGTGAATGGGAATAACCGCGGGTTCGAGGCTGCCGCTCTTTGAGGCAGCTCGATTTCCAGCGTTGCTGAGCTATAACTAATTCTGCTTTCGCAAGTCATGAGGTTGAACATGAGCGACGACGACAACGATGATCTGGTAGACGACCTGGAAGGCGAAGAAGAGGGCGAGGAGCTCAGTGCTGCTCCGGAAGACGACGCCCCCGACACCGACGATGGCGAAGCCGCGGTAACGCCCGCCAAGGGCAAATCCAAGGCCGCTGTCTCGGTCGACGAGCTGCCCAGTATCGAGGCCAAGCAAAAGGATCGCGACGCGCTGGCTCGCGCCATGGAGGAGTTCCTCTCTCGTGGCGGCCGTGTGCAGGAAGTGGAGGCCAACGTGGTCGCTGATCCGCCCAAGAAACCGGATAACAAGTACGGCAGTCGTCCTATCTGACGGTCGCACGAACGTGTAACGGAAAGCCCGCCATTGCTGCGGGCTTTTTGTTGCCTGCAATGGCGCCGGTCAGGCCCAGCGGGCCAGCACCTCAGGCAATTGCGACAGGTTGTGGATTTCGGCATCGGGACGATTGTCGGCGTCCCAGACCTTGCCCTGCGGGTTGTACCAGATGGCTCGCAGGCCGGCACGCTGGGCACCGGCGATGTCGTCTTCGGGGTGATCGCCGATGTGCACGGCGTGGGCCGGCTCGCACCGGGCGCGGCGCAGGGCTTCGAGAAAGGGCGCCGGGTCCGGCTTGCCTATCCCCAGATCTTCGGCGCACAGGGCAAAGTTGAAGTAGTCGGCCAGCCCCAGGCGGCGCACATCGGCATTGCCGTTGGTGATGACGCCCAGGGTGTAGGTCTTGGCCAGGATCTCCAGGGTCGGCAACACCTCCGGGAACACCTGCACCTGATGGCGACCCTGCAGGAAGGTCTCGAAGCTGCGGTCCGCCAGGTCCTGGGCCTGCTCGGGGTCGTAGCCGGCATCCTGCAGGGCCTGGAACAGCACGCGCCGGCGCAGGGTGCTGATGCGATGCTTCAGGCCCGGCTCCTGCTCGATCAGCCGGGTGCGGATGGCCCACAGGTGCTCGACAGGCACCGGGCCCAGGCGCGGTGCGTGTTCGGTCAGCCAGTCACGCAGTAGTGTTTCGGCGCCCAGGATGGCCGGTGCGTTGTCCCACAGCGTGTCGTCGAGGTCGAAGGTGATCAGCTTAATCATGGGACGCTACCTTTTTAATCATGGCCGCTGCCTTTGCGTCTGGCCCGGGGATGGGCACTGTCGTAGACGCTGGCCAAATGCTGGAAATCAAGATGAGTGTAGATCTGCGTGGTGCTGATGTCGGCATGGCCGAGCAATTCCTGCACCGCCCGCAGGTCCTGGGATGATTCCAGCAGGTGGCTGGCAAAGGAATGACGCAGCATGTGCGGGTGCAGGTTCTGGCCCAGTTCGCGCTCGCCGGCCGCCTTGAGGCGCACCTGGATGGCCCGTGGCCCCAGGCGCCGGCCTTGCAGGCCGATGAACACCGCGTTGTCGCGCGGGTTGGCCCGGGCCCGCAGCTCGAGCCACGCCTGCAGGGCCTGGCGTGCCTTGCTGCCGACCGGCAACACGCGGGCCTTGTTGCCTTTGCCCAGCACCTGCACCAGGCCATCGTCCAGGTCCAGCTGTTCGAGATCCAGGCCGGTCAGTTCCGACAGGCGCAGGCCCGAGGAGTAGAACAGCTCCATGATCGCCTGGTCGCGACGGGCCAGAAAATCGTCCTCCACCGCGCCTTCGAACAATTGCGCGGTGCGGTCGGTGTCCAGGGTCTTGGGCAGGCGTCGCTCGCCCTTGGGCGGCGACAGACCGTTGGCCGGGTCGTGCTGGCAGAGGCCTTCGCGATTGAGGTACTGGTACAGGCCGCGCACTGCCGACAGCAGGCGGGCCAGGCTGCGCGGCGACTGACCCTGCTGATGCTGGCGGGCCACGAAGCTGCGCAGCTGCTGGATGTCCAGGTCTGCCCAGCGGGCCAACGACTGCTTCTGGCAGAACGCCAAAACCTTGTTCAGGTCGCGCCGGTAGGCCTGCAGGGTGTGGGGCGAGACCTGGCGCTCACTGTGCAAATGCGTGCAGTAGGCCTCCAGTTGCCCCTCCATGCTCAGCGCACCGAGCGCAGCGATTGGGTCAGGCGCGGTAGCAGGCGGCTGAGCACGTCGGCGATATAACTGAGGAAAACGGTGCCGACCGAGCTTTTGTAATGCTGAGGGTCGCGGCTGCCGATCGCCAGCACGCCGAGCAGACCCTGGTGGTTCAGCGTGACCAGGGCTGTGGACCCGACTTGCTTGCCTTGTTCGCTGCCGAACAGAAAGGCCAGCTCATGGTCACGCAACGCTCCGCACACGGCCTTCTCGCCCATCAGGCCGCCGATGGCAGTCTGCGCCTCGCTGCTGCTGGTCCAGCGTCCGACCGGTCCGCTGTGGTCACCAAACAGGATAAGGCTGACAAATGGCACCTGGAAATCCTGGCGCAGGCTGTCCTCGACGGCAATCACCAGGTCGTCGAGGCTGGCCGCGTCCATCAGGGCCAGGTTCAGGCGTCGGGTCTTCTCGAACAGCCGGTCATTGTCGCGGGCCACGTCCATCAGTTGCGACAGACGATGGCGCATCTCGATGTTGCGCTCACGCAGCAGCTTGAGCTGGCGCTCGACCAGCGAAACGCTGTCGCCGCGCTGGTGAGGAATGCGCATCGCCACCAGCAATTGGTCGTGCTCGGCGAAAAACTCCGGGTGGCGCAGCAGGTAGGCGATGACCGCCTCTGCTTCGGGATCGTGCGTGGCGCCGTTGATCGGCGTTTCGCCGGGCGAGCATGAAGCAGGAGGCTGTTCGTTCATCGCATTTGCTCTCTCATAGGCGAACCTGGCCTTCATAGACCCGTACCGCAGGCCCGGTCATCAAGACTGGCTGGCCGGGGCCGGCCCACTCGATGGACAGGCGCCCGCCGGGCAGGTCGATCAACACCGGCGAGTCCATCCAGCCCTGGCTGATGGCTGCAACGGCAGCCGCGCAAGCGCCCGTGCCACAAGCCTGGGTCTCACCGGCACCGCGCTCCCAGACACGCAACTGGGCGCGCTGGCGGTCCACGACGTGGAGAAACCCTACGTTGACCCGGGCCGGAAAACGCGGGTGATGCTCAATCTTCGGCCCCAGTTCATGCACCGGGGCGCTGTTGATGTCATCGACGCGCAGCACGGCGTGCGGGTTGCCCATCGACACGGCCGCCAGCTCGACGTGCTGGCCCTCCACATCCAGGTCGTAGCTGAGGGCCTGTTGCGCGGCCTGGAACGGGATCTGTTCGGGCACCAGCTTGGGCGGGCCCATGTCGACGCAGATCTGCCCATCGCTGCGCACGTCCAGCTCGATGATGCCGCTCTTGGTCTCGACGCGAATCAGGCGCTTGGTGGTCAGGCGCTTGTCCAGCACGAAACGGGCAAAACACCGCGCGCCGTTGCCGCATTGCTCGACCTCGGAACCGTCGGAATTGAAGATCCGGTAGCGGAAATCCACGTCCGGGTTGCTCGGCGCCTCGACGATCAGCAGTTGGTCAAAGCCGATGCCGGTGTGCCGGTCACCCCATTGTTTGGCGTGCTTGGGCAAGATGTGCGCGTGCTGGCTGACCAGGTCCAGAACCATGAAGTCATTGCCCAGCCCGTGCATCTTGGTAAAACGCAGCAGCATGGGATCACTCCGGCAGCAGGCTTTCGCCGGCAAACAGCTCGCTCAGGGTTTCCCGACGACGCACTTCGAAAGCGTCGCTGCCATCGACCAGTACTTCAGCGGCGCGGCCGCGGGTGTTGTAGTTCGAACTCATGACGAAACCATAGGCGCCCGCCGAGTGAACAGTCAGCAGATCGCCTTCGGCCAGGGCCAGTTCACGGCTCTTGGCCAGGAAGTCACCGGTCTCGCAGATCGGGCCGACGATGTCATAGGTGCGTGCCGCACCGTCACGTGGACGCACGGCGGTGACATCCATCCAGGCCTGGTACAGCGCCGGGCGAATCAGGTCGTTCATCGCCGCATCGACGATGGCGAAATCCTTGTGCTCGGTGTGCTTGAGGTACTCGACCCGGGTCAGCAGCACGCCGGCATTGGCGACGATAAAGCGACCCGGCTCGAACACCAGGCCCAGGTCGCGGCCTTCGAGGCGCTCGCGCACGGCCTTGATGTAATCGCCGGCCAAGGGCGGTTCTTCATCGCGATAACGCACGCCCAGGCCGCCGCCCAGGTCGATGTGACGCAAGTGGATGCCGCAATCGCCGAGGCGGTCGACCAGGTCGAGCAGGCGGTCCAGCGCATCGATGAATGGTTCCAGCGTGGTCAGTTGCGAGCCGATGTGGCAATCGACGCCGACCACGTCCAGGTTCGGCAGCTGCGAGGCGCGAACGTAAACGTCTTCGGCATCACTGATGGCAATGCCGAACTTGTTTTCCTTGAGGCCGGTGGAAATGTACGGGTGGGTGCCGGCATCCACGTCCGGGTTGACCCGCAGCGACACCGGGGCGTGCACGCCCAGCTCGGCGGCCACGACCTGCAGGCGCTCCAGCTCGTCGGTCGACTCGACGTTGAAGCAGTGCACGCCCACTTCCAGGGCGCGACGCATGTCTTCACGGGTCTTGCCCACGCCGGAAAACACGATCCGGTCAGGCTGGCCGCCCGCGGCCAGGACGCGTTCGAGTTCACCGCGCGAGACGATGTCGAAGCCTGCGCCCAGGCGCGCCAGGACGTTGAGCACGCCCAGGTTGGAGTTGGCCTTGACGGCAAAGCACACCAGGTGCGGCATGCCGCTCAGGGCATCGGCATAGGCGCGGTACTGCGCCTCGATGTGGGCGCGCGAATAGACATAAGTGGGTGTGCCGAAACGTTCGGCAATGGCAGACAAGGCCACGCCCTCCGCGAACAGCTCGCCGTCGCGGTAGTTGAAAGCGTCCATGGATTACCCTTGAGAATGCTTGTGCGATTGCGACTTGGCTTGTTCGTCGGAGGACTTGCTGTCATCGGGCAGGTACAGCGGGCCTTTCTGCCCACAGGCGGTTACGAGGCAGGCGACCGCGAGGAGCGCAGCAAGCGAAGAGATCAGGCGCTTCATGGCGAAATCCTTTGGATAAGCATTGATTGCGGCCGAGTATACCGGCCACCTGACGGCTTGCCTATGCGGCGTCCTCTCCATCTGGCGGGGCTTTGACGCAATGCGCGGCCTTGCGCGGTGCGATTGCCGATTGCTGGTGCGCGCAACCTGCGAACACGGGCATGCTTTGCATTTGGCCGGCTGCGCCCGTATCGTGCCCGACACATGTGATATCAGTCACCACTTCCCGAGGTTCATGCAATGAGTTTGACCGAAGCCCGCTTCCACGACCTGGTCGATGCAACTCAGGAGAATCTGGAAGATATTTTCGACGCCAGCGAGCTGGACGTGGACCTGGAAAACTCGGCCGGCGTGCTGACCGTGAAGTTCGAAAATGGCTCGCAGATCATCTTCAGCCGCCAGGAACCATTGCGCCAGCTGTGGCTGGCCGCCAAGTCGGGCGGCTTTCACTTTGACTACGATCTGGAAGAAAGCCGCTGGATCTGTGATACCAGCGACGAACTGCTCAGTGAAATGCTCAGGCGCATCACCCTGGAACAGGCCGGCGCAGAGCTGGACTTCGACGAGATCTGATCGTGACTGTCGCCAACGCCCCTCGTCCGCCCAAGCCGCTGTACAGCAACGTCAGCCCCGCTGTGCCTTCGCCCTGCGTCAGCCTGTGCCGGCTCGATGAACACAAGGTCTGCCTGGGGTGCCTGCGGCATGTCGAAGACATCCGCGAATGGCGCTCGGCCGATGACGATCGCCGTCGCCAGATCCTCGATGCCGCCGATCAGCGGCGCGCCCGCCAGGCGGGTGCAGGCCTCACGCCAGGGTCTGCTGCATCGCCTCGTTGAGGTGTTTTTCCAGCCGCGCCTTGTGGTGCAGGTAGAGGATGCTCTGGCCGTGTCCGTCAGGGTTGAGCCCTGACAGGTCCAGGTCGGTGATGTAGCAACGGTAGCGCTCGGGCTCGTGACGCCGGGCCAGAATCTGCCGGGCAACGGCGGCGTACAGATGCTCGCCGTATTCGAGTTCGGAAAACTCCCGGTTGTCGCAATACAGCGTGACATTCACCTGCCCCGGCACACTTTCCTCGATGATGGCCTGCACGTCATAGAAAGGCTTGTCGGTGGCGGTGGGCGTCTGGCGCGCCTCGACACTGCGCGCGCGGCTGCTGCCCGAGGGCAACACCTGGTAATACAGCACCGCCAGTGCCACCGGCGCCTGCACGCTGTCGAGCGGCAACGACGCGCTGCGCCGGTAGAGCATGGCCTGGAAAAACCGCTGCAAGGGTTGCAGCAGGCCGGGCTCGTCATGCCAGGGCAGGTGCTGGTGCCACAGGGCGTTGTGCTCGTCGAGCACGTACAGGTCGGCGAACCCCTCATTGACCCGGTAGAACACCTGGATGCACTCGGGCTGGCCATGCGGCAGGATGATGGTCAGGTCGTGATCGTCCAGCGCCTGGGGGTCCAGGTACAGCGGGCTGTAGCACGGCAGGGCCTCGCCCAGGTAGCTGAACAGGCCTGGCAGGCTGTTGATCACGATCGGGGTGATCCGTGCGTTCAACAGCTCCAGCACGTGGTACTGCTGTTGCACCTGGATCAGATAGCGATGATTGAGGCGCCGCGCCAGCAGCAGCCTGGCGGTATCGACGATGTCCTCGACGCGCTGGGCGATGGCCTGGGCGCGGTTGTGACAAAAGCAACTGACCCGGATACGCGGCTGGGCCTGGCCCTCGGGCAGGCTGCCGAGCAGGTCGACCAGGCAGTCGAGCAGGGCATGCGGGCCTTCGTAGCGAGCGAACAGCGTCTCGTTCCAGCTGTTGAGGGTGATCTGGTCCAGGGTCAGGACCAGGTTCTCGCGCGCCCCGGCATAGCTAAGTGAATCGGTGCGCTCGGTGGTCATCAGGATGTTCAGGTCGCGGTGATGACGCAACGGATCAAGCCCGACATTGATCAGCAGCAGGATCTCCCTGGGCACACTGGGCTTGAGCAATTGCTCATCGCTGACCGCCGGCAACGGCAGGGCAAAGCTCTGTTGCAGGGCACCGGTCAGGTTGAACAGTTCAAGCTCGCTCAAGTCGCTGGTGCCGGGGTGCAAGGCCAGGCGCGTGCTGTTGTCGATGACCTGGTTGCGATGGCACCAGGCCAGGAGTTCAAGCAGTTCGCGGCTGCGCTTGAGCGGCGTGAAGCCGGGCCATTCATGCGCACTCAGGCTGCCGTTGTACAGGCTCCACTGATGCTTGCCCGGTTCGCGCTTGTTGGGCGAATGCACCAGGGTCAGGGTGTCTTCGGCCAGGTCCGGGGCAATCCCGGGGTTGATGAACTCGATCTTGCCGGCCTTGCGCTCGAAAGCGGCATACAGGCGCCGGCCCAGAATGCTCATGTCGCGGTCATTGATCGCCTGGGCCGTCTTTTGTTTCTTCGCCAGTTGGGTCAGAAAGCGATAGCTGTAGTTGAGTTCGTTGACCAGCGCGCGGCGCTCGTGGCTCACCTGGCGGACTTTCCACTGGTTGCGGCTGTCGAGCAGCGTCAATTGCTGCTCGTCCCATCCCCATTCGCCGGTCAGGCGCTCCATCACCTGGCGTTGCCAGCCGGTGCTGCGCTGGCGCCCGGTGAGTTTCTTGTTGACCTTCAGGTACAGGCTGCGGCGCACCAGCTCCAGGCGCTCGGGTTCGTTGCGCGCGCGCAGGTGCTCTTCGATGCGGCGGTACACCACCATGTACGGGTCCAGCTCGTCCAGGTCGGGTTGATGAGCGAACACCGCCTTCTTGAAGCGCAGGCTCAGGCATTGCACGTTGGGGTATTCGCTGGCATAGACCTCGATCAACAACAGCTTGAGCGCCGACTTGTACGGCGAGTCGATGCCCTTGAACAACTGCCACAGCCCGGCGCCGACGAACTCGCCCGGCGGGATGTGCGCCATGTGCCCCAGGTCGAGCACTTCGTCGGCACGGATGAAACGCTTTGACAGCAGGGTATGGGTGTAGGCGTCATACCGGGCTTCTTCGTAGGCCGGCACCAGCCACCACAAGGGGGTGCGCCCCGCCAGCCACAGCGCGGTGCGATAGAACTCATCAAGCAACAGATAGTGCTGGGCGGTGCCGCAGTCGTCGGAGCTCAGTTGCGCGTCGCGATCGCCCACCCGAAAGCGTTGCGGGTCGATCAGGAAGAAATGCGCTTCGGCGCCTTGGGTGTCGGCCCAGATTTCCAGGGCCTGGCATTTCTTGCGCAGCTCGGCAATGGCGTTGGGGGCCAGTTCGCTGTCGTGGCAGACCCAGACGTCCATGTCGCTCTGGTCAGCCTGGGCCAGGGTGCCCAGGCTGCCCATCAGGAACAGGCCGTGGATTGGCTGCGGCGCATGGTTGTGGCGCACCTTGTACGAGAACGAACGGGTCAGGCGCTGAGCCTCGGCCAGTACCGGGGCGGGCGGGTCGTAATTGGACACACCCGCCGGCGTGCTGCCGGACACATAGCCAGGCAACAGCGGATGGTTGACGTGAAACAGCAGCGGCAGCAACGTCAGGACGTTCTGCTGGCGCGGCGACAGGCCTTCGCGGGCACGGGCCAGCCTTCCCTCGTTGAGGGTCAGGAAGCGGCTACGCAATTGGCCAAGGACCTTGCGGTCAATGCCTTCGTCCAGATCGGGACGGATTTCAAAAGGGGGCGTCATCGCAGCGTTAACCCGGAATGGCAGGCTTTATTGACGGCGTCATTAAAAGCACTGGGCCGTTTGTCCGATGCCTGTTGGCGGACCGCGTGGCGGGCACGAGGCATCACCACGGCAGCCGTAAAGCGTTGACGTCAAATATGTAACGGCTTTGTATCAGTTTGTGTGCGCAAACGTGAAGGGGCCAGACAGGTTTTTTTGTCTGGCCCGGCATCGCTGCAGGCCCGCAGGGTAAGGATCAGGCTGTTTCGCGTGCCGTTTGCAGGATGGTCAGCAAGGATTGGGCATGGCGAGCGGCTTCCAGACCCAGGCTGGTCAGGTAACCGCCGTCGACCTGGCTCGTCAGGCCTTTGTCATGCAGGCGTTGGGCGGCGGCAATCGCCACGGGGGCGGCCACATGATGGACCTTCAGGCCTTCGAGGGTGTTGTCCAGGTTGAACAGGGCAAGGATTTCCAGTTCAGCAACCAGCTCAGGGGTGTAAGACATAGGTGCTCCAGACTTTTATTAGTGGACGCCTGTGAGGGCGCAGGTCCCGGGTGGTGAGGTGGCAACGGGACTTGCCGAGTGTAGCCCGGATCCTGCGTGCCGGGTGCCCGGCCCATGCTTAATTTTCTGGCGGCAATTGCGGCAGTGCACGCAGTGCCGTTTCGTACCAGGTGCCATCGAATGGCCGATCGGCCGCGAGCATGGCATCAATTTCCACGGCCAGCACATGGGCCATCATTTCGATGATGTCGTCACGCTCATAGCCCACCAGGGTCAGTTTGTTGAAAACGGCGGTCGCGGCAGGCGGATTGTCATTTTCAAGCTGGTTCTCGATGGCCTGCATCAGGGTGGAGGCGGCGAATTCTTCTTCGTTGTCGTCAAGTACTTCGGTCATGGAAATCTTCTCCGGTAAGGGGGGTGCAGTTTAACTGCATCGCGTGGGGCGAATCGACGAGCGTTGTAGGACGCTTCTGAAATGTTACAAAAGCTCATAGGTCGCTGATTTTTAAGTGAAAAAAACCTTTAGAGTGCCGGGCGCTGTTGCAGCGTACGCCCCATTCAAGGAGATTTCAGGTGCTGAAGTTATATGGATTTGCCGCAAGCAACTATTTCAATATGGTCCAGCTGGCCTTGCTGGAGAAGCAGTTGCCGTTCGAGTTCGTGCCCCTGCATGGCTGCCAGAACCCCGAGGCAATGGCCATCAGTGCGCGGGGCAAGGTGCCGGTACTGGGTACGGAACACGGCTTCATCAGTGAGACAGATGTCATCCTGCGTTATCTGGAAGACATCTCGACCACCCGGCCGCTGGTGCCTGCCGACCCCTTCGGTCGGGCCCAGGCCTGGACCATTGCCAAGGAAATCGAGCTGTACATCGAGCTGCCGGCCCGGCTGTGCTACGTCGAGGTCATCTTCGGCGGCCGGCCGACACCGCCCGACCTCAAGGCCAAGGCGCGGCGCGACCTGATCAAAGGCGTTGCCGCGCTGGCACAGCGAGCCCGCTTTGCGCCTTATGTCGCAGGTGCGCATTTCACGGTGGCAGACCTCTATTTTCTCTACAGCATCGACCTGGCGCAGCGCGTAGGCGAGCAAATGTTCGGTCTGGATCTGTTGGGGATGCTACCTGGGGCGCAGGCCCTGCTGGTGCATCTGGCGCAATACCCCAATGTGCAGCAGGTGGCAGCGACCAGGGAGGCCGACTGGCCCAGGTTCCTGGCCCGTGTGCAGGCCGTGGCCCGGCAGGCGTGAGCGCCTGCCGGGCCGTCCTGCCGTGATCAGCGGCTGGCCAGCAGGGCCTGGCCGCGGGCCACGGCGGCGCGGACCTGGGCCGGGGCCGTGCCGCCGATGTGGTTGCGCGCATTGACCGAGCCTTCCAGGGTCAGCACGGCAAACACGTCCTGCTCGATCTGGTCGCTGAAGCGCCGTAGCTCTTGCAGGCTCATTTCTGCCAGGTCCTTGCCGCTTTCGACACCGTACTTCACCGCATGGCCGACGATTTCGTGGCAGTCACGGAACGGCAGGCCGCGCCGCACCAGATAGTCGGCCAGGTCCGTGGCAGTAGAGAAGCCGCGCAGGGCCGCTTCGCGCATGATGGCATGGCGCGGCTTGATGGCCGGGATCATGTCGGCAAAGGCGCGCAACGAGTCGCGCAGCGTGTCGGCGGCGTCGAACAGCGGCTCCTTGTCTTCCTGATTGTCCTTGTTGTAGGCCAGCGGCTGACCTTTCATGAGGGTCAGCAGGCCGGTCAGGGCGCCGAATACACGGCCGCTCTTGCCACGCACCAGTTCCGGCACGTCGGGGTTTTTCTTTTGCGGCATGATCGAGCTGCCGGTGCAGAAGCGGTCCGGCAGGTCGATGAACTGGAACTGGGCGCTGGTCCACAGCACCAGCTCTTCGGAGAAGCGCGACAGGTGCATCATCGCGATCGAGGCGGCCGCGCAGAACTCGATGGCGAAGTCGCGATCCGACACGCCGTCCAGCGAGTTGCCGCCAACGGCTTCGAAACCCAGCAACTGGCAGGTCAGTTCGCGGTCGATCGGGTAGGTGGTGCCGGCCAGCGCGGCGCTGCCCAGCGGCATGCGGTTGGTGCGCTTGCGGCAATCGACCAGGCGCTCATGATCGCGGCTGAGCATTTCGAACCAGGCCAGCAAATGGTGGCCGAAGGTGACCGGCTGGGCCGTCTGCAAGTGCGTGAAGCCGGGCATGATGGTTTCGGCTTCACGTTCGGCCTGCTCCAGCAGTCCTTGTTGCAGGCGGGTGATTTCGCCGAGGATCACGTCGATTTCATCACGCAGCCACAGGCGGATGTCAGTGGCGACCTGGTCGTTGCGGCTGCGGCCGGTGTGCAGTTTCTTGCCGGTGATGCCGATGCGGTCGGTCAGGCGAGCTTCGATGTTCATGTGCACGTCTTCAAGATCGATGCGCCACTCGAACTGACCCGCCTCGATTTCGCCCTGAATGGTCTTCAGGCCGTCGATGATGGTGTCGCGTTCGGCATCGGTCAGGACGCCGACCTTGGCCAGCATGGTGGCATGGGCCATCGAGCCCATGATGTCATGGCGATACAGGCGCTGGTCGAAGTTGACGGAGGCGGTGAAGCGCGCGACGAAGGCGTCGACGGGCTCACTGAAGCGGCCGCCCCAGGACTGGTTGGTCTTGTCGGTGCTCATGATTTCGCTCGTTGCTCTGCGTGAAAGGAAGTTCGCTAAACGACGGCGATGATAGCAGGGTGAGGTTTTTTTATCCTCGAACGGCTTGTCCCGCGCCCCCGCCGGGACGAGACTGGTGCCTGCGCGAGGGCCCTCATGATCATCGAAAAACAAAAAACCGCGGCCGAGCAGGATTTCTTCCTGCCGGAACTGTGCCTGCCCCAAGCGTTGCTGGTGCTGGTGGTACTGGCCGAGCTGCTGGTGCTGGCGCTGGTGCTGGTCGAGCCCATGCACGACACCTTTCCCTGGGTGCGTCTGGCCCTGATGTCGCTGTTCGTGCAGTGGATCGTCCTGCTCTCGGCAGCCTTGCTCTGTGGCCTGCGGCCCTGGCTGGCGCGCCTGCCGGCAGGGTTGGCTGGTCTGCTGGGCTGCCTGATGGTGATGGGCCTGACGCTGTTGTGCACGGCGGTGACCGATGTCTGCCAGCTCTCGATGCGGATTTCGCTGGAAGGCATGGTGGAGCGCTATATCCGGTATTCGTTGATTGCCTTGATCATGTCCGCACTGATGTTGCGCTACTTTTATCTGCAGAGTCAGTGGCGCAAGCAGCAGCAGGCCGAACTGCGGGCCAGGATCGAAGCCCTGCAGGCACGCATCCGGCCGCACTTTCTGTTCAATACGCTTAACAGCATTGCCAGCCTTGTCGCCAGTGATCCGGTCAAGGCCGAGCAGGCCGTGCTGGATCTGTCTGACCTGTTCCGGGCCAGCCTTGCCCGTCCCGGGACGCTGGTGAGCTGGCGCGAAGAGCTCGAGTTGGCCAAACGATATTTATCGATCGAACAATATCGCCTCGGCGAACGTCTACAGTTGGACTGGGCGGTAAGTACGATTGATGATGACTTGCCGATTCCCCAGCTAACCTTGCAGCCATTGCTGGAAAATGCCCTGACCTATGGCATCGCACCGCGCATTGACGGCGGTGTGGTGCGGGTCGAGGCACATTACGAAAGGGGAGTGTTCATATTGTGTGTCAGCAATCCTTATGACGAAGTTGCCCCACGGCAGACGTCCAGCGGCACCCACCAGGCCTTGTCGAACATAGGTGCGCGTATTACGGCACTTTTCGGTCCGCAGGCAAGTCTCAGCGTGGAGCGCCGTGATGGCCGTCACTACACCTGTCTACGCTATCCTTGTGCGAGACTCACGCAGGAAGCCAAAGCAATATGAATGTCCTGATCGTTGATGACGAACCCCTGGCCCGGGAACGATTGAGCCGTCTGGTCGGCGAAATCGAGGGCTACCGGGTCCTGGAACCCAGCGCTGCCAATGGCGAGGAAGCCTTGGCGCTGATCGAAAGCCACAAGCCGGACATTGTCCTGCTCGACATCCGCATGCCGGGTCTTGACGGCCTGCAGGTCGCCGCCAGACTGTGCGAGCGCGAAGCCCCGCCCGCTGTTGTCTTCTGCACCGCGCACGATGAATTTGCCCTGGAAGCCTTCCAGGTCAGCGCGGTGGGTTACCTGGTCAAGCCGGTGCGCCCCGAGCATTTGTCCGAGGCCCTGAAAAAAGCCGAGCGGCCCAATCGCGTGCAGTTGGCCGCCATGACCCGTCCTGCTGCCGAAAGCGGTAATGGTCCACGTACGCACATCAGTGCGCGGACTCGCAAAGGCATCGAGCTGATCCCGCTGGATCAGGTGATCTTCTTCATTGCCGACCACAAGTACGTGACCTTGCGACACGAGGGCGGCGAAGTGTTGCTCGATGAGCCTCTCAAGGCGCTGGAGGACGAGTTTGGTGATCGCTTTGTGCGCATCCACCGCAATGCGCTGGTGGCCCGCGAACGAATCGAGCGCCTGCAGCGCACGCCTCTGGGGCATTTCCAGTTGTACCTCAAGGGCCTTAACGGCGACGCCCTGGTGGTCAGTCGGCGCCATGTGGCCGGCGTACGCAAGATGATGCAGCACCTCTAGAGCATCTGACGATCGGGCATGGCAAGCGACCTGTAGTCCGTTTGACCTGCCTGGCGTTAATAAGCACATGCGTGTTGTTTTCAACACGGCACGACTGCGATCCTGGCGATTACCATCGAATGCCTCAAGACGTTGTTTCATATCGAGGCGCTGTCCGATTCAAACGCTGCAAGACGTTCCGGTGTCCGTCAGTCCGATTGACGGGGGGCACGTCATGCCCGGACTTTGTCGGCGGCATTCAAGCGTGCGCGGCCGAGCTGTTATCATCGGCGGTCTTTACCCTGTACGGATTGATTCATGTCCACTCGCGAAATCCGCATTGCGACGCGCAAGAGCGCGCTGGCCCTCTGGCAGGCCGAATACGTCAAGTCCCGGCTCGAACAGGCGCATCCCGGCCTGGTGGTCAGCCTGGTGCCCATGGTCAGTCGCGGCGACAAGCTGCTTGACTCACCGTTGGCAAAGATCGGCGGCAAGGGGTTGTTCGTCAAGGAACTGGAAACCGCCCTGCTGGAAAACGAAGCCGACATCGCCGTGCACTCCATGAAAGACGTGCCGATGGCCTTCCCCGAGGGGTTGGGCCTGTTTTGCATCTGCGAGCGTGAAGACCCGCGCGACGCCTTTGTTTCCAACCATTTCACCAGCCTCGACCAAATGCCGGCCGGCAGCATCGTCGGCACCTCCAGCCTGCGTCGCCAGGCGCAGTTGCTGGCGCTACGGCCTGATTTGCAGATCCGCTTTCTGCGCGGCAACGTGAACACGCGCCTGGCCAAGCTCGACGCCGGCGAGTACGACGCAATCATCCTGGCCGCGGCCGGACTGATCCGCCTGGGCTTCGAGGCTCGCATCACGACCAACCTGCCGATCGAAGACAGCCTGCCCTCCGGCGGCCAGGGCGCGGTCGGCATCGAATGCCGAACGCTCGATGCCGACATCCACGCCCTGCTGGCGCCCTTGCATCACGCTGACACCGCGCTGCGGGTTTCGGCCGAGCGCGCCCTCAATCGTCATCTCAACGGCGGCTGCCAGGTGCCGATTGCCTGCTATGCGGTGCTGGAAGGCGAGCAATTGTGGTTGCGCGGGCTGGTGGGCGAGCCTGATGGCCGCCTGCTGCTGCGGGCCGAGGCCCGCGGGTCGCGCGATGCCGCCCAGGCGCTCGGCGTGCAAGTGGCCGAAGACTTGCTGGCCCAGGGCGCCGGGCGGATCCTGCAAGCGATTTACGGCGAGGCAGACGAGCAATGAGCGCCTGGCGCCTGTTGCTGACGCGTCCTGCCGAAGAGTCGGCGGCGGTGGCTCAGGTGCTGTCACTGAACGGCGTGTTCACCCGCTGCCTGCCCTTGCTGGCCACGCAGCCCTTGCCACTGAGCGATGCGCATCGCTCGATGATCTTTGACCTGATGCAGTTTCAGGCAGTCATCGTGGTCAGCAAGCCGGCGGCCCGCGTGGCCCTTGAACTGCTTGACGAAATCTGGCCGCAACCGCCCTTGCAACCCTGGTTTTGCGTGGGGGCCGGCACCGGCAGGTTGCTGCTCGATTACGGCCTGCAGGATGTCAGCTGGCCGGCGCAGGGCGACGACAGCGAAGCGCTGCTGGCACTGGCACATCTGCAAGAGGTCATCGCCATACCGGGAAGCCGTGTGTTAATCATGCGCGGTGACGAAGGACGTGAATGGATGGCCGAGCGTCTGCGCGAGCAAGGCGTCAGGGTCCAGTACTTGCCGCTGTACCGCCGTTACCTGCCGGTCCACCCACCCCAGGCCTTGTTCCGGCAGGTCGAGGGGGAACGCTTGAACGGGCTGGTGGTCAGCAGTGGGCAGGGTCTTGAGCATTTGCTCCAGATGGCGGGCGAGCGCTGGCCTGAACTGGCCGGGCTGACGCTGTTCGTGCCCAGCCCGCGGGTTGCCGAACTGGCGCGCGCCGCCGGGGCGCGGGTGGTTGTAGATTGTCGTGGCGCCAGCGCCACGGCCTTGCTGGAGGCTTTGCGGGTAACGCCCGCCTGTTGATCGACGACGTGTCGCTGCCAGCGGCACCCATTGCAAAGGACGGATACGTGAGCGAAACAGCCTTGCCCAAAGACGAAGAATCGGTGTCGAAAACATCGACCGTAACGCCCGCCCCAAAGCGCCCCGAGCGTTCGGGTCACCGCACCAGCGGCCTGGCAGTGGTGGCGCTGCTGCTGGGGATCGCCGGCGTCGGCGTGGCCGGCTGGGGCGTATGGCAACTGCGCATGCTGCAGGCCGGCCACCAGCAACAGCGCAGCGAAGTGCAGGACATTGCCGAGCAGACGCTGGCGCTGACCCGCAACGACCAGCAACTGGCCGCGCGCCTGGCGCAATTTCCGCCCGCCGACCAGCTTGAAGACAGCCGGCGGCTGGTGTCGCAACTGCAGGGTGACCAGCAGCGCCTGAGCCAGCGCCTGGAAGGCGTGCTGGGCGCCAGCCGCAAGGACTGGCGACTGGCCGAGGCCGAGCACCTGCTGCGCCTGGCAAGCCTGCGCCTGTCGGCCTTGCAGGACATCAACAGTGCCAAGGCCCTGGTGCAGGGCGCCGATGACATCCTGCGCGAACAGGACGATCCAGGCTCCTTTGCAGCCCGCGAGCAACTGGCCAAGAGCCTGGCGGCCCTGCACAGCATCAAGCAACCCGACCGTACCGGGTTGTTCCTGCAACTGGCAGCGCTGCGCGAGCAGGTCGTGCAGCTCAATGCACTGGCGCCCGAATACCAGGACAAAGGCGGTTCGCTGTTCGGCCTGACCCCGGCCAAGCCCACCAACCCCGCTGACAGTGAAGAAAACTACTGGGCGAAATGGTGGGAGCAGATTTCCCATTACATCCGCATCGACTTCAATGCCGAAAAAGACATTCGTCCGGTGCTGGCCGGCCAGAGCCTGGCCCAGGTGCGCCTGGCGCTGACCCTGGCCCTGGAGCAGGCGCAGTGGGCGGCGCTCAATGGCGAGCCGCAGATTTATACAGCGGCCATCAAGGAAGCGCGCAGCGTGCTGACGGCCAACTTCAACCAGGACAATCCGCAGAGCAAGGCCATCGCTGAGCGTCTCGATGCGCTGGCGGACCAGCCGGTGTCGGTGATGACGCCTGACCTGGCGCAGAGCCTGGGTGCGGTGCAAGCCTACCTGGAGCGTCGTCATGGCGCGTCGCAGCCGACTGAAACGCAGCGAGGCACCAGCCCATGAAACGCTTCTACATCCTGCTGTTCATTGCCATCGCCGTGGCGGCGCTGATCGGCGTCGGCATGGCCGAGCACGCCGGTTATGTGCTGATCTCGTACCAGAGCTTCCGTTTCGAGTCGAGTTTGTGGGCTGCCTTGGGCCTGCTGCTGGCCCTGTGGCTGGTGCTGCTGATCGTGCGCCTGGTCATCGGCCTGCTGACCGCTTCGGGCGGGGTCGTCAACCCGTGGTCTCGCCGCAACCGTCGCCGGCGCATCCAGGTGGCGATCGAGCAGGGTCAGATGGACCTGGCCGAGGGCCGCTGGGCCAGCGCCCAACGCCACCTGCACCGTGCCGCCGAAGCCGACCCGCAACCACTGCTGTATTACCTGGGGGCAGCACGCGCCGCCAACGAGCAAGGCCGTTACGAAGACAGCGACAACCTGCTGGAGCGGGCGCTGCAACGCCAGCCGCATGCTGAACTCGCCATTGCGCTGACCCACGCACAACTGCAGCAGGACCGTGGCGACACCGATGGGGCGCTGGTGACCTTGCAGGCCATGCAGCAGAGCCACCGGCACAACCCGCAGGTGCTGCGCCAGCTGCACCGGCTTTACCAACTGCGCGGCGACTGGCCGGAACTGATCCGCCTGATGCCCGAGTTGCGCAAGGACAAGGTACTGCCACCGGCCGAGCTGGCCGAGCTGGAGCGCCGCGCCTGGGGTGCAAACCTCAGCCTGTCGGCCTGGCGTCAGACCGAAGAGGGCGCCAGCACCGGCCTGGCTTCGCTGGATAACGCCTGGAAAGCCCTGACCTCGGCGCAGCGCCAGGAGCCCGCCCTGGTGCTGGCCTACGCCGAGCAACTGCGACGCCTCAATGCTCATGCCCAGGCCGAGGAAGTCTTGCGCGCCGCCCTCAAGCGTGACTACGACAGCCATCTGGCACGGCTCTACGGATTGGTGCACGGCAGCGACAACGGCAAGCAGTTGCAGGCGGCCGAAGGCTGGCTCAAGCAGCATCCAAAGGACCCGAGCCTGTTGCTGACCCTGGGACGCATCTGCCTGCAAGGTCGCTTGTGGGGCAAGGCGCGCGATTACCTCGAAAGCAGCCTGCGCTTGCAGCCCAACCCCGAAACCTGTGCGGAACTGGCCCGGTTGCTGGCCCAGATGGGCGAGACCGAGCGTAGCAACCAGCTGTTCCAGCAAGGTCTGGGCATGCTCGACGAGCGCTTCCTGGCCAGCCCCCTGCCGGCCCTGGCCCGCGCCTGAGGCTGAGGTTCGCGCAAGAGCCTTCTTGCGCGAACCGCCTGCCCACCCGGCAGGATTGCCCCGCAAATACTGTGTATGAAGATAATTCGTACATAAAAATGTAAAAAAGCCGTATTCATGTGTGTTTGTTTCCACGTGTGGCTATCAACGTCCTGGCGCGTGGTTGCCTTGAAAGGTCTGTGCGCTTTCCTCTACCGTAGCCCCTTGTTTCCCGTCACGGATTTGTCATGCACCCGGCCCGCACGCGCTTTCTGTTCTGTCTGGCGTTCATCGTCTGTGCAACATCCGTCGGCGCGGCGGTTTACCTGCAGTTCGCCTATAACCTCATGCCTTGCCTGTTATGCCAGGTGCAACGGGCGCTGTTGCTTGCCTGCGCCCTGATCTGCCTGGTCGCTGCCGTGCATGCGCCAACGGCCCTGCGCAGCTGGCATCGCTATGCGCTGGCGCTGCTGGTCACGGCCATGCCTGGCGCAGGTGTCGCAGGCGCCCATATCGGCTCGCAGACCTCCACCGCCGAGCAACTGGGGCTGGCCGTCGCCCACGTCAAGGACGGGTTCAGCCTGCTCGCACTGCCGGCCTGGGGAGACGCCCTGAAGCACGAACTGCTCAGCTGTGCCGAAATCAACTGGTCGTTGTTCGGGATCAGCCTGCCGGAGTGGAGCCTGCTGGCGTTTGTCGGGATCATCCTGCTGGCGCTGTATCTGCTACTGGTTGAAATACCCCGCAAGATATTGCCCGCCGATCAAACGCTTGTATGAACTTTCTCGACCTCATTGCTTGAAGGCCTTATCCTGCGGGCATAATCTGGCTCGCACGCGTCAACCCAAGTCTGTTGCCACGACGCTCATTCAGGCTCGGTTGACACAGATCGGGTACGACTTGATGCCGGTGCAGGACTGCACGCCCCCTGAAGGGAAGAGAGATCACCATGCTGGAAAGTTGTCAGAATGCTCAGGAACGCTGGGGCGGGGTCAATCTGCTGATCGATCGCTGGCTTCAGAATCGTCACGAACTGATCCAGGCCTACGATGCACTGGGCGGAACGCCCGAGTCGCTGCGGGACCGCTCGGCCAAGCAGGACTTTTGCCAATTGCTGGTCGACTATGTGTCGGCAGGGCATTTCGAGGTCTACGAACAACTGAGCAACGAGGCCAAGGCGTTCAACGACGAGCGCGGACTGGAACTGGCCGATACCCTGATCCCGCGCCTGGAAGCCCTGACGCAGTTGGCGCTGGCGTTCAATGACCATTGTGACCACGGCGATTCTTCTGCCGACTGCGCCAACGAGTTCAAGACCCTGGGCGGGTTGTTGCATGAGCGCTTCGAGCTTGAAGACTGCCTGATCGAGGTGCTGCACACCTCGCACAAGGAACAGGCCAGCGCCTGACCCTGGCGGATCTACGACGACACGGCGACCAGTTCGATCTCGAACACCAGTGGTGTGAATGGATCGATCAGGTCACCCGCTCCTTCGGCGCCGTAGGCTTGTGCCGAGGGGATGACCAGGCGCCATTTCGCGCCCGTTGGCATGCCCAGCAGGGCCGTGGTCCAGCCGCTGATCACGCTGTCCAGGCGAAACCACTGTGGCTGGCTGCTCTGATCGAACACCGTGCCGTCCGGCAAATGCCCTACATAACGCACCTCGACCCGACCATTGGCGTCGGGCCTGGGGCCCTCGCCATGTACCAGCTCGCTCATCAGGATGCCATCGGCCAGGACCTTGACGCCCGGTCTGGCTTTCTCTGCCTCCATGAAACGTCGCTCGGCGCTGAGCGCCGCCTCGGTCTGTGAGTCGGTGCCGGCGGCTTCGGCCTGCGCCATGGCCGCGTCGTGGTCGGCCAGCATCTGGTCGATGCGTGCCTGCTTGAGCGCCAGAGGCTTGCCCTGATACGCCTGCTTCAGGCCGTCGACCAGCGCGTTCAGGTCCAGGTCCGGTACTTCCTGGCGCATGCGCTCACCCAGGCTTGCGCCCAGGCTGTATGCCAGGTCATGGGTGTCGCTGGCGGCCGGGGTTTCGGTAGCCTGTCCCAGCGGCAGCACAAGCAGTAACGACGTTAACAGGTAGCGCGACATGGAGGCTCTCCGGCTGAGAAGGCTGTGATTATGCCAGTACCGACCGGGTTGCGCAGAGAGTGGCCTGGGTGAAATTTTGCACACGCTGCCTGATGCCCCGGACATTGCAGATGGCACCGTGCAACAGCGAGCGGTTCGCGCTGTCAACAGCGCTAGCGGCGCTGCAGGCAGAGGTCTAGTATGAGCCGCTATTTCGCCAGCCCGGAGGTAAGTCATGTCGGCCAACAAGAAGCCCGTAACAACGCCGTTGCATCTGCTCCAACAACTGTCGGGCAGCCTGCTCGAACACCTGGAAGACGCCTGTTCCACTGCTCTGGCTGATGCCGAGAAACTGCTCGCCAAGCTGGAAAAGCAACGCGTCAAGGCCCAGGAAAAATTGCACAAGTCGCGCACCAAGGTGCAGGACACCGCCGTTGCCGGCAAAGCCAAGGCCCAGGCCAAGGCCAAGGCAGCCATCGACGAGCTCGAAGAGCTGCTCGACGCCTTGAAGGACCGCCAGACCGAAACGCGCACTTATATCCAGCAGCTCAAGCGCGATGTTCAGGAAAGCCTGAAGCTGGCCCAGGGCGTAGGCCGGGTCAAGGAAGCGGTCGGCAAGGCGCTGACCACCCGTGAGGCCAAGCCTGCCGCGAGCAAAGCGGTCAAGCCTGTCGCTGCCAAGGTAGACGCTGCCCCGGCCGAAAAAGCCCCCGCCAAGCCTGCCGTGGTCAAGAAGACGCCTGCCAAAACCGCAGCGGCCAAGCCTGCGCCCAAGGCCCCGGCCAAAACCGTCGTTGAAAAAGCCCCAGCTGCCGCCGCCAAGGCGACCGTCAAGGCACCTGCCGCCAAGCCGGTCGCTGCCAAGGCAGCCGCCAAGCCTGCGACCACCAAGGCACCGGCCAGAACAGCAGCGGCCAAGCCTGCTGCTAAACCCGTTGCCGCCAAACCGGCCGCAAAACCGGTAAAGGCTCCCGCAGCCGCCAAGGCTGACACGGCAGCGCCAGTCGCCGCCCCGTCGGCCGGCACACCGGCGCCTGCTGCGCCTTCGGCCACCGACAGCGTCAAGCCAGGCAGCGCTTCCTAAGCGTTGACCGTACGGGCCGCGTCGCACAGCACCTGCCGTGCGGCGCGGTCCTGCTGGCCGGCCAATGCGTCAAGCCAGCCCTGCACATCCTGCACTTGTCCCTGTGGCCAGTCCCCGGCCAGAGCCTGCAATCTTTCCAGTAATGTTCGCTCCGCCTGCAGCTCCAGGGCCTTGACCTGTTCGCGCAAGGTGGCAAGCGCGCTATCGCCTGTCGCGGCCTGGCGCCACTGCGTGCGCAAGGCACGCAAGGGCCCGACTACCTGCACCTGCCAGGGGCCTGCCGCCTGGTCGAGGGCCACCACTCGGACGTCGGTGCACGGCACCGCACGCCACCCCAGCCACACCCCGCACAGCACCACGCAAACGTCGGCGCCCTGGGCCTGAAGTTGCAGGCAGGCCTGCTCGACACCGGGCCGGGCATAGAAATCGAGGGTGAAACTCCATAGATCAACAGGCATAGTGGTCAACCCCGTCCGGGACGAAGCTGGTAGACTCCGCCGCCATCATGATTCGAATTCAAGACCTTACCTTACAGCGTGGCCCTCAGCGTCTGCTAGAAAACGCCGAGTTGACCCTGCACGCCGGCCAGAAAGCCGGTCTGATCGGTGCCAATGGCGCCGGCAAATCCAGCCTCTTCGCCTTGCTGCGCGGCGAGTTGAGCCCTGATTCCGGCGACTGCCGGTTGCCGGCCGACTGGCGCATTGCGCACATGCGCCAAGAGATCGAGACCCTCGAACGCCTGGCCGTCGACTATGTGCTCGACGGCGACCTGCTGCTGCGCGATGTGCAGCAGCAGTTGATCGCGGCTGAAGCGGCCCACGACGGTGCGGCACTGGCCCGCCTGCACGCCGAGTTCGACAGCGCCGACGGTTACACCGCCGATGCGCGTGCCCGCAAGCTGCTGGCCGGCCTGGGATTCAGCAACGAGCAGATGGAGCGCCCTGTCGGCAGTTTCTCCGGGGGCTGGCGGATGCGCCTGAACCTGGCGCAAGCGCTGATGTGCCCTTCGGACCTGTTGCTGCTCGACGAGCCGACCAACCACCTGGACCTCGACGCCATCCTGTGGCTCGAAGACTGGCTCAAGGGCTACCCGGGCACCTTGCTGCTGATTTCCCACGACCGCGATTTCCTCGATGCGGTGGTCGATCACATCGCGCATGTCGAGCAACGCAAGATCACCCTGTATCGCGGCGGCTATAGCGCCTTCGAACGCGCCCGTGCCGAACGCCTGGCCCAGCAGCAACAGGCCTACGAGAAGCAACAGGTGCAACGTGCGCACATGGAGAAGTACATTGCGCGCTTCAAGGCCCAGGCCACCAAGGCCCGCCAGGCCCAAAGCCGTATCAAGGCGCTGGAGCGCATGGAAGAGCTGTCCGCTGCCCATGTCGACTCGCCGTTCAACTTCGTCTTCCGTGAGTCCGACAAGCTTTCACGGCCGTTGCTGGACCTGTCCGATGCCCGCCTGGGCTATGGCGACAAGGTCATCCTGGAAAAGGTCAAGCTGCAACTGGTGCCCGGCGCGCGCATCGGCCTGCTGGGCCCCAACGGCGCGGGCAAGTCGACCCTGATCAAGAACCTGGCAGGCGAGCTGGAGCCTATCAGCGGGCGCCTGCAGCGCGGCGAGAACCTCTCGGTCGGCTACTTCGCCCAGCATCAGCTCGACTCGCTAGATGCCAAGGCCACGCCGTTGCTGCACTTGCAGCGTCTGGCGCCGACCGAGCGCGAACAGACCCTGCGCGATTTTCTCGGCGGTTTCGACTTCCGGGGGGCGCGGCTCGACGAGCCGGTGCTGAATTTCTCCGGCGGCGAAAAGGCCCGCCTGGCGCTGGCCCTGATTGCCTGGGAAAAGCCCAACCTATTGCTGCTCGACGAACCGACCAACCACCTGGACCTGGAAATGCGCCTGGCGTTGACCATGGCTTTACAGGAGTTCAGCGGCGCGGTGCTGGTGGTGTCCCACGACCGGCACTTGCTCAAGAGCACCACCGACGACTTTCTGCTGGTGGCCGACGGCCGGGTCGAAACCTTCGATGGCGACCTGGACGACTACACCCGCTGGCTGGCCGATTACCGCCTGCGTCACGCGCCGGCCAGTACCACGCCGGTCAATGCCGACAAGACCGACAAGAAAGCCCAGCGCCAGCAAGCCGCTGCCCTGCGCCAGCAACTGGCGCCGCACAAGCGCCAGGCCGACGCGCTGGAAAAGGAGTTGGGCGAGGTCAACGAAAAACTGGCCAGGATCGAACAGGGCCTGGCCGACAGCGCCATTTACGAGGCCGCCAGCAAAGACAAGCTGCGCGAACTGCTGGCTGAACAGGCCCGGTTGAAGGTACGTGAGGCCGAGCTGGAAGAGGGCTGGATGGAGGCGCTGGAAGTGCTTGAAACCATGCAGGCCGAGCTGGAAGCATTGTCTTAAGGGTGCTTCTGAAAACGCAGGCGAGGCGAGAGGTTGATGGAAGTGTTTGGTTTTGCGCTGCCGACTCACTGGATTGAGCCGATCCTGTTGGGCCTGCAAGTGCTGATGATCCTGCTGGCGGGCTACCTGGCCCAGCGTCTGATAGGGCGTTTCATTACCCGTCTGGGTGAGCGTTACCCGCTGCCGCCGGAGCTGCTGATGCCGGTTCGTGGCGGCTTGCGCTGGTTCATCATGGGCAGCGCCTGCGTGATTGTACTGGGGCGTCTCGGCGTCTCGGCCACCGTGCTGTGGACGGCGCTGTCGGGCTTTGTCGCTGTGGCAGCCGTGGCCTTCTTCGCCATGTGGAGCGTGCTCTCCAACCTGCTGTGCGCGGTGCTGATCTACACCATCGGGCCGTTTCGCATCGGCGACATCGTCGAGCTGGTCGATACCCTCGACAAACCGGGGGTCAAGGGCCGGGTCACGGCCATCAACCTGATGTTCACCACGCTGATCGAGTTGCCCGAGCAAGGCGGGGCACTGGTGCAGGTGCCCAACAGCCAGTTCTTCCAGAAATCGGTCCGTCGCTGGCGCGGCACCGATGGCCTGGCGCAAGTGATCACCGAACGGCCGGCCAGCGACGGCAAATAAAGCCTCCATTTTCATCGCGTGTTGCCCGGTCGCCGCAGCGGATTGAATGCGCACGGCCAGCCTGCGATAAACATCTGGTCACATGTGCAGATCGGGATTACCGTAATGGCCATCTGGATCAATGCGAGGTGTGCGATGGCGTTTGAAACATGGCTGGCATTTCTTGCCGCCTGCTGGGTGATCAGCCTGTCACCGGGTGCCGGCGCCATCGCGTCGATGTCCTGCGGCCTGCGCTATGGCTTCTGGCGTGGCTACTGGAACGCGCTGGGGCTGCAGGTGGCCCTGGTGGTCCAGATCGGCATTATCGCTGCCGGCCTGGGGGCGATTCTGGCCGCCTCGGAACTGGCCTTTACCCTGATCAAGTGGTTTGGCGTGGCGTACCTGGTTTACCTGGGCGTCAAGCAGTGGCGCGCACTGCCCACCGAGATGCATGAAGACCCGGCCATGCGCCCGGTCGGCAAGCCGCTGAGCCTGATGCTGCGCGGGTTTCTGGTGAATATCAGCAACCCCAAGGCGCTGGTGTTCATGCTGGCGATTCTGCCGCAGTTCATCGACCCCACTGCGCCATTGCTGGCCCAGTACGTGACCATTGCGGCGACCATGGTGGTCGTGGACCTGATAGTCATGGCGGGCTATACGGGCCTGGCGGCCAAGGTCCTGCGCCTGCTCAAGACGCCTCGCCAGCAGAGGCGCCTGAACCGTACGTTCGCCAGCCTGTTTGTGGCGGCAGCGGCCTTTATCGCGACCTTGCATCGCGGTACGGCCTGAAGGGCCCTGGGCAGGACCGGCCAAAGCCGGTCCTGCGACAGGTCGTGCGGCCGGTCAGCGCAGGATCTGTGGGGCTTCGTCGCGGGGCAGGTTGTTCTGCGGCACAGGCTGGCCGACCCATTCCACCTCGCCACGCAGTTGCTCGCGCATCTGTCGGGCAACGTCCAGGCCGATGGTCCTGGACACTTCGCGCACCACCCGGCCACGGTTGAGCGAGACCTTGATGTCACGGCTGTTGACCAGCTTGGTGTCCTGGCCTTCACCCATCGCCGTGAAGGCCGAGGTGATTTCGAAGGTGCGGGTGTTGATCAGGCTGAAGTCGGCCACCAGGGTGATCCCCAGCACGGCAGAGTAGCTGTCGGTATGCGCCAGTTCGTTGATGTCCTGGCGAAAGTCGATGTCCGACACCGTGCCGAACAGCACGTAGTCGGCGCCCTTGAAGTTACCGTTCTTGATCCGGCGGATAACGTCGTAGACGTCTTCCTTGGCGCCTGCTGTGTAGGGGGTGCCCTGCACCAGCTGGAACATGCCGGACTTGAGAATCTCGCCCTTGATGTCGCCGCTGAACTTGCGCAGCTCGCCCTGCTCGATGTAGCTGGAGCGCGACTCGTACTCGTCATAACTGGCCGAGCCGTTATAGCCTGCGCTGTAGTTATTGGCGTGGGCATTGACATTTGCGCGGGCCGAGACAGTGCGGATGTACTGCTCCACACGCTCCTGGAACGCCATGTCGGTCACGGCCACCTTGGGCGCGGCCTGGGCGCCGAAGGCGAACAGCAGGCCGAGGGTTGCGATCCATGCACGCATTGCTTAGCGCTCCGTGGTCTTGCGGATTTCTTTTTCGTCCATCCACTCGGCCAGACCGCTTTCGACGTCGATCAGTTGCAGGGTGAATTTGTAGAAGACGTCCTTGTAGTCGCTGCTGCGCTTGACGATCGAGCTGATCGACCCTTCAAGGCGGTATTTGGCAGCGACCATGTTGCCGGTCTTGGCCACGGTGGACTGCTTGTACAGGCCGCTCTGGTTCTGCAGCTTGAGCTGGTCGACCTGGCTTTGCATCTGGTTGTTGTCGCTGGAGAAGCGTGCGGTGCCGCTCTTCATCAGCTGGGTCTTGATCGAGTTGGTGATTTCGCGGGTATCGATGTACTCGCTGGTCTTGTTCTTCACGTCATAGACCTGGACCACCGGGCGCCCTTGCAGGATGCCGGACTGGGCCAGCGAGCGGGTCATGCTCTCGGCGATCATCTGCAGGTCGGTGGAGCCGAACTCGTTGGTGACGGTCTCGACGGCCTTGGTGTCGCCGTAGCTGATGTTCTTGCTGCCCAGGGTCGGGGAGTTGTTGGCACAGCCGGTGGCCAGCACGGCAACGGCGGCGATGGAGCAAAGACGGATGAACGACATGTCGGGTCTCTCTTGAACTGAACGAAAAGGCAGGCGTATCAAGGCGTGTTGACTTCGATGCGGAAGTCAGTGGCGCGCGGTACCGGTGCGATGCCCGGCAGCACGGTGCTTTGCGAGCCATACAGGCTCAGCGGCTTCCAGCTCTCTTCATCGGCCACCGGGAAGCCGTCATTGCCCAGCCAGGCAAAGCGGTAGTACAGGGTTCGGTTGCGGCTGCTGGTGTTGGTCAACTGCGCCTTGACGGTCAGGAAGCCGTTTTCACGGGCGACGCGAATGGCGCCCACTTCAATGTTCTTGAAGTCACCCATGGGGACGATCTTGCTGGCGGCACTGCCAGGGGCCGGTGGCGGCGGGGTGGCACAGCCGGCGAGCAGGGCCAGTGCCAGCGCGCCGAGAATCTTGATACGCATGTGAAGCTCCTTGAAAGATTACTTGGCGACAGCGGTCGCGATGGCCTGCGTGGCCGCTGACGGCACCACCTGAGCGATCCGGCCGTCGGCAAAGACCTGGTTGCCCACTGCACGCAGCGACACCACCTGGTAGGGCCGGTCGATCTTGACGTTCACCTGGGCACCGCCCAGGGTGTTGGGCAAGGTGACCTGATGCTGACCTTGTGGCAGGCGCAGTCGCGCCACCAGGGTGTTGTCCGGCAGGGTACGCCAGGTGCGTGTATCGGCGCCTTCAGTGACGGCCGAGGCCAGGCCGACGGCCAGGCCCGCCAGCGGGTTGACGTCGTTGAGCTGCTTCTGGGCCACGCCCCGGGTGATGGCGCGCACGGTGGTGCGCACGATGATGCCTGGCATGTCGTCACGCAGGGCGCGGCGCGACATGTCGGTGGTGCTGTTGAGCAGGGTCAGGTTCAGTGGCTTGCCGTTCAGGCTGACCTGGTTGAACGTCGGGGTGCTGGTGTCCTGGCGTACGACCGGGAACGACAGCGGGGTGATGACCAGGTTGCCGCTGATCGGCAGCGGCAGCGGAATGCGCACCGAGTCACGGGCGGGGGCAAAGCCGCTTTGCACGATCAGCAATACGTCGCTTTCGCCGGGCTTGGTGGCGTTGCCGTCGAGTTTTTTCAGGGCCTCTTCAAGCAGCGGCGTATGCGGGCGCAGCTCTGCGGCCTTGCGGTAGCCCGGTGCAGCCAGGCCTTTTTCGCCCAGTGCTTCGTAGACGAAGCCGGACAGGTAGTGGCTGAACGCGCTCTGGTAGCTGTTCTTCAGGCTGACCACCTCAGGGGCGTCCAGCGAGGCAACCGGGTAGCCCTTGAGGTCCTGGAACTCGGTCCTGACGCCTTGTTTCTCGGCTTCCTGCTCGCTCTTGAGGTATTCCTTGTCGCGCAGCTCGGCAATCACCGCTTCACGCTCGTGAGTCTTCTTGATCTCGGTGCGGGCACCCTCGAAATCGTTGCGCGCCAGCAGGTTCAGGGCCATCTGCGTGGTGAGCATGACCTTTTCGTAGTCATAGCCTTCGTAGCGCCGCACCTTGTCGTTGACCAGAAAGCTGCCGAACTGGGCCAGGTACTTGTCGGTGTCGAACTTGACCGACTCTTCCCATTTGTAGACAACCTGGTCGGCCGAGCGCCAGGCCGTCTGGCTGCCGTCCAGATCGCCACTGGCGCGCAGCAACTCACCTTTCTCGAAGTAGTAGAGCAGGTCCTTGTCGGCACTGGTGTTGTTCTTTTCCAGCGTGGCCAGGGCGCCGACGATATTGCCGGCAGTGAGCTGCTGGTTGGTTTCCTTGAGTTCGTTGTCGTAGCTGCGAAAGGCGGCGCAGCCGGCCAGTTGTACAGCCGTGATCAACGTAAGCGCGGTCAACGCACGAGAGGACATGCTTCTATTCCCTGAATTCGATGGCGAGGGCCATGGATGCCCGCAATGCCAGTCCAGTGGCCAGGCAGGGCGGGCTGCCTGATAAACGAGCGCACGGCGGTGGGAATTGGATCCCTGGAGAGCCGTGGGCGCGGAATTATAAGCTCAGGGTCGGCGATGACAATGGATATTTAATTTTGTTCCCGGAGGTTCGTCACACTTTTGGCGGTAAAGATAACCTCTACCGGCGTCGCCGCAAGGAATTGATCGGTTGTGGAGGGGCCGGCCTTGAAACATGTTCAACACGCTGACACAGTTTTGGCCGTCCCCTGGTGCTCAGGCGGGGTCTTGCTCGTGGGTCAGCTCGATTACCCGGTCGACCAGCTTGTTGATGCCGGCAGCGGCCTCACTGATGGTTTGCGCCAGCATGTAGGCCGGGGTGCTTACCAGCTTGCGGGCGGTGTCTTCGACGATGTCCTCGACAGCGCAGTTCTGGTGGGCGCCGCCCATCTGCTCAATGGCCGCGGCGGTGTCCGCATCGTTACCAATGGTACAGACCACGCCGGGACCGTAGATCCTTGCCGCCAGGGCCGGGGTGATGCAGATCAGGCCGACCGGCTTGCCGGCACTGGCGAAGGCCTTGAGCACGGCCAGGACATCGGCCTGGACCTCACAGGCGGCACCTTCGAGGGCCAGGCTGGAAAGGTTCTTGGCCGAGCCGAAGCCGCCCGGGACGATCACCGCGTCGAAGTCGCCCGCCTGCGCCTGACGCACATCCTGGATGGCGCCACGGGCGATACGGGCTGACTCCACCAGTACATTGCGTGACTCGTCGGTGACCTGGCCGGTCAGGTGATTGACCACATGCAATTGCGCGATGTCGGGGGCGAAGCATTGCACGTCGATGCCGCGCTGGTTCAGGCGCAGCAGCGTCAGGACGCTTTCATGGATTTCGGCGCCGTCATAGACGCCACAGCCGGACAGGATAACGGCCACTTTCTTGTGCATGTGAGGACTCTCCATCAGGGAACCGGTAACAGAACCGTAAACGCGTGAAAGAGAGATCGTATCAGTCGGCGGGCGTTCAATGCGCACGGCCATGTCAGTCAGGCATGGCCGCAGGTTTCAGTCGTCTTTCTTGGCCAGGTCGAGCGGTGCGTCGTCGGTGTCGACAGCGGCAGTGGCTGCCTTGAGCTTTTCTTCACGGGCGATGCGGGCGTTCTTGAGGCGCCGGCGTAACCACAGGCCCAGGCCGAGCAGCAGCAGGCCACCCAGGACCCACAGCTCATACTTCTTGATATTGCCCAGCAGGCCTTCCATCACCGCACCGAAGTGATAGGCCGCCGAGGCCAGTGCGATGGCCCAGACCGCCGCGCCAATGCCGTTGAGCAGCAGGTAGCGGGCAGGCGGGTAGCCTGACAGGCCGATGGCGACCGGCATGACGGTGCGCAGGCCGTAGACGAAACGGAAGCTCAGCACCCACAGGTCAGGGTGCTTGCGCACCAGGCGCAACGCCTTGTCGCCCATAGCCTGCCAGCGCGGCTTGCGTGCGAGCAGCTTGCGCCCGTGCCGGCGACCCATGAAATACCACAACTGATCGCCGGCGTAGCTGCCGCAGAAGGCGACGACCATGACGGTGTTGAGGTCCATGTAGCTGCGAGACGCCAGGAATCCGGCAAGAACCAGAATGGTTTCGCCTTCGAAAAAGGTGCCTATGAAAAGGGCAAGGTAGCCGTAATCATTAAGAAAATTCTGGAGCATTGTCTGGATGCTGGCGAAATGAGCACGCAGCCTAACCCGGTCACGACAAACTGGAAAGCACCCAGCGGTGTCTCGACGTTAAAGAATGTAACAAGCACACTGGCCCTTGAAGTGCCAGGGTCCTGTTGCGGCCTTGGGTCGCACGCCGCACTTAAAGTGTCACACATTGGTCATAATGGCGGCTTATAACTGTCGCGCTTGCCCGCGTATGCGGGCTCAGGAGTCTTGCCGTGAGTTTTACCCCCGCCAACCGCCTGTTTCCCCTCACTCGCCTGCGTCGTAATCGTCGCGACGATTTTTCCCGTCGTCTGGTGCGCGAAAACGTGCTGACGGTCGACGACCTGATTTTGCCGGTCTTCGTGCTCGATGGCGAAAACCGCCGCGAGCCGGTGGCGTCGATGCCGGGTGTCGAGCGCCTGTCGGTGGACCTGCTGCTCAAGGAAGCCGAGCAGTGGGTGCAACTGGGCATTCCGGCCCTGGCCCTGTTCCCGGTGACCCCGGTCGAAAAGAAATCCCTGGATGGCGCCGAGGCCTGGAACCCGGACGGTATCGCCCAGCGCGCCACCCGCGCCCTGCGTGACCGTTTTCCGGAGCTGGGCGTCATTACCGATGTGGCCCTGGACCCGTTCACCACTCATGGTCAGGACGGCATCCTCGATGAAGAGGGCTACGTGCAGAACGACATTACCGTCGATGCGCTGGTCAGGCAGGCGCTGTCCCATGCCGCGGCCGGTGCCCAGGTCGTGGCGCCGTCGGACATGATGGACGGCCGCATCCAGGCCATCCGTGAGGCGCTGGAGCTGGCCGGGCATGTCAATGTCCGGATCATGGCCTATTCGGCCAAGTACGCCAGTGCCTATTACGGTCCGTTCCGCGACGCGGTCGGCTCGGCCCTGAACCTGGGCAAGGCCAACAAGGCGTCCTACCAGATGGACCCGGCCAACAGCCACGAAGCGCTGCATGAAGTGGCGGCCGACCTGGCCGAAGGCGCCGACATGGTGATGGTCAAGCCGGGCATGCCGTATCTGGACATCCTTTACCGGGTCAAGGACGAGTTCAAGGTCCCGACTTTCGTTTATCAGGTCAGCGGCGAATACGCGATGCACATGGCCGCCATCGAGAATGGCTGGCTGAGCGAGGGGGTGATTCTCGAGTCGCTCACCGCGTTCAAACGCGCCGGTGCCGACGGCATCCTGACTTACTTTGCCGTTCGCGCCGCTCAACTGTTAAAAGGGCAATAACCTCCTCACAGGAACATTCATGAATACCGAAGGACTCACCCAAGCCACTGTAGAAGTCGATGTTCAGGAGGCTGCAACCGTGGTTGAGCCTGAAATCAAGCCGACCGAGCCTGTCGAGGCACCGGTTGTCGAGGCTTCGCTCGACGATGTACCGACGCCTGATGCGCCGGTCGTTGCCGCCCCGCCTGTGGTCGTGCCGAACCTGGACGACAGCAGCCTTTATATCCACCGCGAGCTGGCGCAGTTGCAGTTCAATATTCGCGTGCTGGAACAGGCGCTGGATGAGTCCTACCCGTTGCTGGAACGGCTGAAGTTCCTGCTGATCTTTTCCAGCAACCTCGATGAATTTTTCGAGATCCGCGTGGCGGGCCTCAAGAAGCAGATCAATTTTGCCCGTGAACAGGCCGGCGCCGATGGCCTGCAGCCGCATCAGGCGCTGAGCCGTATCAGCGACCTGGTGCACGGCCATGTCGATCATCAGTACGCGATCCTCAACGACATCCTGTTGCCGGAGCTGGAAAAGCACCAGGTGCGCTTCATCCGGCGTCGTTACTGGACCGTGAAGCTCAAGACCTGGGTGCGCCGCTATTTCCGTGACGAGATCGCGCCGATCATCACTCCGATCGGCCTGGACCCGACCCACCCGTTCCCGTTGCTGGTCAACAAGAGCCTGAACTTCATCGTCGAACTCGAAGGCGTCGATGCCTTCGGCCGCGACTCGGGCCTGGCGATCATCCCGGCACCGCGCCTGCTGCCGCGGGTCATCAAGGTGCCTGAAGACGTCGGTGGGCCTGGCGACAACTTCGTGTTCCTGTCATCGATGATCCACGCGCATGCCGACGACTTGTTCCAGGGCATGAAGGTCAAGGGCTGCTACCAGTTCCGTCTGACCCGCAACGCCGACCTGGCGCTGGACTCCGAAGACGTCGAGGACCTGGCCCGCGCCTTGCGCGGCGAGCTGTTCTCGCGTCGCTACGGGGATGCGGTGCGGCTGGAGGTGGCCGACACTTGTCCCAAACAGCTGTCGGATTACCTGCTCAAGCAGTTCAGCCTGAACGAGTCGGAGCTGTACCGGGTCAATGGGCCGGTCAACCTGACGCGCCTGTTCAGTATCACCGGTCTGGACAGCCACCCCGAGCTGCAATACCCGCCGTTCACCCCGGCGATTCCCAAGCTGCTGCAGAACAGCGACAACCTGTTCAGCGTGATCCGCAAGCAGGACATCCTGCTGCTGCACCCTTTCGAGTCGTTCACCCCGGTGGTCGACCTGATGCGCCAGGCTGCCAAGGACCCGCATGTCCTGGCGGTGCGCCAGACCCTATACCGCAGCGGGGCCAACTCCGAAATCGTCGACGCGCTGGTGGATGCGGCGCGCAACGGCAAGGAAGTCACGGTGGTCATCGAGTTGCGCGCGCGCTTCGACGAAGAGTCCAACCTGCTGCTGGCCAGTCGCCTGCAAGCGGCCGGCGCCGTGGTCATCTATGGCGTGGTCGGTTTCAAGACCCACTCCAAGATGATGCTGATCCTGCGTCGTGAGGCCGGGGAAATCGTGCGTTATGCGCATATGGGCACGGGTAACTACCACGCCGGCAACGCCCGCCTGTACACCGACTACAGCATGCTGACCGCCGACGACGCCTTGTGCGAAGACGTCGGCAAGCTGTTCAGCCAGTTGATCGGCATGGGCAAGACGCTGCGCATGAAAAAGCTGCTGCATGCGCCGTTCACCCTCAAGAAAGGCATCCTCGACATGATCGCCCGCGAGGCCCAGGCCGCCAGTGAAGGCAAGCCTGCGCACATCATGGCCAAGTTCAACTCGCTGACCGACCCCAAGGTCATCCGCGCGCTGTACAAGGCCAGCCAGTCAGGGGTCAGGATCGATCTGGTGGTGCGCGGCATGTGCTGCCTGCGACCAGGGATTGCCGGGGTGTCGCATAACATCCAGGTGCGCTCGATCATCGGCCGTTTCCTGGAGCACACCCGGGTCTATTACTTCCTCAATGGCGGTGACGAGCAGTTGTTCCTGTCCAGTGCCGACTGGATGGAGCGCAACCTCGACAAGCGTGTCGAGACCTGCTTCCCGGTGGAAGGCAAGAAGCTGTTGCTGCGGGTCAAGAAGGAACTGGAGCTTTACCTGAGCGATAACACCCACAGCTGGCTGCTGCAGCCAGACGGGCGCTATGTGCGCAGCACCCCGACCGGCAACCAGAACGCCCGCAGTGCCCAGGCGACCCTGCTGGAGCGCCTGAGCAATCCGGTGATCAGCGTGAACTGAAGACGATGCCGACCCGGGTCAGCCACTCCGCTTCCAGCGCGAAGTCGGCCTGGGTCAGCTGATTGTTCTCCAGCCAGCCGGCAGGGAACTGTGCGTCGAGGTTCGGACCGTCGGCGCGCAGGACCACCTGCGGCATTTCCTGGGTGCCACGAATGTGGTGGAACAGGATCGCGAAGCGCAGCAGCACGCACAGGCGGATCAGCTTGATGCCCTCGTCGCCGAACTCGGCAAACCGGTCCTTGGGAATGTTGCGGCGATGGCCGCGCACCAGCAATGCCAGCTTCTGCTGGTCCTCGCGTGAAAATCCGGCCAGGTCGGAGTGCTCGATCAGGTAAGCGCCGTGCTTGTGGTAGTGGTAGTGGGCAATGTCCAGGCCCACTTCGTGCACCTTGGCGGCCCAGCTCAGCAGCTCGGCATAGTTCTCATCCTGCAGGTCCCAGGCCTCGGCCACCTGCTCCAGGGCGTGCAGCGCCTTGCGCTCGACCCGCCCGGCCTGCTCCAGGTCGACGTGATAGCGGTCCATCAGCGACTTGAGCGTGCGCTCGCGCACATCTTCATGGTGATGGCGGCCCAGCAGGTCATAGAGCACGCCTTCACGCAGCGCGCCTTCGCAATGGTCCATGCGCTGCAGTTCCAGGGCGTCGAAGATGGCCTCCAGAATCGCCAGGCCCGCCGGGAAGATTGCCAGGCGGTCGGGCTTGATGCCGTCGAAGTCGATCTTCTCGATGTCGCCCAGCTTGAACAGGCGGCGCTTGAGCCAGGCCAGGCCTTCGGCATTGACCTCGCCGGAGCCATGGCCGTTGGCCTTGAGCACCGTACCAATGGCGCGGATGGTGCCGGACGAACCGATGGCCTCATCCCACTTCAGGCGGTGCAGGGCATGTTCGATGCTCATCAGCTCAAGGCGGGCGGCCGTGTAGGCCTGGGCGTAGCGCGCAGGGGTGATCTTGCCGTCGCGGAAATAACGCTGGGTGAAACTGACGCACCCCATCTGCAGGCTTTCACGCAGCAGCGGTTCGAAGCGCTGACCGATGATGAACTCGGTGCTGCCACCGCCGATATCGGCCACCAGGCGCTTGCCGGGAGTGTCGGCCAGGGTATGCGACACGCCCAGGTAGATCAGGCGCGCTTCTTCACGGCCCGAGATCACCTCCACGTCATGACCCAGGATGGCCTCGGCGCGGTGGATGAACTCATTGCGGTTGCGTGCTTCACGCAGGGCATTGGTGCCCACGATGCGTACGGCGCCCAGCGGCAGGCCGTTGATCAATTGGGCGAAGCGCTTGAGGCAGTCCAGGCCGCGCTGCATGGACTCCTCGGTAAGCTGGCGCTCTTCGGTGATGCCGGCCGCCAGCTGAACCTTTTCGCCCAGCCGCTCAAGAATACGGATTTCACCCTCATTGGCCTTGGCAACCACCATGTGAAAGCTGTTCGAGCCCAGGTCGATGGCGGCGATCAGGGAGAAATTCTTGATTTTGGTATGAGGCATGATCAGATGAGTCTCGGTCAGTGACCGCGCCATCGTGCCACGATCCATGCCTGTAGCCAACGCGAAGCTGCTGGCACCGCCATCAGGCCTGTTCGACCGAACCAATGAAATTGGCCAGTTCGGGGGTCTGCGGGTGGGCCATCAGGTCTTTCGGATTGCCGGTTTCATGCACCTTGCCCTGGTGCATGAACACCAGTTTGTCGCCCACTTCACGGGCAAAACGCATTTCGTGGGTGACCATGATCAGCGTCATGCCATCAGCGGCCAGTTTGCGCACCACGCTGAGCACTTCGTTGACCAGTTCAGGGTCCAGTGCCGAGGTGATTTCGTCGCACAGCAAGACCTTGGGCGACATGGCCAGCGCCCGGGCAATCGCCACACGTTGCTGCTGGCCGCCGGACAGGCGGTCCGGGAAGGCATCGAACTTGTCACCCAGGCCGACGCGGTCGAGCATCTGCCGGGCCAGCGCGGCGGCCTCGCTGCGCGAGGTCTTTTTCACCACCTGCGGGGCCAGCATGACGTTCTCGCCCACCGACAGGTGGGGGAACAGATTGAACTGCTGGAATACCATGCCGACCTTCTGGCGCAGGCTGCGCAAGTCGGCGCGGGCGGCGTCCAGGTATTCGCCGTCGACCTCGATCACGCCGTCGTTGATCGACTCCAGGCCGTTGAGCGTGCGCAGCAGCGTGCTCTTGCCCGAGCCGCTGCGGCCGATGATCGCCACCACCTGGCCCTGTTCGACGGTCAGGTCGATGCCTTTGAGCACGTGGTGGTCGCCGTAGTATTTGTGCAGCGCAGAAACTCTAAGCAGTGGTGGCATGCAGCCTCCTTTCCAGCTGGCGCGCGCAGAGCGACAGGGGATAGCACAGGATGAAATAGCCCAGGGCCACAAACCCGTAGACCATGAAGGGTTCGAACGTGGCGTTGGCCAGCATGCTGCCGGTCTTGGTCAGTTCGGTGAAACCGATGATCGAGGTCACCGCCGTGCCCTTGACCACCTGCACCGAGAAACCCACGGTGGGCGCCACGGCAATGCGCAGGGCCTGGGGCAGGATGACGTAGCGCATCTGCTCAAGCGGGTTCAGGGCCAGGCTGGCCGAGGCTTCCCACTGGCCCTTGCTGATCGACTCGACGCAACCGCGCCAGATCTCGGCCAGGAACGCACTGGTGAACAGCGTCAGTGCCACGGCCGCCGCCGCCCAGGGCGAAATGTCCAGGCCCAGCAAGGCGACGCCGAAAAACACCAGGAACAGCTGCATCAGCAGCGGCGTGCCCTGGAACAGTTCTATATAGATGTGCGCCAGCCAGCGAGGCCCGGCCTTGCTCGACAGGCGCATGCCCATGATCAGCAGGCCCACCAGGCCGCCGCCGATGAACGCCACCAGCGACAGCGCCAGCGTCCATTGCAGGCCGGTCAGCAGGTTGCGCAGGATGTCCCAAAGCGTGAAATCCATCAGCCGTTCCTCGCGATGTAGCGTCGCCCGACCCACGCCAGCAGTTGCCGGATCAGCAGGGCCATGCACAGGTAGATCAGGGTGGTGACGATGTAGGTCTCGAAGGCGCGGAAGTTGCGTGACTGGATGAAATTGGCGAAGAAGCTCAGTTCTTCAGTGGCGATCTGTGAGCAGACCGCCGAGCCCAGCATGACGATGATGATCTGGCTGCTCAGCGCCGGCCAGACCTTGCCCAGCGCCGGTACCAGCACCACATGCCGGAACGCCTCGAAGCGGGTCATCGCCAGTGCGGCGGCCGCTTCGAGCTGGCCCTTGGGAATGGCCTGGATGCCGGCGCGGATGATCTCCGTCGAATAGGCGCCCAGGTTGATCACCATGGCCAGGATCGCGGCCTGCCATTCGCTGATTTGCAACCCCAGCGACGGCAGGCCGAAAAAGATGAAGAACAGTTGCACCAGAAACGGCGTGTTGCGGATCAACTCGACATAGATGCCGAAGAGGGCGGAGAACGGTTTGATGTTCCACGCCCTGACCAGTGCCCCGACGATGCCCAGGCTGACCCCGAGCAGCGTGCCGATGGCGGTCAGCTCAAGGGTAAACAGCGCACCGCGCAGCAACAGGTCGGTGTTCTGCACCACCGGTGTGAAGTCGAAATCATAGGCCATGAGCGGGTCTCGTCAGTGCGACTCAAGCGATCAGAGGTCAGCCGGCAGCGGTTGCTTGAGCCATGTGGTCGAGGCTTTCTCCAGGCTGCCGTCGGCCTTGGCGGCATTGAGGATCTCGTTGACCCTGGCCAGCAGCTCCGGTTGGCCCTTGTTCACCCCGACGTACACCGGCGAGTCCTTGAGCTTGACCTTCAGCGCCGGTACGCGCTTGGGGTTGCGCTCGCTGATGGCGACCATGACCACGTTGCCGCTGGCAATCAGGTCGGTCTGCCCGGCCAGGTAGGCGGCGATGGTCGAGTTGTTGTCTTCGAAGCGCTTGATGGTCGCGCCTTGCGGGGCCACGGCGCTGAGCTCGATGTCCTCGATGGCGCCACGGGTCACGCTGATGGTCTTGCCATTGAGGTCGGCCATGTCTTTGATCGGTGCGTCAGGCGGTCCGAACACGGCCAGGTAGAACGGCGCATAGGCGCGCGAGAAGTCGATGACCTTTTCGCGGTCGGGGTTCTTGCCCAGGCTGGAAATCACCAGGTCGACCTTGCCGGTGGTCAGGTACGGGATGCGGTTGGTGCTGTTGACCGGAGTCAGTTCCAGTTTGACCTTCAACTGGTCGGCCAGCAGCTTGGCCGTATCGATGTCCAGGCCGCGCGGCTTCATGTCTGGGCCGACCGAGCCGAAGGGCGGGAAGTCCTGGGGCACTGCCACCTTCAAGGTACCGCGTGTCGTGATGTCGTCCAGGCCGTTGGCGTGGGCCGGCGCCTGGCTGAGGACCAGACTGGTAAACAAAGCCGCGAGCAGAGCACTGTAACGCTTGGTCATGAGGCATCTCCGGATGGCGCGATAAGGTGGGCACAAGCATCAGTGCACAGGCCATGCCATACCTTTACCAGCAACGGTAAATCAAGGCTTTCAGCGCTTATTTGGTCTTACTGGTCTGAACAGTTGGGTGGGGTTGCGCCCAATCCTGGAGCGCCGCCAGGCCTTGTCGCCCCAGCACTGGGCGTCGCTTGCCCGATGACGCCGATAAGGATAAAAGGGGTTTTTACCGGACCGACTGGCCTGAACAGTGATGCTCACTCCCTCTCTTGCCGTACCCGAATCGGCCCTCAGGGCCATCCGCAAGCTGATTGCCGAGCAGGGCTACCAGCCTGGCGACAGCCTGCCCTCGCAGCGCGATCTGGCGGTGTTGCTGGGCGTCAGCCGTGCTTCGCTGCGCGAGGCGCTGTCTTCGCTCAGTGCCATGGGCGTGGTCAGCGTACAGCCAGGCAAGGGTGTGTTCGTGCAGTCGCTGCATGAACCACAATCGCGCAGCCCGGGATTTTCCTGGCCGCAGGGCGCCCAGGCCTCGCCGGCCGATACGTTTCAACTGCGTTATGCGCTGGAAGGCTTCGCGGCAGGCCTGGCGGCCGTCACCTTGACCGCCGACGAGCGCGATGTACTGGAAGACAACGTCGAGGCCATGCGTCTGGAGCTGCGCAGCGGTGATTTCGAGGCCGCCGCCCGGCTGGACTTCGAGTTTCATCGGCTGATTCTGGTAGCCAGTGGCAATCAGGCGCTCCTGGGCATCATGACTTCCGGTGCCGATATCTTCCTCGAAAGCCAGAAAATGCCTTTCATCCGGGCATCACGCGCCATGGAAACCTGGCAGGAACACCGCAAGATCCTGCGTTCTCTGGCACGTCATGCCAGTGGCCCGGCCCAGCGCGCCATGCAGGAGCACATCCGTGGCGCCGCCTTGCGCACCGGCATCGTATTTGTCTCACCGGCCACGTGAGCCGCAGGCTATAACCTGCTTCATGGAACGCTATAGACACAGTCAATGATCCCCGGCTTCCTGAATGCCGGCGGGCCCGCTATGATGGGCCACGTTTTTTAGCCTACCAACTCGGAGAATTCCATGAGTAGCGACCTGATCAAACACGTCACCGACGCCAGCTTTGAAGCCGATGTCCTCAAGGCTCAAGGCCCCGTACTGGTTGACTACTGGGCTGAGTGGTGTGGCCCGTGCAAGATGATCGCCCCGGTTCTGGACGAGATCGCCATCACCTATGAAGGCAAGCTGACCGTCGCCAAACTGAACATCGACGAAAACCAGGACACCCCGGCCAAGCACGGCGTGCGCGGCATCCCGACCCTGATGCTGTTCAAGAACGGCAATGTCGAGGCCACCAAGGTGGGCGCCTTGTCCAAGTCGCAGCTGGCGGCCTTTCTGGACGCGAACATCTAAGCTTTACAGGCTTGCCAAGACCCCGCGAATTGCGGGGTTTTTTTCAAGCCTCGCACTAGACGCCTGCAAATCCAGGTGTTACATTCGGCCCCGCTATGGTTTCTTCCTTAGCCCCCTGCAAGCCGTCGCCGACGCTCTCCTTTCGATTCAGTACGCGATCCTTTCGCCATCTCTGCGGCGCGGTCTCATTAAGCAAAATGCTTAATTTCCCCTCATATACGATTACTTCATTCCCATATGAACCTGACTGAACTCAAGCAAAAGCCGATTACCGATCTGCTCGAAATGGCCGAACAGATGGGCATAGAAAATATGGCCCGTTCGCGCAAGCAGGATGTGATTTTCTCCCTGCTCAAGAAGCACGCGAAAAGCGGTGAGGAAATTTCTGGTGATGGCGTGCTGGAGATTCTCCAGGACGGCTTCGGTTTCCTGCGTTCCGCGGACGCGTCCTATCTGGCCGGCCCGGACGACATCTACGTCTCGCCCAGCCAGATCCGTCGCTTCAACCTGCGCACCGGCGACACCATCGTTGGCAAGATCCGCCCGCCCAAAGAAGGCGAGCGTTACTTCGCGCTGCTCAAGGTCGACACGATCAACTACGACCGTCCCGAGAACGCCAAGAACAAGATCCTGTTCGAGAACCTGACGCCCCTGTTCCCGACCATCCGCATGAAGATGGAAGCCGGCAACGGCTCCACCGAAGACCTGACCGGTCGGGTGATCGACCTGTGTGCGCCGATCGGCAAGGGCCAGCGTGGCCTGATCGTTGCGCCGCCCAAGGCCGGCAAGACCATCATGCTGCAGAACATCGCGGCGAACATCACGCGTAACAACCCCGAAGTGCACCTGATCGTGCTGCTGATCGACGAGCGTCCGGAAGAAGTGACCGAAATGCAGCGCACCGTGCGCGGCGAAGTGGTTGCCTCGACCTTCGACGAACCGCCGACCCGTCACGTCCAGGTGGCCGAGATGGTGATCGAGAAGGCCAAGCGCCTGGTCGAGCACAAGAAGGACGTGGTCATCCTGCTCGACTCCATCACGCGTCTGGCGCGTGCCTACAACACCGTGATCCCGAGCTCCGGCAAGGTGCTGACCGGTGGTGTCGACGCTCACGCCCTGGAGAAGCCCAAGCGTTTCTTTGGTGCGGCGCGCAACATCGAAGAAGGCGGCTCGCTGACCATCATCGCCACCGCGTTGATCGAAACCGGCTCGAAGATGGACGAAGTGATCTACGAAGAGTTCAAGGGCACCGGCAACATGGAGCTGCCCCTGGACCGCAAGATCGCCGAAAAGCGTGTCTTCCCGGCCATCAACATCAACCGTTCCGGCACTCGCCGCGAAGAGTTGCTGACCGCCGATGACGAACTGCAGCGCATGTGGATCCTGCGCAAGCTGCTGCACCCGATGGACGAAGTCGCCGCGATCGAGTTTCTGATCGACAAGCTCAAGACGACCAAGACCAACGATGAGTTCTTCCTGTCCATGAAACGCAAGTGACAGGCAGCCGCTCATGAAAATGGCGTCCTTCGGGGCGCCATTTTTTATTGAATATCAAATTCCCCCCGGTAGGAGCGCGCTCTGCCGGAATGCCGGACCACCGCGACCGGCTGCGTAGCCGTCGTAAAATTGTGGCGTTTTCGAGATTTTTGCGAGCGCTGCGCACTCGGTCGCGGGCAAGCGCGCTCCTACGGGTCTGCGGTGTTCCAAGGCGGCAGCCAGGTTCCTGCGCGCCATTTTTTTACCCGCATTCGCAAGCCAGGCACCGGAGCAGGTACGATGTGCACCTATTTCAGAAAGTGGCCGGGTCAATGAAATTCAAGGATCTTAGGGATTTCGTGCAGCAGCTTGAGCAGCGCGGAGAATTGAAACGCATCCAGATGCCCATTTCCCCTGTCCTGGAAATGACCGAGATCTGTGACCGCACCCTGCGGGCCAAGGGCCCGGCCCTGTTGTTCGAAAAGCCGGTCGGCTTTGACATGCCGGTGCTGGGCAACCTGTTCGGCACGCCTGAGCGGGTGGCCATGGGCATGGGCGCTGAAACCACCGCCGAGTTGCGTGAAATCGGCAAGCTGCTGGCCTTTCTCAAGGAGCCCGAGCCGCCCAAGGGCCTCAAGGATGCCTGGTCGAAGCTGCCGATCTTCAAGAAAGTCATTGCCATGGCGCCCAAGGTGGTCAAGGACGCGCCGTGCCAGGAAGTGGTCATCGAGGGCGATGACGTCGACCTGAGCCTGCTGCCGGTCCAGACCTGTTGGCCGGGCGATGTCGCGCCGCTGATCACCTGGGGCCTGACCGTCACCCGCGGGCCGAACAAGGAGCGCCAGAACCTGGGCATCTATCGCCAGCAGGTGATCGGCCGCAACAAGGTCATCATGCGCTGGCTCAGCCACCGCGGTGGCGCGCTGGACTTCAAGGAATGGTGCGCCAAACACCCTGGCCAGCCGTTTCCGGTGGCCGTGGCCCTGGGCGCGGACCCGGCGACCATTCTCGGTGCGGTCACGCCCGTGCCCGACAGCCTTTCGGAATACGCCTTTGCCGGCCTGTTGCGCGACAGTCGCACCGAACTGATCAAATGCCGTGGCAACGACCTGCAAGTGCCGGCCAGTGCCGAAATCGTCCTCGAAGGGGTCATTCACCCCGGCGAAATGGCCGATGAAGGCCCGTACGGCGACCACACCGGCTACTACAACGAGGTCGACAGCTTCCCGGTGTTCACCGTCGAGCGCATCACCCATCGCGTAAAGCCGATCTACCACAGCACCTACACCGGCCGTCCACCGGATGAGCCGGCGATCCTGGGCGTGGCGCTCAACGAAGTGTTCGTGCCCATCCTGCAAAAACAGTTCCCGGAAATCGTCGATTTCTATCTGCCGCCCGAGGGCTGCTCGTACCGCATGGCAGTGGTGACCATCAAGAAGCAGTACCCCGGTCATGCCAAGCGCGTGATGCTGGGGGTGTGGTCGTTCCTGCGACAGTTCATGTACACCAAGTTCGTTATCGTGACCGACGACGATATCAATGCACGCGACTGGAACGACGTGATCTGGGCCATTACCACGCGCATGGACCCCAAGCGCGATACGGTGATGATCGAGAACACCCCCATCGACTACCTGGACTTCGCCTCGCCCGTGTCTGGCCTGGGCTCCAAGATGGGCCTGGACGCCACGCACAAGTGGCCCGGTGAAACCACGCGCGAATGGGGGCGTGCCATCGTCAAGGACGAAGCCACCACGCGTCGTGTCGACGAGATCTGGAACCAGCTGGGAATCAATTGATGCGCGTAACCTTGCAGCCCTCCGGCGCGGTGCTGGAAACCCTGCCCGGCGAGGCCATCCTGGCCGCTGCGCAGCGTCTGGGCTACGACTGCCCCAACAGCTGCCGCAACGGCAACTGCCATGTGTGCGCCGCCTTGCTGGTCGACGGCCAGGTGATGCAGGCCGGGCAGGCGCACGACCATGGTGAGGTCTACACCTGCCTGGCCGAGCCACTGGAAGATTGCGTGTTGCTGTGGGACGGCGTGCTTGCCCTGGGCGAGCTGCCGGTGCGTACGCTGGCCTGCCAGGTCAGTGAATGCTCACCTGTGGGCGGTGACGTCTGGCGCATCGGCCTGCGCGCGCCGGCCGGCAAGCCGCCGCGCTACCACGCCGGGCAATACCTGATGCTTGAGCGCGACAGCGGCGACAAATCGGCGTTCTCGCTGGCCAGTGCGCCACACCGGGGCCGCGACCTGGAGCTGCATGTACTGGTGCGTGAAGCTGGCGCCCAGGCCTTGCTGGCGCAGTTGCAGCGCGACGGCCTGGCGCGGGTCGAGCTGCCGTTCGGCGACACCCACCTGGCCGAGCTGCCCGACGGTCCGCTGGTGCTGATCGCCGCCGGCACCGGCATGGCGCAGATGCACAGCCTGATCGAGCACTGCCGCGCAGAAGGGTTCAGGCACCCGGTGCACCTGTACTGGGGCGTGCGCCGCCCGGACGACTTCTACGCCATCGACCATTGGGAACAGTGGCAGCAACTGCCCAACCTGTTCCTGCACAAAGTGGTCAGCGACCTGTGCGGTTGGGAAGGGCGCTGCGGTCTGCTGCATGAGGCCGTGCGTGAGGACATTGCGGACCTGGCCGGCGTGCACGTCTATGCCAGCGGCTCGCCGGCGATGATCTATGCCACCCTCGACGCCCTGGTCGAGGCCGGCATGGACGCCCATCGCATGCGCGCCGACGTGTTCGCGTACGCCCCACGTTGACGCGTACGCTTATGACAGTTGTGCAACCGCTTATCCACAAACGGTCTTACCGCCCGTTGATCTGAAGGCCGTTGCGGTTGGATTGGAAATTGCTTCGTGCCAGTATTGAGTCTTGTTCGATAAAGGCCCATCGAACGCGGTTTTAATCGCGATCGGTTCCTTGCAACACCGAAAGATCACGGCTTGGCACGCTCCCCGTCTCGGGCAGGCGCTGCGGCCATGACTGGCAGTCACCCTGCCAGGGGAGGCAAATGGCTAATCCAATCAATGAGCTGGCCGCCGCCGTCCATGACGGCCTGGGGCTGGCTTACCCGCCAACCATCGACCTGGGGCCGCAACTGACCCACGAGCAACTGCTGGCCTCGATGCATGCCACCTTGCAAGGTCATGAAGGGGGTCCGGTCTGGCTGTTCGCCTACGGCTCACTCATCTGGCGACCCGAATGCCCCGCCGTGGAGCGCCAGCGTGCCCGGGTGCACGGTTACCACCGCGGTCTGTACCTGTGGTCCCACGAGCACCGTGGCACGCCCGACATTCCGGGCCTGGTGTTCGGCCTGGACCGTGGCGGCTCGTGCACCGGCTTTGCCTATCGGCTCAGCGAGGAATGCCTCGAAGAATCACTGCTGGCGCTATGGCAGCGCGAAATGCCGTACCCCTCGTACCGCCCGCACTGGCTCAGTTGCCGGCTGGGCGACGGCCGCAAGGTCCAGGCGTTGGGCTTTGTGCTGGAGCGGCATTTGCCCAGCTACGCCGGCAACCTGCCCGACAGCGTACTGACCCAGGTGCTGGCCACCGCCACCGGGCGCTACGGCACCACCCGCGACTACGTGCACCAGACCGCCCAGGCCCTGCGCAGCCACGCCATGCCGGACCGGGTGCTGGAGGCACGACTCAGGCGCTGTGGGGCGCTGGGTTGAAAACGGTGATGTGTATCCACTTTTTTGAAGGGTATACAAAACGTTTCAGAGTTTTCCTACATGGCCGTCGGAAGCCATGAACTTATAAACAACGCCCATCCCCACTAGCATCACAGGCATGGCGCCACACGGGCGTGTCTGTGCGAGAACCGGGAAATGAAATGGCGGGTGTTGATCATGTGTTTGTTGCCGTATACGACACCAGCGGCCCAGGAATGGCTGGTGCCGGTCCAGACGGCGACGCCTGTGTATCCGGCCCGGTTGCTCGGGGCCCATTACACCGGCAAGGTGCGAGCCAGGCTGACGGTTGAGCCCGAGGGTTCGATTGCCGACGTCCAGATCATTGAAAGCATGCACCCGGCGCTGGCCGAATCAGTCTTGCACGCCTTGGCGCAGTGGCGTTTCAGGCCGTGGAAGTCTGCATCCGGGGCGCGCGGCCCTATGACCATCACTCTGCCGGTGATCTTCGGCTCGCCGGGCAACGCGCCCTTCGACAGCCACGTCAGTGTCGGCCTGGGCAATATCCGCTGCGCCTACGTGAACCACGAAGTCCTGGCCCAGCAGCGCTACTTCCCTGACGCGCCCCTGGGGCATGTCGACGTGTTCTGGTACACCGGGCAGTTCCTGCACAGTGACTACGCCGCCTTGCAGCGCAGCGAAACCGAGCGCAAGGCCCTGCTCCGCCAACGGGACTCGGCCTTGCCCGCCATCGTGAAGCGCTGCGCGAAACACCCGCGCTCCCGGTATGGCGATCACTTGCCGGTGCGCATCAGGCAGTTGCTGGTCGCTGTCGATGAAACGGCCTGACTGCGCAGGCGTGCTGAGTGATGAACAGCTCGAAAGAACATCCTCACTGTATGCTTGATTTACTCAAATGCGCTCTGCGGCAAACAATCGGCAGGGCAGGAGAAGGCTCATGAAACTTCGACCCCAACTGATGCCTCCTCTACTGGACGAGGCGTTAGTCGCCCGACTGGCTGTGTTGGCCGCAGAAATTGATTGCGGGGATCCTCTGGAAACCCGGGAACAGCTGGCGACCTTCAACAGGGAAGCGATGACCTCTTACGAATTCATTGATTTCCAAGGCATTTATGGGGGGCAAGAGCACATCACTTGGGTTCGTAGTGTGTTGTCAACGCCTCATCAACAGCGTGTGGTCGACATCACGCGGTCTGAGTTAATCGAGATAGCTCGCCGCGTCCTGGAGTCCGACGGGCCGCAACATGTCATCGAATTCTGGCTGGACATGCTGGCAATCAATATCCCGGACGAGCGTATCTCGGACCTGATCTTCTGGCCGGACGACTATTTCGGCCGTAAGACTGATAGGCAAACGTTCACGCCGGAGCAACTCATTGATGTGGCGTTGGCAGGTCGGCCGATTGCACCTTGACTGCGCCTGGGCCTATTTCTTTTGCCGCCCTGGCCGATAACCTCGAAACAACGTCGATTCAGCGGGCTGGCTCGTGTGCCAGTCGCCTGTTCAAACGCTGTAGACTGCGCAGCCCGGCGCTAATCGTATTGAAGGAGTGGACTGTGAAAGCGTGGATCCTGATGTTGCTGGCTTTGTCGCTGCCTGCCTTGGCGCAGGCCGAAGAAAAGAAGGAAGAAGATGCCGCGCCGAAGGCGGCCTATGTCAGCCTGACCCCGCCGTTTGTCGGTAACTATGCGCTCGATGGCGGCCCCAAGGTACGTGTGTACAAGGCCGACATCGCCGTGCGTGTCACCGGTGCGGACGCCGCGGCGGCGGTCAAGCGCAACGACCCGCTGATCCGCAACCAGCTGGTGGCCTTGTTCGCTCAGCAAACGGTCGAGAGCATGGGCAGCGCCGAGTCCAAGGAAAAGCTGCGTCAGGAAGCGCTCAAGCAGGTCCAGCAGATCATGAACGACGAAGAGGGCAAGCCCATCGTCGAGGACCTGTTGTTCAATAACCTGATTGCCCAGTAGAAAGGCGTTGCCTGGCCAGGCGGTCGCTACGCCGTCAGTGCCATGATCGCCGCCCACTGTTCGGCGGTCACAGGCATCACGGACAGTCGACTGCCCTTGTGCACCAGAGGCAGTTGCTCCAGCGCCGGTTGCTGCTTGAGCCAGCCCAGCCCCAGGACCTTGGCAAAGCGCTGGTCAAAGCCCACGTCGAGGGCGCTCCAGGCATTCTTTTCAGGACTGGCCTTGGCATCGAAATAAGGGCTGTGCGGATCAAGCGCCGTCGGATCGGCATAGGCGCTGCGCACAATGCGGCCAGTGCCGGCGATGCCCGGCTCCGGGCAACTGGAATGGTAGAAAAAGAAGCCGTCACCCTCGGCCATGCTGCGCAAAAAGTTGCGCGCCTGATAGTTGCGCACGCCATCCCAGCGCGCAGTGCCTAGGCGTTCCAGATCATGGATCGAGAACTCGTCGGGCTCGGATTTCATCAGCCAATAGGCCACGTCACAGACTCCAGGAAAGACGGTTGAGACACGTTCATGACAAACCGACAGTCGGTCGAATTCATGATTTGCGTACTGCGTCACGTTATCGCAAAATGCCGCTCCTTTTAGTACCCCCGTCACCACGCAGCTAGCACGGCCCCTCACCTTACCCCGCTGCTGACACGTATTTGATTTCCTTCAGGAGGCAATCAGTGAATCGCAAGCCGGATCTTCTCTGGGTTCTCGTCATTTTGTTTGGCCTGGGTATTGTTACCACCGGCTACGCACAGAGCCTGTGGACCAACAAACCTGACGCGCCTGTCGAGCTCGTCCAGCAACAACAGAAGGTTCCAGGCCGTCATTGATTGACCGGGCACGTCTCGCTTGCCCGCCTACGCCAGATACCAGCGCGTGTCCGACACCGTGCCCTGCAGGGGAATATCCCAGCTTGCCAGGGCCAATCGATCGACTTTCTGACATTCATGAGCCAGCCCCAGCAGCGTCGGTTTGCGCCAGGTCTGCCGGCGGCTGCGATACGCCAGGCTGCGATCGTAGAAGCCGCCGCCCATGCCTAGCCGGCCGCCCAGTTCATCGAACCCCACCAGTGGCATCAGGATCAGGTCCAGGGCCCAGACCGGCCGCTGCCTGGCGCGGCTGATGAGGGGTTCGGGGATGCCGAAGCGATTGGGCCTGAACACCTCCCCACGCTGCACGCGCTGAAAGACCATCCGGGTTCTGGGCCAGGCATTGAGCACAGGCAGGTAAACCGCCTTGCCGCGACGCTGGGCAGCTTGCAAGAGCAGGCACGGGTCGATTTCGCCGTCATTGGCCAGGTACAGCGACACATGCCGGGCGCGGCGGAACAGTGGGTGCTGGGCCAGTTGGCGGTACAGGCCACGGGCGGCGGCCTGCTGCTGGCTGCGGCTCAGGGCGCGGCGGGTCTTGCGCAACTGGCGGCGCAGTTGCGGGCGTGACAGTGATTGGGCGCTGATCATGAGCGAGGTGTCATGCAGGCAGGTCCTCATGATTGAGGAAGGAGAAAGCCATTGCCACGCGTTGGCGGGCAATGGCTGGAATCAGGACTCCCCGACGAGCCGCTGTCGGTGTAGCCCTTGAACCCGAAAGTTCAAGGTGGAGATTGCAGGAAGTTTTAAGGCTTTCCGTCGGGCGGACATGCGCACCAACTCCACGTGCAACCCCCGTGGTTGTGCGTATCGGCTCAGGGACATGACCGACTGGCAAACACTCCAGGGAGCGGCGCAAGTATACAGAAACGTTACAAGATTATCAGCCTCGCGACGAATTGCCTGAGCCTGGGGCTTCGCCGGTCAGTTCCAGATCGACGCGTTCCAGCAGGTCGCGCACCTGTTCGCGCGTCGTGCCGCTGGCCTGCACGTCGGGCAGATTCTGCCGGTGCAGCAGGTCGTGGGTGATGTTCAGCGCGGCCATTACGGCGATACGGTCGGCGCCGATGACTTTGCCGCTGGACCGGATTTCCCGCATCTTGCCGTCGAGGTAGCGAGCCGCGCTGACCAGGTTGGCGCGCTCTTCGGCCGGGCAGATGATGGAGTATTCCTTGTCGAGGATTTGCACGGTAACGCTGTTGCCATTGCTCATGAGTCTTGCTCCAGGGCTTTGAGGCGCGAAATCAATGACTCGACCTTCTGCCGGGCGATTTCGTTCTTTTCAATGAGATGGGCGCGTTCCTCGCGCCAGGTTTTTTCCTGAGTTAATAGGAACGCATTCTGGCCTTTAAGTTGCTCTACACGCGCAAGCAACAACTCCAGTCGGGCCATCAGCGCTTGCAGATCGGTGTCTGGCATGGAGCCTCACGGATGATTTTCTGATGAGTGGCACGATACCCGGTGCCGGCTGCCCGGTTCGTGAAAGATCCTTGGACCTTTGTGCCGCGCAGATAGTTTGGGGGTTTCAGCTTGTGTTGCCATGCTATCAACCCCTACGATACAAGGCCTTCATTCTAGACATAGCGCCGTTTGGCGACCAGTTGCCCATGCCTACTCAGAACTCCCCCTACAAAGCCTTCGCCACCTTGCTCGCCAGCGGCGGCCATCCGGCTTCCCCCGCCGAGCTGCATGGCATGCTGCTTGGCCGCAGTTGCGCCGGTGCCGGTTTCGATGCCGAGAGCTGGTTCGCCGATGCCTCGATCCTGCTTGAAACCGAGCCGCAGGATAACGTACGCCAGGCGCTGGTCGGGCTGCAGGAAATGGTCAAGGGTGAACTGACCAGCGAAGACATGACCGTGGTGCTGCTGTTGCCCGGCGATGACGAGCCGCTGACCGAACGTGCCGCCGCCCTGGGGCAATGGTGCCAGGGTTTCCTGTCGGGTTTTGGCCTGGCCGCCGGTGACCGGGTCATCAGCCTGGAAGCCACCGAAGTCCTGCAGGACCTGGCGGCCATCGCCCAGGTGCAGGATGCCCTGGAAGAGTCCGAAGACGGCGAAAGCGACTACATGGAAGTGATGGAATACCTGCGCGTCGCCCCCTTGCTGCTGTTTACCGAATGCGGCAAGCCAGGCGCCGTGCCGGCACCAGCCAAGCCTTCGCTGCACTGATCCTGGCACCACAAGACCGGCAGGGCCATCGTTCCTGCCGGCACGCTCCAGCGCAGACGGTGTGACGCGTCGCGAGCGTCGTGGCTCTCATACCGCACACTGCCTGAACGGGGACGCCCATTGCCCATGATGCATATCCCGAAGTCCGAATACGCCCGGCGCCGCAAGGCCCTGATGGCGCAGATGGAACCCAACAGCATTGCCATCCTGCCGGCAGCGGCCGTAGCGATCCGCAACCGTGACGTCGAGCATGTCTACCGCCAGGACAGTGATTTCCAGTACCTGAGCGGCTTTCCCGAGCCTGAAGCCGTTGTGGTCCTGATCCCCGGCCGCGAATACGGCGAATACGTGCTGTTCTGCCGCGAGCGCAACCCTGAGCGCGAGCTGTGGGATGGCCTGCGTGCCGGCCAGGAAGGTGCGGTGCGCGATTACGGCGCCGACGACGCCTTTCCGATCAATGACATCGATGACATCTTGCCGGGCCTGATCGAAGGCCGCGACCGGGTTTATTCGGCCATGGGCAGCAACCCTGAGTTCGACCGGCACCTGATGGAGTGGATCAACACCATCCGCTCCAAGGCTCACCTGGGGGCGCAGCCGCCCAACGAGTTCGTGGCCCTGGATCACCTGCTGCACGACATGCGCCTGTACAAGTCGGCCGCCGAGGTCAAGGTCATGCGCTACGCCGCGCAAGTCTCGGCCCGCGCCCATGTGCGCGCCATGCAGGCCAGCCGTGCCGGCCTGCACGAGTACAGCCTGGAAGCCGAGCTGGAATACGAATTTCGCAAGGGCGGCGCCCGCATGCCGGCCTATGGTTCGATCGTCGCCTCGGGCCGCAATGCCTGCATCCTGCACTATCAGGAAAACAACGCGCCGCTCAAGGACGGGGACCTGGTGCTGATCGACGCTGGCTGCGAGATCGACTGTTATGCCAGCGACATCACCCGCACCTTCCCGGTCAGCGGCGTGTTTTCGCCCGAGCAGAAAGCGATCTACGAACTGGTGCTCAAGGCCCAGCACGCCGCGTTCGAGGCCATCGGCCCGGGCCGACACTGGAACGAGGCCCACGAGGCCACGGTGCGCGTCATTACCACGGGGCTGGTGGAGCTCGGCCTGCTCAAGGGTGAAGTCGAGGCCTTGATCGCCAGCGATGCGCACAAGGCGTTCTACATGCACCGTGCCGGCCACTGGCTGGGCATGGACGTTCATGATGTCGGTGACTACAAGGTCGGCGGCCAATGGCGGGTATTGGAAATCGGCATGGCACTGACGGTTGAACCCGGCATCTACATTGCGACAGACAACACGTCTGTGGCGAAGAAATGGCGAGGGATCGGTGTGCGAATCGAAGACGACGTAGTGGTGACCCGCCAGGGTTGCGACATCCTGACCGGCGACGTGCCTCGCCACGTGGCCGACATCGAGGCCCTGATGGCCGCTGCCCGGGTGCAGGCCGCATGAGCCGCTTCAACCTGGCCATCGTCGGTGGCGGGCTGGTCGGCGCCAGCCTGGCCCTGGCATTGCAGGCCGGTGCCCGCGAGCGCGGCTGGAAGATCGTGCTGATCGAGCCCTTCGCCCCGGGCGACACCTATCAGCCCAGCTACGATGCGCGCTCTTCGGCGTTGTCGTTCGGTGCCCGGCGCATCTACGAGCGCCTGGGCCTGTGGCAACAGATCACCCAGCGCGCCGAGCCGATCCTGCACATTCAGGTGTCCGATCGCGGCCGCTTCGGGGCGGCACGCCTGTCGGCCATCGAAGAAGGCGTGCCGGCCCTGGGCTACGTGGTCGAGAACGCCTGGCTGGGCCAATGCCTGTGGCAGGCGCTGGACCCTGAGGTCATCAGCTGGCGGGTGCCGGCCGAAGTGCGCAGCATGCAGGCGGTCGCCGGTGGCTACCGGTTGAGCCTGAGTGACGAAACCGAGCTTGAGTGCGACCTGGCGGTACTGGCTGACGGCGGGCGTTCGAGCCTGCGCGAACAACTGGGCATCAGCGTGCACCAGCGCCCTTATGACCAGAGTGCACTGATCGCCAATATCAGCCCGTCCGAGGCCCACGGCGGGCAGGCCTTCGAGCGTTTCACCGAACACGGGCCGATGGCCTTGCTGCCCTTGCCGGACAATCGCTGTGCGCTGGTCTGGACCCGCACCGGCGATGACACCCAGCGCTTGGCCGCGCTTGATGAGCGCGGTTTTCTCAGCGAGCTGCAGGACGTGTTCGGCTATCGACTGGGCCGGCTGTGCCAGGTCGGGGCGCGGCATGTGTACCCGTTGGCCCTGATCGAGGCTGACGAGCAAGTACGCTCGCACCTGGTGGTGCTGGGCAACGCCGCGCACAGCCTGCACCCGATTGCCGGGCAGGGCTTCAACCTGTCGCTGCGCGATGCCGATGCGCTGGCGCGCACGCTGCTTGAAAGCGACCAGGCGCCGGGGGAGCTGGCAACCCTGCAGCGTTATCGCGCCCGCCAGCAACTCGACCAGCAACTGACCGTGGGCTTTTCCGACAAGGTCACGCGGTTGTTCGGCAGTACCGCCTCGGCGGTCACCACCGGGCGCAACCTGGGCCTGCTAGGCCTGGACCTGCTGCCACCGGCCAAGCGCTGGTTCGCCCGCCAGGCCATGGGCCTGGGGACACGTCCCGATGCCTGAACCTTTGACCCCCACCGGCCTGCGCGCCCAACACGAGTGATCTGAACCATGGAAACCCGCGCGGATGTGCTGATCGTTGGAGCCGGTATGGTCGGCAGTGCCCTGGCCCTGGCCCTGCAAGGCCGCGGCCTGGAGGTGCTGGTGGTCGACGGCGGTACCCTGAGTGTCGAGCCGTTCGACCCGCAGGCGCCATTCGAGCCGCGCGTCAGCGCGCTGTCGGCGGCCAGCCAGCGGATCCTGCAACGCCTGGGCGCCTGGGACGGCATTGTCGCCCGGCGGCTGAGCCCTTATGCCCAGATGCAGGTCTGGGATGGCAGCGGCACCGGGCAGATCCATTTTTCTGCCGCCAGCGTGCATGCCGATGTGCTCGGGCACATCGTCGAGAACCGCGTGGTTCAGGACGCTTTGCTCGAGCGCCTGCATGACACGGATATCGGCCTGCTGGAACACGCCCGACTGGAACAGTTGCGCCATTCAGGCGAGGACTGGCTGCTGACCCTGGCCGATGGTCGACGCCTGCGTGCACCGCTGGTGGTCGGGGCCGATGGCGCCCACTCGGCCATTCGCCGCTTGAGTGGCACGCCGACCCGCGAGTGGGATTACCTGCATCACGCCATCGTCACCAGCGTACGCACCGCCCGGCCGCACGGTCGTACGGCCTGGCAGCGTTTCACCGATGACGGCCCGCTGGCCTTTTTGCCTCTGGCGCGTGAAGGCGAGCATTGGTGCTCCATCGTCTGGTCGGTCACGCCGGCCGAGGCCGAGCGGCTGATGGCGCTGGACGGCGCGTTGTTCTGTGTCGAGCTGGAGCGTGCCTTCGAAGGGCAGCTGGGCACCGTGCTGCATGCCGACCCGCGGTTGTGCGTGCCGCTGCGCCAGCGCCATGCCAAGCGTTACGTGGCCCCGGGACTGGCGCTGATCGGCGATGCCGCCCACACCATCCACCCGCTGGCCGGGCAGGGCGTGAACCTGGGTTTTCTGGACGCCGCCGTGCTGGCCGAGGTGCTGCTGCACGCCCATGCCCGTGGCGAACGCCTGGCCGATGAGCGAGTGCTGGGCCGCTACGAGCGTCGGCGCATGCCGCACAACCTGAGCCTGATGGCCGCCATGGAGGGCTTCGAGCGGTTGTTCCAGGCCAACCCGTTGCCCTTGCGCTGGCTGCGCAACACCGGCCTCAAGGCCGTCGACAGCCTGCCTGAGGTCAAAGCCCTGTTCGTGCGCCAGGCGCTGGGCCTGTCAGGAGAAATGCCCGAGCTGGCGCGCTTGTAGGACCGGCTCCCGGGCGCGCACGTACCCGAACTGTAGGAGCGCGCTCTGCCCGCGACCGAGTGCGTAGCGCTCGCAAAATCTGCGAAACGCCACAAATTTACGACTGCTAACGCAGCCGGTCGCGGGCAAGCGCGCTTCTACATAGGTCCCTCGCGCAACATTAAGTTACGGCTCTTCGCCGCCCCTCATTGAGGTTGTGAATGGTATTGACTACCATTTCGACCTTGTAATCGAACCTAGAGGCTTTCCCATGCAGGCAAGCAAGCGTCTTCTCGCTGCCCTGACACTGACCATGCTCGGCAGCACCGCCCAGGCCGCCGATGAGGTTGTGGTGTATTCGTCGCGTATCGACGAATTGATCAAGCCTGTTTTCGACGCCTACACCGCCAAGACCGGCGTCAAGATCAAGTTCATCACTGACAAGGAAGCGCCGCTGATGCAGCGCATCAAGGCCGAGGGCGAGAACGCCACCGCCGACCTGCTGCTGACCGTCGATGCCGGCAACCTGTGGCAGGCCGAGCAGATGGGCATCCTGCAGCCGTTCAGCACGCCGGTGATCGACAAGAACATCCCGGCGCAGTACCGCTCCTCGACCCACGCCTGGACCGGCCTGAGCCTGCGTGCGCGGACCATTGCCTACTCCACCGACCGGGTCAAGCCCGGAGAACTGTCCACCTACGAGGCCCTGGCCGACAAGAACTGGGAAGGGCGCCTGTGCCTGCGCACGGCCAAGAAAGTCTATAACCAGTCGTTGACCGCCACCCTGATCGAAACCCACGGTGCCGACAAGACCAGCGAGATCCTCAAGGGCTGGGTCAACAACCTGTCCACCGACGTCTTCTCCGACGACATCGCCGTGCTCGAGGCGATCAACGCCGGCCAGTGCGACGTGGGCATCGTCAACACCTACTACTACGGTCGCCTGCACAAACAGAACCCGCAACTGGCGGTCAAGCTGTTCTGGCCCAACCAGGCCGACCGCGGCGTGCACGTCAACCTGTCGGGCATCGGCCTGACCAGGCATGCGCCGCACGCAGAAGCCGCCAAGGCGCTGGTGGAGTGGATGACCGGCCCCGAGGCCCAGGCGATCTTTGCCGGCGTCAACCAGGAGTTCCCGGCCAACCCGAGCGTGCCGCCCAGTGCCGAAGTGGCGGGCTGGGGTTCGTTCAAGGCCGACACCATCCCGGTCGAAGTGGCCGGCAAGCGTCAGGCAGAAGCGATTCGCATGATGGATCGCGCGGGCTGGAATTGATTTAATACCCGCCCTTTTCGCGGCTGAAGCGGATCGCGGCTGAAGCCGCTCCTACGGACTTTGCCCGTAGAAGCGGCCGGGCGGCGATCCGTTTCAGCCGCGAATCACTGCGAACCGAGAATTTCCTTTGGCCCACCCCGCCCAACGCCGCTGGTACCCCCTGGTCTTTGCCATCGCCGCGCTGGTGCTGTTGCCCCTCAGCGTCCTGCTGCTGTCCTGGCAAAGCATCGACCGGGAGATCTGGTCGCACCTGCTCGACACCCAGATGAGCCGCCTGCTGGGCAATACCCTGACCCTGATCCTCGGGGTTGGCGTGGGCGTCACTGTGCTGGGCGTGAGCCTGGCCTGGCTGACCAGCCTGTGCGAATTTCCCGGCAGGCGCTGGCTGGACTGGGCCCTGATGCTGCCATTCGCCATTCCCGCTTACGTGCTGGCGTTTGTCTTCGTCGGCCTGCTGGACTTTGCCGGACCCTTGCAGACCCTGTTGCGCGAGTGGTTCGGCAGCGGCCTGCGCCTGCCCCGGGTGCGCTCCACCGGCGGGGTGATCATAGTGCTGGTGCTGGTGTTCTACCCCTATGTCTACCTGCTGGCGCGCACCGCATTCCTGGCCCAGGGCCGTGGCCTGATGGAGGCGGCGCGGGTGCTGGGGCTGTCGCCGCTGCAAGCGTTCTGGCGCGTGGCGCTGCCCATGGCGCGCCCGGCCATCGGTGCCGGTGTGGCGTTGGCACTGATGGAAACCCTGGCCGATTTCGGTGCGGTGTCGGTGTTCAACTTCGACACGTTCACCACGGCCATCTACAAGACCTGGTACGGCTTCTTCAGCCTCTCCAGCGCCGCCCAACTGGCCAGCCTGCTGTTGCTGGCGGTCATGGTCGTGCTTTATGGCGAACGTCGCGCACGCGGCGTCAGCCGCGCATCCAACGAGCGTCCACGCAGCAAGCCGCTGTATCACCTCACCGGCCTGAAGGCGGCGGCGGCCAGCAGCTGGTGCACACTGGTGTTCATCTGCGCCTTTGCCGTACCGATGCTGCAACTGGTGGTCTGGGTCTGGCAGCGCGGACGTTTCGACCTGGACGAGCGCTACATCGGGCTGGTGCTGCACACGCTTTATCTGGGCAGCCTGGCGGCACTGATCACGGTCAGCGTGGCCCTGGTGCTGGTGTTCGCCCGGCGCCTGGCACCCACCCGGGCGATTCGCTCCGGCGTAGGCCTGGCCAACCTGGGTTATGCCTTGCCGGGCTCGGTGCTGGCGGTGTCGATCATGCTGGCGTTTAGTTACCTGGACCGCACGCTGGTCATTCCGCTGTCGTCGTGGCTGGGCGGTGCCGGCAAGCCCTTGCTGCTGGGCAGCCTGTCGGCGTTGCTGCTGGCCTACCTGGTGCGCTTCATCGCCGTGGCCTATGGGCCGCTGGAAAGCAGCCTGGCGCGAATTCGCCCGTCATTGCCTGAAGCGGCGCGCAGCCTGGGCACCAGCGGCCCGCGGCTGTTCTTCACCATCTACCTGCCATTGCTGGTGCCCGGTGCCCTGAGTGCGGCCTTGCTGGTGTTTGTCGATGTGCTCAAGGAAATGCCCGCCACCCTGCTGATGCGTCCCTTCGGCTGGGACACCCTGGCGGTGCGCATCTTTGAAATGACCAGCGAGGGCGAGTGGGCCCGCGCGGCCCTGCCGGCCCTGACCCTGGTGCTGGTCGGCCTGCTGCCGGTGATCGGTCTGATCCGGCGTTCGGCACGCCAGCACGGCTGACGGCCAGGCCACTGAAATGCCGCCGCCTGTTTCAGTAGGCCGCGCGTCGGGTGCGAGGTGCTCGCCATGCGGCTACAATGCGCCGCAATCGGTGCAGGCCGCTGCCTGGCTGGCAGGTTGTCAGTCGTCGCAAACCCCGAGTCATTGGGGGCTTGTCAGCAGGTCCCGGTCCGCATCTTCGCCACGCCCGGAAGGAGAAACCCATGGGACAGCGTACCCCCCTGTTTGACCTGCACCTCGCGCTGGGCGCGAAAATGGTCGATTTCGGTGGTTGGGACATGCCGTTGCATTACGGCTCGCAAGTCGAGGAACATCATCAGGTGCGCCGCGACTGCGGCGTATTCGACGTCTCGCACATGCATGTGATCGACGTGCTCGGCAGTCAGGCCAAGGCTTGGCTGCGTTACCTGCTGGCCAACGACGTAGGCCGCCTGCAGGACGTCGGACGGGCGCTGTACAGCGCCATGCTCGATGAACACGGCGGCATCATCGACGACATGGTCGTCTACCTCACGCCCGGCGGTTATCGCCTGGTGGCCAACGCCGCCACCGGCGCCAAGGACATGGCCTGGATGCAGGCCCGCCTGGCCGGCTTCGATGTGCAACTGGTCGAGCGCACCGACCTGGCGATGCTGGCCATCCAGGGACCACGTGCCCGCCAGCGGATTGCCGAATTGCTGTCCAGCCAGCGTGCGGAGTTGATTCGGCGCCTCACGCCCTTCGAAGGCCATGACGATCAGGACTGGTTCATTGCCCGCACCGGCTACACCGGCGAGGACGGCCTGGAAATCCTGCTGCCTGCCGAACAGGCCCAGGCCTTTTTCAATGACCTGGTCGGCGCCGGTATCTCGCCGATCGGCCTGGGTGCGCGCGATACGCTGCGCCTGGAGGCCGGCATGAACCTGTATGGCCAGGACATCGACGAAACGGTCTCGCCCCTGGTTGCCAACATGGGCTGGAGCATTGCCTGGGAGCCGGTCGAGCGTGACTTCATCGGTCGCGCGGCGCTGGAGCGTGAACGCGCTGCTGGCGCGGCGTCCAAACTGGTCGGCCTGGTGCTTGAAGAGCGCGGTGTACTGCGCGCCCATCAGGTAGTGCGCATCGCAGAAATTGGCGAGGGAGAGATTACCAGTGGTAGTTTCTCTCCTACGCTGAGCAAGTCGATTGCCCTGGCACGTGTCCCGATGGCCACCGCCGATCGGGCCGAAGTGGAAATTCGCGGCAAGTGGTACCCCGTGCGCGTGGTGCGCCCAAGCTTCGTGCGCCACGGCAAAGTGCTTATCTAACCTGGCGAACTGCCGCTGACCTGATAATTCTGAGGATGACAAATGAGCAATATTCCCGCCGAACTGCGTTTCGCCAAAAGCCACGAATGGGCGCGCCAGGAAGCCGACGGCACCATCACCGTGGGTATTTCCGACCACGCGCAACAGGCACTGGGTGATGTGGTCTTCGTCGAACTGCCGGAAATCGGCAAGGTATTTGTCGCTGGCGATGCAGCCGGTGTGGTCGAGTCGGTCAAGGCCGCCTCGGATATCTATGCGCCGGTGGCAGGCGAAGTCACTGCCGTCAACGACGCGCTGGGTGATGCGCCCGAGCAGCTCAATAACGAGCCTTACAGTGCCTGGATCTTCAAACTCAAGCCCTCGGCCGCTGACGCCGACCTGGCCATGCTGCTTGATGCAGCCGGTTATCAGGCTGCCATCGGCGAGTAACAGCCACGCAAGGAAAGGCCCCCTCGGGAGTAATGCCAACCCATCAAGGACGACAGGGTCAATTGTGGGAAAGGGCTCTGCCCGTGATGGGGCCGGCAAGGCCCATACACCTGCTGCGGCTGTCCCATAGCCATCGCCGGCAAGCCGCCTCCCACAGTCCGGTGCCAGACCCGAATTAAGGGTCGCATCAAACCTGTGGGAGGGGCACTGCCCGTGATGGGGCCGGCAAGGCCCATACACCTGCTGCGGCTGTCCCATAGCCATCGCCGGCAAGCCGCCTCCCACAGTCCGGTGCCAGGCCCGAATTCAGGGTCGCATCACACCTGTGGGAGGGGGCACTGCCCGCGATGGGGTCGGCAAGGCCCATACACCTGCTGCGGCTGTCCCATAGCCATCGCCGGCAAGCCGCCTCCCACAGCCCGGTGCCAGACCCGAATTAAGGGTCGCATCAAACCTGTGGGAGGGGGCTCTGCCCGCGATGGGGCCGGCAAGGCCCATACACCTGCTGCGGCTGTCCCATAGCCATCGCCGGCAAGCCGCCTCCCTTAGTCCGGTGCCAGACCCGAATTAAGGGTCGCATCAAACCTGTGGGAGGGGGCTCTGCCCGCGATGGGGTCGGCAAGGCCCATACACCTGCTGCGGCTGTCCCATAGCGATCGCCGGCAAGCCGCCTCCCTTAGTCCGGTGCCAGACCCGAATTCAGGGTCGCATCAAACCTGTGGGAGGGGGCTCTGCCCGCGATGGGGGCGGCATGAGCGGTGCACATCCGGCCCCAGTGCTGTCGTCTTCGCCAGCAGAGCTGACTTCCATCTGTCCGCGCCGGGATTTAATGCGTTGATATCCAGGTGCGGGCTTTTCCTTGCGTCGATCTTACTGCGCGTTGCGGGTCAGGATGGCGTTGGCCAGTTCCATGTCGCTGGCTTGCAGGCCCGGGTTGTCCTGACGTACCTGAGCCATGGCCGCTTCCAGGAACGGACCGCGGATCCCGCCGTTGCTGGCCACAAAGCTGGCGGAATCGTCCTGGGCTGCCACGATCAGTTTGTGGTCCCGGAAAGTCAGGTACGTCGAGCCGGTGGTGGCTCCCGACGAAATTACATCGCGCCAGAACCCGGCATCGGCCATCGCCGACCCAACCGGAAGAGAAAGCAGAGCACAAGTGGCGACAGCAAGTTTCAGACGCATGATGAAGTACTCCAAAAGGGAAGATTCCGGTTCATTGGAGAATGTTTCCCCCCGGTAGTTCCCTTGCCTGCCCCCTGCTCAGAGAGGCTCGACCTGCAGCACCGTGCCTTCCTGGCTCACAACCCTCACGCGCTCACCCACCGGTGTATCAGGACCGGTGACAATCCACACGCTGTCGCCCACCTTGATCTTGCCGCGCCGGTCCACGATGGCCTGTTGCACCACGAAGCTGTGGCCGATCAGTTCATGGCCGCGCATGTTCAGTCCCGGCTGGTCTGACGGCCGCGCGGCCGTGCGCTGGCGGTACCACCAGTACACGGCGGTGAGCACCGCAAACACGGCAAACAGCAGAAACTGCACGGTCCAGGGCAGCTCCGGCAGCACGAAGCTCAAGAGGCCGACCGCCGCTGCGGCGATGCCGATCCACAGCAGGTAGCCACCGGCGCCAAACATTTCCAGAATCAGCAGCACCGTGCCCAGTGCCAGCCAGTCCCAGAACGAAAGGTTATACAGCCAGCTCATGGTGTGTGCCTCAGGCCTTGCGATCGAAAGTGGCTTTGACGATTTCGCCGATACCGCCCACCGCGCCGATGACCTGGCTGGCCTCCAGCGGCATCAGGATGACCTTGCTGTTGTCGGCCGAGGCCAACTGGCCCAGGGTCTCGATGTATTTCTGCGCCACGAAGTAGTTGATGGCCTGCACGTTGCCGGTGGCAATGGCGTCGGACACCACGCGGGTGGCCTGGGCTTCGGCTTCGGCCTGGCGTTCACGGGCTTCGGACTCCAGGAAGGCGGCCTGCCGGCTGCCTTCGGCTTCAAGGATCTGCGCCTGCTTCTTGCCTTCGGCAGTCAGGATCGCCGCTGCACGCAGGCCTTCAGCCTCAAGAATCTGGGCACGCTTGATACGTTCGGCCTTCATCTGGCCGCTCATGGCCGCCATCAGGTCTTCGGGCGGGCTGATGTCCTTGATCTCGATCCGGGTGATCTTGATGCCCCAGGGCGCGGTGGCCTCGTCGACGATGCGCAGCAGCCGCTCGTTGATGCCATCGCGCTGGCTGAGCATGGCGTCGAGTTCCATGGAACCGAGCACGGTACGGATATTGGTTTGCAGCAGGTTGCGGATGGCGTGCTGGAGGTCGTTTACCTCGTAGGCGGCCTGGGCGGTGTTGATCACCTGGTAGAAGCACACGGCATCGATCTGGACCGTGGCGTTGTCGGCGGTGATGACTTCCTGGGGCGGGATGTCGAGCACGCTTTCCATCACGTTGATCTTGCGTCCGATGCGGTCCATCACCGGGATGATGATGTTCAGGCCGGGCTTGAGCGTATTGGTGTAGCGGCCGAAGCGCTCCACTGTCCATTGGTAACCCTGCGGGACCACCTTGAAGCCCATGAACACGATGGCCAATGCCAGGCCGACGAATAAGAGGATTACGATACTACCGGTTTGCATGGTACTTCCTTGTCAGTACGGGATGGGGCGGGGATTGTCGTCGATGCCCAGTGAAACCGCATCCGGGCATGTATTTCAACGTTGTTCGCTCTGAGGTGTGACGCGTAACACTTCTTCAAGAGTGGTCAGCCCGGCCGAAACCTTCTGTGCGCCCGACAGGCGCAGGCTGCGCATGCCCTCCTTGAAGGCCTGGCGGCGCATGGCTGTCAGGTCCAGGTCAGCGGCGATCAGGGCCTTCACGCCATCGGACATGAGCATGATCTCGTACACCCCGGCGCGCCCGCGATAACCGGTGTCGCGGCATTCGGCGCAGCCCACGGCACGATGGGCGCCGGCCGGTACCGGAGCCTGCCAGGGACGGGTCAGGGTCTGCCAGTCGACCTCATCCAAGGCGATGGGCGCCTTGCAGTGCGGGCACAGCGTACGCACCAGGCGCTGGGCCATGACTCCCAGAATCGTGGCCTTGAGCAGGTAATGCGGCACGCCCAGCTCCAGCAGGCGACTGATGGCGCTGGGCGCGTCGTTGGTGTGCAGGGTCGAGAGCACCAGGTGCCCGGTGAGCGCGGCCTGAATGGCCATTTCGGCGGTCTCCAGGTCGCGGATCTCGCCGATCATGATGATGTCCGGGTCCTGGCGCATCAGGGCGCGCACGCCACTGGCAAAGGTCAGGTCGATATTGTGTTGCACCTGCATCTGGTTGAAGGCCGGCTCGATCATCTCGATCGGGTCTTCGATGGTGCACAGGTTGACCTCGCTGGTCGCCAGCTTCTTGAGCGTGGTGTACAGCGTGGTGGTCTTGCCTGAGCCGGTAGGGCCTGTCACCAGGATGATTCCGTTGGGCTGGCAGGTCATGCCTTGCCAGCGGCGCAGGTCGTCGCCGGAGAACCCCAACTGATCGAAGTCCTTGAGCAGCACGTCGGGGTCGAAGATACGCATCACCAGCTTTTCGCCAAAGGCGGTCGGCAGCGTCGACAAGCGCAGTTCGACCTCGCCGCCGGCCGGGGTGCTGGTCTTGACCCGGCCGTCCTGGGGTTTGCGCTTTTCTGCGACGTTCATGCGCCCCAGGCTCTTGAGCCGGCTGACCACGGCCATGATCACCTGCGGCGGAAACTGGTAGACGTTGTGCAGCACCCCGTCGATGCGAAAGCGTACCGTACCGTGCTCGCGGCGTGGCTCTATGTGGATATCGCTGGCCCGTTGCTGGAAAGCGTACTGGAACAGCCAGTCGACGATATTGACGATGTGCGCATCGTTGGCGTCGGGCTCCTGGTCGCTGGCGCCCAGCTTGAGCAGTTGCTCGAAATTGCCCATGTGGCTGCTTTTCTGGTCGACGGCGGTGGCACCGCTGACCGATTTGGCCAGGCGAAAGAACTCCACGGTCATGCGCTGGATATCGCCGGGGTTGGCCACCACACGCTTGATCGGCAGTTTGAGCACGTGCGACAGGTCGGCTTCCCAGGCGTGGACATAGGGCTGGGCGCTGGCGATGGTCACCGATTCGCGGTCCACGGCCACCGCCAGGATACGGTGGCGCTGAGCGAAGGCGTACGACATCAGCGGGGTGACGGCGGCGACGTTGATCTTCAGCGGATCGATGCGCATGTACGGCTGACCGCACTGGGCCGCCAGCCAGGCGGTGAGGGTTTCCAGGTCAAGCTTGCGCCCGGGGCGCTTGCCATCTTCGAAAGCCTGGGCGGCCAGGAACTCCAGCGGATGCAACTGGGCGTTCGCCGAACCGCGCCGCAGGGTGATGGCTGTTTCAGCGTCGCTTTGCTCAAGGTGACCCTGGGCGACCAGGTCGCGCAGCAGGTCGTTCAGGTCAAGCCAGCGGTCCGTGGAAGAAGAAGCGTGAACGGCCATGCAGGTTCCTTGGGCGGGTCCGGGAAGGGGTCACTCTGACGGCGAGCAGCGTAGACCCCAAGCATGCCGGTGTTGCGCCTCTTTGTGTGAACAGGCATTACCGCACACACCGCTCAGGCCATGGCGCGGATCGCCGCTGGTTCGACCGGCAGGGCCGTCTGAAGTGACTCAAGCGTCACTGTATCGACATCGATCAGGTTGCGCATTTTTTCACCGATGACTTCGGCACGGTGAGCGCTTACACCGTCCACGTCCACTTCAATGTGCAGGTCATCGCCGTGGCGCAGCATGTTGATCTGGCCGGGAATCAGGTACTGCAGGGCGAACAGGTTCAAGACTTGGCACATCAGTGCCGGCTGCGCCTGGGCCTGGATGCGATAGCGCACGGTCACCAGGGCATTGCTGGCATTCCAGACATCCGTGCGACGCGGCAGGGCAGGTACGGCTTCGAGCATGGACATAGGCGGATCTCCTGAGCAAGTGCAGAAATTCTTGCATGAGGAAGGCGGCAAAACTGATCTATTATCTGATCAATACGCCATTTTGCGCATAAACGATCTGCTTTTAGTGTCTAGAGAGAAATAATTATGTCAGTCGAGCTGGATGCCTATGACCGTAAGATCCTGACACTTCTTCAAGAGGACGCCTCGCTGTCCAGCGCGCAGATCGCCGAGCAGGTGGGCCTGTCGCAATCGCCCTGCTGGCGGCGCATCCAGCGGCTCAAGGACGAAGGCGTGATCCGTCGCCAGGTCAGCCTGCTGGACCGCAAGAAGATCGGCCTGAATACGCAGATCTTCGCCGAGATCAAGCTCAACGCCCACGGCCGCTCCAACTTCGCCGAATTCACCGACGCGATTCGCGAGTTTCCGGAGGTGCTGGAGTGTTATGTACTGATGGGGGCGGTGGACTTTCTGCTGCGCATCGTTACGGCCGATATCGAGGCCTATGAGAAGTTCTTCTTCGACAAGCTGTCGATGGTGCCGGGCATCCAGGAAGTGAACTCGATCGTGGCCCTGTCGGAGATCAAGTCGACCACCACCCTGCCGCTGGGACGCTGACTGCCGGGGCGCGCCTGGCCTGAGCCAGGCGCGCCCCTACCCGATGTCTTGCCAGGTGGGTTACAGCTTCACCAGCACTTTCCAGGTCTTGGTCTGAGCCACGGTCAGGGCCTGCTGCACGCGGGCGTCCAGCACTTCATCGCTGATGTCCTGATGGGCCAGTTGCTCCAGCTTGTTGAGTTCACCGTACAAGCGGTCCATCTCTGGCAGCTCCAGCACATGCCGGGCCCAGTGCAGCCAGGCTTGCAGGCGTTCGATGCGTGGCAGTTGCTCGGCCAGGTCTTCGGGCTGTTGCTGGTAACGGTTCAGCTGCAGGCTGCGGGCTTCTTCGGCCAGTTGGGTCGGCAGCCAGTTGCCCAGTGCCACGGCGCCCAGGCGATTGCCGCGGTTGTTGCGTTCCACGGTCCAGCTGCGGGCCAGCAACCAGCGCGAGGTGTGCAGCGAGAACTCGCCCCAGCGCGTGTCCTGCAACTCCTCAAGGAACTGCTCATGCGCGGCGCCGCGCACGTCTTCGTCTTGCTGGCCGGCCTGCACCAGCGGACGCCAGTCTTCGAGCAGGGCATCCAGCGCGCTGCGCAGGTTGGCGGTGGTGGCGCGCGGAGCACACTGGCCCAGGCTGCCGGTCAGGGCCCGCAGTTCGGCCAGTTGCTCGACCCAGTCCTGCAACAGGCGCCAGTGACCGTTGAAACGGTATTGTTCGGCCAGGCGCTGGCTGCTGCCCAGCAGGTGCCAGGCCAGCGCGGTGTAGGCGTCGTCCAGCGGCAGCTCGGCATGCAAGACCGGCGCCTTGAGGCTCAGCGAGTAGCTGGCCGGATCGAGCAGGCGGTAGCCGCGCTCGGCCTTGCTGATGTCGCACGGCATCAGCGGCAGCGTGGCGGCCAGTTCGGCGGCCAGTTCCAGCAGCGCCTCGGGCTCGCCTTCGCGCAGTTCAAGCTCCAGCTCGCAGATTTCTTCCTTCAGCTTGCCGGCCACCACCTGGCCCAGGTCCAGGGCGGCTTCGATCACCACCTTGGCCTTGCCACGGCCCCAGGCGATCTCGGCTTTTTCGCGCACGAAATCGGTGGTGAACAGCGGCTTGATGGTTTTCTTGTCCAGCTCGGCCAGTTGTGCCGGCCAGCATTGATCGTCGAGCTTCTTCAAATCGAGCTTGGCCTTGGCCAGGTCCCAGTTGAATTCGTTACGCTCGGACAAGCCCGCCACGCTCTGGCCACGGGTCTTGAGGGTCTGGATCAACTGCTCGCCATCGCGGCGAATGCGCAGCGCCACCTTGGCCTGGGCCAGGTCGCGTTCGGGCGTGTCGAAATACTGATTGGTCAGTTCCAGACGCTCCCAGCCGCTCTTGTTGCGCTTTTTCAGCAGGGGGTGCTCGCGCAGGGCGGCGAGGGTTTCGCGGCTGACGCGCAGTTTGATTTCGGTTTCTTTGTGCATGGCCGGGGCAATCCAAACGCTGGTACTGATGAGGCCGCCAGTGTACAGGACCTGAACCGCTACGGTTTATTCCTGACGCCTGATGGCCCTATGATGGACCGCATTGCGTTTCGCCATTCAGGAGCCGTTCATGCCCTTGCCATCCTTGAAGGACCAGTTCGCCGCGTTGATTGCCACACCGTCGGTGAGCTGCACCCAGCCGGCGCTGGACCAGTCCAACCGGGCGGTCATCGACCTGCTGGCCGGCTGGCTGGGCGACCTGGGCTTTGCCTGCGAGATCCAGACGATCTCGCCGGGCAAGTTCAACCTGCTGGCCAGCTACGGCACAGGCCCTGGCGGGCTGGTGCTGGCCGGGCACAGCGACACGGTGCCCTATGACGACGCGCTGTGGCAGACCGACCCGCTGAAGCTCACCGAGGTCGACGGGCGCTGGGTGGGACTGGGCAGCTGCGACATGAAGGGTTTCTTTGCCTTGATCATCGAGGCGGTGCGTCCGCTGCTCGACCAGCCGTTCAGGCAGCCGCTGCTGATTCTGGCCACCTGCGACGAAGAAAGCTCCATGGCCGGTGCACGCGCCCTGGCCGATGCCGGCCGGCCCTTGGGGCGGGCGGCGGTGATCGGCGAGCCAACCGGCCTCAAGCCGATCCGCCTGCACAAGGGCGTGATGATGGAGCGCATCGACATTCTCGGGCGCAGCGGGCACTCCTCCGACCCCAGCCTGGGCCACAGCGCGCTGGAGGCCATGCACGATGCGATCAGTGAACTCAAGGGCCTGCGCACGCAATGGCAGACGCAGTACCGCAACCCGCAGTTCAGCGTGCCGCAGCCGACCCTCAACCTGGGCTGCATCCATGGTGGCGACAACCCCAACCGGATTTGCGGGCAGTGCTCGCTGGAGTTCGACCTGCGCCCGCTGCCGGGCATGGACCCGGAAATTCTGCGCGGGCTCATTCGTCAGAAGCTGCAACCCCTGGCCGAACGGCATCAGGTGCAAATCGACTACCAGCCGCTGTTTCCCGAGTGCCCACCCTACGAACAGGCCGCCGATGCGGAACTGGTGCGGGTGGCCGAGCGTCTGACAGGCCATACGGCCGCCGCGGTGGCATTTGGCACCGAAGCGCCTTATCTTCAACGCCTGGGCTGCGAGACCCTGGTGCTGGGCCCGGGTGACATCGCCTGTGCGCATCAGCCGGGCGAGTATCTTGAAATGTCACGTTTGCAGCCTACAGTGCGTCTGTTAAGCCAGTTGATCGAACATTACTGCCTGAGCCCGCAATAAGCGGCCCGGCCCAATCCCGCTGGAAATCCGAGAGTAAGGAGAATGCGCGTGTTGCCAAGCCTGTTCCGACGATAACCGCCACCCCTGTTGTGCGTGTTTTGTGTCTTTCGTCCAACTTTCTACAGGCTTTTGCGGTTATGCCCGAATACGTCAATTGGCTTCGCCATGCTTCTCCTTACATCAATGCCCACCGCGACTGCACCTTTGTGGTCATGCTGCCCGGTGACGGTGTCGAACACCCCAACTTCGGCAACATCGTCCACGACCTGGTGCTGCTGCACAGCCTGGGTGTGCGCCTGGTACTGGTGCATGGCACGCGGCCGCAGATCGAAAGCCGCCTGGCCCAGCGAGGCCTGACGCCGCGCTTTCACCGCGACCTGCGAGTGACCGATGCCGAAACCCTGGAGTGCGTGATCGATGCCGTAGGTGGTCTGCGCATCGCCATCGAGGCGCGGCTGTCGATGGACATCGCCGCCTCGCCGATGCAGGGCTCGCGCTTGCGCGTCACCGGCGGCAACCTGGTCACCGCCCGACCAATCGGCGTGCTCGAAGGCGTCGACTACCAGCACACCGGCGAAGTGCGCCGGGTCGACCGCAAGGGTATCAACCGCCTGCTTGATGAGCGGCACATCGTGCTGCTGTCGCCACTGGGTTATTCACCGACCGGCGAGGTGTTCAACCTGGCCTGTGAAGACGTGGCCACCCGCGTGGCCGTCGACCTGGGCGCCGACAAGCTGCTGCTGTTCGGCGAGGAGCAGGGCCTGCTGGACGAGCGTGGCCATCTGGTGCGCGAATTGCGCCCGCAACAAGTGCCGGCGCACTTGCAGCGCCTGGGCAGCAACTACCAGGCCGAACTGCTCGATGCCGCCGCCGAAGCCTGCCGCGGCGGCGTGGGCCGCAGCCACATCGTCAGCTATGCCGAGAACGGCGCCCTGCTGACCGAATTGTTCACCCGTGACGGCGGCGGCACGCTGGTGGCGCAAGAGCAGTTCGAGCGCGTGCGTGAAGCGGCCATCGAAGACGTGGGCGGGTTGATCGAGCTGATCACCCCGCTGGAAGAGCAGGGCATTCTGGTGCGCCGCTCACGTGAGGTGCTGGAGCGCGAGATCGAGCAGTTCAGCGTGGTCGAGCGCGAAGGCATGATCATCGCCTGTGCAGCGCTGTACCCGATTGCCGAGTCCCAGACCGGCGAGCTGGCCTGCCTGGCCGTCAACCCGGAATACCGTCATGGCGGGCGTGGTGACGAACTGCTTGAACGCATCGAAAACCGTGCCCGGGCATTGGGGCTGACACGATTGTTCGTGCTCACCACCCGCACCGCCCACTGGTTCCGCGAGCGCGGCTTCGAACCCAGCAGCGTCGACCGCCTGCCCAGCGCCCGGGCCTCGCTGTACAACTACCAGCGCAATTCGAAAATTTTCGAAAAGACCCTGTAATGCGTTCATCAAGCACGAAATAACGTACTGATTCACTGGATATTGAAGCTACCCCCGTAGGAGCGCTTGCCCGCGACCGAGTGCGCAGCGCTCGCAAAAATTTGTGAAACGCTGAAAATTTACGACTGCTAACGCAGCCGGTCGCGGTGGTCCGGCATTCCGGCAAGCGCGCTCCTACACCGGCCCTATGCCTGTCGGTCAGTTGCTGATCGACAGGATACTGGCCTGGTAGGCGCCAACAAAGGTGTCGAAATCCACCACTTCTTCACTGGCTTCAAGCTCGGTCTGTTCCTGCAGCGAGGTCTGGGCCAGGGCTTCGAAGTGCGCCTGTTCAGTGGCGTCCAGCGGGTGGCGGCGGAAGTACTCGGCATGGGCCTTGCTCTGGCGCAGCGAGAAAGCGGTAAAGCCCTCGTTGTGTTCACGCATGCGCGCCAGGATCTGCGCTGACGGCGTCAGCGACGGATCGTCGATGCGCGCCTGCTGTGTGGCCAGCGAACGAACATGCGCGTCGCTGCCGGTGGCCTCGTCGAGCAGGCGCGACAGCGGCGTGATCTTTTCCAGCAGCTCGCTGGCCCACGTCTTGAGATCGACCGCCTGGCCGTTGTGCTGCAACTTCAGGCCGGGACGACGACCTTCCTTGACCACGCTCAGGAAGTTGCTGCCGGCATTGCCGCATTCTTCGTTGCTCAGTTGCGGGCTGTCTTCCAGCGCGCAATACAGAATAAAGGCGTCGATGAAGCGCGCCTGCTCCAGGTCGATGCCGGTCGGCAGGAACGGATTGATGTCCAGGCAGCGCACCTCGACGTACTGTACGCCGCGGGCCATCAGCGCCTGGATCGGCCGCTCGCCGGAGTAGGTCACGCGCTTGGGGCGGATGTTGGAGTAGTACTCGTTTTCGATCTGCAGCACGTTGGTGTTGAGCTGTACCCATTCGCCGGCGGCGTTGTGGGTGCCGGTCTCGACGTATGGCGGATAAGGCGTGGCCACGGCGCGACGCAGGCTGTCGGTGTAGCTCTGCAGGTCGTGGTAGCACGGCGTCAGGTCAGCCTGGGCCTTGCTCTGGTAGCCCAGGTCGCTCATGCGCAGGCTGGTGGCGTAGGGCAGGTACAGGGTGTCGGCGTCGAACTGCTCCAGCTGATGAGCACGGCCGCGCAGGAACCCGGCATCCAGGGCCGGCGAGGCACCGAACAGGTACATCAGTAGCCAGCTGTAGCGGCGAAAGTTGCGGATCAGGGCGATGTAGGCGTGCGACTGGTAATCACGGGCGTCACCGTCGAACGACTCGGTCTGCTTGAGCAAGGCCCAGGCCGACTCGGGCAGCGAGAAGTTGTAGTGGATGCCGGCGATGCACTGCATGGTCCGGCCATAGCGCAGGGCCAGGCCCTTGCGGTACACGTACTTGAGCTTGCCGATGTTGGAGCTGCCGTAGTAGGCCAGCGGAATGTCATCTTCGGCCGGCAGCGGGCAGGGCATCGACGGGCTCCACAGCAGCTCATTGTCCAGCTTGCTGTAGACGAAGCGGTGGATCGTTTCCAGGCGGGCCAGGGTGTCGGCCGGATCCTTCAATGCCGGTGTGATGAACTCCAGGAGCGATTCGGAGTAATCAGTGGTGATCTGCTCGTTGGTCAGTGCCGATCCCAATGCCTGCGGATGCGGGGTCTGTGCCAACTGAGCGTGATCGGTCACGCGCAGGCATTCACGCTCGATTCCGTGCAGGCACTGTCCCAGCAGCGTTAGGTTGCTGCGCTCGCCGAACACGGCCAGGCGGCGGTTGAGTAATTCGCTCAAGGTGATTTCCTTCACACATCGGTCGCCCCGATATGGGGGTGGACATGACGGTCTACAAGGGTGAAGAAAGGAACTGGCGTTGTCGCCTGGTTGGGGTCTTTAACGCCGGTTCAAGATTCACGGTTGCTTACGGGGTGCCGAACACGCGGCTTCTTTAAACAAGATTAGCGGGAAAATACCGCACTCAGGGGCCTTACAGCTAGGTCGCCCACGCTCTTTATCTGCTAAAAAACGCCATGTTCAAGCCATTCGGCAAGCGGCCCCGGGCATAGGTTCCATGCACGGGGCCGCTGTGGTGGTTTGCGTTATAACGGTGGTTCAGAGCACGGCAAAGGTGCCCTGGGCCTTGGCCACCAATTTGTCGTCCTGGACCACTTCGGCCTCGACCACCAGCGTGCGGCGCCCGGCATGCAGCACGCGGGCGATGCACAGCACCTCACCGTCGCTGACGCCGCGCACGTAGTTGATCTTGCACTCGATGGTCACGCTGCGCTGGTCGAAGCCATGGGCGCTGGAGCAGGCCAGGCCCATGCCGATGTCCACCAGGCTGAAAATCGCCCCGCCGTGCATCACGTTGCCACGGTTGCGCAGGTGCGCCTCCAGCGGCAGCGCGACATGGGCAACGCCGTTGTCCAGGCTGCGAATCTCGCAGCCCAGCATCTTGAAGTAAGGGCTGTGGGTCAGCGCTTCAGGGACGTCCATCAACGCTTCTTCAACTGCTTGGCATTGGCGAACAGCGAGGCCATGGCGTTATTGGCCGGGGCCGGTGCGGCGGCTTCCTTGCGCGGTGCGCTGTGCTGCTGGCGCGGCGCCGCACCCGGCCGTGCGCCACGGGCACCATCGACTTTCTCGCCAGGGGTGTCGCTCATGCGCATCGACAGGCCGACGCGCTTGCGCGGGATGTCGACTTCCATGACCTTGACCTTCACCACGTCACCGGCCTTGACCGCTTCGCGCGGGTCCTTGATGAATTTTTCGGACAGCGCCGAGATGTGCACCAGACCGTCCTGGTGCACGCCGATGTCGACGAAAGCCCCGAAGTTGGTCACGTTGGTGACCACGCCTTCGAGAATCATGCCCGGTTGCAGGTCCTTGAGGTCCTCGACGCCTTCCTGGAACTCGGCGGTCTTGAACTCCGGGCGCGGGTCGCGGCCGGGTTTTTCCAGTTCGCTCAGGATGTCGGTGACGGTCGGCAGGCCGAAGGTCTCGTCAGTGAACTTCTTGGGGTCCAGGCGCTTGAGAAAGCCGGCATCGCCGATCAGCGAGCGAATGTCACGGTCGGTCTGGGTCGCGATGCGCTTGACCAGCGGGTAGGCCTCCGGGTGCACCGCCGAGGCGTCCAGTGGATTGTCGCCGTTCATCACCCGTAGGAAGCCGGCAGCTTGCTCGTAGGTCTTCTCGCCCAGGCGGCTGACTTTTTTCAGCTCGCTGCGGGTCTTGAAGGCGCCGTTGGCATCGCGGTGGGCCACGATGTTCTGCGCCAGCGTGGTGTTCAGGCCCGAGATACGTGCCAGCAGCGCCACCGAGGCCGTATTGACGTCGACGCCCACGGCGTTCACGCAGTCCTCGACCACCGCGTCCAGGCCGCGGGCCAGCTTGAGCTGCGACACGTCATGCTGGTATTGGCCGACGCCGATGGATTTAGGGTCGATCTTGACCAGCTCGGCCAGCGGGTCCTGCAGCCGGCGGGCGATGGACACTGCGCCGCGGATCGACACGTCCAGGTCCGGGAATTCGCGCGCGGCCAGTTCCGAGGCCGAGTACACCGAGGCACCGGCCTCGGAAACCATGACCTTGGTCATTTTCAGCGCCGGGTACTTCTTGATCAGCTCGATGGCCAGCTTGTCGGTCTCGCGGCTGGCGGTGCCGTTGCCGATGGCGATCAGGTCCACCGAGTGCTTGGTGCACAGCGCGGCGAGCACGGCGATGGTCTGATCCCACTGGTTTTTCGGCACATGCGGGTAGACCGTGGCGTAGTCGAGCAGCTTGCCGGTGGCATCGACCACCGCGACCTTGCAGCCGGTGCGCAGGCCCGGGTCCAGGCCCAGCGTGGCACGGGGGCCGGCCGGTGCGGCCAGCAGCAGGTCGTGCAGGTTATGAGCAAAGACGTTGATTGCCTCGGCTTCGGCCGCTTCGCGCAGCTCACCCAGCAGGTCGGTTTCGAGGTGGTTGTAGAGCTTGACCTTCCAGGTCCAGCGCACCACTTCACCCAACCACTTGTCGGCCGGACGGCCCTGGTTGCCCAGGCCGAAGCGCTCGCCGATCATCAGCTCGCACGGGTGCAGGCTGCCGGGCAGTTCTTCACCGACCTTGAGCGCGCTGCTGAGAATGCCCTCGTTGCGACCGCGGAAGATCGCCAGGGCGCGGTGCGACGGCATGCTCTTGAGCGGCTCGTCATGTTCGAAATAGTCGCGGAATTTTGCGCCTTCCTCTTCCTTGCCGGGCACCACGCGGGCACTGATCACCGCTTCGTGCTTGAGGAAGCTGCGCAGCTTGTCGAGCAGGGAGGCATCTTCGGCGAAGCGCTCCATGAGGATGTACTTGGCGCCCTCCAGGGCCGCCTTGGTGTCGGCCACGCCCTTTTCGGCGTCGATGAAACGCGCCGCCTGTTCTTCCGGGTTCAGGGTCGGGTCGTTGAACAGACCGTCGGCCAGTTCGCCAAGGCCGGCTTCCAGGGCGATCTGGCCCTTGGTGCGGCGCTTTTGCTTGTAGGGCAGGTACAAGTCTTCAAGACGGGTCTTGGTGTCGGCCAGCTTGATGTCGCGGGCCAGTTCCGGGGTCAGCTTGCCTTGCTCTTCGATGCTGGCCAGGATGCTGACACGACGCTCGTCAAGCTCGCGCAGGTAGCGCAGGCGCTCTTCAAGATGACGCAACTGGGTGTCATCGAGGCTGCCGGTCACTTCCTTGCGGTAGCGGGAGATGAAGGGCACGGTCGAGCCTTCATCCAGTAGTGCGACGGCCGCTTGGACCTGTTGCGGGCGGACACCGAGTTCTTCGGCGATGCGGCTGTTGATGCTGTCCATTGAGACCACCTGAGCAAAAAACTAGCGATTTGCCATCGTTTTGCCGAAACAAAACGTTATGCGGCGTTGCCTGACTGTTAGGGTCGCGCATTATAACCAGCCACTGCCGGTTAGGGGATTTGCGCGCCATACGTGTGTGCTCATGGATTCTGTGACGAGTGCTCATGTCGTATCCGGTAAAATCTGCTAACAATGCGTACGGTGCGCATCACTTCAGCTGCGCCATAATGCGCCCCGTGAATAAAGGAGCCTCTGATGAGCAGCACTGCACTTAATGCCGAAGGCGAGAAAATCCTGATTGTCGATGACGACCCGGGTTTGAGCAGCCTGCTTGAGCGTTTTTTCACCAGCAAGGGCTATCGCGCTCGTGCGGTGGCGAATGTCGAGCAAATGGATCGCCTGCTGTCCCGCGAAGTGTTCAACCTCGTGGTCCTGGACCTGATGCTGCCCGGTGAAGACGGCCTTTCGGCCTGTCGCCGCCTGCGTGCGGCCAACAACCAGGTGCCGATCATCATGCTCACCGCCAAGGGCGACGAACTGAGCCGGATCAAGGGCCTGGAACTGGGTGCCGACGATTACCTGGCCAAGCCGTTCAACCCTGACGAGCTCATGGCCCGGGTCAAGGCCGTGCTGCGCCGCCAGGCGCCTTCGGTGCCCGGCGCCCCCGGCAGCGAAGACGAGTCGGTCACTTTCGGCGACTACGAGCTGTCGCTGGCGACCCGCGAGCTCAAGCGCGGCGATGAAGTCCATATGCTGACCACTGGCGAATTCGCCGTGCTCAAGGCGCTGGTCATGCATGCCCGCGAGCCGCTGACCCGCGACAAGCTGATGAACCTGGCCCGTGGTCGCGAGTGGGATGCGCTGGAGCGCTCCATCGACGTGCAGATTTCCCGCCTGCGCCGCCTGATCGAGCCCGACCCGTCCAAGCCGCGTTACATCCAGACCGTCTGGGGCGTAGGCTATGTGTTCGTTCCCGATGGTGCCGGCGGCCGCTGACGGCGTGCCGTGCAACTGTTTTTCACGTCGATAGCCCTGCAAGGGGCTATCGACGTTTTTGGTTTTACGGGTCTGTGTATCGGTCCGGCCAGTGCCTGGCAGCTTCGTCCCCTACCCATTCCGAGCCCGGCTCGCCCTGCAAAGCGTACAAGCTGCATTTATGAAGACTCCACTCTGGTTCCCGCAAAGCTTTTTCTCGCGCACCCTGTGGCTGGTGCTGATCGTGGTGCTGTTTTCCAAGGCGCTGACGCTGGTCTATCTGCTGATGAACGAGGACGTGCTGGTCGATCGCCAGTACAGCCACGGTGTGGCCCTGACCCTGCGCGCCTACTGGGCGGCCAACGAAAATGACCGCGAGACCATTGCCGAGGCGGCGGGGTTGATCCGGGTGGTCGGCGGTGGGGTGCCTGAGGGCGAGCAGCACTGGCCCTACAGCGAGATCTACCAGCGCCAGATGCAGGCCGAGCTGGGCGCCGACACCGAAGTGCGTCTGCGCGTGCATGCCCCGCCCGCCTTGTGGGTACGTGCTCCGAGCCTGGGCGACGGTTGGCTGAAAGTGCCGCTGTACCCGCACCCGCTGCGCGGGCAGAAAATCTGGAGCGTGCTGGGCTGGTTCCTGGCCATCGGCCTGTTATCCACCGCCTCGGCGTGGATCTTCGTCAGCCAGCTCAACCAGCCGCTCAAGCGCCTGGTCTTTGCCGCGCGCCAGCTGGGGCAGGGGCGCAGCGTGCGCCTGCCGGTCAGCGACACGCCCAGCGAAATGACCGAGGTGTACCGCGCCTTCAACCAGATGGCCGAGGACGTCGAGCAGGCCGGTCAGGAGCGCGAACTGATGCTGGCCGGCGTCTCTCATGACCTGCGCACGCCGCTGACGCGCCTGCGCCTGTCGCTGGAGCTGATGAGCGACAAGAACGAGTTCACGGAGGGCATGGTGCGCGACATCGAGGACATGGACGCAATCCTCGACCAGTTCCTGGCGTTCATTCGCGACGGCCGTGACGAGCAGATCGAAGAAGTCGACCTGGGCGACCTGGTGCGTGAAGTGGTGGCGCCGTTCAACAGTGCCGAGAACAACATTCGCCTGTGCCTGGAGCCGATCCCGCCGTTTCCGCTGCGCCGGGTGTCGATGAAGCGCCTGCTGACCAACCTGATCGGCAACGCCACCTACCACGCCGGCACCGGCATCGAGGTGGCAGCCTATGTCTCGGGCGACACCAGCGCACCCTATGTGGTGCTCAGCGTGCTGGACCGCGGGGCGGGCCTGGACCCCAGCGAGCTGGAGCTGATCTTCAACCCTTTCATCCGCGGCGACCGCGCCCGCAGCGGCAAGGGCACCGGCCTGGGCCTGGCCATCGTCAAGCGCATTGCCGCCATGCACGGCGGCAACGTGGAACTGCGCAACCGCTCCGGCGGCGGCCTGGAAGCCCGCGTACGCCTGCCGCTGGGCCTGATGCTGCCGCGTGACGCGGTGTAGTCGCAGCGCCCCTTCCAGGCCTTGCCCAACGCCCGCAGGAGCGACCAACCTGTTCTTACAGGGAAGATACCGGCGGATGGCAAAGTGCCTTTTTCGTGATTATGCTTTCCATCCTTGGCGCACTGGACGCGCTGCACAATGGATGGATGCCATGGCGCACCGCTTCGAATCCCTTGAAGTCGACACCGATGATGCCTCGCCTTACCGGCGGCGGCGTGTTGCGAATGCGCGGTCTTTGCCTCGCCAGGTCGTGCTGCTTTTGGTGTTGGCCGGGCTCGCAGGTTATGGGTTCTGGTCTTACACCGACCTGCCAAGGCGCATCGCGACGGCCCTGGCGCCACCTGAACCAAGGCCGGCTTCAGGACCGTCCGAGACTGCGCGCTTCACACCCGAACCGCTTGGCCAGGCATACCCTGAGGCCAAGGTGCATCCCCGGCCGCTGGCGGACTGCATGGGCGCCGATAACCTGATTGATGAAGAGGTCGCGACCTGTCGCTTCGGCGAGATGCCAAAACCGGTGCACGACCCCTCGGCGCAGGGCATGGTTTCGGCCCGGTACCTGGCGCAATACAAGGCCGACCGTCAGCGGGAGGCAACCGCGCGGGCCAGGCCTTCGACAGTGGTCTGGTCAACCTTGCGGCGCTGGGATGGCAAAGGAGCCTATTCGGCCACCTGGACCTACAGGGACAATCGCATCGACGGTACCAGTGTCTGCACCAACCTGCAGAAAGGGTCGATTGATTATCGGGAATGCCGCAAAGGCGCCAAGGTGCACTTTCGCGAGCAATGCCGTGCCTGGAGCCGGCGCCTGGGCGAGCAGTACTCCGACTCGACCCAGGCGCAGCAGCAGCGCTATTGCAGTGCGGCCGAGGTGTTCAACCCGCTGGGCTGAACAGGTCCAGTGCATAAAACCGGCTGTCCACGGCCATCCGTGGAAAGCTGGCCGGCAGGCTGTCCTGCGCGATTTCGGTAAAGCCGTGCTTTTCATAGAAACGGTGCGCGGCGAGAAATTTGTCGGTGGTACCCAGCAGGATCCGGCGCACGCCCCGGGCCCTGGCGTCGGTCAGCAGGCGCGCCAGCAGTTGTGTGGCCACGCCGTATTCGCGACCGCGAAAGGCGGCCGCCACGAACATCTTGCGCAGGGCGGCCTGGCCGTCGCCAATGTCCTTGAGGCCAAGGGTGCCGACCACGGTGTCACCATGCCGGGCGACCCAGAAGTCGCCGTTGCCCTGTTGATAGAAGTCCGGGATGGCCGCCAGGTCCGGCTGGTCGGCGGCCGTGATGGCGATGCCGAATTCTTCGCGCTGGATGGGCACGATCACGTTGATGACGCCTGGCTGGTCGGCCGGTTCAAAGCGCTGGATGCGGATGGCAGAGGTGTTCAAGGGCACGGTCCTGGCAGTCGCTGGTAGGGGCCTGGCATTGTTCCAGACTGGCCATGGCCTCGACAAGACGAGGCTGGCCAGCGTGGCAGCAGCGCTTTGTGGCGCAGGTTGTTGAATTACAACGCAGGGTTTTCAGGGCCTGGTCGCAAGGGATATTCCACCGCGTCCAGCGCATCTTCGGCCAGCGCCTGGGCCATTTCGATCAGGTGGGTGACGGCCATGGCCAGGTTGCGCCTGGGGCCCATGAGTTGGCCGGGAGGTAGGAGCGCGCTTGCCCGCGACCGAGTGCGGAGCGCTCGCAGAAATCTCGGAAACGCTGAAAATTTACGACTGCTGACGCAGCCGGTCGCGGGCAAGCGCGCTCCTACAGCGGTGAAGCGGTTACAGCGGTGAAGCCATTACATTTCCAGCGCCCACAAAAAACCGCCCCGAAGGGCGGTTTTTGTCAGCCAGCTGGAATTACAGCTGTGGACCGGCTGCCTTGATGGCGTCGCTCACGTCGAACTTCTTGAAGTTCTCGATGAACAGGCCAGCCAGGCCCTTGGCCGCTTCGTCGTAGGCCGACTGGTCAGCCCAGGTGTTGCGCGGGTTGAGCAGCACGGTGTCGACGCCTGGAACGACCTTTGGCACGTCCAGGTTGATGATGTCCAGGTGCTCGGTCTCGGCACCGATCAGCGCGCCGCTCTGGATCGCGGCAATGACGCCACGGGTGGTCGGAATGTTGAAGCGCTTGCCGACGCCGTATCCACCACCGGTCCAGCCGGTGTTGACCAGGTACACCTTGGAGTTGAAGCCACGGATACGCTTGATCAGCAGTTCGGCGTAGACACCGGCCGGACGCGGGAAGAACGGTGCGCCGAAGCAGGTGGAGAAGGTCGACTTGATGCCCGAGCCCGAGCCCATTTCGGTCGAACCGACCAGTGCGGTGTAGCCCGACAGGAAGTGGTAGGCCGCCTGTTCTTCGCTGAGGATCGACACCGGTGGCAGCACGCCGGTCAGGTCGCAGGTCAGGAAGATTACAGCGTTCGGCTCGCCACCGAGGTTCTTCGGTGCGCGTTTTTCGATCAGCTCGCGTGGGTAGGCCGCACGGCTGTTCTGGGTCAGGCTGTCGTCGGCGTAGTCGGCTTTCTTGGTTTGCGGGTCCAGCACGACGTTTTCCAGCACGGCGCCGTGCTGGATGGCTTTCCAGATGACGGGCTCGTTCTTCTCGGACAGGTCGATGCACTTGGCATAGCAACCGCCCTCGATGTTGAACACCACGCCTTCGCCCCAGCCGTGTTCGTCGTCACCGATCAGGTAACGGCTTTCATCGGCCGACAGGGTGGTCTTGCCGGTGCCCGACAGGCCGAAGAACAGGGTCACATCGCCCTCTTCGCCCATGTTGGCGGCGCAGTGCATCGGCAGCACGTCGGCCGCCGGCAGCAGGAAGTTCTGCACCGAGAACATGGCTTTCTTCATTTCACCGGCGTAACGCATGCCGGCGATCAGCACTTTTTTGGCCGCGAAGTTGATGATCACGGTGCCGTCGGAGTTAGTGCCGTCACGCTCGGGCTCGCAGACGAACCATGGCGCGTTGAAGATCTGCCACTCGTCCTTGCCGCCTTCGTTGTAGGCCTCGGGATTGATGAACAGGCAACGGCCGAACAGGTTGTGCCAGGCGGTTTCGGTGGTCATCTTGACCGGCAGGTAGTGCGCAGGATCGGAACCCACATGAACGTGGGAGACAAAACGCTCGCGCTCGGCCAGGTAGGCACCAACGCGGTCCCACAGGGCGTCGAACTTGTCGGCGGGGAATTTGCGGTTGATCGGACCCCAGGCAATGGCGTCCTGAGTGCCGGCTTCTTCAACGATGAAGCGATCCACCGGAGAACGGCCGGTACGATGGCCGGTTCTCACCACCAGGGCGCCCGTGTCGGCAAGTTCGCCTTCGCCACGGGCAAGGGCTTCCTTGACCAGGTCGTCGATGCTCAGGTCGGTGTACACAGCGTTGTTGGTTTGCGTCATGAGGGTCCCCGTCGGCCTTAGGCCGAGTGCTCCAAACGGTTTTGTAGTAAAAAAACAACCACTACTACAGCCAAAAGTGGGCCGGATTATGCCAGAAATGCCCGGAAATGATAGAACCCTCCTGTCAGAACGGTATGACAGGAATGCGAGGGCTCAATCCGTGCGATTGCGTGGCAATCAGTGGCGGGTGGTCGAGGGCGAGCCGACGCCGCCGCCTGCAAACAGCTGGGCGACGTCGGTGCTGTCGAACAGATAGCGTTCGTTGCAGAACTGACAATCGACTTCCACCGTCCCGCCGTGCTCGGCCACCAGCAACTGGGCGTCTTCCAGGCCCAGGCTGACCAGCGCGTTGCCCGAGCGCTCACGCGAGCAGCTGCAACGGAAGCAGATCGGCTGGATGTCGAACAGGCGCACCGGGTCCTGGTGATAGAGGCGGTGCAGCACGGTCTCGTTGTCCAGGCTCAGCAGCTCTTCAGTGGTCAGGGTGTCGGCCAGGGTCACGACATGCTCCCAGCTGGCGGCACGCTCGTCGGCGTCAGGGATGCGTGCCACGGGCAGTTGTTGCAACAACATGCCACGGGCACGCTGGCCGTCGGCCTTGAGCCAGAAGCGTGTGCCCAGTTGCTCGGACATCACGAAGTAGTTGGAAAGGCTTTGCGACAGGTCGGCGCCATCCAGGTCAACGATGCCCTGGTAGCGTTTGCCCTGGCGCGGGTCGATGGTCAGGGCCAGCGAGCCCTCGGGCATCAATTGCTGCAGGCCGGCATCGTCGTCGGTGATCAGGTCTTCGTCGTAGCGGGCGATGCCGCGCAGTTCACGTTCGCTGGAGCATTCGACCATCAACAGCGGCACCGCGCCGCTGGAGCGTGCCTGCAGAATCAGCAGGCCGTCGAACTTGAGGGTGCCGACCAGCAAGGCGGCGGCCGCCATCAGCTCACCCAGCAGGCGGGCAACCGGCGTCGGATAAGGGTGGCGGGCGAGCACTTCGTGATAGCTCTGGTCGAGGGCGACCAGTTCGCCGCGCACATCGCTCTCGTCGAAGATGAAGCGCTGGGTGAAATCGGTGTCGGGTAACTCTGGCATAAAAAGGGTCTTCGATGAGGGGGTGGAAAAGCCGCAGGCCCAGGCAGCGTAGCAGCACAACGCCTACAGGTCAGGGGCTGCACGGCAGGCCTGCAAGCCTGCCGACGACGCCTGGGCCCTGGCCGGCAAAGGCGCATTATGCCGGCTGGCGGCGCCGACGTCGGCTCAATCGGATTGATGTCAATTATCGATCCCGGCGCTGCGCAGGGGCGTGGCTCAGTCCCGGGACTGGCCGTCGCGGAACTCGAAAAACTGGCGACGCTGCTTCTTGGTCGGGCGGCCATCGGTGGTGACGCCTTCGTGGCCGGCCTTGCGCTGGGCCGCCGCCGCTTCACGGCTGGCAATGCTCTGCGGGGTTTCGCTGTACAGCGTTTGGGCCTCGGGAGCGCCGCGGCGCACTGTCGACAGGGCCTGCACCACCACCGTGCGCTCGTCAAAACCGGTGCGGATCCTGAACTCGTCACCGATGCGCGGCTCCTTGCCGGGCTTGCATCGCTCGCCGCGCCAGTGCACCTTGCCACTTTCTATCGCCGCCTTGGCCAGGGCGCGGGTCTTGTAGAAGCGCGCCGCCCAGAGCCATTTATCCAGCCTGACCTTTTCGTCTTCTTCGGGCTTTTTTGCCATATGAATTCCTTGTGTGTGTGGCAGTCTGAGCTGTATCAGTACTGCCACTTGAATGATCAGGGGCGATTGCCAGCACGCTGGCCTCGCCAATGATCGAGAACATGATGCAAGCCCCCCCGGATTGTCAAAACCAACCATCCGGAATTTGATTGCCCGCCCACCTCTGGAGGTGCCACATGACCGACTTTCCAGCCTCGTTGACAGCCCCTAGAACGGGCTGCCAGGGATGTACGGGCAGCCCGGCTCTGGATTTTTCATTCGCATACGCTTATCAGCCCATCGTGGACCTGCGCGACCAGTCGATTTTTGCCCACGAAGCGCTGGTGCGCGGCCCCAACGGCGAAGGAGCCCTTTCGGTGCTCAGCCAGGTCAACGACCAGAATCGCTACCGCTTCGATCAGAGCTGCCGGGTGGCCGCCATCGCCGGCGCCGCGCAACTGGGCATGACCGAGCGCCTGTCGATCAACTTCCTGCCCAATGCCGTGTACCGCCCTGAATTGTGCATACGCAGCACCCTGGAAGCGGCCCGCACGTATGATTTCCCCATCGAGCGGCTGATTTTCGAAACGGTCGAGGGCGAGTACCTGGCCGATGTCGACCATTTGCTCAATGTGCTGCGCCAGTACCGCGATTTCGGTTTCATGACCGCCATCGACGATTTCGGCGCCGGTTATTCGGGGCTGACGCTGCTGGCCAGTTTTCAACCGGACCTGATAAAACTCGACATAGATCTGATTCGCGATATCCACCTGCATCGCGCGCGGCAGGCTATTGTTCGCGCAGTCGTACACATGTGTGCCGACCTTGGGGTCACGGTGATTGCCGAAGGCATAGAGCATCGTGAAGAGCGGGACTTTCTCGCCGATTGCGGTATTTACCTGATGCAGGGCTACTGGTTCGCCCGGCCTGCATTCAAAGCCCTGGCCAGGGTTGAGCCCGAGGCCTGGCAAACGTCTTGAGCCGTACGGAATCGCGCCTTTGAAAACATTCGATCATCTGACAGTCATCGGCCTGCGCGAGTGGGTGGCGCTGCCCATGCTGGGGGTTGCCGGCCTGCGTGCCAAGATCGACACCGGGGCCAGCACCTCGAGCCTGCACGCCACCGAGATCGAACCGTTCGAACGCGACGGTGAAACATGGGTGCGCTTTAATGCCCACCTGGGCACGGTGGTGCAGTTGCGGCATCGCCGTTGCGAGGCGCAACTGGTGGCGCGCAAGACCATCAAGAGCTCCAACGGCCATGCGCAGGTCCGCTATGTGATACGGACCACGCTGGCCCTGGGGGATCGCGTCTGGCCGGTGGAATTCACCCTGGCCTGTCGCAAGTCGATGCGGTATCGGCTGCTGTTGGGTTCAAAAGCCTTGATTGACGGCCAACTGGTGGTCAACCCGGGCATCAAATATGTACAAGACAAGCCGGTGTTCCCGGCCTCCAACCCCTCAGGTGTTGCATGAAGATCGCTGTGCTTTCGCGTAATCCGCGTCTGTATTCCACCCGCCGGCTGGTTGAAGCCGGCATCGAGCGTGGCCATGAGATGGTGGTGATCGACACCCTGCGCGCCTATATGAATATCGCCAGCCACAAGCCGCAGATTCACTATCGCGGCAAGCCGCTGTCGGGCTTCGATGCGGTGATCCCGCGCATCGGGGCGTCGGTGACGTTCTACGGCTGCGCGGTGCTGCGCCAATTCGAAATGATGGGCGTGTTCCCGCTCAACGAGTCGGTGGCCATCGCCCGTTCGCGCGACAAGTTGCGCTCGCTGCAGTTGCTGTCACGGCGCGGCATCGGCCTGCCGGTAACCGGCTTTGCCCACTCGCCGGACGACATCCCCGACCTGATCCAGATGGTCAACGGCGCGCCGCTGGTGATCAAGGTCCTGGAAGGCACCCAGGGCATCGGGGTGGTGCTGTGCGAGACAGTCTCGGCCGCCGAATCGGTGATCGAGGCATTCATGGGCCTCAAGCAGGACATCATGGTCCAGGAATACATCAAGGAGGCCGGCGGTGCGGACATCCGCTGCTTCGTGGTCGGCGACAAGGTGATTGCCTCGATGATGCGCCAGGCCAAGCCCGGCGAGTTCCGCTCCAACCTGCACCGTGGCGGCACCGCCAGCCTGATCAAGATCACCCCCGAAGAGCGCATGACTGCCCTGCGCGCCGCCAAGGTCATGGGCCTGTCGGTGGCCGGCGTCGACATCCTGCGTTCCAACCACGGTCCGCTGGTGATGGAAGTCAACTCCTCGCCGGGCCTGGAAGGCATCGAGACCACCACCGGCAAGGACGTGGCCGGGATGATCATCGAGCACCTGGAAAAGAACGGCGGCCCGAACATGACCCGCACCAAGGGCAAGGGGTGAGGCGCTGAACGCTGGCCCGTGACGCTGTCGACAAATCACGTAATCGAAGGCCGTGTTTTGCGTCCTGACGGATTTTTCCCCGCTCAATCGGGTCCTATCACCTCAGCCCCCATGAGCGGGTGAATCCAATCCAAGAAAGGACGACACAATGTTGGCAACAAGGAACTGGGCAGCGCTGATTCTGGGTCTGTGCATGACCACCGGTGCGATGGCCGAAACCGAAGCGCCACGTCCGCCGGTGGGCGACCGGGTCGTGGCCTACTCGGGCACCCAGGGTGTCAAGGTCTGGACCCTGCGCTATGGCGAGCGCTCGGACAATCAGGCGCTGGTCGAGATCAACGGCATCGACAATGACTGGAACAAGCGCATCCAGAAGATGGATGTGGTCAAGACCAACAAGGACACGCGCTACTCCACCACCGTCGACGGCAACAAGTACGTGGCGCTGATCATCCAGGGCAACCACGGCGAACTGTATGTGCCGGGTGAGCAGCAGGCCATGTCGCTGAGCTACGACGACGTCTTGTCCAACGAGGGCAATGCCCAGCATTTCCTCACCGATTACCTGCAGCAGCCGGCCAAGTAAGCGCCGGTTGCACAGGGTTGCAGGCGTCGGTGTCCATCAGGTGCGCCGGCGCGGTCGCCCCCGAGGAGCCCGCTCATGAATCCACTGCGCCCCCGGTTCATTACCTTTGACTGCTATGGCACCCTCGCGCACTTCCAGATGAGCCCCATGACCCGTGGGCTGTTCGCAGACCGTGTGCCGCTGTCGCGCATGGACGCCTTCATCAAGGACTTTGCCGCCTACCGGCTCGATCAGGTCAAGGGCGACTGGATGCCTTATGACCAGATCATCCAGCAGGCCCTGGCGCGCACCTGCAAGCGCTGGAGCATCGAATACCGTGGCGAGGGCCAGGTGCTCTACAACGCCATTCCCGCCTGGGGCCCGCACCCGGATGTGCCGGCGGGGCTGGCCAGGATTGCCAGAGAGATCCCGCTGGTGATCTTTTCCAATGCCAGCGACAGCCAGATCATGGCCAACGTCGGGCAACTCGGCGCACCGTTCCACACGGTCTTCACCGCCGAGCAGGCCCGTGCCTACAAGCCGCGCCTGGCAGCGTTCGAATTCATGCTCGACAACCTGGGCTGCGGGCCGCAGGACATCCTGCATGTGTCATCGAGCTTTCGCTACGACCTGTTCCCCGCCCACGACATGAACATCATCCACAAGGTGTTCGTCGCCCGTGGTCACGAACAGCCGGCCAGCAGCGTCTACGGCTACCGACAGATCAGCGACATCGGTGGGTTGCCGGCCCTGCTCGGGTTGTAGAAACCTGCCTGCAAGGGCTCAAAGCCTGCGCCATGACGCCGGTTGTCTGAGGGTCCACGGCCCCGGACCGGTCAGGGCGATGCTGGCAAACAGTACGATAAACAGCCAGCCGAACTGGCCCTGTTCCAGGCTCCAGTCCGGGTGCACCACCCACAGTGCGACCAGCAGCAGAAACAGAATCGGCAGGCAGGCCAGTCGCGTGGCGACGCCCAGGATGATCAGCAGCGGACACAGGATCTGCGCGAACAGCGCCGCCAGCAGCGTGACGTGCGGGCCCAGGCCCAGCGGGTCGTCGATGTGTTGCAGCTCCTGGCTCCAGTTGAGCAGCTTAGGCAGGCCATGCAGCTTGAACATCAGCAGCGCGGCACTGACGCGCATGAACAACAGGCCAAAGGCCACGGAGCGGGGAAAGGGTTGAAGAGTCGTCATGACAGGCGCTCAGGGAAGAATGAGCGCCGGACTATGGCAAGCACAGATGAGCAATGATTGAGCGGATGTGCTGTGGCACCGCGCGTAGGAGCCCAACCCTGTGTCGCTGATACCGCGCCAAGGCGGCACGCTGTCGCGCATCAAACACCGATCGGTAGGAGCGCGCTCTGCCCGCGACCGGCTGCGTTAGCAGTCGTAAAATTTCAGCGTTTCGCAGATTTCCGTGAGCGCTTCGCACTCAATCGCCCGCAAGCCGCCTCCCACAAGCGGTGAATTTTAAACTCAATAAAATCAATAGCTTATTTTTATTAGAGCCCATCCTGTGTCGCTGATACCGCGCCAAGGCGGGTGATCGCCTGCAGCCAAATCAGCCGACCTTGAACCGTCCTACCAGCGCTTGCTGGAACTCGGCCAGGCGCGCCAGTTCCTGGCTGGTGACGGCGGTCTGCTGGGCGCCGGCGCTGACCTGGATCACCAGGTCATTGATCTCGTTGACGTTGCGGCTGATGTCGTCGGCCACCGCGCTTTGCTCTTCAGCCGCCGAGGCGATCTGAATATTGCGGTCGCTGATGCCCGACACGGCCTCGGCGATTTCAGCCAGCAGCTCGCCGGCGCGCCCGATGTTGTGGGCGCCCGCCCGGGCCTTGTCGAGGGTTTCCTGCATGGACCCGGTGGCGCGGTCGGAGCCTGCCTGCAAGCGGGCAATCATCTGCTGGATATTGCCGGTCGATTCCTGGGTCTTCTGCGCCAGGGTGCGCACCTCTGAGGCCACTACGGCAAAGCCGCGACCATGATCGCCGGCCCGGGCGGCCTCGATGGCTGCGTTCAGGGCCAGCAGGTTGGTCTGGTCGGCGATGCCGCGAATCACGTCCAGCACCGAGGAAATCGAATCGCTTTCCTGCTTGAGCTCATCGATGATCTGCGCGGTGTCCTGGGCCTGGCTGGACAGCTGCTGGATCAGTTCGATGGTGGTCTGCACTTCGCTGCTGCCTTGCGCGGTGTTGCGGTTGAGCTGCTGCGACAGCTGCGCCGCATCGTTGGTGCTCCTGGCCACATCGCGCACCGTGGTGCTCATTTCGGTGATCGCGGTGGCCACCAGCTCGGTGCTCTGGCGCTGTTGCTCGACGCTGCGGCTGGTCTGCACGGTGACCGCCGAGGACTCTTCGGCGGCCGTGGCCACCTGCGCGGTGGCGTTGCTGATTTCCTGGACGACGCCGGTGATTTCCACGGCCATGCGATTGAGGTTGTTGCAGATCTGCCCGAACTCATCGCGGCTCTGATAAGTGGCGCGGGCAGTCAGGTCGCGTTGCGCCAGGCTCAGCAACACGCCGTTCACGTCGGCCACGGCGACATTGATCATGCGAATGATCAGGTACGACAGCACCGTCACCGCCGCCAGGGCGACCAGCACCGCCGCCAGGGTCAGCCACAAGGCGCGGCCGGCCTTGTCACGTGCCTGTACGGCCAGGTCGCCGACTTCGTTGCCCAGTGCTTCTTCCACCTCACTCATCAGGTCGATGCGGCGGGTGGCGGTTTCGAACCAGGTTTCGGCTTTTATGCCCAGGGCCTGGCCCAGCGGCAGCTCGAAGGCCAGGCGTTGCAGGCGCGCCACTTCCACGGCGCTTGGGTCCTGCATGCGGGTGTCGAGCTGGCGCAACTGCTCGTCCGAAGACTTGCGCCGGAAGTTTTCCGCGTAGGCGCCAAATTCACCCAGGTTGCGGCTGAAGCGCGACAGCAGGGTGGCATCGAAGTGGTCCTGGCTGAACACCAGCCCCAGGATCACCCGCTCGCGACCGGCGCGTTCTTTCATTTCGATGAACTGGTTGAGGGCGCTCAGCGCATGAATGATCGCCGGCTCGTTGATACCCGCTTCCAGCGAATGGGTGTAGCCGGCCAAGGCCTGGATGGTCTCGGTGTAGCGGGCGCCGGAGTCGGTGCTGGTCATGGCCTGTGCGTCGACCTGCTGGCGAGTGCCTGGCAAGGCTTGCAGCACTGTGAGCGCCTTGTCGAGCGCCGGGCTGTCGCCATTGGTCAGCGCACGGGTGGCGGCCAGCGCCTGGTCGGTGTCCTGGCGCAGGCGCGCCAGCCGGTCACCCATCGAGCGGCCCTTGCTGCTCAGAAAGACACCGCTGGCGCCACGCTCGCGCTGCAATGTAGTGATCAGGCGGCTGATCTGATGGGCGGTGGCGCTGGCTGTCACGGTGTGGTTCATGTCGCGCAGGGTCTTGTAGTTATCGACCACGAACAAGGCGGCCAGCCACAGGAAGCCCAGCAGCGGCAGGAGGAGGATCAATAACAGTTTGGTGCGTAACGGGGCATTCTTGAGCATGAGTGTGTCGCCTTTTGGTGCATGGGTTCGGCGCACTTGTCAGGCACGCCTGCCTTTTCATGCCTTATCGTCACGGCTTGCAGAAAACTGAGTGTCGGCGGCAACGAATGGGTGAACGGTCAATGGGAGGATGCGAGAAGCATGCCCGGGCGGCGCAGTCTGCGATGCCGGCTGGCAATTAGCCATTGACCTGGATCAGTAACCGATCAGAACCACGGGCGTAGCATGGCGGCCTGAGCGACCGGCCTGTGTGCCGTTGCCGTCCCCACCAGCCAAACAGTGGCCACCCCGTGAAAACTGCCAGCCCTTCCGGTTCCTCTGCCGCGCCCTCGAACGAGGGGGCGATCTTGCCGGCGTACCAGCCCAATCGCTGGGGCGCGCACCTGCAAACCCTGGCCGGGCTGTTCTGGCTGATGCAGGCCGGTGTGCTGGCGTGGACGGTACAAGGGCTGCTGGACGGGCGCGGCATGGCGGTGGTCTGGCCGGCGGCGCTGGCGCTGCTGGGGCTGGGCGCGCTGCGCACCTTGAGCGACGCCTGGGGCGGGCGCTTGCTGTATCGCACCGCACGCCAGTACCTCAGCACCGTGCGTGCACACGCTGTCACCGCACTGGCCGACCGTTCGCCGCTGGACACCCGGCGTGCGCCGTCGGGCCTGGCCGCCAGTGTGCTGGCCGAGCAAGCCGAGGCGCTGCTGCCTTATCTGGTGCGCTACCTGCCGGTGCGGCAACGGCTGATGACCCTGCCGGTCGTGATTGTGCTGGCGGTGGCCTGGTTCAGTTGGCTGGCGGCGCTGGTGCTGCTGTTGGCCGCGCCGCTGATTCCGCTGTTCATGGCCCTGGTGGGCTGGCGTGCCAAGGCCGCCAGCGAGGCGCAGTGGCTTGAAACCGGCAACATGAATGCCTTTCTGCTCGACCGTTTGCGCGGCTTGAGCACCTTGCGGGCCTTCGCCGCCGTCGAGGCCACCGCCGAGCGCTTGCAGGCTTCGTCGCTGTCGCTGCGACAGCGCACGATGCGCGTGTTGCGCATCGCCTTTCTGTCGTCAGCGGTGCTGGAATTGTTCTCGGCCCTGGGCGTGGCGCTGGTGGCGGTGTATATCGGCTTTCACCTGTTGGGCTATCTGCCGTTCGGTGCCTGGGGCCAGACCCTGAGCCTGGGGCAGGGCCTGTTTGTGTTGTTGCTGGCGCCGAGCTTTTTCGAGCCGTTGCGCGACCTGTCGGCGGTCTGGCACGACCGCGCCTCGGGCGTGACCGCCTTGCAGGCGCTGGAGGCGCTGAGCGAGCGCGGCACCGCCTTGCCGCCTGCCGCGCCGGTCGATTCACGGGCGCCGGGTCTGGTTGTGCATATGCAGGGGGTCAGCGTTCGTCATGCGGGTGCGGCACAGCCGGCCTTCGAGTCGTTGTCGTTGCAAGTGGCCGAGGGCGAGCACCTGGCGATCACCGGCCCCAGTGGCGGTGGCAAATCCACCGTGCTGGCGACCATCGCTGGCCTGTTGCCGTTGCAGGCCGGCCACCTGAGCCTGAATGTGGCGCCGGGCGCCATGGGCTGGATCGGCCAGAAGCCGCACACCTTTGCCGGGTCCGTGCACGACAACGTGGCGCTGGGACGGCCGGGCGTGGACCGTGCGGCGGTCGAGGCAGCGCTGGACCAGGCGTGCCTGGCGCAGGTCGGGCAGGCCCGTGCCGGGCAGGTGCTGGGTGAGGGCGGACAGGGCTTGTCGGGGGGCGAGGCGGTGCGCTTGTCATTGGCGCGGGTGGCGGCCGACCCGTCGATCCGGCTGATCCTGGCCGACGAACCCACCGCCCACCTGGACCGGCAGAGCGCGTTCGAGGTGATCCAGGCCCTGCTGCAACTGGCGCGCGGCCGCACCCTGATCGTCGCCACCCACGACCCGGTGCTGGCCGCTGCGATGCAGCGCCAGGTGCCGCTGCAAACACTGTGTCAGGCTTCTGTCGCTGGCCCGGTCAAGGCCGTGGATGAGGTGCTGTCATGAGCCTCCGTGCGTTCGATGCACTGTTGCCGGTCGCCCGTCTGTTCTGGCAGGCACGCGGCCGGTTGTTGCTGGCAGGCGCCGGGCTGGCGGCGCTTACCGTGCTGTTCGGCATGGCGCTGCTGGGGCTGTCGGGCTGGTTCATCAGTGCCACGGCGATTGCCGGCCTGAGTGCGGCCACCGCGCTGGCCTTCGATGTGTTCATGCCCTCGGCCGGGATTCGCTTGTTCACCCTGGGCCGCACCGCCGCCCGTTATGGCGAGCGCCTGGCCACCCACGACGCGACCCTGGCGGTGCTGGCGGCGTTGCGTGTGCGGCTGTTCATCGGCTGGGCACAGCCGCAGGCCGCCCGCGAGCTGGCCTTGCGCCCGGCCCGGCTGCTGTTTCGCCTGACCGGCGACATCGATGCACTGGATTCCCTGTACCTGCGCGTGCTGGTGCCGCTGCTGTCGGCATTCGCCGCGATTCTGGCCGCGGCGCTGACGCTGGGGTTGATCAATGTCGGCCTGGGACTGGCCGTGTTGCTGTTGATGAGCCTGGTCACGCTGATGGTGCTGCGCAGCACCTGGCGGGGGGCGCTGCGTCCGGCTCAGGCGCGGGCCCGGGCCACTGAAACCCTGCGTGCCCAGGCCGCCGACCTGGTGGCAGGGCAGACCGAATTGTTGATGGCCGGGCGCTTGCCGGCGCAATGCGAACGCCTGCGCCAGACCGATGCGCGCCTGGCCCGCTGCGACGACCGCCTCAATGCGCTGGACAACCGCGCCGCCGTGGCTTTCGGCCTGTTGAGCACGGTGTTGCTGGCATTGACCGTGCTGGTCAGCGGCTGGCTGGTGTCGACCCGGGTCATCGAGGTGCCGGTCGCGGTGCTGGCGGTGCTGGTTGCCCTGACCATGACCGAGCCGCTGGCGGCCCTGCGCCGGGGCGCGCTGGAGCTGGGCCGTACCACCCTGGCGGCGCGAAGGGTCGGACCGGTCTTGGCCACCGACCTGCCAGCGCCCATGCCTGCTGAGCCGCCGGCCTCTGATCAACCTGTACGTGTGCAGCAGGTTCACGTTCGCCATCCTGGCGCGGCACAGGATTGCCTGCACGGCATCGACCTGCAGCTCAAGGCCGGCGAGCGGGTGGCCTTGGTGGGCAGCAGCGGCGCGGGCAAGTCGTCACTGATGGCGCTGCTGACCGGCGAATTGCCGGCCCGCCTCGGCCGCGTGCAGATGGGCAACCCTTACGGCTGGCTGACCCAGCGCACCGAACTGTTCCAGGACAGCGTACGCGACAACCTGCTGCTGGCCTGTCCACACGCCGGCGACGACCAGCTCAGGCAAGCGCTGACCCATGCCGGGCTGGCCGACACATTGCGCGCCTGGCCCGCCGGGCTCGACACCCGGCTGGGCGAAGGCGGCCTGGGCGTGTCCGGTGGCCAGGCCCGGCGCCTGGCGCTGGCCCGCCTGCTGCTGCGCGAGGCGTCAGTGTGGCTGCTCGATGAACCCAGTGAAGGGCTCGATGCCGACACCGCAGCCGATGTGCTGCGCCAGCTCGACCGGCTGGGCCAGGGCCGAACCTGGTTGCTGGCCACCCATTTGCGCCGCGAGGCGGCTCTGGCCGACCGGCTGGTGATGCTGCACGGCGGGCGTGTGATCGCCGCCTGGCCACGCGGCAGCGCCGGTTATGACGCCGCCCTGGCCGGGCTGCGCCCCGACTGAACCGACCCGTTTTCGATGACTTGAATGTAACCTTCTGGAGATAAAGGGCATGGACCTGGACATTGTCAGTCTGTCGCGATTGCAGTTCGCGCTGACGGCGCTCTACCACTTTTTATTCGTGCCGCTGACGCTGGGGCTGTCGATCCTGCTGGCCATCATGGAGACCCTCCATGTGATGACCGGCCGGGTGATCTGGCGACAGATGACGCGTTTCTGGGGCGTGTTGTTCGGCATCAACTTCGCCATCGGCGTGTCCACCGGACTGGTCATGGAGTTTCAGTTCGGCATGAACTGGAGCTACTACAGCCACTACGTGGGTGACATTTTCGGCGCGCCGCTGGCCATCGAAGGGCTGATGGCGTTCTTCCTGGAAGCGACCTTCATCGGCCTGTTCTTCTTTGGCTGGGACAAGCTCAGCCCGGTCAAGCATTTACTGGTGACGTGGCTGATGGCGCTGGGCACCAACCTGTCGGCGCTGTGGATTCTGATCGCCAACGGCTGGATGCAGAACCCGGTGGGCGCGGCGTTCAACCCGCAGACCATGCGCATGGAAGTCAGCGATTTCTATGCTGTGCTGACCAACCCGGTCGCCCAGGCCAAGTTCGTGCACACCGTGTCGGCCGGCTATGTATGCGGTGCGATCTTCGTGCTGGGCATTTCGGCGCTGTACCTGCTCAAGGGCCGGCATGTGGAACTGGCCAAGCGCTCGATGACCGTGGCGGCCTCCTTTGGCCTGGCCGCCTCGTTGTCGGTGGTGGTGCTGGGTGACGAGAGCGGTTACCTGTCCAGCGAACACCAGAAGATGAAGCTGGCCGCCATCGAGGCGATGTGGGAAACCGAGCCGGCCCCGGCGGCGTTCACGGCCATCGGCTTTCCTGACCAGGCCGCGCGGGAAACCCATTACGCCATTCACATTCCCTGGGTCATGGGCCTGATCGGCACGCGCTCGCTGGACACCGAGATGCCGGGTATCAAGGAACTGGTGGTCAGCGCCGAGGCGCGTATCCGCCGTGGCATCCTGGCCTACGATGCGCTGGAAAACATCCGCGCCGAAGGATCGACCACAACCATTGCGCCGGCCCTGAAAGAAGCCTTCGAAACCAACGGCAGCGAGCTGGGCTATGCCTTGCTGCTCAAGCGCTATGTCGACGACCCGCGCCAGGCCTCCGAGGCGCAGATTGCCAAGGCGGCCTGGGACACGGTGCCGCAAGTGGCGCCGCTGTTCTGGTCGTTCCGGGTCATGGTGGTGCTGGGCATGTTCTTTATCGTGCTGACTGCCACGTTCTTCTGGCTGTCGGCACGCCATCGCCTGGACCAGCACCGCTGGCTGCTCAAGCTGGCGGTCTGCGCCATTCCGCTGCCGTGGGTGGCCATCGAGGCCGGCTGGCTGGTGGCCGAGTACGGTCGCCAGCCCTGGGTCATCGAAGGCGTGCTGCCCACCGCCGTGGCCGTGTCCAACCTGGGGGTGAAAACCCTGTTGCTGACCATCGCCGGCTTCGTGGCGATCTACAGCGTGCTGCTGGTGATCGAGCTCAAGCTGATGATCAAGGCCATCCAGCACGGCCCGGACCCGGAGCCGGCCCAGGCGAGCGTCGCCATCCCGGCCGCGCCGGCCACCCGTCAGCCTGCCCCTGTCCTTGCGGAGTGAAACCATGATCCTGCATGAGTTGCTGAACTACGACACCTTGCGTGTCATCTGGTGGGTGCTGCTGGGCACCTTGCTGATCGGCTTTGCCGTGATGGACGGCTTCGACCTGGGCACCGGCGCACTGTTGCCCTTCATCGGCAAGACCGACCTTGAGCGGCGGGTGATCATCAACGCCGTGGGCCCGACCTGGGAAGGCAACCAGGTGTGGCTGGTGCTGGGCGGCGGGGCGATTTTCGCGGCCTGGCCGCAGCTGTACGCGGTGTCGTTCTCGGGCTTTTACCTGGCGATGTTCGTCATCCTGGTGGCGCTGATCCTGCGTCCGGTGGCGTTCAAGTACCGCAGCAAGCGCGAATCGAAAACCTGGCGCAGCGCCTGGGACTGGGCGCTGTTCGTCGGTGGCTTCGTGCCGGCGCTGATCAGCGGCGTGGCGGTGGGCAACGTGCTGGTCGGCGTGCCGTTTCGCCTGACCCCGGACATGCACATTCACTACGACGGCACCTTCTTTAGCCTGCTCAATCCCTTTGCCGTGCTCTGCGGGCTGGTCTCGGTAAGCATGCTGGTGACCCACGGCGCCGCCTGGCTGCGGATCAAGACCGACGGCGCTGTCGCCGCCCGTGCCCGCACCGTGGGCAGCATCAGCGCCCTGCTGACGGTGGTGCTGTACGCGGTGGCAGGGCTGGCGCTGTGGACCTGGATCGACGGCTACAGCATCACCTCGACGATCAACCCGACCGGCCCGTCGAACCCGCTGTTCAAGACCGCCGTGGTGGGCGAGGGCGTCTGGTTCCAGAATTACGCCCGGCATGGCTGGACCCTGATCGCACCGGCCCTGGGCTTTATCGGCATGTTGCTGGCCTTCGTGCTGATGCGCGCCCGGCGCGACAACCTGACGATCCTGGCCAGCGGCCTGGGCATCGCCGGCATCATCGTCTCGGTGGGCGCCTCGATGTTCCCGTTCATCCTGCCCTCGACGGTGGATGCGCGTTTCAGCCTGACCGTCTGGGACTCGTCCAGCAGCCACATGACCCTGTTCATCATGCTGGTCAGCACCGCGATCTTTCTGCCGCTGATCCTGGCCTACACCACCTGGGTCTACAAGGTGCTGTGGGGCAAGGTCGACACGGCCGGCATCGAAGACCCCAGCAAACACGCTTATTGAGAGGAGATGACTATGTGGTATTTCGCCTGGCTGCTCGGCCTGCCCCTGGCCGCCGCCTTTGCCGTGCTCAACGGCATGTGGTACGAGATGACTGAAGACAAGAACGCAGGCACTCATCACAAGACATGACCTGCTGAATGGGAGGCTCTTGTTGTAGGAGCGCGCTTGCCCGCGACCGGCTGCGTTAGCAGTCGTAAAATTGTGGCGTTTCGCAGATTTTGAAAGTGTTCACAGCCGTAAAATTGTGGCGTTTCGCAGATTTTGAAAGTGTTCACAGCCGTAAAATTGTGGCGTTTCATAGATTTTGCGAGCGCTACGCACTCGGTCGCGGGCAAGCGCGCTCCTACAAAGGTCTGGAGTTGTTTCATGAAAATTGCTTTCTTCAGCGCCCAGCCCTATGACCGGCGCTTTTTCGATCAGGCCCTGCAACGGGATTTTGCCGACGCGGGCCTTGAGTTCACTTACCTGGCTCCGACCCTGAGCGCCGACACCGTTGCCCTGGCCCAAGGCTTCGAGGCCATCTGTGTCTTCGTCAACGACCAGCTCGATGCCGGTGTGCTGGCCACGCTCAAGGGCTATGGTGTCAGCGCGATCCTGCTGCGCTGCGCCGGTTTCAATAACGTCGACCTGGACGCGGCCAAGCGCCTGGACCTTTTCGTCGCCCGGGTGCCGGGTTATTCACCCGAGGCTGTGGCCGAGCACACTCTGGCACTGGTGATGACCCTCAACCGCCACACCCACCGCGCCTATAACCGTGTGCGTGAAGGCAACTTCATGCTCGACGGGCTGCTGGGTTTCAACCTGCATGGCAAGACCGTAGGGATCATCGGCACCGGGCAGATCGGCCTGGCCACCGCGCGCATCTTCAAGGGCTTCGGTTGCCGGGTGATAGGGTTCGACCCGTTCCAGGTCGAGGCCTTCAAGGCACTGGGGGAGTACGTGACGCTGGAGCAACTGCTGCCCGCGGCGGACATCGTCAGCCTGCATTGCCCGCTGCTCGACAGCACCCGCCATCTGATTCGCCACGAAACCCTGGCGCAGATGAAACCCGGCGCCATGCTGGTCAACACCTCGCGCGGCGCGCTGATCGACACCCTGGCGGTGATCGAAGCGCTCAAGTCCCGGCAACTTGGCGCTCTGGCCATCGACGTCTACGAGCAGGAGAGCCAGCTGTTCTTCCAGGACCGCTCGGGTGATCACATCGACGACGAAGTGTTCCTGCGCCTGACCACCTTTTCCAACGTGCTGATCACCGGACACCAGGGGTTTTTCACCCGCGAGGCACTGGAGCAGATTGCGCAGGTAACGCTGGAAAACCTGCACTGCTTTACTGCGCGTGTGGCGTGTGAGAACCGGCTGGCCTGACGGGTGTAAAAAACGCCAGACTGCCTGGCAGGCCTGGAAACAGTGATTTTCTTGTACGGCTTTGCCGTATGGTTTTCGACAGGTTTACGCTCATCGGATATAAATAATTCAGTTGCGCGCTGCGGGACCGCGGCGCCTGTTTCATGCCCCTCAAGCGTTCTCGTCCTGCGAACGCTTACTTGGTAAATGGTCAATTCAAATCCCCTTCGCGACCCTCTAGGATGATGTTCACCGACGGTTTCAAGAACAATAAAAGAGATCCGCGCATGTTCAGAAAGTCCGAACTTCATCCGCTTCACGCTCGATCGCTTGCCGGGCGCTTGCCGCTGGCCTGAAGCCTGATCGCCACACTCAACACTTCCCGACGCGTTGTTTATCCAGGGTCTGCCTGAACAGGTGGAAGGCCTGCCTGTGCCGGCGCCTTGGGTCACGAACATGACGTGGGTTGTTTCATGTAGTTGCCATTATCCAGGGGGTCGACATGACCAGGCGTATCGCATTTGTGACCGGTGGCATGGGGGGTATCGGCACTGCCGTTTGCCAGCGTTTGCACAAGGAAGGCTTCGTGGTAGTGGCCGGGTGTGGCCCGGACTCGCCATTCAAGGCGCAGTGGCTGGAAAAGAACCGGGCGCTGGGCTTCGACTTTCAAGTCAGCGAGGGCAACGTCGCCAATTGGGAGTCCACGGTGGCGGCCTTCGAGAAGGTCAGGCGCGAGGTCGGGCCGATCGATGTGCTGGTCAATAACGCCGGCACCGCCAGCAACGTGGTGTTCCGCGACATGTCGCCTGCGGACTGGCAATTGGTGATCGATACCAACCTGAACTCGCTGTTCAACGTGACCCGGCAAGTGGTCGACGACATGGCCGCCCAGGGCTGGGGGCGCATCATCAATATCTCCACGGTCAATGCGCAACTGGGCCATGTCGGCCAGGTGAACTACGCCACGGCCAAGTCTTCCATTCGGGGTTTCACCCGTGCGCTGGCCCGGGAAGTGGCCCATCGCGGCGTGACCGTCAACACCGTGTCGCCGGGGTTCATCGGCACCGAGCGGCTCAAGTCCATCACCCATACGCAACTGATGGACAATTTGATCGAGAACATCCCCATGCGCCGCCTGGGCCGTCCCGAGGAAGTGGCGTCCATGTGCGCCTGGCTGGCCTCGCCAGACGCCTCGTTCGCCACCGGCGCCGACTTTGCCATCAATGGCGGCCTGTACATGTCCTGAGCCTTGCGGCGCCAGGGCTCGACGATAAAAACAATAACTACTGAGCAGGAGATAGCCATGCTGTCGTTTTTCGGTTACGGCATGATCGTGGTGTTCATGACCTTGATCATGACCAAGCGCCTGGCCCCACTGGTGGCCATGACCCTGGTGCCGGTCATCTTTGCCATGCTGGCGGGCTTTTCCGGTGACATGGGCACCATGATGATCGAAGGGTTGCGCAAGGTGGCCCCGACGGCGGTCATGGTGATGTTCGCCATCCTGTACTTCGGGATGATGTTCGACACCGGTCTGTTCGACCCGATCATTCGCACCTTCATCCGCCTGATCAAGGGCGACCCGGCCAAGGCGGTGTTCTTCGCCGCTTTGCTGGCCGGCCTGGTGTCGCTCGACGGCGACGGCTCGACCACCTACATGATCACCCTCACGGCCATGCTGCCGCTGTTCAGGCGCCTGGGGCTCAACCCGCTGATCCTGCCGTGCGTGGTAATCCTGGCGGCGAGCGTCACCAACCTGTTGCCGTGGGGCGGTCCATTGGCGCGGGCGGCGGTGGCCTTGAAGGTCGAGACCACTGACCTGTTCCTGCCCTTGATTCCCTCAATGCTGATCAGCTTCGCCGGAGTCCTGCTGTTGGCCTATTACCTGGGCTTGCAAGAGCGTCGCCGTCTCGGCACCCTGGCACTGCCGGCCGGCGACCCCGGTCGCGCAATGCAGGCCGGCGACGACATGTCGGACCTGCTGGCCCTGAGTTCGGAAAACGAAGCCCTGCGCCGGCCGAAGATGTTCTGGCTCAATGCCGTGCTGACCCTGGCCCTGATGACGTGCCTGGTGGTGGAGGTGCTGCCGCTGCCAATCCTGTTCATGCTGGCGTTCTCCATTGCGCTGGTCATCAACTACCCCGGCATGGACGACCAGCGCCGGCGCATCGCTGCCCATGCCCCGACGGCCCTCAATCAGATTGCAATCTTCCTGGCCGCCGGGATCTTTGCCGGCATCCTGTCCGGGACCGGCATGGTCAAGGCGATGTCCGACACTCTGCTGTGGGCACTGCCGCAGGGCTGGGGCCCTTACCTGGCGCCGATCACTGCCTTGCTGAGCCTGCCGGGCACGTTCTTCATGTCCAACGATGCCTTCTACTACGGCGTGCTGCCGGTGCTGGCCCAGGCCGCCGACGCCTACGGCATCTCGGCCGCCGAAATCGGCCGCGCCTCGCTGGTCGGCCAGCCAGTGCACTTGCTCAGCCCGCTGGTGGCCTCGACCTACCTGCTGGTCGGCCTGGCCGGCGTGGAGTTCAGCGATCACCAGAAGTACACCTTCAAATGGGCCTTCGCGCTGTCGATGCTGATCATGCTGTCGTCGATGCTGCTGGGCCTGTTTCCGCTCTACTCGGTGAAAGGCTGAAGACAACCTCTGGCGGGCAAGGCCGCCGATCAACCCTGCTCTGGAGAGGTGAGTGCCTGCGTATTCTGGTTCTGCCCGGCGCCGGAATCGGTGCTGAAATCATCGAGTCTTCGATGACCGTCCTCAAGGCCGCCAGCGGGCGCCCGGCCCGCCCCCGCCCGTTCCTGCCCTCCAACCTGAAAGAGGGCAAGCGCATGGACCTGGTGATCTGCGTGAAGCCACCGAGGGTTTTTTACCCGGACCGCAACATGAGCCGCGGCTGGGGCGAGGTGATGCCTTCGCCGGACACGGTGCTGCAAGACCCGGCCAGACGCACCGGTGACCTGGGCGGGCCGATGGACTGTCAGGCATTCGGCGTGGCGGTGGCTGAAGCCCTGCAGGGCTGATGACCGTTCGTCTGCTGTACTGCACTCGGGCGCTTATGGCATTTCCAACGCATAACCCATAAGCGCAAGAGGTACGTATGGAACATCAGGAACTGGAACGCGAAGTACTGACCCGCCTGCTGCATGCCCACCCCAGCGGCCTGGGCAAGGAGATCCTGGATAACTACCGTGGCGAAAAGGCGGTGGTGGAGGTGATACGGCGTTTCCAGCATGAGAACTTCATTCACGGCACCCCGGTCGACCCGCACAGTTCGACGCTGGAGTTTCCGATCAAGCTGACCAGCGCTGGTGTCGATGAGGCCAAGCGGCTGGAAGCCTGAAAAGTGGAATGAACCTGCAGGTTCGGCCACGTCGCTGTAAATAAAAAAGGCTCAGGTTCTTACCTGGGCCTTTTTGCATGTCTGGCGTTCACAAAGATCGCCTTGGCTTTTTGCCGCCATTCATAGCGCCGTCCATCGGTCTGCGCCGCTTGCAGAACGAACTGCCCCGAATGGCCCTGGCTCGAACCGTACAAGGCCTCACGGAAAAGGTATCGAGCCCTTCAATCATCGGCTCGGTGCCCGGCAGAACACGACGGCAAAGCGCCACGCGACTGGCGGTGACGCGGTTTGCAAAGCGTTCACAGGGCGGTGTCTGCGCCGGGGCTGGTTTTGCTTTCCAGGAAATCAGGAGGGATTGATCCATGCTGGTACAGGTAGACAGCAATCATATCGAAGGCGGCGCCGACCTTCAGGAGTGGGTCGGCAGCACGGTGGTGGATGAGCTGGAACGCTACACCTCGCTGCTGACGCGGGTAGAGGTTCACGTTGGTGATGTGAACGCACAGAAAGCCGGTCCCCAGGACAAACGCTGCCAGATCGAAGTACGTCCCAAGGGCCACAGCGCACTGTCGGCCACGCATCAGGCCGAAAGCCTGGAGCTGGCGGTCACCGGCGCTGCCAGAAAAATCCATCATGCGCTTGAGCATCTGACCGGACGTCTTTCGCCCAAGGTCGAGTCCACCGGCCACCTCATGGCCCCTGCGGCCCAGGAGCAATCGCCGGCGCAGATCGACGCCTTGCTCGAAGATGATTTTCTGGCCCGGCAGGCCGATCTGGACAAGTCCTGAGGAGGTTGCTCATGATCCCGATTCAACCCTTTACACGCCAGACACTGGATACGCTGCTGGCCCTGGCGGACCGCACGAACCTGAGTGTCTACATGCCCGCTCACCCGACATTCCCGGAGCGTGCGCAAGATCCGATTCGCCTCAAGAATCTCATCAAGGATCTGGAAGCCGGACTGGCAGAACGGTCGCTGCCGGCCCAGGCGTTGCTGGCGCCGTTTCATCAGCTGGTGGACGACACCGCGTTCTGGAATGCCTGCCCGCCGGCGATTGCGATCTTCGGCGGCGACGAGCATTTTCTCGTGGTGGGGCTGCATCAGCCGGTGCCAGAGATCGCCATCGTCAACCGCCACCCCTACCTCAGGCCCTTGCTGCGCCTGGCGCCGATGACCGGGCGCTACCAGGCGCTGTGCCTGACCCGTGACAGCGTGCAGGTGTATGAAGGCGACGCGCAGCGGCTGCGGGACGTCGAATTGCCGCAGGCCGTGCCGACCTCCCAGGCCGAGGCGCTGGGCGAGGAACTGACCCCGCGCGACCAGCAAGGCCACCCCGATGGCTTCAGCGGTGCCGGTGAGCGCGGCGATCCGATGATGCACGAGTCCGGTGGCGGCGGTCGCCAGGACGAGGTGGACCTGGACCGCGAGCGGTTTTTCCGGGCCGTCGACAAGGCGATTACCGAACACTGCTCACGTGCCTGCAAGTTACCGCTGGTGCTGGTCGCACTGCCGGAAAACCAGGCGGCGTTCCGGGCGCTCAGCCACAACCCGTTCCTGCTGGCGGACGGCATCCGTACCGACCCTGCCACGCTGTCGCCCACCCAGTTGGCGACCGCCTGTGCGACCGTGATGAACCAGCGCTACGAGGACTCGTTGCAGGCGGCATTCGACCGCTTTGGCGTGGCGCAGGGGCAACGGCTGACCGCTTCGCGGCTGCCGGACATTGAGCAGGCAGCCCGGGAAGGGCGGGTGGCGCTGCTGCTGGTGGAAGCCGATGACGCCTTCGAGGCGCTGACACCGGCCGACACAGACGACCCGGTCCGGCGTGAGGACGCGGCGCTGGATGAGCTGATCCTGGCCGTGATCCTCCAAGGCGGCGACGTGGTGGTCGTCCCCGCCGAGCGTTCCATGCCGGTCGATGGCCGCGCGGCAGCTGTGCTGCGTTACTGAACGACGCACAGCCTTGCTGTCCGGCAATGCGAGCGTACCCATTGGCCTGTGCATCGCTGCAGCGCAGCCTGCGGCACCTTCGAACCAGAACCGACCATCGTGTCCTGGAGGCACCATGAATTACCCGACATGCAAAGCGGCGCTGGCCGCCCTGACCCTGGCACTCGGCCTTTCCCAGGCGAGCGCTGCTGAAACCAGACGCGTTGATGTAATGCTGGTAGGGGGCGGCATCATGAGCTCGACACTGGCGGTATGGCTCAGTGAGCTGGAACCGGGGTGGTCGATGGAAATGGTCGAGCGCCTGGACAAGGTGGCCGAGGAAAGCTCCAACGGCTGGAACAATGCCGGTACCGGTCACTCGGCCCTCGCCGAGCTGAACTACACCCCGGAAAAAGACGGCAAGATCGACATCACCAAGGCGGTCGAAATCAACGAAGCGTTCCAGATCACCCGGCAGTTCCTGGCCTGGCAGGTGAAAAACGGCGTGCTCAAGAACCCTCGCTCTTTCATCAACTCCACGCCGCACATGAGTTTCGTGTGGGGCGACGACAATATCCGCTTCCTGAAAAAGCGCTACGAGGCGTTGCAGGCCAGCCCGTTGTTCCGGCCGATGCAGTTTTCCGAAGACCCTGAGCAGATCCGGCAATGGGTGCCGCTGATGATGGAAGGCCGGGACCCGACGCAAAAGATCGCCGCGACCTGGACGCCCATCGGCACCGACGTCAATTTTGGCGAGATCACCCGGCAGTTCGTCAGCCACTTGCAGAGCCGCGAGAACTTCGTGCTCAAGCTGTCGACAGAGGTGCGCGACATCACCCGCAACGACGATGGTTCCTGGCACGTCGAATACAAGAACCTCAAGGACGGCAGTACCGCGGCCACCGATGCGAAGTTCGTGTTCATCGGCGCCGGCGGTGCGGCGTTGCCGTTGCTGCAGAAGTCCGGGATCGATGAAGCCAAAGACTACGCCGGTTTCCCGGTCGGCGGCTCCTTTCTGGTGACCGAGAATACCGCCCTGGCCGAACGGCACATGGCCAAGGCCTACGGCATTGCCGCCACCGGCGCGCCGCCGATGTCGGTGCCGCACCTGGATACGCGGGTGCTCGATGGCAAGCGGATGATCCTGTTCGGCCCGTTCGCAACGTTTTCCACCAAGTTCCTCAAGGAAGGCTCGTATTTCGATCTGGCCGCCAGCATGACGTTTCACAATGTCTGGCCGATGATGCGCGTCGGCGCGCGTGAGTTCGACCTGGTGCAGTACCTGGCCGGGCAGTTGATGCAATCGGACGACGATCGTTTCGAGGCCTTGCAAACCTATCTGCCCCAGGCCAGGAAGGAAGACTGGCGCTTGTGGCAGGCCGGGCAGCGTGTGCAGATCATCAAGAAGGATGACGACAAGGGCGGGGTGCTCAAGCTCGGCACCGAAGTGGTGGCCTCGCACGACGGCAGCATTGCCGCCTTGCTGGGCGCATCCCCAGGGGCGTCGACCGCGGCACCCATCATGCTCGACCTGATGCAGAAGGTATTCAAGGACAAGCTGGCCACGGCCGCCTGGCAGGACAAGGTGCGCCAGATCGTGCCCAGCTATGGCACGCGCCTGAACGAGCATCCCGACCAGGTCGTGGCCGAATGGCGCTACACCAGTGACGTGCTGCAACTGACGATGCCACCGGACATCGACCGTCAACCCGGCGCCACGCCCGATGTCGATCCTATCACCCGCAAGAACCTGGACGCCGACCCGGACCTGAACCCTGACCCGGGCCCTGAAGGCGGCGCGCATTGAGCACCCGCCTTCACGAACGTGACTGAACGCATCCAGCGCAAGGGAGGTAGACATGCGTGTGCATCATTTGAATTGTGGGTGCATGTGCCCGTTGGGCGGTGCCTTGTTCGATGGCTACAGCCGCGGCCTCACCGCCTCTGTGGTGTGCCATTGCCTGCTGATCGAGACCGCGACCAATGGCTTGATCCTGGTCGACACCGGTTTCGGTCGGCAGGACGTGCAACACCCTGAACGGCTGAGCCGTTTTTTCAGGACCTTCAACAACATCAAGCTGGAGCCGCGTTTAACCGCCGTCGAGCAACTGCGCTTGCTGGGGTTCGACGCCAACGATGTGCGTCACATTTTGCTCACGCACCTGGATTTCGATCATGCCGGCGGCCTGCAGGATTTCCCCAAGGCACGGGTGCACGTCATGCAGCAGGAGCTTGATCACGCAACATTGGCCAGCGGCTGGATCGAGCGACGGCGTTTTCTTCCGGCGCAGTGGCGTGAGGTCGCCGGCTGGGAGCTGTATGCCCCCGAGGGCGACACCTGGTTCGGTTTCGACTCGGTGCGCGCCCTGGCGGGCGCGCAAGAGGAGGATATTCTGCTGGTGCCTCTTCGAGGGCATACTGCCGGCCACGCCGGCATTGCCCTTCGTACGGTCGAGGGCTGGAAACTGCATGCCGGCGATGCCTACTTTCACCATGACGAAGTGCATCTGCCCACACGTCGGTGCCCGCCCGGCATGCGTTTGTACCAGTCCATGATGGACACCGACCGTCAGGCACGGCTGCATAACCAGCAGCGCCTGCGCCAGCTGGCCGCCGACGGCGGCGCAGCGGTGGACATCTTCTGCAGCCATGATGCGCGCGAGCTGCAACGGGCGCAGGCTCAGACCTGAATCACGCCGATCATCACCGCAAACACCAGCATCACCAGGCTGACGCCCCAGGCCCAGAAAAAGGTAAAGGCGATGTGCTTGCGCAGCTCCACCCCGGCCAGGGCCAGCGCGAGGTACACGCTGGGCACCACGGGGCTGATCGAAAAGCCGGTGTTCTCACCGATCAGCATGGCCCGTGCCACCGACTCCAGGGGCACGCCGGCCGCCATGGCCACGTCGCGGATCACGGGCAACAGGGCAAAGTAGTAAGCATCGGGCGAGAAGATCATTCCCAGCGGCACGCCGAAGGCCCCGACGATCACGTGCAGGTACTGCGCCGACCCTGCTGGCAGCACATCGATCAGCGCCAGCGCCATGCCGTCTGACATTTTCGCGCCTGACAACACGCCCAGCAGCACGGCGGCGGCCATCATCACCATGACCATCTGCAGCGCATCCCAGGCATGGGCCTTGAGCCGTTCAGCCTGCACATCCAGCGAAAAATTCAGCGGCAGGGCAATGCCCAGGCCGACGATAAAGCAGGCGTACAAGGGAAAGATGCCGGTGAACAGGCACGCCAGGATCGCCACGGTCAGGCCGACATTGAGCCAGTAGCGCAGCGTTGTCGGCGACAGCGCGTACTCTCTGGGGTCGGTGTGCGTGGCCTCGAAATCGACGGTGGCCGCCGCACTGAGCGAGCGCCCCTGCCGGCGTTGTGCACGCAGGCCCAGCACGCCGGCGATCAGCAGCATGCACGCCAGCCCGACGACCTGCACCGGGATCAGGCCCAGCCACAACTGGGTGGCGTCGAGCCCCGAGACGGCGGCGGCACGGGCCGTGGTCCCGCCCCAGGGCACCATGTTCATGACCCCGGCGGTGGTGCCCACCAGGCAGAGCAGTAACAGCGGGCTCATGTTCACGCGGCGATACAGCGGCAGCAGGGCCGGAATCGTCAGCAGAAAGGTAGCCGCGCCGACACCGTCCAGGTGCACCACGGCCGTTGCCAGCACGGTGACCAGCGCGACGGCCAGGGGGCGGCCGCCGGTGCTGCGGATCAGAAAGTTGACCAGCGGATCGAACAGGCCGCGGTCGCGCATGATGCCGAAGTACAGAATGGCAAACAGAAACAGCGCCGCGGTGGGGGCGACGGTCAGCAGCCCGCTCTTGATGAACTCGCCAATCTGCTGCGGCGAAAAGCCGGCCACCAGGCAGATGGCAACCGGAATGGTACTGAAGGCCACCACCGGACTGATCCGGCGCAGCAGAATCAGGGCAATGATGCCCAGCATCATGATGAAACCCAGCAGGGTGATCATAGGTCTTGCCTCAGCTTGTTTTTATTGTCGGGGCGATCAAAAGGGCTGTATCGGCGTCAGCCGGGTGCTAACGGGCAGGCGGCGGCGCGGGTACACGCATCGACAGCAGCAGGTAGCTCAGGCTCTTGCCGTGCCGGTCCAGGCCGGGGCTCTGGTTGACGCCGCCTTCCAGGGCGTTTTCCAGCACGAAGTTCAGCGCCTTGAGGGTGTCCAGCGCGTAGCGCTTCACGCTGTCGGGACGCCGGCTGGCGAAGTGCTCGGCCACCCGTTCGGCGGTGACTTCACGGGCCAGCCAGGCGTAATGCGCCTCGTCGAGCGGGAATACGGCAATGCTCAGAATATTGCCCTTGTCGCCGGCGCGGGCGTGGGCGTAGTCGGCAAGCGTCACGAATGCAGTCATCAGTACCACTCCAGGCGGGTTTGGATTTCACCACGCGCGATCAGAAAGCCTTGGGTGGTGATGCTTTCGCTGAGGTGTCGGCGCACGCCGCCGCCACCGGCCGGGCCGTTGGTGTACAGCGACTCGACTTCGGCCAGCAGGGTGTTCACCAGCGCCCGATCCGGGTTGATCAAGCCGACCCGTACGCGCACGTCTTCCAGGTCGGCGGCGTGGGCCAGGCGCTGGGTGAGGTACTCGCCGCGGCTGTCGTTGAACAGGCTGGCAACCCCTGACAGGTCGATCCAGGGACGCACCTGCGGTGCCAGCGTCTCGAACCGCTGCAGGAGGATTTCACGCGCCAGGGCCGCACGCTGGAGCGCGCCGGGACCGGCATAGGAAATCTCGGCTTCACCGAACCACAACCCGCGCAGACCGACCAGGCCCTTGAGCTGCGCCGGTTGCGGATGGCCCTGAATACCGGTGATCGCCACCCGGTCCGGGCCCACCTGGCTGACGCAGGCGTCACCCAGGTCGAGCACCACGTCGGGGGTCAGGTAGGCGCGTGGATCATGAACCTCATACAGCAGTTGTTCCTTGACCGTGCGCTCGGTCACCAGGCCGCCGCTGTCGCGGGTCTTGGTCATGACCAGGCGGCCGTCTTCGCTCAGTTCGGCAATCGGGCAACCGAGGTTGGCCAGGTCTGGCACGTCCTTGATGCCCGGATGGGCAAAATAGCCGCCGGTGACTTGCGTGCAGCATTCGAGCAGGTGCCCGGCGGCGGTGGCGATGGCGATCTTCTGCCAGTCATCGGCGGCCCAGCCCAGCCCGTGGCGCGCAGGCCCCACGGCCAGCGACGGATCGGCGACCCGGCCGCAGATCACTACATCGGCACCCTCGGCCAGCGCCTGGGCAATGCCGTCGGCGCCGGTGTAGACGTTGATCGACACCTGCCGCTCGACAGACAGGTCGGCCGGCAACCAGGCCTGCAGTGAGGCCGGGTCGGCATGCAGCAGGTCATCGCCGAGCACGCAGGCGATGCGTGCCGGGCGCGTGCCGCCGTCGAGCAGCGTGCGCAGGCGCTGCGCCGCCGCCTGCGGGTTGGCCGCGCCGCCGTTGGTGATGATCGGGATCCGGTGGTCCAGGCACAGGTCGAGCATCGGTTCGAGAAAATCGAACAGCCGCTCCGAATAGCCGGCCTGCGCATCGCCGCGCTTGCGCAATTGCGCCTCGGCCAGGGTGCGCTCGGCCAGCAGCTCGAGCATCAGGTAACGCTGACCCGGCAGGCGTGCCAGGTCCTGAGCCAGGCGCAAGGCGGCATCAGGCCGATCATTGGCAAAGCCGGCGCCGCAGCCGATGTGAATTGTTTTTGTCATCAGGTGCTCCAGTAAGTCTGTAGCCATGATGGCGCCGGCGTATTATTTTTAGTATTCGAAAGGTCTGAACAATTAATCCATTTCTTTTATAGGTCGTGCATGAACGTCTCCTTCCGGCAATTGCAGGCCTTTGTATGGGTTGCCGAAAGCGCCAGCTTTACCCGCGCCTCGGAGCTGGTGCACCTGTCCCAGCCCGCCTTGAGCTACACCATCCGCAAGCTTGAAGAGGCGCTGGGCTTGCAGTTGCTGGCGCGCAATACCCGCGTGGTCGAGCTGACCGCGGCCGGCCAGCACTTCCTGCCGCAGGCACGGCGCATGCTGCAGAACATGGAAGATGCCGTGCGCGATGCCCGCGAAACCGTGGCCCTGACCCGCGGCATCATCCGTCTGGCGGCATTGCCGACCGTGGCTGCCTCGTTCCTGCCCCAGGTGATCGCCGCCTTCACGCAGGTCCATCCGGGCGTCGAAGTCCGCCTGCGCGACGGCCGCGCCGGCGAAGTGCTGGCGTGGGTGCAGAACGGCGACGTCGACGCCGGCATCAGCTCGTCACCGCACGGCGTGGCCGGCATCGATTTCGAACCGCTGCTGGACGACGACCTGGTCCTGCTGGTGCGCCAGGGTAAAGACGTGCATGAACAGTGGCAGTCACTGCCCTATATCGCCCTGACCAAAGACACCAGCATCCGGCCCCTGGCCGACAACGCTCTCAGGCACCTGGGCGTGGACACGACGCCGGTCTGGGAAGTGGCACACATGAGCTCGGCGGTTGCCCTGGTGCGTGAGGGATTGGGGTTTTCCCTGCTGCCGGCCAGTTGCACGTCGGTGTTCAATATCGATCGGTGCATTACGCTGCAGGTAAAGCAGCCTGATCGACGGGTGATCGGATTGCTGGAGACACGCCCGGTGTCGCGCTCGCCGTCGATGGCGGCGTTTATGGTGTGTTTGCGGGGGTGGTGGGGGCGGTGACCCTGGATCACCTTTCCTTTAGCAAGGCAGCCGAACTCAAGGGATTGAGCGGGAAATGAGCAAAAGGGCGTGCACGTGTGACTTTGTGAGTATCGACCAGACCGACAGCGTGCCCTGTCTAAGAGCGCATCCCCATCCAGATGACCGCCTCCGTCCATGCCGTCACGATGGGCGCCAATACCCTGAACCAGGGATCGCGCACATCAATCTGCGCTGCTGAGTGATCATGGTGGTGCTGCTCCTCCGCCACAATCGAAGTAATGGCCGCTACCGCAGGGCGGTCGATGGTGGCCAGCACCTCAAGTTGATGCGCCAGGTGCCTGAGCACCACACTTTCAACCGCGACGGTCGTCGCGACAATGGCTTTGCGGCCACAGAGGCCCGTCAGCAACCCCAACGCCAGACCGCCGATGCCACACAACCAATAACTACGGCAGCGGGGATGATTGCGGCGTTGCAGTTCCTCCTGAAAAACCGCTCGATGACGACGCTCGTGGGAGAGAAACTCCTTGAGCTCATTCACCATGCCCGGGACGAAAAGCCGGGCCATGAACAACTGTCCGCTATAGATACAGATCGCGCCATGCTCGCCTGCATGGTCAACCTTCATCATGCGGTTGCCCAGGTCTTCGCTCTTGGCCGTGAAATGCCGTGAACTCACGTTGGGCTTTCTTGTTCGAGGGGCTTGGTCATCGGCCTGTCCTTGCCAGGGAAACCGGCATCGTGCTTCAGCAACAAGCCAAGACGCAAGCGCAGTCATTGTTACACGGCCTGGACCGATTACCGCCCCTCGCCTGCGTCACACCACCGCGGCTCCCATCGTTCTGGCGCGCCAGGCATAAGCCAGCGCCATCAGCAGCCCCAGCGCAGCCATTGCCGCGCCGGCCAGGGAAATCGCCGGATAACCCAGCCCCGCGTTGATTACCGCTCCGCCCAGCGCAGCACCCATCGCGTTGCCAAGATTGAACGCGCCAATGTTCACCGCCGAGGCAAGATTGGGCGCGTCCTTTGCTGCTTCCATGACGCGCATCTGCAGCGGCGGCACCAGGGCGAAACTGGCGATACCCCAGATCAGGATGGCCAGCGCCGCCGGCAGCCTCCACTGCATCAGCAGGGTGAACGCCAGCAAGACGAGAATCAGCACGCTTAGCGAGACGATCAAGGTGCGATCTATCGAGCGGTCGGCGGCCTTGCCGCCCCACATATTGCCCAGCGTCAACCCCACACCAAAAAGCATCAGCATGGCGGTGATGTAGACGGTGGAGCTACTGGTCTCGCTGCTGAGGATCGGCGCGATGTAGGTGAAAACGGTAAACATTGCGCTCGATCCGACGACGGTCAGGGCCAGCGCGCCCAGCACCGGACCACGCCCCAGTACCCGGATTTCGGCCATTACACCGACGCTTTGCGGCGTCTTCAGGTCAGGCAGGGCGAACCACAACGCGGCCATGGTGATCGCGCCGAGGCCGGTAATGCCCCAGAAAGCGGTGCGCCAACCGAACAGCTCGCCAAACCAGGTGGCCATCGGCACACCGCCGATGGTCGCCAGGGTCAGGCCCATGAACATCGCTGCCACCGCCCCGGCACGCTTCTCCGGGGCAACCACGCTGGCAGCGACGATGGAGCCGACGCCAAAAAATGCACCATGGTTCAGTGAGGTCACCACCCTGGCGACCATGAGGCTGTAGTAATCGGTGGCCAGGGCCGACATCAGATTACCCAGAGTGAAAATCGCCATAAGCCCGATCAGCAGATAGCGCCGGGGAATCTTGCCGGTGGTCAGGGTCATCAGCGGTGCGCCGAGCAAGACGCCCAGCGCATAAGCACTGACCAGCAAACCGGCAGCGGGAATGGAAACGCCCAGATCCGCCGCGATACCCGGCAACATGCCCATGGGGGCGAATTCAGTGACGCCGATGCCAAAGGCACCGATGGCGAGCGCGACAAGTGGTGGGTTGATACGCATGGAAAGCTCCTTATCTATGCCGCCAATGCTACGATCCAGGCTTTTCAGGCGGTAGATGGCATTTTTGGCAATCACCTTTGCGCAGGAGGCACAAGTGGATTTCAACGGCAGGTCAGGTGAAATGAGCGTGTTCACCACCGTGGCGCAGGAAGGCAGCCTGTCGGCCGCCGCACGGGCACTGGGCCTGACACCCTCGGCAGTCAGTCGGATCATCGCGCGCACCGAGCAACGCCTTGGCACCCGCCTGCTGCTGCGCACCACCCGGGCGATCACCTTCACGGCCGAGGGCGAAGCGTTCCTGCGTGGCGCCCGGCGTATCCTGGCCGACATGGACGAGGTCGAAGAAGCCATCGCCGACCAGGGCGTACCCAAAGGACGATTGCGGGTCAGTGCCGCCCTTGGCCATGGCCGGCTGGCCATCGTGCCCTTGGTTGCAGCATTCAGCGTCCGTTACCCGAACATCGTCGTCGACCTCAGCCTCGGCGACGAAGTGGTTGACATTCTCGGCGGGCAGGCCGACGTCGCGGTCCGTTTTGGCCATCTGCCCGACAGCCCGCTGACCGCACGCAGGATCGGCGAAACCGGCCAGGTCGTGGTGGCATCGCCTGTGTACTTGCAGCGCCACGGCATCCCCCAGGAACCGCAAGACCTGCTACAGCACAACTGCCTGCGCTTCAACTTCCGGCGTGCCGAACCCAATTGGCCGTTCATCCGCGATGGAAAAGAATTTTCCCTCAAGGTCAGCGGCAATATCGAATGCAGCAGTGGTGAAGCACTGGCACAACTGGCGCGAGCAGGGGCCGGCATTGCACGCATCGGTGAATTCAGCGTGAGCGAGGATCTGCAACGTGGTGACCTGATTCCGCTGCTGGACGCATGGAACCCCGGGGACCGGGAACCGATTCATGCCGTGTTCGTCGGCGGCGCGGCAATGCCGGCGCGGGTGCGATTGTTTGTGGACTTCTTGCTGGAACATCATCGGATGTAGGGGTAGGGGATGTTGACGGTGCCGGGGTTGGGGGGAGGCAAACAGCGTGAGCGCGTTCAGGCTACCGCTACTGGCTTGCGCACCGATTCAACTACCAGAGAGCTTTTCCTGTCTCTTGATACATCACTGCGCGGACTTGACCGTCCGTTTGAATTCGACTTGACGAGCAGGCTGGGTGTCGTTGAACGACTGGATTCGACCCAAAGCTGCCCTTTACGGAGGGCAGCTAACGGCCAAAAGCAGCCACTATCGTCTCTGTTAAAGTACCTCCCTGAACACAACTCTCGGACGGCTTCATGGAACGATTCCATCCTCGTGGCATTGATGCAGACGGTTATATCCTCACCGTGTCCAACGTCGAGGTGCAGCCACAGTTTCAGGCTTTGCTGGCGGACGTTTGCATGACGCTCGCCCAGTCGGAACCTCTGCTGGATGGGATTTATCTTTATGGCAGCGTCGCTAGAGGCGACGCCGTACCGGGAGTTTCCGACCTAGACCTAACCCTTGTTCTGCACAGCTCTCCTGCATCGCAGGATCTGGAAATGCTCGAGTCGAAAAAGCGCACGCTGGAAAGTCGGCATACCGAAGTCACCAAGATCGATTTCGACATCGGTAGTCGTTCTGAAGTATTGGCGGCCAACAATCGATTGAGCTGGGGCTATTGGCTCAAGCATCACTGTCGTTGCTTATGGGGGAATGATCTGGCCAAGCGCTTCGACCGGTTCAAGCCGTCGCGTGATATCGCCATTGCCGTGAATGGTGATTTTGAATCCGTACTGACCCGGTATGCCGATCTTATCGATCAGGCGACCACACCGACGCAATCCCTACGCCTGCAACGCGAAGCCTCACGCAAACTCATCCGGTCAACTCAAGTACTTCGCTCTGAACAGGACTTGATGTGGCCGCAAACATTGGAGGAGTATGTCGAGCTATTTGTTCAGCATTACCCGTGCATGAGAATGCAGATCTCTTTTTTCTTGTCCCAGGCAAGGGACCCATACGCGAAGCCAAAAGAGTTTACGACTCAGGTCCATGATTTTTTGACCTGGATGGCTTCAGAAACCGGTTAGGTCTGCTGTGGGCCGATTAGCGACAGCTGCTCCGACTAGCCATCCTTGTCCTTCCACACGTGGAGGACTTGTCATGCACATCATTGCTACCAGCATCCGTCAGCCCTGGAACAAAGGAAAACTGGTCGGGCAGAAAACCCCACTCCGACTGAGAGACATCTGGGCCATTCGAGTAAGGCTTCAAATTGCGGAAAAAACCCGAGATCTGGCTCTCTTCGATCTGGCCATCGATAGCAAGCTCCGAGCCTGCGACTTAACCACGCTCCGCGTGCGCGATGTCGCTCATGGTGAGCACGTCTCATCACGAGCTATAGTGATGCAGCAGAAAACCCAGCGGCCTGTGCAATTTGAAATCACTGAGCAAACACGGTCTGCTCTCGCGGCTTGGATACATCGGTCCCAGTTACGCAGCGAGGACTACCTTTTCCCTAGCCGGCTGCATACTTCAGACCATCTATCTACACGTCAATACGCTCGCATCGTCAAAGGCTGGGTGAAAGCCGTTGGCCTTGATCCATCCATGTATGGCACACACAATGAGACGCACAAAGGCATCACTGATCTATCGTAGGACTAAGAACCTGAGGGCGGTTCAGTTGCTGCTCGGCCATACGAAGCTGGAGAGCACTGTTCGATATCTGGGGATTGAGGTCGATGACGCCTTGGAGATGGCGGAACAGACTGAGGTTTAACCATGTGTAGCGCCGGTCGAAGTCAGACCGGCGCTATCCGGCCAGAAGCGGTCATTGGGTGGCACATGGCGATCTATTCCGGGCCTAGCAATCCACCTTCATTCACGGTAATCGCTAAAGACAATGGTCAGGAAAGACATGAACTTCACCGACGAGTTAGTGGCCGCCTTCCCGGCAAGCAATCCGGTACCTCCAGTATTACGACAGGCCATGGAATTCCTGGAAGCCCTAGGCTGCGTCCGCCACTATAGGACCGGGGGCCGCTACATGACGTTGCATCCCGAACCTGAATACAACAACAGCGCTATCACCGCCTTTCACGTTCCGGACTCCGCCGATACTGCTCAATGGACGGCCTGCGAAGATCCCAAAGTAAACGAGCGACTATCAATATTCCTCAGGACGGGTGGCGATGGATCGTGGGCAGGGTTGTGGCTGGACGACCACGATCAGCAGCGAATCGTCCATCTTGGCTCGGGCTCGGGATCAGTCATGCTCTGCGTCTTGACCAATAGCACGCAAGACCTGCTTCGCTTACTGGCTATTGGTTACAACGAGCACTGCTGGCCAGAGGAGTTTACGAGAACACCGGCCGAACTGCGCGAGCAGCAATACGCAGAGGATGACTACCCAGCACCACCTCGGGCATTGCGGGCGTACGTGGAGCGCACGCTTGGCCTCAGCGTCCCGGCGCGCGCATCAGATATCATCTCAAGCACAACAAGCATGGACGCGCATGAATCCAGTGATCCTTTCTGGAATTGGCTCAAACAGGTAAGAAATGATTGAAAGGTCCCGTCGCGAGTTCGACCACCATAAGGTCAAAGAATCGCAGGATTGTTCATCAAACCTTGGATTAATTGGCCGCTCGCAACGGGCGTAGACCAGCAAAAAATCGATGTTAGACACGTAAGCGCGAGCGGCCTAATCCAAGCTTCGAAGCCACGATAGGGAACGATATGGCAGGAGGGAACATCATCTGCGGCACCTTCCAAAGTGCTGACAAATCCGTTTTCACACAACCTGGGTCGATAGCAGCTTTTTGCTAAAGGCAGCCATCGACCAACAGCACCCCCTGGGCGCCTTCCGCGTTGCGGGTTCAACAAAGGCGAGACCGCTCTGCGAAGACACCCAGGGTAAAGCAGGGCCCTTCGGCCGATGCTTACAGACCGACGGCTATTCCAGGCAGGCGTTCTGGGCTGGGAAATTAATACATGGCCAGAACGGACCCTGTCGACAGACAGTGTCAGGTGTCGTCCGCCAGGTAATAGAGAATGTACCCGGAATACACGAGAGAACCGGCGGCAACTTCTGCTTTGAAGCACTCTATGAGTGCATCCTCATCAGCAAAACCGTATTTCGGCAGTGAGTCGCCTGCAAAACCGGCAAGTCGCCACGCGTCGAAGCCATTGATCTCACCCTGCGCCCCAAAGTCAAAGTCTACTGTACCTGTGGGGAGGCTGACTGCGCAGCCATAGCCGTGCTTGAAGTAACGAACTCCGCCTTCTAGCTCTCCGTGCTGAGGGATGTCAGTCCCCACCCAATCTGTATTGGTCAAGGGCTGCGGGATACCAGACCGATGCATCATGTCCACAGCGGTGCTAACACGTGCCTGGTAATCGCTTATCAAAATGGCAAGTTGGTTATTCATACAACCTCAGGTTATAAGCAGCGCTGAGTCCGGAAAGGCGGAGAGTAGCAGTCAACGCCGCTGACTGGCAGCTTCTGGCCGTTGTATGTCGCAATATTCTTTCGTACAAAACCTAACGAAAAAGAAGGCAGCCATCAGCTCCCGTTCAGTCCAGGTCTTCTTTTCGTCCAGCAGTCGAGGGTCAAAGATTCTGATAGGGTACAAATCACCCCCTGTTCGAGACCTGAAATCCGATGAGAGTTATTCGTAGCAAAGACTTCACCGCCACGCGCGCTTGGGGGGCTGACGAGATCGCCAACCTGGATGGAACCACCGTCCGTCTTCACTGGACTGACCAACCCTACAAGTGGCACGTCAATGATGGTGAGGAAGTGTTCGCAGTCCTCGACGGCACGGTAGATATGCATTATCGCGAGTCAGGCACTGAGCGCCTCGTGACCCTGATGGTTGGCGACGTGTTTTACGCAGGGGCTGGATGTGAACATGTTGCGCACCCTCGTGGAGAAGCACGGATTCTGGTTATCGAGCGTGAGGGCAGCGTTTGAGTTGGCTGGGCTGTCGCTCATCATGGCCGGGTCGGACTGTGCTTCGGAGCGATCTCATGGATGTAGCTGGTGCTCAAAATCGGACTGGAAATCGCGTTTCTACGCGAAATCCACATCTGCAGACGTGCCGATAAATTTCAGATTATTGAAATCCCATCCTTTTGCTGGCTCAGCCCTGCTCAAGGCCGAACATTTCATCCGGTTTGCCTGATCAAATCCCTAAAAGTACTCGCCGTGAACAAGCAACAGCTAGCAGCCAAGATCTGGGAATCAGCCAACCAGATGCGATCACCTGCAAACAGTCTCTACCTGAACTTATGCATGAGATGAAGATTGATGTTATCAATGGGGTAATGAAAAATGGCGAAAAAGTTACGGTTAACTCCAGGGCACGGTAGAGGTTGGCATGTCTGAATTCAAATGTATTTTCCTGGATCAGGATGTAGATGAAAATCCAAAGCTGCAGTTTTATGCCGACTTTTTTTTAAATTATCAGCCTTCAATGTGGCAGAAAGGGGGCGGTGATGGGGTTTTTAGCTTTGTCAGTGATAAAGGTGACAAGTCTGAGCTGACCGTGTTGGAGAGCACAGAACTCGGTGTTTCTGTTAGGTACAACTTTAGAGCTGCTGGTGAGCGCAGGGGGGCTGAATATTTCTCAGTATGTGATCAACCGAAAATGAATCATGTTGAAGACTTTGGGGACGACCAATTTGTTCCTGTGGGTTCTTTTATACAACCCAAAAAAGCATGGCTAGCCGTTGAAGATTTTTTTAAAAATCCTCTAGTTAAATCGGACCGAATAGCATGGTTGAGCTCTGACGCTATTTCATGGCCGGCTATCTAGAAGTGTATTGAGAGCGTCAAATGCAAAAGCACAGCAATCGCCTAAGTATTTCGTCCTCGCGCGTTCCAAGCCGCGTGTGAAGGCCTTCTTGAGGGCATCCGCAGTGGTGGGGATACTCGACCGCATAATGAACGCGGCAAATCCTTCAGCAAGTGAATAGCTTTAGGCGAGAGGGATTCCCCATTCTCTGCGAGCGACCTCAATTACAGACTGAAACAACGCAAGCTCACGCTTCACCGTGTTGCCTTTGCGAAGCTTCAGGCGCTCGTCACGGTAACGCGCGAAATCTGAAGAGGTGAGGATGGCAACGATGCGTGTCGCCAGCGGATGACGCTTGAGTGCTTGCAGGCATTTGATTTCCGAATACGCGCCTTTGTGCTTCGAAGCGATCTCATAGATGTAGCGATCAATGAGTTGATGAACGGCGGTGCGTTCAGCCTCGACGCGAGAGACAAAAATGCGCCGGTCGATTTCGCTTTCGATCATGCGTGCCCAGGCTTGGGCATCGGGTTCGGTTGTTTGGGGGCTGTACCGTGATTGCTGATGGTTGCTGTCTTGAGCGCTCGCGCCACGTTCAACGGTGGCAAAAACGACGTTCAGGACCAGGACAGGCTTTTAGCGGAAGTGCTGACCCCTTGTGACACAAGGGGTGGAAAGATGGCGCACCTGACGGGATTCGAACCCATGACCCCTGCCTTCGGAGGGCAGTACTCTATCCAGCTGAGCTACAGGTGCAATGCGGGCGCCATAATACTCATCTCTCGCGCACACGTCCATGCTGGCGAGCATGTGTTGTTGATTTCGCACATTTCATTGCCTATACCTGACATCGGCGCACGAAAAACTGACTATCCGTGCCAATCTGTTCTTTTTTCCGAACGCCCTATTGTCCTTTACTGCCACAATCCCTAGGATTCGTTTGAGATTTCAAACGCTCCTGTTCGGCCTTTCTGCCTGTTAAGCTTCGTGCGCCAGGTCAAGGCGAATAAAAATTTCAGTGATGCCCAGTCAGGGCGCCATTTCTCTATCAGCCCGCTCCGCGCCTGCGCGGTGCTATTCAGGAGGCCGACATGCAGCTCAAGGATTCCAAACTGTTCCGCCAGCAAGCCTATATCAACGGTGCGTGGCTGGACGCAGACGGTGGCCAGACCATCAAGGTCAACAACCCGGCCACCAACGAGGTGCTGGGCAGCGTGCCGAAGATGGGCGCAGCCGAGACCCGTCGTGCCATCGAGGCCGCCGACAAGGCGCTGCCGGCCTGGCGTGCTCTGACCGCCAAAGAGCGTGGCGCCAAGCTGCGTCGCTGGTACGAGCTGATGATCGAGAACCAGGACGACCTGGCGCGCCTGATGACTCTGGAGCAGGGCAAGCCGCTGGCCGAGGCCAAGGGCGAGATCGCCTACGCCGCTTCGTTCATCGAGTGGTTCGCCGAAGAAGCCAAGCGTGTGTACGGTGACGTGATTCCGGGCCACCAGCCAGACAAGCGCCTGATCGTGCTCAAGCAGCCGATCGGTGTCACCGCCGCCATCACTCCGTGGAACTTCCCGGCCGCCATGATCACCCGCAAGGCCGGCCCTGCCTTGGCCGCCGGTTGCACCATGGTGCTCAAGCCGGCGTCGCAGACCCCGTATTCCGCCCTGGCCCTGGCCGAGCTGGCCGAGCGCGCCGGTATTCCGGCTGGCGTGTTCAGCGTGGTCACCGGCAGCGCCGGTGAAGTCGGCGGCGAGCTGACCAGCAACCCGATCGTGCGCAAGCTGTCGTTCACCGGCTCCACCGAGATCGGTCGCCAGCTGATGGCCGAGTGCGCCCAAGACATCAAGAAAGTGTCGCTGGAGCTGGGTGGCAACGCGCCCTTCATCGTGTTCGACGATGCCGACCTGGACAAGGCGGTCGAAGGCGCGATCATCTCCAAGTACCGCAACAACGGCCAGACCTGCGTCTGCGCCAACCGCATCTACGTGCAGGAAGGCGTCTACGACGCGTTCGCCGAGAAGCTGAAAGTGGCCGTGGCCAAGCTCAAGATCGGCAACGGTCTGGAAGACGGCATCACCACCGGTCCGCTGATCGACGAAAAGGCCGTGGCCAAGGTCAAGGAACACATCGCCGACGCCTTGAGCAAAGGCGCCAAGGTGCTGTCGGGCGGTAACAGCCTGGAAGGCACGTTCTTCGAGCCGACCATCTTGATCAACGTGCCGAAAAACGCGGCCGTGGCCAAGGAAGAGACCTTCGGCCCGCTGGCGCCGCTGTTCAGCTTCAAGGACGAGGCCGAAGTCATTGCGATGGCCAACGACACCGAGTTCGGCCTGGCTTCGTACTTCTACGCGCAGAACATGAGCCGCGTCTTCCGCGTGGCCGAGGCGCTGGAGTACGGCATGGTGGGTATCAATACCGGCCTGATTTCCAACGAAGTGGCGCCGTTCGGCGGCATCAAGTCCTCGGGCCTGGGCCGTGAAGGCTCCAAGTACGGCATCGAAGACTACCTGGAAATCAAATACCTCTGCCTGTCGGTCTGATTGCGACGGCGGGTCTTTGCAACCGATGGGGCGCGAGAGCGACGCCCCATCGGTTTTTTGCTGTAACCCGACCCAATGGTGGCCGGAAAGCCGGAGCAGTCGATCATCGTATGCTGGCCTGGTAATTCCTGCCGCTTGATCCTTGCAACGCGCCGACGATGAGCGGCGAATGAGGAAATCATGAGCAAGACCAACGAATCCCTGCTGCAACGCCGTGCCGCCGCTGTTCCACGTGGTGTCGGCCAGATCCACCCGATTGTCGCCGAGCGCGCCGAGAACGCCACTGTGTGGGACGTCGAAGGTCGTGAGTACATCGACTTCGCAGGCGGCATTGCAGTGCTGAACACCGGCCACCTGCACCCCAAGGTGATTGCTGCTGTCCAGGAACAGCTGACCAAGCTGACCCACACCTGCTTCCAGGTGCTGGCCTACGAGCCCTACATCGAGCTGTGCGAAGAAATCGCCAAGCGCGTGCCCGGCGACTTCGCCAAGAAGACCCTGCTGGTGACCTCCGGCTCCGAAGCGGTCGAGAACGCGGTCAAGATCGCCCGTGCCGCCACCGGCCGTACCGGCGTGATCGCCTTCACTGGCGCTTATCACGGCCGCACCATGATGACCCTGTCGCTGACCGGCAAGGTCGTGCCGTACTCGGCCGGCATGGGCCTGATGCCGGCTGGCGTGTTCCGCGCCCAGGCGCCGTGCGAGCTGCATGGCGTGAGCGAAGACGAGTCGATCGCCAGCATCGAGCGTATTTTCAAGAATGATGCCCAGCCTCAGGACATCGCCGCGATCATCATCGAGCCGGTGCAGGGCGAGGGCGGTTTCTACGTCAACTCGCCAGCCTTCATGGGCCGCCTGCGTGCCCTGTGCGACCAGCACGGCATCCTGCTGATCGCCGATGAAGTGCAGACCGGTGCCGGTCGTACCGGGACCTTCTTTGCCACCGAGCAACTGGGCGTGGTGCCGGACCTGACCACCTTCGCCAAGTCGGTCGGCGGCGGCTTCCCGATCTCCGGCGTGTGCGGCAAGGCCGAGATCATGGACACCATCGCCCCTGGCGGCCTGGGTGGCACCTATGCCGGCAGCCCGATCGCCTGCGCCGCGGCCCTGGCCGTATTGAAGGTGTTCGACGAAGAGAACCTGCTGGAGCGCTCCAACGCCGTGGGCGAGATCCTCAAGGGTCGCCTGCGCCAGATCGCCGAGAAGCACAAGGTGATCGGCGACGTGCGCGGCCTGGGTTCGATGGTCGCCATCGAGCTGTTCGAAGGCGGCGACCACAGCAAGCCGGCCGCCGAGCTGGTCGGCAAGGTCGTGGCCCGTGCCCGTGAGAAGGGCGTGATCCTGCTGTCGTGCGGCACGTACTACAACGTGATCCGCTTCCTGATGCCCGTCACCATTCCTGACGCGCAACTGGAAAAAGGCATCGCCCTGATCGCCGAGTGCTTCGACGAACTGGCGTGAGCCTGATGGCTGAATGAAAAAACCCGCTTAGGCGGGTTTTTTTTGGCCTGTGCCTCGTAGGACTTGCAGGACTTGTAGGACCGACTTCAGTCGGGAACACAGGCCCCGCCGAATTCGCGGCATTCGCGGCTGAAGCCGCTCCTACGGGATGTGCGCCGTGTTCTGGATTGAAACCTGTGGGAGCGACCAGCGCTCGCTAAGGCTGGCTATCAGGCGCAGAAAATGTTGTGCCTGGCTCGGCCCTTTCGCGACCGCTGGTCGCTCCTACACGGTGCCGCATCGATTCTGGCGCCTGGATTTTTTCAGCGCCGCCGTTCTTTTTTCGGCCTATGGGTATATACCGAGGGCGGCATTGGCTAAGGTGAAGGCATCGATGTCGGAGAGTCATGATGACCGCAGTGGATTTGCTTGGTGTGCCGCGGGTGCTGATCGCGGAGTCCGACCCCTGGGTTCGTGAAACCCTCAGTGATCTGGTCCTGAGCGTGCGCGCCGACGTCGAGCTGGAAGTGTGCACCGATGGCCGGCAGGCCGTCGAATGGATGAAAAGCCATCTACCCGACCTGATCATTGCCTCGCGCGAGCTGCCGGCCATCGACGGCCTGAGCCTGCTGCGCGGCATTCGCAAGTTGCGCCGCCAGTCGCCGATCCCGTTCATCCTGCTCAGCAACCGCAGTGACACCGCCAGTGTGCGGGAGGTCTTGCCATTGCTGCCGACCGCTTACCTGACCAAGCCGCTGGACAGCGAAGGCTTGCGCCAGCGGTTGCGCGGGCTGTTGGTCGAGTGTTCGACCACGGGGCCTGTGAAAGTGCCGGGCATGACCCTCAACAAGTTTCTCGACACCCGTCGCGAAACCGCCGACAGCGCGCCGTTGTTCGTGGATGTCGAGTCGGCGCTGGGCCTGAGCCAGGGCGCCAAGGGCCTGGACATCCATCTGCTTGAACAGGAGCTGCGCAACGATCCGCACATCACGGCGGTGTTGATCGCCGCCGCCAATACGGCGGCCCAGCACTTGGGCAAACCGGTGCAGAGCCTGGGCGGCGCATTGGCGCTGCTGGGGGCCAGCCAGTGCGCGCAGATTGCCACCAACCTGGCGAAAAAGCGTGTGGCGGTGCTGACCCACGACGGTCTGCTGGCCAAGGCCAGCGAGCTGTGGCTGATGTCCCAGCGCACCGGCGACTACGCGCGCATCCTGGCGCGCATGCTGGAGCTGAACCAGGAGCGGTGCTTCACGGCCGGGCTGCTGCAGTCGCTGGGCGACCTGGCGGTGATTGGCTGCCTGCAGGAGTGGCTGCTCACGGGCGGCAAGCTGGACGAGCCGCTGATCACCCAGATGCTGCAGCAGTACTCGGCCGCCTTCGGCTCGGCGCTGCGCACCCGCTGGCGCCTGCCGCTGGAGCTGCGTGAGCTGATTGCGGCCATCTATCAGTACAACACCGGCGTGTTTACCCGCGAAGTGCTGGCCATGAACCTGGCGGGCGAGATGGCACGGCTGCGCGATGAACAAAGTGTCAATGTCTTGCTCAAGTCCAAGCCGGCGCGGCTGCTCAAGCTCAGCGTCGACGACCTGCAACGGCTGCGCAAGAAACTGACCGGCGTAACCGACCCCAGCCTGCTGGCCCTGGCCAATGAGCCGCTCGCATCGGCACTGCCGATAGAAGGGGACGCGGAGGCCGAGGATGATCTGCCGGACCTGCTCGACCTCACCCCGGAGCCGGAGCGCTCAATGGACGAAGAACCGCCCGCCCCACCGGCTACGCCGAGTCTGTAGGAGCGACCAACGGTCGCGAATGCCAGGTGTCAGGCAGTGGAGAGGCTGGCTGTGTCGACCCTTTCGCGAGCCCGTGTCTGCCTACCCCACCACAATCTGGTTCTTGCCCTGGCGCTTGGCCTGGTACATCGCCGCGTCAGCTCGTGCATAGAGGGCTTCCAGGGTCTGGTCTTCATCGGTGAGGCTGGTCAGGCCCTGGCTGGCGGTGATGCCAAAGCCCTGCTGGTCGCTCTGGAAATGCTGGCGCTGGATTTCCCGTTGCAGCCGTTCGGCGATCTGCAAGGCCATGGCCGAGGCGCAGCCGGGGAAGATGGCAGCGAACTCCTCACCGCCGATGCGGCCGAACAGGTCGCCACGCCGCAGGGTGGTGCGGCCGCTTTCGGCGATGCGCTGCAGCACGCCATCGCCCACCTGGTGGCCGAAGGTGTCGTTGATTTTCTTGAAGTCATCAATGTCCAGCAGCAGGAAAGACAGCGGCGTGCCCTGCACACGGGCCAGTTCGAACTCGCGCTGGGCGCAGTCGAAGAAATGCCGGCGGTTGCTGCTCTGGGTCAGCACATCGGTGGTGGCCAGGCGCTGCAGCTCGTCTTCCAGGTGCTTCTTTTCAGTGATGTCCTCGGCAATGCCGACCACCACCAGGCGCTGGCCCGGGTTGGTGCGGTGGCTGACGAAGCATTTGTCGCTGAGCCAGCGCACTTCACCGTCGGCGCGGATGATGCGGTACTCGCGATCCTCGACCGCGCCCTTGTCGATCACCTCGCCCAGGCTGCGCTCGGCATAGTGCAGGTCGTCCGGGTAGATGCTGTCGCGCCACTGTCCGTAATCGGCCAGCACCAGACCCACCGAGCGGCCAAAGATGCGCTCGTAGGCAGGGCTGACGTAGATCATCTGCTGGGTTGCCCAGTCGAAGGCCCAGAGCACGGCGTTGACGCTCACCAGCAAGGAGCTGAACAAATGCTCGCGTTCGCTCAGGCGGGCGACTTCGGCCTGGGCATGCATGAGGGCGATCAGGGTTTCGGCAGCGACGGGCAGACGCTTGTCAGAAGGCTCTTGATGCTGCGCCGCAGACGCAGCGGTGGACGTTTTTTCCATGGACGCGGCTTCTCGAACGGCGCGAAATCGCTCGCACCGCTACGTGGTTTGTAGGGCAATGGATAAAAGGTCTGAGCAAAATTTCGCCAGGAAGTTCCGATGTCGGTGCGCCATCATAGGGCGCACCGATCAACGGCGTCAGGCGTAGGAAGGGCGCAGCGAGTAGGTCTTGAGCTGGTCGGCAAAATCGCGCAGCGACTGGATGCCGCTGGTCTCGGCCTCGTGAATCCAGTCCTTGATGGCCGCCAGCATGTCATGGCTGTTGGTGCTGGTCTTGAGCCAGATCTGCTGCAGGGCCAGGCGTTTTTCGTAGATCACCTTCAGCGCCTGGCTGTGCTCCAGCATGGTCTGGATGCGCAACTGATGCCGGTCGTCGAGCAGGCTGGTCTCACGCGAGAGCAGGCGCTTGGCGCGGTGAAACTGATGGCGCACCGAAACGTCGACGCGGGTCAGTTCCTGGGCCACCAGCGGGCCGATCACATGCTTGCGGTACTGGGCCATGATCTGGAAACGGTTGTTGAGAATCGCCATGGCCGTGTCCATGTCCAGGTGCCGCTTGCCCTCGACACGGTGGGCGATCGGTGCCACACGCTGCACCTTGGCCAGGCGCAGGGCACTGAAGACCTTGATCCACGCCCAGCCCATGTCGAATTCCCACGGCTTGACCGACAGCTTGGCCGAGTTGGGGTAGGTGTGGTGGTTGTTGTGCAGCTCTTCGCCGCCAATGATGATGCCCCACGGCACCAGGTTGGTCGCCGCGTCCTTGCATTCGAAGTTGCGGTAGCCCACCGCATGGCCCAGGCCGTTGACCACGCCGGCGGCCCAGAATGGAATCCACATCATCTGGATGGCCCAGACGGTGATGCCCAGCACCCCGAACAGCGCTAGGTCGATGACGGCCATCAGGGCAATGCCCAGCAGCTTGTAGCGGCTGTACAGGTTGCGCTCGATCCAGTCTTCGGGGCAGTGCTTGCCGTAGATGCGCAGCGTGTCGGGGTTGCCGGCTTCGGCACGGTACAGTTCGGCGCCCTTGCGCAGGACGGTCGACAGGCCCTTGACCACCGGGCTGTGCGGGTCGTCGACGGTTTCGCACTTGGCGTGGTGCTTGCGGTGGATGGCGGTCCACTCGCGGGTGTTCTGCGCCGTGGTCAGCCACAGCCAGAAGCGGAAGAAGTGTTTGAGGCCCGCATTGAGCTCCAGGGAGCGGTGGGCCGAATAGCGGTGCAGATAGACGGTCACCCCAATGATGGTCACGTGCGTCATGACCAGGGTGACGGCAATCAGTTGCCAGACGGACAAATCGAGTAAACCGTTGTACCACATAGGCTGCTGGGCCCTCACAGGTGGCGGGTGGGTGAAACAGAACAGCGGGCATTATCTCTGAGCGGCCATGGAAAACCAGATGCCGGCGCAGAGAAGCGTCTCGGGATGTTTCTTGCCTTATAATCCACACCCTACGTAGGGATGTGTGTTTTCTTATGACGGATTTAACGCGAAAAGCGCTGGGGGCCGCCGTTTGCTATGGCTGCATGACGTTCATGTGGTGGCTGGCAAGCCGCTATCTGGTGCCATTATGGGTCCATGACCCGGTCTGGCTCGGTTATTACCAACAGACGAGCGGTTACCTCTGGCTGGCCCTGAGCATGCTGACGCTGTTCATGGTTCGCCAGTACTGGCTGCACTGGCTGCTCGGACCTGACTGGCAGGGCCCCAGCCATGAAGACCTTGATCGCCTGCGCCTGGCCACGGCGGTGTTCGACAGCACCCGCGAGGGCGTGCTGGTGACCAACGACAAGGCGCAGATCCTACACGTCAATCGCGCGTTCGTGGACATCACCGGCTACCAGCCCGATGAAGTGCTGGGCCACAACCCGAGCAAGTTCAAGTCCGGCCGGCACGACACCGAGTTCTATGGGCAGATGTACCAGGCCATCCAGGCCGACGGCCAGTGGAGCGGCGAGATCTGGAATCGGCGCAAGAGCGGTGAAGTCTACCCGCAATGGCAGAGCATTCGTGGCATCAAGGACAGCCGTGGCCGGATCCGGCATTTTGTGGCGGTGTTTTCCGACCTGTCGGCGATCAAGCATTCCGAGCGCGAACGCGCGCAACTGGCTCACTTTGACGCACTGACCGGCCTGCCCAACCGCCTGCTGTTCACCGAGCGTGCCACCGAGGCCGTCGCCGCCGCACGGGCAGCCCGGCGCCACTGCGCCATGCTGTTGCTGGACCTGGACCACTTCAAGAACATCAATGACAGCCTGGGCCACAGCCTGGGTGACCAGGTGCTCAAATCGGTGGCCGAGCGCCTGGTCGGCCTGTTCGGCGCCGAGCTGACCCTGGCGCGCATGGGCGGCGACGAGTTCGCCCTGCTGGTCAAGGACTGCCCGCAGCTGGCCATGGCCGCGAACCTGGCGCAACAGGTGCTCGATGCCTTCAAGGCGCCGTTCCTGATCGACGACCAGACGCTGTTCATCACCGCCAGCATCGGCATCAGCCTGTTTCCCAACGATGCGCTGTCAGCCGAGCAATTGCTGCGCAATGCCGACGCGGCCTTGTTCAAGGCCAAGCGCGGCGGGCGCGAAAACTACGCGTTGTACACCGAGGAACTCACCGCCCATGCCCAGCAGCGGGTCGAACTGGCCGGCCAGTTGCGAAGGGCTATCGAACACCACGAATTGCGGGTGTATTACCAGCCGGTGCACGACCTGGCCACGCGGCGCATCCGTGGTGTCGAGGCGCTGGTGCGCTGGGAGCACCCTGAGCGGGGCATGGTCTCGCCGGGCGAATTTATTCCGATCGCCGAGCAGAGCGGGCTGATCGGCGACATCGACAACTGGGTGCTGCACGCGGCCTGCACGCAGATGGGCCAGTGGCAGGCCGCCGGGATCGACCTGGACTTTGTCGCGGTGAACATTTCCAGTCGTCGCTTTATCCAGGGCGATCTGGACCTGCAGGTTGCAGCCATCCTGCGCGACACCGGCCTCAATCCTGCGCTGCTGGAGCTGGAAGTCACCGAAAGCGCCGTGATGCACGATCCCGAGCAGGCGCTGGAGCAGTTGCACCGGCTGCGCGAACTGGGCTTGAGCCTGGCCATTGATGACTTCGGTACCGGTTACTCCTCCTTGCTGCGCCTCAAGCGCATGCCGGTGCAGAAACTCAAGATCGACCAGGGCTTTGTCGCCGGCCTGCCCGGTGATGAAGACGACATCGCGATTGTCTGCGCCATCATTGCGCTGGCCCGCAGCATGGGCATGAAGGTGTTGGCCGAGGGCATCGAAAGCGCCGAGCAGGCTGCCTTCCTGTTCGAAAACGGCTGCCAGCTGGGGCAGGGCTACTGGTTTGCCAGGCCCATGCCGGCGGCCCGGATCGACTGGGCCTGCGCCCCACGCGCACGCCTGCGGGAAGGCCAGCGCAGGCCCGTGCAGTAGGAGCGCGCTCTGCCGGAATGCCGGACCACCGCGACCGGCTGCGTTAGCAGTCGTAAATTTGCAGCGTTTCGCAGATTTCTGCGAGCGCTTCGCACTCGGTCGCCGGCAAGCGGGCTCCTACCGGTCGGTGCCTGCCCGAATAGCCTGTTCCGTAGGAGCGCGCTCTGCCGGAATGCCGGACCACCGCGACCGGCTGCGTTAGCAGTCGTAAATTTGTGGCGTTTCCGAGATTTTGCGAGCGCTTCGCACTCGGTCGCGGGCAAGCGCGCTCCTACGACGGCCCCCATGTTGGCTGTGCGAAACGGGGTTCAACCGGGTTCAAACACAGGCGTGCAATGCGCTTTGACGGCTTCCATCTCCGCAAATTCCTTTTAGTTATATCTGCATTCTTAAATAGTCTTTTTAAGAATATCTGCGCCTATCTAATATGGCTCCAACGCCACAAGCCGTTGCCCCCCAGTCGTGACGGCGGGTTCTGTCACTTTCCAAGGAGTTATCCATATGAGCGCCACTCTGCGTAGCGTTGACGGCCAGGACGAAGCAGCCATCCTGCGGGAAATTCAAAGTGCCCTGCGGGACCTGCGCTTCGGTGCCGTCGAGATCACGGTGCATAACGCCCAGGTCGTCCAGATCGAGCGCAAGGAGAAGTTTCGCCTGCAGAACTCCAGCACCAAGTCGAACTGAACGTCCCGCCGCTGCTTAACCCGACTGGTCAACCGGAGGGTGTCATTTCCTGACTCCTCATACTTATTAGAACGCCACGTGCGAAGCCCTCTACAGCCTCGACGCGTCAGGCCTGCACAACAACGCCAATATTCGGATTTTCCAGGAGCTTGATTCATGTCCATTCGTCGCTTTGCTCTGGCCGCGCTCGCCAGCGCTGTCTTCGCCGGTTCCGCCGTCGCCAAGGATTACGAACTGCTCAATGTGTCTTATGACCCGACACGCGAGCTGTACCAGGAGTACAACGCCGAGTTCATCAAGCACTGGACAGCGGCCCACAAGGACGACAAGGTCGAAATCAAGCAATCCCATGGTGGTTCCGGCAAGCAGGCGCGTGCCGTGATCGACGGCCTGCGTGCCGACGTGGTGACCCTGGCCCTGGCCGGCGACATCGACGAAGTCGCCAAACTGGGCAAGAGCCTGCCCGAGAACTGGCAGACCCGCCTGCCGGACGCCAGCACGCCGTACACCTCGACCATCGTGTTCCTGGTGCGCAAGGGCAATCCCAAGGGCATCAAGGACTGGAACGACCTGATCAAGGACGGCGTGTCGGTCATCACCCCGAACCCGAAAACCAGCGGCGGCGCGCGCTGGAACTTCCTTGCGGCCTGGGCCTATGGCCTCAAGGCCGGCGGCAGCGAAGCCAAGGCCCAGGAATACGTTGAAAAGCTGTTCAAGCACGTGCCAATCCTGGACACCGGCGCCCGTGGCTCGACCATCACCTTCGTCAACAACGGTCAGGGTGACGTGCTGCTGGCCTGGGAAAACGAAGCCTTCCTGGCCCTCAAGGAAGACGGCGGCGCCGACAAGTTCGACATCATCGTGCCTTCGCTGTCGATCCTCGCCGAGCCACCGGTGGCCGTGGTCGACAAGAACGCCGAGAAGAAGGGCAATACCGAAATCGCCACCGAATACCTCAAGCACCTGTACAGCCCGGCCGGTCAGGAAATCGCCGCGAAGAACTTCTACCGCCCGCGCAATGCCGACGTGGCGGCCAAATACGAGAAGCAATTCCCGAAACTTGAGCTGGTGACTATCGACAAGGACTTTGGCGGCTGGAAAACTGCGCAGCCGAAGTTCTTCAACGACGGCGGTGTCTTCGATCAGATTTACAAGGCGCAGTAAGTGGGCGCCCGACACCGTCCACCGGGCGGTGTCTTCGGTTTGATCAAACGGCCCGGACTCATGTCCGGGCTTGGTGCAAGTTAAACCAGGGATTCTTATGTCGCGTCGTATCTCCCCCGTCATACCCGGCTTCGGGCTGACGCTGGGCTACACCTTGGTGTACCTCAGCCTGATTGTGCTGATTCCGCTGGCCGCCATGTTCGTGCATGCGGCCCAGCTGACCTGGGATCAGTTCTGGACCATCATCACCGCCCCGCGAGTGATCGCAGCCCTCAAGCTGAGCTTCGGCACCGCCTTCTATGCCGCGATCATCAACGGTGTGATCGGCACGCTGCTGGCCTGGGTGCTGGTGCGCTACACCTTCCCGGGGCGCAAAGTCATCGATGCGATGATCGACCTGCCGTTCGCGCTGCCCACCGCCGTGGCCGGTATCGCCCTGACCGCACTGTATGCGCCCAACGGCTGGGTCGGGCAGTTCGCCGCCGACCTGGGCTTCAAGATCGCCTACACGCCGCTGGGCATCACCCTGGCGCTGACCTTCGTGACGCTGCCCTTCGTGGTGCGCACAGTGCAGCCGGTGCTGGCCGACATCCCGCGTGAAGTCGAAGAAGCAGCCGCCTGCCTGGGCGCGCGCCCGCTGCAGGTGTTTCGTCATGTGCTGATGCCAGCCCTGCTGCCGGCCTGGCTGACCGGCTTCGCCCTGGCCTTTGCCCGTGGCGTCGGCGAGTACGGCTCGGTGATCTTCATTGCCGGCAACATGCCGATGAAGACCGAGATCCTGCCGTTGTTGATCATGGTCAAGCTCGACCAGTACGACTACACCGGCGCCACCGCCATCGGCGTGATGATGCTGGTGGTTTCCTTCCTGCTGTTGCTGCTGATCAACTTGCTGCAGCGGCGCATCGAAACCCCGAACTGAGGAGCACGCGATCATGTCCCATTCGTCGGTTTCCGCCGCCTCCGTGGCCAACGCCGCCCGTCGCGGCAGCCCTGTGGCCCGCCGCATCCTGATCGGCCTGGGCTGGCTGGTGTTTTTCCTGTTCCTGGCCCTGCCGCTGATCATCGTGGTGTCCCAAGGCCTGAAGAACGGCCTGGGCACCTTCTTTTCCGCGATCTTCGAGCCCGATGCGCTGTCGGCGCTCAAGCTCACGGTCATTGCCGTGCTGATCTCGGTGCCCTTGAACCTGGTCTTTGGTGTCTGCGCCGCCTGGTGTGTCAGCAAGTACTCGTTTCGTGGCAAAAGCATCCTGGTGACCCTGATCGACCTGCCGTTCTCGGTGTCGCCGGTCATCGCCGGCCTGGTCTATGTGCTGATGTTCGGCGCCCAGGGCTTTTTCGGGCCGTGGCTGCAGGACCATGACATCCAGATCGTGTTTGCCTTGCCGGGCATCGTGCTGGCCACCATCTTCGTCACCGTGCCCTTCGTGGCCCGTGAACTGATCCCGCTGATGCAGGAGCAGGGCACCCAGGAAGAAGAGGCGGCGCGCCTGCTGGGCGCCAATGGCTGGCAGATGTTCTGGCACGTCACCGTGCCCAATATCAAGTGGGGCCTGATCTATGGCGTGGTGCTGTGTACCGCCCGGGCCATGGGTGAGTTCGGTGCGGTGTCGGTGGTGTCCGGGCACATTCGCGGGGTGACCAACACCCTGCCGCTGCACGTCGAGATCCTCTACAACGAATACAACCACGTCGCGGCCTTTGCGGTTGCGAGCCTGTTGCTGGTCATCGCCCTGTTCATCCTGCTGCTCAAGCAGTGGAGCGAATCGCGCATTAACCGTCTGCGCCAGAACGCGGCGGAGGAATAAGCCATGTCGATCGAAGTCCGTAACGTCAGCAAGAACTTCAATGCCTTCAAGGCGCTCAACAGCATCAACCTGGACATCAACAGCGGCGAACTGGTCGCCCTGCTGGGCCCGTCCGGCTGCGGCAAGACCACCTTGCTGCGCATCATCGCGGGGCTCGAAACCCCGGACACCGGCAGCATCGTGTTTCATGGCGAAGACGTGTCGGGCCACGATGTGCGTGATCGCAACGTTGGGTTCGTGTTCCAGCACTATGCGCTGTTCCGCCACATGACCGTGTTCGACAATGTTGCCTTCGGCCTGCGCATGAAGCCCAAGAATCAGCGCCCGAACGAAACCCAGATCAAGGCCAAGGTTCACGAGTTGCTCAACATGGTGCAGCTCGACTGGCTGGCCGACCGCTATCCCGAGCAACTGTCCGGCGGGCAGCGCCAGCGTATCGCCCTGGCCCGCGCCCTGGCGGTCGAGCCCAAGGTGCTGCTGCTCGACGAGCCGTTCGGGGCGCTGGACGCCAAGGTGCGCAAGGAATTGCGTCGCTGGCTGGCGCGCCTGCACGAAGACATCAACCTGACCTCGGTGTTCGTGACCCACGACCAGGAAGAGGCCATGGAAGTGGCCGACCGCATCGTGGTGATGAACAAGGGTGTGATCGAGCAGATCGGCTCGCCGGGTGAGGTCTATGAGTCGCCGGCCAACGATTTCGTCTATCACTTCCTGGGCGATTCCAACCGCCTGAGCCTGGACGGCAACGAGCACCTGTTGTTCCGCCCGCACGAAGTGTCGCTGTCGCGCCACGAGCTGGAAAACCATCACCCCGCCGAAGTGCGCGACATCCGCCCGCTGGGCGCCACCACCCGGGTGACCCTCAAGGTCGAAGGGCAGAGCGAGCTGATCGAGGCCGAAGTGGTCAAGGATCACGACAGCCTGGTGGGCCTGGCCCGCGGCGAGGTGCTGTTCTTCAAGCCCAAGGTCTGGCAGAAAGTGCCGTCGCTCTGAGTAGATTGTGTTGCCTGTAATGAGGATTCGCGACCGTGGGTCGCTCCTGCGGGGCTCGGGCTCACAACCTCGCCAGACGCTGTTCGATGGCCTGTTGCAGCGGTTTGCGCAGGCCGAGCAGGAACGCCAGTTCCGCCACCACGAACAGCGGGCCGATGATCAATCCGGTCACATCGTCGATGAAGGCCGGTTTGCGGCCTTCGTAATAATGGCCGATGAACTGGATGATCCAGCCCGCCACGAACAATCCCGCTCCCCAGCCCAGCCAGAGGGCGGTCGACTGCTGCGCCAGCCCTGCGCTTATCCACAGGCACAGCCCCAGCAGCGCCGCCATCACCAGCCCGAAGCGGCGGTCCAGGCGCCAGTAAAACAGCGCCGAGGCCAGTGCCACCGCGCTGGCCGGTGACAGCCACATCCCACCGAACAGGGCGCCAGGACGTGACAGAAAAATCGTCACGGCCAGTACGATCATGGGAATGCCCAGGAAATGGGTCACGATATTGCGTGAATCACGGTGATAGGCGGCGTATTGGCTGAGATGGTCGAGCAGCGTTTTCATTATCATTGTCGCCCCTGTTGGGTGATCGGCTTGTTTACCCTAGCCGCTCTTGGAACACTGCGTGCAACAAATCCAAGGAAGCAACAATGACGAATGGAACGGGATGGCGCTCGCGCCTGTTGGGAGAATACTGGTTTGCCAATTTGCCGGCCGGCCTGCAGGACGCGCTGCTGGCGGCGGCGCGGCAGCGGCGGGTGACACCGGGTAAATTACTGTTTGCCAAGGGCGATGCGCCCTGTGGCCTGTACGCCCTGGTCGAGGGCGCGGTGCGCATGGGCACCGTCGGGGAACAACGCAGGGCGGCACCCATCGAGGCCGCCAGACCGCCTTACTGGTTTGGCGAGGTGTCGCTGTTCGACGGGCTGCCGCGTTCGCTGGACGCCTATTCCATGCAGCAGAGCATCTTTTTGCATGTCCCGCAGCCGGTCATCGACGCGCTGCTGGCCCAACACCCCGAATACAAGAGCGCCTTCGCCGCCTTGCTCAGCCAGAAGATCGGCCTGACCCTGCCCAATCGCCAGACGCTGCAAGGTTTGCCCGACCGTGCGCGGGTGGCCTGGCGGATTCTGCTGCTGGGCGAAGGGTATGGCCTGCTCAGTAATGCCCGGCGCGTATTGACCCTTGACGCCATCGAGGCCGGCGCCAGCGTCAACCTGTCGCGTCCGGCACTGGTCGAGGTGCTGCAGGATCTGCAACGGCGCAAGATCATCCGCCTGGACCCGGACCTGATCGAAGTGCTGGACGTCGACAAGCTGCGCAAGGTCGCCCAGGTGGCGCAGGCCCGCACCTCAGCCTGACAGTTCCTGGCGGTACTGTGCCGGCGTCAGGCCGGTCCAGCGCTTGAACGCGCGACTGAAACTGTCGACATCGGCAAAGCCCAGCAGCCAGGCGACCTCGCTCAGCGAGGCGGTGGGGTCGCTGATGTGCAGCAGCGCCAGGTTTTCCCGGCACTGGTTGAGCAGCAGGTCATAGCGGCAGCCTTCATCGGCCAGGTGCCGGTGCAGGCTGCGCGGGGTCAGGTTCAGGGCCTGGGCAATGCTTTCGGCGCTGGGCTCGCCATCGGGCAGTTGGGCCTCGATGGCGCAGCGCACCCGTGGCTCCCAGATCAGGGGCTGGGCCTGTGGCGAAGGCTCGCCGGGGGCGGCTTCGTCCAGATGACTGTCAAAGTCGGCACAGGCAAAAGCCAGCATGTTGCGGGCGGCACAGAAAAACAGCGGCGCCCGGAACAGCTCCTGCCAGGGTTGCAGGTTGGCCGGGGCCGGCCGTTGCAGGTGCACTTCCAGCGGCGCATAGCCACGGCCCAGCCGGTTGCGGCAGGTGCGTACGTAAATGGCGGCAAAGGCATCGAACAGCTCCGGGACCGGCACCGGGTAGTCGCTGGGCGCGCCAAAGCTGAATTCATAGCGCTCGCCCACCTTATGCAAGGTCAGTTGCAAGGCATCGCGGGTCATGGGGTGATAGCCGACGATGCGCTCGAACACCTCGCGCAGCGAGCCGCTGGCCACCAGCGTGTAGCCCAGGGCATGAAAACTGGTAGGGCTGGCAAAGCGCGCCACCCGCAGGCCCAGCGCCGGCTCGCCACTGGCCTGCACCGCCAGTTGCCACAGGCGCAGCGTGGCCCCCGGTGTTGCATGGGGCTGGTGCGGGTCGAGTCCGGCGGCCTTGCACAGTTGCGCACTGTCCAGGTCCATGGCGTCGAGTTGCTTGCGCAAGGCGCGGGTCCATCGGGTGAGGCTGCCAGGTTCGGGCATGGGGGCTACTCCCTGTCGACCAGAAAAAAGACCGGTGGCTGGCCGATCGCGACACAGGGCAGATCCGTTGCCTGGCGCCGTTATCAGAGCATGGAAGCGCAACGGGCAATTGCAAGCTTGCAGGCTCAATCCTTGATGGGCATCGTTCACTGGCAGAATGAAAGCTTATGCAATACAGGAATTAACAAATATCTTCTTATTCCTTAACGGATATATCGCGCGTCCTTATACTCGCCGCATGGACTCAAGCCTTCAGGAGGCGACCCCATGCATAACGAATCGATCCGTTATCTGATCGTGCCAGGCTGGCAAGGGTCGCCTGACGATCACTGGCAAACCCACTGGCAAAACAGCCTGCCAAACAGTGTCCGGGTGGAGCAGGCCGACTGGCTCAAGCCCCGTCTTGAAGACTGGGTGGGTGAGTTGCAGCGCACGATTGCCGCGCACAGCTCGCCAGTGATTCTGATTGCACACAGCCTGGGGTGTATCACTGTTGCGCATTGGGCACAACTGGCGCCGCTTGCGTCGTTGCGCCAGGTGCACGGCGCCTTGCTGGTCGCACCGGCCGATGTCGAACGTCCCAATTGCCCGCCGGCGCTGCGCAACTTTGCGCCGATCCCCACCCGCCTGTTGCCTTTTGCGACCCAGGTTGTCAGTTCCGACAACGATCCGGCCGTCAGCAGCCAGCGGGCGCTGGAGATGGCCCGTCACTGGGGCGCCGAAGCCGGCTTTCTGAGCCAGGCCGGGCATATCAACGTCAAGTCGGGCCACCAGCGCTGGGAGCAGGGCTTTGCCTACCTGTACCGCTTGCAGAACCGTCTGGAGCAGCACTCGCGGCGTCGCGCCTGAGTGGCTTGCCTTTCAATCATCGGGCCGCAGGCTCGCCGCTTTTGTCAACGCCAGCCCCTGCACAGGCCTGGCGGGAGTTTTTCCATGAGTCTTTACGATCACGGCCAGCCTTTGCTGACCTTCCCCGAGGCCGATAAGAGCCCGCTGAGCATTCGCGCCAAGGCCTTGGTGTTCATCGACCCGCGTTCGCGCCAGCTGCGCCATGAGATGGAGCACCTGGCCGCCGGCACCTTGCCGATCCTGATTCGCGGCGAGACCGGCACCGGCAAGGAATTGCTGGCCCGGCACATCCATCGTGGCAGCGACCGTGGCGGCCTGTTTGTGTCGGTCAATTGCGGGGCGATCAGTCCCACTTACGCCGATGCCGAACTGTTCGGCTATGTCGCCGGCGCCCACAGTGGCTCGGCCAGCAGTCGCGCCGGCTGGTTCGGTTCGGCCAATGGCGGCACCTTGTACCTGGATGAAATCGGCGACCTGCCGTTGCCGATCCAGATCAAGCTGCTGGCGGCGCTGGAAAACCATGAAGTCACCCGCGTGGGCGCGCAACAGCCAAGCCCTGTGGACGTGCGCCTGGTGGCGGCCACCAGCATCGACCTGTCCAAGGCGGTGGCGGCCGGCAAGTTCCACGCGCGTCTGTATCACTACTTGAGCGAAGGCCGCCTCGACTTGCCGGCATTGCGCGAGCAACCGGGCAACATCCTGCCGCTGGCCGAATATTTCGTCGGCATCTACAGCCAGCGCCTGAGCCTGCCGGTGCAACTGATCAGCGATGCCGCGCAACAGCTGCTGCAGGCCCATGACTGGCCGGGTAATACCCGAGAGCTGGAAAACGTCATCCATTTTGCGTTGCTGGTCAGCCGTGGCGACGAGATCGTGGCCGATGACCTCAATCTGCCGACGCTCAAACGAGCCTGAGCCGTTATGTACCGGGTATGTTCTCGGCCTGCAAAGCCGGGTAATGTCCGTTCCACGCCGCCGCGCGGTTCGCGGCGGCACTGCCGATATCCCAATAAGGAACCTGCATGAAAAAGACGTTGTTGATGGCTGCCCTGGCGGCTGCATTCTCGGTGGGCCTGGCCCAGGCGGGTGAAAAGCTGGTGGTTGGCGCCACCCCGGTGCCGCATCAGGAAATCCTCGAGCTGATCAAGCCGACCCTGGCCAAGGAAGGCGTGGACCTGGAAATCAAGGTCTTCACCGACTACGTGCAGCCCAACGTGCAACTGGCCGAAAAACGCCTGGACGCCAACTTCTTCCAGACCAAGCCTTACCTGGAAGGCTTCAACAAGGGCAAGGGCACCACCCTGACCACCGGTGTCGGCGTGCATGTCGAACCGTTCGGCGGCTACTCGAAGAAGCACAAGAGCCTGGCCGACCTGCCTGATGGCGCCACCGTGGCCATCCCCAACGAAGGCAGCAATGCCGGTCGTGCGCTGTTGCTGTTGCAAAAGGGTGGCCTGATCACCCTGAAAGACCCGACCAATGCGCTGTCCACCCCCAAGGACATCGCCACCAACCCGAAAAACCTCAAGTTCCGCGAGCTGGAATCGGCCGTGCTGCCACGTGTACTGGATCAGGTCGACCTGGACATGATCAACACCAACTATGCGCTGGAAGCCAAGCTGAGCCCGAAGAAGGACGCCCTGATCATCGAAGGCGCCGACTCGCCGTACGTGAACTACCTGGTGACCCGCGCCGACAACGCCAACAGCGACGCGATCCAGAAACTGTCCAAGGCGCTGACCAGCCAGGAAGTGAAGGACTTCATCAACAAGAAATATGACGGTGCGGTGATTCCAGCGTTCTGATCGACCTGAAACACGCCCCTGCCTGCCTGTAGGAGCGGCTTTAGCCGCGAATGCCGCGAATTGGGCGGTGCATGTATTCCCGACTGAAGTCGGTCCTACGGTGCCCGGCAAAACCGTAGGAGCGGCTTCAGCCGCGAAAATCCATCGCTATATCGATATTCAATATCGGTATTTAAAATCTATTTCTTATAGCTATAGAGTTACTTCCATTCAGCTTTTGCTTCCAGCAAATGGAGTACTCATGCCAGCAGCCTCCCTCGTTTCATCCGCCGCTCAGGCGTTTGATGTCCGGCCGTTCACCGACAAGGTCGGCGCCGAGATTGTCGGTCTGGACCTGTCCAGGCCCCTCGACGACGCCGATTTCGCCCGCGTGCACCAGGCGCATCTGGACCACCACGTCGTGGTCTTCCGCGAGCAGCGCATTACCCCCCAACAGCAGATCGATTTCAGCCGCCGGTTTGGCGTGTTGCAAATTCATGTGCTCAAGCAGTTTCTGCTCGCCAATCATCCCGAAATCCTGATCGTGTCCAATATCATCGAAGACGGCCAGCCCATCGGCCTGGGCGATGCCGGCAAGTTCTGGCATTCGGACCTGTCCTACAAGGAATTGCCCAGTCTGGGTTCGATGCTCTACGCCCAGGAACTGCCCAGCGAAGGCGGCGACACGTTGTTCGCCGACATGCACCGGGCCTGGGACACCTTGCCGGCGCACCTGCGCCAAGCGGTCGAAGGCCGCTCGGCGGTGCACAGCTACACGGCGCGCTACCGCGACGGCCATAACGCCGTCAACTGGCGTCCGACCCTGACCCCCGAGCAACTTGCGCAGGTGATCGAAGTGGTGCACCCGGTGGTACGCACCCACCCCGAGACCGGGCGCAAGGCGCTGTTCGTCAATGAGAACTTCACCACGCACATCGTCGGTTTGCCGGAAGACGAAAGCCGCCAGATCCTCAATGAGATCAATGCCCACAGCGTGGGCAACAACAGCGTCTACCGCCACCGCTGGCAGGACGGCGACATGGTGTTCTGGGACAACCGCTCGCTGATGCACCTGGCCGCTGGCTGCCCGCCCGAGCTGCGCCGTCGCCTGCACCGCACCACCATTCAAGGCGATGCGCCCTTTTGATCCAGGAGTTGTGCCATGAATGCTGTCGCGCAAGGCCACACGGCCAGCCAGCCACACCCGACGCCACCGGCGCAGCCGGCCACCGAAGCCCTGTTGCAGGTGCACAACGTCAGCCTTGAATACCGCACCCCGGAACGGGTGGTGCGCGCCACCCACCAGGTGAGCTTCGAGGTCGACCCCTCGGACCGCTTCGTGCTGCTCGGCCCTTCCGGCTGCGGCAAGTCCACGCTGCTCAAGGCAGTGGCCGGGTTCATCCGGCCCAGCGAAGGACAGATCCGCCTGGCAGGCGCCCAAGTGACCGAGCCGGGCCCGGACCGCATCGTGGTATTCCAGGAGTTCGACCAGTTGCCGCCGTGGAAGACCGTGATCGAGAACGTCATGTTCCCGCTATTGGCTTCGCGCACCCTCAAGCGTCCCGAAGCGCTGGAACGCGCCCGCTACTACCTGGACAAGGTCGGCCTCAGCGGCTTTGCCGACGCCTACCCGCACACCTTGTCGGGCGGCATGAAAGCCCGCGTGGCAATTGCCCGGGCGCTGGCCATGCAGCCCAAGATCCTGCTGATGGACGAGCCGTTCGCGGCCCTCGACGCCCTGACCCGACGCAAGATGCAGGAAGAGCTGCTGGAGCTGTGGCAAGAAGTGCGTTTTACCTTGCTGTTCGTCACCCACTCCATCGAGGAGGCGCTGGTGGTCGGCAACCGCATCCTGCTGCTGTCGCCGCATCCGGGCCGGGTGCGCGCCGAGATCAACAGCCATCAATACGACCTGCACAGCCTGGGCGGCGTCGGCTTTCAGCACACCGCGCAGCGCATCCATCGGCTGTTGTTCGACGAGCCCGGCAGTGGCGAGCAGGCCGAGCGCGAGTTGGACTTTCAGGACATACGCATCGCGTATTGAGCATTCACCGGCCGGCCCGCCCCGGGCCGCCTGCAGAGATTCGAACCATGAGCCTTTCTCCTTCGCGGCGTGAAGAGTATGAAGTCACGCTGCAACCTTTTACCCAGCACGAACTGGCCCGCGACCTGCCGCTGGCCCAACGCATCTGGCAACAGGGCTGGGTGCGCAAGACGGTAATCATGATCGCGCTGGCCGTGATCTGGGAAATCGTCGCGCGTATCCAGGACAACGACCTGCTGCTGCCGAGCTTCGTGCAGACGGCTGCGGCGTTCTACGACGGCCTGCTCAGCGGCGAGTTGCTGGGCAAGGTGTGGATTTCCCTCACCGTGCTGATCCAGGGCTACGTGATCGGCATCGTCCTGGCATTCGGTCTGACCACGCTGGCGGTGTCGACCCAACTGGGCCGCGATCTGCTTGGTACCCTGACGGCCATGTTCAACCCGCTGCCGGCCATTGCCCTGCTGCCGCTGGCCTTGCTGTGGTTCGGCCTGGGCCAGAACAGCCTGATTTTCGTGCTGGTGCACTCGGTGCTGTGGGCCCTGGCGTTGAACACCTACGCCGGGTTTCTGGGCGTCTCGGAAACCCAGCGCATGGCCGGGCGAAACTATGGCCTCAAGGGCCTGCGCTTTGTCTGGCACATCCTGATCCCGGCCGCGCTGCCGTCGATCCTGGCGGGCCTGAAGATCGGCTGGGCCTTTGCCTGGCGCACCCTGATCGCCGCCGAGCTGGTGTTCGGCGCCTCGTCGGGCAAGGGCGGGCTGGGCTGGTACATCTTCCAGAACCGCAACGAGCTGTACACCGACAAGGTGTTTGCCGGGCTGGCTGCGGTCATCCTGATCGGCCTGCTGGTGGAAAACCTGCTGTTCGCCAATATCGAACGCCTGACCGTCAAGCGCTGGGGCATGCAGCGTTAAGCGTTTTTTGATCCTGACCTCCTTTTTGAGAGCATTCCCATGAGCCTTTCTTTCAAGCACCCGGCGCTCACCGCGCTGGCGGCCACCTTCGCGCTGGGCAGCCTGTTCAGCGGCGCCGCATACGCCGAAGGCAAGATCAGCATCGCCCAGCAGTTCGGCATCGGTTACCTGATCCTGGACGTGGTGCGCGACCAGAAACTGATCGAAAAACATGGCCAGCAGCAAGGCCTGGCCATCGAGGTCAACTGGAACAGCGTCTCCGGCGCCACGGCCATGAACGAGGCACTGTTGGCCGGCGCCCTGGACGTGGTTTCGGCCGGCGTGCCGCCGATGCTCACCGTCTGGGACCGCACCAAGGGCAAGCAGAACGTCAAGGCCATCGCCGCGTTGGGCTCGATGCCCAACTACCTGCTGACCAACAATCCCCAGGTCAAGACCCTCAAGGATTTCACCGACAAGGACCGCATCGCCGTACCGGCGGCCGGCGTGGGCTTCCAGTCGCGCACCTTGCAGATCGAGACCGCCAAACAGTTCGGGAATGACCAGTTCAAGAAATTCGACACGATTTCTGTCAGCCTGGCCCACCCGGACGCCACCGCCGCGCTGCTGGCCGGCGGCTCGGAAATCAACTCGCACTTTTCCAGCCCGCCGTTCCAGTACCAGGCACTGGAGAACCCCAATGTGCACAAGGTGCTCAGCTCCTACGACGTGCTGGGCGGGCAGGCCACGTTCAACGTGCTCTACACCACGCAGAAATTCCACGACGACAACCCCAAGACCTACAAGGCGTTCTACGACGCCCTGGCCGAGGCCGAGCAGATCATCAAGGCCGACAAACCGGCCGCCGCACAGACCTACCTTCGCGTCGAGCAGTCAAAACTGCCACTGACGCTGGTCGAGAAAATCGTCGCCGACCCGGAAATCGACTTCACCGTCACCCCGCAACGCACCTTCATCTATGCCGAGAAACTGCATGAACTGGGCGTACTGAAAAACAAGGCGGCGAGCTGGAAGGATTACTTCTTCGAAGAGGCGCACGGCACGCCGGGGAGTTGAACAGGGCTGAAACAGCCCGATCGTCGGATCGCTGCCCGCAACAAGCCCCCTCCCACCGAATTGGCGGCCAGCCTCCGATCTGACAGACACAGCCGAACCTGTGGGAGGCGGCTCTGCCGGCGATGGCGGTGGCACGGCCATGCACCTGTTGCGCCTGGCGCAGACAGCTTACACCGGCCGGTGCCAAGCAAAACCTCACAGTTCTGTCAGTGTTACGCAGCCCGCCCGCGGTTCAGGCTGAGCGCACCTTTGCCCAGTGCCTGGCCGGGGCCTGTCCATGAAAACGCGTGTTCAGCGTCCTCAACAAAGCCGTACCGCCCTGTGCGCCACCGACCGCCAGGGCAGCCTGCTGGCGCACTTGCAGCCCGGGCGGCTCGATCGGTTCGCCTATACCCCCTTTGGCCATCGCCCGCCGGCCACAGGCATCGGCTTCAACGGCGAACGACCCGACCCGCAGACCGGCCATTACTTGCTGGGCAACGGCTACCGCGCCTACAACCCGGTGTTGATGCGCTTCAACAGCCCGGACAGTCTGAGTCCGTTTGGTGAGGGTGGGATCAATGCGTACGCCTATTGCGCGGGTGATCTGCTTAATCGTCATGACAGCACAGGACACCTGTCTTCCCCTCATCTATTGAGAATGACAATGAGTAGACCAGCACCACTGACCAGGCCTCTGCACTTCTCGGGCTTGGGAAGTCTCGACATTTTTGTAGGTACACCCCATGTGCTGTACAACATTGTCGGTCGCCTGCCAGGCGATGATCTTGTCAGTTTTTCATTGGCTTCCAGCGCCGCCAGAAAGGTTGTCCTTGAGAATATAAAGCCATTGGTTATCCAGCAGGCTGCCGACGAGTTGGGTCATACCACGATCAGTACATTACGTGCCATTGCCTTGGGCCAGGCGCCACGTCATATCCCTGAACAGGTTCTCAAATGGAAAAACCTGAAAGAGATGGCGCTTCAAACGCCCGAGACTGACGTCCCAATGCAAGTGTTGCAGGATAAGTTGAACTATGTTCGCGATCTTCAGCGTCGTCAGGAGATACGCATTCGAAAAGACGCGCAGTCGTCAGTCATCAGAAACTGACTCCGACCCTTGCTCGGCAGAACCGCTTCCCGCCAGGTTCGCGGCCAGCCTCAGGTCTGGCAGGCACCCCTGAGCCTGTGGGAGGCGGCTCTGCCGGCGATGGCGGTGGCGCAGTCTACGCATCTGTTGCGCCTGGCCCAGGACGCTTCACTCCCGCCGCCAGGCCAGAACCTCGCAGTTCTGCCAGTTTTCGACACCCCGGCCCCAATGCAGACTGAGCGTATCCTTGCCCAGCGCCTGACCGGAGCCGCCATGAAACGCGTCGCCCAACAGCCTCACCAAAGCCGCACAACCCTGTGCGCTACCGACCACCCAGGCAGCCTGCTGGCGCAGTTACAGGCCGGGCAGCCGGATTGCTTCGCCTATACGCCCTTCGGTCATCGTCCACAGGTCGCAGGCATCGGTTTCAACGGCGAACGGCCCGACCCGCTGACCGGCCACTACCTGCTGGGCAATGGCTACCGCGCCTACAACCCGGTATTGATGCGCTTCAACAGCCCTGACAGCTTGAGTCCGTTTGGCAAGGGCGGAATCAATGCATATGCATATTGCACAGGTGATCCGGTCAACCGGGTCGATCCGAGCGGACATGATGGCGCCGCCGATGTGGCTTCCCTGGCTGGAATGTTCTGGAGCGCATTTGCCTTTTATCGAGCAAAAGCTGCTTTCAAGGATTCACTCCCAAAGCTTATGAAACTCGTTAAAAGCAAGGCGCCCAGTGCGCCTGCAAACATGAAGCCGCGAACCACCAGTCGTACAGTAGCCGAGCGCAATCTCGACAAAATCGATAGCGCCACGTCTATTGTGCTTATGGCAAGCGGTGCCAGTGCGTTTGCCGCAACGGTCTCCAGATTTTCCGGGGCTGACACTGAGGTCTACACAGGTCTTGCATTGAGTGCTGTAGGGATGGGTGTTCCAGGCTTTGCAGTGCAACGGCACGCCAGAACGTACCGCAAGGATTTCTTGCTCAGCGGCAAGGCGTTGCGTAACCCCACCGCACAAAGCACGTCCCCTCAAATCAATGCCAGTCTGATCCGCAAAAACAGCAGCGACCACGTGACACGTTTCTAGATAATGCATCGCGCCGTCAGCCGATGAGTGGACATCTTGCCCACTCCCCAAGGAACCCTCCCGCCCGCCAACAGTCGCATATTCACATCACCACCCCGCGATCCTCGTTCGCCCCGGCAGCCGTCAAGGAGTCTGCATGCCTTTTCCCCCTGTGCGACTGCCTGCTCTTGGCCTGGCAGGCGCCTTGCTGTTGTCCGGTTGCAGCGATAAACAGCCCGAAGCCCCCGAACTGCCACGGGTCTATGTGCAGGACGTGCAGCCGGCCGGTTTTGCCGCCAGCGTGGCCCTGACCGGTGACATCCAGGCGCGGGTGCAGACGCCGTTGTCGTTCCGCGTCAATGGCAAGATCACCCAGCGCCTGGTCGAGGTCGGCGATCGGGTCACGGCGCGTCAGGTGCTGGCCCGCCTGGACCCCAAGGACTTGCAGATCAACGTCGACTCGGCGCAGGCCGCCGTGACGGCCGAGCAGGCGCGGGTGGCGCAAGCGAAAACCGCGTTCTGGCGCCAGGAACAACTGTTGCCCAAGGGCTACACCAGCCGCAGCGAGTACGACTCGGCCCAGGCCGCCTTGCGCGGTAGCCAGAGCGCCCTGGCAGCCGCGCAGGCGCAACTGGCCAATGCCCGCGAGCAGTTGAGCTACACCGCGCTGATGGCCGATGCGCCGGGCGTGATCACCGCCCGCCAGGCCGAAGTGGGGCAGGTGGTGCAGGCCACGCAGCCGATCTTCGACCTGGCCCGCGACGGCGAGCGCGATGCAGTGTTCGATGTGTATGAATCGTTGTTTGTCGACCCCCCGCTGAATGAGCCGGTGCAGGTCAGCCTGCTGGATAACCCGGCTATCAAGGTCACCGGCAAAGTGCGCGAGGTCACGCCTGCGGTGTCGGCGCAAACCGGTACCCTGCAGGTCAAGGTCGCCCTGGGCCCGTTACCGGCCGGCATGGACCTGGGCTCGGTGGTCAGCGTGGCGCTCAGCGGCCCGGCCCGGCCGCGGATCGAATTGCCTTGGGCGGCCCTGACCAAGAACATCGGCCAGGACCTCGGCCAGCCGGCGGTGTGGGTGGTCGACGCGCAGGGCAAGGCGCAGCTGCGCACCGTCAAGGTGGCGCGCTACCTCACCGGCAAGGTGATCATCGACCAGGGCCTGGCGTCGGGCGAGCGGGTGGTCACCGCCGGGGGGCAATTGCTGCACCCCGACATGCAAGTCGAAATCGCCCAGCCCCAACCCGCCACTGCCGAGGCCCGCCCATGAAGCGCCATGCATGCATCCTGATGACGGCGGCCCTGCTGGCGGCCTGTGGCCAGGACGAGCCGGCCCCGGAACCGGTGCGCCCGGTGCTTTCGGTGGTGGCCCAGGCCGAATCGATGGCCGACCTTGGCCGTTTTGCCGGCAACATCCAGGCGCGCTACCAGAGCGTACTGGGCTTTCGTGTGCCGGGGCGCATTGCCCGGCGCGCGGTGGATGTCGGCGATGAGGTGAGCCAGGGCCAGTTGCTGGCGACCCTGGACCCTACCGACCAGCAGAACACCCTGCGCAGCCGCGAAGGCGACCAGGCACAGGTCGAGGCGCAGTGGATCAACGCCCAGACCAATGCCCGCCGCCAGCAGACCCTATTTGACCGGGGCGTCGGCGCCCAGGCGCAACTGGACATCGCCCTGACCGACCTCAAGACCACCCGCTCGTCGCTGGACCAGGCCCGCGCCGCCGCCGCCCAGGCCCGCGACCAACTGGCATACAGTCAGTTGCGCAGCGACCATGCCGGGGTGATCACCGAATGGAAGGTCGAGGCCGGGCAGGTGGTCACCGCCGGGCAAGAGGTGGTCACCCTGGCACAGCCCGACATCAAGGAAGCCGTGATCGACCTGCCGGCCGCCTTGCTCGACCAGTTGCCCGAAGGCGTGCAGTTCACCGTCGCCAGCCAGTTGGACCCCAGCGTCAACACCGCTGCCACGCTGCGTGAGGTCGAGCCCCAGCCGGACCGCTCGACCCGCACCCGCCGCGCGCGCCTGACCCTGGCCGAACAACCGCCGGCGCTGCGCCTGGGCACCGCGATCAGCGTCAGCCTGACCTCGACCATTGCCCCGCGCCTGCGCTTGCCCATCAGTGCCCTGCAAGAGGTCGATGGCCGCACGCAAGTCTGGGTGGTCGACCCGGCCGGCCAGACCGTCAACCCAAGAACCGTGCAACCGCTCAGCCGCTCGGCCGACAGCGTCTGGCTGACCGGGGGCGTGCAGCCCGGCGAGCGCGTAGTGACTGCCGGGGTCAACAGCCTCAAACCCGGACAGAACGTCAAAATCGATAAGGATGGCCCGCGATGAAAGGTGGCTTCAATCTGTCCGAGTGGGCCATCAAGCACCAGTCGTTCGTCTGGTACCTGATGTTCGTCGCGCTGCTGATGGGCGTGTTCTCCTACATGAACCTGGGGCGCGAGGAAGACCCCTCGTTCACCATCAAGACCATGGTCATCCAGACCCGCTGGCCGGGCGCGACGGTGGACGAGACGATCGAGCAGGTCACCGACCGCATCGAGAAAAAGCTCGAAGAGCTCGACTCGCTGGACTACGTCAAGAGCTACACCCTGCCGGGCGAGTCGACCATCATGGTGTTCCTGCGTGACACCACCGATGCCGCGGCGATTCCGGAAATCTGGTACCAGGTGCGCAAGAAGATCGACGACATCCGTGGCCAGTTCCCGCAGGGCCTTCAGGGGCCGGCGTTCAACGATGAGTTCGGCGACGTCTACGGCTCGATCTACGCCTTTACCGCCGACGGCTTTTCGATGCGCCAACTGCGTGACCATGTCGAGCAGGTGCGTGCCGAGATTCGCAGTGTCGAAGGGCTGGGCAAGGTCGAGATGATCGGCCAGCAGGACGAAGTGATCTACCTGAACTTCTCGACCCGCAAACTGGCGGCCCTGGGCCTGGACCAGCGCCAGGTGCTGCAAAGCCTGCAAGCGCAGAACTCGGTAATCCCCGCCGGGGTGATCGAGGCGGGCCCTGAGCGTATCTCGGTGCGCACCTCCGGTTCGTTCGCCTCGGAAAAAGACCTGGCGGCGGTCAACCTGCGGCTCAATGACCGCTTCTACCGGCTGAGCGACATTGCCGAGATCGAGCGTGGCTACACCGACCCGCCCGCACCTTTGTTTCGCTACAACGGCCAGCCGGCCATCGGCCTGGCCATCGCCATGAAGGACGGCGGCAATATCCAGAGCTTCGGCAAGGCCCTGCATGCGCGCATGGACCAGGCCACCGCCAACCTGCCGGTGGGCGTGGGCGTGCACAAGGTCTCTGACCAGGCCGAGGTGGTCGACAAGGCCGTGGGCGGCTTTACCAGTGCGCTGTTCGAGGCGGTGATCATCGTCATGGTGGTCAGCTTTGTCAGCCTCGGCATCCGCGCCGGGCTGGTGGTGGCCTGTTCGATCCCGCTGGTGCTGGCCATGGTCTTTGTGTTCATGGAGTACAGCGGTATCACCATGCAGCGTATTTCCCTCGGCGCGCTGATCATCGCCCTGGGGCTGCTGGTGGACGATGCGATGATCACCGTCGAAATGATGGTTACCCGCCTGGAGCAGGGCAAGAGCAAGGAGGAAGCGGCCACGTATGCCTACACCTCCACGGCCTTCCCGATGCTCACCGGCACGCTGGTGACGGTGGCAGGCTTTGTGCCCATCGGCCTGAACAACAGCTCGGCGGGCGAATACACCTTCACCCTGTTTGCGGTGATTGCCGTGGCCATGCTGGTGTCCTGGGTGGTCGCGGTGCTGTTCGCGCCGGTGATCGGCGTGCATATCCTCAGCAGCAAGATCAAGAAAAAATCCGAAGAACCCGGACGCATCGGTCGAGCCTTCAATGGCAGCATGCTCTGGGCCATGCGCAATCGCTGGTGGGCCATCGGCATCACCCTGCTGCTGTTTGCCGGGGCGCTGTTCTCGATGCGTTACGTGCAGAACCAGTTTTTCCCGGCCTCGGATCGGCCCGAAATCCTGGTGGACCTCAAGCTGCCGCAAAGTGCCTCGATCAATGAGACCCGCAAGGTGGTCGACCGCCTGGAGGCGACCCTCAAGGATGACCCGGACATCGTGCGCTGGAGCACCTACATCGGCCAGGGCGCGCTGCGCTTCTACCTGCCGCTGGACCAGCAATTGCAGAACCCGTTCTATGCCCAGCTGGTGATCGTGAGCAAGGACCTGGAGGCCCGTGGTGCCCTGACCACGCGCCTGCAGGAGCGCTTGCGACAAGACTTTGTCGGGGTTGGCTCCTTCGTGCAGGCGCTGGAAATGGGCCCGCCCGTGGGCCGGCCTTTGCAATACCGCATCAGCGGGCCGGACATCGACAAAGTGCGCCAGCACGCCATCGAGCTGGCCGCCCTGCTGGACAACAACACGCATGTCGGCGAAGTGGTCTACGACTGGAACGAGCCGGGCAAGGTGCTGCGCATCGACATCAACCAGGACAAGGCGCGGCAACTGGGGCTGTCATCGGAGGACGTGGCGTCGGTAATGAATAGCGTGGTCAGCGGCTCGACCGTGACCCAGGTGCGCGACGACATCTACCTGGTGAACGTGGTGGGGCGCGCCGTGGACTCAGAGCGCGGCAGCCCCGAGACCCTGCAGAACCTGCAGATCGTCACCCCCTCGGGCAGCTCGATCCCGCTGCTGGCCTTTGCCACCGTGGGATATGAGCTGGAGCAGCCGCTGGTCTGGCGCCGCGACCGGCAGCCGACCATCACCGTGAAAAGCTCGGTGCGCGACCAGATGCAACCGACCGATCTGGTGGCCGAGCTCAAGCCGCAAATCGACACCTTCACCCAAGGCCTGCCCAGCGGCTACAAGGTGGCCACGGGCGGCACGGTAGAGGAAAGCGGCAAGGCCCAAGGGCCGATTGCCGAGGTGTTGCCGCTGATGCTGTTTCTGATGGCGACCTTCCTGATGATCCAGCTGCACAGCGTGCAGAAGATGTTCCTGGTGGTCAGCGTCGCGCCGCTGGGCCTGATCGGCGTGGTGCTGGCGCTGGTGCCCACCGGCACGCCGCTGGGCTTTGTGGCCATCCTCGGGGTGCTGGCGCTGATCGGCATCATCATTCGTAACTCGGTGATTTTGGTGACCCAGATCGACGCCTACGAGCGCGACGGTTACCTGCCCTGGGATGCGGTGGTCGAAGCCACCGAGCACCGCCGCCGGCCCATCTTGCTGACGGCCGCGGCGGCCAGCCTGGGCATGATCCCCATTGCCCGCGAAGTGTTCTGGGGACCGATGGCCTACGCCATGATCGGTGGCATCGTGGTGGCCACTTTGCTGACGCTGCTGTTTTTGCCGGCACTGTATGTGGCCTGGTACCGCATCAAGGAGCCTGCCAGGGCCTAGGCTCTGTACGTAAAGTGGCTGCGCTCGGCCATGCTGCGTTAAAAAGCGACTCGCAATGCTCATTGACACGTGTCAACTGCGCTTGCTCGCCGCTTTTTGCCTTGCCTGACCTTCGCTCACCGATTTTTCGTACAGAGCCTGGTATCGGTTGTGCATCACGAGCCGCCTTGCCGGGCCGTGATGCACGTCGACACACCCCGACAGCAGGCATCGGCGGCCAGGCGCGGGGGCGGCTTACGGCTGTGCGACAGCGCGCACGCTGATACCGGTAATCTGGACCGGCGCGCTCACGGGGCCATTCTCATCGACCTTGCGGGCATTGATGAACTGTGCGTACAGCCCTTCATGGACGACCGGAAATGCCGTAGCCCCTTCAAGGTTGAAGGTTTGCCATTCATCGGTCAGTTCCGAGACATAGCCCGTATCGAGGTAGAACTCCTGGCCCACACGGGCCGAGAACAGCATAAACATTGCCCCGCCCATGTGCACCTTGGCGCTGAGGCGTGCCGAGAACGTCCATTCGAGCCGGCAAGGACTTTCTATGTGGGCAGTATTAAGCTTCTGCTGGATTTCCGTGTTGGACTCGATGGTCAGGCTGTAACCGCCGGGCTTGTAAGGCTCGAAGACCGGCTCTTTTTGCGCGTTGCTGATCCACGGTGCCAGTACCTGATTGTCAAAGTTGCCGTTGATGATGAGCTGGTTCATGTTGCTTTCCTTGAGAGAAGGCACTGATTCGCACGTTCGAATCAATCCCTTGATTGCAAGCCGTCCTGACCTGCACACGACCAATCTAGCGTTCGGGAACGCCAACCGGAACTGTCGAAAATGACAGTCAGGCGACGTAATCGCAGTCTTGTCGGTTTATCAAGCAAACAATGGCAAGCCTGTGCCTGTGGGCTTTGACCCCGGCCGGTCGTAATCAGAGGCCTTTGCGGTGCGATGCTGTTGCACAGGGATCACGCGCGACGCCACACACTCGCCAGCCACGGTTGCTGTTCTCGCGGCAGGCCGGACGGGCGGTAGTAGTGCTCAAGCTCGATAAAACCTGCGGCCGTGAGCCGTTCGCGCCAGGCCTCAAGATCGTGATAAGCGCCGTAGCGCGGGCCGTTCCAGCCTTCCTGGTTCTCGCCCCTGGGGTTGGAGCTGAAGAGCACGCCGCCGGGCTTGAGGCTGGCGTGCAGCTGGCGCAGTACGCCGGGCAATGCCTGGGTCGGCACATGAAACAGCACGGCGTTGGCGAAGATGCCGTCGAAGCGAGCGGCCGGCAGGTCCAGCTCAAGAAAGTTCTGGTGCAGCACCTCGCAGCCGCTGTCGGCGCGGGCCATCTCGGCAAAGCGCTCTGAGCCGTCCAGGCCCGTGGCGATATGCCCCATGGCCTTGAAGGTTTTCAGGTCACGCCCCGGCCCGCAGCCGAAGTCCAGGAGCTGCCAGGGCTTTGGTCCTTCGATATGCCGCAGCAGGGCCTCGATGTTCTGGCTGACATCATGGTCGCGGGTGCCTTCGCGAAACTGCTCGGCCACCTCGTTGTAGTGGGAAAGGGTGGTTTCGGTGATCCGGGCAAGGTCGGGTGGGTCGAGTTTCACAGGCGGTGGTCCGTCGGGGGCGAGGCGCCAATATACGCCTGCCGGTGACGGACCGCTGCTCTCAGGGGCGTTTGCCGACCTCGACCGTCTGCGCCGTCCAGGCCTTGACCTGTTCGCTCAGCGACAGGCCCAGCCCCGGACGGGTTGGCACCAGCATGCGTCCGTCGCGGGTTTCCAGGCGTTCGTTGAACAGCGGCTCCAGCCACTCGAAATGCTCCACCCACGGCTCGGTCGGGTAGGTGGCGGCCAGGTGCACATGCAGCTCCATGGCAAAATGCGGGGCCATCATCACCCCGGCCTGTTCGGCCATGGCCGCGACTTTCAGGAACGGCGTGATGCCGCCGACCCGTGGCGCATCCGGCATCAGGTAATCGGCGCCACGCAGGCGGATGAACTCGGCGTGCTCGGCCACGCTGGTGAGCATTTCGCCGGTAGCGATCGGCGTGTCGAACTGGCGGGCCAGGTCGGCGTGGCCTTCGGCGTCATAGCAGTCCAGCGGCTCTTCGATCCACACCAGGTTGTAGGCCTCGAACTGCCGGCACATGCGCTGGGCGGTCGGGCGGTCCCATTGCTGGTTGGCGTCGACCATCAACGGGAAGTCATCGCCCAGGTGTTTGCGCACGGTGCTGACCCGCTGGATGTCCACCGCGCAATCGGGCTGGCCGACCTTGAGCTTGATCCCGCCGATGCCTTTTTCCCGCGACAGGTCGGTGTTCTTCATCAGTTGATCCAGCGGCGTGTGCAAGAAGCCGCCCGAGGTGTTGTAGCAACGCACCGAATCACGCTGCGCGCCCAGCAGGCGGGCCAGCGACAGGTTGGCGCGCTTGGCCTTGAGGTCCCACAACGCCACATCGAAGGCGCCGATGGCCTGGGTCGACAGGCCGCTGCGGCCCACCGAGGCACCGGCCCAGCACAGTTTTGTCCACAGCTTGGCAATGTCGCTGGGGTTTTCACCGAGCAGCGCCGGGGCGATTTCCTGGGCATGGGCAAACTGGCCGGGGCCGCCGGCGCGCTTGGAGTAGCTGAAGCCCAGCCCGCTGTGGCCATCGGCGGTCTGGATCTCGACGAACAGCATGGCAATTTCGGTCATCGGTTTTTGCCGGCCGGTCAGGACCTTGGCGTCGCTGATCGGATTGGCCAGGGGCAGAAACACCGACGAGACCTTGATCCAGGCAATACGGTCGTGGTCAGCGGATGGCGTGTTTTGTTGTTGTAGGGTCATGACGTTCTCCTTGAGGGGGGATGACTTTCAGTGCTTGAGGGCCGCGGATTCGGTCGACTGGCTGGCCATTCCCGTCGCTTCATCGAATTCCATGCGCTTGAGCGGGCCGACGATGAACAGGTAGGCGAAGGCGCCCAGCAGGCCCATGGCCGAGACGTAGATCAGAGCCCAATCAAACGAGCCCTGGCTGACCAGCACGCCGATGGCAATAGGGGTGACAATGCTGGCGATGTTGCCGCAGAAATTGAACATGGCGCCGCTGATGCCCATGGCCTGCCTGGGCGAGACATCGCCGACGATGCACCAGCCCAGGTTGCCGACGCCCTTGGCGAAGAAGGCGAGGGACATCACCGCAATCACCAGCACCACCGACTGCGTGTAGTTGGCCACCACAATCGAACTGGACAGCAGCAGGCCGCAGATAATCGGGGTTTTGCGTGCGGCGGTCAGGCTGAAGCCTTTCTTGAGCATCCAGTCGGACCACACGCCGCCGGCCATGCCGCCGATAAAACCGGCCAGCGGTGGAATCGCCGCGACCAGGCCAACCTTGAGCATGGTCATGCCCTTGGCCTCGACCAGATAGGTCGGGAACCAGGTGAGAAAGAACCAGGTGATCGAGGTCAGGCAGAACTGGCCCAGGTAGATACCCAGCATCATGCGGTTGCCGCCGATGGCACGGGCGCGCTGCCAACTGAACGGGGTCTTGGTGTCGCCAATGCTGGGCATGCCGCCACCGGCCTCGATGTACTCGATTTCGGCGGCATTGACGCGTTTGTCCTTGCGCGGCTCGTGGACCATCCTGAACCACAGCAGGCCGACCAGAATGCCCGCCGCACCGGTCCAGAAAAACACATGCTGCCAGCCAAAACTGTTGAGCAGCAGCACCATCAGCGGGGTGAACGCGGCCAGGGCGAAATACTGTGCCGACTGGAAAATCGCCGTGGCCAGGCCGCGCTCGTTGCGCGGAAACCACATGACCGTCAGGCGGTTGTTAGCCGGAAAGGCCGGCGACTCGGCCACGCCCATCAGGAAACGCAATACGAACAAGGCCACGAACGCCGAGCTGAACAGGTCGACGTAGCCTTGCAGGAAGGTCAACGTCGACCAGACGATCAGGCTGATGCCCAACACTGTGCGCGAGCCGTAACGGTCGAGGATGATACCGCCCGGAATCTGCATGCTGGTGTAGGCCCAGCCAAAGGCCGAGAAGGCGATACCCATCGTCAGTGCATCGAAACCCAGGTCCGCGCGCATGGCGGGTGCCGCGATGGACAGCGTGGCGCGGTCGACATAGTTGAAGACGGTGACGATGAAAATCATGGCCAGGATCACGTAGCGCACGTTGGTCCTGGCGGCGGACGCAGTGGGTGAGGTCACGTTCTTGTTGTCCTTATTGTGGATTGATTGCGCAATCATTTCGAGCTGAAAAAAATCAGATCCCGGTATTCTGCCGATGGCTCTGATGGGCCGAGCATACTATGATTGCGCAATCATTCAAGTGGCCGTTGGTCGCTATAACAAGGCTCTGCTTAAGTGGTCTGGCGGTCGATGATGCTGAAACCGCTGTCGATCCGCACTGGATCTAAGACGTTATCGACAGAATCGAAGCGATTTAGCAGGGCTTGGGCAATGTGTTCGCCAATCATCCGGCCATCCACGCGCACCGTGGAAAGTGCCGGGTACACCTGCGCCGCACTGCTCAAATCGCCAAAGCCCATCACTGCCAGATCCTGCGGCACGCGCAGCCCGCGGCTGGCCGCTTCGGCCAAGACACCTTGGGCTATGGTGTCGGAACTGCATACCACCACTTGCGGCGTGGCGCCCTGGCCGAGCAGTTGGCACAACCCGTCGCGGCCGGTCTTGAGCGTGGCCGGCGGCGTCATGATTTGCACCGGTACTTCATCGACGCCGTGAGTGGCCAACTCGCCGATCAGGCTGTTGCAACGCCGCAAACCGCGTGGGTCGGCGAGGGTGATCACCGAAAAGCGTCGATAATCGCGGGCCAACAAGTGCCGGGCAACGGCCTGGCCGACCTGTTCGTGGGAAAAGCCGACCAGCATGTCCAGCGGGTCGTCGGTCAGGTCCCAGGACTCGACCACCGGAATCCCCGACTGGGCCAGGCGCAGGCGGCTGGCTTCGGTGTGCAGGGTGCCGGTCAGTACGATGCCATCGGGGCGGCGGCCGAGAATCGTCTCCAGCAGCTTTTCTTCCTGCTCGGGCGAATAGCCAGTCAGGCCCAGCAAGGTTTGATAACCGGCGTCGGTCAGGCGGTCCATTAGCGCCTGTACGGTGTCGGCAAAGATCGAGTTGGCGATGGTCGGCACAAAGATCGCCACCAGCCGGCTTTTGTTGCTCGCCAGGCTGCCGGCCATCATGTTCGACACATAACCGGTCTGGCGCACCGCTTCCATGACTCTTTGCCGGGTGCGCTCGGTCACCAGCTCCGGCCGGCTCAAGGCCCGCGACACCGTGATCGGCGAGACACCGGCGACCTTGGCGACATCGATCAGGGTCAGATGGGTGGCTTTCTGGCCAGGCTGTGACGAGTCAGCCCTGACAGGTTTTTTCGGCATGAAAGGTCCGGGGAGCATAGGCGGCGGGGCGCCAATGTAGCACGCGCCCATCGCTGGGTTCACTCAGTGCCCATGACTGCGGCCCACGTGCGAGGGTTCGCCTTCGGGGGCCGCCACCGCGCCGGTGACCTCCAGGCGCTCAAGAATGGCGCAATGTTCGGCGCCGTTGTCGCTGCAACGCCGGCGCAGGTCGCGTAACTGGCCTTGCAAGGCTTGCAGGCTGGCGACCCGGGCGTCGACGTGATCGATGTGCTCGTCGATCAGCGCGTTGACGCTTTCACACTGGTCCTGTGGGCTGTCGCGCAGGTTCAACAGGCGGCGGATTTCCTCCAGGGTCATGTCCAGGCTGCGGCAATTGCGGATGAACGTCAGGCGCTCGACATGCGCCTGGGTGTACAGCCGGTAGTTGCCGTCGCTGCGCGAAGGCGCCGGCAGCAATTTCTCGCGCTCGTAATAGCGCACGGTTTCGACTTGGGTGTCGGTCAGCCTGGCCAGTTCACCGATCTTCATGAAACGAACTCCTGTTTGAGTGCTTGACCCTATAGTGGCTACAGGGTGCTTACTTGGCAACATCTCGATCTGGAGGACTGCCCATGAGCCCGTCTACCCGGCCTGCGCCCCCGCAGGATGCTCACGACCACGACCACAATCATAATCATGACACCGCAAAGACCGGGCACTCTCACGGTTGCTGTGGCAGTCATGAGCAAGTCGCTCCGGCGGTGGTGAGCTTTGGTGGCGACGACAGCCAGGCGCGCCTGAGCGAGTTTCGTATCGAGCAGATGGATTGCCCCACCGAGCAGACCCTGATTCAGAATCGCCTGGGCAAGCTGGTCGGTGTGCAGCGCCTGGAATTCAATCTGCTGCAACGGCGCCTGGGCGTCTGGCATGACCTGCCTGACACCGCGCCGATTGTCGAGGCCATTGACTCGCTGGGCATGCAGGCGCAGCCGCTTCAGGAGGGTGACGAGGCGGCACCTGCGCCTGAGAAAAAAAGTGCCTGGAAGCTGCTGACCCTCTCCGGCCTGACCGCGCTGGGCGCGGAAGTAGTGCACTTCACGGCCGGCCCCGAATGGCTGGTGGTGGTGCTGGCGCTGGTGTCGATTCTCAGCTGTGGCCTGGGCACGTACAAAAAGGGCTGGATCGCCCTGAAGAACTTCAACCTCAATATCAATGCACTGATGAGCATCGCCGTGACCGGCGCGGTGCTGATCGGCCAGTGGCCGGAAGCGGCGATGGTGATGTTCCTGTTCACCGTGGCCGAGTTGATCGAAGCGCGCTCGCTGGACCGGGCACGCAACGCCATCAGCGGCCTGATGCAACTGACGCCTGAAGTGGCCACGGTGCGTCAGGCCGACGGTAGCTGGCTGGAGCAGCCGGTCAAAGCCGTGGCACTGGAGGCGGTGGTACGCGTACGGCCTGGCGAGCGGATTGCGCTGGACGGTGAAGTCATCAATGGGCAATCAAGCGTCGATCAGGCACCGATCACCGGCGAAAGCCTGCCGGTGGAGAAGGGCATCGGCGACAAGGTGTTTGCCGGGACCATCAACCAGGCCGGGTCTTTTGAATACCGGGTCAGCGCCGCAGCCGGCCAGTCGACCCTGGCGCGGATCATTCATGCCGTAGAGCAGGCGCAAGGCGCGCGAGCGCCAACCCAGCGCTTCGTTGATCAATTTTCGCGCTATTACACGCCAGTTGTGTTCATCACTGCCCTGGTCGTGGCGGTGATTGCGCCGCTGTTCTTCGGCGGCGCCTGGTTCGACTGGATCTACCGGGCGCTGGTGCTGTTGGTGGTGGCGTGCCCGTGTGCACTGGTGATTTCCACGCCGGTCAGCATCGTCAGCGGCCTGGCGGCGGCGGCGCGCAAGGGCATTCTGATCAAGGGTGGCGTGTACCTGGAAATGGGCCGCCAGCTCGATTACCTCGCGCTGGACAAGACCGGCACCTTGACTCACGGCAAGCCGGTGCAGACCGATGTCGTGCTCTTGCAGGAAGGCGCCGTCAGTGCCCAGACCATCGCTGTCAGCCTCGCGACGCGTTCCGACCATCCGGTTTCCCGGGCCATTGCCCAGGCCGCCGATCCGCAGCAGAAGGTGCTGGCGGTGGATAACTTCGAAGCGCTGGGCGGGCGTGGCGTGGCCGGCGATATCGACGGGCGTCGCTACCACTTGGGCAACCATCGGCTGGTCGAAGCGTTGGGCCTGTGTTCGGTTGAGCTTGAAACACTGCTCGAGGCCCTGGAAAGCCAGGGCAAGACCGTGGTGCTGTTGCTCGATGACAGCGGCCCGCTGGCGCTGTTTGCCGTGGCCGACACGGTCAAGGACAGCAGCCGCCAGGCCATCGCCGAGTTGCATGCACTGGGCATCAAGACCGTGATGCTCACCGGCGACAACCCGCACACCGCGCGAGCGATTGCCGATCAGGTGGGCATCGATCAGGCGCAGGGCAACCTGTTGCCAACCGACAAGCTGCAGGCCATCGAGGCGTTGTATGCGCAAGGGCACCGGGTGGGCATGGTCGGCGATGGCATCAACGACGCCCCGGCGCTGGCCCGCTCGGAAATCGGCTTCGCCATGGCCGCCGCCGGCTCCGACACCGCCATCGAGACCGCCGATGTCGCCCTGATGGACGACGATTTGCGCAAGATCCCGGCCTTTATCCGCCTGTCACGCGACACCTCGGCGGTGCTGCGCCAGAACATCGCCCTGGCGCTGGTGACCAAGGTGTTCTTCCTGGGCCTGACCTTTGCGGGCATGGCGACCCTGTGGATGGCCGTGTTCGCCGACATGGGTGTCAGCCTGCTGGTGGTGTTCAACGGGCTGCGGTTGCTCAAAAAATAACATGCAGGAGCGGCCGGGCGGCGATCCGCTTCAGCCGCGAACAGCGCCAGCGCCAATTTACGTGGCGTCTGTTTCCCGACTGAAGTCGGTCCTGCATCGATCTTATGTCGGTATACGTTGGCCCCAGGCGATGAAGGTTTCGAGCAACTGCCTGATCACCACCTGCGTCGGTTCGGCCAGGTCCTGGCGGTAGTGGAACGGCGCGAATTCGTCCATGTAGTTGCTCTGCGCCAGTTCCAGCTGCACGGCATGGATGTTGTTTGCCGGATCACCGTAGTGCCGGGTGATGTGCCCGCCCTTGAAGCGGCCGTTGAGCACATGGGTGTAGTTTTTCGCCTCGGCGCAGACCTGTTCCAGTTGCGCGGCCAGTTGTGCGTCGCAGCTGGCGTTGTCGAAGGTGCCGAGGTTGAAGTCCGGCAACTGGCCGTCGAACAGGTGCGGTACGTGGCCGCGAATCGAATGGGCGTCGAACAGCAGCGCATAGCCAAACTCATCACGCAGGCGCTGCAGTTCCTGTTGCAGGGTCTGGTGGTACGGCATCCACACCTGCTCCAGGTAGCGTGCGCGTTCGGCGGCATCCGGCGCCTGTCCGTCCTTGAACAGCGGTACGCCATCGAACAGGATCGAAGGGAACAGCCCGGTGGTGGCGCCGGCGTACAGCGGCTGGTCGTCGACCGGCCGGTTAAGGTCGATCACGAAGCGCGAATACTCGGCCGCCAGGGTGCTGGCCCCCAGATCCTGGGCAAAGGCATACAGGCGCGGCAGGTGCCAGTCGGTGTCGGGCAGGCTCAGGGCTTCGTCCACCAGCCCCGCTTCGACGGCCGGTGTCAGTTTCAGGCCCGCGTGCGGCATGCTGATCAGCAGCGGAATGCGACCTTGGCTGAATGTCAGGACCTTATCCACAATCTTGTTCTCCTCTCAGATCGACGATTCGACGCCGTGGCGAATGATGCGTTTGTCCAGGTCACCGCCCAGCCAGTAGGCCAGGTCGGCGGGGCGCTCGATGTCCCAGGCCACGAAATCCGCGACCTTGCCGACCTCCAGCGAGCCATGGCTGGCGCCCAGCCCCAATGCCTTGGCGGCATTGAGGGTGACACCGGCCAGGGCTTCTTCGGGGGTCATGCGAAACAGCGTGCAGGCCATGTTCAGCATCAGGCGCAGCGACAGCGCCGGCGAGGTGCCGGGGTTCAGGTCGGTGGCAATGGCGATGGGCACACCGTGCTGGCGCAGGGCGTCCATCGGCGGCAATTGCGTTTCGCGCAGAAAGTAGTAGGCCCCCGGCAACAGCACCGCCACCGTGCCGGCCGCCGCCATGGCGATGGCGTCGTCCTCGGTCATGTATTCCAGGTGGTCGGCCGACAAGGCCTGGTAGCGCGCCGCCAGGCTGGAGCCGCCCAGTGACGACAACTGCTCGGCATGCAACTTGACCGGCAGGCCCAGTTGCTGCGCGGTGATGAACACCCGCTCGACCTGCGCCGGCGAAAACGCCAGGTATTCGCAGAAGGCATCGACCGCATCGACCAGGCCTTCCCCGGCCAGGGCCGGCAGCATTTCGTGGCAGACATGGTCGATGTAGGCGTCGCTGCGGTCGGTGAATTCCGGTGGCAGGGCGTGGGCGGCCAGGCAGGTGCTGCGCACCGTGACCGGCAGGGTATTGCCCAGCCGGCGGATCACCTGCAGCAGCTTGCGCTCGGACTCAAGGTCCAGGCCGTAGCCTGACTTCATTTCCAGGGTGGTGACGCCCTCCTTGAGCAAATGTCGCACACGGCGTTCGGCGCTGGCATACAGCGACTCGATGCTGGCGGCCCGGGTGGCGCGCACGGTGCTGGCAATGCCGCCACCGGCGGCGGCGATCTCGGCGTAACTGACGCCTTGCAGACGCTGCTCGAATTCGCCACTGCGGTTGCCGCCGAACACCGCGTGGGTGTGGCAGTCGATCAGCCCCGGTGTGACCCAGGCGCCGCCCAGGTCGACCACGCTGTCGAGGCCGGCCTGGTCCAGTTGCGCCTGCGGCCCGATCCAGTGAATCCGCTCGCCAGAGGTCACGATGGCCGCATCTTCGATGATCGAGTAGGTGCCGTGTGCCATGGTTGCAATGTGACAGTTCTGCCAGAGCGTTTTCATTGGATCTCCAGGTTATTTGCGTGGGCTCGGGGTCTCGGGCCTGACCCAGATGGAGTAGGCAATCACCAGCAGCACCACCCAGGCGGCGCCGACCAGCAAGGCGGTGCGGCTGGCCGGGAACCAGCCCAGCACACCGAAAATGAACAGCATGAAAACGATAGCCAGCGCCGGGCCCCACGGCCAGAACGGCACCGGAAATTGCAGCTGGCTGACCTCTTCAGCGCTCATCGAGCGGCGCATGGCCACTTGCGTGAGCAGGATCATCAGCCAGACCCAGACGGTGGCGAAGGTTGCCACCGAGGCGATCAGCAGGAACAGGTTGTCCGGGATCGCGTAGTTGAGCACCACGCCCGCCAGCAGGGTCAGGCCCATGACCACGGCGGTCATCCACGGCACGCCCTGTTTCGACAGCGCGGCGAAGCCGGCCGGTGCCTGGCCGTCTTTTGCCATGCCATACATGATGCGTCCGGCACCAAAGACGTCGCTGTTGATGGCCGACACGGCTGCCGAGATCACCACGATGTTGAGCACGGTCGCGGCCTGCGACAGGCCCAGGTTGCTGAAAATCTGCACGAACGGGCTGCCTTGCGTGCCGATCTGCGTCCAGGGAAACAGGCACATCACCACGAACAGGGTCAGCACATAGAACAGCAGGATACGCAGCGGCACGGCGTTGATCGCCTGCGGCAGGCTGCGCTTGGGGTCCTTGGCTTCGCCGGCGGTGATGCCGATGATCTCGATGCCGCCGAAGGCGAACATCACCACGGCCAGCGACGCGATCAGCCCGCCGATGCCGTTGGGCATGAAGCCGCCATGCGCCCACAGGTTGCTGATGCCGATCGGCGTATCGCTGCTGACGCTGCCCAGGCCGAACAGCATGATCCCGGCACCGCCCAGGATCATCGCCACGATCGCGCTGACCTTGAGCAATGACAGCCAGAATTCGGCCTCGCCGAACACCTTGACGTTGCACAGGTTCAGCGCGGCGATGAAGAACACGATGCTCAGCACCCAGATCCAGCGCGGCACCTCGGGAAACCAGAAGCCCATGTACATGCCGAAGGCGGTGATGTCGGCCAGGCAGACGATGATCATCTCGAAGGCGTAGGTCCAGCCCAGCACAAAGCCCGACAGCGGCCCCAGGTAACGGGTGGCGTAATGGCTGAACGAGCCGGACACCGGGTCGTGCACGGCCATCTCGCCCAGGGCGCGCATGACCATGAACACCGCCGCCCCACCGATCAGGTAGGCCAGCAGCACGGCGGGGCCGGCCTGCTGGATGGCGGCGGCCGAGCCGTAGAACAGCCCCGTGCCGATGGCCGAGCCCAGGGCCATGAAGCGGATGTGACGGGCGGACAGCCCGCGTTTCAAACCATCTTGTGACGTCATTTCAGGTCCATTCATTACGGGTATGGCAAATGGCTGCAAGAACACCTCCCTGCAACCATCGACCATGACGGGCACTGTCAGACGCGTGAAAGGCGTTACAGGCTCGGCAACAGATGGGCAGGAACCAGCGGGTTCAGGCATGTCGAGGACAACAGCGCGATTGCAGCTTCGATGTCCGGTGCGAAAAAGCGGTCCTTCTCATAGGACGGCACCTTGCTGCGCAGGGTGGCGCGGGCTTGCTCCAGCACAGGCGAGGTTTTCAACCCGTTGCGCAAGTCCAGGCCCTGGCAGGCAGCCAGCCATTCTACGGCAAGAACGCCACGAACGTTTTCTGCCATTTCCCACAGCCGCTTGCCGGCCGCCGGCGCCATCGACACATGGTCTTCCTGGTTGGCCGAAGTGGGCAGGCTGTCGACGCTGTGCGGGTGCGCCAGCGCCTTGTTTTCGCTGGCCAGCGCGGCGGCGGTGACCTGGGCGATCATGAAGCCGGAGTTGACCCCGCCGTTGGCCACCAGGAACGGCGGCAACTGCGACATGTGCTTGTCCATCATCAGCGAAATGCGCCGCTCGCTCAGCGAGCCGATCTCGGCAATCGCCAGGGCCAGGTTGTCGGCGGCCATGGCCACCGGCTCCGCATGGAAGTTGCCGCCGGAGATCACTTCGTTTTCGGCCGCGAACACCAGCGGGTTGTCGGACACCGCGTTGGCCTCGACCTGCAGCACTTCGGCGGCCTGGCGCATCTGCGTCAGGCAGGCGCCCATGACCTGCGGCTGGCAGCGCAGCGAGTACGGGTCCTGGACCTTGTCGCAGTTGCGGTGCGACTCGGACACTTCACTGCTGGCGCCCAGCAGGGCCCGGTAGCCGGCGGCTACGTCGATTTGCCCGCGCTGGCCGCGAGCGGCGTGGATGCGCGCATCGAATGGCGAGCGCGAGCCCAGCACCGCCTCGACCGTCAGCGCGCCGCAGACCATGGCGCCGGCGAACAGGTCCTCGGCTTCGAACAGCCCACGCAAGGCATAGGCGGTCGACACCTGGGTGCCGTTGAGCAGCGCCAGGCCTTCCTTGGCCGCCAGGGTCAGCGGTTGCAGGCCGGCCACGGCCAGGGCTTCGCGGGCTTCGAGCCACTGGCCCTTGTGCCGCGCCTTGCCTTCGCCCAGCAGCACCAGTGACATGTGCGCCAGCGGTGCCAGGTCGCCGGAGGCACCGACTGAACCCTTGAGCGGAATGTGCGGGTAGACCTCGGCGTTGATCAGTGCAATCAGCGCATCGATCACCCCCCGGCGAATGCCGGAAAAGCCGCGCGCCAGGCTATTGACCTTGAGCACCATGATCAGGCGCACCAGCGCGTCGTCCAGCGGCTGGCCGACGCCGGCGGCATGCGACAGCACCAGCGAACGCTGCAGGTTTTCCAGGTCTTCGCTGGCAATGCGTGTCGAGGCCAGCAGGCCGAAACCGGTGTTGATGCCGTAGGCGGTGCGGTTCTCGGCCAGGATCTTCTCGACGCAGGCCACGCTTTGCTCGATCGGCTGGTCGGCGCTGCTGTCCAGGGCCAGCCGCACCGGCTCGCGCAGGATGTTGCGCAGGTGCACCAGCGAGAGTTGGCCGGGAATCAGGTTGAAGTCGTTCACGTGTGTCGCTCCGTTATCAAGCGTGTGCAGGGCGTTGGGCGTCGATCATCGGCAGGTTCAGGCCCTGCTCTTTGGCGCAATCAATGGCAATCTGGTAGCCGGCATCGGCATGGCGCATGACGCCGGTGGCCGGGTCGTTATGCAGTACGCGGGCGACGCGTGCAGCGGCTTCGTCGGTGCCGTCGCAGACGATGACCATGCCCGAGTGCTGCGAAAAGCCCATGCCCACGCCGCCGCCGTGGTGCAGCGAGACCCAGGTCGCGCCGCTGGCGGTGTTGAGCAGGGCGTTGAGCAGCGGCCAGTCGGAGACGGCGTCGGAGCCGTCGCGCATGGCTTCGGTCTCGCGGTTGGGGCTGGACACCGAGCCCGAGTCCAGGTGGTCGCGGCCGATGACCACCGGGGCCGACAGCTCGCCGCTGCGCACCATTTCGTTGAAGGCCAGGCCCAGCCTGGCGCGCTGGCCCAGGCCGACCCAGCAGATGCGGGCCGGCAGGCCCTGGAAGCTGATGCGCTCACGGGCCATGTCAAGCCAGTTGTGCAGGTGGGCGTCGTCGGGGATCAGCTCCTTGACCTTGGCGTCGGTCTTGTAGATGTCCTGCGGGTCACCGGACAGCGCGGCCCAGCGGAACGGGCCGATGCCGCGGCAGAACAGCGGACGGATATAGGCCGGTACGAAACCGGGGAAGTCGAAGGCGTTCTGCACGCCGACTTCCTTGGCCATCTGGCGAATGTTGTTGCCGTAGTCGAAGGTGGGGATGCCCTGCTTCTGGAACGCCAGCATCGCCTCGACGTGCACGGCCATCGACTGCTTGGCCGCCTTGATCACTTCGGCCGGTTCGGTCTTGGCCCGTGCGCGGTACTCGTCCCAGCTCCAGCCGGCCGGCAGGTAGCCGTTGAGCGGGTCATGGGCGCTGGTCTGGTCGGTGACCATGTCCGGGCGCACACCGCGACGGACCAGTTCCGGCAGGATTTCAGCGGCGTTGCCCAGCAGGGCGATGGAGATGGCCTTGCCTTCGGCGGTGTAGCGGGCGATACGGGCCAGGGCGTCGTCCAGGTCGGTGGCCTGCTCGTCGACGTAGCGGCTGTTGAGGCGGAAATCGATGCTGACCTGCTGGCATTCGATGTTCAGCGAGCAGGCGCCGGCCAGGGTGGCGGCCAGGGGTTGCGCGCCGCCCATGCCGCCCAGGCCTGCGGTCAGGACCCAGCGACCCTTGAGGTCATTGTTGTAATGCTGGCGACCGGCTTCGACGAAGGTTTCGTAGGTGCCCTGGACGATGCCCTGGCTGCCGATGTAGATCCAGCTGCCGGCGGTCATCTGGCCGTACATGGCCAGGCCCTTGGCGTCCAGCTCGTTGAAGTGCTCCCAACTGGCCCAGTGCGGCACCAGGTTGGAGTTGGCGATCAGGACGCGTGGTGCATTGCTGTGGGTCTTGAACACGCCCACCGGCTTGCCGGACTGCACCAGCAGGGTTTCATCGTCTTCGAGGTTTTGCAGGCTTTCGACGATTTTGTCGTAGCACTCCCAGTTGCGCGCGGCCCGGCCGATGCCACCGTAGACCACCAGTTCCTTGGGGTTTTCGGCCACTTCCGGGTCGAGGTTGTTCATCAGCATGCGCAGCGGGGCTTCGGTCAGCCAGCTTTTGGCGGTCAGTTGCGTGCCACGGGCGGCGCGCACTTCGACGTCGCGGTGGCGGGTCCAGTCTTGCTTGAGGTCTTGTTTATCGGTGCTCACGAAAAAATCCTCGATGTTCAATCCAAACCAGCCTGCCGTACAGTCGGGGCCAGCGGCGCATGGGTGATGAGCGCTAGTTGAACATGTCTCTACTTGTACATACAAGTAGACTCAGGCAAAAAAATCACGCCCACAGATGCTGTATTGGAGGTACTGGCCCTTTTCGCGAGTGCCGCAGAACCCGCAGGAGCGACCAGCGGTCGCGAATGCGGCGGAACAGGCGACGCGGGCCTGTCGATAGAGCCCCGTCAGATGACCTTCACCGCCCGGCCAATGAACTGGATCGGGCCGGTGGGTTTGCCGATCGGCGAGCCGGTGGCGTTTTCCAGGGTCAGCTCGAACAGCTGGTTGGGTTGCAGCGGCGGCAGTTTGTCCAGCGGCACTTGCAGGGTCTGGCCAGGCTTGACCAGGCCCAGCGAGACCGGGCCTTGCCAGTCGTCGCCCTTGGTCCAGAATTCCAGCGCCTTGTCGCCCGGCACCTCGGTGGTGCCCAGCGGAATCAGCTGGATCTGCCGGGTATCACTGGTCTGGATGACCCAGCCAGGCGCCTTGTCCTGCGGTGCAACCAGCACCACCAGGTAGGCCGGCGGCGCGACGGCCGGACGCATCAGCAGCAGGCTGCCCAGTACCAGTGAGGCGGCCAGCCCGGCGCCGGCCAGCCCGCGCCACAGGCCCAGGCTGTTGCGCCAGCGGCGGGCGTCTGCGATCGTGCGCACGGTAGCGGGCAGGCTGCGCTCGATGCGCGGCCACAGGTTTTCGGAGGGTTGCACCGGTTCGGCCAGGTCGGTCAGCGGCAGCAGGCGCGCTTCCCAGGCGTCCACGGCGGCTTGCAGGGCAGGCTCAAGTGGCAGTCGCCGCTCCACCTCGGCGCGCTCAGCGGCCGACAAGGTGCCCAGCACGTATTCACCGGCCAGTTCATCGAGTTCGCGATCAGGCGTTGTATTCACCCCATGCACTCCCGCAAGGCCGTCAGGCTGCGTTTGATCCAGGCCTTGACCGTGCCCAGTGGCGCGCTCAATTGTTGCGCGATCTGTTGGTGCGTATAGCCGTCGACATAGGCTTGGCACACGCAATGGCGGCGTGTCGGTTCCAGCTGTTCCAGGCAATGCTGCAAGCGCCCGGGATTGACCTGCCAGTCGAAGGCGTCGGCGGCGTCCTGCCAGCCTTCCAGCGTGGCGGTGGCGGCAGGCTCGTCGTCTTCGGCCTGCACCTCGCGGGCCCCGTTGCGCACCTGGTTGAGCGCCAGGTGGCGGGTCAGGGTAAAGATCCAGCCGCGCGCCGAGCCGCGTTGCGCGTCAAAGCGGTGAGCCTGGGTCCAGACCTTGATAAAGGCGTCGTGCACGATGTCTTCGGCGCGTGCGCGGTCACGCACGATGCGCAGCACCACGCCCAGCAAGCGGGCGCTTTCCTGATGATAGAGACGCTGCAGGGCCTGGCGTTCGCCGCGAGCGCAGGCGTGCAGCGCGGCTTCATAGTCAAAATGCGCTTCGTACGAGGTCAAGTCGATCCGCCATCCAGTGGATTACTGCGACCCCGGGCGAGGCTGCCGGGCAGAGCATAGCCTACCGGCAGCGCGCCATCATCGCGTATGAGTGATCAGTTGCTCGACCAGAATAGGTAGTCAGCCTGGTACTTGACCATTTCCTTGGCGCCTTTGTTGCTCTCGCCACAGGCGGTGGTCGGGGCGACGCCGCCCTTGAGCGCGGTGCGCTGGATATAGGTGACGCCCGTCATGGCGCCTTTGCCTTCGGCCGGGTTGGCCTTGACCAGTTGGTAAGGCAGGTTGCCGGCGCTCGACGGTGCCACGGCGACCTGGGTGCCGGTCAGCTTCGAGCCGTCCTTGCTTTCCCAGGTGGCGGGTGGACCGTAGTAGCTGCCGACGGCCTTGCCGCTGCGGTCATTGAGCACGGCCTTGGGGCCGGCGAAGGTCCACTCCAGCTTGCCAGCAGCACTGGCCTTGCATTCGTAGGTGATTTCACCCACGCCAGTGGTTTCCATGCTGAGCTTGTGGCCAGCCGGCACCCGGACGCTTTCGGGCAGGTCGGCCTGGGCGAAGGCCGCAGGGGTCAGGCAGGTGAGTGCCAGGGTGGTCCCAGCCAGGCAGAGCAAGCGTTTTGCGTTCATGCAGGTATCTCCAGAAGTTGAACCGCGCTTAGCAACTCGGTAGCTGCTGTGAGGTACTACACGCGGCGCGACGATCTGGATGCAGTGAATCGAAAATTATTTTTCAGGCCGGGTTCACCGACACGGCGGTCAGTTCGATCAGGCAGCAGCGGCTGGCGGTGGGGGCCTGCAATTCAAGCGCCAGCAGGCGTCCTGGGTTGTCGATGCGCAGGCAGTCATGCAGGCCCAGGATGTCCCAGGCGCCGTCATCGAGGCTGCAGGCCATTTGGCGGGCCGCGCTGAACAGCAGCACGGTGGTGGCCGAGCTGAACAGCCGCTGCGGTGCGCGAACATCCAGCCAGTGCAGGCGGGCGGCGAAGCGTTGCGGGTGGTAGATCAGATTGAAGTCGCGGATCGGCCCGTCGAGCAGGGTGCAGGCGACCTGGCTGTCGCCGCTGAAGGCAAACGGGTCGGACACCTGCAGCGCCCGGCTGGCGTGGCCGTCGATATCCAGGGTCATGCCGGCGCCTTGCAGCACGGTGATGATGCGCTGGTAGCCGGCAAACACCGAAAAGCCGCCACTGGTCTCGATGTCGGCGATCGACACCCGCCAGCCGAACCCTTCCAGTGCGTCGCCGGCATCACGGGCGATTTCTTCGGTGCTGCCGCCGCCGTTTTTCCAGGGCATGCGTGGGTAGTCGGTGGCACGCAGTACGGTGGTGTGGGTCATTTGCTGAAACGTCCTTCCAGGCGATGACGGGAACCGGGGTGGATCAGCCGCGCGGCGGTGACCGGCTGGCGTCCCGACCAGGTGCGGCGGCGGATCAGCAGGCACGGCTCGCCGGTGTCGATCTGCAACAGTCGGCATTCTTCAGCGTTGGCCAGGATGGCCTCGACCACATGCTCGCCTTCGGTCAATGGCGCGACCTGCGACAGGTAGGCATAGGGCGTCTGGCGGCTGAAGTCCTGATCCAGGTAGTCAGGCGCAACCTGCGCGTTGACGAAGCGGTCTTCGATCTGCACCGCAATGTCGTTCTCGTAGTGCACGATCAGCGAATGGAACACCTTCTGGCCTTCACGCATGTCCAGCGCCACGGCGCGGTCGGCGCCGGCGGTTTCTTCCTGCAGCAGCACCACCTGGCAACTGTGGCGGTGACCACGGGCGGCAATCTCGTCGGCGATGTTGTGGACCTCGAACAAGGCTGACTGGGTCTTGGGCTCGGCCACGAAGGTGCCGACCCCCTGCATGCGCACCAGCAAGCCCTCGGCGGTCAGCTCGCGCAGGGCGCGGTTGATGGTCATGCGGCTGAAGCCCAGCTCGGTGACCAGTTCGCTCTCGGAAGGCACCCGATGGTGCGGCGGCCAGGTGCCGCGCTGGATCTGCTGAACGATCATCTGTTTGACCCGGGCGTAAAGCGGTGCCGGGCTCTCGTCCAGATGGGCGGCCAGAGATGATGGGGCAGGCGGGGTCGGCAACGTGGAAGTCCTTGTATGAGGATCGAAACAGCCACCACGCTAACCATTAAGCCGGGGCGCGGCAAGTACGGCGCAGTTTACCGTCTGACCTAACACCTGTATATGTATATACAAGTTAACCCGGAACGAGGAATCGAGTCGATGGCTGCCTATTTTGCCGAGCGTGTCCTGCTGCCAGAAGGTTGGGCCTGCGATGTGCGGCTGGAAGTCGATGCGCAGGGCCTGCTGGTGTCGGTGCAGGCCGGTGCGTCCCATGAAGGTGCCGAGCGCCTGGCCGGTCCTGTGCTGCCAGGCATGCCCAACCTGCACTCGCATGCGTTTCAGCGTGCAATGGCGGGGTTGGCCGAGGTGGCGGGGCGCCCGGACGATAGCTTCTGGACCTGGCGCGACCTGATGTACCGGCTGGTCGGTCAGGTCAGCCCCGAACAACTGGAAGTCATTGCCCGCCAGCTTTACATCGAGATGCTCAAGGCCGGCTACACCTCAGTGGCGGAATTCCATTACGTGCACCACGACACGGACGGCCAGCCGTATGCGGACCCGGCCGAACTGGCCCTGTGCATCAGCCGCGCGGCGCGCAGTGCCGGCATCGGCCTGACTCTGCTGCCGGTGCTGTACAGCCACTCAGGCTTTGGCGGCCAGGCACCCAACGCCGGTCAGCGGCGTTTTATCCACAGCACTGACAGCTACCTTGAGCTGCAATCGCGTTTGCACACGGCCCTGGCGCAACAGCCAGCCCAGCGCCTGGGCCTGTGTTTTCACTCGTTGCGCGCGGTCACGCCCTGGCAGATCGACGAAGTGCTGGTGGCCGGCGATCGCCGGGCGCCGGTGCATATCCACATTGCCGAGCAGCAGAAGGAAGTCGATGACTGCCTGGCCTGGAGCGGCCGGCGACCCTTGCAATGGCTGTTCGAACACGCACCTGTGGATGAGCGCTGGTGCCTGGTGCACGCCACCCATGCCCAGCCTGACGAAGTGCAGTTGATGGCGCAAAGCGGTGCCGTGGCCGGCCTGTGCCTGACCACCGAAGCCAACCTGGGCGACGGCCTGTTTCCGGCGGTGGATTACCTGGCCCAGGGCGGACGCTGGGGCATCGGTTCGGACAGCCACGTGTCATTGAGCGTGGTCGAGGAGCTGCGCTGGCTGGAATATGGCCAGCGCCTGCGCGACCAGCGGCGCAACCGCTTGTACCGGCAGGACCAGCCAATGGTCGGCCGTACGCTGTACGACGCGGCCCTGGCCGGCGGTGCCCAGGCGCTGGGCCAGCCAGTGGGCCGTCTGGCAGCAGGGCAGCGCGCCGACTGGCTGGTGCTGGACGGCGAAGACCCGTACCTGGCCACGGCCACGCAGGACGCCATTCTCAATCGCTGGCTGTTTGCAGGCTCCGACCGTCAGGTGCGCGATGTGATGGTCAATGGTCAATGGGTTGTACGCGAAGGGCACCACGAGCAAGAGCGCAAGAGCGCCGAAGCGTTCGGCCGGGTACTGAAGGCGCTACTGTAAGGCGCAAGTGCACACTTGAATGTGCCGGCCTTGTATAAGGGGTCGACACAAGCGCGTAGGAGCGACCAACGGTCGCGAATAGTGTGCGTCAGGCAAGCGCGAGGGTGGCTGTGCTGGCCTTTTCGCGACCGTTGCTCGCTCCCACAGGACTGTGCCAGGTACTGGCTATAGCGTTCGACACAAGCCCCTACTGGCCAACTGACCTGGCAGTGATTTTCGCGTCGGCCACGCGCCAGATCAGGCGGCTGGTGTCGTAGCCCTGCTGGCGGGCGTTGGCGAGCATTTCCTGCTTGAGCCATTCCGGCACGGTCGGGGTGCGCGACAGCAACCACAGGTATTTGCGGTTGGGGTTGCCGACCACGGCAGTCTTGTAGTGCTCGTCCACATGCAGCACCCAGTAGTCGCCCTTGGCAACCCAAGGCAACAGGTTCGTGAACCAATTGTCGAACACCACCCACAGCTTGTCGGTCCGGCCCGGCACTTGCGCGGTGGCGGTGCCTTCGGCCTGCTGCCACTCGCCGTCCAGGGTACGGCAACGGTTGGTCACCGCCACGGTGCCGTCGTTCTTGAGCGTGTAATGGGCTTGCGACTGCGCACAGTTGCGCTGGAAGTACAGGGGCAGGCGCGCCAGCTCGTACCAGGTGCCTTGATAGCGTTCCAGGTCGATGTTGCCGGCGGTCTTGGGGTCGAGGTTGTCAGCCGAGTGAGCGAAGCCGATGACCAGAAAGCCTGCCAGTACGACAAAGGCAAAGCGCAGCAGTCGAATCACCATGCTTATTTCAGGCCTTGCCCGGAGAACATCACGACCTTGTCGCCGGCGTACTGGACGCTGATGAAGGTTTGTTCATTGCCCCATGTGCAGCTTGAAAGACCCAGGGCGCCGGAGCATTCGGTCGGGCTGCCGAGCAGTTCATCGACCTGCGTCTTGGGCATGCCGGAGGAGAGCTTCGAGTAGTTTTCCTGGTTGATTTTGTTGCACGCGCTCAACAGCACAAGCGATGCAAGCAACGCTACGTAACGCAGATACATGGGGTCAGGCTCCTGGAAAGGGGGCACGCAGGCGGCCCAGGCTGTGTAAAAACTACTGCGCTCGGCCAGGCTGCGTTTTTACACAGCCTGGAACGCTGTGCCGAGACCTTGGAGGCAGAAAAGTCGATCTGGTTCCCGAATCCAGAAAGGATTTCTTGAGTTGAATCAGAAGCCTGAGCCCGGCGTCTTGAGAAATTCGACTTCCTCGGGCGTCGAGGTACGACCCAGCAGGGCATTGCGATGCGGGAAGCGCCCGAAGCGGGCAATGATGCGCCGGTGGCGCTCGGCGTAGTCCAGGCTGCGCTTGAAATAGGCACGCTGATGCTCGGCAAGACTTTCCACGAGGGCGGCAAAGCGGGCAACGGCCTGGTCCTGGTCATCCAGGTTTTCGCTGTGCTCCAGCACCAGATAGACGAACGTGCGTTGCACTGGTGTCAGGTGCAGGTCGTGGCCGACGTGCAGGCCCTCGCGCAGCAGCGCCTGGGCGCGGGCATCGCCTGCATGGGCGCGGGCGCTGTCGCGATGGATCATGCGCGGCAGCTGGTCGAGCAGTACGATCAGCGCCAGCCAGCCCTCGGGGTCGGCTGTCCAGTCTTGCAGATCACCGGCCAGCGCCTGCTGCACCAAGGCACCGAAGCGCTCGCGCGCCTGGGTGTCGTTGGCCTTGCGCTTGCCGAACCACAGCGCATTGCGGGCTGCGGTCACCTCGGTCGGTGATGCGGCAGGGCCGAACCACCAGTCGAGCAGCTCACGCCAGGGCGCGGCCATGGCTTATTCCTTGTGGTAACCGGTGACGCGCTCGACTTCCTGCTTGGAACCCAGGAATACCGCTACGCGCTCGTGCAGGCCCTGGGGCTTGAGGTCCAGGATGCGCTCGCGGCCGTTGGTCGACGCACCGCCAGCCTGTTCGACCAGGAAGGACATCGGGTTGGCTTCGTACATCAGGCGCAGTTTGCCGGGCTTGGACGGCTCGCGGGCATCGCGCGGGTACATGAACAGGCCGCCACGGGTCAGGATGCGGTGCACGTCGGCCACCATCGAGGCGATCCAGCGCATGTTGTAGTTCTTTTTCAGCGGGCCTTCTTCACCGGCCAGCAGTTCGCCCACATAGCGCTGTACCGGGGCTTCCCAGTGACGCTGGTTGGACATGTTGATGGCGAATTCCTGAGTGGTTTCCGGAATGCTGATGTTTTCGTGGGTCAGTACGAAACTGCCCATTTCGCGGTCCAGGGTGAAGCCCTTGACGCCGTCGCCCAGGGTCAGGATCAACATGGTCTGCGGACCGTAGATGGCGTAGCCGGCCGCAACCTGCTGGGTGCCGGGCTGCAGGAAGGCGTTTTCGTTGAGGCTTTCGTTCTGGCTCAGGTACTCGTTGGGGCAACGCAGTACCGAGAAGATGGTGCCGACCGAGACGTTGACGTCGATGTTCGACGAACCATCCAGCGGGTCGAACACCAGCAGGTACGCACCTTTAGGGTATTTGCCCGGGATCTGGTAGGCGTTGTCCATTTCTTCGGACGCCATGCCGGCCAGGTGACCGCCCCATTCGTTGGCCTCGAGCAGGATTTCGTTGGAAATCACATCGAGCTTCTTCTGCACTTCGCCCTGCACGTTTTCGGTGCCTTCGCTGCCCAGTACGCCGCCCAGGGCGCCTTTGGATACTGCGTGGCTGATCTCTTTGCACGCACGCGCCACCACTTCGATCAGGAAACGCAGATCGGCAGGGGTGTTGTTGCTGCGGGTCTGCTCAATCAAATAGCGACTCAGGGTAACGCGGGACATGGATAGCTCCGAAAAGGGGGGAGGGGAAACCCGCGCAGTTTAGCGCGAGTTGAACCTGAATACTGCCTGTCAGACCGGGGCCGGCCTGTTTGAGTTCAGATACCGGCTCAGCGTAGCTGCAAAAGCGCCAGGTAATGGCGCCATCCATCAGGGTTTGGGGCGCGTGGCACGCAGGGTGCCCCAGGCCATCCAGGCCAGCAGGGCAGCGCCCAGTAACAGCACGGCCCACAGGCCCAGGCGCTTGTAGTCGAAGGGCGGTTCGGCGATCGGCACCGGCGCTGCCAGGCTGGCTGCAGGTGTTGTCATGGGCTGGGCTTTGCTCAGGGTGGCCAGGGTCTGGGCATTGAGGTCGGGAATCAGCGTGCTCAACGGCAGGTTCGCCGCCCTGGCCTGCGCATTGCCCACCGCCAGCACGAAGGGGCCTTTATCGCGGGCCAGGAACACCACCTGGGTGGCCTGCACGGCAAAGCGCAGCTTGGGCGCCTGTTCACCCAGGCCGCCGCCACGTTCGTCGATTTCCAGCTTCAGTTGCCGCACGCCCTGGCCGCCCAGCTGGATCTGGTCCTGCACCACTTCTTCGCCGTTCTGCGGCAAGCGATACAGCAAGCTGCTGCCGATGACTTGCCAGGGTTGGGTCGGCTCGGAACGGCCATACAGGGTGCCGGGGGCCAGGCTGTTGGGCTCGGCGAGGTCGATGGCCACACGCTGCAACGGCAGGCTGACCGGCAACTGCCAGACATACTGGCCGGGCTTGTCGACGGTACCGGCCAGCTGGCCCGACCAGGTCAGCGGCAGTGCCGGGCTGTCAGGGCGAGCGCTGAACACATGGGCGGAGGTCAGGGTCGGTGCGCCCTGGGGCGAATGCCACAGCAGGCGCAGGTAGCGCGCATTCAGGCCTGGCAGGCCCACTTCGCGCTGTTCGACCACCTCGTCGGCGAACGACAGGCGTGCAACGTGGCCCTCGCCCCAGGATTGCCAGGTTTGCAGGTCGTCACTGGCCTCGATGCTGAACTGCTGGAAACCTTCGCGCTCGGTGCTCCAGTCGATCAGCAGCTGTTCCAGCGGCGCCTTGACCATGCTGGCATCGAGCAGCCAGCCGCGCAGCACTTCCTCGCCAGCCTCAATGGCCACTTGCGGCTGGACCTCGATCACCGTGCCGTTATGGGTGCGTTCGATACGGATATCCGGGGCGCGTTCGTCGCTGTCCGAGGCGCTGTACAGCGGGAACCATTTGACCGGGATCGGCTCGGGGTCATCCTCGGCCACGGCCGGTTCACGGGCGAAGGCGTAAGCCATGGCCTGGCCCTGGGCATTGAAGATCCGCAGGTCGGCCAGGTCAGGCTGGCGGGCGTTCAATTGCACGGCCAAAGGCAGCTCGAGTCTAAACCAGGGGCCTTCGCCGCTGAGGGACAGCGGCGTCTGGCTGGCGAAATCGGCCGGCTTGTCCTGGGCATGGGCGATCGTCGCGGTGCACAAGGCCAGGCCCAGCACAGCGATTTTCATGATCAGCGGATGACTCAAGAACGATTCCTCATGGTTGTGACGGGCCGGGTACTTCGTCGACGTGTGTGACAGAAGGTTTCGGCGGCAGTGGTGCGAAATATCCCACTACCAGTAGCAATATGCCAACACCTATAAACGAAACAATGCGCGCCATCGAGCCGCGGTCGCTCAACTCGACGAAGAACAGCTTGACCACCACGACTCCGATCAGCGCCGCACCGGCCAGCCAGATCTCGCGGCGAACCTTGAGGTGGCCGCCGATCATCAGCGCCAGGGCCATCAGGCTCCAGGTAATCGACAGGCTGGCCTGGACCGTCATTGAGCCCAGCAGGGCCTCGGTGTCCCACGGCACGAAGGTCCAGTGGTGCACGCAGCGCATGACCATGGCGGTCAGCAGCGCGAACAGCGAGGCACCGCCCACCAGCCACACTGCCTGGCGCGCCTGTACCTGGCCGACGCCCAATTGCGGCAGGTAGCGCTGCAGCCACAGCAGCGAGCCGCCCAGTGCCAGCAGCAGGCCCAGTTCCAGCGGGTTGAGCAACGTGATGTAGGGCAGGGGGTCGGCACTGCCATCGCTGAGGGTGTTGGCCATCCAGAACCAGGCCAGCATCAGCGCGACAAGAGGCGCGGCGGCCCACACGCGATAAGCGCGCGGGTGCGCCGCCACCGGCCATGGCCACGGTCGCTGTGCGGCCATGGCCCACAGGTACAGGCTTGGCAGCAGCGCCCAGCCCAGCCAGCGCCACGCATTGCGTTGCTCGGCCAGGTCCAGCAGGACAAACCGCAGCTGCGCCGCCAGGACCCCCAGCACGACCCAGCAGCCCAGCGTATGCGCGCCTTCCAGAATGTGGGCCGGCAGCAATGGCGCCAGGCGGCGCAGGCTCAGCAGGTGCACGCCGGCCACCAGCAGCCAGGCCAGCCAGCCGCCCAGGGCAAACGGGTGGTAATAGGTGTCCAGCGCGCCAAGCAGCAACAGGGCGCTGACCGGCATCAGTGCGCAGCACAACAGCGCCAGGCCCGGCCAGCGCAGGCGCAGGGCGACCACCGTCCAGAGTGCGACGCTGGCGGCAGCGGCCAGCAGCAGCCAGGTCAGTTCCCATTCCGACGTGGTAAAGCGCTGCACCGCCATGCTCATCGACAGGGCCCACCAGAAGCCGCCCACGCCCACCAGCACGTTACCCAGCCAAGAGTCGTTGCTGCGCAGCGCGCCCGGCATTCGATGGCAGCACAAGGCACAGGCCAGGGCGGACAGCGCCAAAATCATCGGCGCCCAGAAGTCGCCGTTGACCTGCCAGGGCGAATAGCTGTCGTTCAGCATGTCCAGGCACACCAGGCCCGCAGCCACTTGCAGCAGCAGGCCAAAGCCACGCGCCAGCAGCCGTTGCTGGCGCAGGCCGAGCCAGAAGATTGCCGCGCCTTCGATGGCCCAGGCACAGCTGGTCCAGCGCGAATCCAGGCCCAGCGGTATCGCCAGCGAAGCGAACACCACGCCCAGTGCCAGGCAGGCTTCGACCAGCAGCGTGGTCCGCTCGCTGGCACGGCTGGCCAGCAGGCGGGCAATGCCCATATAGATGAGCCCCAGCGCCAGCGCACTGAACGCCGGGCCGAACTCCAAATGCTCGACAACGGCATATTGCAGGCCGAAGCCTACCAGCGGTGTACCGAACAGCAGGCTGCCGTCGACATAATCGCCTTGTCTGGCCGTCCAGCGCAGCAAGGCAGCATGGCTGGCATCGGCCGGCCCGCTGGCCGCTTCCTGCAGCTTGCGCCGGGCAAACAGCAGGCCGATGGCCAGGTACATGAAGAAAAACAGCACCAGGAAGGGCTCGGTGCTCCAGAACAGGGCAGGGGTGTAGCTCTTGAGACCCCAGGCAAAGCCGATGCCGAAGGTGCCCACAAAGCCGATCAGGTTCAGCAGGCGCCAGGCCTTGAACCAGGCAATCGCGAAAATACCGGCATTGAGCAACGTGAAATAACTGAACAGCGCCACATGGTTGCCTTGCCCGGTCGAGGCCAGGATCGGCGCGGCGAAACCGCCCAGGGTGGCGGCGCAGGCCAGGGCCAGCGAATTCTGGTTGATTGCCAGGACGGCCGAGCAGGCCATGATCACGACCAGCAGGCCGAAGCCCAGGGTCGGATCGAGCAGCGGGTGCAGCTTCATGGCCGCGAACACGGTCAGGTACAGCATGCCGATGCCGGCGCCCTGCACCATCAGGGCAAAGCCCGGGTTGCGCCCGCGCAGCCACCAGCCCAGGCCGATCAGCGCCATGGCCGTGGCGGCCACGCCCGCATAGCGGACTTCGATCGGCACCACCATGCCTTCTGTGGCATAGCGCAGCAGAAAGGCCAGGCCCAGAAACAGCAGGACCAGGCCGACACGCAACACGGTGTTGCCGCCCAACAACCAGTTGCGGGCCGCCTCGATGGCCTGGTCGACCGGGTTGGGCTGCGAGGGGGCGGGGGGCGGTGTCGGGGTCTGCGCAACGATGGGCGCTTCTTTGACCGAGGGTTTCGGGGGCGCGGGTGGCGCTGCGGGTGCCGTCGGCGCCGATGCGGCCGGCAGGCTCCAGGTCAGCTCAGGCTCGGTCGGCGGCTGGTAGAAGGTGACTTTTGCCGGTGCCTTGGCCGGCTCCGACGCTGGTGCGGTCGTTGCTTCTGCCGTGCTGCGCTGCGTTGACTCCAGCTGCGCCAGGCGCTTTTGCAGGGCGTCAAGGGCCGCCTGCGCGGCAGTCAACTGGGTGGCCTGCTTGTCGGCTTTTTTGCCCAGGGCAGTGAGGCGCCCGGCCTGCCAGGCCATCCAGACGACCAGGAAAGCCATGATCAGCGTGAAGTCGTAGCCGACCACGGCATAGCCAAGCAACAGGAGTGCGGGTACCAGCATTAGCCAAGGCACGTGACGACATCCTTTTCGGTCAGGGAGGCAAGAGAGATGGGGAGTATACCGGCGAGTCTGACTGTTTGACGAAGAGATCGTTACACGGGCGGGTCAGAGAATTCATGGCGGTTTGCCACTTGGGACAGGCGCCGTCTTTATGAGCGCCCACCCAGGGTTACTGACACAACGCCAAGGCGGCACACTGTCGTGCAGTGTAGGAGCGCGCTTGCCCGCGACCGAGTGCGTAGCGCTCGCAAAATTTGCCAGACGCCACAAATGCTGAACTGTGGACGCATTCAAAATTTATGAAACGCTGAAAATTTACGACTGCTAACGCAGCCGGTCGCGGGCAAGCGCGCTCCTACAAGGGGTGAATTCATCAGGGGGTGACGCCTTGATCAAGGCGTCACGGTCAACGCCTCTAGTCCAGCGCTTTCCAGATCTCGCCGGCGTACTCGCGAATGGTCCGGTCGGACGAGAACCAGCCCATGCGGGCGGTGTTGAGCACCGCCGAGCGCCACCATTTCTTGGAGTCGTGCCAGGTTTCCTCGACCTGTGCCTGGGCCGCCCAGTACGAGTCGAAGTCGGCACACACCAGGAACCGGTCATAGGCCAGCAACTGGTCGATCAGCCCGACATAGCGATTCGGATCATCCGGCGAGAACACCCCGCCACGGATCGCCTGCAGCACATCGTTCAGGCGCCCGGAAGCGGCCACGTCGGAATGTGCGCTGAAATCACCGCTGCGCTTGCGCGCCTCGACCTGTTGGGCGCTCATGCCGAAGATGAACATGTGTTCCAGGCCAATCTGCTCGCTCATTTCGACGTTGGCACCGTCCAGCGTGCCGATGGTCAGCGCACCGTTGAGGCCGAACTTCATGTTGCTGGTGCCCGAAGCCTCCAGGCCTGCCGTGGAAATCTGCTCGGACAGGTCGGCTGCCGGGATGATGCTTTCGGCCAGGCTGACGTTGTAGTTGGGCAGGAACACGACCTTGAGCAGGCCGCGCACGGTCGGGTCGTTGTTGACGGTGCGAGCGATGTCGTTGGTCAGCTTGATGATCAGCTTGGCCGAGTGATAGCTGGCGGCCGCCTTGCCGGCGAAGATCTTCACCCGCGGTACCCAGTCGGTGCCCGGCTCGGCCCGGATAGCCTGGTACAGCGCCACGGTGTGGAACAGGTTGAGCAACTGGCGCTTGTACTCGTGGATACGCTTGACCTGCACGTCGAACATCGCTGCCGGATTGACCACGATGCCCAGCCGCTCGTGAATGATCGCCGCCAGGGCGCGCTTGCTGTGCAGGCGCTGGTCGGCGAACTGTTTGCGGAACGAGCTTTTTTCGGCGAACGGTTCCAGCTCGATCAGGCGCGTTTCGTGTTTATCCAGAATGTCCTCACCCAGGCTCTCGACCAGCATCTTGGTCAGCTTGGGGTTGGACTGGAACAGCCAGCGGCGGAAGGTGATGCCGTTGGTCTTGTTGTTGATCCGCTCCGGGTACAGCTTGTGCAGGTCGGCGAACACGGTCTTGCGCATCAACTGGGTGTGCAGGGCCGACACGCCATTGACGCTGTGCGAGCCCAGGAACGCCAGGTTGCCCATGCGCACGCGGCGGCCGTTGTCTTCCTCGATCAGCGACACCGCGCGCAGCACGTCGAAGTCGTGGATGCCCTTGGCGCGCAGGGTGTCGATGTGCTGGGCGTTGATCAGGTAGATGATCTGCATGTGGCGCGGCAGCATGCGCTCCATCAGGCCCACCGACCAGGTTTCCAGCGCCTCGGGCAGCAGGGTGTGGTTGGTGTAGGCCAGGGTGGCGACGGTGATCTTCCAGGCCTGGTCCCAGGCGATGCCGTGGGTGTCGATCAGCAGGCGCATCAGCTCGGCCACGGCGATCGAGGGGTGCGTGTCGTTCATCTGGATGGCGGCATGCTCGGCCAGGTCGGTCAGCGTGGCATGCATGTTCAGGTGCCGGCGCAGCAGGTCCTGGAGCGAGGCCGAGACGAAGAAGTATTCCTGGCGCAGGCGCAGTTCCTGGCCCGCTTCGGTGGCATCGTTGGGGTACAGCACGCGCGAGATACTCTCGGCGCGCACCACCTCGGCGACCGCACCGAAGTGGTCGCCGGCGTTGAAACGCTCCAGGTGCAGGTCACCCACCGCCCGGGCACGCCACAGGCGCAGGGTGTTGACGCTGGCGCCGCGCCAGCCGACCACGGGGGTGTCGTAGGCAATGGCCCGTACGGTTTCGCCCGGCCGCCAGATCTGGCTGGTTTCGCCGGCGTCGTTCTGCACGGTCTCGACATAGCCGCCAAAGCCGATCGGGTACACCACTTCAGGGCGTTCGAATTCCCACGGGTTGCCGAAGTCCAGCCAGTTTTCGGTCTGTTCCTGCTGCCAGCCATCGACCACTGCCTGACGGAACAGGCCGTGTTCGTAGCGGATCCCATAACCGTGGCCGGCAATGCCCAGGGTCGACATGCTTTCCATGAAACAGGCGGCCAGACGACCCAGGCCGCCATTGCCCAGGGCTGCATCGGGTTCGAGCAGGCGGATGCGCTCGATGTCCACGCCCAGTTCGGTCATGGCTTCGCGGGCGATTTCCAGCAGCCCCAGGTTGCTCAGGCTGTCATACAGAAGGCGACCGATCAGAAATTCCAGCGACAGGTAATAAACGCGTTTCTTGACCTCGCGGTAGATCTGCCGGGTGTGGTCCATCCAGTGCTCGACCATATGGTCGCGGGCGGCCAGGGCGACGGCTTCGAACCAGTCATGCTCGAATGCATGGTCAGGGTCCTTGCCCACCGCATAAGTGAGTTTGGCAAGAACAGCGGCGCGAAAAGCAGCCACTTCAGCGTCACGAACAAGGGGTTCCTGAGACATCGGTACGACCTCAAGTAGTCAGGCAAATGGAAAGGAGTACTTAGACTGTAGGCGTGTCGCCGGTAATTTCCTGAAAAAATCGCAATGGGCCATGACACGCCACACGCTCTGACCCGGTTGCACCCGGCAGGTTCGCGTCGAGCATCTGGCAGATTGCTTGCATCTATCGTTCCATACCGATCAGCATGCTCATTAACCATTTCGGGTTTATGATGGCAACCGCATTACCGAACACGCCCACGAAACGGACCATGGAGCACTTATGCAGACTTTGTACCCGCAGATCAAACCTTATGCCCGGCACGATCTGGCCGTGGAAGCTCCGCATGTGCTTTATGTCGACGAAAGCGGCTCGCCGGACGGCCTGCCAGTGGTGTTCATTCATGGTGGCCCGGGCTCGGGCTGCGATGCGCAGAGCCGCTGCTACTTCGACCCCAACCTGTACCGTATCGTAACGTTCGACCAGCGCGGCTGTGGCCGTTCCACGCCGCACGCCAGCCTGGAGAACAACACCACCGGGCACCTGATCGAGGACCTGGAGCGTATTCGCGAGCACCTGGGCATCGACAAATGGGTGCTGTTCGGCGGCTCATGGGGCTCGACCCTGGCGCTGGCGTATGCCCAGACCCACCCTGAGCGTGTGCATGCCCTGATCCTGCGCGGCATCTTCCTGTGCCGCCCGCAAGAGATCCAGTGGTTCTACCAGTGCGGCGCCAGCCGCCTGTTCCCCGATTACTGGCAGGACTTCATCGCGCCGATCCCGGCCGAAGAGCGCGACAACCTGCTGGCGGCCTATCACCGGCGCCTGACCGGCTCTGACCAGATCGCCCAGATGCACGCGGCCAAGGCCTGGTCGGGCTGGGAAGGCCGCACCGCGACCCTGCGCCCGAACCCGCAAGTGGTCGAGCGCTTCTGCGAACCGCAGCGCGCCCTGTCGATTGCGTGCATCGAGACCCATTACTTCGTCAACAATGCCTTCCTGGAAGACAACCAGTTGATCCGCGACATGCACAAGATCGCGCACCTGCCGGGCATCATCGTGCATGGTCGCTATGACGTGATCTGCCCGCTGGACAACGCCTGGGAGCTGCACCAGGCCTGGCCGGGCAGCGAGTTGCAGATCATCCGCGATGCCGGGCACTCGGCCGCCGAGACCGGCATTGCCGATGCCCTGGTGCGCGCCGCCGCCCAGATTGCCGACAACCTGCTGGACCTCTCGCCCGAAGAAGCCTGAGGCTTGCCGTCCTGACGCATGGGTTCAGTAGGAGCGCGCTTGCCCGCGACCGAGTGCGGAGCGCTCGCAAAATCTCGGAGACGCTGAAAATCTACGACTGCTGCGCAGCCGGTCGCGGGCAAGCGCGCTCCTACGGGCCAGGTACAGTGGCAAGTGTGCAGGGCCAAGGGGCACTCAAGGAGCATTCATGAAAGGGTTGTTGCAACGCGTGCGTGGGGCGCGTGTCGAGGTGGGTGGGGAGGTGGTCGGTGCCATCGACCAGGGGCTGCTGGTATTGGTCGGGGTTGAACCTCAAGACACGACCGCCAGTGCCGACAAACTGTTGCACAAGCTGCTCAACTACCGGGTCTTCAGTGATGCCGACGGCAAGATGAACCTGTCGCTGCGCGATGTGCAAGGGGGCTTGTTGCTGGTCTCGCAGTTCACCCTGGCGGCCGACACCCGCAGCGGGCTGCGTGCGGGTTTCTCAAAAGCGGCGCCACCGGCCCTCGGGGCTGAAATGTTCGACTATCTTCTCAGGCAGGCCCAGGGCGCTCATCCGCAGGTGGCTGCGGGCCGTTTTGGTGCGGACATGCAAGTGCATCTGGTGAACGACGGACCGGTCACGTTCCTGTTCGAGACCTGAAAAAGGCAGGCTTTTACAGGTCTGTAACCGTCAGGTATCAAAGTAATAAAAACTTTGTCATAGCTGATGCGTTGTCACGCGCGCTACAGGATAATCGCGCGCTAATTGGCCATTACCGATGGCCCGCCGGAAGGCAGTGCGAAGACAGTTCGACATCTGATGAGGGAATCATTAAGCCCTTTTGGAGTCCGAACAGTGCTCGCCAACCGGCACTGGATAGCTGGCCGTTGGTTCTTTAATCGTTTTTCGGCGAGGGTTGCTCGTGATTGTTAGTCCCTGTGATGCTCCAAAGACACCTGTCACCCGGCTGCGTAATGCGCTGATGGCAAGCACTGCATTGGTCTGCCTGTTCGGCTCTGGCCAGTTGTGGGCATTCAATCTTGATGATGTGGCTGCAAGGGCAAAAGACCTGGCCGGGCAGAAGTTCGAAGCCCCCAGGAGCAACCTGCCGGGTGAGTTCCGCGACATGAAGTTCGCGGACTACCAGAAAATCCGGTTCCGCGATGACAAGGCCGAGTGGGCGGGTGAAAAGATCCCGTTCAAGTTGTCCTTCTATCACCAGGGCATGCACTTCGACACGCCGGTGAAAATCAACGAAGTCACCTCCACCACGGTCGATGAAATCAAGTACGACCCGGCGCGGTTCGACTTCGGCGAACTGAAGTTCGACCCCAAGGCCACCGAAAAGCTCGGCTATGCCGGTTTCAAGGTCACCTACCCGATCAACAAGGATGACAAGCAGGACGAGATCATGACCATGCTGGGCGCGAGTTACTTCCGCGTCATCGGCAAGGGCCAGGTCTATGGCTTGTCGGCCCGTGGCATGGCCATTGACACCGCCGTACCGTCCGGTGAGGAATTCCCGCGCTTCAAGGAATTCTGGATCGAAAAACCCAATGCCGAAGATGGCCACCTGGTCATTTACGCCCTGCTCGACTCGCCACGTGCCACCGGTGCCTATCAGTTCATCCTGCGCCCGGGTTCTGACACCCGCGTGGACGTGAAATCGCGCATGTACCTGCGTGACAAGGTCACCAAGCTGGGCGTGGCGCCTTTGACCAGCATGTTCCTGTTCGGCACTCACCAGCCGCCGCGCACGCAGAACTTCCGTCGCGAGCTGCATGACTCCAGCGGCCTGTCGATCCAGGCGGCCAACGGCGAGTGGCTGTGGCGTCCGCTGAACAACCCGCGTCACTTGTCGGTCAGCAGCTTCTCGGTCGAGAACCCGCGTGGTTTCGGCCTGCTGCAGCGTGGCCGCGAGTTCAGCCAGTTCGAAGACCTCGACGACCGCTACGACAAGCGTCCAAGCGCCTGGATCGAGCCGCGTGGCGACTGGGGCAAGGGTGTGGTCGAACTGGTCGAGATTCCGACCGCCGACGAAACCAACGACAACATCGTGGCCTTCTGGAAGCCTGAAACCCTGCCTGCTCCCGGTGAGCCGGTGGATTTCAACTACCGCATCCACTGGACCATGGACGAAAACGCCATCCACTCGCCGGACCTGGGCTGGGTCAAGCAGACCCTGCGCTCGATCGGTGACGTGCGCCAGGCCAACCTGATTCGTCAGCCTGACGGCACCCTGGCCTTCCTGATCGACTTCGTCGGTCCCGTGCTGTCGGCCTTGCCGGAAGACAAGACCATCCGCAGCCAGGTGACCACCGACGAAAATACCGAGCTGGTCGATAACAACCTGCGCTACAACCCGGTGACCAAGGGTTATCGCCTGAGCCTGCGGATCAAGGTCAAGGACACCAGCCGTCCGATCGAGATGCGTGCCTACCTGCTGCGCGAAATCCCGGCCGAGCCTGGCAAGGAACCGGCGCTGCTGGTATCCGACGACCAGAAGGCACCGAACAAGGCGCCGGCCCAGGGCGCGGTGAAAGACACCAATGCCGTGGCCAAGGCCGAGGCGGTCAAGGCTGCCGAAACCGGCAAGCCGGACGCGACCAAGCCGGACGCTGCCAAGCCCGAGGCAGGCAAGCCGCCAGTGGCCCAGGCACCTGCCGAAGCTGCCAAGCCTGAAGCCGGCAAGGCCGATGTGGCCGCTGCCGAAGCGGGCAAGGACACCGCCCAGCCACCTGCAACCGAAGCTGCACCCACCCTTCCGGAGCCGGCCAAGACCCTGCAAGTCCTGACCGAGACCTGGAGCTACCAGTTGCCTAGCGATGAGTAATACACACCCGGCGCCAGAGTCTCTGAACGAGTACCTGGCACACCTGCCAATGACCGATGCGCAGCGGGCCGAACTGGCCGGCTGCACCTCGTTCTCCGAATTGCACCAGCGTCTGTCGGCCCAGCCGGACGCCGCACCTGCCGAGGCCGCCCAGGCTTCGGTAGGCACGCGCCTGACCCTGGCCACCGCCGATGAGCTGCGCGACGCCGAAATGCTGACCGTCGACGCCAGTGGCCGGCTGTGCCTGAAGACCGCGCCTCCGATTCGTCGTACCCGAGTGGTGCCCGAGCCCTGGCGCACCAATATCCTGGTGCGTGGCTGGCGGCGCCTGACCGGCAAGAGCAACCCGCCCAAGCCGGTCGACGACCTGCCGCGCGACCTGCCCAAGGCGCGCTGGCGCACGGTCGGTTCGATCCGTCGCTACATTCTGCTGGTGCTGATGCTTGGCCAGACGATTGTGGCCGGCTGGTACATGAAAGGCATTCTGCCGTACCAGGGCTGGTCGCTGGTGTCGCTGGACGAAATCACCCGCCAGACCTTCGTGCAGACCGCCATGCAGGTGCTGCCGTATGCCTTGCAAACCAGCATCCTGCTGCTGTTCGGCATTCTGTTCTGCTGGGTGTCGGCCGGTTTCTGGACCGCACTGATGGGCTTTCTGGAACTGATCACCGGGCGCGACAAGTACCGCATCTCCGGGGCCAGTGCCGGTAACGAGCCGATTGAAGCCGGTGCACGCACCGCGCTGGTGATGCCGATCTGCAACGAAGATGTGCCAAGGGTGTTTGCCGGCCTGCGCGCCACCTTCGAGTCCGTGGCCGCCACCGGCGACCTGGACCGCTTCGACTTCTTCGTGCTCAGTGACACCAACGAGACCGACATCGCCGTGGCCGAGCAACAGGCCTGGCTGGACGTGTGCCGCGAAACCAGCGGCTTCGGCAAGATCTTCTATCGCCGTCGCCGCCGTCGCGTCAAACGCAAGAGTGGCAACCTCGACGACTTCTGCCGTCGCTGGGGCAGCGACTACCGCTACATGGTCGTGCTCGATGCCGACAGTGTGATGAGCGGTGAGTGCCTGACCAGCCTGGTGCGCCTGATGGAAGCCACGCCAGACGCCGGCATCATCCAGACCGCGCCACGGGCGTCGGGCATGGACACCCTGTATGCGCGCCTGCAACAGTTTGCCACCCGTGTATACGGGCCACTGTTCACCGCCGGCCTGCACTTCTGGCAATTGGGCGAATCGCACTACTGGGGGCACAACGCGATCATTCGCATGAAGCCGTTCATCGAGCACTGCGCCCTGGCGCCATTGCCCGGTAAAGGTGCGTTCGCCGGTTCCATCCTTTCGCACGACTTCGTCGAAGCGGCGCTGATGCGCCGGGCCGGGTGGGGCGTGTGGATTGCCTACGACCTGCCGGGCAGCTACGAAGAGTTGCCGCCCAACCTGCTGGACGAACTCAAGCGCGACCGTCGCTGGTGCCACGGCAACCTGATGAACTTCCGCCTGTTCCTGGTCAAGGGCATGCACCCGGTGCACCGTGCGGTATTCCTGACCGGCGTGATGTCCTACCTGTCGGCGCCGCTGTGGTTCTTCTTCCTGGTGCTGTCCACCGCGCTGCTGGCGGTCAATACCCTGATGGAGCCGACCTACTTCCTGGAGCCGCGACAGCTGTACCCGTTGTGGCCGCAGTGGCACCCGGAAAAGGCCGTCGCCCTGTTCTCGACCACCATCGTGCTGCTGTTCCTGCCCAAGCTGCTGAGCGTCATCCTGATCTGGGCCAAGGGCGCGACCGGTTTTGGCGGCAAGTTTAAGGTCACCGTGTCGATGATCAGCGAAATGCTGTTCTCGATGCTGCTGGCGCCGGTGCGCATGCTGTTCCACACCCGTTTCGTGCTCGCCGCGTTCCTGGGCTGGGCCGCGACCTGGAACTCGCCGCAGCGTGACGACGACTCCACGCCGTGGTCCGAGGCGGTCAAGCGTCATGGTCCGCAGACGCTGTTGGGTGTGGCCTGGACCCTGCTGGTGGCCTGGCTGAACCCGAGCTTTCTGTGGTGGCTGGCGCCGATCGTGGTGTCGCTGATGCTGTCGATCCCGGTGTCGGTGATTTCCAGCCGCACCAACCTTGGGCTGAAGGCTCGTGACGAGAAGCTGTTCCTGATCCCTGAGGAATACGACACGCCCAAAGAGCTGCAGTCCACCGACCAGTACACCCACGAAAACCGCTGGCATGCCCTTAAACAGGGCTTCGTACGCGCCGTGGTCGACCCGCAGCAGAACGCCTTGGCCTGTGCCATGGCGACCTCGCGCCATCGTGTGGCCGCTCCGATCGAGTCATTGCGCGCCGAGCGTGTCGAGCAGGCACTCAAGGTAGGCCCTGAAAAGCTCAGCAACCATGAGCGGCTGATGCTGCTCAGCGATCCGGTGGCGCTGTCGCGCCTGCACCAGCAGGTCTGGAATGTGCAACATCCAGAGTGGTTGGCTGCCTGGCATGCCTCCATCGAGGCCGACCCGCATGCACCGCTGCTGCCGTTGCAGCCGGCCGGCGCCTTGCCGGTACCATTGCCGGCCTGATGCCTGCTCACAAAAACGCCCCTGATCCAGGGGCGTTTTTGTTTGTGACGCTGACGTGCAGCCCACACAGGACCGGTGGGAGGCGGCTTGCCGGCGCCCGCTTGCGGCGATCGGCTGCGCAGCAGTCGTAGATGTTCAGCGAAAGCCACAGTGAATCATGGGGTCTTTTCGCGACCGTTGGTCGCTCCTACAGATCGGGTGTTTTCAGCGCCTAACGTGGCGGGTGATTGCCTACACCTTGAAGCGCCCGACCAGTTCCTTCAAGTGCGTACCCAGGCGCGCCAATTCGATGCTGGAGGCGGCGGTTTCTTCGCTGGCCGCAGCGGTCTGCTCGGAGATGCTGCGCACATTGACCACGTTGCGGTTGATCTGCTCGGCCACCGTGCTCTGCTGCTCGCTGGCCGCGGCGATCTGCTGGTTCATGCCCTGGATGCTGGCCACCGTGCGGGTGATCTGCTCCAGCGCGCTGCCGGCGCGGCGGCTCAGTTCCACGCTCTGATCGGTCAGGCTGCGGCTGTTGTCCAGGGTCGTGGCCACTTGCTGGGTGCCGTTTTGCAACGCCGCGATCAGCTCTTCGATTTCCTCGGTCGATTGTTGGGTGCGTTGCGCCAGGCTGCGCACCTCGTCGGCCACCACGGCAAACCCGCGCCCGGCTTCTCCGGCCCGTGCCGCTTCGATGGCGGCATTGAGGGCCAGCAGGTTGGTCTGTTGCGAAACGGACTTGATCACGTCGAGCACTCCGACGATCTTGCCGCTTTCCTGCTTGAGGCGGTTCATCGCCTGGGTCGAATGGCACATTTCGCCGGCCAGCTGTTCGATCTGGCCGATGGCCTGGCTCACCACTTGGTCGCCATCGCGTGCCTGTTGATCAGCCTGCGCAGCGGCCTGCGAGGCCTCCTGGGCATTATTGGCAACCTGTAGCACGGTGGCGGCCATCTGATTGATGGCCGTGGCCACCTGATCGGTCTCCTCCTTCTGGTTATTGACGCCCGCGCTGGTTTGTCCGGTGACTGCCGACAGTTGCTCGGCGGCGCTGGCAATCTGTGTGACGCCATCACCAATGCCGTTGACCAGGGCGCGCAGGTTCAGGGTCATGGCCTGGATGCTGCTTTGCAACTGGCCCATTTCATCGCGGCGCCGGCTGTGCAGGTCGTGGCTCAGGTCGCCCTGGGCAATGCGCCCGGCGGCGGTCAGGGCCCGGCGCAAGGGCACCAGGATCTGTCGAGTCATGATCCAGGCGGCCAGCAGCCCGGCCAGCAGGGCCAGCGAGGTGACAGCGGTCAGGGCGGTGCGGGCCTGCCTGGCCTCGCGGTCGCGCAACACTTCTTGCAGGCCGATCAGCCCGGCCACCGAGTCGAGCATCGAGTCGCCCAGCGCTTCCATGCCTTGTTGGCCCTGCTGGACCTTGAGTTGCACGGTGTAGAACGTGCCCAGTGCCTGTTTGTAATCGTGCAAGGCCTGTTCGGCCGGCTTGAGCGCCTGCAGGTTGTCACCGGCCTGGTCCCGGGCGATCTGGCGGATTTCTTCCAGGGCTTCATCGAGGGCGACGATGGCGGCGCTTTCATCGGTCTGCCTGCCGGTGAGGGTATAGGCCTGCACTTGTGCGCTGGCCTGCTGGATATGCTGCTTGAGCTGCGACAGATTGGTGAACTCCTCCAGCCGCTCGCCGTTGTCCTGCTCCTGACTCACAGCCTTGAGCACTTCGGTTTCGACATCGACGATGGCCTTGACCGTCTGGGCCGCCTGTTGCTTGAGTGTGTCTGCGGCGCTGTCGCGGTCCTTGCGCTGTCCGCTCAGTTCGGCAAAGGTCTTTTCCATGGCCGCCACAATACGGCTCTGGGCATTCAACAGGTCCAGGCTGCGCGTGTCCTCGATAGCCTTGTGCAGCAGGCTGAGCTGGGTTTCCAGCTCGTTGAGGCGGTCTGCGACCCGCGTGGCGTTCTGCGGGGTGTTTTCCTGGCGAAACAGAATGCGCTCGGCACGCAGGTCCTTGGTCAGGCTGCCCAGTCGGGCGCTGGCCGAGATCGACTCGGCGCGGTCGATCATGATGCCCAGACCGTACCAGCCGGTCAGGGTAATGGTCAGGGTCAGGCCCAGTACCAGGCCGAATCCCAGCGCCAGTTTGAGCCGGACACTGAGGTTTTCCAGCGATTGATTGATCCTGCGCAACATAGGGGTTTCTCCTGCTTGGGAATGGCGTCATGAGCGCATCGGCAGGAGGAAGTGGAGCGCGACCTGAGTTGGTCGTAGGAAAATTCCGAACGGTTACGGAAGGTGAAGCCGGTCACAGACGCCGGCCCCGGCACACTATTTGTAGGGGCGACCAACGGTCGCGAAAGACCCGCATGATTCACTGCGGCATTCGCGACCGTTGGTCGCTCCTACGGGGGCATGATGAGCATGCGTTGTGTTTTTGGCGCGGCCCGGTCAGATCACGAAGCGCCCTACCAGGGTTTGCAGGTGGTTGCCCAGACGTGCCAGTTCGACGCTGGAGGCGGCGGTTTCTTCGCTGGCGGCGGCGGTCTGTTGCGACACGTCGCGCACGTTGAGCACGCTGCGGTTGATCTCGTCGGCCGTGGCGCTCTGCTCTTCGGCGGCCGCGGCGATCTGCTGGTTCATCGCCTGGATGGCCGAGACGGTGCGGGTGATGCTTTCCAGCGAGCCGCCGGCGCGGCGGGTCAGCTCGACACTGCTTTCGGTCAGCGCCAGGCTGCTGTCCATGATGCTCGACACTTGCTGGGTGCCGTTGTGCAGCCCGGCAATCAGCGCCTCGATCTCTTCGGTGGACTTCTGGGTGCGTTGCGCCAGGCTGCGCACCTCGTCGGCCACCACGGCAAAACCACGGCCGGCTTCACCGGCGCGTGCCGCTTCGATGGCCGCGTTGAGTGCCAGCAGGTTGGTCTGCTCGGCCACCGACTTGATCACATCCAGCACGCTGCCGATCTTGTCGCTTTCACGCTTGAGCTCGCCCATGGCGGCGGTGGAGTTGCCCATGGCCTTGGCCAGGCGCTCGATCTGGCCGATGGCCTCATTGACCACGCGATCGCCTTCCCGGGCCTGCTGGTCGGCGGCCAGGGCCGCTTCCGAAGCTTCCTCGGCGTTGCGCGCCACTTCCTGCACCGTGGCGGTCATTTCATGCATGGCGGTGGCCACCTGATCGGTTTCGACCCGCTGGCTGTTGACCCCGGCGCTGGTCTGCTCGGTGACCGCCGAAAGCTCCTCGGCAGCGCTGGCAATCTGCGTGACGCCGTCGCGAATGCCGCCCACCAGTTCGCGCAGGCTGACGGTCATGCGCTGCAGGGTGCCTTGCAGCACGCCCAGTTCGTCACGGCGATTGACGTTGAGGTTGTGGCTGAGGTCGCCGGCGGCCACGCGCTCGACGGCCCTGAGGGTATCTTGCAGGGGCAGGGTGATCTGGCGAGTGATGATCCAGGCCGCCAGCACGCTGAACAGCAGGGCCAGCGCAGTGCTCAGGGCAATGGTCAGCACCGCCTGGGCGCTTTCCTTGTCACGGCTGGCGTTCTGGTCGGCAATCAGGTCGCTGTTGATCTGCACCAACTGCTCGCCCAGCGGTGTCATCTTGTCCAGCGCGGTCCTGCTGGCCGCCTGGGCATCGCGGTACTGGCCCACGGCGGCGCGGTAGCCTTGCAGGCCCGCCTGGGCGGCCTGCAGGATCGGCAGGAAGCCGGCAGGCACATTGCCCGCCAGCGAGTCGATGCCCGTCATGGCTTCATCGATGGCCGCATTGGCGTTTTTCTCGAATTCGGCACGGCCGCTGTAGGTGTAACCGCGCACCTGGAAGCGGGCCTGCTGGAGCAGCTTGCTGACCCCCACGATATTGTTGAAGGCCAGGATGTCGTCGTTCTTGAGCAGTTCTGCTTCAAGCTTGTTGATTTCATTCACAGCCTTGTCGGCACTGTCGCCCATCAGGCTGCGAGTGCCCTCGCGAGTATCGATGGCGCGCACCATTTCCATGAAGGCCTGGCGATAATCGACGGCGGTCTTGATCTGGGTGTCCAGGCGTTGCTGGTTGGCCAGTGAGCGAGTCAGGCTGCGGGCCATGCGCAGGTCGATGTCGAGCTGGTCGAGGGCTGCCACGACGTTCTTGGCCGCCTCGGTGCTGAACAGGGCTTCATAGCGCTGACGCTGGATGCGCAATTCCAGGGTCTGTTCATTGACCTGGTTGATGGCGCTTACCCGATCGCCCCGCTCGATCAGCGACTGGATGCTGCGCCAGCCGGTGGCACTGATGGCCAGGGTCATCAGCACCACCAGGCCGAAACCGAGGGCCAGTTTGCGGCTGACGCTCGCGTTGGCGAGACTTTGGGTAATGGACATGAGGACTCCTTGCCTGGCAGAGATAGTACGAACCCCTGTATCGGCAAGAATCCTACAAGCTAAAGCGATTTAGATGACGCAGCCAACAATCAGAACAGTCGTGCCAGCAGGGCCGTCACGGCGGTCTCGACCCGCAGGATACGCGGCCCCAGTTGCACCGGTTGCAACCCGGCGCCGGCCAGCAGATCGACCTCATAGGGAATCCAGCCGCCTTCGGGCCCGATGGCCAGGGTCACCGGTTGTTCGACCGCGCGCGGGCAGGGGGGGAAATCACCGGGGTGCCCGACCAGGCCGAGGGTGTCACGGGCCAGTGCCGGCAGGCGGTCCTCGACGAATGGCTTGAAACGCTTTTCGATCAGCACTTGGGGCAACACGCTGTCGCGGGCCTGCTCCAGGCCCAGGATCAGGTTCTCGCGAATGGCCTCGGGGTTGAGAAACGGGGTCTGCCAGAAGCTTTTCTCGACCCGGTAGCTGTTGACCAGGATCAGGCGCGGCACGCCCATGGTGGCCACGGTCTGGAACGCCCGGCGCAGCATTTTCGGGCGCGGCACGGCCAGGATCAGGGTCAGTGGCAGCTTGGCCGGTGGCGGGCTGTGCAACGTCACGCGCAGTTCGGCTTCGCGCGGCTCCAGGCGCAGCACTTCGGCTTCGCCCAGCAGGCCGTCGATACGGCCGACCCGCAGGCTGTCGCCGACGGCGACCCGCTGCACCTCCTGCATGTGGGTCAGGCGCCGGTCACGCAACACCACACGGTCGGCCGCGATAAAGTCGGCCTCTTCGAGCAGCAGCAGGTTCACGACAGCGGCGCTGGCGGCTGGTCGCGCTTCTGGTCTTCAGGGTGTTCGCCGCGCTTGCTGATCAGGCTGCTGCACAGGATGCCCAGCTCGAACAGCAACCACATCGGCACCGCCAGCAGGGTCTGCGAGAAGATGTCAGGCGGCGTGAGGATCATGCCGACCACAAAGCAGCCGATGATCACGTAGGGGCGGATCTTCTTCAGGTACTTGACGTCGACCACGCCGATCCACACCAGCAGCACCACAGCCACCGGAATCTCGAAGGCCACGCCGAAGGCGAAGAACAGGGTCATGACGAAGTCCAGGTAGCTGGCGATGTCGGTCATCATCGACACGCCTTCAGGGGTCACGCTGGCAAAGAAGTGGAAAATCAGCGGGAACACCAGAAAGTAGGCGAACGCCATGCCGGCATAGAACAGCACGATGCTCGACACCAGCAAGGGCACGGCAATGCGCTTTTCGTGACGGTACAGGCCCGGTGCAATGAAGCCCCAGACCTGATGCAGGATGATCGGCATCGAGGCGAACAGCGCCACCATCATGGTCAGCTTGAACGGCGTCAGGAACGGCGAGGCCACGTCGGTGGCAATCATCGTCGCGCCTTCAGGCAGGTAGGCGCGCAGCGGGGCAGACACCAGCGTGTAGATCTTCTGCGCAAAGTAGAACAGGCAGGCGAAGACCACGAACACGGCAGCCACGCAGCGCAGCAGGCGCGTGCGCAGTTCGGTCAGGTGCGAGACCAGCGGCATGGGCTGGTCGTTTTCCGGGATATCAGCGCTCATGGGGCTCGCGATGGCAATGACGGGTCGGTGAGGGCGGCCGGCTGGCCGACAGGCGCAGTCACGGCCGCAGGTTTGGGCGTCTTTTCCAGGGTCAGGCGCTGCGTTGGCGGCGTGGCACTGGCGGGCGGTATTGACGGCTCTGGCTGCAGCGTGATCGGTTGCGGGGCAGGCTCGACAGCCGGTGCGTCACGGTTGAGCACGTCTTCGTTGGGCGGCGAGAACAGCTTGCGGGCCTCTTCTTCCAGCGACAGGATGTGCTCGTTGTGCAGTTGCCGGCGAATCTCGTCGGCACCGATTTCACGCTCCACTTCCTGCTTGATGGCATTGAAGCTGCGCCGCAGGCGGCCTATCCACAGCCCGGCGGTACGTGCGGCCCCCGGCAGGCGCTCAGGGCCCAGTACCAGCAGGGCCACCAGGCCGATCAGCAGCAGTTCGGAAAAGCTGATACCAAACATGGATCAGACCTGGTCCTTGCGCACCGGATCCTGCACCCTTTGCGCCTGGGCATCGATGGTGTGCGGCGGCTCGGGCTGGGTGGTGTGGGCAGTGGTCTGCGCCGGTTGCGGTTGTGGCTGGGCGGCAGAGTTGGGCTCGGCCGGTTTCTCGTCGTCGTGCATGGCCTTGCGAAAGCCCTTGATCGATTCACCCACATCACTGCCCAGGCCCTTGAGTTTCTTGGTGCCAAATACCAGGACCACGACGATCAGGATGACGATCCAGTGTTTCCAGTCAAAAATACCCATGGAGCAATCCTCTTGAAGTTCAGGCCCGGACTCAGGTCCGGGCAGCTTTTTCCGCGTGGCCGGACAAGCCGAAGCGGCGGTCCAGTTCGTCAAGCACCGCCTGTGGGTGCTGGCCCAGGGCCGCGAGCATCACCAGGCTGTGGAACCACAGGTCGGCGGTTTCATAAATGACATCGCTGCAATCGCCGCTGATGGCGGCGTCCTTGGCAGCCAGGATGGTTTCGACCGACTCTTCGCCGACCTTTTCCAGGATCTTGTTCAGGCCCTTGTGATACAGGCTGGCCACATAGGAGCTGTCGGCTGCCGCGCCCTTGCGCGATTCGAGCACTTCGGCCAGGCGGGTCAGGGTGTCGGTCATGATCAGTGTCCTGAGTGATAGATGGCGTCGGGGTCCTTGAGCACCGGGTCGACGGTTTTCCAGTCGCCGTTCTCGAACACCCGGTAGAAGCAGCTTTGCCGGCCGGTGTGGCAGGCAATGCCGCCCAGTTGCTCGACCATCAGGATGACGACGTCGGCGTCGCAGTCCAGGCGCAACTCGTGGAGTTTTTGTACATGGCCGGACTCTTCACCCTTGCGCCACAGCTTGCCACGCGAGCGCGACCAGTAGATGGCGCGGTTTTCGGCAGCGGTCAGGGCCAGCGCCTCGCGGTTCATCCAGGCCATCATCAATACGCGTCCGGTCTGGTGGTCCTGAGCGATTGCAGGCACCAGACCGTCGCTGTTCCAGTGAATCTCGTCCAGCCAGTCTTTCATATCTACTCCGGCTGCCGGGGCCTCGCCCGGCGGGTTGAACAGTGTGCCAGCGCCTCGTGCTGCTGGCTATCGACGAACGATCAGATACAGGCCCGCCACCAGCATGATGCCGGCCGGTACGCCAGTCAGTCCCGGCAGCGCAGTACCGGCCGAGCTCAGGGCCCAGGTCTGGATCGCGCCGCCGGTCAGCAGAGCCGCGCCCAGCAGGCGCAAGGCCCAGTTGTCGTTGCGGTCATGCCAGGGCTTTGGCGGGTCGTTGGCGTGCGGTCGTGACATGCGTTCAAGCAGGTCGCGGGTCATGCCGGCAATATGCGGTAACTGTTCGACCTGCGATTGCAGGTTGCCCAGCAAGGTCTTGGGGCTGACCCGTTCACGCATCCAGCGCTCCAGAAACGGCTGCGCCGTGCTCCACAGGTCCAGGTCAGGGTACAACTGGCGACCCAGGCCTTCGATGTTGAGCAGGGTCTTCTGCAACAGCACCAGTTGCGGCTGCACTTCCATGTTGAAGCGTCGCGCGGTCTGGAACAGGCGCATCAGCACCTGGCCGAACGAGATGTCCTTGAGCGGTTTCTCGAAGATCGGCTCGCACACCGTGCGGATCGCCGCCTCGAACTCATTGAGCTTGGTTTCTGCCGGCACCCAGCCCGAATCGATGTGCAACTGCGCCACCCGACGATAATCGCGCTTGAAGAAGGCAAACAGGTTACGGGCCAGGTAATCCTGGTCTTCGGGGGTCAGGCTGCCGACGATGCCGCAGTCGATGGCGATGTATTGCGGGGTCCACGGGTTGACCGTGCTGACGAAAATGTTGCCCGGGTGCATGTCGGCGTGGAAAAAGCTGTCGCGAAACACCTGGGTGAAGAAAATCTCGACGCCGCGCTCGGCCAGCAGCTTCATGTCGGTACGCTGGTCGGCCAGGGTCGCAAGGTCGGTGACCTGAACGCCGTAGATGCGCTCCATCACCAGCACCTTGGGCCGGCACCAGTCCCAGTAGACCTGTGGCACGTACAGCAGGTCCGAGCCTTCGAAGTTGCGCCGCAACTGGCTGGAGTTGGCCGCTTCGCGCAGCAGGTCCAGCTCGTCGTAGATGGTCTTTTCGTAGTCGCTGACCACTTGCACCGGGTGCAGCAGGCGTGCGTCGGCCGACAGTCGTTCGGCGATGCGCGCCAGGATGAACAGCCAGGCCATGTCCTGGGTGATGATCGGGCGCAGGCCGGGCCGCACCACCTTGACCACCACTTCTTCGCCGGTCTTGAGCCGCGCCGCATGCACCTGTGCCACCGAGGCCGAAGCCATCGGCTCGACATCGAACCGGCTGAACACTTCGCTGATGCGCGCGCCCAGTTGCGATTCGATCAGTTGCACCGACAATTTCGGGTCGAATGGCGGCACCCGGTCCTGCAGCAGCATCAGCGCGTCGGCGATGTCCTCGGGCAGCAGGTCGCGACGGGTCGAAAGCAATTGCCCGAACTTGATGAAGATCGGCCCCAGATCCTGCAAGGCCAGGCGCAGGCGCGTGCCACGGTCCTGCGCCGCGGGCTTGCGCGGCAGCCAGCGCCACGGCAGCACGAAGCGTACGGCCAGCAGCCACCAGGGCAGCGGCAGGGCAAACAGCAGGTCATCGAGGCGGTAACGGATTACGACACGCTGGATGCGAAACAGGCGGCGGACGGCAAGCAACTTCATTCGAGATCGCTATCGCTGGGGGTCAGGGGGGAGGAAAGGCGTGCAACGCGGGCTTCCAGGCGTTCCAGATCGAGCTTGATCCGGTCCAGCTCACTGAAATGGGCCTCGGCTTCGTGTTTACCGACCAGAGCACGCGACTCTTCACTCAGGTAGTCGGCCAGGTTCTGACCCAGGCTGGCCAGCGCGCCCCGGGTCCAGCGCGCGCGGCTGCGCAGGTGGCTGCCCAGCAACTGGCTGGCGACCGGGCCCAGCCAGCGCGACAGCTCGTATTCCCAGTCCAGCTCCAGGTCCTGCAGGATGCTGCTCAATGCCAGTAGCACGCCGCTGTCGCCGTCCAGCTCGACGTCCGGGCCATGCAGCACCGCGCTCTTGTCCTGGCTCAGGGCCAGGCGCACCAGCGTGGCCGCCGGGGCGCGCAGCGTGCAGTCGGCATCGGCAGCCCAGTCGGCGGCCAGGAACACGCCTTCCTCGCTGGGGAGGATGAACAGCTTCAGGGCCGGATCCCGGCAGTCGATGGCGATCACCGTCCCGGCCAGCGCACCCAGGCGCGGCAGGGCCGTAGGGTCCAGGCGCAGCACCCGGTTGATGCCGTGCTCGACGCTGGCCAGCAAGCCTCGCAGCAGCATCAGGGCTTGATGCCCCGGTGCAGGGCCACGATGCCACTGGTCATGTTGTGATAGGTCACACGGTCGAAACCGGCCTGGACCATCATCGACTTCAGGGTTTCCTGGTTGGGGTGCATGCGGATCGATTCAGCCAGGTAGCGGTAGCTTTCCGAGTCGTTGGTCACCAGCTTGCCCATCAACGGCATGAAGGCGAACGAATAGGCATCGTAGGCCTTGGACATCAGGGCGTTGGTCGGCTTGGAGAACTCCAGCACCAGCAGGCGACCGCCGGGCTTGAGCACGCGCAGCATCGAGCGCAGGGCGTCGTCCTTGTTGGTCACGTTGCGCAGGCCGAAGGCGATGGTCACGCAGTCGAAGTGGTTGTCCGGGAACGGCAGCTTCTCGGCATCGGCCTGGACAAACTCGATGTTGCCCGACACGCCTTTATCGAGCAGGCGGTCGCGGCCGACCTTGAGCATCGAGGCATTGATGTCGGCCAGGACCACGTGCCCGGTCGGGCCGACCAGTTGCGAGAACTTGCGCGCCAGGTCGCCCGTGCCGCCGGCGATGTCCAGCACCCGGTTGCCGGGGCGTACGCCCGACAGCTCGATGGTGAAGCGCTTCCAGAGCCGGTGCATGCCACCGGACAGCAGGTCGTTCATCAGGTCGTACTTGGCGGCTACGGAGTGGAACACCTCAGCAACCTTTTCCGCCTTCTGGCTTTGCGGCACGTTCTTGTAGCCGAAGTGGGTGGTGGGTTCGGCATCGCTGCCTTTGCGCTGATCGGTCATATCGCTTTCACCGGAATAGAATGCTGCCATTCTAATCATCAGGGGTGGCTTTGTCTTGACAACGCGCATGACCGGTTCGGGGCGCTGTTATAGTGGCGCCACGATTGACCTTTGAACGAGGACCATTGGCATGTCGAAAATCATCGTCGAACGCCCGCACGAACTGGGCCATGAGCAGGCCCGTGCCAAGGCCGAGCACCTGGTGCAGAAACTGTCGGCCAAATACGGCCTGGCGCACGAGTGGGACGGCGACAGCGTGTCGCTGCACGGCAAGGGCGCCAAAGGCCGGGTCGACGTCGAAGCGGCGCTGATCCGCATCAGCATCGAACTCAGTTTTTTTCTCTCGGCGATGAGCGGCACGATCAAGAGCGAAATCGAACGGGTGCTGGACCGCGAGCTGGCGGCCTGACCTGTCGGACGCTCTCATCAAATACAAAATAAATAACTGGCTCTGCCAGGTTGTAAATTCACCGCTGTAGGAGCGCGCTTGCCCGCGACCGGCTGCGTTAGCAGTCGTAAATTTGTGGCGTTTCATAGATCCCGGACTAGGTCGCAGTCGTAAATTTGTGGTGTTTCGCAGATTTCTGAATGCGTTCACTATGAGTTTGTGGCGTTTCATCAATTTTGCGAGCGCTACGCACTCGGTCGCGGGCAAGCGCGCTCCTACCCGGCAGGTGTGCTGTTAGGGTGTCGATTCTAATTTTTCTGCTTACTTTGGCCTGACTGTCCCTGAAGGGGCGTTCCCTTCAACTTTCAGGCGTGAGGTGAACCATGGCCAAAGTCAGTGTGAGAAAAAAAATCGAAGTCGACCTCGAGCAGGACGGCAAGCTTGCCGAGGTCAAGCATTACGCGCGCAGGATCTGGCTGGCAGGCCTGGGTGTCTATACCCGGGTCAACGAAGAAGGCAGTGAGTACGTCAAGGAGCTGATCCGCGCCGGTGAGCGGGCCGAGAAGGAAGCGAAAAAGGCCATTGATGAAAAGGTCGAGGCGGCCAACAGCGAGTTCGATTCGATCAAGGGCGAGGCCGGTGAAGTCAAGAACCGCTTCGAAGCCCAGCTGGACAGGATCGAGGGTCTGTTCGACCGGCGCATCGCCAAAGGGCTGCATCGCATCGGCATTCCGTCGCGTCATGACGTCGAGGCGCTCTCTGCTAAGCTCGATGAACTGACCGCCTTGCTGGAGCGCGTCGGCAATCGCAAGCTTGAACGCCCGGAGCCCAAAAAGCTCGAACGCGTCGAGTCGGATCAATAAGGAGAGCGGGATGGCAGGCAAGAAAAAAACCGAAAAGCAAAGCAGCTCCTGGGTTGGCGAGATCGAGAAATACTCGCGCCAGATCTGGCTGGCCGGGCTGGGCGCGTATTCCAAGATCAGCAATGACGGCAGCAAACTGTTTGAAACCCTGGTAAAGGATGGCGAGCAGGCCGAGAAGCAGACGCAGTCCCAGGCCGAGCAGAAGCTTGAAGAGGTCAAGGATGGCGTCAAGGCCGGCAAATCCCGGGTTGGCGACGTGAAGGACCTGGCACTGGGCAAGTGGAGCGAGCTTGAGGGCGCGTTCGACAGGCGCCTGAACAGCGCCATTTCCCGTCTTGGCGTGCCCAGCCGCAGTGAAGTCGAGTCACTGCATGACAAGGTCGACCGGTTGACCCGGCAGATCGAGCAATTGACCGGTGAGCAGGCCGTGCCGGTGACCACCACGCGAACAGCAGCCTCTCGCTCGGCTTCCGGCAATACGGCCAAGCCGCTGATCAGATCGGCCGCCAAGACCGTCGCCAAAACGGCCGATAAAGTCGCCGGCAAGACCCAGGCAGCCAAGCCTGCGGTCAAAAAGGCGGCCGCCAGGTCGGTCGATGCCGTCAGCAAGGCAGCCTCTGCAACCGCCAGCGGTGCGCGTTCGGCGGCAGCGTCGGCCGACACCAAACCGGCCAAGAAGCCGGCACCCCGCAAACGCGCCGCCAAACCTGCAGCCAAGCCGGCCGCCAGGCCCGCTGAGCCGAAGGCGCCGGCCAATACCACCGCTGCCAGCCCGGCGGCCGAGACGGACACCGGCGCTTCCGCCAGCCAGTCCTGATCCGCACGGCCAGGCCCGGTCTGCCTTGGCAGACCGGGCGGGCTTTGCCCGGCACCGGGGTGTTCAACGCTCCAGGTAATGCAGCGCCAGTTGCTCTACGCTCTGGCGCGATGGCGCGACCAGGTGCGGTGCGACCAGCATCATGATCTGGTAGACCACTACCCGGACCTCGCCTTCACGACCCAGGATGCGCTGGTAATCCAGCGAAAACAGCAAGGTCAACGTCACCTGTTCCACCAGATGCCCCAAGGCCTGGGTGTCGCTGACCAGTTGATCCCGGGATTTGAGATGGGCCAGCAATGACGCCAGGGTGCGCTTGAGCGCATTGAGCAGGTTGCGAATGCCACGGGCCAGCCTGGGCAGGCGCCCGGCCAGGTTCGACAGGTCCTGGAACAAAAAGCGGTAATACGCCAGCCGCTCGACGATCAGGTGCAGGAACAGCCAGTAATCCTCGGCGTCCAGCCGCGCATGGGCCGGCGGATCCAGCAGGGGCGCAAGCTCGGCCTGGAAGCGTTCGAACAGGTTCAGGACCAGTGGCTCCTTGCCGTGAAAGTGGTAATACAGGTTCCCCGGGCTGATGCCCAGTTCGTTGGCGATCTCCAGGGTCGAGACATTGGGCTCGCCATGTCGGTTGAACAGTTCGAGTGCACATTCGAGTATTCGGTCGCGGGTTTTCATCCAGTCCTCTTGTTCCCCGGTGCCTGCGTCCCGGCGCAGGTGGCATCCATTGCTTCAACGTACATGCACGTAGGTCCCCGGCGCTGCCTCCATGGGCGGGTGAGTGTCGGTGCCCAGGCTCATGCTGGTTTCATTGAGGGTGCCCGAGCGTGCCTGGATCCAGGCCATCCAGGTCGGCCACCAGCTGCCCTGCTGGGCCTTGGCGTCGTAATACCAGGCGCGCGGGTCACTGCTGAGCTGGTCGCTTTCGATGAAGGTGGCCTTGGCATTGCCCGGCGGGTTGAGAATGCTCTGCACATGACCGCTGCTGGACAGCACGAAGCGCCGCTCGCCGCCCAGCAGCAAGGTGGAGCGATACACCGCATCCCAAGGGGTGATGTGGTCGTTGATGCCGGCAATGCTGAAACTGTCGACCGTCACCTTTTGCAGGTCGATGGGGGTGCCGCACACTTCCAGGCCGCCGGGGTGGGTCAGCGGGTTGTGCTTGAAGAAATCCAGCAGGTCACCATGCAGCGCTGCCGGCAGGCGGGTGGTGTCGTTGTTCCAGTACAGGATGTCGAAGGCCGGCGGCGTCTTGCCCAACAGGTAATTGTTGATCCAGTACGTCCAGATCAGGTCGTTGGGACGCATCCAGGCGAACACCCGGCCCATCTCGCGGCCTTCGAGCACGCCGCGCTGGTAAGAACGGCGCTTGGCCGCTTCCAGGGCTTCTTCATCGATGAACAGCGTGGCCGGGCTTTCGATCTGGCTGTCGAGCAGGCTGACCATGTAGGTGGCGCTGCCTACCCGGCGCAGCTGGCGCTTGGCTTGCAAGTGCCCCTGCAGGGCGGCAATGGTCAGGCCGCCGGCGCAGGCGCCCAGCAGGTTGACCTCCCGGGCGCCGGTGATGGCCCGACAGACATTCATGGCTTGCTCGGTGGCCTCGACGTAGCTCGACAGCCCCCATTCGCGATGCCGTACATCCGGGTTGCGCCAACTGATGACGAAGGTCTGCAGGCCGTTCTTCAGGGCGTATTGCACAAAGCTGTTGGACGGACTGAGGTCGAAGACATAGAACTTGTTGATTTGCGGCGGCACGATCAGCAAGGGACGGCTGTACTGCTTTTCGCTCATGGGCTTGTACTGGATCAGCTCCAGCAGTTCATTGCGAAACACCACCGCGCCCGAGGTGGTGGCCAGGGTGCGACCGATCTCGAACGCATCCCTGGTGGTCTGGCTGGGCAGGCCATTGTTGTGCAGCAAGTCATCGGCCATGTGGCTCAGGCCCTTGATCAGGCTGCTGCCGCCGGAATTGAACAGCTCCTTGACGGCCATCGGGTTGAGCAGGGTATTGGTCGGCGACAGCGCGTCGTTGATCAGGCTGAACAGAAAGTGCGCTCGCGCCCGTTCGTCTTCGCTCAGGTCGCTTTCATCGATCCATTGCTTGAGCTGGTGCTGCCAGCTCAGATAGGCCTGCAGGCCGCGCCGGTACAGCGGGTTGAGGCTCCAGGTGGGGTCATCGAAACGGTTGTCGCGCGGGCTGGGGGTGTGCGGCGTTTCGCCCAGGATGATCACCCGGCCCAGCTGGTTGCCCAGCGCCAGGGCATGGCGGGCACTGCGCCAGGGATGTCGCCAGCTCTGGCTGGCCACATTGCGCAACGTAGAGAGCAGGTCGCGGCCGCGCAGGCCGGTAATGGCGCTCTGCGCGTTGATGTACGTAGCCGGGGTCGTCTCGGCACGCTTCACAGGTTTTTCTCGCATCAGGCAACACTCCTTCGTCAAGCCATCAGTTATTACCGGGGGCGCAGTCATCCTGCGTCGCTCTGCGCGTTCGACGGTCCTGTCAGGGCGCACAGCAAGATAAGGCGGATTTACAGCGCAAGCGCGCCTGGCCGGGGACGGCCAGGCTCAATGCGTGTTGGATGTGGGGTGCGGATGCATGACTGCACGCTGACGTTCCTGCTGCAGGAAACTCATGATGATGGGCGCTACGGCTTCAGCCCGGGTAATCAGGAACAAATGACCGTCATCAATTATGTGTAGCTGGGCATTGGGGATACGCCAGGCCAGCAGGCGCATATTGACCAGGGGAATCAGCGGGTCGTCGTCGCCGGCCAGCACCAGGGTCGGCTGGCGGATCTTGTGCAGCCAGTGGATGCTGGTCCAGCCCATGCCGGCAAACAGTTGCCAGTAGTAACCCAGCTTGCCGGAGGAGCGCACCTTGGCCGCATGATTGGCAGCCAGGTACGGGTCGCGGCGGAAGGCCCCGCCATAGATTTCCGGGGCGATACGGATCACGTGCGAAGGCTGGATGTAGCGCCTGGGGCTGGCCATCAGCATCAGCACCCGGGGTTTGCCGGGGACCATCGCCATGCCCGCCGCCGTGGCGGCCAGCACCAGTTTCTTGCAGCGCTCGGGGTAGTCGTAGGCGAACTGCTGGGCCAGTGCCCCGCCCCAGGACACACCAATGGCATTGACCTGCCCGTAGTCCAGGTAATCGAGCATGCGTGCGGCCAGCTTGGCCAGACCCGGAAAACGGTACGGGCGCCTGGGCGTCGACGACCCGCCGACCCCGGGTACATCGAAGGCGATGACCTCCATGTCCGGGTCCAGCGCATCGACAAACGGAAACACCAGCTCCAGGTTGGCCCCGATGCCGTTGAAGATCAGCAGCGGCGTCATATGGCTTTTGCCGGGCCGTACGGCGGTGCGAATGGTGTGGCCGTCCAGGTCAATGGTACGAAATACAAACGGATGCGGCATGCCGGAGCCCTGTTGGTTAATACGCTGGAAAGCGGTCCTGTGCCTTTTCCAGAAAGACCGAGGCATGGCCTCTTGCATGATCAATTACCCAGCGATCGCTGCCAGTACGTCCCTGATGCCCTGGTCGCACTGTCATACAGCTTAGCGTTCATGCACATAGGTGCCCGGTGAGGCCTCGGCGGCCGGGTAGGCCTTGTTGCCCAGGTTGGCCGGGGCTTTTTTCAGCGTTCCAGAGCGTTCGCCCAGCCAGGCCTGCCAGTGCAGCCACCAGGAGTCGGTGTGCTTGGTGGCATTTTCCTGCCAGACGGTCGGGTCTGCCGGCAATTCGTTGTTGGTCATGTAGCGCGCCTTGGGGTTGCCCGGCGGGTTCAGGATGCTCTGGATATGGCCGCTGTTGGACAGCACGAACTCGGTCTTGCCGCCAAACAGGCGCGCCGATTTGTAGCACGACAGCCAGGGTGTGATGTGGTCATTGGTGCCGGCCAGGCAGAACACGTCGTTGGTGACCTGCTTGAGGTCGATCGAGGTGCCGCACACTTCCAGGGCATTGGGGCGGGTCAACGGGTTGTTCTTGAACATTTCGATCAGGTCGCCGTGAAAGGCGGCCGGCAGGCGCGTGGTGTCGTTGTTCCAGAACAGGATGTCGAAGGCCGGCGGCTCGTTGCCCAGCAGATAGTTGTTGACCCAGTAGTTCCAGATCAGGTCATTGGGCCGCATCCAGGCGAACACCTTGGCCATGTCGCGGCCTTCGAGTACGCCGGACTGATAGGAATGGCGCTTGGCCGACTCCAGGGTCTGCTCGTCGACGAACAGCGCCACCTCGTTGTCCAGGGTGGTGTCGAGCACGCTGACCATCAGGGTCATGGCGTTGATCTTGCTCTCGCCCAGGGCTGCATAGTGCCCCAGCAGTGCCGTGCAGGTAATGCCGCCGGAGCAGGCACCGAGGATGTTGAGGTCCTTGCTGGCGGTGATGGCGCAGACCACATCCACCGCTTCCTTGAGCGCCTCGATGTAGGTCGACAGGCCCCACTCGCGCTGGGCCTTGGTCGGGTTGCGCCAACTGACGATGAAGGTCTGCACCTTGCTGTTGAGGCAGAAGCGCGCCAGGCTTTTTTCCGGGCTCAGGTCGAACACGTAGAATTTGTTGATCTGCGGCGGGATTACCAGCAGCGGCCGCTGGTAGGCCTGCTCGGTGGTGGGTTTGTACTGGATCAGCTCCAGCACCTCGTTGCGAAACACCACCGCACCTTCGGTGATGCCCAGGTTCTTGCCGACCTCGAAAGCGTCCATGTTGACCTGGCTGGGCATGCCGCCGTTGTGCACCAGGTCCTTGGCCAGGTGCGACAGGCCGTCGAGCAGGCTCTTGCCGCCGGTTTCGAAGAAGCGCTTGACCGCTGCCGGGTTGGCCGCACTGTTGGTTGGCGCCATGGCCTCGGTCATCAGGTTGATGACGAAGTGGCCGCGGCTGATGTCCAGCGGGGTCAGGTGGCTGCCGTCGAGCCAGTCATGCAGCTCCTTGCGCCAGGCCAGGTACACACCCAGGTAGCGCCGGTACAGCGGGTTCTGGCTCCAGGCCGGGTCCTGGAAGCGGCGGTCGTCACCGGCCGGCTGCAACGGCGAGCGGCCAAGCATCACGTTTTTCAGTTCAAGGCCCAGGTGCGCGACATGCTTGAGGCTGTGGATCGGGTGCCTGACCGCCAGGCGCATGACCATGCGTGCGGTGGTCAGCAGGTCCTTGCGACGCAGGCCCACCACCGGGTTCAGTCCCAGCGTGTGTTCAGACGCCTGGCGCGGCAATTCATCGTTGTTCTTGCTACTCATTTACGACGCTCCGTTGTCTTGAGGCTCGTGGACCGATGATGGCGGGCTGGCCGATTCCCAAGGCATGCCCGATGGCAGGAAGGCGTCTGAACTACTGCGCTTGTGCCACGGTTGACTGGCATTGCCCATTGGCTGCTGCGTCAAAACGATGCAGTTAACTTGCCAGAATCATTGGCTGCACGAGATTGCAAAAATAGTGCGGGCAGCCTCATGCACAGGCCGCTGCGCGGCACATTGAAACAAAACGAATTAGAAACCGCTTACTAAAACGGCAAGCGGTGGGAGGGAGGATAGCTACTGTTTGTGAAGGCGCGAGGACAGTGGATCGGTTCAGAGCATCAGGCGTACGACGTGCTCGTGCGGGTCGCGGCTCTTGCCAGCCTTTTTCAGCTCTTGCAGGTAGTCATCCCATAGGTCCTGCTGGCGCTGGCACAACTGGTACAGGTAGTCCCAAGTGAACAGCCCGCTGTCGTGGCCGTCGTCGAAGGTCAGCTTCAAGGCGTACTGGCCGGCCGCTTCGACCTTGCTCAGGCCGACGCCCAGCTTGCCGAACTGCAGGATCGGCTTGCCATGGCCCTGCACCTCGGCCGAGGGCGAATGCACACGCAAGAACTCGGCGGACAAATCGTACTGCTCACCGGGTGTATACGTGAGCGTCAGGGTTTTCGAGGCTTTGTGCAGCTCGATGGCAGTCGGGAGCTTGGTCATGGTCCGCACTATAACGTAAGCCGATGGTGTAGGAGCGCGCTTGCCCGCGACCGAGTGCGCAGCGCTCGCAAAATTTGTGCAACGCCACAAATGCTGGACTGTGGACGCGTTCAAGATCTATGAAACGCCACAATTTTACGACTGCTAACGCACTCGGTCGCGGGCAAGCGCGCTCCTACACACGATTACAGAATGTAGCGCGACAGGTCTTCGTCGTCGGCCAGTTCGCCCAGGTGGCTGTTGACGTAGTCGGTGTCGATACTGATCGGTTGCGCGTCCGGGTTGCCGGCCAGGTCGCCGGCGCTGAACGACACTTCCTCAAGCAGGCGCTCGAGCAGGGTGTGCAGGCGACGGGCACCGATGTTCTCGGTCTTTTCGTTGACCTGCCAGGCGATCTCGGCCAGGCGCTTGATGCCGTCGGGCTTGAACTCGATGGCCAGGCCCTCGGTCTTGAGCAGCTCGCGGTATTGCTCGGTCAGCGACGCGTGCGGCTCGCTCAGGATGCGCTCGAAGTCCTGCGGTGACAGGGCCTTGAGTTCGACGCGGATCGGCAGACGGCCTTGCAGCTCCGGCACAAGGTCGCTTGGTTTGCTCAGGTGGAAGGCGCCGGAGGCAATGAACAGGATGTGGTCGGTCTTGACCATGCCCAGTTTGGTGTTGACCGTGCAACCTTCGATCAGCGGCAGCAGGTCGCGCTGCACGCCTTCACGCGAGACATCGGCGCCGCCGACGTTGCCGCGCTTGGCGACCTTGTCGATTTCGTCGATGAACACGATGCCGTGCTGCTCGACCGCTTCCAGGGCCTTGGCCTTGAGCTCGTCGTCATTGACCAGGCGGCCGGCTTCTTCCTCGCGAACCATCTTCAGCGCGTCCTTGACCTTGAGCTTGCGCGCCTTGCGCCGGCCCTTGCCCATGTTAGCGAACAGGTTCTGCAACTGGCTGGTCATTTCTTCCATGCCCGGTGGCGCGGCAATGTCGACGCCCACGGTTTCGTTGACCTCGATCTCGATTTCCTTGTCATCGAGCTGGCCTTCGCGCAGGCGCTTGCGGAACAGCTGACGGGTATTGGAATCGCTGGTCGACACCGGCTCTTCGTTGAAGCCACTGCGTGCCGGTGGCAGCAGGGCATCGAGAATGCGGTCTTCGGCGGCGTCTTCGGCGCGGTGGCGAACCTTGACGATTTCCTGCTCGCGCAGCAGTTTCATGGCGGCGTCGGCCAGGTCGCGGATGATCGACTCGACATCGCGGCCCACATAGCCGACTTCAGTGAACTTGGTCGCCTCGACCTTGATGAACGGGGCATTGGCCAGCTTGGCCAGGCGCCGGGCGATTTCGGTCTTGCCGACACCGGTCGGGCCAATCATCAGAATGTTCTTGGGCGTGACCTCGACGCGCAGTTCTTCGGGCAGTTGCATACGGCGCCAGCGGTTGCGCAGGGCGATGGCGACGGCGCGCTTGGCGTCGTCCTGGCCGATGATATGGCGATTGAGTTCATGGACGATTTCGCGGGGAGTCATGGACATGGTGATCAACGGTCCTCAGGTCGAATAGCCGCAGGCGGCTTATTCGGCGAGGTCCTGCTCCTCAATGGTGATGTTGTGGTTGGTGAACACGCAGATGTCGCCCGCGATGTGCAATGCGGTTTCAGCGATCTCGCGTGCCGACAGGTCGGTCTTCTGCAACAGGGCGCGCGCAGCGGCCTGGGCGAAGGCACCGCCGGAACCCATGGCGATCAGACCGTCCTCGGGTTCCACGACATCGCCGTTGCCAGTGATGATCAGCGAAGCGTCCTTGTTGGCGACCGCCAGCATGGCCTCAAGGCGGCTCAGGGAACGGTCGGTGCGCCAGTCCTTGGCCAGCTCGACAGCGGCGCGGACCAGGTGGCCCTGGTGTTTTTCCAGTTGGGCTTCGAAGCGTTCGAACAGCGTGAAGGCGTCGGCGGTGGCGCCGGCAAAGCCTGCGATGACCTGGCCGTGGTACAGGCGGCGCACCTTCTTGGCGTTGCCTTTCATCACGGTGTTGCCCAGGGAAACCTGGCCGTCACCGGCCATGACGACTTTGCCGTGGCGGCGTACTGAAACGATGGTGGTCAAGGGAAGAGTCTCCACGCAGCGGGGCGAAAATGCCCAATGGAGACAGATATGGGGATGGCGGAACCGATTTCAACCGTGGGTGACAAATGCCGCAGGACCGGTCGTGCGGCCGGTCCTGCGGTCTGTCAGCGTTTCTGGCGCTGTTGCAACAACAGGTTGCTGAAGCCGCCGCCGGCCAGTTGCTTCTGGGCGATGGTCAGCTGGTCGCGGTTGCTGAACGGGCCGACCAGTACGCGGTACCAGGTTTCTTCCTTGACGGTCCCTGACTCCACCGTCGCGGTCTGGCCCAACAGGATGATCTGCGCACGGACCTTCTCGGCGTCGGCCTGCTTGCGGAACGAGCCCGCCTGCAAGAAGAACTGCGTCACCGGCGCCGGTTTTGGCTGCGCGGTGGCTACCGCAGGTGCCGGTGGCGGCGTCAGGCCGCTCAGGGCAGCCTGGGCGCGCGCGGTGTCGATCTTCGCCGCCTGTTCAGCGGTCACCGGGGCCACAGGCGTCACTGCAGGGGCTGGCGGGGTCTTCTCAGGCACCGCTTCCTTGGGCACGATGACTTCCGATTCCGGCAGCAGTGTGTAGAAGTCGTACTTGGGCTTGACCACGGCCGGGCTGGGCGGTGTCTTGTTTGCCTCGGCAATCTTGGCCGCCGCCTTGGCATCGGCCTTCTCGCGCTTGATGTCGTCGCCGCCGGGCTCCAGTTTCATCAGAAAGACAATGAAGGCGCCGACCGTGAGGCCGACAGCCAGCCATACCCATCCTGGGATCGGCTTCTTCGCGGGGGCCTGATAACGGCTGGCGCCACGCTTGGGAGCCGCTTTCTTTTTCGCAACTGCCAACTTACATTCGCTCCAGAGTGTCCAGGCCCAGCAAATCCAGGCCTTGCTTGAGAGTGCGGCCGGTCAGCGCCGTCAGGCGCAGGCGGCTTTGTTGCTGATCAGGGGTTTCGACGCCCAGGATCGGGCAGTTTTCGTAGAAGCTGGAAAACAGGCCCGCCAGATCATACACGTAGGCGCACAGGACGTGGGGGGTGCCTTTTTCGGCAACCGTGTGGAGTACTTCGCCGAACTGCGCCAGGCGCGCGGCCAGTTCCTGCTCTTGCGCCGCTTCCAGGACGATACGGCCCTGGCTTGCATCAAACGGCGTGCCCAGCTTGCGGAACACCCCGGCAATGCGCGTGTAGGCGTACAGCAGGTACGGTGCGGTATTGCCTTCGAAGCTGATCATCTGGTCGAAGTTGAAGCTGTAGTCGCTGGTACGGTGCTTAGACAGGTCGGCGTATTTCACTGCACTGATGCCCACCGCTCTGGCGATGCTGCGCAACTCGGCGTCCTCCAGGGTCGGGTTCTTTTCCTTGACCAGGCTGTAGGCGCGCGCTTCGGCCTCGTCGAGCAGGTCGATCAGCTTCACGGTACCGCCGTCGCGGGTCTTGAACGGACGGCCGTCGGGGCCGTTCATGGTGCCGAAGCCCATGTGCTCAAGCTGCATGCCGGCATGGGTGAAGCCGGCGCGGCGGGCCACTTCGAACACCTGCTGGAAGTGCAGGGCCTGGCGCTGGTCGACGAAGTACAGCACGCGGTCGGCGTGCAGCACCTTGCTGCGGTAGCGGATGGCGGCCAGGTCGGTGGTGGCGTACAGGTAGCCGCCACCGGCCTTCTGCACGATCACCGGCAGCGGGGTGTCGTCGGCGGTGCGGAATTCTTCGAGGAACACGCACTGGGCGCCTTCGCTCTCGACCAGCAGGCCGCTGCTTTTCAGGTCGCTGACCACATTGGCCAGGTCGTCGTTGTAGGCGCTTTCGCCCTTGACGTCGGCCGGGGTCAGGTTGACGTTGAGGCGCTCGTAGGTCTTCTGGCAGTGCGACAGCGAGATGTCGTTGAACCGCTGCCACAGCGCCAGGCAATCGGCATCGCCGGCCTGCAGCTTGACCACCAGGCTGCGCGCGCGGTCGGCGAACTCGGGCGACTCGTCGAAGCGCTGCTTGGCGGCGCGGTAGAAATGCTCCAGGTCCGACAGCTCGTCGCTGGTGGTGGGCTTTTCCTGCAGGTAGGCCAGCAGCATGCCGAACTGGGTGCCCCAGTCACCGACGTGGTTCTGGCGGATCACGGTGTCGCCCAGCCAGGTCAGGACATTGGCCACCGCATCGCCGATGATGGTCGAGCGCAGGTGGCCGACGTGCATTTCCTTGGCCAGGTTGGGGGCCGACAGGTCGACCACCACGCGCTGGGCCGGGCCGCCGCGGTGTACAGACAACCGTTCGTCAGTCAGCGCCGCGTCAAGGCGTGCGGCCAGGGCCTGGGTGTTCTGGAAGAAGTTGAGAAAGCCGGGGCCTGCGATCTCGACCTTGCTGACCTGGTCGTCGGCGGGCAGGGCGGCAATCAGCTTTTCTGCCAGGTCGCGCGGCTTCATGCCGGCCGGCTTGGCCAGCATCATGGCGATGTTGCTGGCGAAGTCGCCGTGGGTCTTGTCCCGGGCGTTCTCGACCTGAATCGCCGGCGTCAGCCCTGGCGGCAAGACGCCCTCGCTTTCAAGGCGGGTCAGGGCGTGTTGAATCAGCTGGCGAATCGTGTCTTTCATGGGGCTCTCTTCAACCGCAAGCGCGGTAGCGCCTGGATGCGCGGGTGGAAAAACTGCACATTATCCGTGGCAGGAGCGGGCTTGCCAACCTTGGCAGGTATCGGTGTCGGTATTGCGTCAATATAAGTCGACCGGATCGACATCCAGCGACCAGCGCACCTGGCGGCCGCTGGGCAGTTGTTCGATGACCAGCAGCCAGGCACTGAGCAAGCGGTGCAACGGCGCCCGGGCGCTGGCCTGCAGCAGCAACTGCGCCCGGTAGCGCCCGGCCCGGCGCTCCATGGGCGCCGGCACCGGGCCCAGCAGTTCGATGCCGTCCTGGCCGAGTTGCTCCAGGAGAATTTCGGCCTCGGCGCAGGCTTGGTCCAGAAACTGCTCGGCCTGGCCCGGCTTGTGCGCTTCGGCCCGCAGCAGCGCCAGGTGTGCAAAGGGTGGCAGGCCTGCCGCACGGCGCTCGCTCAGGGCCTGTTCGGCAAAGGCGAAATAACCCTGTTCGGTCAGCTGGATCAGCAGCGGATGGTCGGCCAGGTGAGTCTGGATGATGACCCGTCCGGGCTCCTCGGCGCGGCCGGCACGGCCGGCAACCTGCACGATCAACTGCGCCATGCGCTCGCTGGCGCGAAAATCGCCGGAAAACAGCCCGCCATCGGCATCCAGGATCGACACCAGGGTGACCCGTGGAAAGTGGTGACCCTTGGCCAGCATTTGGGTGCCGACCAGGATGCACGGCTGGCCGCGCTGGATGGTGGCGAACAATTGGTTCATGGCGTCCTTGCGCGAGGTGCTGTCACGGTCGACGCGCAGCACCGGAAAGTCCGGAAACAGAATCCCCAGGCGCTCTTCGGCACGCTCGGTACCGGCGCCGACCGGGCGCAGGTCAACCTGCCCGCATGATGGGCACTGGCGCGGCACGCGCTCGACATGCCCGCAGTGATGGCAGCGCAGTTCGCCCGAGCGCTGGTGCACGGTCATGCGTGCATCGCAGCGCACGCAGCCCGACATCCAGCCGCAGTCATGGCACAACAGGGTCGGGGCAAAGCCGCGGCGGTTGAGAAACACCAGGACCTGCTGGCCGGCGGCCAGGGTCTGGGCGATGGCCTGTTGCATCGGCCCGGAAATGCCGCTGTCCAGCGGCCGGCTCTTGACGTCCAGGCGCAGAAAGCGCGGTTGTTGCGCACCGCCGGCGCGCTGGGTCAGGCGCAGCAGGCCGTAGCGGCCGGTGTAGGCGTTGTGCAGGCTTTCCAGCGAGGGCGTGGCCGAGCCCAGCACGATCGGGACATTTTCCTGGCGGGCGCGCACGATGGCCAGGTCACGGGCGTGGTAGCGCAGGCCTTCCTGCTGTTTATAGGAGCCGTCGTGTTCTTCGTCGATGATGATCAGGCCGGGATTCTTCATGGGCGTGAACAGCGCCGAGCGCGTGCCGATGATGATGTCGGCATCGCCATCGCGGGCCGCCAGCCAGTGATCGAGCCGCTCGCGATCATTGACGGCCGAGTGCAGCAGGGCAATGCGGGCATTGAAGCGCTGCTCGAAGCGCGCCAGGGTCTGCGGGCCCAGGTTGATTTCCGGGATCAGCACCAGCGCTTGCTTGCCGGCCTCAAGTACCTGGCGAATCAATTGCAGGTAGACCTCGGTCTTGCCGCTGCCGGTCACCCCGGCCAGCAGGAAAGCATGAAAACTGCCCATGCCGGCCTGAATCGCTTCGCAGGCGGCGCGTTGCTCGCTGTTGAGTGGCAGTTCAGGCTGGGCCAGCCAGTGTTCATGGCGGGCGCCCGGCGCCTGGCTGCGTACCTCGACCTGCACCAGTTCCTTGGCCAGCAGCAGGTTGAGGCTGTCCTTGTTGAGCATCAGCTTGCTCAGTACCTGGTGAGCCACCCCGTGCGGGTGTTGGGCCAGGGTGGCCAGCGCCTCGCGTTGCTTGGGCGCACGGGCGATGCGCGGGTCCTGCAGGCTGGCGCCGGGCGTCACCTGCCAGAAACGCTCCTGGCGCGGCTCGGCCAGTTCGCCCTGGCGCAGCAGCACCGGCAAGGCCCAGCTCAGGGTGTCGCCCAGGCTGTGCTGGTAATACTGCGAGGTCCACAGGCACAGCTTGAATAGCGAAGGTGGCAGCGGCGTATGGCTGTCAAGCAAGGCAATGGCCGGCCTGAGCTTGTCGGCCGGCACTTCGCTGTGGTCGCAGACTTCGATCAGGATGCCGATCATTTCCCGGCGCCCGAACGGCACCCGCAGGCGCATGCCGGGCTGCAGTGCAGCCTGCGGCACGCCGGCCGGGGCGCGGTAGTCGAACAAACGACGCAAGGGCGAGGGCAGCGCAAGGCGCAAAATGACATCAGACACGCGGTGGCTTTCCCTGTAAGGCGAGCAGGATAACGAGCGGCGATCTTAGCAGACCCCTTGTCCGGGCAGACGACCGGCATGCGCGTGCATTTGCGTAATGGCAATTGTCTGGTAACATCCGCCGCCTATTTCGCGTGCGGTATCCGACAATAGTGTCGGGTGGCGGCTCGCAAGCCTGAGGAAGTTCCCATGAAAGCCGATATCCATCCAGTTTACGAGCCAATCGACGCCACCTGCAGCTGCGGTAACGTCATCAAGACCCGTTCCACTCTGACCAAGCCTCTGAGCCTGGACGTGTGCAACGAATGCCACCCGTTCTACACGGGCAAGCAGAAGACTCTGGACATCGGTGGTCGTGTTGACCGCTTCAAGTCCCGCTTTGGTGCTTTCGGCGCGCCGAAAACCAAGTAAGACAGGTTGCTGCGGGCTGCCCTTCGGGCATCCCCAGGCTGCTGGAAAAAGGCGCCCCTCGTGGGCGCCTTTTTCGTTTCTGCGCTGTGCATGCAAAGTTCGGCGCGCCCCCGGCGCGTGAGTGGTCTACAGTCAGAGCGGGCACGCCAGGTGCTGGCCGGTGACGCCTCGTGGCACCAGGCGGACTGCGCCCACCGGCTTTTCTGCCGGCCTTTTACATAGGTGCGACATCAAGTCGCGCATAATTGCAATCCAACCATCCGCCCCCTTGACAGCTGTGACTACCCAGTCTTGTTAGGATTCTGCATCTTGCGTATCCTCGGCGGTCCGTCTGTCCATAGAAAAAAGCGGAATCCTATAAAATGTCCGATCTGAAAACCGCTGCGCTCGAATACCATGCCAATCCTCGTCCAGGGAAGCTGAGTGTCGAGCTCACCAAGCCGACTGCCACTGCCCGTGATCTGTCCCTGGCCTACAGTCCGGGTGTTGCCGAGCCGGTGCGTGAAATTGCCCGCGATCCTGAACTGGCCTACAAGTACACCGGCAAAGGCAACCTGGTAGCAGTCATTTCCGACGGTACCGCCATTCTGGGTCTGGGCGACCTGGGTCCTCTGGCCTCCAAGCCGGTCATGGAAGGCAAAGGGGTTCTGTTCAAGCGTTTCGCCGGCATCGACGTGTTCGATATCGAAGTCGACTCCGAAAGCCCACAGGCCTTCATCGACACCGTCAAGCGCATCTCCATCACCTTCGGTGGCATCAACCTGGAAGACATCAAGGCACCTGAGTGCTTCGAGATCGAAAAGGCCCTGATCGAGCAGTGCGACATCCCGGTGTTCCACGATGACCAGCACGGCACCGCCATCGTGACCGCCGCCGGCATGATCAATGCGCTGGAAATCGTCGGCAAAAGCCTCGACAGCGCCAAGATCGTCTGCCTGGGTGCCGGCGCTGCCGCCATCTCGTGCATGAAGCTGCTGGTGAGCATGGGCGCGAAGATCGAAAACATCTTCATGATCGACCGCACCGGCGTTGTCCATTCCGGCCGTACCGACCTGAACCAGTACAAGGCCGTGTTCGCCCACGCGACTGAAAAACGCACCCTGAGCGACGCAATGGAAGGCGCAGACGTGTTCGTCGGCCTGTCCGGCCCGAACCTGCTGAGCGCCGAAAACCTCAAGCTGATGGCCAAGGACCCGATCGTGTTCGCCTGCTCGAACCCGGACCCGGAAATCGCCCCTGAGCTGGCCCATGCCACGCGCAGCGACGTGATCATGGCCACCGGTCGTTCGGACTACCCCAACCAGGTCAACAACGTTCTGGGCTTCCCGTTCATCTTCCGTGGTGCCCTGGACGTACGCGCCAAGCGCATCAACGAAGAAATGAAAATCGCCGCCGCCAACGCCCTGAGCGAACTGGCCAAGCTGCCTGTGCCCCAGGAAGTCTGCGACGCCTACGGTGGCATCAAGCTGCAGTACGGCCGCGAGTACATCATTCCGAAACCCCTGGACACCCGCCTGCTGGGCGTGATCTCGGAAGCGGTGGCCAAGGCGGCCATCGAGAGCGGCGTGGCGACCCTGCCGTATCCCAAGCACTACCCGCTCACCAGCGTTGACGAAGTCTTCAACGGTTAAACGCCGCGGCAAGACCCCCATAAAAAACCCCGGCCAATTGGCCGGGGTTTTTTATGGGGTCAGAACAGGTCGATCGGTGCCGATTCATCGGCCGGCAACGGACTGCCCGGCACGCTGCCGCCCAGTTCATTGACGCTCGGCGGCGTGTCTTCGCTCTTGAACAGCTCGAAGAACGCATTGGGCGTGCTCGGGCTGGCGGCGCGACCGCTGATCGGGTCGACCCGCAGGCTGAGGATGCCTGGCGGCTCGGGCTGCTGGTGCGGCGGCTTGTCCTTGAGCGCGGCGCTCATGTAGTCCATCCAGATCGGCAGCGACACCGTGCCGCCGAACTCGTGGCGACCCAGGCTTTCAGGCTGGTCGAAGCCGCTCCACACCGTGGTTACGTAGTCGGCGTTGTAGCCGGAGAACCAGGCGTCCTTGGATTCGTTGGTGGTCCCGGTCTTGCCGGCGATGTCCGGGCGCTTCATTGACAGCGCACGGCGGGCGGTGCCGCGCTTGATCACGTCCTGCAGCATGCTGTTGAGGATGTACGTGGTGCGGCTGTCGACGATCCGCTCGGCCACCGCCGGTGCCTGCGGCATGCCGCTGGCTGCCGGGCTGGCCGTGCCCGGCGTCGGGGTGTCGTGCACCGCGAAAGTGGCCGTGTCGGGGGCCGTCTTGACCTCGTTGACCGGAACGGTCGGCGGGTTGGCGGTAAACAGGTTCTGGTTGTCGCGGTTCTCGATGCTCTGGATCAGGTACGGGCTGACCTTGTAGCCGGCGTTGGCGAAGGTGCCCCAGCCGGTGGCGATCTCCATCGGGGTCAGGGTCGCGGTGCCCAGGGCCAGCGACAGGTTGCGCGGCAGGTCCTGCTTGGCAAAGCCGAAGCGGGTGATGTAGTCGATGGAGGTGTCGATGCCCAGTTGCTGCAACAGGCGGATCGACACCAGGTTGCGCGACTTGTACAGCGCTTCGCGCAGGCGGATCGGACCCAGGAAGGTGCCGTTGTCGTTCTTCGGGCGCCAGACCTTGTCGACGTATTCGTCGACGAACACGATCGGTGCATCGTTCACCAGGCTGGAGGCGGTATAGCCGTTATCCAGCGCGGCGCTGTACAGGAACGGCTTGAAGCTTGACCCTGGTTGACGCTTGGCCTGCATGGCGCGGTTGTAGTTGCTCTGCTCGAACGAGAAGCCACCGACCAGCGCGCGGATGGCCCCGTTGCGCGGATCAAGCGAAACCAGGGCACTCTGCGCGGCAGGCACCTGGGTAAACTTCAAGGTGCCGTCTTCGTTGCGCCACACACGGATCAGGTCGCCGACGTGGGCGACATCGCCCGGCTGGCGTGGAGAGGCGCCCATGCTGTTGGTGTTCTGGTAAGGGCGGGCCCACTTCATGGTCGCCCAGTCGACGGTCTCTTCCTTTTCGCCGTTGCGGGTCAGTACGCGCAGGCCGGTCTTGTCGACCTGGGTCACGATGGCCGGCTCCAGGCCGTTGATCGGGCGCTGCTTGCTGAGTTCCTGGACCCAGGCGGCGCGGGTCACGCCCGGGAAGCGGCTTTCCGGGCCGCGGTAGCCGTGGCGCTGGTCATAGTCGATCAGGCCTTGGCGCACGGCATTGTTGGCGTGTTCCTGCAGGTCGCTGGGGACGGTCGTGGTGACGCGGAAGCCTTCGGTGTAAGCCTCGCTGCCATAGCGGCCGACCATTTCGGCGCGTGCCATTTCTGCAATGTAAGGGGCATACACTTCCGGGCTCTGGACGTGATAGCTGGCGTTCATCGGCTCGACGATCGCGGCCTGGTAGGCGGCCTGGTTGATCTTGCCCAAGTGGAACATGCGCCCCAGGATCCAGTCGCGGCGCTCCTTGGCGCGCACCGGATTGGCCAGCGGGTTGAAACGCGACGGTGCCTTGGGCAGGCCGGCGATAGTGGCCATCTGTGCAAGACTGACGTCACGGATCGACTTGCCATAGTAGACTTGCGCGGCAGCCTCGATACCGTAGGCGCGGTTGCCCAGGTAAATCTTGTTGACGTACAGCTCCAGGATCTCGTCCTTGGTCAGTTGCCGTTCAATCTGCAGGGCCAGGAGGATTTCGGTGGTCTTGCGCGAGAAGCTGCGCTCGCTGGTCAGGAAGAAGTTTTTCGCGACCTGCATGGTGATGGTGCTGCCGCCGGACTGGATGTGCCCGCTCTTGACCAGTTCGCTGGCCGCGCGCATCAGGCCGGTAGGGTCGACGCCGTAGTGATTGGCGAAGTTGTCGTCCTCGGCCGCCAGCAGGGCGTTGATGAAGTCGGTGGGGATGTCGGCGAAGCGCACCGGGGTGCGGCGCATTTCACCGAACTCGGCGATCAGCTTGCCGTCGCTGCTGTAGACCCGCAGCGGAATCTGCAGCTGAATGCTGCGCAGCGCTTCTACCGAGGGCAGGTTGGGGCTCAGGTAGAGGAAGGCGCCGCTCAGGCCCAGGACAAGGGCACAGATCACCGCGACAATGGACCACCAGAAAAACTTCAGCAGGCGTATCAAGGCTTTTGGATTTCCAGAAAAAGAATGAATGAGGCGCCGGCTTCAACAATTGAATACAGGTGTAAGCCTTTGGTGTTTAAAAAAGCGCCGGGCATTATAAGCATTTTTCGTGTCCGGGCGGGATTTGCGCTACTGTCAAGGCGGTCGACAGCGCTGCTGGCCGCAAAACACTTCGTTAGTGACGCAAAGGCATAGGGATCAGGTTGTGTTCGAACTCTTCAGTAAGAAGGCCAACGCCCTTCTAGGGATCGATATTAGCTCCACGTCGGTAAAACTCCTCGAATTGAGTCGTTCCGGAAACCGCTACAAGGTCGAGTCCTATGCGGTCGAGCCGCTGCCTGCCAATGCCGTGGTCGAAAAGAACATTGCCGAACTCGAAGGCGTCGGCCAGGCCCTGACCCGCGTGCTGGTCAAGGCCCGCACCTCGGTCAAGAGCGCGGCGGTGGCGGTCGCCGGCTCGGCGGTGATCACCAAGGTCATCGAGATGGACGCCGGCCTGTCGGACGACGACATGGAAAACCAGCTCAAGCTGGAGGCCGATCAGTACATTCCCTATCCACTCGAAGAGGTGGCCATCGACTTCGAGGTGCAAGGCTATTCGGCGCGCAACCCCGAGCGGGTCGATGTGCTGCTGGCCGCGTGCCGCAAGGAGAACGTCGAGGTGCGCGAGGCCGCCCTGGCCCTGGCCGGGCTGACGGCCCGGGTGGTCGATGTCGAGGCCTATGCGCTGGAGCGCTCGTTCGGGCTGCTGTCGGCACAACTGGGCAAGGGCCATGAAATGCTCACTGTCGCGGTGGTCGACATCGGCGCGACCATGACCACGCTGTCAGTGCTGCACCAGGGGCGCATCATCTATACCCGCGAGCAACTGTTCGGCGGCAAGCAACTGACCGAAGAAATCCAGCGGCGCTACGGATTGTCGGTGGGCGAGGCAGGTCTGGCCAAGAAGCAGGGCGGCCTGCCTGACGATTACATCAGCGAAGTCCTCGATCCCTTCAAGGACGCCCTGGTGCAGCAGGTGTCGCGCTCGTTGCAGTTTTTCTTTGCCGCCGGCCAGTACAACGCGGTGGACTACATCATGCTGGCCGGCGGCTCGGCCTCGATTGCAGGGCTTGAACACTTGATCCAGAAACGCCTGGGCATGCCGACCCTGGTGGCCAACCCCTTCGCCGACATGGCGCTCAGCGCCAAGGTCAACGCCGGGGCCCTGGCCAGCGACGCGCCGGCACTGATGATTGCCTGTGGCCTGGCGCTGAGGAGTTTCGACTGATGGCGCGGATCAACCTTCTTCCCTGGCGCGAGCAACAGCGCGAGGAGCGCAAGAAGCGCTTCCTGACGGCACTGGTCGGCGTACTGGTCGTGGCCGTGGGCATCGTCCTGCTGATCGACCAGGCCCTGAGCCAGGCCATCACCCGACAAACGGCGCGCAATACCTTCCTGCAGGGCGAACTGGTGCTGCTCGATGCGCGCATCAAGGAAATCAGCGAATTGAAGGCGCGGCGCAAGCAGTTGCTCGAACGCATGAAAATCATCCAGGACCTGCAGGGCAACCGGCCGATCATCGGCCGGGTCTTCGATCAACTGGTGCGTACGCTGCCCGAAGGCGTGTACTTCACCGACGTCAAGATGCTCGACAACGTGATTGCCATCAACGGCATGGCCGAATCGAACAACCGGGTGTCGGACCTGATGCGCAACCTGGAAGCCTCCGACTGGCTGGAAGGGCCGATCCTCAACGAGGTCAAGGCCAGCCCCGCGCCTGACCAGACCAACGCCTTCCAGCTGACCGTACGCCAGACCCAGCCTGCCCTTGAGGGAGCCCGCCCATGAGTGCTTCGCAATGGCTGGAGAGTCTGCGCAAGGTCGACCTCGGCGAGCTGGACATGAACAACCTGGGCTCGTGGCCTGCCGCCGTCAAGGTCGTGGCCTGCGCCCTGTTGATGGTACTGGTGCTGGCGTTCGGCTACTTCTTCTATGTACAGGACATGGAGGCCCAGCTCGACGGTGCCCGCGCCAGTGAGGCCCTGCTCAAGGAGCAGTACACCAACAAGGCGTTCCAGGCCGCCAACCTCGAGCCCTACAAGAAGCAGATGGCCGAGATGGAAGACACCTTCGGCGCCCTGCTGCGGCAGTTGCCCAGCGACACCGAAGTGCCCGGCCTGCTTGAGGACATCACCCGCACCGGCCTGGGCAGCGGCCTTGAGTTCGAAGAAATCAAACTATTGCCCGAGGCCGCCCAGCAGTTTTACATCGAGCTGCCGATACAGATCACGGTGCAGGGCAGTTACCACGACCTGGCGACGTTCGTCAGTGGCGTGGCCAGCCTGCCGCGCATCGTCACGCTGCACAATTTCGACATCAAGCCGGTCGACAAGAGTCCGGCGAAGCTGCGCATGAGCATCCTGGCCAAGACTTACCGCTACAACGATGAAGGGTTGAAGAAATGAGCGCGGCGCGTCTGATGGGCGTCAGCCTGGTGATGCTGGGGCTGGCCGGTTGCGGGGGCAGTGACGATTTCAGCGACCTGAACACCTTTGTCGAACAGGCCCGTACACGGCCGACCGGCACCATCGAGCCGTTGCCCAAGTTCAGGCCCTATGAGGCGTTCACCTATAACGCCGCCGGCCTGCGCAGCCCGTTTCAACCGCCGGTCAGGATCGACCCGCTCAACCGCCAGAAAGGCTCGCGCCAGGTCCGGCCTGACGAAGCCCGGGTCAGGCAGTTCCTGGAGGGCTTCAATATCGAGTCGTTCGAGATGGTCGGTACCCTGGGCAACGGTTCGGGTACATTTGCGCTGTTGCGCGGGGCAGGCGGGGTTTATCGGGTCAAGGTAGGCGATTACCTGGGACGCAATCACGGCCGGATCGTGTCGGTCGGCGACCTGCAGGTCGATGTCATCGAAATAGTCCCCGATGGTGAGGGAGGCTGGCTGGAAAGGCCGCGTACGATCTCCCTCAATGAACGCTCATGAAGTGGGCAAGGCCAAACATGCAAAACACCGCACAACGGAAATTGAACATGACCAGGATTCTCTCGATTATCGGCGCATCGCTATGGATGGCGATCATGGCGCCGGTGCTCCAGGCGGCCAATCTCAAGACCCTGGATGTCGCGACCCTGCCCGGTGATCGCATCGAGTTGAAGCTGGCGTTCGATGCCCCGGTGCCTGCGCCGCGCGGCTACACCACCGAGCAACCGGCGCGTATTGCCCTTGACCTGCCTGGGGTGAGCAGCCAGCTGGCCGATCGCAGCCGCGACCTGGGGTCGGGCAATGCGCGCAGCGTCGTGGTGGTCCAGGCCCAGGACCGTACGCGGGTGATCATCAACCTGACCACGCTGGCGCCCTACAGCTCCCGGGTCGAAGGCAACAACCTGTTCGTGGTGATCGGGCAGGGAGCCGCCGCTGCCCAGGCCTCGCAGCCGACCACCGCTCAGGGCGCGCCGCGGGTCGCCACGCCGGTGGCGGCACCGGCTGCCACGCCGCGCATCAACATACCGGCCGGGGTCAAGGCGGTGCGCAACATCGATTTCCAGCGCGGCGAGCTGGGCGAGGGCAACATTCTGATCGACCTGAGCAGCGCCAACATCGCGCCTGACATCCAGGAACAGGGCGGCAAGATCCGCGTCGAGTTTGCCAAGACCCAACTGCCCGAGCCGCTGCGCGTGCGCCTGGACGTCAAGGACTTTGCCACGCCGGTGCAATTCGTCAACGCCACCATCTCCGGTGACAAGGCCAGCATCAGCATCGAACCCTCCGGTGCCTACGATTATTCGGCCTACCAGACCGAAAACCGCCTGACCATCAGCGTGCGGCCCCTGACCAACTCCGACCTGGAGCGCCGCGCCGCCGACAAGCCGGTGTACACCGGCGAGAAGCTCTCGCTGAACTTCCAGGACATCGACGTGCGCTCGGTGCTGCAACTGATCGCCGACTTCACCAACCTCAATCTGGTGGCCAGTGACACCGTGCAGGGCGGCATCACCTTGCGCTTGCAGAACGTGCCCTGGGACCAGGCGCTGGACCTGGTGCTCAAGACCAAGGGCCTGGCCCAGCGCAAGATCGGCAACGTGCTGCTGGTCGCGCCAGCCGATGAGATCGCCGCCCGCGAGCGCCAGGAACTGGAGTCGCAAAAGCAGATCGCCGAACTGGCGCCCCTGCGGCGCGAGCTGCTACAGGTCAACTACGCCAAGGCGGCCGACATCGCCAAGCTGTTCCAGTCGGTGACCAGCGCCGAGGCCCAGACCGAAGAGCGCGGCTCGATCACCGTCGATGAGCGCACCAACAACATCATTGCCTACCAGACTCAGGACCGCCTGGACGAGCTGCGGCGCATCGTCTCTCAGCTGGACATTCCGGTGCGCCAGGTGATGATCGAGGCGCGCATCGTCGAAGCCAACGTCGACTACGACAAGTCGCTGGGCGTGCGCTGGGGCGGCAGCCGGACCAGCGGCAGCGGCAAGTGGACCACCTACGGCCTGGACGACAACGGCGACGAGGCGGGCAATACCGGCGCCGACCTGACCCGCAATATACCGTTCGTCGACCTGGGTGCGGCCGACGCGACCTCCGGCATCGGCCTGGGCTTTGTCACCAACAACGCCCTGATCGACCTTGAACTCAGCGCCATGGAAAAGACCGGCAACGGCGAGATCGTGTCCCAGCCCAAGGTCGTGACCTCCGACAAGGAGACCGCGAAAATCCTCAAGGGCACCGAGATTCCTTATCAGGAAGCCAGCTCCAGCGGCGCCACCAGCGTCAGTTTCAAGGAGGCCTCGCTGTCGCTTGAGGTGACCCCGCAGATCACCCCGGACAATCGCATCATCATGGAGGTCAAGGTCACCAAGGACGAACCCGACTACCTCAATGCCATCGCCGGCATCCCGCCGATCAAGAAAAACGAAGTCAACGCCAAGGTGCTGATTTCCGATGGCGAGACTATCGTTATCGGCGGCGTGTTTTCCAATACACAAAGTAAAGTTGTAGAAAAAGTGCCATTTCTTGGCGATGTACCGTATGTTGGCCGCCTTTTTCGGCGTGACGTGGTGTCCGAGGCCAAGTCCGAACTGCTGGTCTTCCTCACACCGCGCATCATGAACAACCAGGCGATTGCTGTGAGTCGTTGATTCTGTGCGAAATCTAATACTTGTGGGGCCGATGGGCGCGGGTAAGAGCACTATCGGACGTTTGCTGGCCAAAGAACTGCGGCTTCCTTTCAAGGATTCCGACAAAGAAATCGAACAACGCACCGGTGCCAATATCCCGTGGATTTTCGACCGGGAAGGCGAGCCCGGCTTTCGTGATCGCGAGCAGGCGGTGATCGCCGAACTGTGCACGTCAGACGGCCTGGTGCTGGCGACCGGCGGCGGTGCGGTCATGCGCGACGAAAACCGCAAGGCGCTGCATGAGGGCGGGCGTGTGGTATACCTGCACGCCTCGGTCGAGCAACAGGTCAGCCGCACGGCGCGCGATCGTAATCGCCCCTTGCTGCGCACGGCCAACCCGGCCAAGGTCCTGTCCGACCTGCTGGCCTTGCGCGACCCGCTTTATCGGGAAATTGCCGATGTGATCATCGAAACCGATGAACGGCCGCCACGAATGGTGGTGCTGGAGATCCTTGCCCGTCTGGCAGAGCTTCCTCCCCGTTAAAGCCAGGCGCAAAATGCGCTATTCTCGGCAACCTGCGAAACAGTGGCGGCGTGTGCAGTGCCCGGTGCACGCACTCCGTCCAAACGGCAATCAATGTGGGGACACATGCAGACACTTAAGGTCGAGCTTGGCGAGCGTAGTTATCCGATTCACATTGGCGAAGGCCTGCTGGACCGGCCTGAACTGCTGACGCCGCACATCGTCGGGCGCCAGGTGGCGATCGTGACCAACACGACGGTCGCCCCGCTTTACCTCGAACGCCTGACCCGGACCCTGGCCGGCTATACCGTGCTGCCGATCGTGTTGCCCGACGGCGAGGCATTCAAGCACTGGGAAACCCTGCAGCTGATCTTCGACGGCCTGCTTGGCGCCCGGCATGACCGGCGCACCACGGTGATTGCCCTGGGCGGCGGCGTGATAGGCGACATGGCCGGCTTTGCCGCGGCCTGTTACCAGCGCGGGGTGAACTTCATCCAGATCCCCACGACCCTGTTGTCGCAGGTCGATTCCTCGGTCGGCGGCAAGACCGGCATCAATCACCCGTTGGGCAAGAACATGGTCGGCGCCTTCTACCAGCCCTCGGTGGTGCTGATCGATACCTGCTCGCTGGCCACGCTGCCGGCACGCGAGCTGTCGGCAGGCCTGGCCGAGGTGATCAAGTACGGCCTGATCTGCGACGAGCCGTTCCTGACCTGGCTGGAAGAGCACATCGAAGCGTTGCGCGACCTGGACCAGAGCGCCCTGACCGCCGCCATCGAGCGCTCCTGCGCCGCCAAGGCCCGCGTGGTGGGCGCCGATGAACGCGAGTCGGGCATTCGCGCCACACTGAACCTGGGCCATACCTTCGGCCACGCCATCGAAACCGAAATGGGCTATGGCGTCTGGCTGCATGGCGAGGCGGTGTCGGCCGGCATGGTCATGGCCCTGGAAATGTCTGCGCGTCTGGGCTGGATCACCGCTCAGGCCCGCGATCGCGGCATCCGCCTGTTGTTGCGCGCCGGCCTGCCGGTGGTGCCACCGGCGCAAATGACCGAAGCACAGTTCATGGAACATATGGCGGTCGACAAGAAAGTGATCGACGGTCGCCTGCGCCTGGTGCTGTTGCGCCAGCTGGGCGAAGCCGTCATTACCGACGACTATCCACGTGAAGTACTACAGGCCACCCTGGTTGCGGACTACAGCGCCCTGGTGGATCAGCTTAGAGGTTAATGGAAAGCCGATGACTAGTTTGCACGCCGACGAGGCCTTTCTCGGGCACTACCAGTTGAGCCATGACCCTTTTGCCGCACGGGTGCCAGGCTTCAAGTTCTTCCCGGCCCAGCGCAAGCCGGTGCTGGGGCAGCTCCACCACCTGGCCCGCTACAGCCAGTTGCTGCTGGCAGTGACCGGGCCTCAGGGCAGCGGCAAGACCCTGTTGCGCCAGGCGCTGGTCGCCAGCACCAACAAGCAGTCGGTGCAAAGCGTGGTGATTTCGGCCCGTGGGGCCGGTGATGCCGCCGGCGTGCTGCAGCAAATGGCCCAGGCGCTGGGCCTTCCCCGTGCCGACCTGCAGACCGTGCTCAACCAGGTGGTGCAGATGGCCCTGACCGGCCAGGAAGTCTACGTTCTGGTCGACGATGCGGAACAACTGGACAATTCTGCGCTCGAAGCCCTGCTGGGGCTGTCTGTGGGTGTGCCGGAAGGCCATCCGCATGTGTTTCTGTTCGGTGAGGCCTCGCTGCTCGATCGTCTCGATCAGGTGTGCGGCCAGTTGCCTGTCGGCGCCGAAGGCGAGCGCTATCACGTTATCGAATTGCAGCCCTACAACGAAGATGAAACCCGTGAATACCTGGCACAACGCCTGGACGGTGCAGGACAGAGCATTGCCCTGCTGAGCGCCGCCCAGATCGCCGATATTCATGAACAGTCCGATGGCTGGCCTGGGATCATCAACCAGGTAGCCCGCGATTCAATGATCGAGGCGATGATCGCGAGTCGCACCGCGGTCAAGCGCCCTAGTGCAGGGTTCAACATGCCGAAGAAACACATCCTGGCCCTTGGCGCCGTAGTGATTGCGGCGGTAGCGGCGGCGGTACTCATTCCTGGTGGCAGCAAGACGCCAGCCCCCGGCCAGGAGCCGGCCAACGCCCAGGCGCAGTTGCCTCTGGGGCAGGGCACGCCGGCTGCGCAACAGTCCAACAACGGTGGTCCGGCCATCGAGTTCGCCGGCAATTCCCAGCCCATGCCGTTGCCCATGAACGGCAGCTCCCAGCCGGTGATGCGTGGTCCGTTGGCAGAAGCGGCCGGTTCTGGTGATGGCGATGAGGACAGCGTGCCGTCAGCCTCGCCGGCCAATCCGCCGACCGTGACCGCCGGTGCCACGGCCAGCCAGAATCAGCCTGTTGCACAAGTGCCACGTTCGTCGATCCAGCCACCAGCGGCGGCCCCTCAGGCGTCTGCGCCGGCCCAGCCTGCCCGCCCGACCCCCGCGCCACAGGCACCGGTGGCCGCTGCCAAGCCGACCCCTGCGCCTGCGCCGCAGACCCAGGTCGCCACGGCCAAGCCTGCGCCAGCCCCGGCAGCGCCGGCCAAGCCGGTCGAAAAACCGGTTGCCGCCGCCAAGCCGGCCGCCGGCGGCACCTGGTACGGCAGCCAGGCGCCTGGCCGCTATGTCGTGCAGATTCTGGGCACCAGCTCTGAAGCCACGGCCCAGGCCTACATTGCCGAACAGGGCGGCGAGTACCGCTACTTCAAGAAAACGCTGCAGGGCAAGCCGCTGTACGTGGTGACCTACGGTAACTTCTCCGACCGTACGGCCGCCCAGGAAGCCATCAAAAACTTGCCAGCCAAGGTTCAGGCTGGTAAACCTTGGCCTCGCACCGTGTCCAGCATCCAGCAAGAGCTGGGCGCCAGTCGCTGATACCCTGTCGCGCAGCGGCTCTGTCCGAGCCGCTGACGCCGATCCGGCCACCCCGTTTTACCCGCGCAAGGCGCACCACTTACAGTGGCGCGCCTTTCGGTGCCTGTAGCGCAATGCCCCTTCCCTGACGCCTTCCCGGCCTCTGTCCTGCGGTCAACCAGCAGAATGTGTTTGACTAGCACACTAGCTCGCTTTAAAACCTTCATAAATGCGACATGCTATTTCACTTAATAGTCATTAAATTTGTGAGCACTTGAGTCGCTGTGTACAATGGCCTCCGTTTTGCCTCTCCAAAGCCGGCGTACGTTCGGCGTGAAAGGTGGTTGGTTGATCAAGAATTTGCCTCTAACCCAGGCAGCCTGGTGAGAAAGTGTCTATGAAAGCAGGTCTGTACCATCCGGATGAATACAAGGCTAACTGTGGTTTCGGCCTGATCGCCCATATGCAGGGCCAGGCCAGTCATCACCTGTTGCAGACGGCCATGCAAGCCCTGACCTGCATGACCCACCGTGGCGGCATCAACGCCGACGGCAAGACCGGTGACGGCTGTGGCCTGCTGATCCAGAAGCCCGACCTGTTCCTGCGTGCCGTGGCCACCGAGCAGTTCGGCGTCGACCTGCCACGCCAGTACGCCGTGGGCATGGTGTTCTTCAACCAGGATGGCGAAAAGGCCGAGATCGCCCGCGAGCATATGAATCGCGAGATCCTCGCCGAGGGCCTGCAACTGGTCGGCTGGCGCCCGGTGCCGATCGACACCAGCGTGCTGGGCCGTCTGGCCTTGGAGCGCCTGCCACGCATCGAGCAGGTGTTCATCGGCGGCGAAGGCCTCAGCGACCAGGAATTTGCGGTCAAGCTGTTCAGCGCCCGGCGCCGCTCGTCGGTGGCCAATGCCCAGGACACCGAGCACTACATCTGCAGCTTCTCGCACAAGACCATCATTTATAAGGGCCTGATGATGCCTGCCGACCTGGCAGCCTTCTATCCGGACCTGGGCGACGAGCGCCTGCAGACTGCGATCTGCGTGTTCCACCAGCGTTTCTCGACCAACACCATGCCCAAGTGGCCGCTGGCCCAGCCGTTCCGCCTGCTGGCGCATAACGGCGAGATCAACACCATCACCGGCAACCGCAACTGGGCCCAGGCGCGGCGCACCAAGTTTGCCAACGACCTGATGGACCTGGAAGAGCTCGGCCCGCTGGTCAACCGCGTCGGCTCCGACTCCTCGAGCATGGACAACATGCTCGAACTGATGGTCACCGGCGGCATCGACCTGTTCCGTGGCGTGCGCATGATCATTCCGCCGGCGTGGCAGAACGTCGACACCATGGACTCGGACCTGCGTGCCTTCTACGAATACAATTCCATGCACATGGAACCGTGGGACGGCCCGGCCGGCGTGGTGATGACCGAAGGCCGCCATGCGGTCTGCCTGCTCGACCGCAACGGCCTGCGCCCGGCGCGCTGGGTCATGACCAAGAACGGCTACATCACCCTGGCGTCGGAAATCGGCGTGTGGGACTACACCCCTGAAGACGTGATCGCCAAGGGTCGCGTGGGCCCTGGCCAGATCTTCGCCGTCGACACCGAGACCGGCCAGGTGCTGGACACCGACGCCATCGACAACCGCCTGAAATCGCGCCACCCGTACAAGCAATGGCTGCGCAAGAACGCCCTGCGCATCCAGGCGACCATGGAAGACAACGACCACGGTTCGGCCTTCTACAACCAGGACCAGCTCAAGCAGTACATGAAGATGTACCAGGTCACCTTCGAAGAGCGTGACCAGGTGCTGCGCCCGCTGGGCGAGCAGGGCCAGGAAGCGGTCGGCTCGATGGGTGACGACACGCCGATGGCCGTGCTGTCGCGTCGTGTGCGCTCGCCTTACGATTACTTCCGCCAGCAGTTCGCGCAGGTCACCAACCCGCCGATCGACCCGCTGCGCGAAGCCATCGTCATGTCCCTGGAAATCTGCCTGGGCGCGGAGCGCAACATCTTCCAGGAATCGCCCGAGCACGCCTCGCGGGTGATCCTCAGCTCGCCGGTCATTTCCCCGGCCAAGTGGCGCTCGCTGATGAACCTGGACCGTCCGGGCTTCGAGCGCCAGATCATCGACCTGAACTACGACGAGAGCCTGGGGCTGGAAGCGGCGGTGCGCAACATCGCCGACCAGGCCGAAGAAGCCGTTCGCGCCGGTCGCACCCTGCTGGTGCTGACCGACCGTCACATCGCACCGGGCAAGCTGCCGGTCCATGCCTCGCTGGCCACCGGTGCCGTGCACCACCGCCTGACCGAGCAGGGCCTGCGCTGCGACAGCAACATCCTGGTCGAGACCGCCACCGCCCGCGACCCGCACCACTATGCGGTGTTGCTGGGCTTCGGTGCCTCGGCGATCTACCCGTTCCTGGCCTACGAAGTGCTGGGCGACCTGATCCGGACCGGTGAAGTGCTGGGCGACCTCTACGAGGTGTTCAAGAACTACCGCAAGGGCATCACCAAGGGCCTGCTCAAGATCCTGTCGAAGATGGGCATCTCGACTGTCGCCTCGTACCGTGGCGCGCAATTGTTCGAAGCCATCGGCCTGTCCGAGGAAGTCTGCAACCTCAGCTTCCGCGGTGTGCCGAGCCGCCTGAAAGGCGCACGCTTCATCGACCTGGAGTCCGACCAGAAGCTGCTGGCCGCCGAAGCCTGGAGCGCGCGCAAGCCGATCCAGCAGGGCGGCCTGCTCAAGTTCGTCTACGGTGGCGAGTACCACGCCTACAACCCGGACGTGGTCAACACCCTGCAGGCTGCCGTGCAGCAGGGCAACTACGAGAAATTCAAGGAATACACCGCCCTGGTCGACAAGCGTCCGGTGTCGATGCTGCGCGACCTGCTCAAGGTCAAGACCCTGGAGCAGCCGCTGAGCCTGGACGAAATCGAGCCGCTGGAGGCCATCCTCAAGCGCTTCGACTCGGCCGGCATCTCGCTGGGCGCCTTGTCGCCCGAGGCCCATGAAGCCCTGGCCGAAGCCATGAACCGCCTGGGGGCGCGTTCCAACTCCGGCGAAGGCGGCGAAGACCCGGCGCGCTACGGCACCATTCGCAGCTCCAAGATCAAGCAGATCGCCACCGGCCGCTTCGGCGTGACCCCCGAGTACCTGGTCAACGCCGACGTGCTGCAGATCAAGGTCGCCCAGGGCGCCAAGCCCGGTGAAGGCGGGCAGTTGCCAGGCGGCAAGGTCAACGGCCTGATCGCCAAGCTGCGCTATGCGGTGCCAGGCGTGACCCTGATCTCGCCCCCGCCGCACCACGACATCTACTCGATCGAAGACTTGTCGCAGCTGATTTTCGACCTCAAGCAGGTCAACCCGGCGGCCCTGGTGTCGGTCAAGCTGGTGGCCGAAGCCGGCGTGGGCACCATTGCGGCCGGCGTGGCCAAGGCCTATGCCGACCTGATCACCATTTCCGGCTACGACGGCGGCACCGGGGCGTCCCCGCTGACCTCGATCAAGTACGCCGGCTCCCCGTGGGAGCTGGGCCTGGCCGAAACCCACCAGACCCTGCGCGGCAACGACCTGCGCGGCAAGGTCAAGGTGCAGACCGACGGCGGCCTGAAGACCGGCCTGGACGTGATCAAGGCGGCCATCCTGGGCGCCGAGAGCTTCGGTTTCGGCACCGCGCCGATGATCGCTCTGGGCTGCAAGTACCTGCGCATCTGCCACCTGAACAACTGCGCCACCGGCGTGGCGACCCAGAACGACAAGCTGCGCAAGGATCACTACATCGGCACGGTCGACATGGTGATCAACTTCTTCACCTACATCGCTGAAGAAACCCGCGAGTGGCTGGCCCGCCTGGGCGTGCGTTCGCTGGAAGAGCTGATCGGTCGCACCGACCTGCTCGACATCCTGCCGGGCGAGACCGAGCGCCAGCAGCACCTGGACATGACGCCATTGCTGGGCAGCGATTACGTGCCGGCCGACAAACCGCAGTTCAGCCTGGTGGACCGCAACCCACCGTTCGACAAGGGCCTGCTGGCCGAGAAAATGGTCGAGATGGCCAAACCGGCCATCGAGTCGCTCAGCGGCGGTGAATACGCGCTGAACATCTGCAACTGCGACCGCTCAATCGGTGCGCGCATTTCTGGTGAAATCGCCAAACTGCACGGCAACCAGGGCATGAACAAGGCGCCGATCACTTTCCGTTTCAAGGGCACGGCCGGGCAGAGCTTCGGCGTCTGGAACGCCGGTGGCCTGAACATGTACCTCGAAGGCGACGCCAACGACTACGTGGGCAAGGGCATGACCGCCGGCAAGCTGGTGATCGTGCCGCCCAAGGGCAGCCCGTTCAAGAGCCAGGAAAGCGCGATCATCGGCAACACCTGCCTGTACGGCGCCACCGGCGGCAAGTTGTTCGCCGCCGGCACCGCGGGCGAGCGTTTTGCGGTGCGCAACTCCGGTGCCCACACCGTGGTTGAAGGCACGGGCGACCACTGCTGCGAATACATGACCGGCGGTTTCGTCTGCGTCCTGGGGCGCACCGGCTATAACTTCGGCTCGGGCATGACCGGGGGCTTCGCCTACGTGCTGGACCAGGACAACACCTTCGTTGACCGGGTCAACCACGAACTGGTCGAGATCCAGCGCATCAGCGGCGAAGCGATGGAGGCCTACCGCACCCATCTGCAGAGCGTGCTGAACGAGTACGTGGCCGAGACCGACAGCGAGTGGGGCCGCAACCTGGCCGAAAACCTGGACGACTACCTGCGCCGCTTCTGGCTGGTAAAACCCAAGGCCGCCAGCCTCAAGTCGCTGCTGTCCAGCACCCGCGCCAACCCACAATAAGCAGCTCTAAGCTGCAAGCCTGAAGCTACAGGCTTGCAGCCGATTGCACTTGATTAGAACGTGATTCTTGCAGCTCCAGGCCCATCGCTTGAAGCTGCCCTGAGGGGCAAAAAATGGCTGAACGTCTGAGTAATGACTTCCAGTTCCTTGATGTCGGACGTAAAGATCCGAAGAAGAAGCTGCTGCGTCAGCGCAAGAAAGAGTTCGTGGAAATCTACGAACCCTTCAAGCCCCAGCAGTCCGTCGACCAGTCCCACCGCTGCCTGGGCTGCGGCAACCCGTATTGCGAATGGAAGTGCCCGGTGCACAACTTCATTCCCAACTGGCTCAAGCTGGTCGCCGAAGGCAACATCCTGGCCGCCGCCGAGCTGTCGCACCAGACCAACACCCTGCCGGAAGTCTGCGGCCGCGTCTGCCCGCAAGACCGCCTGTGCGAGGGTGCCTGCACCCTGAACGACGGTTTCGGCGCGGTGACCATCGGCTCGGTCGAGAAGTACATCACCGACACCGCTTTCGCCATGGGCTGGCGCCCGGACATGTCGCGCGTGGTGCCCACCGGCAAACGCGTGGCCATCATCGGTGCGGGCCCGGCCGGCCTGGGCTGCGCCGACGTGCTGGTGCGCAGCGGCGTGACCCCGGTGGTGTTCGACAAGAACCCGGAAATCGGTGGCCTGCTGACCTTCGGCATTCCTGAGTTCAAGCTGGAAAAGAGCGTGCTCAGCCATCGCCGTGAAGTGTTCACCGGCATGGGCATCGAGTTCCGCCTCAACACCGAAGTCGGCAAGGACGTCACCGTCGACCAGTTGCTGGCCGAATACGACGCCGTGTTCATGGGCATGGGCACCTACACCTACATGAAGGGCGGCTTTGCCGGCGAAGACCTGCCAGGCGTGTATGACGCGCTGGATTTCCTGATTGCCAACGTCAACCGCAACCTGGGCTTTGAAAAGGCCCCGGAAGACTTCATCGACATGAAGGGCAAGAAGGTCGTGGTCCTGGGCGGTGGCGACACCGCGATGGACTGCAACCGCACCTCGATTCGCCAGGGCGCCAAGGCGGTGACCTGCGCCTATCGCCGTGACGAAGAGAACATGCCTGGCTCGCGCAAGGAAGTGAAGAACGCCAAGGAAGAGGGGGTGAAGTTCCTCTACAACCGCCAGCCGATCGCCATTGTCGGCGAGGACAAGGTCGAAGGCGTCAAGGTGGTCGAAACCCGCCTGGGCGAGCCTGATGCCCGTGGCCGCCGCAGCCCCGAGCCGATCCCCGGTTCCGAAGAGATCATCCCGGCCGACGCCGTGGTCATCGCGTTCGGCTTCCGCCCGAGCCCGGCGCCGTGGTTCGAGCAGTTCCAGATCCAGACGGATAGCCAGGGCCGCGTCGTGGCCCCGGAACAGGGCCAGTTCAAGCACCAGACCAGCAACCCGAAGATCTTCGCCGGTGGCGACATGGTGCGCGGTTCGGACCTGGTGGTGACGGCGATCTTCGAAGGCCGCAATGCCGCCGAAGGGATCCTGGACTACCTGGGCCTGTAGGCGGACGACGCGGTTGTCCGGTGGCTCACTGCGACAAAACGCCACGATAGACAAAAGGCATGGCTCTCGCCGTGCCTTTTGCGTCCCGCTCTGAGAAAATGCCGGCACTTTTATCGCGGATGCCGACATGACTGCCCTGAAGAACGACCGTTTCCTTCGTGCCCTGCTCAAGCAACCCGTGGATGTGACCCCGGTCTGGATGATGCGCCAGGCCGGCCGCTACCTGCCGGAGTACCGCGCCAGCCGCGCCAGGGCCGGCGACTTCATGAGCCTGTGCATGAACCCTGCGTTCGCCTGCGAAGTCACCCTGCAACCGCTGGAGCGCTACCCGCTGGACGCGGCAATCCTGTTCTCCGACATCCTGACCATCCCCGACGCCATGGGCCTGGGCCTGTATTTCGAGACCGGCGAAGGCCCGCGTTTCAAGAAGACCGTCAGCACCCTGGCCGACATCGAGGCCTTGCCGATTCCCGACGCACACCAGGACCTTGGCTACGTGATGGATGCGGTCAGCACCATCCGCCGCGAACTCAATGGCCGTGTGCCGCTGATCGGCTTTTCGGGCAGCCCGTGGACACTGGCGACCTACATGGTCGAGGGCGGTTCTTCCAAGGACTTCCGCAAGTCCAAGGCCATGCTCTACGACAACCCGCAGGCCATGCACCTGCTGCTCGACAAGCTGGCCCAGTCGGTCACCGCCTACCTCAACGGCCAGATCCGCGCCGGCGCCCAGGCCGTGCAGATTTTCGACAGCTGGGGCGGCAGCCTGTCTTCGGCGGCCTACCAGGAATTCTCCCTGGCCTACATGCGCAAGATCGTCAGCGGCCTGATCCGCGAGCACGACGGTCGCCAGGTGCCGGTCATCCTGTTCACCAAGGGCGGCGGCCTGTGGCTGGAAAGCATCGCCGACGCCGGTGCCGACGCCCTGGGCCTGGACTGGACCTGCGACATCGGCCAGGCCCGCGCCCGGGTTGGCGACAAGGTCGCGCTGCAAGGCAACATGGACCCCACCGTGCTCTACGCCAACCCGGCGGCCATCCGCCAGGAAGTGGCACGCATCCTGGCCAGCTACGGCCACGGCACCGGCCACGTGTTCAACCTCGGGCACGGTATAACCCCGGAAGTGGACCCGGCCAACGCCGGTGCCTTCATTGAAGCGGTGCATGAGCTGTCGGCGCAGTACCACGGCTGATCGACAACCTTCTGACAGAACGCCCGGCACTTGCCGGGCGTTCTTGTATCGGCCGTTCCGTAAGGCCCGGCCCTGCAGCGCCACGTTACGCGATACGTTCAAGGTGGCTCTCGGTGGTGTCTGTCTGTTTATTCCTATCTGTATCAGAGAAATTTCCTCCAGCGCCTGAAGCCACGTCCTACAGATGTAAAATTTCGTTTGCGTAGAGTCCCGTCTTACTCAGAACAAGACGAGATCGATACGCATGTCCAGACTGCTCTTGGCCACTTCACCAGCCCCTGTTCTTGCCACGCTGGCGACGTTGATGAGCGCGCAGCAGGCTGCCGCGCATGGTTATCTGAGCGATCCGCCCTCACGGGCCCTGGTCTGCCAGCAAGGCCTGAACAAGGATTGCGGCGCTGCCCAGTACGAGCCGCAGAGCGTAGGCGAGACGGCCAAGGGTTTCCCGGCGCCCGGCGGGGTCGCGGACGGCAAGATTGCCAGTGGCGCCCTGGCGCAATTTGCCGCTCTGGACATCCAGTCGGCCACGCGCTGGCACAAGACAGAACTCAAGGACCGCACGCTCAACTTCAACTGGTACTACAAGGCCACGCACCCGGCGAGCCGGTACGAATACTTCATCACGCGCAACGGCTGGAACCCCAACGCCGCGTTGACGCGCGATGCATTCGAGCTGACGCCGTTCTGCGTGGTCGACGCCGGCGGCCGCCTGCCCACCGACCAGCCCCAGGGCAGCGAAGGCCCGGCCCGCGAGAAACACACCTGCCAGATCCCCGGCGACCGCAGCGGTCACCACGTGCTGCTGGGGATCTGGACGGTCCACGATACGCCCGGCGCGTTCCATAACGTGGTCGATGTGAACATCGTCGCTGAGGCCGAGACCCCTGATGGCTGGCGGCCGGTGGGCAACATCACGCCCCGTGCCGCGCTATGGGTGGGCGATAAGGTCAAGGCGCGGGCACTGACCGGCGCGGGAGAGAGCCCGGCGTTCAGTGCACAGCTCACTATTGTCAGCCTGGAAGAGGGCCTGCCGCAGAACTGGTCGTTCAAGCTGGCCGAACACCTCAATGCTGCCCAGACCCTGGTGCGCGCCGGGGTCCGCAGCGAGGACGGCAGCATCGCGCCTGTGCGCGGCACAAACAATCTGTATGCCAAGGCTGAAAGCGGCGTAAACCGCTACGAGTTACAGATGGACCTGGTAGACGATGCCCAGGCCGAACTGACCATCGCCTCTTCCGGGCACCCCCTGGAACTGGTCAAGGGCCGCGCCACGCTGGGCCTGACGGTTGCCAGTAACCGTCACATGAACATCGAGGCCACGGTCTTCGATGCACACAACAAGGCGGTGGGCTCGGTCACGCATACGCTTGAAGCCGGCAGTGCCCGTCTCGCCGTGCCCCTGCTCAGTGAGCCGGGCAGCCATCAGCTCAAACTGATTGGCGTGACCGTCGACGGGCGCACCACCCGCCAGGTGCTGGAGCCGCTGGAGCTGACCGGCGAGGGAGGCGGCCAGCCCTACGATGCGATCTACCCGCAGGGCATCGACACCTATGTCGCCGGCACTACGGTCCTGCAGCCCGAGGACGGCAAGGTCTACGAATGCAAGCCGTTCCCGGCCTCGGGCTGGTGCACGATCAGTGGCCATCACTACACCCCAGGCGCCGGTTCCGATTGGCAGGACGCCTGGATCCTCAAGTAAACAATGACCTGTGATGGAACCCACGCCATGGCCTCGCCACGTCCTTACGCCTGCAGGCAGACCCACCTGCACCGGCCCTGTGCCGTCATGATCCTGTGGACCCTGAGCACAGGCTGCCTGGTGGCGCTGCCTATCGGTGCGCTGCTGGAGCAGCCGTCGGCGGGTACACCGGTCAGCGGACGCAAGCGGCCTTGAGGTACCGTCGGTACGCGATCGGCGGCCTGTTGCTGGCCGTCCCGCTGGCGTATGGCACGTACCTGCTGGTCGAGGAACGTGCCTACCGGCGGGCGCTGGCCTCGACGCCGGTCCAGGCAAGCCTGCCGGCAGCACCTGCCCAGACGCTGGCGCTGCCTGACCCTGGCTCATTGTTGCTGGCCCTGGGTTTCAAGGCGCCCGCCGTGCCCGGGCCCGGCAGCGAGCCTGCGCGGTTGCGCGGCATTCTGGTCGCTACCCACGGCCAGTCCAGTGCCTGGCTGGACGTTGCCGCCCAGCCGCGGCGCTACACGGTCGGGGAACGTTTGCCCAGTGGCAGCGTGCTGCGCCGCATCGAAGCTGACCGGGTGCTGTTATGGCGTCACGGACGTGAAGAAGTCTTGCGGCTGGCCGGTGCCGCGCCGCCATTGCTCAAGCCCGCGCATGCCATGCCACACCAGACTGGGCCGGTGCACCTGCGCCCTGTCACCGTCGCGCCCGGGGGTGAGCCATGAACACTGTCGCCTGGACGGTGCGCTGTCGACGCAGGCTGTGCCGGGTCGTGCTCTGCTGTGCGTTGGGCCCGGCCGGCTGGTGCGCGGCGGACTCGCCAGCGCGCTGGCAACTGGCGATGAACGATGCCGAACTGCGTGATGTGGTGCGCGAAATGTCCTCGATCCTGGGCACCACCGTGGTTCTGGATCCGCGCGTGCAGGGCCGTATTACCGTGATCTCCGACCAGGCACTGGACCGTGAAGGCGTGCGCCGCCTGTTCTATTCGGTGCTCGACGCCCATCACTTCACGGTGATCGACGAAGGCGAGCGCATCCTGATCACCCCGGTCACCGAGGCCAGGACCCGGGGCAGCCAGGCCGAGCACGGCAGTGCGACAAACGCGCAGTTCGTCACCCGCGTGCTGGCCCTGTCGCACAGCCTGGCGCCTGACCTGGCGACCTTGCTGCGCCCTCTGGTCTCGGTCAACGGCTACATCGGCCCGTCGGCGTCGAGCAATGCACTGGTGGTCACCGACACGGCCGGCAACGTACGGCGTATCGCGCAGATCGTCGCGCAGCTTGAGAGTGCCCCCGCGCAGGGTCACTCCATCGTTCGCCTGCGCCATGGCCTTGCCGAGCCGCTGGCCAGGGTCCTTGAGCAGTCTTTGGGCAAGCAGGGCGCAGAGGCCGGCAACCTGGTGATCGCCGACGTCGACAACAATCGCCTGGTACTGGTCGGCAATCGCTCGACGCGCCAGCGCCTGTCGCGATTGGCGCAGGGCCTGGATACACCGGCGTTGGCCAGTGCCGAGCACTCACGGGTGATCCGCCTGCGGCACAGCGATGCCCGGCAGCTGGCCGAGGTGCTCGACGCCATGGGGACCGCGCCGGTCCTGGCCGGCAACAAGGGCGCTACCGCCGCGCCCCAGGTCATGGTCAAGGCCGACGAGAGCCAGAACGCGCTGGTGTTAATGGCCGAGCCTGCACAGCTGCGCACCCTGGAGCAGGTCGTCCGGCAGTTGGACCTGCCGCGGGCTCAGGTGCTGATCCACGCAGCGATCGTCGAAGTCTCCGGCGACATCGGCAATGCCTTGGGCGTGCAGTGGGGCGCGCAGACCGGCAGCGTACTGGGGTCGATCGACTTTCCCGGTACTGGCATCAGCCTGGCAAGCCTTACCGGCGAGCCAGGCAGGCGGCCCGAAGGTGCCCTGCTGCATCTGGGCAGCGACCGCTTCGGTGTGCTGGTCACGGCGCTGGCCAGTGATGCCCGCAACAACGTGTTGTCCACGCCCAGCCTGCTCACGCTGGACAATCAGGAAGCTGAAATCCTGGTCGGCCAGAACGTGCCATTCAAGAGCGGCTCCTACCAGACTCCAGGCAGCGGTTCGGAAAATCCCTACACAACGGTGACCCGCCAGGACATCGGCATCAAGCTCAAGATTCGTCCGCACATCAATGACGGCGACACGCTGCGCCTGGAAGTTGAGCAGGAAAACTCCGAAATCGCCGGTTCAGTCGAGGGCCTGGACGACCTGATCACCAACAAGCGCGCGCTCAAGAGCACGATACTGGCCGACGACGGGCAGATCATCGTGATCGGCGGGCTGATCAAGGACAGCGTGCGCAGTCGCCAGGGCGGCGTGCCGCTGCTGCGCAGCATTCCCTGGCTGGGCGGCTTGTTTCGCTGGAGCAGTGAGACCCGGGAAAAGACCAATCTGATGATTTTCCTGCGCCCCACCATCGTGCGCAGCCAGCAGGCCCTTGGCGAGGCTGGCGCGGCGCGCTATCGACAGTTGCGTGAGCTGGACGATGCCGGGCAGGGCGAGCATCGCTTGCGGCTGCCTGGCCAGGCCCGTGACCTGTTCGACGGTGCCTTGGGCGTGCCGGTCAACGAGCGCCCCGAGCGCGCGGGAGCCAGGCCATGACCCCGCCGTTGCCGTTCGGCTTTGCGCGTCGATTCGGTGTGCTTTGGAGTGTGGTCGACGGCCGATTGACCCTGTCGATGCGTCCCGACACGCCGCTCAGCGCCCTGTCGGAAGCACAGCGCCTGTCAAATGGCCGCGCCGCGGCCTGGCAGCGGCTTGATGCACCGCTGTTTGCCGCTCGCCTGGCGAGCGTCTACAGCGACGGGCAGGGCGCCGTCGAGGACGTAGCCCAAGGGCTGGACGAGGAACTCGACCTGCTGCAGGTCGCCGAGCAGTTGCCGCCCACCGCCGACCTGCTTGAACAGCAAGGCGACGCGCCGATCATTCGCCTGATCAATGCCTTGCTCTGTGAGGCAGTACGCGAACAGGCCTCGGACGTGCACCTGGAAACCTTCGAGCACAGCCTGTCGGTGCGTATCCGCGTCGACGGGCAGCTGCGCGAAGTGCTCAGGCCGCGCCGCGAACTGGCCAACCTGCTGGTATCGCGCCTCAAGGTCATGTCGCGGCTGGACATTGCCGAAAGGCGTGTCCCGCAGGATGGCCGCATGGCCTTGCGCCTGGCCGGCCATGAAGTCGATGTACGGGTTTCGACCTTGCCCTCGGCCCATGGCGAGCGCGTGGTACTGCGTCTGCTCGACCAGCGCAAGGCCGCCCTGGACCTGCAACAGCTGGGCATGCCGGCCGATACCCGGGCGCAGTTCGAGCACCTGCTGGCCAGGCCCCACGGCATCTTCCTGGTCACCGGCCCTACTGGTTCGGGCAAGACCACCAGCCTGTACGCCGCGCTCACCTGGCTCAACGACCAGACGCGCAACATCCTCACGGTGGAAGATCCAATCGAATACCACCTGCCGGGGATCGGCCAGACCCCGGTCAATCCCAAGGTGCAGATGACCTTTGCCCGTGGCCTGCGCGCCATCCTGCGCCAAGACCCCGATGTGGTGATGATCGGCGAGATCCGCGACCGGGAGACCTCCGAGATTGCCGTGCAGGCTTCCCTGACCGGGCACCTGGTGCTTTCGACCCTGCACACCAACAGCGCCGTGGGCGCCGTCACCCGATTGCTGGACATGGGCGTGGATGCCTACCTGCTCGCCTCTTCCTTGCTGGGGGTGCTGGCGCAGCGGTTGGTGCGCACCCTGTGCGAGCACTGCAAGCACGGCTATGTCGCCGACCCGGCGCAGTGCCAGCGCCTGGGCCTGGACCCAGGCACGCGACCCAGGCTGTTCAAGGCCACCGGCTGTGTGCACTGCCGGCACGGCTACCGTGGGCGCATCGGTATCTATGAGCTGGTCAGCGTCACCCCGGCGCTGGCGCACATGATCCACGTCGCTGCCAGCGAGCCGGAACTGACCCGCGAAGCACGCCTCACCGCGCGCAGCCTGTTCCAGGATGGCTGTCGCCTGGTCCTTGAAGGGCGCACCAGCCTGGATGAGCTGCTGCGCGTCAGCCAGCAGGACTGAGCCATGAATGTATTCGACTACAAGGCCCGCGATGCCAGCGGCCGCCGCTGTCGCGGCCAGCAGCAGGCGCAAGGGGCGCGGCATGCCCGGCAGTTGCTGCGCGAGCGCGGGCTGGTGCTGCTCGAACTCAAGCCGGCGGCCGGCCAGTCGCGCGCCGGCAAGGGCGGGCAACGGTTGAGCGCCGGCCAGCTGACGTTGCTGACCCTGCAACTGTCGACGCTGGTCCAGGCCGGTCTGCCACTCGAAGAGGCGCTGCAGGCGGTGGCGGCCCAGAGCGGGCAGCGCCGGGTCAGCCAACTGGTCGATGCCGTGCGTGCGCGCATTATCGAAGGCCACGACCTGGCCTCGGCGCTGGCCGCGTTCCCGCGGGCCTTTCCGGCTGTGTTCTGCGCCACCGTGGCGGCCGGCGAGCGCAGCGGCCATCTGGGCCAGGTGCTGGCGCAATTGGCGCACTACACCGAGGTGCGCCAGCAGTCGCGGCAGACCCTCCAGCTGGCGCTGGTCTACCCGGCGATCCTGCTCTGCGCCTCACTGGGCATCGTCGCGTTCCTGCTGGGCTACGTGGTGCCCGATGTCATCGAGGTGTTCGTCGACAGCGGCCAGCCCTTGCCCTGGCTCACCGAGGGCCTGTTGCTGCTCAGCCACGGCCTGAGCCGCTACGGCCTGGTGCTGCTGGCCGTGCTGGCCGGCCTGGCCGGGCTGGGCCGCTGGACGCTGCGCCATCGGCTGTGGCGCTGGCGGGCTCACTGCTTGCTGTTACGCCTGCCGGTCATCGGCCGGGTGCTCCAGGCCATGGAGGCAGCACGTTTCGCCAGCACGCTGGCGATTCTCGGCAAGAGCGCCGTGCCCCTGGTCGAAGCCCTGCACATCGCTGCGGCGGTAATCGCCAGCCTGCCGATTCGCCAGCGCATGCAGGACGTGGCGCGGCGGGTGGGCGAGGGCGAGACGCTGACCCGCAGCCTCGAACAGGGCGGCGACATGCCACCTCTGATGCTGCACATGATCGCCAGTGGCGAACGCGCCGGCGAACTCGACCGCCTGCTCGAGCTCGCCGCCGAGCAACAGGAAAAGACCCTGGCAGCCCGCATTGCCTTGCTGGTGAGCCTGTTCGAGCCGGCGATGCTGATGTTCATGGGGGCAGTGGTGCTGCTCATCGTCATGGCCATCCTGATGCCGATTCTCAACCTCAACCAACAGGTGGGCTAATCTGATGAATACCCTGAGACAGCTGCGACACGTGCGACACGTGCGACAAACCGGCTTTACCCTGATCGAAATCATGATCGTGGTGGTGATCATCGGCGTGCTGGGCGCGCTGGTGGTGCCGCAGTTCATGAGCCGCCCCGACCAGGCCAAGGTCACGGCCGCGCACACCGATATCCAGGCGTTGGGCACGGCGCTGGAAATGTACCGGCTCGACAACTTCAACTACCCCTCGACCCGGCAGGGTCTCGACGCTCTGCTCAAGCGCCCCTCCGGAACGCCCCAGGCCAGGTACTGGAATCCGCGTGGCTACCTCAAGCGCTTGCCTCGCGACCCATGGGGCACGCCGTATCAGTACCAGAGCCCGGGCCGCGCCGGGGCGCCGTTCGACCTGTACTCGTATGGCGCTGATGGCCTGCCTGGCGGCGACGAACTGGCCGCCGACATCGGCATTCAGGGCCTGCCATGATGGCCAGCCGATGCCGGGGTTTCACCTTGCTGGAGCTGCTGGTGGTCATGGCGCTGGTCGCCGTGATGCTGACCCTGGCCGTGCCGCGCCTGGAGGTCGGCCCTGCCCAGCAGGCGCGCCAGCAGGGCCGCGAGCTGGCCGGCCTGATCGAGCAATTGCGTGAGGCGGCATTGGCCCAGGGCAAGGAATATGGGCTGCACTTCGATGCGCACGGCTATCGCCTGATGGTCTGGCACCGCGACCGGTGGCAGCAGCAGGCGGTCCGTCACCTGCCTGCGCCACTGGTGTTGCGCCTGGAACTGGAGGGCCAGCCCCTGCGCCTGGGCGAGGGCGTGCAGACCCCGCAGGTGCTGATACTCAGCAGCGACCAGATCAGCGCGTTCAGCCTTCATTACGAGACAACGCAGGGCGGGCGCTGGCTTAGCCTGGCCAGTGATGGCCTGAGCACGGTGACGATCCATGAGCACTGAACGCGGCTTTACCTTGCTGGAGGTGATGGTCGCCCTGGCGGTGTTCGCGACCGTGGCCGTCGCGGTGCTGTCGGCCTGCCAGTTTGTCCTGGGCCAGCGCGATGGGCTGCGCGAGCGGCTGTTCGCCGCCTGGCTGGCGGATAACCACCTGACCGAACTGCGCCTCAAGCCACCGGCGGTGGGGCGCCAGCGTATCGCACTCACCTTCGCCAACCAGGCCTGGACGCTGGAGCAGCACGTCGAGCGCGACCGCCTGGCGCCGATGCTCGGCATCGAGCTGAGCGTGCGGCGCGACCCCGCCCCGGCGGTGCTCTATCGTACCCACGGTTGGGTGGCCGTCCCCGTGGCGCAGGGCCGACCATGACTGGGCAACGCGGGTTCACCTTGCTGGAGCTGCTCGTCGCCCTGGCCATTTTCGCCCTGCTGGGCCTGGCCGGTGCGCAGTTGTTCGACGTGGTCTTCAAGGTGCAGGAGCAACTGCGCCAGCCGCAGCACAGCCTGCGTGACCTGCGCCGGGCGGTGGCGCTGATCGAGCTTGATGTGCTGCAGAGCGTCTCGTCGGCCGCAGCACAACCGCTGTTGATTCGCCAGGGCGTGCTGAACCTGCGGCGCGGCAACTGGCACAATCCTCTACGCCAGGCGCGCGGCGAGCGCCAGGAAGTCAGTTATGTGCTTGAACAGGGACGCCTGTGGCGCTACAGCCGCAGCCTGGAATTGCCAGGTGTGCACAGGCAACTGCTGCTCAGTGACGTGCGCCGGCTCCAGTGGCGGCTCTTCGATGACCAGGCCGGTTGGCGTCAGGCTGAACCGGACACGCGCTCGGCCCGACCGCGCGCACTGGAAATGACCCTGTCGTTCGGCGCGTTCGAGTCGGTGCGGCGGGTCATGTTGCTGGCTGACGGCGCATGACGGCCCGGCACCAGCGCGGTGTGGCGCTGATCAGTGTCTTGCTGCTCACCAGCCTGGTATTGCTGGTCACGGCAGGACTGCTGCGCAGCCATCGCCTGGCCGTGCAAGGCATCACTGGACACGTGCAGCCACTGCCGCTGCGCCAGGCCGCGCTCATGGCTGAAAGCCGTGCCGCGCAGTGGTTGCAGGACATCGACCCGCTGCACAGCGCGGTCATCCACCCCGGCCAGGCATGGGCGCGCCAGCCCGCTCCCTTGCAACTGCCAGGCCTTGAGCTGCGGTTGAGCATCGAAGACCTGGGTGGTCGCTTCAACCTCAGTGCATTGGCCGGGCCCGGTGAGGTAGACCCGATCATCGCGCAACGCTGGTCACGGTTGTTGGCCAGCCTGGACATTACGCCGTTCGACCTTGCATTCCTGGACGGTGCCAGCCTGACCGACACCGCGCAGTTGAACCGGGTGCCCGCCCTGCATGGCGAGCGCCTGCAGCGTCTTTTGCCGTGGGTGGCGGTGTTGCCGCGCGGCACGGCGCTGAACGTCAACACGGCGCCGGTCCAGGTCCTGGCCTGCCTGGAAAACATGACCCTGGCCCACGCCCATACCGTGTTCGGCCAACGGCCCGCGCAGGGCTACCCCGACATCGAGGCATTCATCCGCGCGCCTGCCGTCCAGGGGCTGGGCGTTTCCAGCCATGGACTGGGGGTGGGCAGCCAGTACATGCGTGTCACGATCGACGTCAGCCGCGCCGACACCCGCCTGCGGCTGGTCAGCGACTTGCAGCGGGTGGCCAACACCCGGCGCATGCGGGTCATTCAACGCCGCCTGGTGGCGCCCACGGAGAGTCTCTACCCATGAACCGCTGGCTGTATTTCACCCCTGACGGCATCGGTGGCCGCGGCGCGGCCTGGCCTGTGCGCTACGGAACCGACGGCGAGGTTGCCGGCCACGGCTCACTGGTCGAGGCTGGCCAGTGGCTGGACGGCCAGCGCGTCCAGGTCATCGTGCCGATGGAGGTGTGCAGCTGGCTGCGCAGCGGGCCCTGGCCGGGCCGCCGCCCACCGTCGGCACAGGCGCTGGCCTATGCGATCGAGGAACAACTGGGCCAGGACCTGGAAGCGGTGCACATTGCGATGGGCCCGGCCGACGCCGAGCGTCGGTATGCGGTGCTGTGCATGGCCAGGTCCCTGCTGGCCGACATCCTGCAGGCCCTGCAACAGACGGGTATAGACGTGCACACGGTACACGCCGATGCCGATCTGTTGCCCTGTGACCGCTGCCACGGTGTGTGGTGGGCCGGCCGCTGGTTGCTGGGTGGCGCACTGCCGGCCCGGCTGGCGCTCTCGGAGCCTGCGTTGCGTACCGTACAGGCGTGCCTGCCGGATGACATGCATTGGCAGGGGCGCGGCGAAGTGGACGTCGACGTCGACGCTGCGGTCATGGGCTTGTTCATGGCCGGCCGTGCCGGGGCGATCGAGCTGCGGCAAGGCGAGTTTCGCCCGGCACAGCAACGCCGGTATGGCGCGGCCTGGCCTGCGATGGCGCTGGCCTGCCTGTTCTGCCTGTCGTGGGGAGGCCTCCTGGTCCGTAGCCAACATGTCGAGGCCCGCGCCGATGAGCTGTACCAGCAAAGCGTGCAGCGTTTTCGCACGTTGTATCCGCAACAGGTGCCGACCGTCGACCTGGCGGCGCAGCTTGCAGCCTTGCAGGACCGTCCTGTGGACGCTCGCGGTGCGATGCTGCGTTTGTTGAAGTTGACCGATGAGGTGCTCGGCGCCAGCGATGTGCAGGTGCAGCGCGTCGAGTTCAGTGCCGGGCAAGGCTGGAGGCTGGCGATCAGCGCGGGCAGTTTCGAGGTGCTTGAGCCGTTGAGCGAGCGTGGAAGGCACAGTGGCTTGCCCGTGCGCCTGGACAGCGCCAGCAAGACGCGCGACGGGGTACAGGCGGTCCTGATCGTGCCGGAACAGGCGCCATGAGACTGCGCTTGAAGCGGCATGGGCCGTTGTTGGGCGTGCGTGACCGGCGACTGTCAATGGGGCTCGGGGCGGTGCTGGTCGCGGCGTGCCTGTTCAAGGGAGTGTGGCAACCGGCGCAGCAGCGCCTGCAACACGCCGAGCGTCTTTATCAGCAACGCCTGCTGTTGGCTGTGCAGGTGCAACGCGCAAGGCCGGGACAGGCACCGTCCGGCGAGCAACCCTTGTCGAGGCGCCTGAGTGACAGCGCCGCTGTGGCCGGCCTTGAATGGCTGCAGATGGACAAGGACGCCCAGGGCTTGCGCCTGACCCTGGCCGGCCAGGCCGAGGCGGTGCTGGGCTGGCTGATCCGGGCCGAGCGCGAGGGCGCGCAAATGCAGACCCTGACGCTGGAGCGGCAGGACGAACGCCTGCTGGTCAGTGTGGCATGGCGCGATGAGGGCCCGCCCGACTGACAGCCATTCGTCCCGCAGCAGCGGCTTGAGCTGCGAGCCTCCCTTGGCGAATGACCATTCAGTCCTTGCCGGCCAGCGGTTGCAACCGCGCCAGGCGCAGAGCCACGACCAGCGCCGCCAGCAACAGCAACCCGATGAACAGCCCGATGCCGTTCCACCCGGCGTAATGCCAGAACACCCCGCCGCCGGTGCCGGCCACGCTGGAACCGGCGTAGTAGCAGAACAGGTACAGCGAGGCGGCCTGGCCGCGAGCGCGGGTGGCGCGACGGCCGACCCAACTGCTGGCCACCGAGTGGGCGCCGAAAAAGCCGAAGGTGAAGATCAGCACGCCAATGATCACCACCGCCAGCGGCTCGAACAGGGTCAGGCCCAGACCGGCCAGCATCAGCACGATGACTGCCCACAGCACCTTGCGCCGGCCCAGGGTGTCGGCCAGTGCGCCGATTTTCGCCGAGCTGTAGATGCCTGACAGGTAGACCACCGAAAACAGCCCGACCACCGCCTGGCTGAGGTTGTACGGTGCTTCCAGGAAGCGGTAGGCAATGTAGTTGAACAGGGTCACCGAGGCGCCCATGATCAGGAACCCCACCACGAACAGCAGCGGCAGGCCGGTGTCGCGAAACTGCACGACAAAGCCTTCGAGCAGGCTGCGCGGGTGCAGCGAGCGCGGGCGGAAGTTGCGCGACTCAGGCAGCAGGCGCCAGAACGCCGCCGCCGCAATCAGCGCCAGGCCACCGATGATCAGCAAGGCGACGTGCCAGTTCACGTAGTCGATCAACACGCCCAGGATCAGCCGCCCGGACATGCCGCCCACCGCGCTGCCGGCAATGTACAACCCCATGGCCAGCCCCAGGTGCGTAGGGTGGATTTCTTCGCTCAGGTAGGTCATCGCCACCGCCGCCAGGCCGCTCAATGACAGGCCTACCAGAGCGCGAGTCACCAGCAGGGTGTCCCAGCTGGGCATCAGTGCGCTGGCCAGGGTGGCCATGGCTGCGCACAGCAGCGCCAGCACCATCACCGGCTTGCGCCCCAGGCGGTCGGAGATGGGCCCGGTGATCAGCAGGCCGAACGCGAGCATGACGGTCGAGATCGACAGCACCAGGCTGGTCTGCGTCGGGCTGATTGCGAACTCCTGCGACAGCCTCGGCATCATCGGTTGCACGCAATACAGCAAGGCAAAAGTGGCAAAGCCACCGGCAAACATCGCCAGCACCGTGCGCCTGAACGCCGCCGTGCCCTTTTCGATATAGGGGGTGGGCTCGGCAACGCCTGCCGGTTTGGCATGCGGTACAGATTGGGTGGAGAGCGGCGCGGGAGCAGGTTTCACGATGGGCCTCGGAGGGCGACAAACGGGCATGCAAAAAAGCATATAGCCCGCTAATCATTCCATCCAATATATTGTTCGACCTGTTTGATAGGTTTTGCGACTCAATTAGAGGCTCTATGGAACTGCGTCATCTGCGTTACTTCATCGCTGTGGCTGAAGAGCTGCATTTCGGCCGTGCGGCCCAGGCCCTGGGCATTTCCCAGCCACCCTTGAGCCAGCAGATTCAGGCGCTGGAGCAGGAACTGGGGGCCCGGTTGTTCGAGCGCACCAACCGCCGGGTCGAGTTGAGCGAGGCCGGCCGGCTGTTTCTCGACGAAGCCCGGCTGGTACTGGCGCAGGTCGACAAGGCTGCCGATGTGGCGCGGCGCGCGCAGTTGGGCGAGGTCGGTGAACTGAAGATCGGCTTTACCGCCTCGGCGCCCTTCATTTCCAGTATTCCCAAAGCGATTTTCAACTTTCGCCAGGCGTACCCGGCCGTGCACCTGTCGTTGCAGGAAATGATCAGCCAGGACGTGGTCGAGCGGCTTGAACACGGCCGCCTGCATGTGGGCATCATGCGTCCGCTGCCCTTGCCGGACACGCTGCTGGCCATCGAGATCCTGCGCGACCCGCTGGTGGCGTTCCTGCGTGCCGACCATCCGCTGGTGGTGCGCGGCGAGCAGGGCGTGTACATGGCGGAACTGGCGCTTGAACCCTTCGTATTCTTCCCGCGCACCTATGGCAGCGGCCTGTATGCACAGGTCATGGGCCTGGCGCGGGCGGCGGGTTACAACCCGTTGGTGACCCAAGAAGCAGGGGAGCCGATGACCATCATCGGCCTGGTGGCGGCGGGGCTGGGTGTGACGATACTGCCGGCGTCCTACCAGCGGGTGCGCATCGAAGGCGTGGCCTTCCGCCCCTTGCTCGACCCCGGCGCCACCAGCCCGATCTGGCTGGTGCAGCGCAAAGACGAACAATCACCGATGGCCCGGGCCTTCGCCGCCCTGGCCACCGTTCGCCCGAACACCCTATAGGCAATCACCTGCCGCCTTGGCGCGTGTAGGAGCGCGCTTGCCCGCGACCGAGTGCGCAGCGCTCGCAAAATCTCCGAAACGCTGAGAATCCACGACTGGAAAATCGTGGAAACGCTGAAATTTTACGACTGCTGACGCAGCCGGTCGCGGGCAGAGCGCGCTCCTACGACGCCAGTTGCAAACGGGGACGGCGGGTGTCAACGGCGTGATGGCGCTCCGTATAGGCAATCACCTGCGGTCTTGGCGCGTGTAGGAGCGCGCTTGCCTGCGACCGAGTGCGCTAGCG
>NZ_UUIS01000094.1 GCF_900589395.1 Pseudomonas viridiflava
GGCGGGTATCAACGGCGTGATGGCGTTGCTGCTGGTGCTGTCGCTGTACCCGCTGGTGATGGGTTGAGCAGCGGATGACGGACTGAATGGCTGCTGTAGGAGCGCGCTTGCCCGCGACCGGCTGCGTTAGCAGTCGTAAAATTTCAGCGTTTCACAAATTTTTCGTCATGCGCTGCAGATTTTCGGCGTTTTGGAGATTTTGCGAGCGCTGCGCACTCGGTCGCGGGCAAGCGCGCTCCTACAACGCCAGTTGCAAATAAGTGCCGGTCGCTTTCTGGCGGGTATCAACGGCGTGATGGCGTTGCTGCTGGTGCTGTCGCTGTACCCGCTGGTGATGGGTTGAGCAGCGGATGACGGACTGAAGGGCGGCTGTAGGAGCGCGCTCTGCCCGCGACCGAGTGCGCAGCGCTCGCAAAATTGATGCAACGCCACACATTTACGATCTGAAAATCTGCGAAATGCCACTATTTTACGACTGCTAACGCACTCGGTCGCGGGCAGAGCGCGCTCCTACAACGCCAGTTGCAAATGGGTGCCGGCCGCTTTCTGGCGGGTGTGCAGGCGGTGTTGCAGGCTGCGCAGGAAATGCTCCAGGCCTTCATGCAAACGCTCGGTCAACATCTGATCGAGCACACCGCCTTCAGGTCCGTCGCCGTAGCTGATCTGGCTGTCGATGGCGAAAATGCCGTGCAGCACTTCCTGAGACTTGAGCGTCGACAGCACCGGCTTTAGCGCGTAGTCCACCGCCAGCATGTGCGCCATGCTGCCGCCGGTGGCCAGCGGCAGCACCACCTTGCCGTGCAGCGACCGTTCGGGCAGCAGGTCCAGCAGCGTCTTGAGCGCCCCACTGAACGAAGCCTTGTACACCGGCGTGCCGATCAGCAGGCCATCGGCCTGTTTCACCGCTTCGATGTACGCCTGCACCTGCGGGCTGTCGAAGCGAGCGAACAGCAGGTCTTCGGCATTGAAGTCACGCACACGCAGTGTCGTGACATCGACACCGTGCTGCGTCAGCCAGGCACCGGCATGGGCCAGAACCACGCCGGAGCGGGAGGTGGGAGAGGGACTGCCAGAGAGTGAAACAACCAACATCGGGGAGATTCCTTGCAATAGGCGTATGACGGTCAAGCAGCTTGCGTGCCAGTCCGCAGGCTGGCTTGCAGGCCTCAGATTGCAAGGGGCGCAGGCTGTTGAATCCTGGAAAGTGATGCTCCAGCAACAGGCCAGTGTCGAATGGCTGTTGCTGGAGCAACAGGGGGAGGGGAAACATGCCGCAGCGGTGGTTACGAGGGGATCAATTGCGGAACGCGGCGCCGGTCTGCACCACGCTGGCCGAGCCCAGCAGCTGGCTGATGAAGCGGCTCCAGCGAGTGATATTGGCCGGCCCCACGAACACCACATCCTGCGCCTTGAGTTCAAACTGTCCGGCCAGCAGGTAGGCGGTGGGTTTCTTGGCCTTGAGGTTATAGACCGTCGACACGGTATTGGCCTGGGTATCGGCTCCGCGAATCACATACACCGCATCACCATCGGCGCTGTCTGGGCTCAGGCCACCGGCATTGCCGAGTGCTTCGAGCAGGGTTACCCGTGTGGTGCCGAACGACAGCACCTGCGGGGTGCGCACCTCGCCGAGGATGTAGATGCGGTTTTTCGAGTTGCTGTTGAGGTGCAGGTAATCGCCATCCTTGAGGTAGATGCGGCTCAGTTGTGAACCACGGCGGTTGAGCGAATCGATGTCGATCAGGTAGTCGCGGCCGTCGCGGCGCAGCGTCAGGCCGGCCAGGTTGGCATCGGTCAGGTCGACGCCGGCGGTGCTGACCGCCTGCACCAGGCTCAGGGGAATATTGGTGATCGGTTGCGGGCCGGGTGTCTTGAACGAGCCCGACAGCAGCACGCGCTGGCTGTTGTAGCGCAAGACTTTGACGTCGACCTTGACCTCGGTGTACTGCGGCGCCAGGCCCATGCGCAGTTGCTCGCGGATCTGGCGTACGGTCTTGCCCGCCGCCTGGATGCGCCCGATGTATGGAAAGTACAAGGTGCCGTCGCTTTGCACTTCACGGGTGTTGGCATCGAGCTGGTCCTGCGAGCCTGGTGCGGTGAGTTCGGGATGCTCGAACACCGTCACCAGCAGCGTATCGCCCGGCCCGACCTGATACTCAGGCGTCTTGTAGTTGAGCAACTCAGGTGGCAGCGGCTGGCTGTTGGCCAGGGTCACATCCTGCGCCTGTTGCAGGCTTTGCGGGGTAATGTCGACCAGGCGGGCCTGGGGACCATCAGGGTCATTGGCTTCGATGTCGTCTGGGGTCATGTGCTGGCCGGGGGCAAAGGCACAGCCTTGCAGGAGCAGGGCAAAGAGCATGGCAGCGGCGAGAGGTCGCTTCATAGGGCGGTTTCCTTCCTGAGAGTTCGCGAGGGGCCAAGGGGAGGTGTCGAGGTGCAGCGTCAGAAGGCGTTCTTGTTGAGAAAGCCCTTGAACAGGGTCAGCAGAATGATTTTCAGGTCCAGCCAGACCGACCAGTGCTCGATGTAATGCAGGTCGAACTCGACCCGCTTGCGCATCTTGTCCAGCGTGTCGGTTTCGCCGCGCCAGCCGTTGACCTGGGCCCAGCCGGTGATGCCCGGCTTGACCTTGTGGCGCAACATGTAGCCGTTGACCTGCTTGCGGTATTGCTCGTTGTGCGCCACGGCATGCGGGCGCGGGCCGACGATGGACATGTCGCCGCGCAGCACATTGAAAAACTGCGGCAGCTCGTCCAGCGAGGTGCGCCGCAAAAAGCCGCCCAGCGGCGTGATGCGCGCATCGTTGCGGGTGGCCTGGCGCACCACGTCGCCATTTTCCTGCACGGTCATGCTGCGAAATTTCCACACCATGATCGGCCGGCCGTCCAGGCCATAGCGACGCTGGCGAAACAGCACCGGGCCCTTGGAGGTGAGCTTGATCGCCATGGCGATGATCAGCAGCGGTACGGCGATCACGAACAGGATCAGGCTGGCCAGGACAATGTCTTCCAGGCGCTTGACCAGGCCCCAGGCACCGTCCATGGGCGAGTCGAAAATGCTGATGGTCGGCAGGCCGTTGATGCTTTCGCTGCGGGCGTGCAGCAGTTCGAAGGTGAAGACGTCGGGAATCAGGTACACCGACGCGGTGGTGTCGCTCAGGCCGGTGATCAACTCGCGCAACTGCGGCTCGGCCTGGGTGATGTAGACCTTGTCGATGCGACCCTGGCGGGCGTCCTCGATCAGTTGTTCGAGGTCGCCCAGCACCGGCACGCGCAGCCCCCGGCTGCGCAGGTCGGTCTGTTGCGGGCATGAATCGTAGAAGCCCAACAGGTGCAGGCCCATCCACGGCGCATCATTGATCGAACGGGCCAGGCGTGCCGCCACCTGGCCGGTGCCGAAGATCGCCACCCGCCGAGTATTGAATCCGCGCCGGCGCAGGGCATGCAGTCCCTGGCGAATCAGGATCCGGTAACCGCACAGCACCGCCAGTACCAGGGCGAACCAGGTCATCTGTTGCGGGGCCGGCAGGTCGCGCCGCCCCAGCAGCAGGTAATTGGTCGACAGCAGGACCACGAAGGCCAGCGACCACCAGGTGAACACCTTGGTCAGCTCGCTGGCGATACGTTCGCCCCGCCAGGAGCCATACAGCTGATGAAGCTCACTGAGCCAGTGAAACACCAGCACGGCCAGCAGAATCTGCAGCCAGGCTTCGGTGTCGTCGAACACGGCTGTCTGCTGGTGCTGCCAATAGCCGATCACGATGATTACCAGCAAATCGAGCAGGCGATGCGCCACTGACAGGAGCGATTGGTGGGCATGCAGGATGCCACGTACAGGGTTGTCCATGACCGTCTTGCCTCATGCCGACTCGATGGGCGCGGCGCGTACTGCCAGCTCGTCTGCTACAGGCATGGGCAGGCGCACGTCCTGGACCGCCAGGCGGGTGCTGGCCAGGCGACTGTCGACGAAGGCCTTGAATTGCTGTTCGAAACGGCTGACCGAAAAACGCTCGGCATTGAGTCGGCAGGCCAGCGGCGTGATACGCGCCTGGGCAGCCTCGAATTCGCGCACCGCCGCGATCAGTGAAGCGGTGTCCTGGTGCTGGAAAAACACCCCGGTGGGGGTCGGATGATCCAGCCCCAGGATGGTTTCCAGTGCGCCACCCTTGCCATAGGCGATCACCGGCGTGCCACAGGCCTGGGCTTCCAGCGGGCTGATGCCGAAGTCTTCTTCGGCGGCGAATACAAAGGCCTTGGCCGCGCGCATGTGCTGCAGCATCACCGCGGCCGGCTGGTAGCCGAGCAGGCTGACGTTGGGCGCCGCGATGGCCTTGGCCCGGGCCATGTCCGGGCCGTCGCCGATCACCACCAGGCGTTTGTCGGGCATGGCGGCAAAGGCTTCGACGATCAGCGGCAGGCGCTTGTAAGGCACCAGGCGCGAGGCGGTGAAGTAGTAATCGTGACGCGCGCCGTGGGCCGTGAAGCTGGAGGTGTCGACCGGTGGGTAGATCACCGTGGACTCACGCCGGTAGGCCTTGCCGATCCGGGCGCCGATGAACCCTGACACCGCGACGAATTCATCCACACCCGCCGCCGTGCGCTGATCCCACAGGCGCATGTAGTGCAGGACCATGCGCGCCAGCCGCCCCTTCATGCCTGTGTTCAGGCCCGACTCGCGCAGGTACTGGTGCTGCAGGTCCCAGGCATAGCGGATGGGCGAATACACGTAGCTGACGTGCAACTGGTCAGGACCGGTCAGAACGCCCTTGGCCACTGCATGGCTGCTGCTGATTACCAGGTCATAGCCCGACAGGTCCAGTTGCTCGATGGCCAGCGGCATCAGCGGCAGGTAGCGCTGGTAATGCTTGCGCGCGCCGGGCAGGCGCTGGATGAAGGTGGTGGTGGCCAGCTTGCCGCCCAGTTGCGCCCGGTCCTTGTCGTTGAGAAAGTCGATCACGGCAAACAGGTCGGCCTGCGGCCAGATGCGCAGCAGCGAGGCCAGGGCGCGTTCGGCGCCGGCGTAAGTCACCAGCCAGTCATGGACGATTGCGATTTTCATGGGTCTTCCTTGATGTATGGAATCTCGCTACATCAGGCGCATACAGCAGGCGTCTAAGCGTGTCGGAACGGCTTCAGCCGTGAAGGGCATCGCCAAAAGAGGGTGCGTTGTCGGCTAACCGGATCGCTGAACCACGGCTCTACTTGCTCGATCCGTTGGCGGTCTTGCGTTGCCGGGCGTGGGTGGCCAGCAGGGTGTCGATGTGCAGTGACAGGCGCTGCGCCGAGCGCTGCCAGCTGAAGCGCTCGACATTGGCCAGCCCCTGGCGCCGCAGCGACTGGCGCAGGGCCGGGTCGTGAAGGATGCGTTGCATGGCGGCCGCTATTTGCCCGATGTCCAGCGGGTCGAAGTACAGCGCGCTGTCGCGCAGCACTTCCGGGATCGAGGCGGCCCTGGCGGCCAGCACCGGACAGCCGCAGGCCTGGGCTTCGAGCGGCGGAATGCCGAAGCCTTCGTACAGGGACGGAAACACGAAGGCGGTGGCGCCCTGGTACTGGGTCAGCAGTTCCTGATCGTCGAGCCGGCCCAGAAAACGGATGCGTGGGTCGCGGCTGGCCAGGCGCTGCAGGTCCGGTTCGGCGAACAGCCCGTGGGTGGAGCCGACGATATGCAGCTGCAGGTCCGGCTGGCCGCGCAGGCTCAGGAATGCCTGGATCATGCGGGCGAAGTTTTTGTGCACGCTGGGTGAAGACACGGCCAGCAGATAAGGCCGCTCGACCTGTGCCTGCGGATCAGGCCGAAAATGTTCGATCACGGCATTGGGTATGGTCAGGATGCGATCCGGATCGATCTTGTAGAAGCGCGATATTTCGCCTTTGGAAAACTCGCTGGGCGTCAGCAGCGTCCTGACCCGCGCCAGCAGCAGTGGCGTCATGAGCCGGTAGGCGGTGCGGAACTGCCATGAGTAGGTCGCCGGAAAACGTACGTAAGTGATGTCGTGATGCGTGGCGATCTGGTTGGCATAGAACACCGGACCGGTGCTGCACAGCGATACCAGCAACGGGTTGCCCTGCTGGCGCAGGTAGCGGGGCAGGTCGATCTGTTCCCACAGATGGCCGCGCAGGCGGCCGATGCACCGTGCCTGCAAAGCCTCCGCGATGGCGTGCGAGTGAATGTCATGCGGGGTGACGAACACCACGTCGTCGCGCAGGCGCTTGAGGGCCAGGCTGATCTGTTCGGCATAACGCTGCACACCGGTGACAGCTTGAGTAAGAAACCGAGCATTGATAACGATCATCGTGTGCTTCCTGCAAGATGAGCTGTAAAGAAGGGACGACGGCCTAGAGCGGCAGCTTGACGGGCATCAGCAAGCGCTCGCGCAGGGTCTGGGCAAAGATGCGTTCATAGCTGTCGAGCATCAGGTCCAGATCCAGCAAGGCGGCGACACTGCTGCGGGCCTGAGCGCCCAGGCGTGCCAGCAGCGCCGGGTCCTGATGCAGGCGCAGCATGGCCAGCCCCAGCGATTCGGGGTCATGCGGATCGCAAAAAAGACCGTTGAGCGGCGCCTGAATGATTTCCACCAGGCCGCCCACGCGGCTGGCGATCACCGGTTTGGCGTGAGCACAGGCCTCGACGGCGACCATGCCGAACGGCTCGCTCCACATTGACGGCACCACCGCCACGTCAATGCCGGCATAGAACTGCTCAGGCTTCTGGTAGCCGACGAAGCGGATGCGCTCACTGACGGCCATGGCCTTGAAGCGTTGCTCGTCGGCCAGTTGCCCGCGTCCGGCGATGTCCAGCGTAGCCTTGAACGGCAGGCGCAAGAACTGCTCGATCAGCCAGCCCACGCCCTTGGGGTCGGACAACGTGCCCAGGTAGCCAAAACGCAGCGGTGCATCGGCAGCGCGTGGGGCCTGCGATGTCGTTGGCGGTGGGGCGAAGGGGCTGGCGTTATACACCACATGGCTGCGGGCACCGCGAAAATACCCATGGGCCTGCAAGCGCTCGAGTATGAAGCGGCTGACCCCGACCACGCTGTCGACCTGCGCCGAGCGTTCGGCGTGACCCTTGCGCAACTGTACGCACAGGCCGCACTGGCGGCGGCAGTCATGGCCTTTGCGAAACATGGTGCTGCCGGGGCACAACAGATACAGGTCGTGCAGCACCTGCACGATCGGCCGGTCATGCTGGCCAATCTCATCCCAGGCCGAGACCGACCAGCCGGTGAGGTTGTGGCAGACCACCAGGTCCGGTTGCTCGAGGGCGATGACCTGGCCCAGATAGCGACGCATGCTGCGGTTATAGCGGTCACGCAGGTGCCAGCCCAGGCGTGTCAGCCGGCCGGGGCGCTGCGTGGTGAAGTGCCAGTAGAAGTTATGCAGGCCGGCGCGGTAGACCTTCACCTGGTTGATGCAGTCCTGGTGCAGCCCGGCCTGTGCTCCGGTGGCCAGCACTGTAACCTTGTGGCCGCGCGCCAGCAGGCCTTCGACCGTGCGCTGCAGGATGATTTCGGCACCGCCGCCAATGTCGGGTGCATACAGGCTGCTGAGAAACAACAGGTTCATAGCGGGTAGGACCGATGCAGGCCCAGCAGGCCGGATTCACCATCAGCGATGGCTTTTTCCAGCAGTTTCAGGCGCGTCTTTGCCTCGCAGCGGCGTGCAAACACCCGCAGCAGACAGAAGAACAGCCAGCGATTGAGCTGATAGACCCGCGGCGAGGCGGCCCACACGTGCTTGTCGAACCACGCCTGGTTGCGTGCGCCGTAATACGCGCGCAGGTCGGAGCCGCCGAGCAGGTAGTTTTCATAGATGTTGTTGGTGCGCGCCTTGATGTTCCACGAGTGTTCCAGGTCGTCGAGCACGGCCTCGGGCACCAGGAAAATCCGTCCGCCGCCGGCAGTGATGCGCCAGGTGTACTCGGTGTCGTCGGCATACAGCTTCAGGGCTTCGAGTGGCAGGCCGATGCGTCGGTACAGGCTGTGGTGGGCCAGCAGGCCGCCGTAGGTGGCAAAGGGCAACTGCACCAGCGACGGCAACTGGCTGGCAGGCCGGGGACGGCCCCACGGCAGGCGGCGCCACAGTTTGTAGGGCAACTGGGTGATGTGAAAACCGAAAAAGCTCGAGCGTGGCTGGATGGCAAAGCGTTGCGGCACGCCCATGGCAATGTCGGCCTGATGGGTGGGACGAAAGCCCACCACCGCCACCCGGTCGGCGCCGTAGGCAGGCTCCAGGCGTTGCAGCCGATCGTGCAGGGCCTCGATGGCGTTGATGGTCGGCGCGTTGTCGTCGTCCATCAGCCATAGGTACTGCGCACCGGCGTCCAGCGCCGCCTGGATGCCGACGGCATAACCGTTGGCCGAACCGGTATTGGTGGGCAGGTGAATGATCCGGACCTGGTCGGGCCAGGTGTCGACCAGTGCATGCAACGGTGCGCTGGAGGCATTGCTGACAACGATGACACGTTCGATCTGGGGACTTTCCAGTGAGCGGCTGATCAGGGTGTGCAAATAGTTGTAACGGTCACCGTAGGTCAGGGTGACCAGCGTGGTCAGGTTGGGCATGGTGCAGGTTCCGCTCATGAGGCCGAGGTCAGGACAATAAAAGGCGTCACTCAAGCCCTGGCCGGCAGGCGGGCCAGGCTGCTCAGTGGCAGGACCACTTTGTGCTGGCGTTGCAGCAGGTTGAGCAGGATGACCGCGCGCTCGGCGCCGTCCAGAGTGAGAAAGATGGCCTCGACATCGCTGAGGCTGCCGCTATTGATGCGCACCGCCTCGCCGCGGGCGAACGTCGCAGGTGTTGGGGGGTTGGCCAGGCGCTGGCGGATCTGTTCGATCAGTTCGTTGTGCACCGGCACCGGCTGGGCACCGAAGGTGACGATGCGGGCCACGCCACGGGTAGAGCGGATCGGATACCAGTTGTCATGCACCTGGTCCATGCGGATGAACAGGTAGCCGGGAAACAGCGCTTCCTGGCGTGCGGTGCCAATGGTCAGCGGCTGGTAGCACTCGAATTGCTGGCGCTGCAGGTGTTCCAGGGCGCGCACTTCCTGGCGCGGCTTGGTCTGGATAAGGTACCAGCGCGCCGGATCAGGGATCGACATGGGCTTACTCCACGGCCAGTTGAGGAGTCAGTGGTCGCACAATGGCGCCCAGGCCGGGGTCGTTGGCGGCACTGCCTTCACTGAGGGTGAAGCGATCAAGCAGGGCACGGGTCTGCTCGACACTGTTGAACATCAATACGTCGATGATGGACAGGTGGTCGACAAAGGGCTGGCCGAACTGCGGGTAGCTGACCGGGTTCATGGTGAAAAAACGCAGCTGCAGGCCATGCCGGGCGAACAGGTCGCGCTCGTACAGATCGAAACCGCCAATGGGGTTGAGCACGGTGGTGGCCGAGAAGATGTGGGCAATGTTGATGACCCGGTCCTGCCTGTCATGACATGAGGCCAGTTTCAGGTCCGAGCCGCGCAGGATCGGTGTGGTGATGCGCAGATGGGCGCACAGCTCGCGCAGGGCGTTTTCGGCATACAGCGCCAGGTTGTGCTGCGGGAAGCGGATCAGCCGTTCGATCAGCGGCATGACCTCGGCGAAATGCGGCGCCTTGCGGTAACTCTGGGCGACCAGATTGACCAGCCGTCCGGCTTGGGTATCGAAATCATCGGCCAGCTGGCGCTGCATGATCGGCAGGCCGAAATGGTCTTTCTTGACGGCAAAGGTCAGCAGGCGGGGTTGGCCGTTGCTCAGGATGCGGTTGCGGTTGACCCAGCCGGCGCGGATGAACTGCAGGTCATCGCCCAGGATGAACACATCGGCGTGGTTGATCAGTTGAAAGTACCCCAGGTAGGGGAACAGGTACGGCTGCATCATTGCGATAGTCCTGGCCACGATTAACTCCTTTTAGTAATGGCGGGCCGGCCCCCGCTGAACACGCGCATGCGCGTGTTCAGCGGGGGCCGGAATGGGCGCGTTCTGCCTACTTGCGCACAGGGTGATAGCTGTATCCATAGGTGGTGCAGTCGTAGTCGGCGGTGGAGGCCTTGCGGATGGTGGCGTTGAAAATCGCCCCCTTGATCAGGATGCCGTTCTGGTTGAGCCGGCGCTTGCAGGCTTCAAGTTCCTTGGTGGTGGTCAGGCCAAAGCGCGCCACCAGCAGGCAGGTGCCGGCCTGGCGGCCGACCAGCGTGCCGTCGGTGACCGCCAGGATCGGCGGGGTGTCGATGATGATCAGGTCGTACAGCGGCGACAGCTCGCCGAGCATCTTGTTGAAGTTGTCGTGCATCAGCAGTTCGGACGGATTGGGCGCCGCGAAACCGCACGAGATGAAGTCCAGGTGGCGCACTTCGGTGCGGTTGATCACCTCACGGCACGTCAGGCGCGCCGCCAGGGTGTCGGACAAGCCATGCCGGGACTGCACGCCCAGCACCTTGTGCAGATAGCCTTTGCGCATGTCGGCGTCGATCAGCAGCACGCGCTTGCCGGTCTGGGCAATGATCACCGCCAGGTTGGCCGACACGAACGACTTGCCGGCACCAGGCAGGGGACTGGTGATCATCAGCACATTGTTGCGCGCCTCGAGCATTGCAAAGTGCAGGCTGGTGCGCAGGCTGCGCAGCGATTCCAGGGCCAGCTCCTCGGGCGCGCGGGTGCTGAGCAGGCGCGATTCGCGGGGCGCCCCGTGGCCGGTGGCGGCTTTGTCCAGGCGTTCCTGCTGGCGCGAATAGGGCAGTGAGGCGTAGACCGGCATGCCCAGGTTCTCGATGACCTCCGGGTTCTCGATGCCGCGATAGAACGCCTGGCGCACAAAGATGATCGCCACGGCCAGCAGGGTGCCGAACAGGGTGGCGATCAGCACCACCAGTTTTTTCATCGGCTTGACCGGTTTCTCGACGTTGCTGTCGGCGTTGTCGATGATGCGCACATTGCCGATGCTGCCGGCGCGCAGGATGTCCTGTTCCTGGCTCTTGTTGAGCATCAGGGTGTAGGTCTGGCTGATGACCTGCATGTCGCGGGTCAGGCGCAGCAGTTCCTGCTGGGCCTGGGGCAGGGCGTCGATCTTGCGCATCTGGCCCTGCTTCTGGGCTTCAAGCTGGCTGATCTGGCTCATCAGGCTGCGGTAGGTCGGGTGCTCGCGGGTGTAAAGCCGTTCGAGTTCGACGCGCTTGAGCTTGAGTTCGCTCAATTGTTTGTCCAGCTCGACCACCTGGTCGAGCACCCCTTTGGTTTCGATCGACAGGTCCACCGAGCGCGAACTGGTCTGGAAGGTGTTCAACGCCGCTTCCGAGGCTTCGAGCTGCTTGCGTACCATGGGCAATTGCGAACGCAGGAACTCCAGGCGCTGCGCCGCTTCGGCCGAGCTGCGTTCGACGTTCTGGCGCACATACAGGCGGCTGACTTCGTTGAGCACGGCGTTGGCCTTGAGCGGGTCGGGGTCTTGCAACAGCAGGTAGATGATCCCCGAGTCCTTGCCGGCTTCGGTGATCTTCAGCCGGTCCTGCCAAGCCAGGGCGGTGCTCAGGGTGCGCTGGCGGATCACGGTGAAACGGGTCTGCGGGCGGGCATTCAGGGCGGCGACCTGAATCTTGATACCCTGGCCTTCGCTGCTGCGTCCTACGGTGCCGTTGAGCAGCAGATGGCCGTCGGGGTCGTAGAGGGCGTACTGGCCCGGTTTGCCGGCCACCAGCTTGAGTTTCTCGCCCAGCAGGGCCTCGGGTACTTCAAGCTGGAATACGTCCAGCTTTTCGCCGCCCCAGGCATAGCCTTCCAGGCCGAACAAGGGTTCGGCCAACTGGCCGGCGTACTCGGGTGCAAAGGTACGAAACAGCCACGGGCCGATGACCGGCAGCCGGTCGGGTTCGGCTTCGATGTTCAGGCGCAGGTCCTCGACCACTTTGCCCAGCAAGGCGCGGGACTTGATCAGCTCGATCTCGGTGGTGGCCTGGGAGGCCGACATGGGCTTGTTGCTGACTTCCGGAGTGCCCTCGATACCGACCTTGCGCGGCTCGATCTGAATCATCGCCGAGGCCTGGTACACCGGGGTGGCGAGTATCGCGTAGAGCACGCCGATCACCATGAAGACGCCGGTCATCCACAGGATCAGCCGCTTGTGGTCGAGCAGGGTGCGCAGCAGGGTGGCCAGGTCGATCCGGGTGTCCTGGGGATAGTCCAGAGAGGTGCGGTTCATGACAGTCATTTATCTCGGATCTCCTGACTGAAGATAAGGAAGCCAGTCGTCGACGCAGCGCGACAGATGCACGTAGGTCTGTTCGAAGGCGGTTTTTGCACGCCGGTAGGGGTCGGCAATTTCGGCCGTGGGTTGCCATTGGCCGATCAGAAAGGCGCGGCCGCGTATTTCCGGCGCCAGCCGGAACAGGCGCTGCAAGTGGCTGTGTTCCATGGACAGGATCAGGTCGGCGCGGCGCAGCATGAGACGCTCGACCTGGCAAGCCTGGTGCTTGTGCGCCAGCACGCCGTGCTCATGCAGCACCTGGCGCGCCAGGCCGTCCATGGGCTCGCCAACCAGGGCGTGAAGACCGGCCGAGCGCACGCGCACGCCCGAGGCGGGCAGCCGTGCACTGAGCATGGCCTCGGCCATCGGGCTGCGACAGATGTTGCCCATGCACACCACCAGCACCTCACTGAACATAGGCTTTACGGGTGGCCTGGCGCAGGCGTCGGCCGAGGTTGACCATGACATTGCGCGCCACGGTCAGCATCGCCTTGATTTTGTGCGCCGGTGACAAGGCTGCCAGCGACAGGCACACGCTCTGGCTCAGGAAGTATTCGTACAGGGCCTGATTGCCCAGGCGGTTGTAGTAGTTGGCCAGGCTGGAAGCGGTTTGCAGGCTCATGTGCAATTTGCGTTTGTCGCTGCGCATGGAAAAGATGCCGCCGGCGTGCAGGCGGTAGGCGGCCGGCTTGATCTCGGCCATGAACTTGCCTTTGCCGTGGGCGCCCAACAGCGACCACCAGCACAGGTCGTTGAGCGGTGCGATGCGGATCTGCAGCTCCGGCGGCATGCTGGTCAACACGTTGCGAAAGCAGGTGGTCAGGGTCGAGATCGGCCGTGCCTTTTGCAGTTCCAGGGCGCTGGCGTCGCGGCGCAGGTCGCCTTGCAGCTGGATACCATGCTGCTTGTGTTCGTCGAAGGCCATCGCGTCGTGGTAGGTGATGACGTAGTCGGGGTGGCTTTCCAGAAAGTCCACTTGCAGTTGCAGCTTGCGCGGGTCGGTCCAGTAATCGTCGCCTTCGCAAAAGGCGATGTAGCGCCCACGCGCTTCCACAAACAGGTCCGGCACGCAAGGCTTGCCTTGCCGGTACTGGTTTTCCTGGTGGTAGAAGGGCCTGATGATCTGCGGGTAGCGCTCGGCGTATTGGGCGATGATGCGCGCGGTGTTGTCGGTCGATGCATCGTCGTTGACAAGGATTTCGAAACTGAAGTTGGTCTGTTGCGCCAGAAAGCTGTCCAGGGTCTGGGCAATGTAGGCCTCCTGATTGTAGGCCGGGCAGACAATGCTCAGCAGCGGTGTCCTGGTTGAATCGTGGCGCGTGTGACGGGCAAGGGCATCCATGGCTCAGGTACTCGGTTTGCTCAACGATAGGTAGATCTTGTGCATCAGGGGCCGGTAGCTGACCGCCACCAGCAGCAGGGTGATCAGGCCGCTGGCGGCCAGCGCCAGCAACAGCGTCAGGCGGTTGGGCCCCAGGCCTGCGATCACCTCGAACAGCGGATTGCTGAGCGCCAGGCCCAGCGCGGTCATCAGGCTGATGCGCAGCAGGTCGCGCAGCCAGGGGCCGTGCACGGCGGGCGCCAGGTGGCGGTGCACGATCAGCGGCCAGATGGCCAGTGACACCAGGCGCAGGCCGAACCAGGCCAGTGCAGCCCCCAGCACCCCCAATGCATCGATGGCCCAGAACATCACCGGCACGCTGATAACCGCCGACACCAGGCTGTAGCCGACATGCAGGCGCATCTGGCCGTAGGCGTATTGCAGGTAGAACTGAAAGGCACTGATGGCCATGATTGCACCGCCCAGGGCATACCAGCCCAGCACTGGCTGGCTCCAGCGCGCCGCGGCGGCATCGCCGGTCCAGGCGTAGATCAGGGCCTCGCCGTGCAGGGCAATGATGGCCGCCAGTGGAAACAGTACCGTGCACACCAGCCGGTGCGCGGCCAGAAACAGCCTGTGCATCTCGTCTTCGCGGCCCTCGGCCACCAGGCGGGTCAGGCGTGGCAACAAGGTCTGCACCAGCGGGTTGGTCAGGGTCAGGATGCCGGTGGTGACCAGGGCCACCAGTGAGAAGTAGCCGTAGTCGGCCAGCGGCAGGCGCTCGGACAGCAGCACCTTGTCCATCTGCGTCAGGACGATCCACAGCACGGCGGTCAGCGACAGGCTGGCCGCGAACGGCAATACGGGCCTGACCTGCACCGCGTCGAAACCGGCCAGCAACGTGCCGGGCATCTGATGCCAGGCACGCAGGGCAAACAGCACTGTCTCGATCAGGCTGACCAGCGCCTGGAACAGGAAAAAATCACTCACCTCGCTGGACACCGAGCTGACCAGCCACAAGGCGCCGAAGTAGCGCAAAGTGGCGATCAGTACATTGGCGCCGTTGAGCCAGGCATGCTGTTCCAGGCCTTGCAGCCCGCTTTTATACAGCGTGGCGAACAGGCGCAGGGCAATGATCACGCCCATCAGGCCGATGCAGTCGCTGACGCTCTGCGCTGACAGGCTCTGGGCATTGAGCCACTGGCTGGCGATCCACGGGCTGGCCAGGTGGATGCCCAGTGCACACCCCAGGGTCAGGGGCACAAAGATGATTTCGAACGAGCGCAATAACCGTCCGCAGTTTGCACGCCCTGCCCGGGTCGCCGGCTGGTGGGCCACTGCGCGGACCAGGCTGGGCGACAGGCCGGCGTCGAGCAATTGCAACCAGGCCTGCATGACCGTGAAAAAGCCGATCAGGCCATAGGCTTCGGCGCCCAGATGCCCCAGGTAGAAGGGCATGATCGCAATCCCCACTCCCAGCACGTAGGCCTGGCCTGCGTAGTTCAGCACGGTGTTGCGAATGACCGACATGCTCAATACTCGACCTGCGTCACGGCAGGGTGGGTGACGCGCGGGGTGCAGGTTTCCAGCACCGTGTCGATGATGCGTGCCTGATCGTCCGGCGCCAGGCCAGGGTAGATCGGCAGGCACAACACCCGGTCGCTCAGGGCGCGCGCTGCTGCCTGGCCGGGTTGCGGTTGCAGGTATTCCAGGGTGTCCAGGCACGGATAGAAGTAGCGCCGCGGGTTGATGCCGCGGGCATTGAGCAGGCTGCGCACCTGCAGCAGGTGCGTTTCATCGCTCAGGGCGATCGGGTAGTAACTGTGATTGGGCTGACTGTGAGCCTGTGGCTGTTGCAGGTCGACGTAGTCGCGCAGCGAACGGGTATAGCGATCGGCGATTTCAGCCCGCGCCGCCAGGATGGCATCGATGTCGTCAAGGATGCACAGCCCCATCGCCGCCGAAAACTCGTTGAGCTTGGCATTGATGCCAATGCCTTCTATGCGGTCGACGCCGCTGATGCCGAAGTTGCACAGCAGCGTGGCGCGCCTGGCCACGTCATCGTCATTGGTGACGATGGCGCCGCCTTCGATGGTATGGAACAGCTTGGTGGCGTGAAAGCTCAGGATGCTGATGTCGCCCCAGGCATACACCGATTGCCCGGCATAACGCACTGAAAACGCGTGCGCGCCGTCATAGACCACTTTGAGTTGGCGTCGACGGGCGATTTCGTCGATGGCCTGCACTGCGCAGGGGTTGCCGAAGACATGCGTGGCGACGATCGCTGAGGTATCGGCCTGGATCGCGTTTTCGATGTGCCGGGGTGACAGGTTCCAGGTGTGCGGGTCGATGTCGGCAAAGATCGGGCGCACGCCCTCCCATTGCAGCGAACTGCTGGTGGCCACGAAGCTGAACGGTGTGGTGACGGCGCTGCCGGCAAGGTTCAGGGCGCGGTAGGCAATCTGCAGCGCCAGGGTGCCGTTGTTGGTCAGGATCACATGGCGTACGCCCAGGTATTCACGCAGTCGTGCCTGCAACTCTTCGACCAGCGGCCCGTGGTTGGTCAGCCACCCCCGTGCGTAGATCCCTTCGACATAACGCTTGAACTTGTCGATATCGCCAAGATAGGTCTTGGTCACATTAATCATCGAAACCTCCGTGTCAGTGGTTGCAGCATGCTGTGGCAATCGGGAGCAGGGGTGGATCAGGACGGTTGCGGTGGCTCGTCGCGCAGCACCCTGGCGCTGATGCGGGCAGCGCGGCGCTGGTTGAATTTGAGAATCAGGCGGGTTGCGAGGCTGCCGCTGTGCGGGTCACCAAAATGCAGCAGGAGCGTGGCGCGCATCAGGCCGGGGCTGCACGGCTGGTTGGAGTGCAGGGTGCGGTAGCCCCAGAACAGGTAGAGGTTGCCCGGCACCAGGGGCAGCACCATGGGCTTGAGCCAGCCGCGCTTGATGGCCAGGCCCATCAGCCAGCGGCTGAACCTGTTCTGCAGCAAGGCTTTTTGCAGCAGATTGATCAGGATCCATTGGTGGGCGCCGCGCAAATTGGGAAACAGCATCAGGTCACCGCGCTCCTGGCCTTCGGTCGGGATATGAATGGGCACCAGCACCGTGACCAGGCTGGCATCGAAGTGAAAGCAATTGGATTGGCGGCGCCCCTGGGCGCCTTGTACGCAACGCAGGACCGGGAAAATCCTGCTGTTCAAGCTGTCGTGGCCGGTCGCCAGCCGATACAGATTGCCCAGCAATTGTTTGAGCTGTGGGCTGGAACAGAGCTGCACCAGCACGTTGTGGGTCAGGTGCTGCTCACCGTGGTAGGCAAAGTACTCACCCTGATGACGCTCGGCATGCGCCTGGACAAAGGCACGCAGCTGGGCCAGGTCGTCCGGGGCCGGCAGGCCTTCGATCCGGGCATAACCTTGTGTATTCATGAGGTCTGCCAGTGTCATGGCCTCGTGGTTGCCAGCTTCAGCAGTGAATGACATTCGGTACACCTCGTGGGCAAGGGGAGGCGAACAATCAGCGGCATGGCGCCAGGGCCTGGTTGATCGAATATCTGTTCGGCCACGCTACCGCCCAAAGCGCAGGCGCCAGGCCAGGCTTGTGGCGTCAGATGAAGGCAGCGCAAGACCAGGCCCGAGACCGTCCGCCAGAACAGGCTGGAGGGTCGCAAAGTGTTTGGGCAAAGCTACCGCCATACCGAACGAATTCAGTAGTTCAAAAAGGGGTATGCGAGTCGACAGACATCCAGCGGCCTACAACGGCACCGTGGAAACAACCGGGGTACAGGGTTACAGCGATATGGGGTCACTACGACCATTCCAATGCAATGCTCTGTGGCATTGGCATAAAAGCCAGGAATCGTCAGACAGACCTATATATTGAAGCCGTGTAGGAATCTGTCAAATTATTTCGTCAATTTCCTGTTAAATTTTTAATAAAGGCCGTGCCTGTAAGTTCTAACTGTTTGAATTCAATAAAGGTCAAAAAAACAACGGCTTGCCTGGCGTGCTAGGGCGACGGTTTTCTGGCAATCGGACAGTGCACGATTGATAACACCTGGCACTGTGAGTTGACACGCCGTCAAGCGCTCAAGTCACGGTAGGACAATCTGTGTCAGGGGTTGAGCAATATCTGTAATGACCTTACCCACGCCGGTTCATTGCAGGCTTTGTTGTCTGGAACCTGTAGCAAGCAGCCTGTGGTCCTTATAGCTCACCGTTATTCTTTTATTGAATATATAAATTCAAATTTAGAATTTTTAGTTCTAATCTTGTTCGTGCATCATGCTTTCATGGTGATGCCGTCATCGACATTTGATGTCAGGCCGTGACGCGCAGTGGCCGGCGTATTCCGACAAGCCGGGCCTGGTATTCAAGAGGAATGTTCATGAGCAATAGCGCACTGTATTTCGATTACGCCGCCACCACGCCAGTGGACGAGCGGGTCATTCAAGTGATGGTGGCGTGTCTGGGCCAGGCTGGTCATTTCGGTAATCCGGCTTCCAGCTCCCACGGATTCGGACAGCAGGCGCGACTGGCCGTGGAGCAGGCCCGGCAGCAGGTGGCAACGCTGGTGGGGGCTCGCGCCGACCAGATCGTCTGGACCTCCGGGGCGACCGAGTCCAACAACCTGGCGCTCAAGGGGGTGGCCGAAGCACACAGGTTGCGCGGCGCCAAAACGCCCGGCCACATTATTACCAGTCAGATCGAACACAAGGCTGTACTCGACACCGCGCAGTATCTACAAGGGCTGGGCGTGGACGTCACCTACCTGGCGCCGGATGCCGATGGTCTGATCAGTGCCCAGGCTGTTGGCGCTGCCTTGCGCGAGGACACTTTCCTGGTGTCGCTGATGCTGGTCAACAATGAGCTGGGCACCCTCAACGACATCGCCGCCATCGGTTCGCGCGTGCGCGAGCACGGTGCCTTGTTGCATGTCGACGCCGCCCAAGGGGCCGGCAAATGCGCCATCGACCTGAGTGCGCTGGCGGTCGACCTGATGTCGTTCTCGGCGCACAAGATCTATGGACCCAAAGGCATCGGCGCCTTGTATGTCGGGCCGCGTGCCGACCAACGGATTCTGGCGCAGATCCACGGGGGTGGTCACGAGCAAGGCCTGCGTTCCGGCACCTTGGCAACCCACCAGATCGCCGGCATGGGCGCTGCCTTTGCCTTGGCCACGGCCTCTCTGGAAGAGGAACTGGCCTTGGCCCGGCGCCTCAATGATCGCCTGTGCGCCCAACTGGCAGGCATTGCCGGCCTGGTGGTCAATGGCAGCCGCGAGCGGCGTGTCCCGCACACCCTGAGCCTGACGTTTACACGCCATGACCTGGATATTGCCGCCCTTGGCAAATCACTGGCCTTTTCGTCGACATCTGCCTGTAATTCGGCGAAAAACGCCCCTTCTCATGTTTTGCTGGCGCTGGGCCTTGACGCGGCAGCAGCCCGTCAGACCATTCGCCTGAGCCTGGGACGCTTTACGCGTGAGGCCGATATTGATCGTGCCGCCGAGTCGATTCAGGCCTGCGTGAGCCGTCCACCGTTCTGGGCGGTTGCTCAGGCGTAAGCGCTGCTCCATTATCTGACCCAAGGTTAATTTCGGGTCAGCAGGAGCGGTAATGAGCAAGCAAACCAATGGCCAGGTACCTGCGCGTGAGCGTCTGGCGCAGGCACGGGCCGTGATGAGTCGTGAAAAGATCGATGCCTGGCTGGTGCCCTCGGCCGATCCGCATCTTTCCGAGTATTTGCCGGGTTTCTGGCAGGGTCGCCAATGGTTATCAGGGTTCCATGGTTCGGTGGGAACACTGGTGATCACTCAGGAGTTCGCCGGCCTTTGGGCTGACAGCCGTTACTGGGAGCAGGCGGACAAGGAGCTGGCTGGCAGCGGCATCGAGCTGGTCAAATTGTTGCCCGGCCAACCGGGGCCGCTGGAATGGCTGGCCGATCAGGCCAAGGCTGACACGGTGGTCGCAGCCGACGGGGCGGTCCTGGCCGTAGCGTCTTCCCGGACCCTGGCCAGCAAGCTCTATGACCGGGGTGCCAGATTTCGCACTGACCTGGATCTGCTCACCGAGCTGTGGCAAGACCGCCCGGCCTTGCCGGATAACCCGATCTACGAGCATCTGCCGCCGTATGCCACGGTGTCGCGTCGGGAGAAAATCGAACGATTGCGCAAGGCCATGGCCGAGCGCGGGGCCGACTGGCACTTTATCGCGACCCTGGATGACATCGCCTGGCTGTTCAACCTGCGTGGTTCGGACGTTTCCTACAACCCGGTGTTCATTGCCTTTGCCCTGATCGGGCCAAAGAGTGCCACGTTGTTCGTCAGTGGGGAAAAGATCGACGCCGCGGTGCGCCAGAGCCTGCAGCGCGACGGCGTCAATCTGCTGGAATACAGCCAGATCGGCGCCGCCCTGCGTCGCGTTCCCAAGGCTGCGCGCCTGCTGGTCGACCCTGCGCGGGTCACTTGCGGGCTGCTCGACTATCTTGACAGCGAGATCAGCCTGGTCGAGGGGCTCAACCCTACAACCTTGTTCAAGTCGCAGAAAAGCCTTGAAGATCTACGTCATATCCGTCAGGTCATGGAGCAGGACGGTGTAGCGCTGTGCGAATTTTTCGCTTGGCTGGAGGCGTCTCTGGGCCGGGAGCCGATCAGCGAGTTGACGATCGATCAAGAGCTGACGCTGGCCAGGGAACGACGTCCCGGTTACGTATGCCCCAGCTTTGCGACCATTGCCGGTTTCAATGCCAACGGCGCCATGCCGCACTATCGGGCCAGCGAAGCCGAGCATGCTCAGATTGAGGGCAATGGCCTGTTGCTGATCGATTCCGGGGGCCAGTACCTGGGCGGGACGACCGACATTACGCGTATGGTGCCGATCGGCGAGCCGAGCCGGGCCCAGAAGCAGGATTGCAGCCGTGTGCTCAAAGGCGTGATTGCCCTGTCACGCGCACGCTTTCCAAAGGGGATAGCGGCACCGCTGCTGGACGCGATTGCCCGCGCGCCGATGTGGTTCGATGGCGTCAATTATGGTCATGGCACAGGCCACGGCGTAGGCTATTTCCTCAATGTGCATGAAGGTCCGCAGGTGATCGCCTATCAGGCACCCGTCACAGCGCAGACAGCCATGCAGGCGGGCATGATCACATCCATCGAGCCTGGAACCTACCGGCCCGGCCGCTGGGGCGTGCGGATCGAGAACCTGGTCATCAACCAGGAAGCTGAGCAGACCGAGTTTGGCGAGTTTCTGCGGTTCGAGACGTTGACGCTCTGCCCGATCGATACCCGTTGCCTGGAGCTGTCGGTGCTGTCGGCCGATGAAAAGGGATGGCTCAACCGCTATCACGCGCACGTTCGGCAGCGCCTGAGCCCTTTGTTGCAGGGGGCTGCACTGGAGTGGTTGCAAACCCGTACCCATGCCATCTGATCAGAGGCGCGATTTCTTGCAGACGATGATCATGCTGCGACTGGTGTAGCCGGCGGGATTGAGGCCGAACGGATAATCGCCCGGATCTTCGACGGCATCACCGGACTTGGCAATGACCCTGTACTGTCCGGATTGACAGGTGTTTGCTGCAAGCTCCTGGCATTTCTCCCAGGACGAGGACAGTCCAGAACAGTTGATGTGAATGCCGCGCTTGCCCATCACAACCGGCTTGGCTGTCGCGGCACACCCTGTTACGCCAAGAAGCGCCAATACGATAACAATGTATTTCATCCCGTTCCTTAACCGGCCATGTCTGAAAGCCACTATCGGGCCTGAGTCTTTGTACTCCAGGGATATCGATCAGTTCACATATCTTTCCAGTGAACTGCATCGGCCATGCCTAAACATGGCGCATGCGCGAAACAAATGCTAGTGCCTTGTCATCCGGCGTGATTGAGAATCAGTCGCCAGGCACCAGTTTGGGGCGCTCGGGGGTGGCGGACAACGTCACGCCAATGGAGGCCAAGATGATTGCGCCCATGGCCAGCCATTGCAGCGTCGACAGCTGTTCATGCAGAAACAGCAGGCCGGACAAGGCTGCGATGACCGGCTCCAGGCTGGCCAAGGTACCGAAGGTGCGGGTCGACATGCGTGTCAGGGCCACCATTTCCAGGCTGTAGGGCAGGGCGGTCGACAGGATGGCTACGCCGATGGCGGCAGGTAACAGGCCGATGTCCAATAGCGCCGAGCCTGCATGAGCCACGCCGAAAGGCGCGACGAACAGCGCGGCAACGATCACGCCCAGTGCTGCGGTCTGGACGCCATTGCCTTCGCCGGCCTTCTGGCCGAAGACGATATAGGCAGCCCAGCAGGCACCGGCACCCAATGCATAGGCGGCCCCGAGCGGATCGAGACTGGCGCCGCTGCGGCTGTCCGGGATGAGCAACAACAAACCGCCGACGGCCAGCGCGATCCATACCACATCGATTGTCCGGCGTGAGGTGAGTAATGCCACGGCCAAGGGGCCTGTCAGTTCAAGGGCCACGGCTATGCCCAGAGGTACGCTGCGCAGCGACATATAGAAGAGCAGGTTCATTGCGCCCAAGGCCACGCCGTACACGATAATCATGCGCAATGAATGTGCGGTCAGGCGAACACGCCAGGGGCGCAGCACCAGAATCATGATCAGGCTGGCAAAGACCAGTCGTAGCGTGGTCGTGCCCTGGGCGCCAATGGCAGGAAACAGGCTCTTGGCCAGGGAAGCGCCGGTCTGGATGGAAATCATCGCGATGATCAGCAGCCCTAGAGGGAATAGCAGGGGAGAGAGGGGTGGCGATGACTTCATGGCGGGCTGTCCTGAAAGAGGCTGTCTATATATAAGAAGCATGATGAAGTAATGGGAGTGGATTGCGCAATATAGTGCGCATTTATTTAATTTGATGCTTGCTCGTAATTAAGTGTTGACGTCCTGTCTCAGCGCTCTATAATGCGCACCATTCCCGCCGCGGAAGAAACTGAAAACTCCTTGAAGATCAATGAGTTGGATAAGAAATCGGCGAGGGGGTGGTGCTGGCCTCGGGGCCGCAGCGGTGAA
>NZ_UUIS01000091.1 GCF_900589395.1 Pseudomonas viridiflava
TCGCCCCTGCCGGCCTTATCGCCTGCAGAGCAGCCTCCCACAGGATTAACGACACCCTTGAATTTCAGCCAGACACCAAACTGTGGGAGGCGGCTTGCCGGCCATGGCTATGTATCGCCCCTGCCGGCCTCATCGCCTGCAGAGCAGCCTCCCACAGGATTAACGACACCCTTGGATTTCAGCCAGACACCAAACTGTGGGAGGCGGCTTGCCGGCAATGGCTATGTATCGCCCCTGCCGGCCTCATCGCCTGCAGAGCAGCCTCCCACAGGATTAACGACACCCTTGAATTTCAGCCAGACACCAAACTGTGGGAGGCGGCTTGCCGGCG
>NZ_UUIS01000089.1 GCF_900589395.1 Pseudomonas viridiflava
CTCCTACGACGCCAGTTGCAAACGGGTACGGCGGGTGTCAACGGCGTGATGGCGCTCCGTATAGGCAATCACCTGCGGTCTTGGCGCGTGTAGGAGCGCGCTTGCCCGCGACCGAGTGCGCTAGCGCTCGCAAAATTTCCGAAACGCTGCAATTTACGACTTTAAATCTGCAAAACGCTGCAAATTTACGACTGCTGGCGCAGCCGGTCGCGGTGGTCCGGCATTCCGGCAGAGCGCGCTCCTACAGCGCCAGTTGCAAACGGGTACGGCGGGTGTCAACGGTGTGATGGCGCTTCCACGCAAGGCCTCAATTCACCTTGCTGAGGTCACCCTTGAGTGCTACACCGGCGATGATTGCGCCCACGTGGCATTCGAAGTTCACCGGGTCCTTGCGCTCGATCTTCTTGTAGTAGCTGGCGATGTTGGTCACCGCGTTGGCGCCGGCGCCCTTGGCGGCTTCGTTCAGTTGCAGGATGGCCGATTGCAGCACCCATTCGCAGGCTTCGGGGTCGGTCTTGTTGAAGGCATTGGTCTTCTTGTTGGTAACGGCATTGGCGCTCAGCACCGTGACCTTGCCGCGTGGCTGCACGCCGGCCAGGTGGAACCTGACGCTGCCGTCCAGCTTGCCTTCCTGGGTCATCTGCTGGACGACCTTGTCGAAGGGCAAGAGCATCATGGTGTCACGTGCCTGGCTGATGCCGGGCAAAACGCTCAATGCGATGGCAGCGCCTGCGATCCAGGATTTCATGTGCATGGTTCATCTCCTTGAAAATGGGCTTCAGGCCCAACGACGGAAAATCAACGACGTGTTGACCCCGCCAAAAGCGAAATTGTTGTTCATCACGTAGTCGTGGCTCATCACCCGTGGCGCGCCACTGAGGTAATCCAGCTCGCCGCACCGGGGGTCGACCGTGTGCAGGTTGAGGGTATGGATATAGAGATCGCGCTTGAGCATTTCGATGCTGAACCACGACTCAAGTGCCCCACAGGCCCCCAAGGTGTGGCCCAGAAAGCTTTTCTGTGAACTGATCGGCATGCGCGGGCCGAACAGTTCGCGGGTTGCCAGCGTTTCGGCAATGTCGCCCTGTTCGGTGGCGGTGCCGTGGCCGTTGACGTAACCGATGGCCTGCGGTGGCAGGCCGGCATCCTCCAGGGCCAGTTCCATGGCGCGGCGCATGGTGATCTGCTCGGGGCGGGTGCTGTGGGCGCCGTCGGCGTTGCTGCCAAAGCCGACGATCTCGGCATGGATGTGCGCGCCACGGGCCAGGGCGTGTTCGAGCTCTTCAAGCACCAGCATGCCGGCGCCTTCGCCGATCACCAGGCCGTCGCGCCCGGCGTCATACGGGCTTGGGCTGGTGTGCGGGGCGTCGTTTCTCAGGCTGGTGGCGTACAGGGCGTCGAACACCATGGCCTCGGTCGGGCACAGTTCCTCGGCACCGCCGGCGAGCATCAAGGGCAGGCGGCCGAACTTGATTGCCTCGTAGGCATAGCCGATGCCATGGCTGCCGCTGGTGCAGGCGCTGGACGTCGGGATCATGCGTCCGGTCAGGCCGAAGAAAATGCTGATATTGGCCGCCGTGGTGTGCGGCATCATGCGCACGTACGAATTGGCGTTCAGGCCCTCGGCCACCGAGTTGAGCAGCATCTTGCCGAACGCCTTGATGTCTTCGGTGCTGCCGGTGGACGAGCCGCAGGCGGTGCCCATGCGTCCGTCACGAATGATCGGGTCATTCAGCAGCCCGGCGTCGATCAGGGCCTGTTCAGAGGCCGCCACGGCCATGCGCGACACCCGGCCCATGCTGCGCAGTTGCTTGCGCGTCCAGTGCCCGGGCACGGCAAACTCATCCACGGGGCCCGCCAGGCGGGTGTTGAGTTCTTCGAAACGGTCCCACTCGCTCATGTAGCGAATGCCGCTGCGGTTGGCGCTGAAAGCGGCCGCGATGCTGTCCCAGTCGCTGCCCAGGGAGGTGATGCCGGCCATGCCGGTAACGACCACGCGTTTCATCAGCACAACCCTCCATTGACGGCCAGGACCTGGCGGGTGATGTAGGCCGCTTCGGCCGACATCAGGAAATTCACGGCACCGGCGACTTCTTCGGGCGTGCCCATGCGCTGGGCGGGGATCATCTTCATCAGTTCTTCCACCGGGACGTTCTCGTCGAGCATCGCCGTGTCGATCAGTCCCGGCGCCACGCAGTTGACCGTGATCCTGCGTTTGGCCAGCTCGATGGCCAAGGCCTTGGCCGCGCCGATCAGGCCGGCCTTGGAGGCGCTGTAGTTGACCTGGCCGCGGTTGCCGATCAGCCCCGATACCGAGGTGATGCAGACGATGCGCCCGGCGGCGCGGCGGCGGATCATCGGCATGGTCAGCGGGTGCAGCACGTTATAGAAACCGTCCAGGTTGGTGCGCAGCACGGTGTCCCAGTCGTCTTCGCTGAGCGCCGGAAAGGCACCGTCGCGGGTCAGCCCGGCATTGAGCACCACGCCGTAGTAAGCGCCATGCGCCTCGACGTCCTGTTCCAGCACTGTGCGACACGCTTCACGATCAGACACATCGAATTGCAGCACCCGGGCCTGACGGCCCAAGGCAAGGATTTGCGCCTGCACGGCATCGGCTTCCTGCCGGCCGCTGCGACAGTGCAGCACCAGGTCAAAGCCGGCTTGCGCCAGGCGCAGGGCGATGGCCCGGCCGATGCCACGGCTGGAGCCGGTGACCAGGATCGATTCAGTCATGTGCGGCATCCTCATTCAGATAATCGGCGGCATTGGGCGGGCAATACACGCTCAGGCGGGCAAAGGCCTCAAGGTCCGGGCCGCTCAGGCGGCACTCGAACACCCCCATGCCGTTGTCGTCCTGCAAGGTGCGCAGGGCGTTGAGTGTCAGTTCACTGCCGACCGGAAAGTGATCGACCGTGCATTCGTACTTGCGCGTACCGAGCAGAAAGCCCAGTTGCACCGCTTCGCCGCGCTGGCGCGCCTGGCAGCCGGCAAAGGCGGCCACGCTCTGGGCCATCAGCTCGATGCCGACCCAGGCCGGCAGATGCCCCTCGGCGGTATTGAACAGGCCATCAGGGCGTACGGTCACGCGGGTCTGGATGCTGTCGTCATCGAAGGCCAGCACCTGATCGATGAGGATCATGTCGGCCGCGTGGGGCAGGAGCTCGGCAACCGGCCAGGCGATCATGCGGCGTCTCCGATAATCAGGCTGATGTTATTGCCGCCGAAGGCAAACGAGTTGCTCATCAGGCGGCGCGGGGTGGCGGTCGGCAGGCGCGTCTGCGCCCCGGCCCACTTCAGGGCAGGCAACTGCGGGTCGGCGGCACCGTCCCAGAGGTGCGGCGCCACGGCGCCGTCCGGGTTGTCAGCGCTCAGGCTCAACCAGCAGAAGGCCGCCTCCAGTGCCCCGGCGGCGCCCAGGGTATGGCCGCTCATCGGTTTGGTCGACGAGCAAGGCACACCGTGCGGGAACAGCGCCTGCACCGCCAGGCTTTCCATGGCGTCGTTGTGCTGGGTGGCGGTGCCGTGCAGGTTCAGGTAATCGATCTGGCGGGCGTCAAGGCCGGCGCTGGCCAGGGCCCGCTGCATGGCTTCGCGAGCGCCGCGGCCGCTGGGCTCGGGGGCGGAAATGTGGTGCGCATCGCTGCTGGCGCCAGCGCCCAGCAGGGCAATCGAATGGCTGGCGCTCGGTTCGCGGGTCATCAGGAACACCACGGCGGCTTCACCGATGTTGATGCCGTCGCGGTTGACCGAGAACGGGTTGCAACGCTGCGTGGAGACCGCCTCCAGAGCGTTGAAACCATTGAGGGTCAGCCTGCACAGGCTGTCGACGCCGCCACACAGCACGGCATCGCACAGGCCCAGGTCCAGGGCGCGGCGAGCACTGAGCAAGGCCCGGGCGCTGGAGGTGCAGGCCGTGGAAATCACATAGGCGGGGCCACTGAGGTTCAGCCACTGCGCCAGGAAGCTGGCCGGGGCGCCGAGCTCCTGCTGGCGGTAGTCGTAATGCGCCGGGAAGCTCTGGTCGCGCAGCCAGGTGCCCATGCTGCGGCTGGCCTCGTCGATGCCCGAGGTGCTGGTGCCCAGGATCACCCCGACACGGCCGGCGCCGTAGCGTTCGATGGCGGCGCGAATCGGTGCCTCGATCTGCAGCGCGGCGGCCAGCAACAAATGGTTGTTGCGGCTCTGCGCGCCCAGCGCTTCGGGCATCGGCGGCAGGTCACCGTGAATGGCGCCGACCGGCAACGGCTGGCCGGTCACCCAGTCACCCTGCACCTGCATGCCGCCACAGTCGCCGGCAAACAGCCTGCGCGCCACCTCGGCGCGGTGGTTGCCCAGCGCACAGACCAGGCCCAGATCGTTGAGGTAGGCGGTCATGGCGTGTTTCCGTCGTTCAAGGGGGTGATGTGATAACGCAGGCCCTGGGCCAGGCTCAAGGTGAACACCCGTGGCGAGCGGTAGTCGACGACCCAGCGCCCCTCCAGGCGTCGCTGCGCGCCCTGGCGGCTGGCGGCCGGGTAGCGGGCAGCCAGTTCGCGGTCGGGGGTCAGGGCGAACAACAGCGCGGCAAACAGCTCGCGCGCCTCGGCATTGGGCGGCAACAGCCCATCGGCCTGCCACTGGCCATCGACCAGGCGCTGGCGGGCCTGCGGAATGCCCAGCGGGTCCATCATCGACCAGCGCAGCGCGGTGCCTTCCTGCTGCACGATCAACAGCCAGTCCTGCTGCTCGGCGGCCTGCTCGCGCTGCACATGCCATTGTTGCGGCAGCGCCAGGCTTGGCAGGCCGTCGGGCAACGGTGCCTGGCGGGCGCAACCGGCCAGTAGCAACAGGCTCAGCCACACAAGGCGGATCATGCCGCGCCCCGCGTCAGCGGCTTGCGCGCGACCACGTTGACCAGGGTTTCTTCACGCTGGCCGAACGGCTTGGGCTTGCGCAGTTTCAGCCGCTCCAGCAGGCCGAAGTCCTGGCTGCGGCTCCACCACAGGTACGGGTAGGAGACGTTTGCCGGCGTGAACTGCAAGCCCTGGGCGCGCAGCATGTCCAGGTACTGCGCTGCGCTTTTCTGCACGTGCATGGGGTGGCGGAACAGCCAGCGGATGACCCAGGTGTCGATATAGGCTTCGGTGGACTCGGCAAACAGCAGGTAACCACCGGGCTTGAGCACTCGGTAGAACTCGGCCAGCGCCTGTTCCTGCTCCACCAGGTGGTGAAAGGTCTGGTGGCAGAACAGCAGGTCGACGCTGGCATCGGGGAGGTTCAGGGACGCGCAGTCGCTGCCGATCAACTCCACCGGCAAGCCCAGGCGCTCGGCCTCTTCAGCGCTTTGCGTCAGGCTGTGCGGGTCGGCATCGACGCCGATGATCCGGGCCGGCTTGAACACCTCATTCAGGTAACGAAACGATTTACCCTGGCCGCAGCCGGCATCGAGCAATACCGCGTTGGCCGGCAGCGGCTCGCTGAACAGCCCGCGCAAATCATGGATGGCCACGCGCAGCACCCGGTACTGCCAGGTGTGGCTGCGCAGGAACCACAGGCCGAAGCGGGTTTCCTCGACGTAGCTGTTGCTCAGGAACGGCCCGCTCATGCCACCGGGCTCGCACAGATTTCGGCCAGCATGCGCAGGCGGCGCTTGGGCTCGTTGACGAACGGGTTGCGCTCATCCCAGGCGTAGCCGGCCAGGATCGAGCAGATCATCGCGCGAATGTCCGGTTGTGCGTCCTTGTAGAAGATCACGTCCTGGAAACTGCTGTCGTACCAGCCCTCGACGTAGGCGCGGAAGGTGTCGACACCGCGCTTGAGCGGCACGGCAAAGTCGGCCTCCCAGTCCACGGTCTCGCCGCGCAACTGCCGGTCGAGCAGGCCGGCGGCCATGCTCGCCGAGCGCATGGCAATGGTCACGCCCGAGGAAAACACCGGGTCCAGGAACTCGGCGGCATTGCCCAGCAGCGCAAAGCCGGGACCGTGCAGCGATTTGACGTTGGCCGCGTAGCCGCCGATGGTGCGCGCCGGGGTGTCCCACACGGCGTGTTCCAGCACCTTGGCCAGGCTCGGGGTCTCGGCGACGAAGGCTTGCAGGCAGGCGTCCAGGTCTTCGGGCTTGCCCTCGAAGCGCGCGGCGCTGGCGACCACGCCGATCGAGCAACGGCCGTTGCTGAACGGGATCGACCAGAACCACACGTCGCGGTGCTCGGGATGAATCGTGACCAGGATCTTGTTGCGATCGAACGGCGGGCTCTGGATGTGATCCTCGACGTGGGTGAACACCGCCTGGCGCAGCGGGAAGTCCGACGGTGCCTCAAGGTCCAGCAGGCGCGGCAACACCCGGCCATAACCGCTGGCATCGAGCACGAAGCCGGCCTGCACCTGATACTCGCTGCCGTCTTCGCGGCGCACGACCAGGTGCGGTTGTGCAGTGTCGAAGTCGACGCTGACGATCTCGTGCCGGTAACGGATCTCGACGCCCTGCAAGGCGGCCTGGTCGGCCAGCAACTGGTCGAAGCTGGCGCGCTGCACCTGGAAGGTGGTGGGCTTGCCCCGGGTGAAGGTGTCGCCGAAATCGAAATCGCTGTACTGCTCGCCGAAGGCAAAGGCGGCGCCGTTCTTCAACTGAAAGCCCGCCGCTTGCACCGCCTCGAGCATGCCGGCTTCCTCGACGAAGTCCAGGCAGTGGGCCAGCAGGCTTTCGCCGATGGAAAAGCGCGGGAAGGCCTGGCGTTCGAGCACCAGCACGTCATGGCCGCGGCGCTTGAGCAAGGCGGCGGCAATCGCGCCGGCAGGGCCGGCGCCGATGACTACGACCGCGCGATGTTCCTTATCAGTGATGGGCACAGGAGTTCCTTACCGGTTGTTCGGTAGCAGTGACGAATGAAAGAGGCTTGCGACCCAGCCCGACCAGGGCCGGCATCAGGGTCGCCAGCAGGCTCATCAGCATCAGCGCCAGGTACAGCGCGCTGCCGATCAGTTGCTGTTGCAGCAGCAGGTTGAGAAACACGATCTCGCTCAGCCCGCGAATATTGAGCAGCACGCTTTCGCGCCAGCGGCTGGCACCGGGAAACGAAGGCGGCGCCCAGCACAGGCCCAGCCAGTTGCCCAGCAGCTTGGCGCCGATCGGCACGGCGATCAGCGCCGCCACCTGCCAGGCGCTCAGCTCGCCCAGGGCGGTGTGCAGGTTGATCTGCACCAGGCCGAAGGTCAGCAGCAGCGGCACGGCCAGGTGATTCTGCAGCGCACTCAGCACCTGTGGCTTGATCGGCAGCACCCACGCCTGCTTGAGCCGCGCCATGCACAGCAGATAGCCGATGCCGAAGATCAGCGCATTGAGCCGGAAATGCTCGGCCACCACCAGCAAGGCAAAGAAGCCCAGGCTGTAGACCAGCGGCTGGCGGATGCCCAGCCCCCGCAGCAGCAACGGGACGCAGGCCATCAGCAGCGGCCACAACAGGCTGCTGAGGTGCAGGCTGCCCTGGGCCAGGGCGAACAGGCTCCAGCAGGTCAGGTCGATGAGAATTGCCGCCTGCACCAGCCGATGCGTGGCCGCCAGCGGGTAGCCGATGTGCTTGAGGTACAGGTACAGCACCGGAATGGCGGTGATCGCAAACACCAGCCCCACGGCCAGGTCGCTGAGCCAGGACTGCGCCGGCAGCAGCCAAACGGCGCAGGCCAGACCTGCGGCAAAGGGCACCAGAAAGCTGGGCATGGCAATCTTCAGGCTCTGGCGGTCCAGGCGCACCTCGATCACATCGCTGAGGATATGCCCCAGCACCAGCGCGAAGGCCAGGCTGTACAGGGTCTTGAGCCAGACCGGTGCGATCAGTTGCGCGCCACTGAGCTGCCAGTGTGGCTCGATCCACAGCAGCATCAACAGCGGCACGCCGAGGGTGGCCAGCAGCAACTGGCTGACGATGGGAATCAACCCCACGCGATTGCCAAGCCAGGTGGCGGCGGCGAAGGCCGGCAGGGCCATGAGCCAGAACAGCACGATCATCATGGGTGTTTCTCCACGGCATGACGCGCACTGGCCCACGGCGCCAGCACAAAGCTGAACACCAGCCCCAGGCTCACCGACAGACCGAAATTGCTGATGGCCGGGGTCTGCGACAGCGCCAGCAGGCCGAACGACAGCCAGGTGGTGATGGCCGCCAGCAAGGTGCCGAGCAGGCTGACCGCCGCCCCGCCGACCTGCTCGCGCATCAGGATGGCGTAGTCGACGCTGATGGCGGTCACCAGCAACAGGCCGAACAGGCTGAACAGGGTCAGTGGCTGGCCCAGCCAGCCCAGGCTGGCCAGGCTGCACAACGCGGCAAGCAACGGCAGGGTGACAATGCGCAGCGCCCCGCCCAGGCCGAAGGGCGCGATCAGCAGCACCACGATCAGCACGCACGACAGCAGCTTGAGTTCGGCGGCGCTGATTTGCGTCTGGGCGAACACGCCATTGAGCGCGCCCAGCCGGTCGACCAGGTGCACGCCGGGCAGATCCTGGGTCTGGGAATGCAGCACGGCTGGGTTGATCAACCCTTGCAGGCCGACGATGGCGGCCACGCCGTCATCGGTGCGTCCCAGCCACAATGGGCGCCAGGTTTCACTGATCGGGCCGGCCAGGGCCTGATCGATGGTCTGCTCGGGCAACGCCTGCAACTGGCGCAGTTCGTTGTGCAAGGCGTCGGCCGTGACACCCAGTGCCAGCAGCGGTTGCCAGTATTCAGGCAGGCGGCTCAAGGCATCGCGTACGGCACGTTGCTCGGCGGGTGCGGCCAGCAACTGGTTGAGCGCCATGTAGCCGCGCAGCGAGTGGTCGCGCACCAGGGCGTCGAGGCGTTGGGTCAGGGCGTCCTGGCGCGCCAGCAGTTGCTGTTCATCGGCTGCGCGCACCAGAAAGAACTGGCTGGTCGGCTGGAAGCCGGTAATGCGGGCAATGGCCTGGGCTTCATCGGTCAGGGCCTGAGGGGCCGAGACCCACTGGCGAATGTCGTTGTGGGTGGTCAACTGCCACAAGCCGGTGGCGCAGAACACCAGCAGCAGGGCCAGCAGCAGTGGCGTACCGGTCCTGGCCAACAGCGCTTCGCGCCCGTCCAGCAGGCGTTGGGCCAATTGCAACGGCCACTGCGCCGGGCGCAGTTCGACCCTGGCGAGCAACGCCGGCAGCAGGCACACCGCCGCCAGCCACGCACCGAGCAGCCCGGCGGCGGAGAACACCGCGATCTGGGTCAGGGCCGGGAACGGCGTCCAGGCCAGGGCCAGGTAGCCGATGCAACTGGTGATCAGGCTCAGGGTCAGGCCCGGCAGGGTCAGGCGCAAGGCCGGCCAACTGCGCCAGGGGTTCAGCGTCCAGCTTTTGGACAAATAGTGCAGCGGGTAATCCACCGCCACGCCGATCAGGCTCGAACCCAGCACCAGGGTCATCACATGCATCTTGCCGAACAGCGCCACACAGGCCACCGCGCCGAACAGCATGCCCACCAGCACCGGCACAAAGGCCAGCAGTACCCGCCAGCGGCGGAAGGCCAGCAGCAACAGCAGCAAAATACCCAGCGTGGCACCGCCGCCGACCCAGGTGATTTCCTGGCTGGCCTGGTGCTGGCCGGCGGCGGCGTACAGCAGGCCGCTGGCGGCCAGCAGCCGGCCGCCGTCCTGGGCCGCTTGCGTGCGCGCCTCGGCCAGCAGGGCGGCGACCCGGGTCGGCAGGTGCATGTCGAAGGCATCGTTGCCGGTGCTTGCACGCAGCAGCACCCAGTGCAAGCCATCGGCCTGGGCCATCAGCGAGCCGCTGGCCAGGTCCGGCTCCACCGCGCCGCCGCGCGGCAGGCCGTTCAGAATGCGTCCGGTCAGGCCCAGCCAGTCATCCTGGCTGGGCACCAGGCTGAAGCCCGCAAAGGGGTCGAACAGGTTCTGCACGCGCTGCGCGATAAATGCTTGAGGTTGCTCGATCAACTGCTTGCGGTCGGCTGCCGGCAGCATGGCCAGCCGGCCTTGCAGAAACTGTGTGCGCAAGGCTGACAGGTCGGCCTGCATGCTCCACTGCACCTTCTCGAACGTGCCGCTGGCCTGCCACTGCTCAGCCAGGCGCTGGGTCAGGGCAATCGCCTGCTGGCGCTCGGCATGGCCGACCAGCACCAGCATTTCGCGGTTCAGCGGCGCCTGCATGCGCTGTTCGGCGCGCAGTTCCAGCGGGTCAGGACGGCTGCCGGGCACCAGTTCCATGAGGTTGGCCGACAGCGGCGCGCCGTCACGCCACTGCCAGCCGGCCAGCGCCACCACGGCGAGCAGGATCAGCAGGAACAGGCGCGGCAGGCGGCGCTCAGGATTTGAAATCATTGCGCCGCGCATCGCTGAGCGCAGGTGCGCTGTGGCTATCGATCAGGTTCAGCACGGTGCGGTCGCCCTGGGTTTCCAGCAGCTCGATGCGGTGCACCAGCTCGCCGCCGTCGATGTTGATCTGGCGAAACACCTGTTGCAGCAGCAGCGAACGCGGGATCAGCGTCAGCTTCCAGGCCTGGGCGTCGCCGCTCAGTTGCAGCTCGAAATCGCGTTGCAATCCGCTGCTGTCGCCTTGCAGCACGGCCAGGAACAGACGGTTCTGCTCGGCGCCGGCACTCTTGCCCGGCAGCAACTGCCAGCCCTGGCCCTGACGGCGGGCAATGCCGGCCTGGTCGATGCGGTAGTCCTGCTTGAGCGGCGTTTCCAGCAGCCACAGCAGGCCGAAGTCCCGGGCCAGCACGAAGTTGCCGGTGCTGACCAGCGGCTGGGGCAGGGCGCGCAGGTGTTTCTCCTGGCTGAAACGGCCCTCGACCACGGCGGGCTTGCCCAACTGGGCGCTGAGTTGTTGCAAGTCAAAGGCATGCGCCAGTGACGAGGCGCACAGCAAGGCCAGGCTGAACAGCAAACGTTGCATGGGTGCCCTCATGGCAAGGCCCTCTGCACGGCATCGATGAACACCCTGGGCGAGGCCAGTTGCATCTCGCGGGTGGCGACATCAACGGCCACCTGCACGGTGCTGGCGCGGGTCATGCGTTCGCCGGTCACCGCGTCGCTGATCAGGTAGTTGATCTTCAGGCGGTTTTCCCACTCCACCAGGCTGGCGCGCACGGTCAGCTTCTGGCCGAACACCGCCGCCCGCACGTAGCGCAGTTGCAGGTCGATCACCGGCCAGCCGTAGCCCGACTCAAGCATCTGCGTGTAGTTGTGGCCGATGTGGTCCAGCAGCGCGCAGCGCGCCACTTCGAGGTATTTGACGTAGTGGCCGTGCCAGACGATGTTCATCATGTCGACATCGAAAAACGGCACCACCACGTCGGTGTCGACGTCGATCAGTCCTTTACTGCGCATGCAGCCTCCAGTGGCGTTGGGCAATGCGTTGCAGGCACAGGCGCAGTTCGCCTTCCAGGCCGCGATCATCGATGACCGGCGGGAAATCCTCGGCCAGTTGTGTGTGCATGGCGGCCAGCGCCGGCGGCAGCGGGCGGGCATCGGCTTGCCGGCTGCGCAGCCACAGGCCCTGGTTGGCGGCGATCAGGGTGGCGGCGGCGACCTGCTCGGTCAGTTCCAGCACACGGATCGCATCGCGGGCGGCGATGGTGCCCATGCTCACCTTGTCCTGGTTGTGGCATTCGGTGGAACGCGAGAACACGCTGGCCGGCATGGTGTTTTTCAGGGCTTCGGCGGTCCAGGCGCTGGCGCCGATCTGCACGGCCTTGAAACCGTGGTTGATCATCGCCCGCTCGGCGCTGGCGCCGGACAGGTTGCTGGGCAGGCCGTGGTTGTAGCGCACGTCCACCAGCAGGGCGAGCTGGCGGTCGAGCAGGTCGGCGACGTTGGCCACCAGGGTCTTGAGGCTGTCCATGGCAAAGGCGATGTGCCCGCCGTAGAAGTGCCCGCCGTGCAGCACACGCTCTTGGTCGCCGTCGATGATCGGGTTGTCGTTGGCGCTGTTCAGCTCGGTCTCGATGAACGAGCGCAGCCAGCCCAGGCTGTCGGCCAGTACGCCCAGCACATGCGGGGCACAGCGCAGCGAGTAGCGGTCCTGCAAGCGGTGCAGCGGTGCGGTCGGGGCGTCGATGGCCAGGTCCTGGCGCAGCCAGGCGGCCACCTGCATCTGGCCGGGGTGCGGCTTGGCGGCGAACAGGCGCTCGTCGAAGTGTTCCGGGTTGCCTTGCAGCGCCACCACGTTCATGGCGGTGATGCGCGTGGCCAGTTGCAGCAGGTAGTCGGCGCGGGCGAAGGCCAGGCAGGCAATGCCGGTCATCACCGCCGTGCCATTCATCAGCGCCAGGGCTTCCTTGGGCCGCAGCACCAAAGGTTCCCAGCCCAGTTCGCGGTGCACGTCCAGGGCCGGGCGGCGCTGGCCGCGATACAGCACTTCGCGTTCGCCGGACAGGGTCGCGGCCACATAGGACAACGGCGTCAGGTCGCCGCTGGCGCCCACCGAGCCCTCTTCGGGGATCAGCGGCAGCACGTCGTGTTCGAGGAATGCCTGCAACCGTTCCAGCAGCTCGACCCGCACCCCCGACACGCCGTGGCACAGCGACTGCAAACGTGCCGCCAGCACCGCACGGGTGGCGCGCTCGTCGAGCAGCTTGCCCAGGCCGCAGCCGTGGAAGGTGTACAGGTGGCGTGGCAAGGCCTCGACGTGCTGCAAGGGCACGGCCACCACGCATGAATCGCCGTAGCCGGTGGTGACGCCATAGATCACGCCTTCCTTGTCCAGCAGCGAGTCGAGAAACTGTGCGCCCCGGGCAATGCGTGCGCGGTAGTCGGCGTCGTCCTGCAAGGCCACAGGCGCCTGGCGGTTGGCCACGGCCAGCACCTGCTCGATGCTCAGCGCCAAGGCGCCGAAGGTCACGGTGTCGGGAACTTGATGCGTCATCGCTGCTTCCAGAAAGGGTAGAAATTGAACCACTGTTGCGGGGCTTGCAGGCAGTAGTGCGCCAGGCGCTCGGCGTAGCGCGCCGCCCAGTGGGCAATGACCTCGGCGCGGTCGCTGCGCTTCCATTGCACCGCCTCGGTGAACGGCTCCAGGATCACCCGGTAGCCCTGGGCGTCCTTGAGGCAGAAAAACAGATTGACCGGGCACTTGAGCAACCCGGCCAGCAGCCACGGACCTTGCGGAAAGGCCGCCGGCGCACCCAGAAAGTCCGCCTGCACATGGCGCCCGCCATGCAAGGGCACGCGGTCGCCGGCAATCGCCAGCCACTCGCCGTCGTCCAGGCGCTGGCTCAATTGCAGCATGATCGCCGGATCCAGCTCGCTGACCTGCACCAGGCGCAGGTTGGTGGCGCCGGCCTCGCCCAGCAGGCGATTGAAGCGCTCGGCATGCTTGGTGTGCACCAGCACGTTCATGGTGACCTTTTCGCCCAGCTCGGCCAGCGCCCGACACACCTCAAGGTTGCCCAGGTGCGCGCCGACCAGCATCTGCCCGCGCGCGCCGCGCAACTGGGTACGCAACGACGCCGGGTCGACGATGCGGATCTGTTCGATGCGCAGCTTGCCGTTCCACACGTCGAGCTTGTCGAGCAGGGCTTCGGCAAACGCCATGAACTGACGGAACACCCGTGCGGTGGTGGGGCGCAGTTCGGGCTGGCCGCTCCAGTGCGCCAGGCGCTGCTGGTACTCGTGGATGCTGCGCCGGGCGGTGCGGCCGAAAATGAAGAAGTACAGCACGATGCCGTACAGCACCGGACTGAGCAGGCGCCGGCCGAGCACGCGCACGCCCCAGGCGGTGAGTTTCATCAGCACAAAGCTGCCGCGCTCCTGGCGGTCGGCCCAGTGCTTTTCGTCGGGCGGCAGGCTCATGCGCGGGCCTTGTGGAGCAGCGGCAGCTTGCGCCACAGCAGCACCGGCAGACGCAACAACATGCCGAAGAACAGCTTGGTGTGCATGCCGGAAATCAGCGCGTTGTCGTGGAACAGGCGAAAGTGCGACAGGCCGTCCTGCGGGTAATGCACCTTGGTCGGCAGCCAGTGCATCGGCTGGCCACGCCACGACAGGCGCACCAGGATCTCGGTGTCGAAATCCATGCGCCGGCCCAGGTTGACCGCCTCGATCAGCTTGAGCACCGGTGCCAGCGGGTAGACCCGAAAACCGCACATCGAGTCGCGAATGTGCAGCGACAAGGTGTTGATCCACACCCAGACATGGGTCAGGTAGCGTGCATACAGCCGGCCCTTGGGCACGCTGGCGTCGTATTGCGGGTAACCGCAGATCAACGCCTGTGGGTGCTGGCGCGACTGTTCGAGAAAACGGCCGATGTCGCTCAGGTCGTGCTGGCCATCGGCGTCGACTTGCAGGGCATGGCTGAAGCCCAGGTGGGCGGCCTCATGAAAGCCGGCCATCACCGCGCCACCCTTGCCTTGATTGAGCGGCAGGCGGATCAGGTACACGCCCTCCTGGGTGGCCAGTTGCTGCAACACCTGGGCACAGGCCGGGCTGCTGGCGTCGTCGACCAGCACGCAAGGCAGGCCGGCGTCGCGCAGGGCCTTGACCACATGCGGCACGGCGCGCTCGTGGTCGAACACCGGGATCACCGCACAGGGCTTATGCATGGTCGTGCTCCAGCAGGAGCCTGCCACTGGAGCAGGGCGCCTGCTCCTGGTTGTGGTAGGCGAAATACAGTTTGCCGCGTGCGGCATCGAAGCGCAGGGTCAGGTTCAGGTGGTCGCCGGGGCGCACCAGTTGCTGGAACTTGAGCACTTCCATGCCGGCAAAGCGTGGCGGCAGTGCCAGCAGGCGCTGGCCCAGTTGCATGGCCCAGTCGACCTGAACCACGCCGGGCAGCACCGGCACTTTGGGGAAGTGCCCGGTGAAATACGCCAGGTCCGGCGGCACTTGCAGCGCCAGGTGCAAGGTGTCGTCCAGCATCTGCTGGCCCAGCACCTCCGGCCCTTTGCCACGCGGCGCGGCCAGCAAGGCCTCGACGTGCGCCTGGGGCAGCTTGCCCTGGGCGTTGAGCGGCAATTGCAGCAGCAGGCGCCAGCGCCGTGGCAGGGCCAACGGCTCGCAATGGCCACTCAGGTGCCGGCGCAAGGTTTCGGTCAGGGCGCGCCGGCCGTGGTTGCGCAAGGCATGCAGGCCGCTGTCGCTGAGCACCACCAGGGCGCCCAGCGAGGCGCGGCGTTCCTGCACCACGCCCAGGCGCGCCTCGCTGACGAAGGGATGGCTGGCCAGTGCCTGTTCCAGCGCCGGCAGGGCAATGCGCTTTTCTTCCAGCTTGACGATGCGGTCCAGCCGGCCGAGCAAGGCAAAGCGGCCATCGGCCTCCACGCGTGCGGCGTCGGCGGTCGGCTCGACATGGCCGGCCGGAAGATAAGGCGAGCGCACCTGCAAGGCGCCGTCGCTGTCCTGCGACAACTGCACACCGTCGAAGGCTTGCCACAACGGCTGGCCCTGGCGCCAGGCAATGCCGCCGGTCTCGGAGCTGCCGAAAATTTCGGTCGGCCACTGACCCAGGCGCTGCTGCAGGCTGGCGGCGGCCTCTTCAGGCAGGGCGCCGCCGGAGGAAAACACCCGGCGCACTGCGCTCAGCGCCGGCCAGTCGAGGTTGTCGCCCATGCGCTTGAGCAGCGCCGGGCTGGCCACCCAGGCAAAGGCCGGGTGTTCGGCGCTGGCGCGTTGCAGGTCTTCGGGAAACGGCAGTTGCCGGCGTTCCCACGGGCGCCCGGCGCACAACGGCCACAGCACCCGGAACAGCAAGCCGTAGATATGCTGGGCCGCGACGCTGCCGATGATGCAGGCATCGCCCAGTTCGGCACCCCACAGGCGTTCCAGGCCGCGCACTTCGTTGTCCAACTGGCGCAGGCGCTTGTCGATGCGCTTGGGTTCGCCGCTGGAACCGGAGGTGCACAGGCTCAACTGGCAGGCGTCCAGGTCCAGTGCCGCCGGGGTCAGCGGCGCCTGCAGCAGGTCGGCCAGATGCACATCGCCCGGCTGTTCGCTGAGCCACAGGTCGACCTGCGGGTTCCAGCGCTCGCGGGTCTGGTCTTGCAGGTCCGATGGCAGCAGCACGCTGACGCCGGCGCGCCAGGCAGCGAACAGGGCGATGGCCAGCTCGCCGGCATCGTCCAGGTGCACGGCCAGGCGCTGCACGCCCCGTGCTTGCAGGCCGGCGGCGACGCTCAGGGCCTGGGCGCAGAACTGCGCATGGGTCAGCGCCGGCTGCGGGCACAGCAAGCGGTCGGGCCGGGGATCGAGCAGCAGGTGTTCAAGATTCAACCAGTTCATGTCGTTCATTTTCACGCGCCGCCTCGAACATGCCGGCGGACAGTCCATTCGCCTGCGAACAGCAGGCCCATCAGTCCATAGGAAATCAGCCCGGTGTACAGCGCCCACCAGTGCAGCGGCGCCCACAGGGTCAGGCTGGCCGCGATCAGGCCGTTGCCGAGAAAGAACGCACACCACACCCAGGTCACCTGACGGGTGTAGCGCACCGCAACCTCGGGCAGGTCCGGCTCGCCCAGCCGCGCCAGGCGCTCGACGATCGGCATGCCGCGCATCAGGCTGGCGCCGAACAGGCACAGCATGAAAGCGCTGATCAGCACCGGGTACCAGCGCAGCAGCACCGGGCTGTCGAGCAGTGCCAGCAGCAGGCAGAAGCCCAGGGCCACCAGCGCCATTGCCAGGCTGCCGGGGCGGCGCTCGCCGGTCAGGGCGCGGGCCAGCCACAGGCTGCCGAGCAGCAACGCGAACTGCCAAGGGGCGAAATGCTCCAGGCCCGCGTACACAGCGAACGGGTAGAGCACGCCTGCCACCACCAGCAGCAGGCCGATCAGCCGTTTCATGCGGCGGCGTTGACCAGCCGGTAGACCGCTTCGACCACGTCATTGACCGTGCGCACCGACTTGAACTCGTCGGCGGCGATCTTTTTCCCGGTCTTGCGCTTGATGTGGTCGATCAGGTCCACCGCATCGATGCTGTCGATTTCCAGGTCCTGGTACAGGTTGGCGTCGAGGGTGACGCGCTCCGGTTCGATTTCGAACAGCTCGACCAGGGCGTTGCGCAGGGTTTCGAAGATGTCTTCACGGGTTTGCATGATCAGTCCTCAGGCCGGTTGTCGGGCGCTGACGAAGGCCGCGAGGCTGTCGACGCTGGTGAAGTGCGAACGGGTGTCCTTGGCGTCGGCGTCGATCTTGATGCCATAACGCTTCTGGATGGCCAGGCCCAGCTCCAGGGCGTCGACCGAGTCCAGGCCCAGGCCTTCGCCGAACAGGATCTGGTCGTTGCCGATGTCCTGGGTGCTGATGTCTTCCAGCCCCAGTGCGTCGATGATCAGTTGCTTAATGTCCCGGTGTAGATCGCTCATCTGCGGCGAGCTCCTTGATGAAATAGTCATGCAGGTAATCGTTGAGTTTGCGCGACGCCAGAGGCGCCGGGCCAAGCACGGCAAAGGTCTGTGGGTCGATGTCGGCGCCCACGGTCAGGCTGAAATGCACACGGCGCAGCGGAATGCGGTACCAGGGTTCGGCCTTGGTCAGGGTGGTGGGGCTGACCTTGATGGTCACCGGGGTGATCATGCGCGCCCCGCGCAGGGCAATGGCGGCCGCGCCCCGGTGAAAGGCCGGCGCCTGGCCCGGCGTGGTGCGGGTGCCTTCGGGAAAGATGATCAGGGTCTGGCCCGACTGCAGGCCCTCCACGGTCAGGTCGAGCATGTCCATGCTGCCGTCGTTGCTGACATAGCCTGCGGTGCGCACCGGACCGCGGGTGCAGGGGTTGTCCCAGAGGCTGCGCTTGACCACGCAATTGGCGTCGCGCACCAGCCCGATGAGAAACACCACGTCGATCAGCGACGGGTGGTTGGCAATGATCATCTGTCCCGGCCGGCCAAGCTTTTCGGCGCCGCGCACGTCATAGGTGAGCACGCCCATGCACGCCATCAGGCGGATGAACCGCCAGAACAGCCAACTGATGGTGCGCCGGCCGCGGCGCTGATGGCAGGCCTTGTCGCCCGGCAGGCAGGCCAGCAGCGGGAAGACCAGAAGGCGCAGGCACAACCCGCCTATACCGAACAGGAAAAAGCTGATCGCGGTGGCCAGCAATCGCCAGTAATAGGCGTCGCGGTGCTTGCTCAGTGATTGCGTTGCCAGTTCCATAAACGCTTGTTCCACGGATGTTGGCAGGCGGATTGCCCGGTATTGAGCGCTTGCAGCAGGTTCAGCGCGTGCGGCCAGCGTGGGGCTGCAACGGGCGTATCAACAGGCTGCACATCGGCGTTCAAGGTCAGTTGCCAGTCGTTGCCGGGCGTGAGCAACAGGCCGACGGCATAAGGAAACGGCACATCGTCGATCCATTGGGCGTAGGCCACCGGAGGTTGTTCCTCGGTGACCACGACCAGCACGGCAGGTGCGCCTTCGGCCAACAGGGTCGCGGCTTCGAACACGCCATGCTCCAGGCCGTCGCCGGCCGCGGCCAGGGCCGTCATTTCGCTGGTGGAGCCGCGCATGATCGACCACAGGCCGATGACCGCGTTGTGCACCGACAGGCTGAACTGGGTGGGGGACAGCGGCTCGTCGGCGGCCAGGTCACGCAGGATGTCGAAGGTGCGCGGTGTTTCACCATGCCGGGACACGAACACCAGTGGCAGTTGCTCGTAGCCTTCTGCCAGCGGCCAGCCCACGGCAAATGCCATGCGGGCCATGCGCCCCAGGCGGCGGCGTTGCATGGCCGGCAGGAACGAGACGTCCGGCGCTTCGTCGCTGGCCGGCAACAGGGTCGGACGGCGACTCCACTGGTGCCAGTCATCGACGCTTGCCAGGCCAGGTGCCCAGGCACGCCATTGTGCGATGTTGAACGTGATCAAAGATTTTCTTCCCGCCCCTGCGGGCTGCTTTCGTTACCGAGATACCGGAACGACACCGACCTTGGCGTGACTTTTGACCGAGTGCGCGCATTATCCTGATGGGGATCACCGGTAGCAAATTTGTTACACATTATCTGTGTGCCGCTTCGCTGTTTCCGACTGAAGGCGGCACTGTCGAGGCGTGATGACAGTCATATCGCTGCAATCGCACCCTGTTTGCGGGTGTACATAAAGTTGTCACATCGATCGCCTAGACTTGATCGGTTTGGGTGGCCAGACTGGCCTGTTACCGTTTTTTACCTAATCAGGGAGGTCAATCCATGCGTCGCGTGGTGTTCAATCAGAAAGGTGGTGTGGGTAAATCCAGCATCGCTTGCAATCTGGCAGCAGTCAGCGCCAACGAGGGCTATAGGACACTGCTGATCGATCTTGATTCCCAGGCCAACTCGACCCAGTACCTGACCGGCCTGACCGGTGACGATATTCCGATGGGCATTGCCGAGTTTTTCAAGAACACGCTGGCGTCGGCGCCGTTCGCCCGCAAGAACCATGTCGACATCTATGAAACACCGTATGACAACCTGCATGTGATCACCGCCACGGCCGAACTGGCCGAGCTGCAACCCAAGCTTGAGGCCAAGCACAAGATCAACAAGCTGCGCAAACTCCTCGACACGCTGGACGAGGATTACGAGCGCATTTACATCGATACGCCGCCGGCGCTGAACTTCTATGCCGTCTCTGCGCTGATTGCTGCGCATAAGGTATTGATCCCGTTCGACTGCGACAGCTTTTCCCGCCAGGCCCTGTATGGCCTGATCCGTGAGCTGGAAGACCTCAAGGAAGACCATAACGAGGGCCTTGAAGTCGAAGGCATCATCGTCAACCAGTTCCAGCCCCGCGCCAGCCTGCCCAGGCAGATGCTGGACGAGCTGATTGCCGAGGGCCTGCCGGTTCTGCCGGTGTACCTGAGTGCCTCGGTCAAGATGCGTGAGTCGCATCAGGTCAACCTGCCCCTGGTGCACCTCGACCCCCGGCACAAACTGACCGTGCAGTTCGAACAATTGCATCACTACCTGGAAACCCACGCGCAGGACTGACACACCGTTCGGCCCCCTCCCGTCAGGCGATGGGCCTGAACAGTCGCGAATTGAACGTGCCGTCCTTGATCGAGAGGGTGAGCTGTTCAGCCTGGGCCCGGGCGGCCTCGGCCATGTCGTCAGGGAGGGCGATGCTCGCCTCCATGTCGGCCTGGAAGTGTTGCTGGGAAGCCTGTACGCAGTGGGTGCCCGGCTTGCAGCCGCATTGCACCTGATGCCCGTGGGTGGCGACGGCGACCTGCTCGTCGATCCAGGTCGGATTGCCCTGGGTGATGAACCCGACGCGCTTGCAGGCCGGGCACCACACCGGATCGCCCATGCGCGCGACCCGGCGCAGGTCGATGACCTGCGTGGCGGAGGCCGCCAGCACGAAACCGCCGGTGGTGGTGGAGTCGCCTTCCCTGACTAAAAATGGCATGGCACTGCTTCCTGTGTGGTTGGAGCAGCGAATGCTAGGTGGAAATAGCCGGGTCGGGGATGCACCTGGGTGTTTAAGGAAAGGTCCTACGGAAGAATCAGACAACCCTTGTGAGCGGTGGACCCGCCGCCCGCTGACGAACCTTGAAAGCACCCCCGGTAGGAGCGCGCTTGCCCGCGACCGGCTGCGTTAGCAGTCGTAAATTTTCAGCGTTTCCGAGATTTTTAGCGTGTTAGCAATCACAAATTTGTGGCGTTGCACAAATTTTGCGAGCGCTGCGCACTCGGTCGCGGGCAAGCGCGCTCCTACCGGTGTCCGGCCGTTACGATGAGCAGCTGATTTCCAGGTGCTTGCCCCAGTCCGGTGGTCGTTGGGCGTATTGCGCCATGCCGGCCTGTTCGTTGAACGGATCGCTCAATACCCGGTGCAGGCGGCGCACCTCTTCGTAATCGCCTTTTTCAGCCGCTTCGATGGCGTTCTGTGCCAGGTAGTTACGCAGCACATACAACGGATTGACGGCGTGCATGCGCTCGCGGCGTTGCTGTTCGCTGCCGTCGTCCTGGCGGGCGATGCGCGCCAGGTAGCGTTCGCCCCAGGCATCGAAACCCTTGATGTCGATGAAGTCGTCGCGCACGTGGCGCAAGGCTTCGGCGGCCGGGCGGTCACCCAGTTGGCGGAAGAACAGGTGGTAATCCACGCCCCCGGTCTGCATCAGTTGCAGCAACTGGCTGACCCGTTGCGCATCGTCGTCCTCGGCACAGGTCAGGCCCAGGCGGCGGCGCATCAGGTCGTCGTAGTGGGCCTGGTACAGCGGCAGGAACAGGCTGATGGCCTCGCGCAGGGCCTCGACGCTGATGAACGGCGTCAGGGCCTGGGCCAGGGCGCTGAGGTTCCACTGTGCAATCGGCACCTGATTGCTGTAGCTGTAGCGACCTTCGTGATCGGAGTGGTTGCAGATGAAGTTCTGGTTGAAATCATCGAGAAAGGCAAACGGGCCGAAATCGAAGGTGATGCCCAGGATCGACATGTTGTCGGTGTTCATCACCCCATGACAGAAGCCATACGCCTGCCATTTGGCGATCAGTTCGGCGTTGCGCTCCACGATCTCGGTGAACATGGCCAGCCATGGGTCGGCCTGTTCCAGGCAGTGCGGGTAATGGTTGGCCAGCACGTACTCGCCCAGTTGTTTCAACTGCTCGGGCTGCTTGGTGTAGTAGAAGTACTCGAAACTGCCAAAACGCACGTGGCTCTGTGCCAGGCGCAGGACCATGGCCGCACGCTCCTGGGTTTCGCGCCACACCGGGGTACTGGAGCCGATCACGCAGGCCGCCCGACTGGTGGGGACGCCCAGTGCATGCAGGGCTTCAGAGGCCAGGAACTCGCGGATCGACGAGCGCAGCACCGCCCGGCCATCGCCCATGCGCGAAAACGGCGTGGGGCCGGCGCCCTTGAGGTGCAGGTCCCAGACCTCGCCGGCCTGGTTGCGCACTTCGCCCAGCAGCAGCCCGCGTCCGTCGCCCAGGCGCGGCGTGTAGCCGCCGAACTGATGGCCGGAATAGACCATGGCCCGCGGGTCGGCGTCGGCCCATAGCTTGTGGCCGCTGAACACTTCGACGAACAACGGCTGTTCAGCCTGCGCCGGGTCCAGGTCGAGCAGCGCCAGGGCTGAGGCGCTGGCCACCACCAGGCGCGGTTCGTCGATCGGCTCGGGCAGGACCGAGGTGGAAAACGCATCGCCCAAGCGGGCAAAGCGGTTGTCGAAATCAAGTTCGTCCAGGGCGCTCACAGGGTGCGGCCTCCAGTTAGCGGTTCAGGCTGCGCTCGAAGGCGGCCAGCACGGTACGTTCCGATTGCACCAGGTAGGCTTCGAGCAGAGTGCTGGCCTCGTCTGCCCGACCCTCTTCCAGGGTGCGCAGGATGGCCGCATTCATGTCGACATAGGGCGAATGCAAAAATTCGGGGTTTTTCAGTCGGCCGAAGGCCAGGCGCAGCTCGGCCGAGATCTGCCCATAGAAGGCGACCAGCCGCGAGCTGTCGGCCAGTTCGACGATGGCACGATGAAAGCGCATGTTGGCCGTGCCTACCGCGGTCCAGTCCTGGTTCTCGCGGGCCCGCATGCCGGCCTCGACCGCTTCGCGCATATGCACGGTGCCGGGGTGCTGGGGGCGGCCCTGGCTGATGGCCTGGCACTCGATGAAGCGGCGGATGCGATAGATGTCGATGATCGAGGCCATGTCGGGCACCGCCACGCTCACGCCGCGATTGGGTTCGTGCTTGAGTAGCCCCTCCTGGGTCAGGACCCGGAACGCTTCTCTCAAGGTGTTACGCGAAATCTGCAGGCTTTCGGCCAGGGCGGCTTCGGACAGGCGCTGGCCGGGCACCAGCTCGCCCTCGACCAGCATCCTGCGCATTTCCTGGGTGATGGATTCTCCAAGCGTTCGGGGCAATGGAGAAGAAGCGTCGTTCATTACGGGATCCAGAAATAAGAAAAGCCGTGCTGATGTTCCCTGAGCGTCTGGCCAGTAGCAAGCCGCGTGCTTCATTAAGTAGCATTCCTGAGTTGAAGGGTAACAATGTGGTGCAAATAGCCATGCTATCCGATATTGATTGTTCAACAATATTGCCAGTATTTTCCTACGTTTGAGGCTTGGTAGTAGAGTGATGGCACGCTCATTGCTGAGTTGAGTCATCACCCACGCAGGACGAACGTCGTGACACAGACCACCAGTGAGTTCACAAAGGCGCGCAGGGCTTCTCTGATTGCTGCCATGTTCATGATGGCCACCTCCGCCATCGGACCGGGTTTCCTGACCCAGACCGCGACCTTTACCGCCACCCTCGGGGCGGCATTCGCCTTCGGCATCATGGCGTCGATCCTGATCGATTTCGTCGTGCAACTGAACGTCTGGCGCATCGTTACCCTGACCCGGATGCGCGCCTCGGACCTGGCCAACGCCGCTATTCCCGGCAGCGGGTACCTGCTGGCCGTACTGGTAATCGCCGGCGGCCTGGTGTTCAGCGTGGGCAACATGGCCGGTGCCGGCCTCGGCCTGAACGCGCTGACCGGTCTTGATCCGATGTGGGGCGGTGCGCTGAGCGCGCTGCTGGCGATCGGTATCTTTTCTTCGCACCGCGCCGGTATCGCGATGGACCGCATCATGATCGTGCTGGGGGTGCTGAAGATTTCCCTGATCATGTTCGCCGCCTTCGCCTCCCACCCGCCGCTGGGTGAGGCGCTGCGCCAGTCGGTGTGGCCGGACTTCATCGACTTTGCTTCCATCACCACCATCGTCGGCGGCACGGTCGGCGGCTATATCACCTACGCCGGCGCTCACCGCCTGCTCGACCGTGGCACGGTCGGTGTGGAAAACATCGACGCGGTCACCAAGGCGGCCCTCAGCGGCATCCTGGTCACCGGCATTGCCCGCTATGTCTTGTTCCTGGCCATCCTGGGCGTTGTCGCCAGCGGCGTGGTCATCGATGTCTCCGGCAAAGGGGCCAACCCGGCCGGGCAGGCCTTCGGCGCGGCTGCCGGCCAGTTCGGCATGATGATGTTCGGCCTGGTGCTGTGGGCGGCCGGAATCAGCAGCATGATCGGCGCGTCCTACACCTCGATGTCGTTCATCACCGTGTTCTCGAAAAAGATCACCGAGCGGGCGCGCAACCTGGCCACTGTCGTCTTCATCGTCGCCGCGCTGGTGCTCTACCTGATCCTCGGCAAGCCGCCCGCCGCGCTGCTGGTCTTCGCCGGGGGGTTCAACGGCCTGATCCTGCCGCTGGGCCTGAGCATTTTCATGTACGTCGGCTGGCGCCGTTCGGACCTGATGGGCGGCTACCACTACCCGCGCTGGCTGCTGGTGCTGGGCGTACTGACCTGCCTGTTGTCGTGGTTCATGGCGTTCAAGTCGGTACGCCCCATCTTTGCCTTCATCGGCGCCGCCTGATTTCTACGGAGACCTGACCATGCATGCCATCGACCTCAACAGTGACCTGGGCGAAAGTTTCGGCGCCTGGAGCATGGGCGACGATACGGCGATCCTCGAGGTCGTCAGCAGTGCCAACGTGGCCTGCGGCTTTCACGCCGGCGACCCTGCCGGGATCCTGCGCACCCTCAAGGCCGCCGCCGCCCGTGGCGTGGCCATCGGTGCCCACGTGGCCTACCCGGACCTGGTCGGGTTCGGACGGCGCAACATGGACATTCCGGCCGAACAGCTGACCGCCGATGTGATCTACCAGATTGGCGCCCTGCAAGGGCTGGCCCGCAGCGTCGGGGCGCGGGTGAGTTATGTGAAGCCGCACGGCGCGCTGTACAACACCATTGCCAGCGACCCGGTGCAGGCCGGTGCGGTGATCGAGGCGCTGTTGCGCCTGGACCCCGGTCTCAAGTTGGTGGGCCTGGCCAACTCGCCGTTGCTGGGCTGGGCGCGCGAAGCCGGCCTGTCGTGCGTGGCCGAGGCCTTCGCGGACCGGGCCTACACCGATGAAGGCGCGCTGGTGTCACGCGCCCGGCCAGGGGCGGTGCTGCATGATGCCGACCTGATCGCCCGGCGCATGCTGCGCCTGGTCAACGAGGGCGTGATCGAATCGGTGGACGGGCGTGTGATCGCGCTGCAGGCCGACTCGATCTGCGTGCATGGCGACAGCCCTTATGCAGTGGCCATCGCCCGTACCCTGAAAGACTGCCTGCACAACGCAGGTGTGAAGATCCGTGCATTTGGCCAGAGGCAGCCTGCATGAGCGTAATCTTTGCCATCATTCACGCGCCGGGGCCTGTGTTCAGCCCCGACAGCCACTACTTCGCATAGGAGAGGATCATGCGTTTCTATCCGGCCGGCCTGGACGCACTTCTGGTTGAACTGGCGAACCTGGACGAGACCCTCGCCCTTTTCGATTCCCTGCAGCAGAGGCCGGTGGCCGGCGTGCAGGAGATCGTTCCGGCGGCGCGGACCTTGCTGGTGAGCTTTCGCCCGGGTGCGATCAGCCGCGAGGCGCTGGCCGCACAGATCGCGGCACGCGACCTGAACGGCAAGGTCCGCCAGGCGGGCAAGCTGATCGAAATCCCGGTGCATTACAACGGTGAAGACCTGGACGATGTCGCCCGCGAGCTGGGCATCAGCGTCGAGGAAGTCATCGCGCGCCACACCGGCAGCGACTACGACGTGGCCTTCTGCGGCTTTGCGCCGGGCTTTGCCTACCTCAGCGGCGGCGCAGGCTTCGTGGTGCCACGGCGCAGCACCCCGCGCACCCGCATCCCGGCCGGTGCCGTGGCGCTGGCCGGCGGCTTCAGCGGTGTTTATCCGCAGGCCAGCCCCGGCGGCTGGCAGATCATCGGCGTAACGCCCTTGAAGATGTGGGACCTGGCACGCGAGGAGCCGGCGCTGTTCCAGCCCGGCTACCGCGTGCGCTTTTGCGACGCCGGGCCGTTGCCGGCGGGCGGGCTGTCGGTAACGGTGGCAGAGCGCTTGCCCGTGTCCGAGGTGACGCAGGATTACCTTGAGATCATCGCGCCGGGCCTACAAACCCTGTTGCAGGATCTGGGCCGCCCAGGCCGGGCGGGCGAGGGCGTGTCGGCCTCCGGCGCGATGGACCGCAGCGCCCTGCGCGCCGCCAACCGGTCCGTGGGCAACACGCCGGGCACCGGCGGCCTGGAAGTGCTGATGGGGGGCCTGAGCCTGACCTGCCACGGCCATGCCGTGGTGGCCATTACCGGCGCCCAGGTGCCGGTCGAGGTGCTGACCGCCGCCGGCAAACGGTTGCAGCCTGCGCTGTATGTACCCTTTGCCTTGCACGACGGCGACCAGTTGACTCTCGGCGCGCCCACTGCCGGCCTGCGCAGTTACCTGGCCGTGCGCGGCGGTTTTGCCGTGACCCCGGTGCTGGGCAGCCTGTCCACCGACACCCTGGCCCAGGTCGGCCCTGCGCCTCTGGCCGCCGGCGACCGCCTGGGCCTGCAACCCACGGCGGGCGGCCCGGCCGTGTCGCTTGACGAGCAACCGGCGTTTGCCATGCCGCACCGTGATGAAGTCATCACCCTGGACGTGGTCATGGGCCCGCGCAGCGACTGGTTCACGCCGGCTGCCCAAGCCCTGCTGGCGCAACAGACCTGGCAGGTGACGCCGCAGTCGAACCGCATCGGCATTCGCCTGGCCGGCGAGCAGCCGCTGGAGCGCGCCATCCAGGGCGAACTGCCCAGCGAGGGCACCGTGGTCGGCGCCCTGCAAGTGCCGCCCAGCGGCCAGCCGGTGCTGTTCCTGGCTGACCACCCGTTGACCGGCGGTTATCCGGTGATCGGTGTGGTCGCCCCGTACCACATCGACCTGGCCGGGCAGATTCCGGTCAATGCGCGAATTCGCTTCAATCCGCTGAGTGCCTTCGAGCCGGTGCTGCCAGCCTCTTCAGACGAGATCGAGAAAAAATGAAAAAGGTCCTGATTGCCAACCGTGGTGAAATCGCTGTTCGAATTGCCCGTGCCTGCCGCGACTACGGCGTGGCCTCGGTGGCGGTGTATGCCGATGGCGACATCGACGCCCTGCATGTGCAGGTGGCCGACGAAGCCTGGGCCCTGCAAGGCGAGCGCTCCAGCGACACCTACCTGAACATTGAAAAGCTGCTGGCCGTGGCCGCCCGCGCCGGCGCCGATGCCGTGCACCCAGGCTATGGCTTTCTGTCCGAGCGCGCCGACTTTGCCCGCGCTGTGATCGACGCCGGCCTGACCTGGATCGGCCCGGACCCGGCGACCATCGATGCGCTGGGCGACAAGGTCCAGGCCCGGCACATCGCCCTGAAGGTCGGCGCGCCGCTGGTGGCCGGCACCGCCAACCCGGTCAGTGACGCGGCCGAGGTGATCGCCTTTGCCGAGCAGCATGGCCTGCCGATTGCCATCAAGGCGGCGTTCGGCGGCGGCGGCCGTGGCCTCAAAGTGGTCTGGCAGATGGACGACATCACCGAGCTGTACGAGTCGGCGGTGCGCGAAGCCGTCGCCGCCTTCGGCCGTGGCGAGTGCTTCCTGGAGCGCTTCCTGCACCGCCCGCGGCATATCGAGGCGCAGATCATCGCTGATCGTCATGGCCGCGTGGTCGTGGTCGGCACCCGTGACTGCTCGCTGCAACGCCGCAACCAGAAGCTGATCGAGGAAGCACCGGCACCGTTCCTGAGCGATGAATTGCGTCAGCGCATTCATGACTCGGCCCGGGCCATCTGCGCCGAGGCCGGCTATGTGGGCGCCGGCACCGTGGAGTTCCTGCTCAGTGGCGATGGCACCTTGTCGTTCCTGGAGGTGAACACCCGCCTGCAGGTCGAACACCCGGTCACCGAGGAAACCAGCGGCATCGATCTGGTGATCGAACAGTTGCGCGTGGCCGAAGGCCTGCCGCTGTCGTTCCAGGACACCCCGGTGCCACGCGGCCACAGCTTCGAGTTCCGCATCAACGCCGAGGATGCCGGCAACGGCTTCCTGCCTACGCCGGGGGCCATTGAGCGCTTCCGTGCACCGTCCGGCCCCGGCGTGCGGCTGGACACCGGCGTGGTCGAAGGTTCGCGTGTGTCGCCCAACTTCGATTCGATGATCGCCAAGCTGATCGTCACCGGCGCCACCCGCGAACAGGCGATCTGCCGCGCACGGCGCGCGCTGGCCGAGTTCAAGGTCGAAGGCGTGGCCACCGTGCTGCCGTTCCATCAGGCGGTCATGGACCACGACGACTTCACCGCCCCCGATACCTTTGCCGTGCATACCCGCTGGATCGAGACCGACTTTGCCGAGCAGGTCACCATCGCCCCGCGCAGCAGTACGGCGGCGGACGCTGAGGTGCTGCGCACCTTCATCGAAATCGACGGCAAGCGCCATGACCTGGGCCTGCCGGCCGCGCTGTTGCGTGGCCTGAGCCTGAACCAGGCTGCCGGCGACCGCGACCACAGCGTGCCGGCCGAAGCGCTCGACCCGCAGGCGGTGGCCAGCCCGGTGGCCGGCAACCTGCACGCCTGGGTCGTCGAAGACGGCGCCACCGTCGAGGCCGGTCAGGTGATTGCGGTCATGGAGTCGATGAAGATGGAAACCTCGATCCTGGCGCCCTGTGCCGGGCGGTTGGTCATCAAGGAACAACCGGGTCGTTATTTCGAGGCCAAGGCGCTCATCGGCCGTATTGAAACTGTTTAAACCGCTGTTGTTTTAATGCCTGCGCGCTGTCGGACTTCCTGTCCGGCGGCCGCCGGCTGCTGCAAGAACGTGTCGAGTTGCAAGCGTTACTTATAAATAAAAAAAGTGTTTCGATTGAATCTGCCCCTTCTCAGGAGTTAATCAAATGTCGATGACCAAAACGGTTGCGATCGCGTGTGCGTGTGTGTCCCTGTTGCCACTGGAGGCGTCGGCGGACTTTATTGCCGACAGCAAGGCCAGTGTGGAGTTGCGCAACTTCTACTTTAACCGCGACTTCCGTAACGGCCCGCCCACGGCCCAGCGCGATCATGCCGCCGAGTGGGCGCAAGGTGCCTTGTTGCGTTTCGAATCGGGCTACACCGCCGGCACCGTCGGACTGGGGCTCGATGCGTTGGGGATGGTCGGATTCAAGCTCGATGGCGGCGATGGCTCCGGTGGCACGGGCCTCTTGCCGGCGGACCTGAGTTCACGCAATGGCCGTGGCTCGCAGGACGAATACGCCAAGCTGGGCCTGACGGCCAAGGCGAAGATTTCCGAAACCGTGCTCAAGGTCGGCTCGCTGGCGTTTCGCACCCCGGTGGTGTCGAGCAACGACACGCGCCTGCTGCCGGCCACCTTCGAAGGGGCACTGCTCAACTCCAGGGACATCGACAACCTGACGCTGCAAGGTGGCAAGTTGACCCAGATCAAGTTCAACAGCTCGTCAAACTACCAGGACTTTACCGGTAACCGCGTGGGCGGGGTCAGTGATGAGTTTGTGTTTGGCGGCGGTACCTATGCGTTTAATAAAGCACTGAGTGTCAGTGCGTATTACGGCAACCTGGAAGATGTCTATCGGCAATACTTCGGTGGCGTGGTGTATGAAATACCCCTGGCCGATAAACAGTCATTGAAGTTTGATTTGCGCTATTCGAAAAGTACCGAGGATGGCAACTTTCGTGACCTGGACAACCGCGCAGCCAACGGCCTGGTGGCCTACACCCTGGGCGCCAGCGTGTTCACCGCCGCCTACCAGCGCATGAGCGGCGACGACCCGTTTCCGTACATCGCCAACAGCGACCCCTACCTGGTCAACTTCGTGCAGATCAACGACTTTGCCAACATCGAGGAGCGCTCCTGGCAAGTGCGTTACGACTACAACTTCGCCGCGCTCGGCGTTCCGGGACTGACCTTCATGACCCGGTATGTCAGTGGTGACAACGTGCGCGTGGCCGGCAGCAATACCGGCAAGGAATGGGAGCGCAACACCGACCTGGGCTACGTGGTGCAAAGCGGGCCGCTGAAGAATGTCGGTCTCAAGGTGCGTAACGCCACGGTGCGCTCCACTTTCGGCAATGACCTGGACGAAACCCGCCTGATCCTGAGTTACACCCTGGCGCTCTGGTAACCGCAGGCGCGGCCGGACGGCGATCCGTCGTCCGGTCATGTGTCGATATGAACGCCATCACGAGGAAACAACCGATGAAGCCTCTCGGGTTCAACCAGAAAATCCTGCTGAGCGCCTCGCTGGTGATCATGCTGGTGTTCGGGGTGTTCTGCGCCCTGAACGATATGCGCCTGCGCCATGACACCCTGCAGCGCATTGAGCACAGCACGCGCAACCTGGCCGGCGCCATGGCCCACGATATCCAGAGCTGGCTGGACGGCCGGCTGCTGCTGGTCAAGGGCGTGGCCGAGCTGCTCGGCCGCGACCCGGAGCCGGCCCACCTGCTGGATACACTGCGCACGCCGGTGTTGCAGGACACCTTCGTGGCCAGTTACGTCGGCACCCGCGAGGGCGCTTTTCATATCGAGCCGCCCCGGCAGATGCCCGCCGACTACGACAGCCGCCAGCGGCCCTGGTACAAGGACGCCGTCGAGTCGGGTGCGGTGATGACCGAGCCCTATGTCGGGGTCGGCATCGATTACCGGGTCATCAGCCAGGCCGTTCCGATCCGTGCCGGCGGGCAGGTGCTGGGGGTGTTTGGCGTCAACCTGAGCATCGAGACCATCGCCCGCACTCTCAATGCGCAAGCGTTCGAAGGCCGTGGCTATGCCTTCATGGTCAACAAGGACGGCAAGATCCTGGTGCACCCGGACAAGGCCATGATCGGCAAGACCCTGGCCGACCTGTTCATGGGCCAGGCCCCGGCCCTGACTGATCGACTGGGCGAGGCCACGACGGCCGAGGGTGAAAAACTGACCCTGTTTGCGCCCATCAAGGGCCTGCCTTCGCAGGACTGGTACATCGGCATCGCCCTGGACCGCCCCGTGGTGCTGGCCAGCCTGGCAGCGTTTCGCCAGTCGGCAATCATTGCCACGGTCATTGCGGTGCTGATCACCCTGTTGCTGCTGGGGCTGGCGCTGCGTTTGCTGATGAAGCCCTTGCGCCAGATCAGCCAGGCCATGCAAGACATCGCCCAGGGCGAGGGCGACCTGACACGGCGGCTGGCGATTGCCTCGCAAGATGAATTCGGCCTGCTGGCCCAGGGGTTCAACCGTTTTGTCGACCGGCTGCATGCGTCGATCAGCGAGGTGTCAGCCACCACACACACCCTCAAGCAGGCGACGCAACGCGTGCTGGGCGCCTCCAATTCATCGGTGGCCAAGGCCCGCAGCCAGGCCGGCTATACCACCAGCATTGCCGCCGCCATCGAAGAGCTGGGGGCGACGGCGCAGAACATCGCCGGCAGTGCCTCGTCGGCTTCGCGCGAAGCATCCGAGGCGCGCACGCAAGTCAGCTCCAGCTGCGCGCTGGTCGAGGACACGGTGAGTACGATGGGTCGCTTGCAAGACAATATCGAAACCACCCGTGCCCAGATCGAAGAACTCAATGCGCGCAGTTCGAACATCGGCAAGGTGCTGGAGGTGATCTCGGCGGTGTCGGCCAAGACCAACCTGTTGGCGCTCAATGCCGCCATCGAGGCGGCGCGGGCTGGCGATGCCGGGCGCGGCTTCGCGGTGGTGGCCGATGAGGTCAGGAGCCTGGCGCACCACACCCAGAAAGCCACAGAGGAAATCCGCGGGGTGATCGAGGCGCTGCAGCAAGGTGCCACCCAGGCGGCGCAGACCATGCTGGTCAGCCATGACATGGGCAGCCGCAGCGTGGCGGTGGCGAGCCAGGCCGGTGCCAGCCTGCAGGCGGTGGTGGCGCGCATCGGCCAGATCGACGACGTTAACCTCACCGTGGCGGCCGCGACCGAGCAGCAATCGACGGCCGTGGAGCAACTCAACCGTGACGTGCATGAAATCAGCCGCCTGAACGAGGACAGCACCGACAATTTGGACGCTACCCTGCAGGCCTGCGCCCAACTGGACACCGAGGCCGGCCGGTTGCGCGCGATTGTCGAGACGTTCAGGCTATGACCCACCACAGTAGGAGCGCGCTTGCCCGCGACCGGCTGCGTCAGCAGTCGTAAATTTGTAGCGTTTCGCAGATTTACAGTCTTGAATTTGTAGCTTTTCGCAGATTTACAGTCGGAAATTTGTAGCGTTTTCGAAATTTTACGAGCGCTTTGCGTTCGGTCGCGGGCAAGCGCGCTCCTACAGGGGCTGCATAGGGTTCAGTCCAGTTTGGCCTCGGGTGGTTCGGGCACGTCCTTGGGGGTGACCGGGGATTTGTCGACACTCAGGGGCGTGGTGGCCTTGGCGGGTGGGACCGGTTGGCCGGCCGGGTCGAGGGGCACCAGCTTGAGTTCGCCACCGTTGATGTTCTTCAGGTAGACCTCCATCTGCCGGAACGAGATGTTGATCTTCTGCTTCTTGAACTCGCGGTTGATGAAGCGGTTGATCTCGTCCAGCACCGGGTTACGGTCGCCCAGGTCACGCACGTGCATGCGCAGCTCGTGGTCCAGCGTGCTTTCGCCGAAGTTGAGGAAGTACACGATCGGCTCCGGCTCCTTGAGCACCCGCGGGTTCTCGCGGGCAGCCTGCAGGAGCAGGTTGCGCACCAGGTCCAGGTCCGAACCGTAGTCGACGCCCAGCTTGAGCGTTACGCGGGTCACGGTGTCGGTCAGCGACCAGTTGATCAACTGGCCGGTGATGAAGGTCTTGTTCGGGACAATGATGTCCTTGCGGTCAAAGTCGGTGATGGTCGTGGCGCGGATACGGATCTTGCTGACCGTGCCCGACAGGTTGCCGATGGTGATGGTGTCGCCGATGCGCACCGGACGCTCGAACAGGATCATGATCCCGGAAATGAAGTTGGCGAAGATTTCCTGCATGCCGAAGCCCAGGCCCACCGACAGCGCAGCCACCAGCCATTGCAGCTTGTCCCAGCTGACCCCGAGGGTCGACAGGGTGGTCACGAAGCCCACGCCGGCGATGGTGTAGGACAGCAACGTGGTGGTGGCATAGGCGCTGCCCTGGGCCAGGCTCAGGCGCGACAGCACGAAGACCTCCAGCAGGCCGGGCAGGTTGCGCGCCAGCACGAAGGTGATGACGATGATCACCAGTGCGCCCAGCATGTCGCCCAGGCTGATCGGCACCATGCTCATGTTGGCGCCGGTGCCGCTGGTGTATTCATACAGGGTGACGTTGTCCAGGTAGGAGAACACGGTGATCAGGTCGGCCCAGACCCAATACATCGCGCCCACGAACAAGCACATCAGGGCCAGGCGGATCAGGCGCAGCGACTGCTGGTTGACCTGCTCGATGTCCAGCTTGGGTTCTTCGACGGGCACATCGCTGTCGCCGTTCTCCCGTGCCGCCTGGCGCTTGGCCAGGGCGCGCTGGTAGGCCAGGCGCCGGGCAGCGACGTTCAGGCCGCGAATGAACGTGGCCTCGACCACCAGCCACAGCAGCAACAGATAGAGCGTGTCGATCAGCCGGTCGGTGAGTTTCAGGGCGGTGTAGAAATAACCGAAGCACACGGCCACGAACAGCGCCACCGGCAACGCGGTGAATGCCAGTCCCAATGTCTTGCGAAACAGCGAGGCGTTGTGGTGCGTAGGGCTGGCCAGCAGCAGGCGGCCCAGCAGCAGGGTCATCAGCGCGTAACAGCTGAGCACCACGCCGATGCCCAGCACGTCGTCGGCCAGTGACGCCGGCTGGTGCTCGGCCACGGCCACCACCGCCACCAGCGCCAGCACCACCAGGCCCAGGCGGCGGATCCAGCGGCGCAGGAACTCGACCTGTACCGGCTCCCAGCGAAAATGCAACTGCGCCACGCCATTGGGCGCCAGTACCCGGTAGGCGGTGTAGAACATCAGCCAGGTCAGGGCCACTTCCTGCAGCGCCAGGCCCAGGTTGGCATTCTGCCCGCGTGCGTCGATCTGCAAGGCATAGCCGCACGAGGCCAGTGCCAGCGCCACCGGCAGGGCCAGCAGGATATTGATCAGCAGCGCCAGCGGTGTCTTCCACTGGTTATCGCGGCGGAAGTGGCCGATGTCGGCATGCAGCTGGTTGAGCTTGGCGTACAGGGCCTTGCGCCGCCAGGTCAGCACGCCGATCAGCAGCAGCAGCGGGACGAACAGCAATGGGTGCTGGGTCAGGCCTTCGAACAGCTCGCTGACGCTCGACGCCCAGGGCAGGGTAGTGATCTGCTTGTGCAGGCGCGGGCCAATGCCCTGGAACCACTCCACGTCCAGCGGCTTGTTGCTGGGGATCCAGAACATCTGCTCGTCGAGGGTGGCGCGCAGGCTGATGGCGGTGCTGATCAACTGCTTCTGGTTCAGTTGCAGGGTGATCGACTCGTTGAGCATCGAGGCCAGCAGGCGGTTGAGGCGTTCGAGCAGGTCGCTGCGGGTGACCGCCAGGTCCATGAGCGTGCGGCGCAGCGCCGGGGTGATGTCTTCCTGCGGCTGGGTGGCGAGCAGTTTCTCGACATAAGCCAGCGGTGTGCTCATTTGCTCGCGTTGCTGATTGAGCTCGAATTGATAGAGGCGGATGTCGGCGATTTCATCGGCCAGGTTCTTGTCCACCTGCAAGTGCGGCAGCGCCTGCTTTTGCCGGTAGAGGATCTTCGACAACAACAGGCTGCCGCTGAGCACGTTGATCTGCTCGTCCAGCGCCTCGTCGGTCTGGGTCAGGTTGTCCAGTTGCTGCTTGGTCTTGAGGTTGCTCTGGTTCAGCTCGTTGAGCCGGTCGGTGCCACGCAGCAGGTAGTCGGAAAGCTTGAGGTTGGCCGCGCTTTCGGTGGCCAGCAGGCTGCTGCCGCCGGACTTCTGTGCTTCCAGGGCCAGCTCTTCGACGGTTTTCTGCGACTGCGTGCGACGCTTGTCGTTGATGAGCGTCTGCAGGTCCTGGATCTCCTGATCCTGGCGCTGGACCTTTTCGCTCAGCAGGTCGTGCTGGCTGTTGCCCAGGTCCTGCAACTGGCTGTTGCCGGCCAGTTCCTGGCGGCGCAACAGGCTCAGGGCACTGAGCGAGGCCAGCTCGGCGTTGTACAGGTTGCGCTGGTCGGCGCTCAGGGTCTTGCCGTTTTCCTTGCCGGCCTTGAGGATGGCGTTGATCTGCTGGGTGCGGGTCTGGTTGTTGCTGATTTCGGTCTGCGCACGCTCCGGACGGGTCTGGGCGGTGAGAATCACGCTGTTGGCGTCGTTCAGGGCCTTTTGCAGATCGCTCTGCTGGGTGCTGCGCTCGCTGAGCATTTGTTCGAGCTGCGGTACGTCGAGGCGGGCATAGCGCTGCGCCACGGGGGTCACCTGGCTGGCCTTGAGGCGTTCCAGCTCGCGCTGGTTTTCCAGTACCTGTTTGGGCGCCTGGTCCAGTTGCTGCTTGAGGGCGGCCAGTTTCTGCTGGCTGTCGTCCTGGCTGGAAAGAAACGCCAGGGTCTGCTCCAGTACCTGCTGCAGTGCCTTCTGGTCGGCTTCTGGCAGCTTGCGGTCGCCGATCTTGTCCAGGCTTTGCTGGACGCTGTCACGGCTGGGCGGGTCGGCAGCCAGCGCAATGGCAGAAGTGGAAAGGCACAGGCCGAGGATGGCGGCTACCAGAAACGCACGCAAGGAAGGCATAGACACCGGTCAGAGGGCAGTGACGGAAATAGGCGCAGTTTAAAGCAATGCTCGCCAGCCGTCGCGCAACAGACACGGCAGGCTGGGGTTGTAGGAGCGCGCTTGCCCGCGACCGAGTGCGTAGCGCTCGCAAAATTTGTGCAACGCCACAAATGCTGGACTGTGGACGCGTTCAAGATCTATGAAACGCCACAAATTTACGACTGCTACGCACTCGGTCGCGGGCAAGCGCGCTCCTACCGGGCATCCAGGGCAGCGCAGGCGGCGATCAGAGGAACAGCGCCGGTCCCGGGCGGGTGCCTTCGGGGAACTTGACCCCGACCTTGACGATGCGGTCGCCGTCGGTCACCGCCACGGTCCACAGGGTGCCGTTCCACTCGATCTGGTCGCCGACGATCGCCGGGCCGCGGTTTTTCTGCACGATGAACTGGCCCAGCGGCATGTCCGGGCTCAGGCCGTCGAGCTTGAGGCCGTACAGGGCGGCGACGTCGCCCAGGTGCGCATCGCCTTCGAGCACGAAATCACCGAAGAAGCGCAGGTCCTGGCCGCGTTGCGGGGCCTGGCTGAACAACTTGCCCAGGGCCGGCAGGTCATGTTCGTGACCGATCACGCACAGCAGGTCACCGACTTCCAGCGTGGTACTGCCCGAAGGGTGCAGCAGTTGCTGGCCGCGAAACAGTGCGGCGATGCGCGTGCCCTTGGGCATTTTCAACTCGCGCAGCGCCGCCCCGATGCACCATTTCTCGGCGCCCAGGCGATAGACGAACAGTTCCCACTCGCTGGTGACATGCACTTCCAGGGCCGAGCGGGAAATGGGCGCAGGGTCTGGTGGCACCGTGACCTTGAGCAGCTTGGCCATCCACGGCAGGCTGGTGCCTTGCAGCAGCAGCGACACCAGCACGATGAAGAACGCCAGGTTGAAATACAGCTGGGCATTGGGCAGGCCGGCCATCAGCGGGAACACCGCCAGGATGATCGGCACCGCGCCGCGCAGGCCGACCCAGGCAATAAAGGCTTTTTCGCGGCCATGGAAGGCCTTGAACGGCAGCAGGCCGACCAGCACCGACAACGGTCGTGCCACCAGGATCATCCACAATGCCAGGACCAGCGCCGGGATGGCGATGGGCAACAGGTCGTGCGGGGTGACCAGCAGGCCCAGCACCAGGAACATGCCGATCTGAGCCAGCCAGGCCATGCCGTCGAGCATGTGCAAAATGCCATGGCGGCTACGGATCGGGCGATTGCCCAGCACCAGGCCGAACAGGTAGATGGCCAGAAAGCCGCTGCCATGAATGGCGTTGGTCAGGGCAAAGATCGCCAGGCCCCCGGCGATCACCAGGATCGGGTACAGGCCGGCGGCCAGGTTGATGCGGTTGACCAGTTGCAGCATCAGCCAGCCGCCGCCCAGGCCCATCAGCCCACCGATGCCGAATTCCTGGATCAGATGGCCCAGCAGGCCCCAGTGCAGGCCGGTTTCGCCGCTGGCGAGCATGCCGATCAGGGTCACGGTGAGGAATACGGCCATCGGGTCGTTGCTGCCCGACTCGATTTCCAGGGTGGCGGTAACCCGTTCGTTCAGGCCTTTGCCGCCCAGCAGCGAGAACACCGCCGCCGCATCGGTGGAGCCGACGATGGCACCGATCAGCAAGCCTTGCATCAGGGTCAGGCCGAACAGCCAGGCGGCGACCATACCGGTCAGGACCGTGGTGATCAGCACCCCGACGGTGGCCAGCGACAACGCTGGCCACAGCGCGACCCGGAAACTGCTGACCCGTGTACGCAAGCCGCCATCGAGCAGGATCACGGCCAGCGCCAGGTTGCCGATCAGGTAGGCGGTGGCGTAGTCATTGAAGATGATGCCGCCGCCGTCGACGCCGGCGACCATGCCGACGGCCAGGATAATGACCAGGATCGGGATGCCCAGGCGTGAGGACAGCGAGCTGACCAGGATGCTTGCTGCCACCAGCAACGCGCCGATCAGGAACAGGCTGTTGATGGTCGACGCATCCAAGGGCAGTACTCCAGGCTTGAAAAATAAGAAAGTGTCGGTGCTGGCATTTGACCATGCAGCGCGCGTGCCAAGCGATTTAACCTGTTGAATCCCTTGGCTGTCAAAGGCTTGTCTGTCGGCAAGTCGGTAAACCGGCTGTAAGCGCGACAGCAGGGTGACGATAAATAATTAATACCCTGCCCATCCTGAAGGCTGCTCACCTGCATGGTTCTCTTAGCCAAGGTACAAGACCATGTCGTTGTCATCCCCCTTCATTGCCTCAGAGGCTGTTCTGCGTCGTTATGTGCCGGCAGAAACCCAGCTCAGGCAAAAAGCAATGCAGTTCATGAAGGACTATCCGGACGTTCACGGGATGGCCTGGGCCGCCGCACGGCGCCTGCTGCGCCAGAACACGGGCAAGACGCTCAATCCGGACAAAGTCTGGTGGCACCGTTTCGATACGGCCTCCAACAGCCCGCACACCTTTACCGGCTGGCAGCATTTCGGGGTGCCCGTGGAGTCGATGACCCTGGTCGAACTGCTGATGCGTCGGTTCAATGCCCACGATCAGGAAGCCTCGGATCAATTGCAGGTGTACGGCGGTTTCTACCTCGATGGTCCGCAACACGGTGCGTACGACCAGCGCAATGAAGTCGCCATGCTGCCGGATACCTTCATGCAGCAACTCTGGAAGCTGGATTTCGCCAGCGATTTTCGTCAGCGCGTCGATGCCTTCTGGGCCACTCACGGGCAAACATTCTGTGAGCTGGCCAGGGCGCGTTTCCTGGCGGCGATCGGGCTGGCGGTGCGCGACGGACATTTATCGAAGGCCGATGCCCGGCTGCTGGGGCAGTTCGCAGTGACCGAGCCGGCCCTGGCCGAAGGCGGCCATGCATCCAATGCCCTGGCGGACCATGGCGGCGTTGTCAGCGTGCGCAGCTTTGATATCGCCGGGTATGAATCCAGCCAGATCCTGCGCTTTGTCGATGCACAGGGTCGACAGATTCTTTATCTGCCGACATTTGAACCTGCGTTTCAGGTCTGCGAAACCGAGCATGAGCTGTATGAATGGGTGCGCAGTTTTCTGCTGACCGAACCTGCACGCAAGCGCTGGGAGGCGTTGTTCCTGGATTCGCCCCTGTCCAGAGAAGAGCACGCCCAGGCCTTTGGCGCGGCGCTTGACCGCATTCGCGACAGTGACGCCAGTGCGCAGAAGAACCTGGTTGACCCTGGCGTCCTGCAACGGCTCAACCAGCATGACCGAATCGTTGCCGGGGATGTCTTCGAGCGCTTGCGTGACCTGGCCCGCCAGCAGATGCAGGCGGTTGCACAGGCCCTGACGTCCAACGCCAGCCTGCGCAAGCAAATGTGGATCGGCTACCTGAACACGTTCATCCGGGTCTTTGGCCCTGTAACAGTGTGCGGCTGGCCGCTGGCCTTGACCCTGGTCGGGGCCGGGCTGGCCAATGTCGGCTTGCATATCGACCAGGCACTGAACGGCACCGACAGGCGCCAGCGCAAGGCCGGCATCATCGGCGCGGTGCTCAATTCGATCTATGTGCTGTTCAACCTGCCATTGCTGGCCGGTGCCTTGCCTGCCGCGCGTGTAACGCTTACCGGTGCGCCAGGTGTCGACAGTGCAGAAGAGTGGATACCCTTGCAGGTCATGGAGCCGGCGCCGCTGACCACCGGCGAGCAGATGATCGAAGGGATCGAGCACAGCGCCACCGGCGAGGCCTGGATCATGCTTGACCAGACGGCGCAGCAAGTACGTTACAGCCCGGCCCTCAAAAGCTGGTTGGTCGTCGATCCGCTCAACCCGTTCGCCTTCAGTGCCGCCCGTGCCGTACGCCTCAATGCCCAGGGGCAATGGGAGCTTCAGCCTGTGCTGCGCCTGAGCGGCGGTGATCCTGTCGAGGTGCCTGGCACCAGTGGCGCAGTGCCGCAGGCGGCCGCCTTGCCGCCTTATCCCACGGTGCAGTCGTCGTTCTGGGACATTTACATGCAGCTCAATCACGCTGAAGAAGAGCGTTTGTCCGAACTGGCACTGGCGCGCCAGCAAGCGGTGATCAATGTGCACGAGGTCGGCCCGGAGTACGACGTCGAAGTCGACAGCGAGGGCGACGAGGTGGTGGTCGATGCCGACGGCAATGACTTCAGGGTCTTCAAAACGGCTGAAGGCCGTTACACCGGGGGCTATGTGAGCCGCTACACGGTCAATGAAGAGGCCTTCAATCAGTATCTGCGCACCGGCGTGGTACAGACGTACCGCCAGAGCGAAACGATCCAGGCGCTGGCAGACGATCTCAGCCTGATTGGCTATAACAATCGCGTCACGCTGTACCGTGGAGGCAGTGGCCTGCGAGGTACTTCAGGCCTGACGTTTCGCCAGGGCCATATCAAGGCCGGCGATGTGCTGGTCAATACCGATTTCACCTCATTCAGTGAAAACCCTTACGTGGCTCGCTCGTTTTCCAGCAGCCAGGCCGGTGCGCCCTCGTATGGCTTCGATGGTGACATTCACTTCGATGACACCTCCATCGTGTTTGAATTGCCGGCCGAGCAATACCTCAGCGCCACGCCGATTGCGCCTTTCTCGCAAGAGGATGAAGAGGCCGAGTCGCTGTTTGCGCCCGGGCATTACTTCAAGGTGCAGAACATTCAGGAAGTCACCGGGCCCCATTACCGGTTCATCAAGGTGCAAATCAGGGAGGTGCCGGCTTCACAGGCCGGCGAGCGGGTTTACGAAATGCGCACCGGCCTGCCCTTCACGCGCGAGGCTTATCAGGCGCGCCTGGGGGCGACAGGGCAGGTGCTGGTGGATCGGTTCTTTCCGGCAGCAGGCCAGGCAGCGGCGCAGCCAGGGGCAATCTGACCGTGGGCCTCGATGCATCAGGTGTGGCGCTACATAGTTAACACCCCGGGGCAGGTGAAGACCGTTTATGTACAGGGTTTTCCTGTCAGGGAGTTCCCCCGTAAATGAGTCGTTCAAAACCGAACTACAGCCGCATCAGCGCGGCGCATCGTTATATCACCGGTGAGCTGGAGCTCAAGACCATTGCCCGGCAACTGGTCGATGACTACCCGGATATCCATGCACTGGCTTATGCCCAGGCCCGCCAGTTGCTGTTTCGGCATACCGGCACATGGCTTGATCCTGACCAGGTCTGGTGGCATCGCTTCTCCAGTGCGGTGAGCAGCCCGCGAACGTTTACCGGCTGGGAGCACGCCGGCCAGCCGGTCGAATCGATGACCTTCGTCGAGTTGTTGATCAAGCGCTTCGGTGTGAGTGATCAGGTCGCCGCCGACCAATTGCAACTGTACGGCGGCTTTTACAACGTCGGGCCGCAGGCAAGGGTTTTCAACGAGCATAACGAGATCCGCTTGCTCGCCGGGGCCGTGCTCGACGATTTCTGGGCCCTGGATTTCAGCAGCCTGTTCACAGCCAGTATTGACCGTTTCTGGGAACGGCACAGTGAGCACTTCTGCCTGTTGGCCAGGGCCGGGTTTCTCGGAGCGGCCGGGATGCAGCTGCGTGATGGCCAGTTGAGCGTTGCCCGGTTCAAGACCTTGAGCCGCGTCGTCATCGACTCGCTGCCCCCGGTCATGACCCGCGCGGCGCTCGCCACGGTGCATACGCCAGGGCCAGGCATTACGCCGCGCACCTTCGATATCGGTGGCTATGTGTGCGCGCAATGCATGCGCCTGGTGGATGAAAACGGTAGCCAGTATCTGTATATGCCTGGTGATCGGCAGGCCTTTCATGTCTTTGAGGACGAACAGGCACTGTATGCCTGGGTGCGCGCGCAACTGAGCGATCACGCCGGCAGAGCCGCGTTCAAGCAGCTGTTCCTGCGTTCTGCCAGCAGTCGGCAGTTGCATGAGGGTTTTCTTGACGATCATGTGCAACAGATCCTCGATACGCCCTGGGCGGCAGGGCAGACCTTGATCAACCAGGACGACAGGGTTATCAGCGGCGACGTGTTCGTTTACCTGCGCGACATTGCCAAAGAGCAGATGAAATCGGATGCGCAGACCTTGCTGACTTCCAACGTCACCTTGCGCAAGCAGATCTGGCTCGGTTACCTGAACGCCTTTATCAATGTGTTCGGCGCTCTGGCGCCATTGAGCTGGCCGTTGACCCTGACCCTGGTGGGCGCCGGCACCGTTGCGCTGGCCTTGAATATCGACCAGGCCCGGCATGCCCGCGACCCTCGCCAGCGCAAGGCTGCCATTATCGGGGCTGTGCTCGATGCGCTCTTTGTGACCTTTAACCTGGGGCTGCTGGCAGGGCAGCTCAAGGCCGGTGCCGGTCAGGTCGCGGCAGGTCAAGGGGCTGACCTGCCGCTGGCGCCCGAGTCGATTGAGCTGATCAACCTGAGCCCACCGCCTGTGGGGTCGATGCGTGGCATCCAGTTGCTGGTCAATGGTGAAACCTGGATCAGCATTGACGATGTGCCACGCCGGGTTTTGTTCAGTGACGCGCTGGGTGCCTGGGTCATTGATGACCCGGTCGGCCCGGATGCCGGCCGGGTCGTGCAGCTCGATGCCGATGCCCAATGGCAATGGCAAACGCCTGAGCCTGCGCCATCGGCCAGTGAAAGCCAGGCCCTGTTGAACCATGAGGCGTCGTCCCGAGCCCTGGCCACGGTCCAGTCGTCGTTCTGGGACACGTACATGCAGTTCAATCTCGAGCAGGAAGAGCGCCTGTCGCAGATTGCCTTGCAACGGCAGCGGCTCGTCATCGACTTGCCGGCGTTGCAACCGGCCGATCAGGTTCTGTGGGATGTCGAAGGCAATGAAATCCACATCGACACCTGGGGTAATACCCAGCATGTGTTCAAGAAGGCGAACGGTGACTATGTCGGCGGCCGGCTGAAGCTGTATTCGCTTCAGGACTCTGCGTTCAATACCTACCTGCGCAGTGGTGTTTCTCAGGGGCCTGGCCAGGTAAGGTTTATCGAAGAGCTGGCTGATGACTTGCAGGTCATCGGCCATGACAACAGCGTGACGTTGTACCGCGGTGGCAGTGGCCTGCGCAGCACGTCAGGCCTGTTCTTTCGCACCCGGCAAATCAAAACCGGCGATGTGTTGGTCAATACCGACTTTCTGTCGTTCAGCGAAAACCCGTACATTGCCCGGGTGTTCTGCAGCAGCCAGTCCGGCGAACATTCGCTGGACTTTGCTGCGAAGAATGTCGCCACGACGTTTGACGACACCTCCGTGGTGTTCAGGCTGCCTGCCCGGTATCACTTTGGTGCAACCCCGATTGCGCCGTTTTCCAACGAGCAGCGTGAGGTCGAGTCGCTCTTCAGGCCCGGTAACTATTTTCTGATCGATGGCATCGAGCAGGTGACGGGCCCCGGCTACCGCTTTATCAAGGTTGAGTTGATCCAGATTCCACAACCCAAAAGCTGGCATCGGTTATTTGATTTGCGCAGCGGCGAGGCCTTCAGCCGCGAAGGCTATGCCCATCGCCTGGGGGCCGAAGGCCGCCAGTTAGTGGAGCGCTTTTTCCCGGTAAGCCTGCGTGGGCTGGAGGTTTGATCGGCCATGAAAAAAGAGAGCCCAGGCTCTCTTTTTTCAGTCGCCGTGCGTGGCCTTAGCCGATGGACATCAGGCTTGCGTTACCGCCGGCCGCGGCCGTATTGACGCTCAAGGCCCGCTCGATCACCAGGCGTTCCAGGGCAATGCCGGTGTCGCTGTACGGCAGGCCATGGACACCGACGATCGCGCCGCCCCGCTGGGCCACCTGCTCGCACACGCCACGCAGCTGGTCGCTGTCACCGTGGTGCAAAACAGCATCGAACGCCACCTCGTCGCGGCTCCAGTCGGTCACCAGTTGCAGGCGCGCCTGAATGTCGCGTGGCAGGCGGTTGCGCAGGGCGCGGGTCGAGTCGTTGTCGACCCACACGGCGCGGCTGCCCACGGCCAGTACAGCGGCCAGTTGCGCCAGCAGGTCACCCTCATCGTCGGCCAGGCACAGCACCTGGTCGCGGGGCAGGATGGTGTAGCTGTTGCGCTCGCCGGTCGGGCCGGCCAGCATGCGGCTGATGCCGCTTTGCGACTGGGCAGCGAACTGATCGCACAACGTCACCAGCTCGGTGCGTTGCTGGCTGGCTGCCCAGGCCTTGAAGGCCTGCAACGGTTGCAGCAGGGCATCGCGCAGGCGCGTGTCCGGCGCCTGGCGGGCATCGGCGGCGCTGAACGACTGGGCGATGGCATCCTGCGGACGGGTGCTCAGCAGGCGGTACAGGTACAGCGGGCCACCGGCTTTCGGGCCGGTGCCCGACAGGCCTTCACCGCCGAACGGCTGCACGCCGACCACGGCACCGACGATGTTGCGGTTGACGTACAGGTTGCCGGCATGGGCCTTGTCGATGACCTTGGCGATGGTCTCGTCGATGCGGGTGTGCACGCCCAGGGTCAGGCCGTAGCCCGAAGCGTTGATCTGGTCGATCAGTGCATCCAGGTCCTTGCGGGCATAGCGCACCACGTGGAGCACGGGACCGAAGATCTCGCGTTGCAGTTCATCGAAGCTTTCCAGCTCGATCAGGGTCGGCATCACGAAGGTGCCACGCTTGATTTCCGGGGTATCGGCCAGGGCCATCTGGTAGACCGTACGACCTTTGTCACGCATGGCCTGGATATGCTTCTCGATACCGGCCTTGGCTTCGGCGTCGATCACCGGGCCAATGTCGACGTTCAGGCGCTCGGGGTTGCCCAGGCGGCTTTCGGCCATGGCGCCCTTGAGCATCTCCAGGACACGGTCGGCGGAGTCTTCCTGCAGGCACAGCACGCGCAGGGCCGAGCAACGCTGGCCGGCGCTGTCGAAGGCCGAGGACACCACGTCGATGACCACTTGCTCGGTCAGCGCCGAGGAGTCGACGATCATGGCGTTCTGGCCGCCGGTTTCGGCGATCAGCGGGATTGGCCGGCCCTGGGTGTCCAGGCGCCCGGCGACATTGCGTTGCAGCAGGCGCGCCACTTCGGTGGAGCCGGTGAACATCACGCCCTTGACGCGCTCGTCACCCACCAGCCCGGCACCGACGGTTTCGCCACGGCCCGGCAGCAGTTGCACCACGCCTTCAGGAATGCCGGCTTCGAGCAGCAGGCGCACGGCCTGAGCGGCGATCAGCGGCGTCTGTTCGGCCGGCTTGGCCAGCACCGGGTTGCCGGCGGCGAGGGCCGCAGCCACTTGGCCGCTGAAAATGGCCAGCGGGAAGTTCCACGGGCTGATGCACACCACAGGACCCAGCGGGCGATGGGCGTCGTTGTTGAATTCAGTGCGGGCCTGCACTGCGTAGTAGCGCAAAAAGTCCACGGCCTCGCGCACTTCGGCGATGGCGTTGAGGTAGGTCTTGCCGGCTTCGCGGACCAGCAGGCCCATCAGCGGCTGGATCTCGCCTTCCATCAGGTCGGCGGCACGCTCCAGAATGGCTGCACGCTCGGCCGGCGGGGTGGCCTGCCAGATGGGGCCGGCACTCATGGCGCACTGGATGGCATTGTTGACATCGGCGACGGTGGCTTCCTGCACATGGCCGACCACGTCACGGTGGTCGGACGGGTTGAGCACGGCCACCGGGGTTTCCTGGCTGCTCGGGCAACCGAGCAGCGGCACGGCTTTCCAGTCAGTGTTGGCGCTGGCCAGCAAGGCCGAAGACAACGACCCCAAACGGTGTTCGTTGGCCATGTCGATACCGCTGGAGTTGGCGCGCTCGCGGCCATACAGGTCGCGCGGCAAGGCAATGCGCGGGTGCGGCAAGCCACAGCTGCCTTCCTGGGTGGCCATGCGCTCGATGCTGCTGACCGGATCAGCCACCAGTTCCTGAATCGAGATCGACTGGTCGGCGATGCGGTTGACGAACGAGGTGTTGGCGCCGTTCTCCAGCAGTCGGCGTACTAGGTAGGCCAGCAGGGTTTCATGAGTGCCGACCGGTGCATAGACGCGGCACGGACGGTTCAGCTTGCCATCGGCCACCTTGCCCACGACCTGCTCGTACAGCGGTTCGCCCATGCCGTGCAGGCACTGGAATTCGTACTGGCCGGGGTAATAGTTCTGCCCGGCAATGTGGTAGATCGCCGCCAGGGTGTGGGCGTTGTGGGTGGCGAACTGCGGGTAGATGACTTCCGGGGCTGCCAGCAGCTTGCGGGCACAGGCGATGTAGGACACGTCGGTGTACACCTTGCGGGTGTACACCGGGTAGCCTTCCAGGCCGTCGAGCTGGGCGCGCTTGATCTCGCTGTCCCAGTAGGCGCCTTTGACCAGGCGGATCATCAGGCGGTGGCGGCTGCGGCGAGCCAGGTCGATGACGTAGTCGATCACGTACGGGCAGCGCTTCTGGTACGCCTGGATGACAAAACCGATGCCGTTCCAGCCGGCCAGTTGCGGCTCGAAGCACAGGCGCTCGAGCAGGTCCAGCGACAGCTCCAGGCGGTCGGCTTCCTCGGCGTCGATGTTCAGGCCGATGTCGTATTGCTTGGCCAGCAGGGTCAGCGACAGCAGGCGCGGGTAGAGTTCTTCCATCACCCGCTCGTATTGCGAACGGCTGTAGCGCGGGTGCAGGGCCGAGAGCTTGATCGAAATGCCCGGGCCTTCATAAATGCCACGGCCATGCGAGGCCTTGCCGATCGAGTGGATCGCCTGCTCGTAGGAGGCCAGGTATTTCTGTGCGTCGTGTTCGGTCAGGGCCGCTTCGCCGAGCATGTCATACGAGTAGCGGAAGCCCTTGCTTTCGAACTTGCTGGCGTTGGCCAGTGCTTCGCCGATGGTTTCACCGGTGACGAACTGCTCGCCCATCAGGCGCATGGCCATGTCGACGCCTTTGCGGATCATCGGCTCGCCGCTCTTGCCGATGATGCGGCTGAGCGAGGAGGTCAGGCCGGTTTCGTTATGAGTCGAGACGAGCTTGCCGGTCAGCAACAGGCCCCAGGTCGCGGCGTTGACGAACAGCGACGGGCTGTTGCCCAGGTGCGGGTGCCAGTTGCCGGTGCTGATCTTGTCGCGGATCAAGGCATCGCGGGTGCCCTTGTCCGGGATGCGCAGCAGCGCTTCGGCCAGGCACATCAGCGCCACGCCTTCCTGCGACGACAGCGAGAATTCCTGCAGCAGGCCCTGGACGATACCGGCACGACCGCCGGCGCTCTTCTGGTGGCGCAGCTTGTCGGCAATCGAGGCCGCCAGCTTGTGGGTCGCATCGGCCATGGGTGCCGGCAGGCGCGCCTGCTCCAGCAGCATGGGGACCACTTCCTGTTCCGGGCGACGGTAGGCCGAGGTAATGGCGGCGCGCAGCACCGATTGCGGCAGGATGCTTTCGGCAAATTCCAGGAAGTTCTGGTGGCTGGCATCGACCGGCAGTTCACCCCGGTCGTCGCCTTCCTTGTCCTGGCCATTGAGCTCCGGCAAGGTTGCACCACTCTCGAGCTTCTCGAGGTAATTGAAAATCGCCTGCTTGATGACCCAGTGCGGGGTACGGTCAATTGTCTGTGCGGCTGCTTTCAATCGCTCGCGGGTCGGGTCGTCGAGTTTCACGCCCAGAGTGGTGGTGGCCATGTCTTGTCCTCTTTGTCGCCACTGTGGATGTGGCATTTGGCTGTGTGCGCAGATTATCCCTGCGCCCACTGGGGTGCAACCTAGTGCAACCCATTTTCATCGAATCTTTACACTCCTGACTCAGCCATTGCTTTGAATTTATGCTAAGTGACTGATTCTGGTGCGATTAGCCGCCAAGTGTCGGCAGGGTGCCCTGAAAACAGGCATTTTGGCCGGGTTGCCTGCTGATTGACGACTGGTGCAACTCCCTGGGTAAAAATGGTTGCACCTTATTCAGGATGTTTAATAGGATGCCGGGCGTCGGTGCAACCTAAACGGCCAAGGCTTCCTGCGTGGGCCTTGGGTCAGTGCGGCGCCCGGGTATGAGCAAGCGGCAGGCTGCATTCAGTGGTCGATCGGGCTTGAGCGCCCGAGCGTTAAATAACAACAATGCCAAGGCAGAACACATGAGTTTCACGAACCCTACCCTGATCACCTTCGTGATCTATATCGCGGCAATGGTGCTGATCGGCCTGATGGCCTATCGCTCGACCAATAACCTTTCCGACTACATCCTGGGCGGTCGCAGCCTGGGCAGTTTCGTCACCGCCTTGTCGGCCGGTGCCTCGGACATGAGTGGCTGGCTGCTGATGGGCCTGCCGGGCGCCATCTATATGTCGGGCCTGTCGGAAACCTGGATCGCCATCGGCCTGGTCGTCGGTGCCTACCTCAACTGGCTGTTCGTCGCCGGTCGCCTGCGGGTACAGACCGAGCACAACGGTGACGCCCTGACGCTGCCGGACTACTTTTCCAGCCGTTTCGAAGACAACAGCGGTGTGCTGCGCATCATCTCGGCCATCGTGATCCTCATCTTCTTCACCATTTACTGCGCCTCGGGCATCGTGGCCGGTGCACGCCTGTTCGAAAGCACCTTCGGCATGTCCTACGAGACCGCACTGTGGGCCGGTGCTGCCGCGACCATCGCCTACACCTTCGTCGGTGGTTTCCTGGCGGTGAGCTGGACCGACACCGTGCAAGCCACGCTGATGATCTTCGCGCTGATCCTGACGCCGATCATCGTGCTGCTGGCCACCGGCGGGGTCGACGCCACGTTCCTGGCCATCGAAGCCAAGGACCCGACCAGCTTCGACATGTTCAAGAACACCACCTTCATCGGCATCATCTCGCTGCTGGCCTGGGGCCTGGGCTATTTTGGCCAGCCGCACATCCTGGCACGCTTCATGGCCGCCGATTCGGTCAAGTCGATCGCCAAGGCGCGCCGCATCTCCATGACCTGGATGATCCTGTGCCTGGCCGGCACCTGCGCCGTGGGCTTCTTCGGGATCGCCTACTTCTCGGCCAACCCGGATGTCGCAGGTCCCGTGACCGAAAACCCTGAGCGGGTGTTCATCGAGCTGTCCAAGCTGCTGTTCAACCCCTGGATTGCCGGTGTCCTGCTGTCGGCCATCCTGGCGGCGGTCATGAGCACCCTGAGCTGCCAGTTGCTGGTGTGCTCCAGCGCACTGACCGAAGACTTCTACAAGGCGTACCTGCGCAAGGGTGCCTCGCAGGTCGAGCTGGTGTGGGTCGGTCGTGCCATGGTGCTGCTGGTCGCGATCATCGCCATCCTCCTGGCAGCTGATCCGAACAACCGCGTACTGGGTCTGGTGAGCTACGCCTGGGCCGGCTTCGGTGCTGCTTTCGGTCCTGTCGTGCTGCTGTCGGTGCTGTGGAAAGGCATGACCCGCAACGGCGCCCTGGCCGGTGTGATCGTCGGTGCCGTGACCGTGGTGCTGTGGAAGCAGTTCACGAATTTCGGCCTGTACGAAATCGTGCCGGGCTTCATCCTGGCGACCCTGGCCATCGTGGTGTTCAGCCTGATCGGCCAGAAGCCGTCGGTGGCCATGCAACAGCGCTTCGAAATCGCCGACAAGGCCTACAAGGACGCCGTGCGCTGATCCTTGCCTGACGGCTTTCAAGGAAAAAGGCCCGCCCGTCCTGTGACGAGCGGGCCTTTTTTATGGGCCGGCCGGCCACGCCTACCGTTAGTCGGCTAGTACCGACTTTACTCATGGCAAAGCGCCTGCTTGCTTATCCTTTTTCTCCGGCAGGGCTAGAGTTGGTTCATCGTGATGGCAGGCTCCCTGGCGTCCAGACCTACAAGAGAAACGGCATGGAATGCGCGCAAGACAAGCCAGGAGACGGCGCTTCGGTGCTCCTGGTGGTCGACGATTATCCGGAAAACCTGGTCACGATGTGCGCGGTCCTGCAGCGGGCCGACCGCTGTATCGTGACCGCCAGCTCCGGATTCGAAGCGCTTAACGTGTTGCTCGAACGTGATGTCGACCTGGTGCTGCTGGATGTGCAGATGCCCGGCATGGATGGCTTCGAGGTGGCACGGCTGATGCGCGGCAGCCAGCGCACCCGGCTGACCCCGATCATCTTTCTCACCGCCAACGAGCAAAGCCAGGAAGCGGTGCACAGGGGCTACGCCAGTGGCGCCACCGACTACCTGTTCAAGCCTTTCGACCCCAATATCCTCAAGCCCAAGGTCCAGGCCCTGCTGGAGCAGCAGCGCAACCGTCGTGCACTGCAGGCGCTGACCCAGGAGCTGGACGCGGCGCGGGCCTTCAGTGCCTCGGTGCTGTCCAATGTCGCCGAAGGCATCCTGGTGGTCGACGAGGGCGGTATCGTGCGCTTTGCCAACCCGGCGATCTGCCGCCTGCTCGACAGCAGCGAACAGTTGCTGTGCGGCTCGGCCCTGCTCGATCACGTCTGCCAGCCGCAGGTCGGCCCCTGGCTGGAGTCGGAATTTCATGCCTGGTACCGACGCTGCGAAACCTGGCGGGTCCACGATGCCACCCTGCGCACCCGCACCGGCGGCCAGCTGCCGGTGACCTTTTCCAGTGCGCCATTGCCCAGCGAACAGAAAGCCATGGTGCTGAGCATCCTCGACATGTCGGTCGAGCGTGACCTGTACCGGCAACTGGAACAGCAAGCCGTCACCGATGCCCTGACCGGCCTGCTCAACCGTCGAGGCCTGCACAAGGCGGTGGAGGGCATGTTGCAGCGCAACCTGCGTGCCGAAAAATGCCTGGCGGTGCTGTATCTGGACCTGGACGGGTTCAAGTCGATCAACGACTCGCTGGGTCATGAAGCCGGCGACCAGGTGCTGCTGTGGGTGGCCGGGCAGTTGCGTGAGTGCATGCGCCCTTACGATGTACTGGCCCGTATTGGTGGCGATGAGTTCGCGGTGGTGATCGAGGGGCTCGAGCACCCCGAGCAGGCGGCCAAGATCGCCGAAAAGATCATCGAGCGCGTTTCGGTGCGCCGGCATGTCAACGCCGTGGATGCCTCCCTGGGCGTGAGCATCGGTATCGCCATCCACCCGCACGGCGGCGCCGATCTCGACGTATTGCTGCGCGTGGCCGACACGGCCATGTATGAGGCCAAGCGCGCCGGACGCCAGCAATACCGGTTCTATGACCAGAACATGAATGGCCGGGCGCGCTCACGGCTGATGCTCGAGGACAGCGTGCGCAGTGCCATTGATGACCAGCAGTTCTCGGTGATCTACCAGCCGCAGGTGCATCTGGCCGATGGCCGCCTGCGCGGCTTCGAGGCCATCCTGAGCTGGCAGCATCCCGTGGTGGGCGATGTGCCGCGCGAGTTGTTCATGCCGTTGCTGGAAGAGTCGCGGCTGATCAACCGGCTCGGTGGCTGGATGTTCGACCAGGGCGCCCAGCAACGGCAGGCCTGGAATCAGGTGTTCGATGCCGACCTGGTCATGAGCGTGGCCATCGGTGCAGCGCAATTCTGCCTGCCGGGCCTTGCCGGTGACCTGCACGGCGCGCTGGAGCGTCATGGCCTGTCCCCGGGGCAACTGGAAGTCGAGATCGGCGAACGCTCACTGGTGCACAACCTCGCCCACAGCCGCAAGCAGGTGCGTCAGTTGCATGACATCGGCGTGCGTGTGGCGCTGGACGATTTCGGGGCCGGCGACTGTTCGCTGGCACACCTGCGCGCCCTTGAACTGGACACGTTGAAGATCGACCGGCGTTTCGTCGCCACCTTGCTCGACTCGCCCCGCGATGCCGCGCTGGCGCACAGCATCATCGAACTGGCGCGCAACCTGGGCATGCAGGTCATGGCCGATGGCGTGACCTGCCCGGAGCAATACCAGTGGTTGTCCGCCAATGGCTGCCAGGTGATCCAGGGACCGCTGGTGGCCGCGCCGATGGCCGCCGCACAGGCCACCGGCAGTGCGCCGCAATGGCCGGGGCCGGGTTTTAAGGGGCCGTCACTGGTGTAGACTGGCCGCTTTCCGGTTCATGTGTGCCCCGATCGTGCCCAGCCCGTTTGCGCTCAAGTATCTGCAAGCCTATCCGCCCGCCCTGCAGGACCAGGTCCGCGACCTGATTGCCCAGGGCCGCCTGGGCGACTACCTGCACAAGCGCTACCCCGAGCGCCACGCCATCCAGAGCGACAAGGCGCTGTACGCCTTTGCCCAGGACTTGAAAAACGACCACCTGCGCCATGCCCCGCCGATCGACAAGGTGCTGTTCGACAATCGTCTCGACCTGACCCATCGTGCGCTGGGCCTGCACACCACGGTGTCGCGGGTTCAGGGCGGCAAGCTCAAGGCCAAGAAAGAGATCCGCGTGGCCTCGCTGTTCAAGGAAGCGGCGCCTGAGTTCCTGAGCATGATCGTGGTCCACGAACTGGCGCACTTCAAGGAAACCGAGCACAACAAGGCGTTCTACAAGTTGTGCGAACACATGCTGCCCGGCTACCACCAGCTGGAATTCGACCTGCGGGTCTACCTGACCTGGCGTGACATGCCCGCCGTCACCTGATTGATCAAGGATTTACGCGGTCGTGTGGGAGAGGGCTCTGCCCGTGACGGGCCCGTGAAGTCAGCACATCGGCCAGGGCCAGGCTGGATCGCAAGGCACTTCAAACAAGGGAATCAACCATGGACGTCAGCAAGACCAAAAGCAGCTTCTACCGTCGCCTGTACGTGGCCTGGCTGATCGACAGCGGACAGGCCGGCAACGTACCGGCGCTGGTGGAGGTCACCGGCATGCCGCGGCGTACCGCGCAGGACACCATCCTGGCGCTGGCCGACCTGGACATCGTCTGTGGGTTCGAGCAACGGGAAGGGGCGCGCAACCATGCCGGTGACTACCGGATCCATGACTGGGGCGCCATCGACAAGGCCTGGATCGAGCGCAATCTGGTGACGATCAGGCAGGTGCTGGGCTACCCGTCCCTGGCCGTGTAAAAACCACGGCGCCCCATGCTGCGTTTTTACACTGCCTGATCGCGCTGCGATCATTCCAGGTCGCGGCGCATGCCGATGTGCGCAATATTGTCTTCAAGGTAGACCTCGCCCACCGGATCGAAGCCATAGCGGCTGTAATAGCCTTGCAGGTGGGCCTGGGCCGACAGGTAGATGGGCTGGTCGGGCCATTTGCGCTCGGCATGCTCCAGGGCCTGCACCATCAACTCGTGACCCAGCCCCATCTTGCGAATCGCCGGTGCCGTCACGACGCGACCGATGGTGACATCACCTGCCTGCTGGATCGGGTCCAGCAGGCGCAGGTAGGCCACCAGCTGGTCATTCTGCCAGGCCATCAGGTGGCAGGTGTCGCCGGTCATATCCAGTCCGTCGATATCCAGATACGCGCATTGCTGCTCGACCACGAACACCTCGGCCCGCAGGCGCAGAACGGCGTAAAGCTGTTCGATGCTCAGGTCGGTATGGTGTTTGCAGATCCATTTGATAGACATGTCGCTGACTCAGAGGGAAACCTGAGCGGATTCTAAACTCATCGGGCGGTATTCCCAATAAAACCCTGAATCACCTGCGATCTTGCAGGTGCAAGGCCGGCTTGGGCCAGCTTATCGGCCTGAGTGGATTGGTAGCATCGAAACGTTTCAACCGAACGCTGTATCGAGTGTCTATGAGTTGATCGGAAGCATTCCGGACAACGGGCCAGATCAGGAACGTGCGCATGCAGCGATGGATTCAAGTCATAGGGATGATGGGGTGCCTGCTGATGGCTCAGGCCAATGCCGCTGAACGGCTACGGCTGGTGGCTGACCCCTGGGCGCCCTTCACCGAGACGGCACTGCTCAATGGTGGCCTGGCCACCGACATCGTCAGCACCGCCCTGGCCCGGGCCGGGTATGTGACGGTGTACGAGCAACTGCCCTGGGCACGGGCCATGCTCGGCCTGGCCGAAGGGCGTCACGATGTATTGATCAATGCCTGGTACAGCGACGAACGCACCACGATCGGGCAGTTTTCCGGAACCTACCTGGTCAACCGGATCCTGTTTCTCAAGCGCAAGGATGAGCCCATCGAAGACTGGAGCCTGTCGCTGCTGCGCCAGTACAGCATCGGTGTGGTGCGTGGCTATGCCTACCAGCCTGCATTCGACAGCAACACCCGGCTGCACAAGGTGCAGGTGCAGAATTTCTCAATGGCCGCCCGGATGCTGGCCGCCGGGCGCATCGACCTGACCCTTGAAGACGAACTGGTAGCGCGTCATCAGCTGGCCCTGGAAGAGCCGCAGGTGCGCGATACGCTCGAGTTCCTGCCCAACCCCTTGAGTGAGAACAACCTGCGCATCCTGGTCAGCCTCAAGCACCCCGAACATGCCTTGATCGTGGAGCGCTTCGACGCCGCTATTGCCGCCATGCGCGCCGATGGCAGCTATGAGGCGCTGTTCAAGCGGCATGGGTTTTAGAGGCGCAGGCCTGGCGGGGGTTTTGTGGTGTGCCTTCGCAAGCGGGTCGGAACCCGTCTCACAGACCACCACGGCCAGCAGGAACAACCCCTCCAGAACAATCCGGGCATTGCGTTTTTATCCCTGCGTCGTCAAGCCGGCTCCGGCTGCTTGATCAAGTGCGCCGCCAGCGTGCGCAACGGTGCCAGTTGCCGGCAGATCAAGGCCAGCTGGTTCTGCACCAGGCGCTGGCTTTCTTCCAGTTCGTCAGGCACCTGTTCAAGTTCTGTGGCCAGGGCTTCCTCGGCATCGCTTTGCACCGCCACCGGCTGGCGCTCGGCCAGGCAGCGGGCGATGTCCTCAAGGCTGGCCGCCAGGGTCGCGCCGGCGCCGTCGATCAAATGCTCATGCACCGTAGGCGGCAATAGCGTATCGCGGTGTGCGCCCAGCCCGGACAAATAGCTGAGCAGCGTGTGCGACAGCACCAAAAAGCGAAAGCCCACATCAGCCTCCTTGCGAAAGTGCCCCGGCTCTTTGAGCATGTTGGCCAGCGTGGTCGACAGCGCCGCATCGGCATTGTGGGCATTGCGCCGCGCCAGCCGGTAGGCCAGGTCGTCGCTCTTGCCGTTGGCGTACTGCTGCATGATCTGGCGCAGGTACAGGCTGTTGCACGCCAGGGTATTGGCCAGCACTTTGTTCAACCGCCGGCCCTGCCAGTCGGGCAGGAACAAAAACACGGCCAGACCGGCAATCAGGCTGCCCAGCAAGGTATCGAACAGGCGTGGCAGCAACAGCCCGTAGCCGTCGCCGACCTGATTGAAGCAGAACAGCACCATCACCGTGATCGCCGCCGTCGACAGCGTGTAGCGCGTTGTGCGGTTGACGAAGAACACCACGCCCGCCAGCACCGCGCACATCGACTGCAGAATCGGGCTGGTCACCAGGCCGAACAGCGCCCAGCCGGCCACCAGGCCGATGGCCGTGCCGATGATCCGCTGGCCGAGCTTGATCCTCGTGGCGCCGTAGCTGGGCTGGCACACAAAGACCGTGGTCAGGATGATCCAGTAGCCATTGGTGGGATGAATCAGGTGCACCATTGCATAACCGATCGACAGCGCCAGCGGCAGGCGCAAGGCGTGGCGAAACAGCAATGAGGTCGGGGTCAGGTGCTGGCGCAGGCGGCTCCAGACATCCTTGAACGTGCGCGGCGAGCGGTCCAGCAGGCTGCTGTCGCTGGCATCGGCCAGGGCGTCGGGGTTGCTGGCGTCCTTGATCAGGCGGTCGAGGGTTTCCAGGTTGGCGGCCAGGGCCCGCAGCGAGCGCAACAGGCTGCGCCAGGCCGGGTTGCTCTGTAGGCGCAAGTGTTCCAGCGAGGCGCGCAGGTCTTCCATGGCCTCGGCAAAATTGGCGTGGTAGATGAACGGCTGGCGCATCTGGATCGATTCGGACAGCGCCTGGCAGGCCGAGCCTTGCTGGCGCAACAGACGCTGGCAGCGGAACAGCACATCGCTGTGAAAGAACGCTTCGGTCAGCGAGTTATAGGGGTAGTGCGAGGAGCTGGCGCGTTCGTGGATGTCCTGGGCGATGAAGTACAGCTTCAGGTAACGGCTGACTTTCGAGCCCGGTCGGCCGCTGCCGACCCGGTGCAGGATGATCTCCTTGGTGGCATTGAGCGCCGCCACGACCTTGCCGTTCTGCTGCGCCAGCTCCAGGCGTCGCGCCTCGATGTCCAGGGTGCGGATCGGCTCGAACAGGCTCGACTTGAGCTTGAGGTACAGCCCCAGCTCGCGAAACAGCCGCGCCAGGGCCTGCTGCACCGGCTGGTTGGAGAACAGCATCTGCCACAGCACCGACAGCAGGCCGTACCAGGCGGCGCCGGCCACCAGCAGCATCGGCTCGTGCCAGAAGTCCAGCACCTCGCCGCCGCGCTGGTCGACGCCGATCATGGTGTACACCGACAGGATCAGCGTGCCGTAGGCAATGGCGCCGTAGCGCTCGCCGAGCGCACCGAGCATGGTCAGGCAAAAGCTCGCCAGGGCCAGGGCAATGGCAAAGATCCAGGGGTAGGGGAACAGCAGCTCCACCGCCAGCGCCGCCACGCTGAAACACACCAGCGTCACGGCCAGCGCATTGAGCCGGCCCTGCCAGTTATCGTCGGTTTCGGCCAGGGCGCAGGCGATGATGCCCAGAAACAGCGGGATCAGCAGGCCCATTTCGTTCTGGTACCAACACAGGGCCATGCTGCCGGTCAGGGCGACGAACACCCGGATGCTGTAGCTGAACTTGTCCTGGGCCCATAGGCGACGCAGCGTGTGACGCAAGGATTTAGATGCCATGAATGCGCTGACAGCCTTTTTCACAAGTGATCATGCAGAGGGATATGTACAGCCCCACGCGTGGGCTGTACACCGGCACCAGCAAAAAATATTCCCGCCAGGCCGACGCGTGGCCGGCTGCGGCGTCATGTCACACGTACTGCGCCGCGGCATAGCCCGAGGCCCAGGCCCACTGGAAGTTGAAGCCGCCCAGGTGGCCGGTCACGTCCAGCACTTCACCGATGAAGTACAGCCCTGGCGATTTCAGCGATTCCATGGTCTTGGACGAGACCTCGCGGGTGTCGATGCCGCCCAGGGTCACTTCGGCGGTGCGGTAGCCCTCGGTGCCGGCCGGCACCACCTGCCAGTCGGCCAGTTTTTCCGCGATGGCCGCCAGTTGCACATGGGTGTACTGCTTGAGCGGCTTGGAGGTGAACCAGTGCTCGGCCAGCAAAGTGGCCATTTTCTTGGTGAACAGCTCGCCCAGCAGGGTTTTCAGCTCGGTGTTGGGACGCTCGGCCTGTTGCTGCTGGAGCCACTCGTGCGCGTCGTGATCGGGCAAAAGGTTGATGTGCAGCGTGTCGCCCGGCTGCCAGAACGAAGAGATCTGCAGCATCGCCGGCCCGCTCAGGCCGCGGTGGGTAAACAGCAGGTTTTCGCGGAACGCGCTGTCGTTGCAGCTCACCAGGCAATCGACCGAGGTGCCCGACAGCTCGGTGCACAGCGCCTTGAGCGTGTCGGTGATGGTGAACGGCACCAGGCCGGCGCGGGTCGGCAGCAGCGTGTGGCCGAACTGCTGGCCGACCTGATAGCCGAAGCCGGTCGCGCCCAGGGTCGGGATCGACAGGCCGCCGCTGGCGATCACCAGCGAGGTGCACTCAAGCGTTCCCAGCGTGGTCTGCAAGCGGTAGCCGCTGTCGATCTTGTCGATATTCTGCACCGAGGTGTCCATGTGCAGGCTGGCGCCGGCGTCACGGCAGTGTTCCAGCAGCATCTCGAGGATGTCGCTGGCCTTGTTGTCGCAGAACAACTGGCCGAGCTTTTTCTCGTGATAAGGCACGCCGTGCTTGGCGACCATCGCGATGAAGTCCCACTGCGTATAGCGCGCCAGTGCCGACTTGCAGAAATGCGGGTTATGCGACAGGAAATTGGCCGGTTCCGTGTACATGTTGGTGAAATTGCAGCGCCCGCCGCCGGACATCAGGATTTTCTTGCCGGGCTTGTTGGCGTGGTCGATGACCATGACCCGCCGACCACGCGCTGCAGCGGTCAGCGCACACATCAAACCGGCCGCGCCGGCGCCGATGATGACAACGTCAGTAACAGGCACAACAGAATCCTCAGAAGCTATGGGGGGGTGTAGGAGCGCGCTCTGCCCGCGACCGAGTGCGTTAGCGCTCGTAAAATCTCGGAAACGCTGAAAGTTCATGCCTGATACTTTTGCGAAACGCCACAAATTTACGACTGCTAACGCAGCCGGTCGCGGGCAAGCGCGCTCCTACCAGCGGGAATTCGATAGCCCGCCGAACCTCAGAGAATCCGTACGCGCAGCGACTTGCCCTTGATCTTGCCTTTGCTCAGGCGGTCCAGGGCCTGTTGGGCGATGGCGTGTTCCACGGCCACGTACGACTGGAAGTCGAAGATCGCGATCTTGCCCACTTTCGAACCCGCAATGCCGGCGTCGCCGGTCAGGGCGCCGAGGATGTCGCCGGGGCGCAGTTTTTCCTTGCGGCCCGAGGCAATGCACAGCGTGGTCATGGCCGGTTGCAGGCGGGCGCCACCCTTGGTGGTCAGGTCGTCGTAGGGCTGCCAGTTCAGCGCGGCCTTCTGCAACGACTCGATGGCGCGGGCGCGGGCGCTTTCCGGCGGGGCCACCAGGCTGATCGCCACGCCTTTCTCACCGGCGCGGCCGGTACGGCCTACACGGTGCACGTGGATTTCCGAGTCACGTGCCAGTTCGACGTTGATCACCATGTCCAGGGCATCGATGTCCAGGCCGCGGGCCGCCACATCGGTGGCCACCAGCACCGAGGTGCTGCGGTTGGCGAACATCGCCAGCACTTGGTCGCGGTCGCGCTGTTCCAGGTCGCCATGCAGGGCCACGGCCGACATACCCTTGGCGGTCAGGTGATCGACCACTTCCTGCACCTGCTGCTTGGTAAAGCAGAAGGCCACGGCCGAGGCCGGCTGGAAGTGATTGAGCACACGCACCACGGCATCGAGGCGTTGCTCGGGGGCGATTTCGTAGAAAATCTGCTGGATCTGGCTGTCGGCGTGCAGGGTCTGCACCTTGACCGTCTGCGGATCACGCATGAATTTGGCGGCCAACTGCTTGATGCCGGCCGGGTAGGTGGCCGAGAACAGCAAGGTCTGGCGGCGCTCCGGGGTCTGGCTGACGATGTCGGTGATGGCATCGACAAAGCCCATGTCGAGCATGCGGTCGGCTTCGTCGAGCACCAGGGTGTTGAGACCATCGAGCACCAGCGAGCCCTTGCGCAGGTGCTGCTGGATGCGGCCCGGAGTGCCGACGATGATGTGCGCGCCGTGCTCCAGCGAGCCGATCTGCGGGCCGAATGGCACGCCGCCGCACAGGGTCAGCACCTTGATGTTGTCTTCGGCACGGGCCAGGCGGCGGATTTCCTTGGCCACCTGGTCGGCCAGCTCGCGGGTCGGGCACATGACCAGGGCCTGGCAGCCGAAGAAGCGCGGGTTGATCGGGTTGAGCAGGCCGATACCGAAGGCGGCGGTCTTGCCGCTGCCGGTCTGGGCCTGAGCAATCAGGTCCATGCCCTTGAGGATCACCGGCAGGCCCTGCGCCTGGATCGGCGTCATTTCGGCGTACCCCAGCGACTCAAGGTTGGCCAGCATGGCAGCGGACAGGGGCAAGGTGTTGAAAGCGGTTTGTGTCACGACGGTGAACCTGCAAGACAAAATGCTGCGCAGTGTATCAGGTCGTATGGATGTGTAGGACCGGCTTTAGCCGGGGATGGCGGCGCTGCTTGCGTCATTCGCAGCTGTGGCTACCCTCGCCAAAAAGATGACTGCTGATTTTATTGGATATTAATTCATCCGTAGGAACGCGCTTGCCCGCGACCGAGTGCGTTAGCGCTCGTAAAATTTCGGAAACGCCACAATTTTACGACTGCTAACGCAGCCGGTCGCGGGCAGAGCGCGCTCCTACAGATCCGCAGGCTTTGCCGGTTCCCGCCCCGGCAATTGCAGGAAGATCCCCGCCGCCAGCACCGACATCACCCCCACGCTCAGGAAGGTCAGCTGGAAGGCGCCCAGCACATCGCTGGCTTCGCCGGTCGCCGCGTCGGTGCTGAACCCGCCCAGCAAGGCTGCGGCCGCGGCCACGCCCAGGCTCAGGGCCAGTTGCGCCACCACCGACAACAGGCTGTTGCCGCTGGCGGCGCTGGCATCGCTGAGGTCGATCAGGGTCACGGTGTTCATCGCCGTGAACTGCAACGAGTTCACCGCGCCCAGCAGCGCCAGGTGCACCAGCAGCACCCAGTAGGGGGTCTGCGCATCGACCAGCGCCAGGCTGGCCAGCAACAGCCCCAGCAGCAAGGTGTTGGCGGTCAGGATCACCCGGTAGCCCAAGGCGTCGATCAGCCAGCGGGCCAGGCCTTTGGCGAGCATGCCGGCTGCCGCCAGCGGCAGCATGCTCATGCCGGCCTGTGACGGCGAGTAACCCAGCGCCACTTGCAGTAATAACGGCACCAGAAACGGCAGCGCGCCGCTGCCCAGGCGCGAGAACAGGTTGCCCAGGATGCCCACCGCAAAGGTGCGGGTGCGAAACAGGCTGGGCGAAAACAGCGGCGACTCGACATGGCCGGCGCGCAGCCAGTAGGCCGCCAGGCAGCCCATGCCGGCAAACAGCAACAGCACCACGCGAAACGGCGACAAATGCAGTTCGCTCAGGCCTTCCAGGGCGATGGTGATCAACAGCATCGAGGCGCCAAACAGCAAAAAGCCCACGCTATCGAAGCGCGTGCGCCCGCCGCCGGGCATGTCGGGAATGAAGCGATGCACCGCATAGCACCCCAAAATACCGACCGGGATATTGAGCAGGAAGATCCAGTGCCAGCTCATGTATTCGACCATCCAGCCGCCCAGGGTCGGCCCCAGCAGCGGGCCGAGCAGGCCGGGCACGGTGATGAAGCCCATGATCCGTACCAGCTCCGAGCGCGGGTAGGCACGCAGTACGATCAGCCGGCCGATCGGCAGCATCAGCGCACCGCCCAGCCCCTGGATGATCCGCGCCCCGACCAGCATGTCGACCGACCAGGACACCGCGCACAACAACGAACCCAGGCTGAACAGCAGGATGGCGCTGAAGAAGATGCGTTTGATGCCGAAGCGGTCGGCGATCCAGCCCGAGGCCGGGATCAGCAGCGCGATGGTCAGCATGTAGGCGATGACCACCGACTGCATGCGCAGCGGGTCTTCCTGCAGCGAGTGGGCCATCGACGGCAGCGCCGTGTTGAGGATGGTGCCGTCCAGGCTCTGCATGAAGAAGGCGATGGCAATCACCCAGGGCATCCAGCGCAGGGTCTTTTCGTCGAGCAAAGGTGTCGAGGTCGTCATGCGGTCGGCTACAACGTCAGGGTCAGGCGGTTGATCAGGGCGCCGGGCAGGTGCGTCGAGGATGTCTGGCGCTGTTCGTAGGTGCTGGTCGACAGGATCAGTTCGCGCTCGCGGGTCAAGGCTTCGAGCTGGTCGCCGAGCAGGCTGTAGGCGCTGTCGTCGAAACGCATGGTGCTGACGGGCGCAATAATCCGACCGTCCTCGACCCAGAAGGTTGCGAAACGGGTCATGCCGGTCATGCGCGCGGCCGGCATGTCGGAGAAGTTCAGGTACCAGAGGTTGCCGATGTACAGGCCGGTGCCGAGCCGGGCCAGGATCTGTGCCTGCTCCAGGTCGCCGCCGGCCATGCTCAGCGCGCTGGGCGATTCACCGGCATTGGCGCCGTTGGCCGGCAGGTTGTACTCGGCGGCGCTGCTCGAATCGACCAGTCGCTCGCCGGCCTTGCCATGTTTGATCAGGGCCAGGTCGCGGCGCGGGTAGCCTTCGCCGGAAAACGCCGGCGACAGCGAGCCACTGACTTGTTCATCGAGCGACACTGCGGCATTGAAACGCGCCTCGCCGTCGTACAGGCGCTGCAACGGGCTGTGCTTGCTGGCGATGGCCTGGGCAGAAAAACCGCCCCAGGCGAGCATGCCGATGATTTCGTCCAGCGCCGCCGGGGCCAGGTAGGCGCGGTACTGACCCGGCGCCAGGGTGATGGCCGGGCGGCCCAGGTAGTCAAGTTGCTCGCGGGCCTGTTCGAACTGACGGTCAAAGGCTGCGCTGTCCCAGTCGTGACCGGCGTAATTGGCTTTTACCGCCTGGCCATTGGTGTGGAACAGGCTCCAGTCGAGGTTGAAACTATTGGCCTGGTGCCAGCCCATTGCCCCCCATGAGCTGGCAAAGCCGCGATAGATCGGACCGGCGGCGTAGATGCCGACCAGGTCCAGGCCATGGGCACGTTCGCTGATCCGGGCCACCACGTCCTGGGTGTCGGGCAACGGCGCGGCTTGCCGGTTTTCGCTGTGCCAGGCCTCGGTGTTGGGCAGCAGGTACGGGTCTGGCGGCAACAACGGCAGAGCCTGGCGCACCTGGGTCACGGCCTGCTCCAGGCGCCGGCGGTCTTCATCGGCGTCGTCGGCCAGGGTCAGGGTCAGGTCGGCATGCCGGCCCGCGTGGATCAGCTTAAGGCTGACACTGGCCTGTTGCACGCAGCCGGCCTGGCGCACCTGGCCGTGGTTGAAACGGATGAAGTCGGAGACCTCGGCCTCATAGGCCAGGCTGAACTGCTCACCTGGATGCAGGGCGGCCCTGAGCACGGCAACCAGTGCCTGGAACTGTGTTTGTCGCTCCATCAGGCGTCTCCTCCGAATACATCCACATCACTGAATACGCACGCCGGCGACGCATGCCCGACCCGCACCACCTGGTTGGGTTCGCCCTTGCCGCAATTGGGCGTGCCCAGCACTTCGACGGTGCCGGCGTTGCCCACCGCGCTGAGGTTGCGCCAGAACTGCGCCGACACCGCCCGGTAGTTGGGGTTCTTGACCACGCCCTTGAGCTGGCCGTCTTCGATCAGCCGGCCCCATTCGCAGCCGAACTGGAACTTGTTGCGCGCATCATCAATGGACCACGAACGGTTGGTCGACATCAGGATGCCGCGCTCGATGCCCGCCACCAGTTGTTCGAACGACTGGTCGCCGGCCTCGATATTGAGGTTGGCCATGCGGTCGATGGGGGCGCGGTTCCAGTTGCAGGCGCGGCTGTTGGCCACCCCCGGCAGGCCGCTGCGGTATTGCGACAGCGCGCCGCCCAGCGGGCGCTCCAGCAGACCGTTGCGGATCAGGAAATGCTTGCTGGCGGGGCTGGCGTCGTCGTCATGGCTGTAGCTGGCCAGTTGCTCCGGAATGTCAGGGTCGAAGGTCACATTGAGCAGCGCCGAGCCGTACTGCAGGGTGCCGAAGTCCGAGGCCTTGACGAAGCTGGTGCCGGCGTAATTGCGCTCGTCACCCAAAATGCGGTCCAGCTCCAGCGGGTGGCCGATGGACTCGTGGATCTGCAGGCTCATCTGGTCGGGCATCAACAGCAGGTCGCGCGGGCCGCAGGGGGTGTTGGGCGCCTGGATCAGTTGCAGGGCCTGGTCGGCAATGCGCGGGGCCGCATTGATCAGGCCGCAGCGCTCGATGACCTCGACGCCGCCTTGCTGGCCGAAGTTGCTGCCGCCCAGGCTGCGGGTCTGGCTGTCGTGGCCGTCATAGGCGGTGACGCTCAGGCCCGGATAGACAAAGCGTTGCGCCTGGCGAATCTGTGCGCCGGCGGTATTGAGGTAGATCTGCTCGACCGTTTCCAGCCCCAGGCTGGTTTGCCAGTCGACCAGGCGCTCGTCGCGCGGCACGGCGGCCGATTCGCTTTGCAGCAGTGCCAGGGCGTCACCCAGGCCGGGAAAGGCTGCGTCCAGCTGCGGCGACAGGTCGTCGGCGCAGGCGCTGGACACCGGTTGTTCGCTCAGGTCCAGCAGCGCATGGGGCGCCAACTGGCGGGCCAGTTGTTCGGCACGCTCCAGTGCCGCCTGCAGGCCGCGCTGCGACAGGTCGTGGGTGGCGGCATAGGTTTCGACCCCGGCCAGGCGCACGGTGATCATCACCCCTTCATCCAGGCCCAGCGCCAGCGGCTGCGCCACGTTGCGGCGCACTGACAGGTGCTGGTGGGTACGGCGCACATGCCGCACGGAAAAGAACGACGCCTGGCTGCGCAGGGCCGCAAAGCGCTGGGTGAGCGTGGCATGGAAATCGAACATGCGGGCGGGGCTCCTTGCCGGGTATCACGGCAGGTTGATCTGTTGCCGGACTGGCGCGGGGTGGGAGCGCGGGGGGCGGCGATCCGTGTTGCCGGAATGCCGGACCACCGCGACCGGCTGCGTTAGTCGTCGTAAAGTTGTGGTGTTTCCGAAATTTTACGAGCGCTGCGCACTCGGTCGCGGGCAGAGCGCGCTCCTACACAGCGGTGTATGTGCAGGGGTATTCAGCCTTGTGCCTTGGCCAATTGCAAATCCACATACTCCAGGGCGATGCGCTGGGCCTGGTCGGTGTCGAATGCATCGCCCGACAGGGCGCCGCGCAGCCACAGGCCGTCGACCAGCGCGGCCAGGCCGCGGGCGGCGCTGCGGGCCTGTTGTTCAGGCAGGGCGCGGCGGAACTGCCAGCACAGGTTCGAATACAGGCGATGGTCGTTGATGCGTTGCAGGCGGTGCAGGGACGGGTGGTGCATGCTGGTGGCCCAGAACGCCAGCCAGGTCTTCATCGCCGGGCCGTTGACCTGGCTGCTGTCGAAGTTGCCTTCGATGATGACCCGCAAGTGCGCGCGCGGGCTTTCGTCGGTCAGGGCCTGGCGACGGCTGGCGGTGTTGCTGCTCAAGGCGTGCATCAGGTGGCGCATGGTGGCCTCGATCAGGCCGTTCTTGTCCTTGAAGTAATGGCTGATGATGCCATTGGACACGCCGGCCAGACGGGCGATCAGGGCAATGCTGGCGTCGCCCATGCCCACTTGATCGATGGCGCTCAAGGTGGCCTGGATCAATTGCTGGCGACGAATGGGTTGCATACCGACCTTGGGCATGAAGCAAAATCTCCTGACACGCAATGGGCGAAAAACGGCCCAGCAGTCTAGGTTTTTTTAGCGCCCCGATAAATCGATAAAAAGTCCCGCTTGACGGATAAGGATGGCCTGTAGGAGCGCGCTTGCCCGCGACCGGCTGCGTTAGCAGTCGTAAATTTTCAGCGTTTCGCAGATTTTGGACGTGTTCACACTCAGAAATTTGTGGCGTTTCCGAAATTTTACGAGCGCTGCGCACTCGGTCGCGGTGGTCCGGCATTCCGGCAGAGCGCGCTCCTACAGCAGCAGCAGCCGCCGCCGCAGTCCATGTCAGCCGTGGTTCTTGCCCAGCAGGGCGTGGTACAGCTCGGTGTCGCCAAGAATGCCGACCACCCGGTCGCCGTCCTGCAGCACCAGCTTGTGGCCGGTCTGGTAGCGGATCTGCAGCGCATCGCGCATGCCGATGCCGGAGTCCACCAGGGTCGGACGGCGCTCCAGGTGGCTGACGCCTTCGCCGTGCTGCCAGTTCTGCAGCGCGATGGGGGCAACGCCCTGGCGGGCACCCTTGATCACATTGCCTTCGGCCAGGTCCAGCCAGGAGTCACCGCCCGGGTCCAGGCACACCGAGCCGTTGATGCGCTTGCAGTTGTCCAGGGTGCGCATCAGGCTGCGGCCGCACAACACGTTGAGCGGATTGGTGTGGGCGACGAAGTTGCGCACGTATTCATCGGCCGGGTTGAGCACGATCTCTTCCGGCACGCTGTACTGGATGATACGGCCGTCCTTCATGATGGCAATGCGCGTGCCCAGCTTGAGGGCCTCGTCCAGGTCGTGGCTGACGAAGACGATGGTCTTGCTCAGTTTCTTCTGCAGGCTCAGCAGTTCATCCTGCAGGCCCTGGCGAATCAGCGGGTCGAGGGCCGAGAAGGGTTCGTCCATCAACAGGATGTCGGCGTCCATCGCCAGCGCACGGGCCAGGCCGACACGCTGCTGCATGCCGCCGGACAGCTCGTCGGGCTTCTTGTTGCGCCACTGGGTCAGGCCGACCAGCTCAAGCTTTTCATCGACCAGCTTGCGCCGCTCTTTCTCGGGACGGCCCTGCATTTCCAGGCCGAAGCTGATGTTCTCGCGCACCGTCAGCCAGGGCATCAGGGCGAATTTCTGGAACACCATGGCGATGCGCTTGGTGCGCATCATCTTCAGCTCGGCCGCCGTGCAGTGGGCAATGTCGATCTGCGTGCCTTCGTGCTCGACGAACAACGAGCCTCGGCTGACCGTGTTGAGGCCGTTGATGCAGCGCAGCAGGCTGGACTTGCCCGAACCGGACAGTCCCATCAGCACGCAGATCTCGCCCTTGTTGATGTCCAGGTTGGCATTTTCGACGCCGACGATCTGGCCCAGGTCCTTGAGGATTTCGCTACGGGTCTTGCCTTGGTCCAGCAGCTTGAGCGCTTCGCGCGGGTCCTTGCTGAAGATGACGTCTACGTTTTCGAACTTGATGATGCTCATGCGTCGGACCCTGCCTTGGCTTCAGGTTGTTTGCAGATACGGTCGAGCATGATTGCCAGCAACACGATGGCCAGACCGGCTTCGAAGCCCACCGAGATGTCGGCAGTGTTCAGTGCATTGACCACCGGCTTGCCCAGCCCGTCAGCACCGACCAGGGCCGCGATCACCACCATCGACAGCGACAGCATGATGCACTGGGTGATGCCGGCGGCGATGCTGGGCATGGCGTAGGGCAGTTCGATACGGGTCAGCAACTGGCGCCGCGAGGAGCCGAAAGCCTTGCCGGCGTCGAGCAGTTCCTGGGGCACGTCGCGAATGCCCAGATAGGTCAGACGTACCGGAGCGGCAATGGCGAACACCACCGTGGAGATCAGGCCGGGGACCACGCCCAGGCCGAACAGCGTCAGGGTAGGGATCAGGTAGACGAAGGTCGGGACGGTCTGCATCAGGTCCAGGATCGGACGGATGCAGGTGTAGAACATGGGCTTGTGCGCCGCGATGATGCCCAGTGGCACACCGATGATCACGCACACCAGGGTGGCGAACAGCACCTGGGCCAGGGTTTCCAGGGTTTCCTGCCAGTAGTGCAGATTGAGGATCAGCAGGAACGACAGGATGACGAAAAGGGTGAGGCCCCATTTGCGCTGGATGAAGTGCGTCAGCGCTGCTATCAGGCCGATCAGGACGTAGGGGTTAAACCAGGCAAGGCCGGAAGTCAGGCCGTGGATCATCAATTCCAGGAAGTAGGCGATTGCGTCGAAATAATTGGCGCCATGGCGTATCAGCCAATCGACGAAGGCGGCAATGTAATCGCCCAAGGGGAGTTTGTGATCAGTGATCATGATGTCGGGTGTCCGCTTGCGGGGTAGGAAAGGACGGCAGGCGAGGGTGCCCGCCTGCCATCGGTATTACTGCGCCAGCTTGGCTTTGGCGGCTTCCAGGCCCGGCTTGCCGTCCACGGTCGTCACGCCGGCCAGCCAGGTGTCGAGCACCTGTGGGTTCTGCTTGAGCCAGGCGCGCGCGGCGGCGTCAGGCTTCTGCTTGTCGTCCAGCACCTTGCCCATCAGGGTGCTTTCCATTTCCAGGGTGAACGAAAGATTCTTGAGCAACTGGCCCACGTTGCTGCACTGCTCGCTGTAGCCCTTGCGGGTATTGGTATAGATGGTGGCCTGGCCGAAGTTGGGGCCGAAGAAATCATCGCCGCCGGTCAGGTACTGCAGCTTGAAGCGGGTGTTCATCGGGTGCGGTTCCCAGCCCAGGAACACCACGTCGGTGCCGCGGCGGCTGGCGCGGTCGACCTGCGACAGCATGCCGGCCTCGCTGGACTCGACGACCTTGAAGCCGGCGTCTTTGAGGCCGTAGGCGTTCTTGTCGATCATGCTCTGGATCAGGCGATTGCCGTCGTTGCCAGGCTCGATGCCGTAGATCTTGCCGTCCAGTTCCTTCTTGAACTTGACGATGTCGGCGAAGTCTTTCAGGCCCTTGTCGTAAAGGCTCTGGGGCACGGCCAGGGTGTACTTGGCGTTCTCCAGGTTGGCGCGCACGGTTTCGACGGTGCCGGCCTCGCGGTAGGCCTTGATGTCGTTCTCCATGGTCGGCATCCAGTTGCCCAGGAACACGTCCATGTTCTTGCCTTCGGCCAGTGACTTGTAGGTCACCGGTACCGAGATCATCGTGGTTTTGGTCTTGTAGCCGAGGGAGTCGAGGACGGCGCTGGTCACGGCGGTGGTGACGGTGATGTCGGTCCAGCCGACGTCGGAGAAGTTGACGGTGTGGCATGCCTGGGGTTCTACGGCCTGAGCCAGCAACGGCAAGCCGAGCATGGCGGCCAACAACAATGACGGTGAACCTTTCATGGGTGAGCTCCTGTGATTTTTCTTCTCATCGCCATCGCTTGAGGGATGACGCGGCTATATCGGCGAGGCTTGGTGAAGCCCATCACGGTGCCTTGCGAACTGTCAGTGAGCGACATGGATTCGATCATCTACCAGCCAAAATCAAACGCCTACAGGGGGAGTCGTATCCAGTACAGGAGGGGTCGTATCCAGTGTGCGCAAGGTCGTTTCCAGTTTCTTTTGCCCCCTGATGTGCCCGTTCGGGTAGTCGAAAGCGGCTCGAATCACCCGTTTACGGCATGCAAATGCCCATTACAGACGGCGGCGTTGCTGAGCATGACCGCGTCGGTGTGGGACGCCGCACGGGGCCTGAAAACCCTGATGATGTCGGCACAGCCGCGAACGGCGACGCATGGTCCCGTCCTGGCCTGTCCTGCTTCGAGACAGGCAGGCGCAGGCGCAGGACAGCTCCCAGCGTAGCAGTTATGCCCATAAAAGCGCTCAGGCGTGACACGACCCGATGATGGAGCTTCAACGATGGCAATCAGTGTGTTCGACCTGTTCAAGATTGGTGTCGGCCCTTCCAGCTCGCACACCGTCGGCCCGATGCGTGCCGCTGCATTGTTCGTCCAGGGGCTGCGCGAGCACGGCCAGCTGGAAAGCATCGAACGCATCGAGGTGCGGCTCTACGGTTCGCTGTCGGCCACCGGCATCGGCCACGGCAGCGACAATGCGGTGATCATGGGCCTGATGGGCGAATGGCCCGATGCGATTGATCCCGCGAAGATCGAGCCGACCATCAGGGCCTTGAAGGCCGACGACACCTTGTTGCTCGACGGTCGCCTGCCGATTGCGTTTGTCTGGGCGCGGGACATGCTGCTGCTCGACGAGAACCTGCCGTTCCACCCCAACGCCATGACCCTGATTGCCCAGGGCAAGGGCGGCGAGGTGTTTCGTGAAACCTATTACTCGGTGGGTGGCGGCTTTGTGGTCGACGAAACCCAGGCGCGCAGCGGCGAGCTGGACAGCGACAAGACTGTGCAGCCCTACGAGTTTTCCAGCGCCCGTGAACTGTTGCAGCTGTGCCGCCAGCATGGCCTGCGGGTCTCGCAACTGATGATGGCCAACGAAAAGGCCTGGCGCAGCGAGGCCCAGATCAATGCCGACATCATGAAGCTGTGGCGGGCCATGCAGGCGTGCGTCGAGAGCGGTCTCAGGCATGACGGCATCCTGCCGGGCGGCCTCAATGTGCGTCGCCGCGCGGCCAGGCTGCACCGCAGCCTGCAGGAGCTGGGCAAGCCGAACGTCATCGGTTCGACCCTGAGCGCCATGGAGTGGGTCAACCTGTTTGCCCTGGCGGTCAACGAGGAAAACGCCGCCGGCGGGCGCATGGTGACCGCGCCGACCAATGGCGCGGCGGGCATCATTCCGGCGGTGCTGCATTACTTCGTCAAGTTCAGCCCCGACGTCAGTGAAGCCAACGTGGTCGACTATTTCCTGGCGGCAGCAGCGGTGGGCATCCTGTGCAAGAAGAACGCCTCGATTTCCGGGGCCGAGGTGGGTTGTCAGGGCGAAGTCGGGTCGGCCTGCGCCATGGCGGCAGCGGGCCTGGCCGATATCCTGGGGGCCACGCCCGAGCAATTGTGCAACGCCGCCGAGATCGGCCTGGAGCACAACCTGGGCCTGACCTGCGACCCGGTGGGCGGGCTGGTGCAGGTGCCGTGCATCGAGCGCAACGCAATTGCGGCAGTAAAGGCCATCAACGCCGCGCAGATGGCCTTGCGCGGTGACGGCGAGCACTTCATTTCCCTGGACCGGGTGATCCGCACCATGCGCGACACCGGCGCCGACATGCACGACAAATACAAGGAAACCTCGCGCGGCGGCCTGGCCGTCAGCGTCGTGGAGTGCTGAGACAAGATCGCAACCGCTTCGTGGAAACGACCACCGGTCGCGAATGCGGTCTTGCAGGCGTCACCGCCCGGTTTTTGCTCACACACGCCTCATTTCGCCTTCTTATGGCGCGCCCATCACCCCGGTCATCGTGCTTGCAGTGACACTGTCTTGCGCCGAGGTGTTTCTCGATCTGTCCGAGTGCTACCAAATTGCTCATCGTCGGCACCCGGTGCGGCGCTTTGTCGCATTTGAATATGCCCGTCGCAGTCGCGCGTACGCTCAGCGACGTCGTTTTTGATTCTTTTGAGCGGGCGTTCATTTTTCAGGCATGAGATTTGCGATGCAATGGGACAGCCCTACGATTCACAGGGCAATAAAAAAGAGCCTCTGGCAGGCCACCCCGCTCATGTGTGAGGAGATTCCGTGATGACATCGTTCAATGTAGGATCCACCCCCCAGAACCGTACGCCACAGTCCATCGGCTTCCTGCTGCTCGATAACTTCACGCTCATCTCCCTCGCCTCGGCGGTCGAACCCCTGCGCATGGCCAACCAGTTGTCGGGCCGCGAGCTGTATCGCTGGACCACCCTGAGCCTGGACGGCAGCCAGGTCTGGGCCAGCGACGGCCTGCAGATCACCCCCGATGCCGCGATGCAGAAGGCGCCGGCCCTGGACACCGTGATCGTCTGCGGCGGTGTTGGTATCCAGCGCACCGTCACTCGCGAGCACGTCAGCTGGCTGCAATCACAGGCCCGCCAGTCGCGTCGCCTGGGGGCGGTGTGCACCGGCAGTTGGGCGCTGGCCTGTGCCGGGCTGCTCGACGGCTTCGATTGCAGCGTGCACTGGGAATGCCTGGCCTCGATGCAGGAAGCGTTTCCACGGGTCAGCATGAGCACCCGCCTGTTCACCCTCGACCGCAACCGTTTCACCAGCTCCGGTGGCACCGCGCCGCTGGACATGATGCTGCACCTGATCAGCCGTGATCACGGCCGCGAGCTGTCGGCCGCCATCTCCGAGATGTTTGTCTACGAGCGCATCCGCAACGAGCAGGACCACCAGCGCGTGCCGCTCAAACACATGCTGGGCACCAACCAGCCCAAACTGCAGGAAATCGTCGCGCTGATGGAGGCCAATCTCGAAGAGCCCATCGACCTCGACGAACTGGCCGTGTACGTCGCCGTCTCGCGGCGCCAGCTGGAACGGCTGTTCCAGAAGTACCTGCATTGTTCACCGTCGCGCTATTACCTCAAACTGCGGCTTATCCGCGCCCGGCAGTTGCTCAAGCAGACCCCGATGTCGATTATCGAGGTGGCGTCGGTGTGCGGTTTTGTCTCGACGCCACACTTTTCCAAGTGCTACCGCGAATACTTCGGCATACCGCCACGCGATGAGCGCGTAGGCTCCAACACCGCCCAGCAGGTGGCGATGCTGCCGATTCCACAGGCCATGGTGCTGGCGCCGCTGTCCGGGCCGATGTCGGCACTCAACCAGGCACGCAACGAGTCGACGTTCGCCAGCGTCCGGGTCTGACTGCCCGCTTCACCTGCCCATCTGCCATCGCCCCCATTCATGGGGGCGATGGCGTTTCAGGCATGGCTTTGCTTGTAGTCGGCCAGGGCCGGCAGCAGTTGCTGGTCGATGGCCTGGCGCACGGCCGGCAGGATGGTCGCGCTGCTGCCCAGGATGCTCACCACCATGCCTTTGAGGGCCATGGCGCGTGAATCATTGAGGCCGCGCACTGCGTGCGCGCAGGCTTGCTCGGGGGTGGCGCCCGAGGGTGTCTCGAAGCCTAGGGCCCGGAGCTTGCCAATCAGGTCGTCCTGGTCGATCAGGTCTGCATGCATCATGACGGTGTTCCTTTGCAAGAGTGAGACGCAAGGGTAGGTCACCCGATTCTGTAAGCGCTTCACCGCCCGGGCAAGCACTGTGGCGGGCAATGGCAGGATTACCTAAGAACAGGTCGTTTTCGGCTAACCGCCACGGCGGCGGCACGGGCAGACTGAGCCTGCACACTGTGTTGCCGTGCCATGGTTTGGTCACCTTCGGTCGCACCGCTACGTGAGCCCCCGGTTTTGTGACGGCTTTGCCGGGGCTTTTCATCCGTACATTTTGTTAAACTGCGCAGCCTTCCAGGAGCTGCCATGAATTACCGTCACGCCTTCCATGCCGGCAACCACGCCGACGTCTTGAAACACATCGTCCTGACTCGCCTGCTCGCCTTGATGTCGCGCAAGGAGCAGCCGTTCGCCTACCTTGATACCCATGCCGGCATTGGTCTTTACGACTTGCGCGGCGACGAAGCCTCGCGCACCGGTGAGTGGATCGACGGCATCGGCCGCCTGTGGGACGCCACCGACCTGCCGCCGGCGGCTGCCGGCTACATGGAGGTGCTGCGCCACATGAACCGCAAGACCGGCGAGCTGCGCTACTACCCCGGTTCGCCTGAGCTGGCGCGGCGCCTGAGCCGCGAACAGGATCGCGTGCTGCTCAACGAGAAACACCCCGATGACGGCGTGCTGCTCAAGGACAACATGAAGTTCGACCGCCGCGTGGCGGTGCACCTGGGGGAAGGCTGGCATGTGCCGCGTGCCCTGTTGCCGGTCAGCGAAAAGCGTGCGGTGATGCTGATTGATCCACCGTTCGAACAGCTTGATGAACTCAAGCGCTGCAGCGTGGCGCTCAAGGAGACGTTCGGGCGCATGCGTCAGACAGTGGCGGCGCTCTGGTACCCGATCAAGGATCCGCGCCTGCTCCGGGGGTTCTATCAAGACCTGGCCGAAACCGGCGCGCCCAAGCTGCTGCGCGTGGAACTGTACGTGCACCCGCTCGACACCCCGGCCAGCCTCAATGGCTCGGGCCTGGCCATCGCCAATCCGCCGTGGGGCCTGGAAGAAGAACTGCGCGAGCTGCTGCCGTACCTGGCCGAGAAACTCGGCCAGACCAAGGGCGACTGGAAGATGGACTGGCTGATCGCCGAATGACCAGTCGCCGCAGGTCTCTCATAAAAAATAACTGACTGATTTTATTGGCTATTAAATTCACCGCTTGTAGGAGCGCGCTTGCCCGCGACCGAGTGCGGAGCGCTCGCAGAAATCTCGAAAACGCTGAAAATTTACGACTGCTAACGCAGCCGGTCGCGGGCAGAGCGCGCTCCTACAGATCAGGCTATTCGGGCAGACACCGACCGGTAGGAGCCCGCTTGCCGGCGACCGAGTGCGGAGCGCTCGCAGAAATCTGCGAAACGCTGCAATTTTACGACTGCTGCGCAGCCGGTCGCGGTGGTCCGGCATTCCGGCAGAGCGCGCTCCTACAGAACAGGCTATTCGGTCAGGCACCG
>NZ_UUIS01000086.1 GCF_900589395.1 Pseudomonas viridiflava
GATCGTGCCCATCGCTCCGCGTGGGCATGCCTCCCGTGACGCTCCGCGTCACAAATGGCACAGACTGCGGATTTAGTGAGCCGAGCGCATGACGTGGATAACGCTGGAGCTTGGACTAGCATCTGCGCCATATTCGAGAGCGGACGCGGAGCGTCCTGGGAGGCATTCCCACGCAGAGCGCTCATCGTTATACACAAGTCCGCCTCAACACTGATCGTGCCCATCGCTCCGCGTGGGCATGCCTCCCGTGACGCTCCGCGTCACAAATGGCACAGATTGCGGACTCAGTGAGCCGAGCGCATGACGTGGATAACGCTGGAGCTTGGCCACGCATCTGCGCCACATTCAAGAGCGGACGCGGAGCGTCCTGAGCGGCATTCCCACGCGGAGCGTAGGAACGATCAGCGTGATCTCAAG
>NZ_UUIS01000084.1 GCF_900589395.1 Pseudomonas viridiflava
CCTACAAGGGGTTATCGTGCAGGCGCTGTGTCACTGACACAACGCTATCGCCCAGCAAACATGTGACCGCTGTAGGAGCGCGCTCTGCCCGCGACCGAGTGCGCAGCGCTCGCAAAAATTATGTAGACGCCACAAATTTACGACTGCTAACGCACTCGGTCGCGGGCAAGCGCGCTCCTACAAGGGGTTATCGTACAGGCGCTTTGCCAGGACGGGCGCTGGCAATACCGCTTCAATGGCCCGCGCCTGCGTGCGTGCGTAGGCGATCTCGCCTTCGAACCAGCAGTCATAGTCCATCTCGATCAGCAGCTCGCCTTGGGTCAGCGTGGCCCAGGATTGATCCAGGCCGCCGCCCTTTTCCAGGGTCCAGCCCTGCTCGGCAAGCTGGTCGCGCAGGGCGACCCAGTCGCTTTGGGCGATGTCGAGGATTCTGATCGGGTCATGCATCAGGAGGGCGCCGGACAGCGGTGTCTTGCAACCCGGCCAGCACCTCGGCAGCGGTCGTCACCTGGCCAAAGTGGTGCTTCCACAATTCGATACCCATCTTGCCCGACCGATCCAGTGACGAGCCCACGGTCAGGTCGGTGATCAGGGTCGGGTTGAGCCCGGCATCAAACAGCGCAAAGCCGGCGGCCAGTACGCAGGTTTCGGTCTGCATGCCGCACACCAGCACCCGCTTGACCCCCAGGCCCTTGAGGTGCGCGATGGCTTCGGGTGTCTGCCCGTAGCCGTGCTTGACGAACACTTCATCGGCCTCGATCAGGTTTTCATCCTCGGCTGCCGGGTGCCAGCCCAGTTGCCGCTGAAACGGCGTGACCGTTTCGTCATGCAGTTCGACCGAGGCAATGGTGGGCAGGGTGGCGCTCAGGAAGCGGATACGGTCGATCAGCCATTGCGGCGGGCTGAAGGTCGATTGCACGTCGACGATAAGCAGCACCTGCTCCATGAACATCTCCAGAAAACGGTCGTTGAACGGCTGGCGAGTATATCGCCAGCAGGCGCCGGGCGGCATTTGCATCTATGCTGCACCGGTCTTATGCCTGACTGCCACCTCTACTGGGTCACCTCAATGGGTCTTTCGACCGCACTTGCCCGTCGTCCTGCTTTGCGGGTCTTCCATCTGCGCCATGCCGCGCTGCCGGTGGCGCTGTTCTGTTCAGCGTGCCTGGCCGAGGCGGCCCCCATGGACATTTACCTGCCCGACGCGCCCCCGCTGACCATGACCGGGCCCGAGGGTCGGCACGGCATCGTCGGCGACGCGACCCTCAAGGCTGCCCAGCGCGCGGGCATCGAGCTGAACCTGATTGTCCTGCCCTGGTCACGCGGCCAGCGCACGGTCGAGTTCGGCCACGACCTGCTGATCATGCCGCTGTCGCGCACCCCGGACCGGGAAGCGAAATACACCTGGATCGCGCCGATCATGACCATGGACCGGGCCTTTTTCAGCCTGGACCAGCGGGTCGAGACCTTCGAGCAGGCGCGCCGCACCTATCGCCGCATTGCCGTGGGCATGGGCAGCGCGCAGGAGCAGAAGCTGCGCGACGAGGGCTTCAGCGACGAGCAGATCTACTCGCTGAAAATCGGCGACAACCCGGCGCAGATGCTGCTGCTGGGACGCGTGGATGCATGGTTCAACGGTGTCCCGGAAAGCCGCTATATCTGGCGCGGCGTGTCGGCCAGGCCGTTGCTGATGAGCCCGGTGCTGATGACCACCGAGTTGTACCTGGCCTGCTCGAAAACCTGCAACGAGACGACGGTCCAGCGCCTTGCCCAGTCCGTCGAAACCCTGCGTCGCGACGGCACGCTCCAGCAGATCGCGGATGACTACCTCAAGGGCTTGTAGACCGGCGCCTGCAGGACCGGCCGGGTGGCGATCCGCTTTGGCCGGGAAGGGGCCAACGGCGATGGATGCCGGGCTTTGGCTGACTGGCTGGCGTATAACATCATTTGACTGATTTGCAGCCGGCAGGCCCCACACACCGCCAATCGACCCTGCCAGGGGCTATGCTTGCCTGGCTTCTTTGACAGGTGCCCCTTTGTACACCTTGACGTTCGCCAGGCGGAGCACATGAAGTACCTGATCCTCATCGCTACGCTGCTGTGCGTCTTGCCGGGCCCTTCGGCCTGCGCCGAGCCCTATAAGGTCTTTACCGAAGAATGGGCACCGTACAACTACCAGGAAAACGCCCGGCTCACGGGCATGACCACTGAGGTCGTGCAAGCCATCATGGCGCTCACCGGGGATCGCTTCGAGGTGGTCGTGGTGCCCAGCATGCGCACCAGCCATGTCTTGCAGAACCGGCCCAGAACCATCATGTATTCCATGTTCCGCACGCCGGCACGCGAGGCCCGGTACAAGTGGGTGGGCCCGATCGTCGAGGAGTCCATCCACGCCTGGCAACTGGCCGCCTCGCCCTCGCTTCAGACCCTGGCGCAATTGCAGGCTGCGGCGCAGATCACCACCCGCCACGCCGGGCTGGTGCCGGATGAGCTCCAAGGCATGGGCTTCACCAACCTCGACCGCAGCGCCACCGAGAACCTGCAGCTGTACCGCATGCTGATCCTGGGGCGCACGCCGGTGATCGTCGGCGACACCGATGCCGGCGTGGCCTATTACAGCCGCCAGTTGAACATCGCCCCCGGCACGTTGCGGCGAATTCCCGTCGAGCTGTATCGCTCCACGTTGTACATCGCGTTCAGCCTCGACTGTGACGATGACGTGGTGGCCGCCTGGGCGCAGGCGCTGGCGCAGCTGCGTGATTCAGGCGAGCTGCAGCGGATTCAGCGTCGGTATGCACTGCCGGAGCCTTAAGCCGGTATGGCCACAAGCCGCAGGACAAAGGCATCGCTGTCGCGCAGCAGACCTGGGGCGCGGTAGAAGCCCGCTTGGCGAGGGCCGCACTCGGACGACCGAGTGCGAAGCGCTCACAGAAATCTACAAAACGCTGCAGATTTACGACTGCTGACGCAGCCGACCGCAGCTGGAACGGATCGCCGTCCGGCCGCGCCTACTGTGCGCTGTCTTCTGTGGGGGGCTGTTCGGCCTCGGCGGCGAGCTTCAGGCGGTCGGCCTTGCTGATGTACTTCGACTTGCTGGCCGGGGCCAGCTTGGCGCTGGCTTTTTTGGCGTGGGCCTGGAGCAGCTGTTTGATTTTCTTGCGACGGTTCATGTGATCTACCTGGTGTGCAGGGGCGAAGAATATCAGCTCGAGCGTCCGAAGTTTGCATCCCCCTCGGCAACAGCCTCTGTGTCGGGCAAAACACCGACCCGCAAAAAAGCCACACGCAACGGCACCGAGATGCCTTTGCGTGTGGCTTGCCGCGTTCTACTGGCTGCGGGTCAAGGACGCTGTGGTCGTTCTTGTGGGCGCAGGTCGAACACCAGCACTTCGGCGTCCACGCCCTGGCTCAGTTCAAGACGCTGCTCATCACGAACCCGTACACCGTCGCCGGCGTTCAGAGCGTGGCCGTTGAGCACCACGCTGCCGCGGGCTACGTGTACATAGGCGTAGCGATTGGCAGGCAAGTCCAGGGTGGCCGACTCGTTGCCATCGAACAACCCGGCATAGACCCTGGCGTCCTGGCGCACCTGCAACGAACCGTCCTGTCCGTCCGGCGAGATGATCAGCCTCAGTTGGCCGCGCTTGTCGTCGACGCTGAAGTGCTGCTGCTGGTAGTTCGGGGTCGCGCCGCCGATATTGGGCACGATCCAGATCTGCAGGAAGTGCACGCCTTCTTCATGCGAGTGGTTGAACTCGCTGTGCGCCACGCCGCTGCCGGCGCTCATCAGTTGCACATCGCCGGGGCGGATCACCGAGCCGGTGCCCAGGGTGTCTTTATGCTCCAGTGCGCCTTCGAGCACGTAGGAGAAAATCTCCATGTCGCGGTGCGGGTGCTGGCCAAAGCCCTTGCCGGCCTGCACGCGGTCGTCGTTGATCACCAGCAGGTCGGAGAAGCCCATTTCCTGCGGGTTGTGGTAGCTGGCGAAGGAAAAGGTGTGGTGCGAATTGAGCCAGCCATGGTCGGCGGCGCCACGTTCGGAAGCTTTGCGAAGAGTGATCATGGGGGTTCTCCATTCGGTTTCGACCCTGTGCATTCAGGTGTCGAGCAAGTGAGAACAAGGTTACCAAGCCCTGACTGTCGCAATAAGTAGCTCAATCAAGAATGACTGTCTCTTTGCAGTTGACAGTTGTCAGGCAGGTGCGACCGGGTTATAAAGCCTTCTCGAACCCGTTCACCGGAGCCTTGCCTTTACCATGCGCCAAGACCCTGCATGAATACTGTCGCCATGCTGCTGTTTCCCGACCTGTTGTTGCTGGACATGTCCGGACCGCTTGAAGTGTTTTCCATTGCCAATCGCTACCTGCCGCCGCAGGCGCATTACCGTATCGTCACCATCGGCTCGCAGGCGGGCCTGCTGCGCGCCTCCAATGGCGTGGCGGTGCAGGCCGACATCACGCTGCAGCACGCCACCGAAGCCTATGACCTGCTGCTGGTTCCCGGCGGCCCTGGCGCTTATGACCAGTCCATGCCGGCGGTGCAGCGCTGGCTGCAGGAAGCTGTGCCGCGCACCCAGTGTTATGGCTCGATCTGCACCGGGGCCTTCATTCTGGGCGACGCCGGCCTGCTCGACGGTTACCGGGTGACCACTCACTGGCATTACACCGAACGGCTGATCAAGCGCTGCCCGAAAGCGAAGGTCGAGAACGACCAGATCTACATCCAGGACCGCAATGTGCTGACCTCCGGTGGGGTGACGGCCGGCATCGACCTGGCTTTGGCCGTGGTGGCCCGTGATCACGGCAAGAAAGTCGCGCAGGACGTGGCCAAGGTGCTGCTGGTGCTGATGAGGCGTCAGGGCGGGCAGGCGCTGTTCAGTCCGCTGACGGCGGCGGTGGCGCCGCAGGAAAGTGCGGTGACCCGCGTACAGAACCACGTGCTGGCGCACCTGGACGAGCCGTTTACGGTCGAGCGCATGGCGACCCTGGCGAACATGAGCCCCCGGCATTTCTCGCGGCTGTTCGTGCGTGACGTGCAGGTCACGCCCATGGAGTTCGTGCAGAACGCCCGCATTGACTGTGCCCGCAGCCTGCTGGAAACCACCGACCTGCCACTCAAGACCATCGCTTATAAAAGCGGCTTTGGCAGCGTGCGGCACATGCGTTTTCTGTTTACCGCGCGGCTGGGGCTGACCCCGGTGCAGTACCGCCAACAGTTCAGTTGACCCCCGGGCCGGCCGGGTGTCCGTATCGCGCACCGCATTGACCGTATCGCGCCCCCCGTGGCGGTTGCCTCAAACCCTGTGACTGCCAAGATAGCCCTTCTTCTTTATTGAACGTCATGCGCTGACCGGGTGACCCGGTGCAGGGCGTGGGGGTGTGCATGAACGGTCAGGACATTACCTTCGCAGAATCAGCCTTGCCCGAAGCGGTGCTGCTGTTCGGGCCTTATGCCTTTCATGTGCGGCAGCGGCAGGTCTTGCGCCACGGCCAGCCGGTGCCGATGGGCGGGCGGGCGCTGGATATTCTGCAGGTGCTGGTCGAGCGCGCCGGCACGGTCGTGACCAAGGCGCTGATCATCGAACAGGTGTGGCCCGACTCGGTGGTCGAGGCGATCAACCTGCGGGTGCACATCGCCGCCTTGCGCCGTGCCCTGCGTGATGGGCAGGACGGTGAGCGTTATATCGCCACGGTCACCCACCGCGGCTACAGCTTTACAGCGCCGGTGGTCCAGGTGCCGGGTGAAAGCACGGCCAGAGGAGCACTCGCCGGTGTCCGGCACAACCTGCCGGCCTGCGTCACGCCTCTGATCGGCCGTGACGAGGCGGTGAGCGGGCTGGTGCGGCAGTTTGCAACGCGACGTTTCGTGACCCTGACGGGGCCGGCCGGGGTCGGCAAGACCCGGCTGGCCAGCCGGGTGGCCGAAGCGTTGCTGCCGGCGTATCGCGACGGTGTCTGGCAGATCGATTGCAGCAGCGGCGATCCCGCGCAGGTCTTGCAGGCACTGTTGACGCTGCTGGGACTTCAAGCCTGCGGCCAGCCACCCTTCGGCGTCGTGCGCCAGGCACTGGCCGAACGGCAGTGCCTGCTGGTGATCGACAGCGCCGAATGCCTGCCGCAGACCTGTCGGCAATGGATCGAGCAGTTACTCAGTGGCGCACCGCAGCTGGCGGTGCTGGTCACCAGTCGCCAGCCGCTGTATGCCTGGGGCGAATGGCTGCAACGCGTGCCTGGCCTGGCGCTGCAAGGCCGGGACTGTGCCGCGGTGCAGTTGTGGGTCAGTCGCGCCCAGGCCTGTCAGCCAGGCTATGGGCTGCGCGAACAGGACTTGCCCGCCGTCATTGACATCTGCCGGCAACTCGACGGCCTGCCGCTGGCAATCGAACTGCTGGCGGCACAATTGGGCGTGTTTGCTGTTGCCGGGTTGCAGCGCCAACTGGTCAACAGCCAATGGCTGCTGAACCTGACCCGGCGCACCGCCGTGGCCCGTCACCAGTCGCTGGCGGCCGCCCTGGACTGGCGCCATGTACAGCTGAGCAAACAGGAATGTGAACTGTTGCAGCACCTGGCCATTTTTGACGCACCGTTCTCGCTGGCGGCGGCGGCGCGTGTGGTGTGTGACCGTGGTTACGACCTGGACAGGCTGCGCAGCGATCTTCAACGTCTGGAAGACCGGTCGCTGCTGGTAACGGTGCTTGATGAGGGTCAGGCGCGCTACCGGCTGTACAACACCGTGCGCCTGCATGCGCAGACGCAGCTGCGGGCCAGCGGCGAGTACCCGGCGGTGCTGGCGCGTTACGAGCGCTACAGCGACTACCGGCATGACGTGATGCAGGTGTCGTAACCCTCACCTGTCCGTAGAAGTGGCCAACGGTCGCGAAAGGGCCGGGTCAGGCATCGCATTTTCAGTGCCTGACAGGCTGCATTCGCAACCCCTTGGGTGGCTCACCCCGTAGGCGCTGCTTGAGCCGCGAAGCGTATGACACCCGTTCCCGGCTAAAGCGCACCGCCACCCGGCAGGTTCTGGACCAATAACCGCTGCGCCTCCAGCACATCTGGCGTCCGGCTGTGCGCTTCAAACCCTTCCAGCACCGGCTCCAGCAAAGTCCTGGCCTGTTCCGGCCGTAGCCTGGCCAGGCTCAGGGCACTGCGCAACTGCCACGCCAGCGCGCCTTGCTGGCGGGCGATGACCAGGGCCTGCTGCAGCAGGGCCTGAGCGGCGTTGATGTCCTGTTCCTCGCTGGGTGCCAGCAGGTTTTCGGCCCGGCAGCGCAGGATCTCTGCGGCGCACCAGCCGGCTTCGCCTTGCTGGGCGCGTTCCAGTTGCGCCTGATCAATCACGCTGCCGCGCAAGGTCAGCAGGATGTCGCTGAGCAATCCGCTGGCAGGGCCGGCGGGTGCGTCGGGCAGGCCGAGCAGGCGGGCGTAATGCCGGCCCCAGGTATGAAACAGCAGCACCCCATGCTTGTGGGTCTGGGCCAGCAATTGCGTGACCCGCTCACGGGCGTGGTCAGTGCGCCCGGACCACAGGGCGATGGGACAGCCGGCCAGGGCCAGGGTGTAGCAGATCGACAGGCCGTGGTCGATCTGCACGGCAATCTCCAGCGCCTGGTCGGCCACGCGCTGCGCCTCGAGCGGCTGGCCTTGCAGCCAGAGAATGCGGGCCAGGCCGGTCAGGGTGGCCACGCTCTGTTCGTACTGGATGCCAAAGCCACGGCTGAAGCGGTTGTGCTGGCCGCTGTGGGCCAGGCGCTGCAAGACGTTTTCGGCCTGTTGCCGGGCCAGGATCTGCTGCCCTTCATAGTGCAGGGCCAGCAGGCGCAGGCGGTGGGCGCTGAGGTTGGTCACCGGGTCCAGGTCCAGCCCCAACTGGTCAAACGTGCGGCTTTGCAGCAGCGCGGCCGGGTAGTCGCCACGGCACAGGTAGACCGTCATCTGCCCGGAAATGGCCCGCAACCGGCCGGCCGGGTCATCGAGCTGATCGGCCAGGCGCAGGGCGTCGACAAAGGCGTCCATGGTTTCCAGGCCCGGCCCACGGCTGTGATAGCTGAAACTGCCCAGGGCCAGGCGCAGTTGCAATTCCAGCGGGCGGTCAGGCCCTGCGGCGTGCTGCAGGCCCAGCAAGGCCTTGCGCACGTACACGCCATGTTCCTTGAGCCGCGACAGCTCCTGCCACAGCGGCGCGGAGTGCGCCACCAGGGCGGTGGCCAGCGCCTGCGGGCCTTCGCCGTTCAGGCCCCAGTCGAGCACTTCGCGCACATCTTCCAGGCTGCGGGTATAGCGCTCCAGCCATTGCTGGGTGGGCAGGTGCTCCCAGTCCTCACGCGCCTGCTGCATCAAGGCCAGGCAATGTTCGGCATGACGCTCCAGCGTGGCGGGCAGCTCACCGCACTGACGCAGTTTTTCCAGGGCGTAGTGCCGCGTGGTGTCGAGCAAGCGGTAGAGCACGTGCTCATCGCCGGCCTCGACATTGAGCAGCGACTTGGCCACCAGTTGGCTGATGGTGGCGTACAGCGCCTCGACCGGCCGCGAAGGGTCACCGGCCACGGCCAGCGCCGAGGCCAGGCTAAAGCGGTCCTTGAACACCGCCAGCCGGCTCAGGCAGCGTTGTTCGGCGGGTTCAAGCAGGTGAAAGCTCCAGTCCAGGGTGGCCAGCAGGGTCTGATGCCGGCCGGTGCTGTCGGGATGACCGCTGATCAGCTCCCCGGGGTTGTGCTGCAACTGGGCCTGCAAGTCCGACAGGCTCAGGTTGGCCACCTGCGCGGCGGCCAGTTCGATGGCCAGCGGAATGCCGTCCAGGCGCCGGCAGATGTCGCCGGCCATGGCCAGGGTGACGCGGTTGGCCTCGAACTGCTCCTGGCAGCTCATGGCGCGCTCGATGAACAGTTGCAGCGCCGGAAAGTCGAGCGCGTGCAGGTCGCCGGCCTGATCGAGCGGCGGGCAGGCGAGGGCATCCAGGCGCTGGATCAACTCGCCCTCGGCGCGCAGGTGCTCGCGGCTGGTGGTCAGGATGCAGACGTGCGGGGCGCTGCGCAGCACCCGCTCGCACAGCAGCGCGGTGGCATCGATCAGGTGCTCGCAGTTGTCGATGACCAGCAGCAGGTGTTTATCGCGCAGCCAGGCACAGAGCTGGCCCAGCGGGTCGCCGTCATCGGGGGCCAGGTCGAACAGGGCCGCCAGGTGCGCGGCCAGCAGCAGCGGGTCGCTCAGCGGCGCCAACTCCAGCAGGCGGATACCGTCGCGGTAATGGCCGATCAGTTGCTCGGCCACGCGCAGCGCCACCGAGGTCTTGCCGATCCCGCCGGGGCCGGTGAGGGTGATCAGGCGCTGGCTTTGCAGGGCGTGCACCAGCGTGTCGACCACGGGCTGGCGGCCGATCATGCGCGCCCGGCGCAGGGGCAGGTTGTGGTCGGCGTTCAGCGGTGTGGCAGGTTTGTCATGGGGGGCGTGGTGCTGCACGCGGGTCACCGGCGCCACCAGGCTGTAGCCGCGCTGGGCCACGGTGACGATGTAGCGCTGGCCGCTCTGGCCATCGCCCAGTGCCTTGCGCAAGCCGGCCATGTGCACCCGCAGGTTGCTGTCTTCGACCACGCTGGTGGGCCAGACCCGGTTCATCAGGTGCTGGCGGCTGATGACTTCGCCGGGCTGCTCCAGCAGCACCAGCAGGATGTCCAGCGCACGGCTGCCCAGGCGCAACGGCTGGTCAGCGTCCAGCACCAGGCGCTGTTGGGGGTAGATACGGTAAGGGCCGAATTGCAGGGCCTGTTCGGGCATGGGCATCAATGCCGGGTTCCTGTCCTGGAAAGGGGCAACGGTAAGGGTCAGATCGCAGGCTGTACGTGGGTCGCCTGATGCTTTTTGAGCGCATGGCCGCGCCAGGTCAAGGGGGTAATGCCTTCGCTGCGCGAGAAGATATGCGAAAAGTGCGACTGGTCGCAAAAGCCGCATTCCTGACTGATCTGGGTCAGGCTCATGCCGCTGTGGGCGATCAGGCATTTGGCGCGCAGGATACGCTGTTCGCGTATCCATTCCTGCGGCGACAGGCCGGTGCTGCATTTGAAGGCCCGGGAAAAATAACTGCGCGACAGGGCGCACGCACGGGCCAGTTCGGTGACTTCGATGTTTTCGCCGAGGTTGTCCAGAATCAATTGCTTGGCCAGCTTTTCACGCCAGGGCGTGAGACCGCCGCTGGCGGCGTGCACGGTGTGTTCGCGACGATGCGCGTACTCACAGGTCTGGCAGGGCGACTGAAGTTGAACGCGGGAATTTTGAATCATGGTTAATGTCCTTAATTCTCGGGGCGGCTATCGGGCCTTGAACAGGACTCGCACTTTCAACAGATTGATGTTTGCGCTGAGAAGCCCATTCTTGACGCCGCGAGCAGGACTGACGAGTTAATCGTTGTTAATTTTGTTAAGGCCTTTCACATCCCGCTTCATCAACCGCAAAATAATTTACTGATTTTATTGAGCTTGAAAAAAATCACCTGTGGGAGGCGGCTTGCCGGCGATTGAGCGCGAAGCGCTCGCAGAAACCTGTGAAACACTGCAGATTTACGACGGCTACGCAGCCGATCGCCGCCCGGCCGCTCCTGCATCGGCCCCGTGTTTGCTGCGCGACAGCGCTGCGCCTTGGCGGCGGTCAGGTGCGCCGTTGCAGCCAGCTCAGGAAGCCGTTCTTGCGCGCCGGGGCCGGGCGCGCCAGCAGCACGCCCTGGCTGTTGCTCTGGCGCACGGCCTGGAGCTTGTTGAAGGCGCGGGTGACCTGCTTGCACTGTTCGAGCGAGGCGCGGGCGATCTCTTTGTCGATGCGGTAGATGATGCTGGAGGTCAGCGCCGTGAAGCAGGCTTCGGACGGGGTGTCGGCGAGGATGCCCTGTTCGCCCATGATCTCGCTGGGGCCCATGCGCCCGGCTTCGACGCGTTGCTCGCCGTCGGCCACGGCCACACTGACCACGCCGGTGCCGATCACGTACAGCGACCCGGAGACTTCGTTGAGGTCCAGCACCACCTGGCCGGCCACGAACTGTTCGGCGGTCATCGATTCGGCCAGCCGATCGCGTTCTTCTTCGCTCAACGAGCGGAACACCTTGACCTCATCGAGCAGGGCACGGGCCCTTGAAGTCGGCACCGCGTTGCCTTCGGTCTGGCGAATGATGCCGGCCGCTTCCAGATGGCGGTGCGCCAGGTCGAACAACTGGTTGCGCACCTCACCCTTGCGCGACAGTTCGGCGATGAAACCGCTGGCCACGTATTCGGCCATGGTTTCGCCCGATTCCTTGAGCACTACCTTGGGCGCCGGGTTCAGCAGCAGGCTGTCGCTGCCCTGCAAGGCGCGGTTCAAGGCGTCCAGCACCCGCCGTGGGCGCACCTGCTTGGGCACCTGGATGCTGATCGACACCCCGTGCATATGGGTCGGGCGGCTGAGGTTGACGATCTTGGCCTTGGCCGCCACCGAGTTGGGCACCACGGCAGTGGCGCCGGCGCTGGTCTGCAGGTGAGTGGCGCGCCAGTCGACGTCGATCACCTTGCCTTCCACGCCATCGATGCTCACCCAGTCGTCGACCTGATACGGCTTGGTGGTGTTGAGCACGATGCCGCTGAATACATCGCTCAGCGTGCTCTGCAAGGCCAGGCCGACAATGATGGCGACCGCTCCGGAAGTGGCCAGCAGGCCCTTGACCGGCAACTCCAGCACATAACCGGCCGCCGCGACCACACAGGCCAGGAAGATCAGCGCGCCGAACACATCCTGCAGCAGGCGTCCACTCTGGCCGATGCGGCGCATCAGCATCAGCCCGATCAGCACGGTCATGACCCTGGCTGCAAACAGCCACCAGCCAATCGCCAGCGCTGTGGCGCCCAGTTGCATCACGCTGTCGTCACCCCAGGCGGGCGCCAGCAACGGGCTGATGCCTGAGTTGATCAGCAGGCTGCTGTAGGCCATGAACAGCGCCAGGCGCAACGCTACCCGGACTACGCGCAGGTGCTGCGCGAGCAGGTACCAGAGCACTACGTCGGCCAGCAGGATCAGGGCACTCCACAGCAGCGGATGATTGAGCAACAGGGACATGACGGTGGCTCCATGAAAAATCGGTTTATGGCAAGGCCTGCATACGGCAGGGGGTCCATTTGCGGCTCAGGCAGATCGCCGCCAGGCCGGCCCTGCGGATGTTCGATCACCCGCAAAGGCCAGGCGGTGGGTTCACCGTCTGGCCAGGGGGGTTGCGATCAGTTGAGGTGGGCCTTGAGTTCGTCGGCGGCCTGGCGCATGGCCGTGCGCACTTGCGGCACATGGCTGAGCGGGTTGAGTAGGCCGTAGTCGTGGATCATGCCGTTATAGCGCACGCTGGTGACCGGCACGCCGGCGGCGTCAAGCTTGCGGGCATAGGCTTCGCCTTCATCGCGCAGCACATCGAACTCGGCAGTCTGCACCAGCGCCGGCGGCAGGCCGCGCAGTTGCTCGGGTGTTGCCTGCAGGGGCGAGGCATGCACCTGGGCGCGCTCGGCCGGGTTGGTGGTGTAGTTGTCCCAGAACCACTTCATCATGTTGCGGGTCAGGAAGTGACCTTCGGCAAACTGGCCGTAGGAGCCGTCATCGAAATGGGCATCGGTCACCGGCCACAGCAGCAGCTGGAAGCGCAGGGCCGGGGCTTTCTGTTCCTTGGCCATCAGCGCCACGACCGCCGCCATGTTGCCGCCGACGCTGTTGCCGGCCACCGCCAGGCGCTTGCCGTCGACGCCGATCTGTTTGCCATGCTCGGCCACCCAGCGGGTCGCGGCATAGGCCTGGTTGATCGCGGTCGGGTACTGCGCTTCAGGCGAGGGGGTGTAATCGACGTACACCGCCACCGCGCCGGAGCCGACCACCAGGTCGCGGATCAGCCGCTGGTGAGTGGGGAAGTCGCCCAGCACCCAGCCGCCGCCGTGGAAGAACATGAACACTGGCAGGTCACCCTTGACCTTGGCCGGACGCACGATCTGCAACGTGATGGCCTGGCCGTCGGCCTGGATGGTGCGCTGGCTGACTTCGATACCTGACAGGTCGACCTTGACCGACGCCTGGGCGCCGGTCAGCACCGCACGGGCGTCCTTGGGGCTCATCTGCTCCAGCGGCTTGCCACCGCCGGCGGCCAGGGCGTCGAGAAACGCCTGAGTGTCCTGCTCGACGCCTGGGCTGCCGGCGGCGAAGGCGGCGTTGACAGACAGGGCCAGGAGGCTGGCGGCGAGGGTCTTGTGGATCAGGTTCATGGTCGATTCCTTGCGTATTCAATGAGGTAAGAAGTCGGTAGGGCTGCTGGCCTATGGCCTCAGCTGCACCGTGGACACAGATTAATTTGCTGCTGAAATGAGAAAAAGCGGTTATAAAGCGTTTAGCTGTCAACCTGGACGAGACAATGAACCCTTTTGAAGACATGCGTATCTTTTGCCAGGTCATGGAATCAGGCAGTTTCACCGCCGCTTCCGAGAAGCTGGGGCTGTCCAAGCAGTTCGTCAGTCGGCGCCTGATGCAGCTTGAAGAGCGTCTGGGCGTGCGCCTGCTCAACCGCTCGACCCGGCGCCTGGACGTCACGCCGCTGGGGCAGAGCTACTACGAATCGTCACTGCGCCTGCTCAGCGAGGTCGAGCAGGTCGAGCAGGGCATTGCCGGGCAGAACAGCGAGCCGCGGGGCACTATCCGCGTCAGTGCGCCGCTGTCGTTTGCCATTGCCCACCTGGGCTGCCTGGTGCCGCTGTTCCTGCAACGTCATCGCGAAGTGTCGATGGAAATCGACCTCAGCGACCGGCCGGTGGACCTGATCAGCGAAGGCTACGACCTGGTGCTGCGCATCGGCATCCTGGAAGACTCCTCGCTGGTGGCGCGCCGCATCGCGACCATCGAGCGGGTGTATTGCGCCAGCCCCGTGTACCTGGCCGAACGCGGCCATCCCGCCGTCCCCGAAGACCTGCTTGACCACGATTGCCTGCCCTACGGCCACAGCCGCCAGGTGCAATGGCGCTTCGAAGGCCCCGGCAAGCCCACTGTGCTCAACGTCACCGGGCGCATGCGCGTCAACAACGGCGACCTGCTGCGCGATGCGGCGATTGCCGGGCTGGGCGTCACTTACCTGCCGACCTTCATCGTCGGCGCCGCCCTGCGCGCCGGCAGCCTGGTGCCGGTGCTCGACGCCCTGCGCCCGGCGCCTTTGACGCTCTCGGCGGTGTACCCGCAGCATCGCCAGACCTCCCGACCGGTACAGGCCTTCATCGAGTTCCTGCGCGAAAAACTCGAAGGCAGCATCGAAGCCGGCTTGTAGGAGCGCGCTTGCCCGCGACCGAGTGCGTAGCAGTCGTAAAATTGCAGCGTTTCGCAGATCTTGAATGTGTTCGCAGCCGTAAGATTTTTGGCGTTTCGCAGATTTTGCGAGCGCTACGCACTCGGTCGCGGCTGAAGCCGCTCTCATCACACACAAAGTAACTTATTGACTTTATTGGCTATAAAATTCACACCTGTAGGAGCCCGCTTGCCGGCGACCGAGTGCGCAGCGCTCGCAAAAAATTGTGGGGACGCTGCAATTTTACGACTGCTACGCACTCGGTCGCGGGCAAGCGCGCTCCTACGGGGGGCGTGGGCAGTCCCGCGCTTCAACGCCCTGCGATGTCCCACGGGTACTGCACCACGATGTACACCCGGTCCAGGTCGTTGTTGCCCTGGGCGGCATTGCCGCGATGGGTGACATACGACAGTTCAACCGACAGGTCCCTGGCCGGCCCTGAAGGCGCGGTCCAGGCCAGGGTCAGGTCGCGTTCCCAGTGTTTGCCGTCGCCAAGGGCGGTCTCGATGCCGCTGCCGCGCACGTAGCGGCCCATGACGCTCAGGCCCGGCCACAGCGTGGTCAGGTCACGGTCGTAGCGCAGTTGCCAGGATTGCTCGCCGGCCCCGTTGAAGTCGCTGTACTTGATCGAGTTGGCCAGGTAGATCGAGTCACCGCCGACAAAATCGAACGGCGTCTGCCCATGGACCTTCTGGTAGCCCAGGCCCAGCGTCTGCCACTGATGGCGCAGCTTGAGCATCAGGCTCGATGCGGTGGTGGCAATTGCGCCGGCACTGGCCGTACCGGTGTCCAGGGTGCGGTACAGGTTGGCGTCCCACGATAAACGCGTGGTGCTGCCCAACGGGTGCGCGCCGTGCAGGTTGGCGTAGTACTGGCGCCAGGTGTCGCTCAATTGACCCATGTACAGCGCGCCGCCCAAGGGGCCTTCGGTGCGGCTTTCGATCCCGGCCAGGCTGACGCTGTGGCCGGCGGTGCTGGCCTGGTAGCCGTCGAAGTCGCCATGGCCGCTGGACTGGTTCTGGTTCTTGAAGGCCGTGAAATGCCCGGCCACCAAGCGCACACCCGGCACCTCAAGGCTGTCGAGCAAGCCGCCGCTGGCGTACTCCGGTTGCAGGCGTTTGTCGGCGGTGTCGAACACCGGGGTTTCGACTTCCATTTCGCCGAGTTTCAGTTGGGTCTGGCCCAGGCGCAGTTTCAACGACGCTCCGGCCGAGGAGTAATCAGGTTCTGCCCGGCCGTCGCTGTCCAGCGGCAACAGGCCAGTGCCGGCTGTGCCACGCCCGCTGTCCAGGCGCAGTCCGAGAAAGCCATGGGCCTCTACGCCCAGCCCGAAGGTGCCTGGCGTATAGCCGGAATCGAAACGGCCTATGAAGCCCTGGGCCCATTCCTGCTTGTAGCTCTGTGCGCGGACCCGGTCGTTGCGGTCGTCGTTGTGCAGAAAGTAATTGCGCAGCAGCACCGAGGCCTGGGCATCGGGCCACAGGCTGTTGTCGGCGGCGACGGCCGTGTGGGCCAGGGCGCTCAAGGCCAACCCGTTGAGCAGAAGAACAGCACGCATGCCTGATCAGCCTTTGAATCGAAAACCCGACTATGAAGCCGGGCGCCAGTTATGGCTTGTAGGCATGTGTCTAGCTGATTTTAATTACCAGAATGCATATAAAGATAAGCAAAAAATGACTTTTGCTGATTTTTTACCGCGTGCTAGGGTCATGGGCATTGTGCACCGCGCCATCACCCTGGGAGACCTGAATTCATGAGCTTTACGTCGCTGCATTGGGGCGCCTACCAGCCGCAGGTGGTCGATGGCCAGTTGCAGGCCATGGTGCCGGTGGCGTGGGACAAGGACCCGTCGCCGATCGGCGCTTCGGTGGTCGACGCCATCACCTCACCCACGCGCATCCGGCGCCCGGCCGTGCGCCGCAGCTTCCTGAGCGGTGAAGGTCGCCCCGAGCGGCGCGGTCAGGAACCGTTCGTCGAGGTGAGCTGGGAGGTGGCGCTGGACCTGGTGGCCGGCGAGCTGCAACGGGTACGCCGCGAGCATGGCAACCAGGCGATTTTCGGCGGCAGCTATGGCTGGGGCAGTGCCGGGCGTTTTCACCATGCCCAGAGCCAGTTGCACCGCTTCCTCAACACCCAGGGCGGCTATGTGTTCAGCACCGACAGCTACAGCCTGGGCGCCGGGCGGGTGCTGATGCCGCACATCGTCGGCAACATGGACTGGCTGCTGGCCCGGCACACCTCGTGGAGCAACCTGGCCGGGCATTGCGAGCTGTTCGTGGCCTTCGGCGGGCTGCCGCACAAGAACGCCCAGACCAGCCCCGGTGGCGCCAGCGATCATTTGCTCAACGAGGCGCTGGAGAACCTGTCGAACGCCGGCGTTGAGTTCGTCAACGTCAGCCCGTTGCGTGATGACCTGACGGGACCGGTGCACAATGAATGGCTGCCGGTGCGCCCGGGCAGCGACACCGCGCTGATGCTGGCGCTGGCCTGGGTGCTGGTCACGGAAAACCGCCATGACCAGGCCTTCATCGCGCGCTGCACGGTGGGCTTCGAGCGCTTTGCCCGGTACCTGCTGGGCGAGGCCGACGGCCAGCCCAAGACGCCCGAGTGGGCGGCGGCGCTGACCGATATTCCGGCGGCGCAGATCACTGAACTGGCCCGGCGCATGGCCCGTAAACGCACGATGATCAACATTGCCTACTCGTTGCAGCGCTCAGTGCATGGCGAGCAACCGTTCTGGATGACCGTGACCCTGGCCGCGTTGCTCGGCCAGATCGGCCTGCCCGGCGGTGGCTTCGGCCTGGGCTATGGCTGTATGAACAACACCGGCAGCGGGCGCAAGGCGTTTTCCGGGCCGCGCTTTTCCCAGGGCAGCAACAAGGTCAAGGATTTCATCCCGGTGGCGCGGGTCACCGACATGCTGCTCAACCCCGGTGCGCCGTTCGACTACAACGGCGAGCAGCGGCACTACCCGGACATCCGCCTGGTGTATTGGGCCGGCGGCAATATCTTTCACCACCACCAGGACCTCAACCGTTTGCTTGAGGCCTGGCAAAAGCCGCAGACCATCGTGGTTCATGAGCAGTACTGGACCGCCCAGGCCAAGTACGCCGACATCGTGCTGCCGGCCACCACGTCGCTGGAGCGCAACGACATCGGCAGCGCCGCCTCCGACCGCTTCATGATCGCCATGCACAAGGCCATCGAGCCGGTGGGCGAGTCGCGTGACGACTACAGCATTTTTGCCGACCTGGCGCAGCGCCTGGGCGTGGCCCAGGACTTTACCGAAGGCCGCAATGCCGAGGACTGGCTGCGCACGATCTACGAAGAGTCGCGCGGGCGTGCCGGAGAGTTCGATATCGAACTGCCTGACTACGACCGGTTCTGGCGCGACGGCGTGTTCGAAGTCCAGCGCCCGGTCGAGGACACGGTGCTGCTCAAAACGTTTCGCGAGGACCCCGAGGCGCATCCTTTGACCACACCGTCAGGGCGCATCGAGCTGTTTTCCGAGCGCATCGCAGGCTTTGGCTATGCCGATTGTCCGGGGCACCCGGTGTGGCTGGCCAAGGCCGCCCCGACCCACGCGTTGCAGCTGCTCTCCAACCAGCCGCGCACCCGGCTGCACAGCCAGTACGACCATGGCGCCTACAGCCGCGCCTCGAAAATCCAGGGGCGTGAACCACTGACCCTCAACCCGCTGGATGCCCAGGCGCGGGGCCTGCGTGACGGCGATGTGGCCAAGGTGTTCAACGAGCGAGGGGCGTTCCTGGCCGGGGTGATCGTGTCCGACGGCATTCGTCCCGGCGTGGTGCAAATTGCCACCGGCGCCTGGTTCGACCCGTTGGTACGGGGCGAGCCGGGCAGCCTGGAAAAGCACGGCAACCCCAATGTCATCACCCATGACATCGGCGCCTCCAGCCTGTCGCAAGGCTGCTCGGCGCAGACTGCCTCGGTGGAGGTGGTGAAGTGGGAAGGTGAACTGCCACCGATCACGGCGTTCGAGCCGCCGGTGTTCGACACGCTTTGACGCCCTGGCCCGGCCTGGACAACCCGGCGCCGCGCGATTGCAGCGGCGCCGTTTGCCGGTGATGAGTCAGGCAGGGCGGCTGGCAAACACCGCTTTGCCGATGCCTTGCAGCACGGTGTCGTTCTGCGGCGTGTGCACCCGGGCGCACAAGACATTGCGGTAGTGACGTTGCAACGGGTTGCTGCGCGACAGGCCGGGGTTGCCGCTGGCTTCGATGGCCGCTTCCACGGCGCGCAGGGCGTTGTCGGTGGCCAGGTATTTGATCTGCGCGGCATGCCGGCTTGGCACCAGGCCCTGGGCGGCGGTGCCCAGCAGGGTCTGGTTAGCGAACAGCAAGGTGTCGATCCGGCCGACCACTTCCTGAAAGCGCGGCAGGCTTGCCAGCGCAGCGCCCAGGTTGGTTGGTTTGCGCTGTTCCAGCCACGTCACCAGCCAGTCGCGCGCGGCCTGGGCCACGCCGTCGTAGACCGCCGACAGCAATACCGACATCCAGAGCATGCCGGCCGGGTCCAGTTCGGCGCGTGGCGCACTCCAGGGGCTGACGCTGACGGCGTGCTCCAGCGGCACCAGCACATCGTCGAAGATCACTTCATGGCTGCTGGTGGCACGCATGCCCAGGTGGTCCCAGTCCTCGACGATGCGAATGCCCGGTGTGTCCTTGCGCACCAGATAAGTACCCACCAGCGGGTCTTCATCATCGCTGCGGGCCCACACGCCCAGCCAGGTCAGCCCGTGGCTGCCAGTGGAGTAGATCTTGCGCCCGCTGATGCGCCAGCCCTCGGGCGTGCGCCGGGCGAGGGTCGACGGCAGGCCGCCGCGCGCCGGAGTGCCCAGGTCGGGCTCGACGCGCAGGGCGTTGATCAGCGCGCCATCGCGCACCGCCTCGATCGCCACCTGCTGGCGCAGGTGTTCGGGCCACTGGGTGCTGTCTTGCAGGCGGGCATGCTGGATGTACTGCATGACCAGCACCAGCGCGGTGGACGGCTCGCCTCTGGCCACGGCGCTGATTACTTGCAGCGCCTGCGCCAGGTCGGCGCCACCGCCGCCCAGTGCCTTTGGCACGGTCAGGCCCAGCAGCCCGTGTTCGTGCAGCAGGCGAAAGTTGGCATGCGGAAACTCACCGGTTTCATCGTAGTGTTCGGCCGTGGCGGCCAGTTGGGCGGTGACGGTGGCCAGCCTGGCGCTGAACGCCTCGGCGGACTCGGGTTCGTCATGGCGCTGACGAAGGCTTGAAAGGCTCATGTGCGGTTCCTTGCGCGATCAGTGGTGGTAGCGCATTCAGGTCGTTGCGCCAGCCAGTTGTGCGGCCAGTGCCCGCTCGACGGCCTGAAGAATGGGTTCGGCTTCAGTGCGTACCAGCCAGTCGGGGCTGACCTGGGCGAACACCACGCGGGCGTCGGCATCGAGCACCACCACAGTGGGTTGCGGCAATTCCCAGGTGCCGGTGCCGGTCACTTCGCCAATGCTGCTGCCCTTGCGCAGCGCCGCCTGGCGCGAGGCCTCATCGAAGCTGTAGAGAATGCCCAGGCGGCGACCCAGTGCGTTGTCCTTGTCGCTGGCAACCTGCAAACGCAGGCTGTGCTTGTGCTTGATCTCGACCAGGCGCTCCGGCACCTGCGGGCTGATCGCCACCAGCGGCACGCCCAGCGCCTCGAGCGCGGGCACCAGGTGGCGGTCGTAATGGGGAATGGCGATATTGCACGCCGGGCAGCCGGCAAAACGAAAGAACACCAGTACGGCGGCACCGTTCTGCAGGAGCTGATCACGGCTTAAGGTGCCGCCCTCGACCTTGAGCAGTTCAAAAGGCTCGATGCGGTCACCGGCCTTGACGAAGCGTTCGGTGTCGGCCGTGTCGACCAGGTGCTGGCGCTGGTCGATATTGACCTGCAGCGCCTCGGGCGCCCAGTGGGCGACCCGCTCGGCATGCAGGTCGGCCAGTTGTCGGTTCAAGGACAGGCTCATGCCACAGCCTCCTCTGGAGTGGGTTGATGCAGGCGCTCGACGCTGTAGCGGTTGGCCGGTACGGGCAGGTCAAAATGCTCGCGCAGGGTCGCGCCGCTGTACTGGGTACGAAACAGGCCACGCTGCTGGAGGATCGGCACCACTAGCTCGGCGAAGTACTGCAGGCCGTCGGGCAGCACCGAGTTGATGATGAAGCCGTCGGCCGCGCCTTGCTCGAACCAGGTCTGCACGGCATCGGCCACCTGTTCGGGGGTGCCGACAAAGTCGCGGCGCGGGCGGGAGAAGTACAGCGCGACTTCACGCAGGGTCAGGTGTTCGTCGCGGGCCAGTTGCTTGATGCGGTCGGAGCCGCCTTTCTGGTTGTTGGCGCCCAGGTCGCCGAGCTGCGGAAAGGGTTCGTCCAGCGGGTACTGGCTGAAGTCGTGGTCGTTGAACGGTCGGCCCAGGGCGACGATGGCGTCCTCGATGCTGACCAGTTCCACGGCCTGCTGGAACCGTGCCTCTACCTCGGCTTCATCGCGCCCGACAATCGGGCGGATGCCCGGCAGGATCGACAGGTCCTGCGGGTTGCGACCAAAACCGGCAGCGCGTTGCTTCAAGTCTTTGGCGTAAGCAATGCCGTCTTCCAGCGACTCGACATGCACGAAGATCGCGTCGGAATATTCGGCAGCGAAGTTGCGCCCGTCGTGGCTGGTGCCAGCCTGGAACAGCACCGGCTGGCCCTGGCGGGAGCGGGCGATATTCAGCGGGCCCTTGACCTTGAAGAACTCGCCTTGGTGATTGAGCGTGTGCAGTTTGTCAGGGGCGAAAAACTCGCCGGTCTGTTTGTTGCGGGTAAAGGCGTCGTCTTCCCAGGAATCCCACAGGCCCTTGACCACCGCCACATGCTCCTTGGCAATGCGGTAGCGCACCGCATGCGGCGGGTGTTCGGATTTGCCGAAATTGTCGGCGGTGCCGCTGAGCCAGGAGGTGACGATGTTCCAGCCGGCGCGGCCACCGCTGATGTGGTCCAGGGACGCGAACTGACGCGCCACCTGGAAGGGCTCGGTGTAGCTGACGGTTACGGTGGCCACCAGGCCGATGTGCTCGGTGGTTGCCGCCAGCGCCGACAGCACAGTCAGCGGCTCGAAGCGGTTGAGGTAATGCGGGCTGGATTTTTCGTGGATATGCAGGCTGTCGGCGATGAATACGAAATCGAACTTGGCGTCTTCGGCCAGGCGGGTCTGCTGCTTGTAGAAACCGAAGTTGACGCTGGCATCGGCTTGGGCCTGGGGATGCCGCCATTCGCCCCAGCCATGCCCGACGCCGTGGACCATGGCACCGAGTTTGAGATGACGTTGCTGGCTCATGAAACTGCTCCTTGAATGAATCGAGTGATTGCACGCACCGGGCGCCGCTGTCGTCGAAGCGAGCAGGTAATGGCCAGACGGTACAGCAGGCGATGGGATGACATCCGCCAGGCTGGGGTCTGTCTGGATTGAAGTTATGCCTATAAGAACGGGGAGGGAAGGAACGATTGGCTATATGCTAATTATGTATTTATTTGATTATTATTATTATTAATATAATTTTTTGTGATTTAAAGATGGGTGGGAGGGTGCATGACCTGGGCAGGCAATAACCCGTCGTCGTGGTGCTGCACGGTCGTACAGCAAACACTGGGCTGTGGGAGGCGGCTTGCCGGCGAAAAGCCTGTGCGCTTGATGCATCCGTTGCGCCTTTGCCGCCGTCTTCGCGGGCAAGCCCCCTCCCACAGGGGATGTTTTCAAACTCGACACATCAGTCCGTTATTTGTGCTGGATGAACGCGACTCCCCGTGTACTGAAGTCAGATCACATAGAACCCGTGGGTCCCGTCACGGTCCAGTTGTGCCACCAGGCCGTATTCCCAATCCAGGTACGCCTGCATCGCTTCACGCGGGGCCTCGGTGCCTTCGTACGGGCGGCGATAGCGGTCGATGCGGGGTGAGGCCAGGTTCGTCTCGCCGTGCTCCAGCGCCAGACCGGCCTTGACCCAGCTGGCGGTGCCACCCTTGAGCAGAAACACCGGTTTGCCGGTCAGGGCGTGCACCTCGTCCACGGCCAGGCGTGCCAGGCGGCTGCTGCCACAGGTCAGCACATAGCGCTCGGCGACCGGCACCTTGGCCACCGCGTTTTTCAGGTCGGCCCGCAGGGTCCACCAGGCACCGGGAATGTGCTGTTTGACGTAGTTGGCGCTGGCAGTGAAATCCAGCACCGCGACACCGCCTTCGGCCTGCCATTGCGCCAGGGTTTCAGGCGCGATTTCCTCGACCTGCGGCGGGGTGGGGCCGGGTGCGTCCCAGTCGCCCTGCTCGCTGAAGTGCACCGCTTGCAGGCCGTCGAGCACATAGACCTCCCAGCCCAACTGCGCCAGCCAGGAAGCCGACATGTTGGCGCGCACGCCGTCGTCGTCGGCCAGCACGATGCGGGCCCCGCGCACGCTGGCGAAGTGATCGGTCTCCTGCACCAGCTGGCCGCCCGGCGTCGAGCGAGCACCCGGCAGGTGGCCGGCGGCGAATTCTTCCGGGGTGCGCACATCGAACAGGTACGTGGTGCGCGTGGTATCGGCCTGCCAGGTGTGCAGTTCAGTCAGGCTGGCGCGTTGCACGCGGGCCTTGTCGGCGACCCGACGGGCATCGGCGCTGGCGATTTCACGGGTGTCTTCAGTGACCTGGGCAAAACGCCGGGACTGGCCGTGGTCCAGGGTCTGGCCGGCCAGCAGCCAGCCGATGGTGCCGTTGCGCAGCGCACTGATCGGATTGGGGAGTCCGGCATTGACCAGCGACTGGGTGCCGATGATGCTGCGCGTGCGACCGGCGCAATTGACCACGATACGCGTGGCCGGGTCAGGCGCCAGCTCGCGGGCGCGCAACACCAGCTCGGCGCCGGGCACGCTGATGCCGGTAGGGATGCTCATGGTCTGGTATTCATCGAAGCGGCGGGCATCGAGCACCACCACATCAGCCTTGGCATCAAGCAGCGCCTTGACCTCTTCGGCGGCCAGCGACGGGGTGTGGCGATGGTGCTCGACCAGTTCGCCAAACGCCTTGCTCGGCACGTTGACGTCGATGAACAGCTCGCCGCCGGCATCGCGCCAGCCCGCCAGGCCGCCTTCGAGTAATTTCACGTCGACATAGCCCAGCGCCGCGAAGCGCTCCAGGGCCCGTTGCGCCAGGCCTTCGCCATTGTCATAGACGGTCACCGGCGTGTCCTTGCGCGGGATGCGCGCCAGCACTTCCAGCTCCAGCTTGGACAGCGGGATGTTCACGGCAAACAACGGGTGCGATTCGGCGAACGGCGCTTCTTCGCGCACATCGACCAGTGCCAGTTCCTGGCGGTCGAGCAGGGCCTGGCGAATGTCGGTGTAGGAACGGGTGGCAGAGGTCGTCATTGGGCTTGGCTCGCTTCTTTGGACAGGTCCCAGATGTTGGGCAGAAAGGCATTGGAATAACCGGAGATAAACGGCTTCTCGGTGCCGTCGGGCAAGTACACCGCGCGGCGCACGGCGCCGATATTGGCGCCGTAGACATGGATGCTGATCGACACCTGGTCGTCGAAGGCGTTGTTGACCTGGTGCACATCGTTGCTGCGCGGTGACAGCGCCTCGACCTGGCCCGGTTCCAGACGGATGGCCGGGCCTTCGCGCTCAAGGCGGCCATCGGCGCTGCGGGCAAAGCCTTGCGAATATTCGGCCCCGCGCAACATGCCGATCAGGCCCCAGACGCGGTGATCGTGAATCGGTGTGCTCTGACCCGGGCCCCAGACAAAACTGACCACTGAAAAGCGCTGGCGCGAGTCGGCGTGTAGCAGGAACTGTTGGTAGCGGGTCGGGTCTGGCACGGCAAACTCATCGGGCAGCCAGTCGTCATGGCTGACCAGTTGCGCGAGCAGCTTGCCGCCGCGGTGCAGCAGGTCGCTTTCAGGCGGGTTGCTGTCGATCAGTTCGGCCAGGGCGCCAATGAAGGCCCTGAGTCGTTCGGGGTGTGGGGTGTGCGGCATGTCCATTCCAGGCAGTGGTGAGGCATGGATAGATATAAACATAATAGGCATGGCTAATATGCTATTTTTTCATGATTAGCTTATAGCCAAATGCTCTTTGCCAACCGCTGAAGAGCTTCTGTACGGCATTTTTGCAGACGAAATCCGGCGCTTCGCAGGCTGCACCCGGGCTATCCAGAAACGCTGAATCGCACTATGCTTTTTGCCTATGTTCCTTTTATGCCTTTATGTGCGGTTCGAATGAAAATTGATGATATCGATGCCTTCGTTGCAGTGATCCGCTGTCAGTCGATCAGCCATGCCGCCGAGTCGCTGGAACTCACCCAGCCGGCCATCACCCGGCGCGTGCAGAATTTCGAGCAGGCGCTAGGGGTCGAGCTGTTCGACCGCAACACCAAGCCGCTCAAACCGACGCCCATGGGCAACCAGGTGTACCAGAAGTGCCTGGCGATCCTGCGCGAGATGGATGCACTGCGTGAACTGGTCGCCAGCGACACGCCGCCCAGCGGCCAGTTGCGCCTGGGCGTGCCGCAGACCATTGGCGATGTGGTGCTGCTCGATGCGCTCAAGCAGCTACGCGGCACCTTTCCCGACCTGCGCGCCCAGGTGGTGACCGGCTGGGGCAGCCACTTGATCGGCAAGATCGAAAATGGCGAGCTGGATGCCGCCGCCGCCCTGTTCCCGGCCGGCAAGATCTTTCCGGACAACATCCTGGGCGAGTCGATCGGCAAGGTCGAACTGGTGGTGGTCTGCGCCCGCGACGCGCTGCCGAAAAAGCCCGGCAAGCTGTCCGATTGCTACCAGCAGGGCTGGGTGCTCAACCCCGATGGTTGCGGCTTTCGCGCCGGCCTGCAGCGCACGCTGTCCGACCAGGGGCTGGGGCTGAAGGTAAACCTGGAAACCTTCGGCACCGAGCTGCAACTGGGGCTGGTGGCCGACGGCATGGGCCTGGGCCTGGTGCCGCGCCCCTTGCTGGAACGCAGCGCCTATCGTGAGCAACTGGCAATCATGCCGCTGAAGGACTTCAAGCCGGTGATGGACCTGTGGCTGGTGTACCCGCGCTTCCTGGGCAACCTGCAAGCGCCGGTCCAGGCCTTCGGCAACCTGGTGGCGCAATCGCTCAAGCGGGTGTCGGCCGCGGCGTAAGTTTGATCACTGCGCGACCGCCGCCTTGAAGCGCCGCGAACCTGGCGCCAGGTAGGAGCGCGCTTGCCCGCGACCGGCTGCGTTAGCAGTCGTAAATTTTCAGCGCCTATACAATTTTTACGAGCGCTGCGCACTCGGTCGCGGTGGTCCGGCATTCCGGCAAGCGCGCTCCTACGCCAGGACCGTTTTGCCGTGCAGGTCAGGCGACCTTTTCGCGTGCTTCGCGCTCACGTTGTGCTACCCGCTCGCGGGTCAGCGGGATCAGTTGGCGGCCGTAGTCGATGGCGTCCTCCAGCGGGTCGAAGCCGCGAATCAGGAAGGTGGTGATCCCCAGGTCGTAATAGTCCACCAAGGCGTCGGCCACCTGTTCCGGGGTGCCGACCAATGACGTGGAATTGCCCTGCGCACCCAGTAACCCGGCGATGCCGGTCCACAGACGCTTGTCCAGGCGCGTGCCTTGGGCGGCGGCCGCCAGCAATCGGCGCGAGCCCTCGTTCGGCGGGTCCTGGCGCACAAAGCCACTGCTCTGGGCCAGCGCCTTGGCGCGTTCCAGAATGCTGTCGGCACGGGCCCAGGCCAGCGCCTCCGTCTCGGCCAGGATCGGGCGCAGCGACAGGCTGAAGCGAACGGTACGGCCATGCCTGGCCGCTTCTGCGCGCACCTGCCGGACCACCTCGCGCACTTGCTCGTAGGTTTCACCCCACAAGGCGTAGACATCGGCGTGCTTGCCGGCCACCGCAATGGCCGCCGCTGACGAGCCGCCAAAGTACAGCGGGATATGCGGCTGCTGCGGCGACTTGACGTGCGAGTGCGCGCCTTCGACGTGGTAATACTCGCCTTGGTAATCGAACGGCGCCTCGGCGGTCCACTCCTGGCGCAGCACACTCAGGTATTCATCGGTACGGGCATAGCGTGCATCCTTGTCGATATGGCTGCCATCGGCGCGCAACTCCTGATCGTTGCCGCCGGTGATGATGTGCACGGCGGTGCGTCCGCCATTGAAGGTGTCGAGCGTGGCGAACTGCCGCGCCGCCACGGTCGGGGCGATAAAGCCTGGACGGTGGGCAATCAGAAACTTCAGGCGCGTGGTCAGGCTGGCCGCATGCGCGGCCACGAACGCACTGTCCGGGCTGCTGGAGTGGTAGGCGATCAGTGCCCGGTCAAAGCCTGCCTCTTCATGCGCCCTGGCCACTTTGGCCACGTACTCCGGCTGAATGGCCGGGCCGCTGCGCGGGTGAATTTCCGAACCGGGCTGGGTGCCGATGTAACCGATGAATTCGATGCTCATGAAATCTCCTGCCGTGGATCCTGGGTGAGAGGCAAGTCAGGGCGCAGATGGCCCGGACGCGTGGCAGGCACCTTAAGGGGCGGGCAGGGCGGCTGTGAAATGCCGATTGGATCTAAGTTAATATTAAAAATACGCATTATAAAAATTTATTATGATCAGTATTTTTTAACGGTTAGGTTATTTCCAAATAGCATTTCACGGCGTTTTTTTATGTGCCTAGCATGGGGCTTTACCTGCCCGGATGCTGGCTTCCGGGGGGGCTCGCCAAGGAGGTGCCTGTGCCCGAAAAGACTTTTGAACCTGGTAATGCCGGCTTTCTGACGATCAGCAAACCTGACCCGGGCAAGGCCGGCACGCCTCAGGCACGTCAGTGGCAGGTGCCGGCTTTTCTGGTGCGCCTGCTCAGCCCGCTGGCCCTGCTGCTGCTCTGGGAGCTGGCTTCGCAGACCGGCCTGTTGCCCAGTCGCGTCATCGCCGCGCCCTCGCAGATCGGCGGTACGCTCTGGGCAATGATCGCCTCTGGCGAGCTGGCCGGGCACTTATGGGTGTCCCTGCAGCGTGCCTTGCTGGGCCTGAGCATTGGCGTAACCATCGGGGTGGCCGCGGCGCTGTTCACCGGCCTGTCCAGGCGCGGCGAGGTGATTCTCGACTCGCCGATGCAGATGCTGCGCACCATTCCCTCGCTGGCCCTGGTGCCGCTGTTCATTCTCTGGTTCGGCATCGGCGAATTCACCAAGGTCGCGCTGATCGTCACCGGCACCACCTTTCCGGTGTACCTGAACCTGTTTTCCGGCATCCGCAACATCGACCCGAAACTGATCGAGGCCGCCAACACCCTCGGTCTGAGCCGCCGCGAACTGATCTGGCACGTCATCCTGCCGGGCGCCTTGCCTTCGTTCTTCGTCGGCTTGCGCTATGCGCTGGGCATTTCCTGGCTGGCGCTGGTGTTCGTCGAGCAGATCAACACCACGGCCGGCATCGGCTTTCTGGCCAGCGATGCGCGCGACTTCATGCGCACAGATGTGATCGTCATCTGCCTGCTGATCTACAGCGTCCTGGGCCTGTTGATCGACGGCCTTATCCGCACGCTGGAGCGCCACGCCCTGGCCTGGCGGCCCACTTTCGTGAGGAACTGAACATGAGTGCAATCAATGTGCTGGACCCGGTAACCCCTCACGCGGCCGCCAGCCCTGCCTTGCCGGCGGCGGTGCAACTGCGCAACGTGGTGCGCCAGTTCGGCGACCAGCGGGTAATCGACAACCTGAACCTGGACATCGGCAGCGGCGAATTCGTCGCGCTGCTGGGCGCCAGCGGCTCGGGCAAGACCACCTTGCTGCGCAGCCTGGCCGGGCTGGACAGCATCGAAGGCGGCGAACTGCGCGTGCCCCGCGCCCGCGCCGCCGTATTCCAGGAGCCACGGCTGATGCCCTGGAAGCGCGCCTGGAAAAACGTCATGCTCGGTGTACGCAGCGCCGACGCCAGGGCCCGCGCCGAAGCAGCCCTGACTGAAGTCGGCCTGGCCCACCGCATCGACGCCTTCCCGGCGACCCTCTCCGGCGGTGAAGCCCAGCGCGTCGCCCTGGCCCGCGCCCTGGTGCGCGAACCGCAACTGCTGCTGCTCGACGAACCCTTCGCCGCCCTGGACGCCTTGACCCGCATCCGCATGCACCAGTTGATCATCGACCTGTGGCGCAAACACACCCCGGCCGTGCTGCTGGTCACCCACGACGTCGACGAAGCCATCCTGCTGGCCGACCGCGTCATCGTCCTGGCCCACGGCAAGATCGCCGACCAGATCCCCATCGACCTGCCCCGCCAGCGCGACAGCAGCCAGCCGGGCTTCCAGGCGATTCGGGCGCGGTTGCTGGGGTTGTTGGGGGTGAAGGTATGCGGTGATGAGGTGGCTGCGGTATCGGCGCAAGACCCGGCGCTCAATGCCTTGCGGCGAGTGGGCAATGCGCGTTGAGGTAAAGACGGTTGGCTTTACCATTTCCAGACCGTTTCGGTGAATGTGGCGGAGGGTGGGAGGGCGGTGCGCAGGAAGGCGAGGTATTGCTCGAACAGTTCTTTGTTGGGGAAGCGGGCTTCGAAGCCCAGATTCAGCATCGTGCGATGGGTGACGATAACCTGATATTTTCGATCCACCGTAACGAAGTTTTACTCACTCCATGGCAGGCTTTTTTCATGCTCGACCGGGGGTTTTTCCCAATTCATCAGTTGCATGGCGGCCCCTGCTGCAATCGCGGCGGGACCGAACAAGAAGAGCAGAGAGCCTGTGAGCAGGGCGACGCCGACGAAGATCAGAATGGCAAAAGCGGCAATGCCCTGAAACAGATCGCTGGCGAAGTCAGGAAAGTAGAGTTGATGTTCCACCTCGCCGTAGTCGGCTTGAATTTTATAGTTGAACACAGTTTTTTGTCGGAGAATGGCCAGGAATATTAAGGGGACTACAGTGGTCGTTATGCACAAGGAGACCCAGAGACCAAGCATGACATCCATTTTCTCACACCACCACCACGTGAAGCCGCTGATACAAATCATGGGTGTGCCGAAACAGAAGTAAGATGCACCATGAATATCACTTCGTGGTTGGTTAACGGTTTTTGTAGTCCATTGGAATATATGTATTTTGTGGTTTTTTTCTTTATGCTGGGTACTGCGTATCTCACCACTCCCAGACTTTTTCAGTGAACTCTGCATGCGGGGCGACGACGGTACGTAAAAAGGCCAGGTACTGGTCAAAGAGCGCCTTGTCAGGAAAGCGTGCCTTGAAACCAATGGTGGTGTCTGTGTAGTGCGCAACGATGATCAGGTATTTACGGTCGACGGTAACGAAGTCGTGGTCGTTCCATGACATGCTTCTTTCATAGACGACAGGTGGCTTCTCCCAATTCATCAATGTCATGGCTGAGCCTACAGCAATCGCGGCAGGGCCGAGCAAGAAGAGCAGAGAGCCCGTGAGCAGGGCGACGCCGACGAAGATCAGAATGGCAAAAGCGGCAAGGCCCTGAAACAGATCGCTGGCAAAGTCAGGGAAGTAGAGTTGGTGTTCCACCTCGCCGTAGTCGAGTTGGATTTTATAGTTGAATACAGTTTTTTGTCGAAGAATGGCTAGGAATATCATAGGGAAAACGATGGTTGCCATGCACAGGCCTAACCAAAAACCAAACATGATTTCCATTTCGGGCCACAACCACCACGACAGACCGCTTATGCAAATTATGGGTGTGCCGAAACAGAAGTAAAATGCAGCGCGAATGTCACTGGGTGACTGGTTGATAGCTTTGATGCTCCATGTCATCAGTGTGGCCTCTGCGGCTGGATGCTCTAATGTTCTAGGGGTTTGGATGTCAGTTGTCATTGCGTGTCTGTCTTTTTTGTATGGTTCTTGAGTGTGACAAAATTTGCTTATTGATTTTTATGATTCACTTTATCTCAATCACGGCATTATAAATAATTGGCAAGCATCCGCGCGTTTTTCATGATTGACAGTGAGTTCGGTTTTGCTGAGTCCATCAAAAGTGCTTTCACCTTCATCATTTAATTCTAGTTGATAAAGGTAGCTGACCTCATGTGCAAGTTCGTGGGCGATATCCGATGGATACACAACTTTGAACTCCAAGAAGTCTGCTTTTTCATAAAGAGGGATCCATGCTTTCCAGATAATGTCCTCTTTTTCGGGTATGGCTGGAAATATAGAGGGGTAGAAGCCCAGTTCTGGACGTCGATTAGTGATTTTTCCCCAATCAGACAGCGGGTGAAAAGCGCCTTTGTCGAAAAATTCCTTTTGGACTGATGACTCTATTTTTTCAACGGGAAAAACTCCAAGCGGTTGTTTGCTGATAATCACATTAACCAATGCGTTTCGGCCTCGTAGTGCTTTCGGAAAGCGGATTTGAATCCAGGCACCATTTCGCTTTGAAATCGAATTATAAGTTCTGCCCGTGTTGATGATTTCCTGTTCTGTAGTCGCTTTTATTATCACGTGTGGAGAAAATTGAATTTCCAGTAGGGCCTTGATCTCGTCCTTTTGACCATCGGTCGTTTCAGGGTGACGATATTTGGGTAGGCGTGCCCAAGTGCATTTTCTAAGCCATAACCCTACGCAGTCTTGTTTTATAAAATTTAATAATGCGGTGGTAAAGAGATAAGCCATTCCGGCCGCTAGCATGGAAGCAGCGAACCAAGGCCCCATTATTGCTCCTATCCATTTGATTTTGAATAAAAGAGAAAATATTTGGAGGGTGCCGCCCAAGGCCATGCTGGCTACAGAAAAACCTTTTGCTATAATTATCTTTTTTCATCCTCTGTGTTCGAATTTTTGTAATCGTCATATAAGTCCCATATTTCTAACCCGGTAGCGGCTATTGCAAAGCTCCTGTTGCAAATAGTCGTATCTTGAAGCCGCTAACTGCATTCGCCCAAGTTGTATTGCCTCGTGCTTTCCAATAAGCGGCGGATCGTTCTAGTATTCCTACCTCATACTTTCCTACTTTTACCGGCTGCGCACTCTTGACAATCTCCCATGGCGCTTCAACATAAAGCGCCATCAACAAATTAAAGCTGTACCCCAGGTTATACCCCACCTTGACCATATCCTTGGCGCTGAGGTTTCCATCACGTCCCACTTCCTGCCAGACCAGCGCGGTATTGATGAAGTTGAGCATGATCACGCTCCAGCTGATGCTGGCGCCATGGATGCCCCATTCCTGGGTTACGTTTCTTACGTGTTGTTGCCAGTGCCTGGCTACGTTCTTACCTGAATGGAAAAACTTCTCTATTTCCTGCCGGAATAATTTGGCGTACTCGTTGTTCCTGAAATCAATCAGCATGGGGATTTTCAGGTCATGTGCCTGCAGGCGGGCGTCACGAGCGTTTACATCGTGGGTCAGGCTTTGACGTACCCAAGGTTTTCCAGGGTAGAACCAGCGCTGCTGTACGATATTGAGGTCTCGCTGCAATCGCAGGCGTTCGCGCTCCCAGGCCTGGAGTTTTTTATCGAACGCTTCATCGATTTTGGTGCCTCCCTCAGTATTGATGAGAACCTTGCCGATGAGGAAATTACGCAACAGGGCAATCAGATTCGGTTGTTTGCCCTGAGCCAGACGGCTGTCTGCCGGGATCAGGGCGATCAGTATGGCTTGGGCGACTTGCTTGCCGCGGCCGGTGGCCAGTTCCTTCATGGCTTTGAAGGTGTCTTGCACCGGCTGTTTGAGTGCTTTCATCCAGGCCGCATCGGCAAAGCCTGAATGGTTGAGCACGGCATTGAGTTCGCCGGCGCGAGTGACCAGGTTCGTGATATCGCCAAGCCCATTGAGCAGCCTGTCGGCCTGGTGGTGCAGGGCCTCTTTCAAGGGCGCCGAGAATCCATAACGCAGGGTGCCGAACAATGTAGTAGCCTGGTCCTCTTGGGCATTTATCCAACCGACGGCATCATCGTGCTGGCCCCAGAGGGTGAGCAGCTCTTCTGTGATTGTTTGCAGATACAGGAGTGTGTTGGGATTGGCGGTGTCGATAAACAGCTTCAATGGTTCTATGCCGATATGTTCAAACCATTGTCGGAAGTCGGAGCGGGTGTTTTCGATCTGGCTCTGTAGGCGCTTGAGGATTGGCAGTTGTTGCTGCAGGTGCAGGCGTGCAGCCTTGAGATCGGCCTGCATGCGCCATTTGCTTCGAGCGTTCCAGTCCTGAATTTCAGCTGTTGAGGGTGAGGGTTTATAGCGCTGCACAAGTGTTTCGTGCATGCGCAGGCTTGGCGGATCGGTTACAGGTTGCTGGGCAACATCCAGTGTTGTGCCTGATCCCAGTGCTTGCGCTTCTTCAAGCGCGAGCTGTTCCAGGTAGGCTTCCATATCCAGGAGGTACTGTTGGATGCTGACTGGGTCGTCTTTTATCCAGGGCCAGGGTGACTGTTTTGAGTCAGGCTGGCTGGGCATGCCACACAGTCCCGTAACGGCAATGGCCATGTCCACCTTGTGTTGTTCATGTGCCTGCCAGGTCTGATAAGCCGCCAGATCGCCTGCCAGTTGCATTCCCAGGTCCTTCACAATGGCCAGCGGATCGTCCAGCGCAATCAACAGTGCACTGTCCTTGTCCGGCACACTGCCCAGCCAGTGCACATCGGCGCCCAGTGGCACCCAGGCCGCTTCACCCTCCTGAGGGTTGAAAGGTGGTTTGGTGCTTGGGATGGCAGCGTCGTAAAAGCGAAAGTCTTCATGCACTTCTCCTGCATCCACATCCGCCACCGCCTTGGCCATCTCGCTCAACGGCAAGGTCCCCGGCTCGTTCATGGTGATGCAGTAACCGGCCAGGTCCAGGCGTTTCATCCACAGCGCCCGGCTGTCTTCGTGCGAGCGCATGTGCTCGCAGATTCGCCAGGTCCATTGCACCGGCGCGTAGGCGATGTGCAGGGTGTTCTTGCGCGGGTAGAGCAGGTAAGGCTGGGCTTCGCCGCTGCCGGTGCGTATGTCCTGGCCCAGGTGGGCGTCGGTCCAGACGATACGTTGCAGGCCGGCGTCGCTGGCGCTGTAGGCGTATTCGTGGAAGGTGCCGGCGGTTTCGTCGAACACATAGACGTAGCCGTCGTAGAGTTGGCGCAAGGTGTAGATGCGGCTTCTGATCGATGGCAAGGCGGGCCATTTGCCGGTCTTGGGCAACAGTTTGCGGGCAGGCGGGTTGGGGTCGTAGCGCGAGCGGTCCAGGGCATAGCGCACCGGTACGATGGCGATGCCGGCGCCCTTGAAAGGGCACAGGCTGGTGCCGGTGGCTGGGGTCTTGTCGAATTCGGTCGCACGGCACTGCCGCACAGTGCCTTGTTTAAGGTTTTCCATCAGTCAGCTCCTGGGTCGTGCGGCGTTCACGGTAGAGGTCAAAAGCGTCCAGTTGCTGTTCCGGCGCCGGGCACAGGGGAGTGGGGTGCTCGGTCAGCCACCGCTGCCAGTCGCCGCCTGCGCTTGTGGTGAAGTCCTGTCCCAGCGTGTGGCTGTACTCGGCCCAGGTGGCCAGGGCGAATTCGCTGACCAGGCCCCAGTCGCGACCGCTGCGCAGCACTTCATCGAGCCAGGCATCGATCTGCTCCGGACGCTGGTCGGCAAAGGCGGTGGGTGTGAGTCGGGTGATCCAGGCATGCAGGCGTCGCTTGAACAGAAAGTCAAAAGCGTGCTCGAAGGCTTCAAGCTGGGCCGGTCCTTGCACCGCAAACCGGGATTGCCATTGGTAGGGATCGCCATCAATGGCAAAGGTGGTGATACCCGCCATCGCAGTGGCCGGTTCGGGATGCCAAGGCTGCCGAGGACTCGCCACCTGCACCCGCTCAATCGGGCCAAGCGTCCGGTTGCGATGCGCCTGCTCCTGGCTGGCCAGCCAGAAGTGCAGCACCAGCGGATCGGCAAAGCGCAGCAGGCTGGCGTTGCCCAGATGATCGGGCGGGCAGATGAAGTGGCGCAGGTGGCCTATGATCGCCGACCGCGGTGCCGGGCTGTGCAGCAGGCATGAGCAGGCTTGCCAGTGGTCTTGCTGCTGCCATTCATCGCGCAGGCGGTCGCTGGCCTGGACCAGGATCGGCCCCTTGTCTTTGAGGCCGTCCCAGCGCGTGCCGAGGTAGAGCGGGTCGATCTCCAGGGTTTCGCCGCGGCCGTAGAGGGTTTTAAGCGCGTCGGGCAGCAACAGGCCGTCGATCAGTACAAAGGCCTGCGCGCTCATTGACGCACCTCCAGCGCTGCTTTTTCGCACGCTTCGCAGCGGCTGTTGCGCTTGAGAGTGGTTTGCTGGGCCGGTTGCAGCAGGTCGCCGGCCTGGTCGCTGTCGGCAGGTCGTGCCGCGTCGGGCAGTAGCGGGGCCGCCGGTGTGCCATTGCCGGGGCTGGCACCGCTGTTGAGCCTGATGGCCGCGCCGGTCAGGGTCACACCGCTGGCGTCGAGGGTCATGACGCTGCCGCCGGCCTTGAGGGTGATGTGCTGCCCGGCATCGAGAATCAGTTTTTGCCCGGCCTTGAGGTGGATCTCGCTGTTGGCCTCGACCAGTTGCGCAACGCCCAGGCGAATATGCTGGGTCTGGCCGACCGTCAGATGATCATCGGCCTTGACCTCGGTGAGGCGCGCCGCGTCCGTGGTGCGATGCTGCTCAGCCAGAAAATGGCTGTAGCTGTTGGCCTCGACTCGGTCATGGCGCTCGTGACCGACGCGAATACTCTGGTCGTTTTCGATCTCCTGGTCCCAATTGCGCTGGGCATGGATGAAAATCTGTTCTTCGCCGGCACGGTCTTCGATGCGCAGTTCGTTGTAGCCCTGGCCGCCGGGGCTGCTCAGGCTCTTGAATACGCTGCGGGTCTTGTGTTCGGGCAGCGGGTACGGGGGCGAATGGTCGCTGTGGTGCAGGCAGCCGCTGATCAGCGGCTGGTCGGGGTCGCCTTCGAGAAAGGTCACCAGTACTTCCATGTCGACCCGGGGCAGGCTCACCGCGCCATAGTGATTGCCGGCCCAGCCGCTGGCGACCCGCACCCAGCAACTGGAGCGCTCGTTGCGTTCACCTTCGCGGTCCCAGTGGAACTGCACCTTGACCCGCCCGTGACGGTCGCAATGGATCTCTTGCCCGGCCGGGCCGGTGACCCTGGCGGTCTGGCTGCCGAGAATACGCGGCTTGGGGTGGTGCAGCGGCGGGCGATACGGCGTGTCGGCGGGCGTGGCCAGGAAACGGTTGCGATAGCCCTGGGTGAAATCGCCACTGGCCTCGAACGTGGCCGCATCTTCCAGCACCTGCGGCTGGCGACCTTCGTGGTGGATGTCGGTCAACAGCCACGGTTGGTTGCAGTGCGCCCGAGGGTGGCCGGTCATCGGCACCACATGCCCGCTGACCAGGCCGGGCTGATTGCTGTGGCCCTCGGCCTGCCGGTAGTCATGACGATGACGTTCCAGCGCGCGTTGGGCAAGCACCTGGCCCCGGTCGCGGTGCGTGAAGCGGCCGGGGTAATCGTAGTCCTCAAGCGCCAGCGCGGCCTGGCTGTCGGCGTTGCTGATCAGGTCGACCCTGGGCAGCTCGAAATGATAGTCGCGGCGGGTGACGCGGCTGGTTCGCGTTTCCAGGCGCAGGTTGAAGCGTTCGATCACCGGCGTGTCGGCAACCAGTGATCGGTCGGGGTGATAGGCCAGCGGTGGCAAGGCTGCAAAGCAGGCCTGATCGTCAGCAAACACCAGGGTGTGGCCGTCACGGTTGTGCGTGAAGTGGTAGTGAAGGCCTTCCTCTTCACACAAGCGCTGGATGAAATGCAGGTCCGATTCGTCGTACTGCACACAGTACTCGCGTGCCGGGCACGCCTTGCGCAGCTTGAAATGCCAGGCGTCGGCCAGGATGCCATGCTCCTTGAGCACCTGGGCGATGATGTCCGGCACAGTCAGTTGCTGGAAAATCCGCTGGTTGATGCGGTAGGCGAGGTTGGCCAGCCGCGGGCGCAGGCTGAGTTGGTAGTGGCTCAGCCGCTGGCCGCGATCACCTTGGGCGATGCGCTCGACCTGACCGTGGATACCGCAGCCTTGCGCGTCGATTTGCAGGAACGCAGGCTGGTGCAACAGTGCTTCGAGGTCCACGTCGTGCCGTTCGCTGACCAGATGCACATCGAAACGAAACGGCTGGTTAAGGGCTTCATGGCCCTTGAAGGCCAGGACCTTGAAATCGTGCTGGCCAGGCAGGTTCAGGGCGAAGGTCGGCTGATGGGCGCGGGTACTCATGGCAGATCTACCGGTTATGGCTGATGAACAGGACATACCAAGATCCATGCCGGCAAATAATTACTTTTTTAAATCAATGGCTTGGGTTTTTATCGAGTGAATTTCGAGTGTTTTTTGATCAGAAGGCCGGCTGTTGTTGCGCAAGCCTTTGCACGGCCGTGCAAAGGCTTGCGCAGGGGGTGAGCGCCTTGCTGCCATTGGGTGAAAGACATCCGCCCCTACAGGGAGCTGTGCATGTTTGTGCGCACTCAGGTCATGGCCGTGAGTGACGCGGTATGATGCTGCGTTTCACCGACCCCCCGTTTCGAGCACCCTGCCATGACTCCAGCCAAAGCCCAGATCGTCATTACCTATTGCACCCAGTGCCAGTGGTTGCTACGCGCCGCCTGGCTGGCCCAGGAGCTGTTGAGCACCTTCGGCGATGATCTGGGACGGGTGTGCCTGGAGCCGGGCACCGGTGGCATCTTTCGCATCACCTGCGATGAGGTGCAGATTTGGGAGCGCAAGCTTGATGGCGGTTTTCCCGAGGCCAAGGTACTCAAGCAGCGGGTGCGCGATTGCATCGATCCCGAGCGCGACCTGGGGCATAACGATCGCCCGGCTCAGTGAGTGGAGGCGGCCTGGTCGGCAGGCTTGAGCCCCGATAGCACAATGGCGGCGATGATCAACGCGCCACCGGCCAGCATGCGCAGCGTTGGCGCTTCGGCAAAGATCAGCCAGGCCAGGGCAATGCCATAGACCGGCTCCATGGCGAACACCACGGCGGCGATGCGGGCCTTGACCACCGCCAGGCTGGCGACAAACAGGCTATGGGCCAGCCCCGTGCAGATCACCCCGAGCAGCGCCAGCCACAGCCAGTCGATGGCGCGCAGGCTATGCAGTTGGGGCACCGCGAACGGCACCAGGCAGAGCATCACCATCAGGTTCTGCCACAGCGCCGCCTGTACGGGGGGTACATGCGCCGCACTGGCCCGGTTGGTCAGCGACAGCAGCGCGAAAGTCAGCCCGGAAAAGACGCCCCATAACAGCCCGCCCGTGGCCTGGCTGGCCACGTCGAAGGTCGGGGTGACCAGCACCAGCCCGGCGCTGACCAGCATCACCAGCATGATTTCCCGGCGGTGGATCTTTTCCTTGAACAGCAGTCCTTCGAGCACCACGGTAAAGGCTGGAAAGGTGGCAAAACCCAGGGTGGCAATGGCCACGCCGGCAGTCTTGATGGCCATGAAAAAGGCCACCCAGTGCACGCACAGCAGTACGCCGGACAACGCCATCTGCCACCGGTGACGACGTTGCAGCGGTTGCCAGCCGGCGCGCTGGAACAGTGTGATGAAGGCCCCCAGTGCCAGGACGGCAAAGGCTGCGCGAGCGAAAACGATGACGACTGGCGTGGTGGCTGCCAGTTTGCCGAGCACACCGGCCATGCCGACCAGGATGGCGCCCAGGTGCAGGGCGCCCAATGCGGTGCGTGGAGTCATGGTTATCCTTGAAGAGGGGGGCGGGCAAATTCTACACCGTGGGCGCGCCAGTCGGCTGTCATGGTAACGCCACGGCGGTGTCATATGCGCTTCACTGCATGCGGGCACGCTGGGCAAAACCCCTCGGAGGTTGCCCATGAGCAGCGCTCAGTTCGCCAGGCCCAGCCGCAAGCAACACGTGCGTACCCTATGGATTTCCGATGTGCACCTGGGCACCCGCGATTGCCAGGCCGAGCACTTGTCGGCGTTTCTCAAGGGCTACCAGGCCGACAGAATCTACCTGGTCGGCGACATCATCGACGGCTGGAAGCTGCGTGGCGGCATGTACTGGCCCCAGGCGCACACCAACGTGATCCGCCGCCTGCTGACCATGAGCAAGCGCGGCACCGAGGTGATCTACATCACCGGCAACCATGATGAGTTCCTGCGCCGTTATTCCAGGCTGGTGCTGGGCAATATCAAGCTGCTTGATGAGGCCGTGCACGTCACCGCCGACGGTCGACGCCTGCTGGTGATTCATGGCGACCAGTTCGATGTCATTACCCGCTATCACCGCTGGCTGGCGTTTCTCGGCGACTCGGCCTACGAGTTCACCCTGACCCTGAACCGCTGGCTCAACCACTGGCGCGCGCGTTATGGCCATGGTTACTGGTCGTTGTCGGCGTACCTCAAGCACAAGGTCAAGGGCGCGGTGAACTTCATCAGTGACTTTGAACAGGCCATCGCCCATGAATGCGTCAAGCGCGGGCTCGACGGCGTGGTGTGCGGGCACATCCACCACGCCGAGATCCGCCAGATGGGCGAGGTGGAGTACCTCAATTGCGGGGATTGGGTGGAGTCGTGCACGGCGCTGATCGAGCACCTGGACGGCCACATCGAGCTGTATCGCCTGGCGGACGCTCAGCTATTGCAAAAACAGCAGGCCCAGGAAGCGCTGCCCGTCTAGAACGGCACCCGCCCCAGCAGCATGTCGCGAAACATCACGAAATCGCCCATCAGGCTGTACAGCGGATGCTGGAACGTCGCCGGGCGGTTGCGTTCGAACAGGTAATGCCCGGCCCAGGCAAAGCCGTAGCCCGCCAAAGGCACCAGCCACAGCAGTTGCCAGCGGCCACTGCCAATAGCAAATGCCAGCAGGAAAATCACCAGGCTGGTGCCAACGAAGTGCAGGCGCCGACAGGTGCTGTTGCGGTGTTCTTCGAGGTAATACGGATAAAACTCGGCGAAGTTCGCGAAATGCCTGGCGTGTTCCATGGTGTACGTCCTCAGGTCGGTCTGCCGCCAGTCTAGCGCCGCTCGGGGACGTGCGTCATCAGTGCCGCCAGAAGGCCGGTACGCACAGCACCAGGATGGTGATGATTTCGAGCCGGCCCAGCAGCATGCCCCCCGACAGGATCCATTTGGCGGCATCCGGCAGGCTGGCGAAGTTGCCGGCCGGCCCGATCACTTCGCCCAGGCCCGGCCCCACGCCCGACACGGTGCTGGCCGCGCCGGTCAGGGCGGTCATCCAGTCCAGGCCCAGCAGCGACAACAGCAGGGCGATGACGCAGATGGTGATGGTGAAAAAGAACGAGAAGGTCAGGATAGAGCGCACGATCTCGTCGTCGAGGCGGTGACCGTTGTAGCGCTGCTTGATTACCGCCCGTGGGTGAATCAGCTGATTGAGGTTGGCCTTGAGCAGGATGTAGGCCACCTGGAAGCGGAAGATCTTCACCCCGCCGGCGGTGGAACCCGAGCAGCCGCCGATGAAGCCCAGGTAGAAAAACAGCATCAGCGAGAAGTTGCCCCACAGGCTGTAGTCGCCCAGGGCAAAGCCGGTGGTGGTGACCACCGAGGTCACGTTCAGCGCCACATGGCGCAGTGCATCGAGCCAGGGCAGCTCAGTGGTCAGGCCGTACCACAAGGTCATCACCGCCCATGTCACCAGCAGCAGGCCGAGCATGCCCTGCACCTGTTCGTCACGGATCAAGGCCTTGCGATTGCCGCGCAAGGTCGCGACGTAGAGGGTGAACGGCAGGCTGCCCAGGATCATGACCACGATTGCCACCCAGTGCACCGCCGGCTGCGGCCACTTGGCCAGCGACAGGTCCGAGGTCGAGAAACCGCCGGTCGAGATGGCCGACATCGCATGGTTGATGGCGTCGAACAGGCTCATGCCCGCCCACCAGAACCCCAGGCTGCCCAGTACGGTAAAGCCGACGTAGGCCAGGATGATGTACTTGGCCACCATGTGTGAGCGCGGCATGACCTTTTCCGAGCGGTCGGACGATTCGGTCTGGAACAGGCGCATGCCGCCGATGCGCAGCAACGGCAGGATTGCCACCGCCATGCCGATGAAGCCGATGCCGCCCAGCCAGTGCAGCATCGAGCGCCAGATCAGGATGCCCGGCGACATGCTGTCCAGGTGGTTGAGCACGGTGGAACCGGTGGCGGTGATGCCCGACATGCTTTCGAAGAACGAGTCGGTGTAGCTGATGTGCTGGGTCAGCAGGAAGGGCAGCGCGGCAAAGATGCACACCACGATCCAGCTGCTCACGGTCAGCATGTACATGTCGCGCGGGCGCAGGTGCACGTGCTCCGGGCGCCCCGGCAACACCAGTGCAAGCCCTGCGATAAACGTGATGGCGCTGGCCCAGAGGAACGAGCGCAGGTCTTCGAAGCGGTCGTAGATCACCAGGGTCGCCATGGGCACGATCATCGAGATCGCCAGGGTGATCAGGAAGATGCCGATGATGAAACCGATGATGCGTAGGGTCGGCAACGCCATGAAACTGCTCGGGCTGGGGAAGAGAGGGCGCCATTCTACCTGCGCGCCGTGGCATGTAAACCTGTAGCTCAAGCGTAGCGCCTGACGCAGGTTGCGCTCGTTATTGCAGGCAAGCCTGGCCTAGAATGCCCGACGACTTTTCAAGGAGACGCGCCCATGCAGGCCCTCGACGTTTTACTCAACCGTGTTTCAGTCCCGCGCCTGGTCGAACCGGCCCCGGATGCGGCCCAGCGCGAGGTGCTGTTCGGCGCCGCCTTGCGCGCGCCAGACCACGGGTTTCTCAAGCCTTATCGCTTCCTGACCGTCGAAGGCGAGTCGCGTGAGCGGCTGGGCGAGTTGCTGGCCCAGGCGCTGCTGGAACAGGACAGCGCCCCGGACGCGGCGAAACTGGACAAGGCCCGCCAGGGCCCGTTGCGCGCACCGTTGGTCGTGGTGGTGATTGCCCGCTTGCAGGACCACCCGAAGGTGCCGCGCTCGGAACAGCGCCTGACCGCTGCCTGCGCAGCCCACGGTGTCTTGCTGGCCACCTACGCGCTGGGGCTGGGCGGGGTGTGGCGCACCGGTGAATTGTCTTACGCTGCCAGCGTGGCCCAGGGGCTGGGGCTGGTGGAAGGTGAAGAAGTGCTGGGCTTCCTGTACTTGGGCACCCCGCTGAACCCGCCACGGATCGCGGCCCGTGAAGACATCGGCGGGTTTGTCAGCGCCTGGTAAGGCTGCACGCTCTTATAAGAAATAACTTATTGATTTAATTGAATATTAAATTCAATTCTCGTAGGGGCGCGCTTGCCGGAATGCCGGACCACCGCGAAGCGCTCGCAAAATCTCGGAAGCGCCACAAATTTACGACTGTAAATCTGCGAAACGCTGAAATTTTACGACTGCTACGCACTCGGCCGCGGTGGTCCGGCATTCCGGCAAGCGCGCTCCTACCTGGCATTCAGGTCATTGCATGGGGTGGCTTCACGCCAGGGTAATGACCGGCACCCGCGGCAGTTCGATCACAGCCAGGAATCCGCCCTCGGGGTGGTTGCTCAGGGTCAGGCTGCCGCCGTGGCGTTCGGCGGCGCGGCGGGCGATGGCCAGGCCCAGGCCGTGGCCGGCGCTGCTCTGGCCCGGGGCGCGGTAGAACGGCTCGCCCAGTTGCGCCAGATGCTCGGGCGCCGCCCCCGGGCCGTGGTCGCGCACGCTGATACGAACGCGTTCTTCGAGCCGGGCGGCCTGCACCTCCACGGGCTGTTCAGGCGGGCTGAAGCGCCGGGCGTTACGCAACAGGTTGTCGACGGCGCGTTCGATCATATCCGGCCAGCCTTCCACACTCAGCGCGCTTTCTACTTGCAAGGTGATACCCGGTTCCTGGCCGTCGAGCAGGGCGTCGTTGCGAATCCGTTGCAACAGCTCGTTGAGGTCGACCGGTTCCGCCTTGGCCATGTCGGCGTCCAGCCGCGCCAGGGCAAGGATTTCACTGATCAGCGCTTCGAGCCGGTCGCATTCGCGATCCAGGCGCGGCCACAGTTTTTCGCGCTCTTCGGGCGTGGCACGTCCGGCCAGGGCCAGGGCGATGCGCAGGCGCGCCAGGGGCGAGCGCAATTCATGCGACACATCGCGCAGCAACTGGCGCTGGCTGCCGATCAGGCTTTGCAGGCGCGCACCCATGCGGTTGAAATCCGTCGCCAGCACGCCGAATTCATCGCGACGGTTGGCCAGTTGCGCCAGGCTGTGCTGCTGGTAGCTGGCCTGGCCCAGGTCATGCACCGCGCCGCGCAGGCGATTGAGCGGGCGGGTAATCGACAGGGTCACGAACAGGCTGAACAGGGTCAGCACCACCAGGGCGATACCCAGGGCGCTGAGCGGCCACATCAGGCTCTGGCGATGCCACTCCTCGACTTCCGGATGAGGGATGCGATAGATCAGCAGGTAGGTTTCACCGCTGCTTTCACTGGTGTATTCAGTGGTCAGGCGGCGCCAGGGCAGGGGCCGTGAGTCGTCGCCCTGGCGCGCTTCATAGGCCGCCGCGCGCGGCGGGAACGTGCCGGGCACCACCGGCTCGCCGCTGCTGTTGAGCACCTGCACATCGATGCGGTGCTTGCGCTTGAGGTTCTGCAGGAAATCCTGCGCGGCGTCCGGCCCTTGCTCTTCGAAACGGCTGGCCCATTTCTGTGGCAGCTCGTTGAGCACCGGATGGCGGCTGAGGATCCAGGCATCCTGGTTGAGCATGTGCCCCAGCAGGACCGACAGGCCCGCGACCAGGGCGATGGCCAGCCAGAAGCTGGCCAGGATTCGCCAGAACAATGAACGCACGTTTGAACCTCGCAGCAACGGAAAAAACCCGACATGCAGGCATGTCGGGTCGGGGAGTGTAGCGATTACTGGGCCTTTTTGGCCTTTTCCGCTTTCCAGGCCTGGAATTCGGCCCACTCGGCGCGGCGTTCGTCGCGCTTTTTCTTGTCGGCGTCGAATTCCTTTTGCTGCTCAGGCTTGAGCAGGGCGCGCACGGCGCTGTCGGTCTTGTCGCGGCTGGCCTGCATTTCGTCCTGCATGGCCTTCTGGTCGGCGGCCGGCAACTTGGCCAGGAAGCGCTTGTTGATCTCCTTGCGCTCATGGGCTTGCTCGCCCATCAGCTTGCCGATCTGCTGGCGCTGTTCACGGCTCAGGTCCAGGTCGGCGAGCGGGCCGCCGCGGTGCTTGCCAGGACCTTGATCCTGGTGGTAGCGCGGGCCGTCGTGCTCAGGACCGTCGGCCGGTGCAGGTGGCGCGGCCATGGCCAGGGCTGGCAGGGTCGCGGCGAACATCAAAGCGGTCAGGGTCTTGCGCATGGTGAATCTCCTTGTTTCCGGTGCGGCTTGTTTGCCGTTGGTGCCCAGTTTAGGGAGATCAAGGTCAAGCGCGGTCAAGGCTGCGTAAAGCTTCTGTAAAGCCCGTACAACGCATGTAGGACCGGCTTCAGCCGGGAATGCAATCGCTGCAATGCTTGCTGTTTGCGCCGCTCGCGGATAAATCCGCTTTTACAGGCTGTAGTAGTAACCGCGGCTGCGCAGCGCGACGATGCGCGGGCGGCCGTCAGGGTGTGGGCCGATCTTCTTGCGCAGGTTGCTGACGTGCATGTCCAGGCTGCGGTCGTAGAGGGTCAGCTTGCGGCCCAGGGCCAGTTGCGCCAGTTCCTGTTTGTCCAGCGGCTCACCAGGCTGGCGCAGCAAGGCTTCGAGCAGGCGGCTTTCCGAGACGGTCAGGGTCATTTCCTGCTCGTCGATGATCACCACGCCCCGCGCGGCACTGAAGCTCAGGTCGCCCAGTTCCAGCTGGCTGGTGGCGGTGGCCGGGTGGCTGCGGCGCAGCACGGCGCGCAGGCGGGCGGTCAGTTCGCGCGGGTCGCACGGCTTGGCCAGGTAATCGTCGGCGCCCAGCTCCAGGCCCAGGATGCGGTCCAGCGGCTCGCCGCGGGCTGACAGCATCAGCACCGGCAGGTCGGGGTGTTCGTTGCGCAGTTGCTTGAGCAACTCCAGGCCACTGCCGTCGGGCAGCATCACGTCCAGCACCACGGCATCGGGCGCCGCCTCGGCCAGTGCCTTGCGGGCACTCTGGCCGTCGTGGCAGGCGCGGATCTGAAAACCTTCCTGAGACAGCCAACTGCCCAGCAGCTCGCACAGCTCCTGGTCATCATCAATCAATAACAGCTCGCTCATGACTCACTCGATTTGGCCAGGATGGTTACAGGCGGGCAGCCGTACTGTCAGGGCAGGACCTGACGAAACGGCTTGACCACTACCTGGGCATAGACACCGGCGGCCACGAAAGGGTCGGCCTTGGCCCAGGTTTCGGCGGCCAGCAAGGAATCGAACTCGGCCACGATCAGGCTGCCGCTGAAGCCGGCCGGGCCCGGGTCGTTGCTGTCGATGGCCGGATGAGGGCCGGCCAGCACCAGGCGACCGGCGTCCTTCAGCGCGGTGAGACGCTCAAGATGGGCAGGGCGCACGCTCAGGCGCTTTTCCAGGGAGTCGGCGGTGTCGGTGGCAATGATGGCGTAGAGCATGTCAGTCCTTGGTCTTGGGGGTCGATTGAGGGGTGTCGCTCAGGTAGCGGGCCAGGTAAAGGCCTTGCAGGACCATGAAGATCAGGGTCATGGCCAGGCTGCCGAACACCTTGAAGTCGACCCAGAACTGCTCATAGGTAAAGGCCACGTACAGGTTGGCTGCACCGCTGAACAGAAAGAATATGACCCACGAAATGTTCAGGCGTGTCCACACCGCTGCTGGCAGGGTCAGGGCGTGGCCCATGGCGCGCTGTACCAATGGCTTGTCACCAATGAAGTGGCTGCCGGCAAAGGCCAGGGCAAACAGCCAGTTGACCGCCGGGGCTTTCCACTTGAGGATGGCTTCACTGTGGAAGGTCAGGGTCAGGCTGCCGAAGACGATGCAGGCGATCAGGGTCAGCCACTGGCTCTTTTCCAGCTTGCGCTGCTTGATATAAAGGATGCCGTAGACCACCACGGAACTGGCGATCAGCACTTTGGTCGCACTGAATATACCCCCCAGCATGAAGCTGTGACCCAGGATATCGACGGCGTGAGGTTCGATCTTGTAGGCGATGAAGAACAGAATCAGCGGGATGAAGTCGATGAGTTGTTTCACAATGGCAGCCAGACGCGGGATGTGGCGGCATAATAACAAACATCAAAGACCGCGAAAGCCATCCAATGAATGTTGACCTGCATTGCCACAGCACCGCTTCCGACGGGGCCCTCGCGCCTTCGGCGGTGGTGGCCCGAGCCTATGAAAACGGCGTGCGCGTCCTGGCCCTGACCGACCATGACACCATTGAAGGCCTGTCCGAAGCCCGGACGGCGGCTGACGAATTGGGCATGCAACTGATCAACGGTGTCGAACTGTCCTGTGTCTGGAGTGGCTCGACCATCCACGTACTGGGCTATGGATTCGCCGTCGATGCCCCGGTGCTGGCCGAGGCCATCGCCAGCCTGCACAAGGGCCGCTGGCTGCGCGCCGAAGAAATCAGTCGCAAGCTGGCGCTCAAGGGCATGCCTGGCGCACTGGAAGGTGCGCGCGCCGTGCAACAGGCGCTGGGCGACAGCGGCAACGCGCCGGCCCGGCCGCATTTCGCCGATTTCCTGGTCAATGCCGGCTTCGTCAAGGACCGCGGCGAGGCGTTTCGCAAGTGGCTGGGCGCCGGCAAGCTGGGTGACGTCAAGCAACATTGGCCTACGCTTGAGGAGACCGTAGGCACCTTGCGCGACTCCGGCGCCTGGATCAGCCTGGCACACCCCATGCATTATGATTTCACCCGCAGCAAACGGCGCCGGTTGGTCACCGACTTCATCAAGGCTGGCGGCCATGCCATCGAAGCGGTCAATGGCATGCAGTCGGCCGATCAGGTCGGCAGCCTCTCGATACTGGCCCGTGAGTTTGGCCTGCTGGTCAGCGCCGGCAGTGATTTCCATGGCCCCGGCCACTGGTCGGAGATCGGCATTTATCGGCCGCTGCCCGAGGATTTGCCGCCGTTGTGGAGCAAATTCAGACATGAACCCGCTATTACCGCCGTTTGAACAGGATATAACCGTGAGTCAATTTTTCCAGGTGCACCCGGAGAACCCGCAACCACGTCTGATCAAGCAGGCTGTGGAGATCATCAAGGCCGGCGGGCTGGTGGTGTACCCGACCGATTCGTCGTACGCGCTGGGCTGCCAGATCGGCGACAAGGGCGCCATCGAGCGTATTCGTCGCCTGCGCAAGCTCGACGACAAGCACAACTTCACCCTGATGTGCTGCGACCTGTCGCAACTGGGGCTGTTTGCCAAGGTCGACACCGGTGCCTTTCGTGCGCTCAAGGCGCACACCCCCGGGCCCTACACGTTCATTCTCAACGCTACGCGCGAAGTGCCGCGCCTGCTGCTGCATGCCAAGCGCCGCACCATCGGCCTGCGCGTGCCGGGTCACCCGATTGCCCAGGCCTTGCTGGCGCAACTGGGCGAGCCGCTGATGAGCGTGAGCCTGATCATGCCGGGCGATACCTTGCCACTGAGCGACCCTGAGGAGATGCGTGACATTCTCGAGCACCACGTCGACCTGATCATCGACGGCGGCATCGGCGGCGTCGATGCCTCCACAGTCATCAGCCTCGCCGAAGGCGACCCGCAGATCATTCGCGTGGGCTGTGGCGACCCGACCCCGTTTGGTGAGCCGGCCTGATGACCGCCGCTGAAAGCCCGGACGCCACCGGGCAGCAACCGGCGCGGGTCTACGGCCAGCCGTTCGGCCAGTTGCCGCAGGATCTGTACATCCCGCCCGATGCCCTGGAGGTGTTTCTCGAAGCCTTCGAGGGGCCGCTGGATTTGCTGCTGTACCTGATCCGCAAGCAGAACATCGACATCCTCGACATCCCGGTGGCGGAAATCACCCGCCAGTACATGGGCTATGTCGAGTTGATGAAAAACGTGCGCCTGGAGCTGGCGGCCGAGTACCTGGTGATGGCGGCCATGCTGGCCGAGATCAAGTCGCGCATGCTGCTGCCGCGTTCGCAGGAGATCGAGGCCGAAGAAGACGACCCGCGCGCCGAGCTGATTCGTCGCCTGCAGGAGTATGAGCGCTTCAAGAGTGCCGCCGAGGGCATCGACCGCTTGCACCGGGTGGGCCGCGACACCTATGTGCCGCGTCTTGACGCGCCCGAGGCCAAGGCCCGCAAGCTGCTGCCGGACGTCAGCATCGAAGAGTTGCTGATGTCGATGGCCGAGGTGCTGCGTCGCGCCGACATGTTCGAAAGCCATCAGGTCAGCCGCGAAACCCTTTCGACCCGCGAGCGCATGAGCGATGTGCTCGAACGCTTGAAAGGCGGCGGCTTCGTGCCGTTCATCGAATTGTACGGTGCCGATGAAGGCCGCCTGGGCGTGGTCGTGACCTTCATGGCCATCCTGGAGCTGGTCAAGGAGTCGCTGGTCGAGCTGGTGCAGAACGAACCCTTTACCGCCATCCATGTGCGTGCCCGAGCCCAATAGAGCAAGAACCCCATGAACCTCAATGAACCTCGTGACCTGGCGCCATTGCTGGAAGCCTTTCTGTTGGCCAGTGGCAAGCCGCAACCGCTGGAGCGCCTGTACGAGTTGTTCGAGGAAGCCGAGCGGCCTGGCCCCTCGGTGTTCAAGAAGGCCTTGCAACTGCTGGGCAAATCCTGCGAAGGCCGTGCTTTCGAACTCAAGGAAGTCGCCACGGGTTATCGCTTGCAGATTCGTGAACGCTACGCGCCCTGGGTCGGCAGGCTGTGGGAAGAGCGCCCGCAGCGCTATTCGCGGGCCATGCTGGAAACCCTGGCGCTGATCGCCTACCGCCAGCCCATCACCCGGGGTGAAATCGAAGACGTGCGCGGGGTGACGGTCAACAGCCAGATCGTCAAGACCCTGCTGGAGCGCGAGTGGATCCGCGTGGTCGGTTACCGCGACGTGCCGGGCCGGCCGGCGATGTTTGCCACCACCAAAGGGTTTCTCGATCACTTCAACCTCAAGGGGCTTGAGGACTTGCCGCCGCTGGCGGACATCCGCGAGCTGGAGCCCGAGCCGCTGTTCGACCCCGAGGACGCACCGGTGCCGGCGCATCTGCAGGCCCTGGCCGACGCCAGCCTGGGCGAAGACGGCGAACCCGAGGCGCCCGCCGAAGAAACCAGCTTCCGCAGCCTGCTGGTGGAACTCGACAGCATGGAAGAGGGACTGAAGATCGACTTCGACGATTTGCTGCCAGCGGAACCGGCAGACGATGCCGATGACGAATACAAGGACGACGAACCGCACTGATCGCGATGAATGAGCCTTTACCATGAGTTCGAGCAAAAGCCCCTGCACCGGCCTGTGCAAGTTCACCGATGATATCTGCCTGGGCTGTGGCCGCAGCAAGAAGGAAATCAAGGCCTGGAAAAAGCTCGACAAGGACGAACGGCGCGAGGTTATCGACGCCAGCAAGCAGCGTCTGGCCGGGCTCAAGGCGTCCGGGCGGCGGAAAAAGAAATGAGCGGTGGTGCGCAATCGCGTACAAGCGCGTATGATTCGCGCCCCTCTGGCTGTTCATCAAGCCATGATCATTGAATTGCGTCCGGGCACGGCACACACTGCCTGCCGGGCAACAGGTCTTTCCGGTCCTCGGTGAGCCCTGATTCGACACACCGGGAGGTGCCCAGATGAGTGAAATAGAAGTTAAAGACGACCAGGCCGAAAAACCTGCAGGCGAAAAACTGCAAAAGGTCCTGGCACGCATTGGCGTTGGTTCGCGTCGCGATGTCGAGGCCTGGATCGGCCAGGGCCGGATCAAGGTCAATGGCGTGGTCGCCAGCCTTGGCCAGCGTGTCGACCTGTTCGACGCCATCAGCGTCGACGGCCAGGTGGTCAAGCGTGAAGAAGCGCGCGAGAACGTGCGCCGGGTCATCATGTACAACAAGCCGGACGGCGAGATCTGCACCCGCGACGACCCCGAAGGCCGTCCGACCGTGTTCGACCGCTTGCCACGCCCGAAAGAAGGCCGCTGGGTCAACATCGGCCGCCTGGACATCAACACCACAGGCTTGCTGATGTTCACCACCGACGGTGAGCTGGCCAACCGCCTGATGCACCCATCCTACGAGATGGACCGCGAATACGCGGTGCGTGTGCGGGGCGAAGTCGACGACGACATGCTGCTGCGCCTCAAGAACGGCGTCATCCTCGAAGACGGCCCGGCACGCTTCACCGACATCAAGAAAGCGCCCGGTGGCGAAGGCTTCAACCACTGGTATCACTGCGTGGTGATGGAAGGCCGCAACCGCGAAGTGCGTCGCCTGTGGGAATCGCAGGGCCTGGTGGTCAGCCGCCTCAAGCGCGTGCGTTACGGACCGGTGTTCCTCAACTCCGACCTGCCGATGGGCCGCTGGCGCGAAATGAGCCAGCAGGAAGTCGACATCCTGGCCGCCGAAGTGGGCCTGACGCCGGTGGCGATGCCAGTGCTCAATGCCAAGAGCCGTGAAAAGCTCGAGCGCCTGCAGCGCCAGTCGTCGCGCCCGTTGGGCAAGGGCGAGCGCGTGCGTAACGTGCGTCCGCCCCTGGACAGTGGCGAGCGTGCCGAACGCGCTCCGCGCCAGCCAGCCGGTGATGAGCGTAGCCGTCCGGCCTCGCGCGGCAGCAGCGACAAGCCGCGCATCGGCGACAAGCCGGCCCGCGGCCCGCGCACGCCTGAGCGTGAACGTGCCAGCACCGTGGCCGAGCGCCCGAGCGAAATGCGCAAGGACGTACGTCCACGTCCGGGCAGCCCGGATGGCAAGCCCGGCGGCAAACCGGCCGGCAAGCGTGGTGGTGCCGACGCACCGCGTCGCGGCCCAGGCCGCAAGCCACAGTGATGACTGCCTGAACAAACGCCGGTTTCGACCGGCGTTTGTTTTTGCACCGTCTGTAGGCGCGACCAACGGTCGCGAATGCCGCGTCACACACGCAGCAGGGTTCAATTGCATCGAACAGGTAGCTTTTCATGAGTGCAACCGACTCACAGCCAGGCGAGCTGAAGCGCGGGCTGAAAAACCGTCATATCCAGCTCATTGCTCTGGGCGGCGCCATTGGTACCGGCTTGTTCCTGGGCTCGGCCGGGGTGCTGAAATCGGCCGGGCCCTCAATGATCCTGGGCTACGCCCTGTGCGGTTTCATTGCCTTCCTGATCATGCGCCAGCTGGGTGAGATGATCGTCGAAGAGCCGGTGGCCGGTTCGTTCAGCCACTTTGCCCACCGTTACTGGGGCGGTTTTGCCGGCTTTCTGTCGGGCTGGAACTGCTGGCTGCTGTACATCCTGGTGGGCATGTCGGAGCTGACTGCCGTCGGCAAGTACGTGCATTACTGGTGGCCGGACCTCCCGACCTGGGTCACCGCCGCCGCTTTCTTCCTGCTGATCAATGCCATCAACCTGACCAACGTCAAGGTGTTCGGCGAGGCCGAATTCTGGTTCGCGATCATCAAGGTGGTGGCGATCATCGGCATGATTGCCCTGGGCAGCTACCTGCTGGTCAGCGGCAAGGGCGGCCCGCAGGCCTCGGTCAGCAACCTGTGGGCGCATGGCGGTTTCTTCCCGCATGGCGTGGGCGGTTTGGTGATGGCGCTGGCATTCATCATGTTTTCCTTCGGTGGCCTGGAAATGCTCGGCTTCACCGCTGCCGAAGCCGAACAGCCGAAAACCGTGATCCCCAAGGCGATCAACCAAGTCATCTACCGCATCCTGATTTTCTATATCGGCGCGCTGGTGGTGTTGCTGTCGCTGACGCCCTGGGACAGCCTGCTGGTGACCCTGAATGCTTCGGGCGATGCCTACAGCGGCAGTCCCTTCGTGCAGGTGTTTTCGATGCTGGGCAGTGACACAGCCGCGCACATCCTCAACTTCGTGGTGCTGACCGCCGCCTTGTCGGTGTACAACAGCGGCACTTACTGCAACAGCCGCATGCTGGTCGGCATGGCCGAGCAGGGCGACGCCCCGCGCGCCCTGGCGCGCATCGACCGGCGTGGCGTGCCAGTGCGGGCGATTCTGGTGTCAGCGGTGGTCACGCTGGTGGCCGTGCTGCTCAACTACCTGATGCCGGGCAAGGCGCTGGAGTTGTTGATGTCGCTGGTGGTGGCCACCCTGGTGATCAACTGGGCAATGATCAGCTACTCGCACCTCAAGTTTCGCCAGCACCTGCGGCGCAGTGGGCAGGTCCCGGCCTTCAAGGCCTTGTGGTACCCGTTCGGCAACTACCTGTGCCTGGCGTTCGTCGGCGTGATCCTGGTCATCATGCTGATGATCCCGGGCATCCGCATTTCGGTGTTCGCCATCCCGGTCTGGCTGCTGGCGATGGCGCTGTTCTATTGGCTCAAGACCCGTCGCAAGGCCTGACCATGCTGATCATCTCCAGTAACGTGCACCTGCCCGACAGCGAGATCGAATGGAGCGCCATTCGCGCCCAGGGCGCCGGCGGGCAGAACGTCAACAAGGTGTCGAGTGCGATGCACCTGCGCTTCGACATCCAGGCCTCGTCATTGCCGCCGTTCTACAAGGAGCGGCTGCTGGCCTTGCGCGACAGTCGCATCACCGGTGACGGGGTCATCGTGATCAAGGCCCAGCAATACCGCACCCAGGAGCAGAACCGCGCCGACGCGTTGCTGCGCCTGACCGAGCTGATCATCAATGCCACCAAGGTCGAGAAGAAGCGCCGCCCGACCAAGCCGACCTTCGGTTCGCAAAAACGCCGCCTGGAGTCCAAGACCAAGCGCGGCTCGATCAAGGCGGGGCGCGGCAAGATCGATTATTGAGCCTGCAGTACCCGGCTGCGCCGGTACATCCAGACACTCAGCCCCAGCCCGCCCAATGAGGCGGCCGCAGCGAACAAAAAGATCGATACAAAGCCAAAGCCTGCCGCCACCGCACCGGCCAGCGGCCCGGTAATGCCCAGCGACAGGTCGATGAACAGCGAGTAGGCACCCACCGCCGCGCCGCGGCTGGAGGCCGGCACCAGGTTGACCGCCTCGACCCCCAGCGCCGGGAACACCAGCGAGAAACCAAAACCGGTCAGCGCCGCCCCCACCAGTGCCCATTCCGGCGTCTGTGCCAGCCACAGCAGCAACAGCCCCAGCGTCTCGACGGACAGGCAGACGATCGCCACGCGAAAGCCTCCCAGGCGATTGATGAAGTTGCCGAACAGCAGGCGCGCAATGATGAAGCAGCCGCCGAACAGGCTCAGGCACAAGGCGGCGTCGGGCCAGCGATTGCTGGCGTAGTACAGGGTGATGAAGGTGGCGATGGTGCCGAAGCCGATCGAGCCCAGTGCCAGGCCCATGCCATGCGGGAACACCCGCCCCAGCACATGCATGAACGGCAGGCGCTCGCCGATAACCAGAGGCACCGGAGCGCGCTGCCAGGCCAGCCACTGACCGACCACCCCCAGCAGGATGATGCCGACGCCCATGCTGGCCAGGCCGAAGGTGCCCACCAGCCAGACGCCCAGCGGCGCACCGATGGCCAGGGCGCCATAGCTGGCGATGCCGTTCCAGGAAATCACCTTGGCGGTGTGCTGTGCGCCGACCCGGCCGATGCCCCAGCCAATCGCACCCGAACCCACCAGGCTTTCCGCGCTGCCCAGCAGGATCCGGCCCAGCAGCAGGCTGATCAGGCTGGCCTGTGGCCAATCCTGCAACAGCACCGCCAGCAGCATGAACACGCCGCTCAGGCCGCAGCCAAGCAACCCGTACTGCACCGACTTCTTGCAGCCCAGGTTATCAATCATCTTGCCGGCCCAGGGGCGGCTGAGCAGGGTGGCCAGGTACTGGACGCTGATCACCAGCCCGGCCGTCACCGCGCCGAAACCCAGGTCGGTGTGTACATAACCGGGCAGTACGGCCAGCGGGATACCGATGTTCAGGTAGCCGATAAAGGTGAACAGCACCACGGAAACGATTTGCCGGGTGATGTGCATCTGAGTGGGCGTGGAGAATTTTTCGGAGGAGGTCATCGGGAGGGCGCCAGAACATTAGCAAGCTTACGATCGGCGTTAATGATAGCGGGTGATACGCGGTACAGGAAATGCGCCATCGCTTAACGTAGATGCAGCCGCACGCAGGGCTGGCCGGGCGGCGATCCGCTTCAGCGAGGAAGCAGGCGCCCGGCAGCCGCCGTATCAGCTATTGGCAGCCGTCAGCAAATGCGTGGTCACCAGCGCGGCCAGGGCGTTTTCCTGAGTGCCGAAGCGGGCCAGCAGTGCCTCCTGCTTTTCCGGGGGCAGGCGGGTCCAGAGTTCGATCATTTTTTCTGCAGTGCCGATCAACACGTCGGCTTGTTCAGGCTTGAAATCATTCATGGGGGGGGCACTTCTTTGGCGGCGGGCCTGATGCGCGAACACCAAGGCATGACAGGCGTATGGAAAACAGTTCAGACCGTTTTCGATACGCCTGTGGTTGGCCCTTTGCGTGGTTCAGTCTTCGCTCAAGGCCTGTTGGCTATCTTCTGCCGGGGTTGTTGCTTTGATATCAGCCGCATGCCCGAGCTCTTGTCGAGCCAGAACGGACTGCGAAGGTTCCTGGGGGCTTGTGAAGGGGAAGTTGGGTATTTCGTGCATCGTCATCACTCCTCTCAAGGGGTTGCAGGTTGAACCGTTGCTTGAATAAAGCGGCGTCAGGATAACGCAGTGAAGATGACAATCAGACTTTTAATTTGCCGCGGGTGCAACAAAAGCGGTTTTTCACGGTCGCCCGCGGCGTCCGGTGGCAACCCTTATTGACGCCCCGAGGCGTGTTGGGCAAGGGCTTCGGTACGGGCGGCGAGAATGAAGTCGTTGCTGTGCAGGCCGTTGATCGCATGCGTCCACCAAGTGACGGTGACCCGGCCCCACTCGGTGAGCAGGGCCGGGTGGTGGTCCTGCTCTTGGGCCAGGGCGCCAATCGTGTTGGTAAAAGCCAGTGCGCTGGCAAAATCCCTGAAGGCGTAGGCTTTTTCCAGCTGGCTGATGCCGTCACGGGGTTCGATATGCCAGTCGGGCAGTTGCGCCAGCAGCGCTGGCACGTCCTTGTCTGCCACAGGCTGGGCGTTGGCGTGGCAGGGTTGGCAGGTTTGCTGGTGCAGGTCGGTCATGGGTGCAGTCCTGGGCAGAAGGTGTGGCTACACCATAGCGCATGCATGAACGAGCTGATCGCGGCCAGACAAAAGCGCCTCGCCGGGCAGGCCCGGGAGGCGTTTTCTTGTTGTTGTTCGCGGGGCAGGTCAGCTGTTGCCGCAGCCGTTGGCCATGACCTGGTAGCGCATCACATGCCGTTGCCCGTGGGAGTCTTCATAGGTCATGCGCGCTGGCACGACCCCACAGACATTCGGCGTCGGGCTGATGGAAATGACCCGTGAAATATCCGGGTGCGAATCGTAGGTGTAGGTTTCGACGGTATCGACGGCAACGGGATCGGTCTGGTTGACTGTTTCGGTCGACGATTGATCAGCCAGCACCTGCAGGCTGAAACCGCAAAGTGCCAAAACCCAGAGTGAGCGTTTCATGTAGGGACCTTTATCGAATGCGAGAGAGGCCGCATCGATCCGGCTGCGGATCGATGGGTTCAGCCTGTCTGCGTGGGGGAGTCTGTAGCCTGTTTGCCGGTTGGCGAGGCCCAGTCTAGGCGCCCGGCAGCCGCGGATACAGGTGCCAGACTGATAAGCGTTTTTGGCAAAACTGCAACAATACCGCTAACGCCTTCTGGCCTGGGGTTACCGTGCGCGAGCGGTACGGTAAGACCATCGTCGAATGGCCCCACACTCTGTGGCGGGATAAAACACAGGCATACAACAACAACTATTCACCGAGGTAACCAAGATGAGTGCAGCTTCCCTGTACCCCGTGCGCCCAGAAGTTGCGGCCAATACATTGACCGACGAGGCCACCTACAAGGCCATGTACCAGCAATCGGTGGTCAATCCCGATGGCTTCTGGCGCGAACAGGCCAAGCGCCTCGACTGGATCAAGCCCTTCACTCACGTCAAGCAGACCTCTTTCGACGATCACCGGGTCGACATCAAGTGGTTTGCCGACGGCACCCTCAACGTGGCCTACAACTGCCTGGACCGTCACCTCGAAGAGCGCGGCGACAGCATCGCGATTATCTGGGAAGGCGACGACCCGTCCGAGCACCGTGAAATCACCTACCGCGAACTCCACGCCGAAGTCTGCAAGTTCGCCAACGCCCTGCGTGGCCAGGATGTGCACCGTGGCGATGTGGTGACCATCTACATGCCGATGATTCCCGAGGCGGTGGTGGCCATGCTGGCCTGCGCCCGCATCGGTGCGATCCACTCGGTGGTGTTCGGCGGCTTCTCGCCCGAGGCCCTGGCCGGGCGCATCATCGACTGCAGCTCCAAGGTGGTGATCACCGCCGACGAGGGCCTGCGCGGTGGCAAGAAGACCCCGCTCAAGGCCAACGTCGACCGCGCCCTGACCAACCCGGAAACCAGCAGTGTTCAGAAGGTCATCGTCTGCAAGCGCACCGGGGGCGAGATCGAGTGGAACCGTCACCGCGACATCTGGTACCACGCCTTGCTGGAAGTGGCCTCGAGCACTTGCGCGCCCAAAGAAATGGGCGCCGAAGAATCGCTGTTCATCCTCTACACCTCCGGTTCCACCGGCAAGCCCAAGGGCGTGTTGCACACCAGCGCCGGCTACCTGCTGTATGCCGCACTCACCCATGAGCGCGTGTTCGACTACAAGCCCGGCGAAGTCTACTGGTGCACCGCCGACGTCGGCTGGGTCACCGGCCACAGCTACATCGTTTATGGTCCGCTGGCCAATGGCGCGACCACCTTGCTGTTCGAGGGCGTGCCGAACTATCCGGACATCACCCGCGTGTCCAAGATCGTCGACAAGCACAAGGTCAATATTCTCTACACCGCACCGACCGCCATCCGCGCCATGATGGCCGAAGGCACCAAATCGGTCGAAGGCGCCGACGGCTCCAGCCTGCGCCTGCTGGGTTCGGTGGGCGAGCCGATCAACCCCGAGGCCTGGGGCTGGTACTACGACACCGTGGGCAAGCAGAACTGCCCGATCGTCGACACCTGGTGGCAGACCGAGACCGGCGGCATCCTGATCAGCCCGCTGCCGGGTGCCACCGCGCTCAAGCCAGGTTCGGCGACGCGTCCGTTCTTTGGTGTGATACCGGCGCTGGTCGACAACCTGGGCAACCTGATCGAAGGCGCCGCCGAAGGCAACCTGGTGATCCTCGATTCCTGGCCAGGCCAGTCGCGCACCCTGTATGGCGACCATGACCGTTTTGTCGACACCTACTTCAAGACCTTTCGTGGCATGTACTTCACCGGCGACGGTGCACGCCGCGACGAGGACGGCTACTACTGGATCACCGGTCGCGTCGACGACGTGCTCAACGTTTCCGGGCATCGCATGGGCACTGCCGAGATCGAAAGCGCCATGGTCGCGCACCCGAAAGTCGCCGAGGCGGCAGTGGTCGGTGTGCCGCACGATCTGAAGGGGCAGGGCATCTATGTCTACGTGACGCTCAACTCCGGCGAAGTGCCGGACGAAGCGCTGCGCATCGAACTGCGCAACTGGGTGCGCAAGGAAATCGGCCCGATCGCCTCCCCGGATGTGATCCAGTGGGCACCAGGACTGCCCAAGACCCGCTCGGGCAAGATCATGCGCCGCATCCTGCGCAAGATCGCCACCGGTGAATATGACGCGCTGGGCGACATTTCGACCCTGGCCGATCCCGGTGTGGTGCAACACCTGATCGACACCCACAAGACCATGAAAGTGGCCTGAGGCCTGGCAACCTGATCACGCCCCGTCCGGCTTGCCGTACGGGGCGTTTTTCATGGGCCGGATGCTTGGGGCCGATGGATCGATGAACGAATGCCCTGCACGCTTGCCGTATGACAAGGCATTGCCAATAATGGGCGCGCTTTTTGCTGGACGACGCTGAATGCCGTCTGGTTTGGTCAGGCTTGTCGAGGGTTGTCAAGAGCCCTTCCTGCCCTTGTGGGTGCATCTATAACTAGTTGTCGCATTGAAGAAATATCGACTGGTCGCCTGCCGCTAGAATGCCCGCCCATCCGCGATGCCCGGTTTCAAGATCCAGCCTTGGCATCGCACACTCGCTGCCTCTTCGTATGTTGAGCGCTTTGCTCAATCTGCCACCTGATTGTTTACGACGGAGTCTCAGGAATGAAAAAGCTCATGCTTGTCGGCGCACTGGCGCTGTCCGTGCTTGCCCAGCCGGTCTTTGCCGATGAAAAGCCACTGAAGATCGGTATCGAAGCCGCTTACCCTCCGTTCGCCTCCAAGACGGCCGATGGCAGCATCGTCGGCTTCGACTACGACATTGGCAACGCCCTGTGCGAAGAAATGAAAGCCAAGTGCACCTGGGTCGAGCAGGAATTCGATGGCCTGATCCCGGCACTGAAAGTGCGCAAGATCGACGCCATCCTGTCGTCGATGTCTATCACGGACGATCGCAAGAAGTCCGTGGACTTCACCGGCAAGTACTACAATTCCCCGGCTCGCCTGGTGATGAAGGAAGGCGTGGTGGTCAGCGACGGCCTGAGCGAACTCAAGGGCAAGAACATCGGTGTGCAGCGCGGCTCCATCCATGAGCGTTATGCCCGTGAGGTCCTGACGCCACTGGGTGCTGTGGTCAAGCCGTACGGTTCGCAGAACGAAATCTACCTGGACATCGGCGCCGGTCGCCTGGACGGCACGCTGGCAGACGCCACGCTGCTGCAGGACGGTTTCCTGAAGACCGATTCGGGCAAGGGCTATGCTTTTGTCGGTCCGTCCTTCGCTGATCCGAAATACTTCGGCGAAGGCATCGGCATTGCCGTGCGCAAGGGCGACAAAGAGAATCTGGAGCGTCTGAACGCGGCCATCGCGGCCATTCGCGCCAATGGCAAGTACAAGGCCATCCAGGACAAATATTTCGATTTTGATATCTACGGCCAGTAAAACCTCGCCAATCACTGTCGAAAATGGCGCAAGCCGGGACATCCTGCTTGCGCCATTTTTTATCTTCATGCTTGAGGGCCGTACACCATGTTGAAAGGCTACGGGGCCGTGATCCTCGAAGGCACCTGGCTGACCCTGCAATTGGCCCTGTCGTCGATGGCCCTGGCCATCGTCCTGGGCCTGATCGGTGTGGCCGTGCGCCTGTCGCCGGTGCGCTGGCTGGCCTGGCTGGGTGACCTGTACAGCACCGTGGTGCGCGGAATTCCCGACCTGGTGCTGATCCTGCTGATCTTTTATGGCGGCCAGGACCTGATCAACCGCGTCGGGCCGTTGCTCGGCTACGACGAATACATCGATCTGAACCCGTTGGGCGCCGGTATCTGCACTCTGGGCTTCATCTTCGGCGCCTATCTGTCCGAGACCTTTCGCGGGGCTTTCCTGGGCATTCCCAAAGGGCAGGCCGAGGCCGGTGCCGCGTATGGCATGAGCCGCTTTCAGGTGTTCCGGCGTGTCCAGGTGCCGCAGATGGTGCGCCTGGCCATTCCCGGGTTCACCAATAACTGGCTGGTGCTGGTCAAGGCCACGGCGCTGATTTCCGTGGTCGGTCTGCAAGACATGATGTTCAAGGCCAAGCAGGCGGCCGATGCCACCCGCGAACCCTTCACGTTCTTTCTGACAGTGGCGGCGTTATACCTGCTGATCACCAGCGTCTCGCTGCTGGTGCTGCGCTATCTGGAAAAACGCTACAGCGTGGGCGTAAGGGCGGCTGACCTATGATATTCGACTACAACGTGATCTGGGACAGCCTGCCGCTGTACCTGGGCGGCCTGTTGGTGACCCTCAAGCTGCTGGGGATTTCCCTGTTCTTCGGCCTGCTCGCCGCGTTGCCGCTGGGCATCATGCGCGTGTCGAAGAACCGCTGGATCAACTTCCCGGCGTGGCTGTACACCTACGTGATTCGTGGCACGCCGATGCTGGTGCAGCTGTTTCTGATCTATTACGGGCTGGCGCAGTTCGAGGCGGTGCGCGAGAGTTACCTGTGGCCATGGCTGTCGAGCGCGACCTTTTGCGCGTGCCTGGCGTTTGCGATCAACACCAGCGCCTACACCGCCGAGATTGTGGCCGGCAGCCTCAAGGCCACGCCGGCCGGTGAAATCGAGGCGGCGCGGGCCATGGGCATGTCATCGGTCACCCTGTACCGGCGCATCCTGTTGCCGTCGGCCATGCGCCGGGCCTTGCCGCAGTACAGCAACGAAGTGCTGATGATGATGCAGGCCACCAGCCTGGCGTCGATCGTCACCCTGATCGACCTGACCGGTGCTGCGCGTACGGTCAATGCCCAGTATTACCTGCCTTTCGAGGCGTATATCACCGCAGGCGTTTTCTATCTGTGCCTGACTTTCATTCTCGTGCGGCTGTTCAGGCTGGCTGAGCGGCGCTGGCTGGGTTACCTGGCCCCAAGGAAGGTCTGACATGCAACGAATCGATCACCCATTGCCGTGGAGCACCCTCGGCACCCAGCGCCATCTGAGCGTGTTCCGTTTTGGCGCCGGCGAGCGCAAGGCCTATCTGCAAGCCAGTCTGCACGCCGATGAACTGCCTGGCATGCGCACCGCCTGGGAGCTGAAAAAGCGCCTGCTCGACCTTGAAGCCCAAGGCCGGCTCAAGGGCACCATCGAGCTGGTGCCGGTGGCCAACCCGCTGGGGCTGGGCCAATTGATCCAGGGCGCTCATCAAGGGCGTTTCGAGTTCGGCAGTGGCAAGAATTTCAATCGCGACTTTGCCGAGCTGAGCGAACCGGTGGCCGCGCAGCTCGAAGGCCGGCTGGGCGACGATCCGCGGGCCAACGTGCAGATGATCCGCCAGGCCATGCGTGAGGCGCTGGCCGGGCTGCCGGTGGCGCAAAGCGAGCTGGAAGGCTTGCAGCGGTTGCTGCTCGGCCATGCCTGCGACGCCGATGTGGTGCTGGACCTGCATTGCGATGCCGAGGCGTCGTTGCACATGTACGCCTTGCCGCAGCACTGGCCGCAGTGGCGGTCGCTGTCGGCGCACCTGCGCATGACTGTCGCCTTGCTGGCCGAGGATTCCGGCGGCAGCTCGTTCGACGAAGCCTGCTCGCTGCCCTGGCTGCGCCTGTCGCGCATTTTCCCGCAGGCGCAAATTCCCTTGGCTTGTCTGGCGACTACGCTGGAGCTGGGCGGCCAGGCCGACACCGGCCAGGCCCAGGCTTGCGCGCACGCCGATGGCATTCTGGCATTTCTGGCCGAACAGGGCCTGATCGAGGGGCCGGTGGCAGCGCCGGCCGGCGAGCCGTGCGAAGGCATGCCGTTCGAGGGCACGGAACTGATTCATGCACCGCACCCCGGTGTGGTGACCTATCTGCGCACGCCAGGTGCCTGGGTCGAGGCGGGCGAGCCGTTGTTCGAGGTGATCGACCCGCTGTCGGATCAGGCCAGTCTCGTGTGTTCGTCCACCGACGGTGTGTTGTTCGCCGTCGAGCGGCTTCGTTACGCTCAACCCGGTTTCTGGCTGGCCAAGGTGGCGGGGCGCACAGCGCGACGCCACGGGCGCCTGCTCAGCGACTGACCGTTTTTTCGAGAGTCCACAGATGATCAAACTGCAAGTCCAGGATCTGCACAAGCGCTATGGCGCCCACGAGGTGCTCAAGGGTGTGTCTCTGACCGCCCGGGCCGGGGATGTCATCAGCATCATCGGCTCCAGCGGCTCGGGCAAGAGCACCTTCCTGCGTTGCATCAACCTGCTTGAACAGCCGCATGCCGGCAAGATCCTGCTCAACGGCGAGCAACTGCGCCTGGTGCCGGGCAAGGACGGCAACCTGCGCGCGGCCGAACCTAAACAGCTACAGCGCATGCGCTCGCGGCTGGCCATGGTGTTTCAGCACTTCAACCTGTGGGCGCACATGACCGCCCTGGAAAACGTCATCGAAGCGCCGGTGCAAGTGCTTGGCATGCCGCGCCGCGAGGCGCTGGAAAAGGCCGAGCATTACCTGGCCCGGGTTGGCGTTGCACACCGCAAGGATGCTTATCCGGGACACATGTCCGGTGGCGAGCAGCAGCGCGTGGCCATTGCCCGGGCACTGGCGATGGAGCCTGAGGTGATGCTGTTCGACGAACCGACCTCGGCGCTGGACCCCGAACTGGTGGGTGACGTGCTCAAAGTCATGCAGAGCCTGGCCCAGGAAGGCCGGACCATGGTGGTGGTGACCCACGAAATGGGCTTTGCCCGCGAAGTGTCCAACCAACTGGTGTTCCTGCATAAAGGCCTGGTGCAAGAGCAGGGAGAGCCGCGCGAAATGCTCAGTAACCCGCAGTCGGAGCGGTTGCGGCAGTTTCTGTCGGGAAGTCTGAAGTGATTTGCACCAGATTGGTGCTTTTGATTGTGGAACAAGGCATGCTGCGTCGGCCCTTGGGGGCGACAGAGTTCCGTTGAGTGGCAATAAGTACTGGATGTCCCAATGACTGCCCATCGAATAGGTTTTCTCGTCTGGCCTGGCACCAAGGCCCTGACCCTGGCGCTGGCCGAAGAAGCCTTGAGCGTTGCCCAGCACGTCCACCCCGACGTGTCATACGAGCGAGTGATCCTGCACGCCGAAGCGCTTGATGCCGCCTCTGCGCAAGCCGACTGGCGCCTGCCCGGCGAGCTGTGGAGTGCCGCACGCCTTGAAGGGCTGCAGAAGCTGTTCGTGATTGCCGACGAGCCGCCGACGGCCGTTGCGCCGGCGCTGGGCAGCGCGCTCAAGCAACTGGTGCGCAGTGGGTGCCTGATCGGCGGGCTGTCGGCGGGCGTCTATCCGTTGGCCATGCTCGGTTTGCTCGAGGGTTACCGGGCGGCGGTGCACTGGCGCTGGCAGGATGATTTCAGCGAGCGCTTTCCCAAGGTCATCGCCACCAGCCACCTGTTCGACTGGGACCGTGACCGCTTGACCGCCTGTGGCGGGCTGTCGGTGCTGGACCTGTTGCTGGCGGTGCTGTCACGCGATCACGGGGCGGAACTGGCCGGGGCCGTGTCCGAAGAGCTGGTGGTCGAGCGCATTCGCGAGGGCGGCGAGCGCCAGCGCATTCCGTTGCAGAACCGTCTGGGCTCCAGCCATCCGAAGCTGACCCAGGCGGTGCTGCTGATGGAGGCCAATATCGAAGAGCCGCTGACCACCGACGAGATCGCCCAGCATGTGTGCGTGTCGCGCCGGCAACTGGAGCGCATCTTCAAGCAGTACCTCAACCGGGTCCCGAGCCAGTATTACCTGGAGCTGCGCCTGAACAAGGCTCGCCAGATGCTGATGCAGACCAGCAAGTCGATCATCCAGATCGGCCTGTCGTGCGGTTTCTCCTCGGGCCCGCATTTCTCCAGCGCCTACCGCAACTTCTTTGGCGCCACCCCGCGTGAAGACCGCAACCAGCGGCGCAGCAACAGCCCGTTCGAACTGTCATCGGTGCCGGCTGAGCGCGGTTGACGCCTAAAACAGCATCCAACCGCTGTAACAACTTGTCGCCTGATGACAAGGCCGCGCAAAATGCAGTCCTTACAATCCCTTATCAATCGCTTGCCGGGTCCCGGCAGGCGTTTCTCTTCAGGAGACTCTGATGTCCGTTGAGCATGCTGCGGTGCAACGCGCCGACTTCGACCAGGTAATGGTCCCCAACTATGCGCCGGCCGGGTTCATTCCTGTGCGCGGGGCAGGCTCGCGGGTCTGGGACCAGGCCGGCCGCGAGCTGGTGGACTTTTCCGGCGGCATTGCGGTGAATGTCCTGGGTCACTGCCACCCGGCACTGGTCGGTGCGCTGACCGTGCAGGCCAACAGTCTTTGGCACGTCTCCAACGTCTTCACCAACGAGCCGGCCCTGCGCCTGGCGCACAAGCTGGTCGAAGCCACTTTTGCCGAGCGCGTGTTCTTCTGCAACTCCGGCGCCGAGGCCAACGAAGCCGCCTTCAAGCTGGCACGCCGCGTGGCACACGATAAGTACGGCCCGGAAAAGTACGAAATCATCGCCGCGCTCAACAGCTTCCACGGCCGCACCCTGTTTACCGTCAGCGTCGGTGGCCAGCCCAAGTACTCCGATGGCTTCGGCCCGAAGATCACTGGCATCTCGCATGTGCCGTACAACGATCTGGAGGCGCTGAAAGCCGCCATCAGTGACAAGACCTGCGCCGTGGTGCTGGAGCCGATCCAGGGCGAGGGTGGCGTGCTGCCGGCCGATCTTGCCTACCTGCAAGGCGCGCGCGAACTGTGTGACCAGCACAACGCACTGCTGATTTTCGACGAGGTGCAAAGCGGCATGGGCCGCTCCGGCAAACTGTTCGCCTACCAGCACTACGGCGTGACCCCGGACATCCTGTCCAGCGCCAAGAGCATCGGCGGTGGTTTCCCGCTGGCGGCCATGCTGACCACCGAGACACTGGCCAAACACTTTGCCGTCGGCGTGCACGGCACCACCTATGGTGGTAACCCGTTGGCCTGCGCGGTAGGCGAGGCGGTGATCGACATCATCAACACCGAACAGGTGCTTGAGGGCGTCAATGCCAAGCATCAACTGTTCCGCGAGCGCCTGGAGCGCATCGGCCAGCAATACGGTGTGTTCAGTCAGGTGCGCGGTCTGGGCCTGCTGATCGGCGCGGTGCTGTCGGACGCCTGGAAAGGCCGGGCCAAGGACATTTTTGCCGCCGCCGAGACCGAAGACCTGATGATCCTGCAGGCCGGCCCCGACGTGATCCGCTTTGCACCCAGCCTGGTGATCCTGGACGCCGACATCGAAGAAGGCCTGGACCGCTTCGAGCGCGCCATCGCCAAACTGGTGGCCTGACAGGGCGTAGGAGCGCGCTCTGCCCGCGACCGGCTGCGTTAGCAGTCGTAAATTTTCAGCGTTTTCGAGATTTTTACGAGCGCTGCGCACTCGGTCGCGGGCAGAGCGCGCTCCTACAACGATTGCACCGGTTGCCACTGATATCCCATTTACTGAACGCCAAGGAGTGACACCATGCTGGTGATGCGCCCCGCGCAAATGGCTGACCTGGCCGAGGTCCAGCGGCTGGCCGCTGACAGCCCGATCGGTGTCACGTCCCTGCCTGACGATGCCGGTCGGCTGGGCGACAAGATTGTTGCCTCGGAATCCTCGTTTGCCGCCGAAGTCAGCTTCAACGGTGAGGAAACCTATTTTTTCGTCCTTGAAGACAGCGATACCGGTCGCCTGGTCGGCTGCTCGGGCATCGTCGCCTCGGCGGGCTATTCCGAGCCGTTCTACAGCTTCCGTAACGAGACGTTCGTACACGCCTCGCGTGAACTGAAGATTCACAACAAGACCCACGTGTTGTCGCTGTGTCACGACCTGACCGGCAACAGCCTGCTGACCAGCTTCTATGTCATCCCCGAACTGGTCGGCAGTGCCTGGTCGGAGCTCAACTCCCGTGGCCGCTTGCTGTTCATTGCCAGCCATCCCGAGCGCTTTGCCGACTCGGTGGTCACCGAAATCGTCGGTTACAGCGACGAACACGGCGATTCGCCGTTCTGGGATTCGATCGGCCGGCACTTCTTCGACCTCAACTACGCCGACGCCGAGCGCCTGTGCGGGCTCAAGAGCCGGACCTTCCTGGCCGAGCTGATGCCGCATTACCCTATCTATGTGCCTTTGCTGTCTGATGACGCGCAAGAGGCCATGGGTCAGGTGCATCCGCGCGCGCAAGTCACTTTCGATATCCTGATGCGCGAAGGCTTCGAGACCGACCATTACATCGATATCTTCGATGGCGGCCCGACCTTGCATGCACGCACCTCCGGGATCCGCTCGATTGCCCAGAGCCGCCTGGTGCCGGTCAAGGTCCAGGCCGGTCAGGGGGCAGAGGTCGTGCGTGGCGGGCGACCGTACCTGGTCGCCAATGACCTGTTGCAGGATTATCGGGCGGTGCTGCTGGAACTGGACTGGGCCCCGGGACGTCCGGTGACCCTCAATACGCAGGCCGCCGAGGCCCTGGGTGTCGGTGAAGGCGCCAGCGTGCGCATTGTCGCGGTCTGACTGGCAGCGGTCGGTTCGTTTGTCGGGGCTCGCAGAGCCCCTTGAGGAGAAAACATGATCGTTCGTCCTGTACGCAGCACTGACCTGCCCGCGCTGATCGACCTGGCGCGCAGCACCGGTGCGGGCCTGACGACCCTGCCGGCCAACGAACAACGCCTGACGCACCGCGTCGGCTGGGCCGAAAAAAGCTTTCGTGGCGAGGCCGAGCGGGCCGATGCCGATTACCTGTTCGTGCTGGAAGACGATCAGGAGCGGGTCATCGGTATCTCCGCCATCGCCGGCGCTGTTGGTCTGCGTGAGCCCTGGTACAACTACCGCGTGGGCCTGACGGTCAATGCCTCGCAGGAATTGAACATCTATCGCGAGATTCCGACCCTGTTCCTGGCCAACGACCTGACCGGCAATTCAGAGTTGTGCTCGTTGTTCCTGCACGGCGACTCGCGCACCGGCCTCAACGGCCGCCTGCTGTCCAAGGCCCGGATGCTGTTCATCGCCGAATTTCCCGAATTGTTCGGCCCCAAGCTCATCGCCGAAATGCGCGGGATTTCCGATCAGCAGGGTCGCTCACCTTTCTGGGAGAGCCTGGGTCGACACTTTTTCAAGATGGAATTCAGCCAGGCGGATTACCTGACCGGGGTGGGCAACAAGGCCTTCATCGCCGAGCTGATGCCCAAATTCCCGCTGTATGCGTGTTTTCTGTCAGAAGCGGCGCGCCAGGTCATCGGCCGCGTGCATGCCGAGACAGAACCGGCACTGACCATGCTCAAGAGCGAAGGCTTTACCTATCAAGGCTATGTCGACATCTTCGATGCCGGGCCTGCCATCGAGTGCGAGACCGGCAAGGTCCGCGCCGTGCGTGACAGCCAGACCTTGGTGCTGGCCATCGGCACCGCCGGCGAAGAAGCGCCGCTGTTTCTGATCCACAACCGCAAGCGTGAAGGTTGCCGCATCACCGTGGGTCGCGCCCGTTCAGTGGCCGGCACCCTGGTGGTCGACCCGGCCACCGCCCGGCGTTTGCGCATGAGCCCTGGCGACAATGTGCGTGCCGTGCCCATGGCGGCGAGCGCCTGATGGGCGGGCTCTACATTGACGGCACCTGGCAACCTGGGCAGGGCCAGGCGTTTGCTTCGTGCAACCCGGTGAGCCAGCAAGCGGTGTGGTGCGGTGAAGCCGCCAGCGCAGGCCAGGTCGACCAGGCCGTGCAGGCGGCCCGCCAGGCCTTTGCCGACTGGGCGTTGCGGCCCTTGCAGGCGCGTATCGACCTGCTTGAGGCTTTTGCCGACCGTCTCAAGGCCCGGGCCGACGAGCTGGCTTATCGTATCGGCGCCGAGACCGGCAAGCCGCTCTGGGAGTCGGCCACCGAAGTGACCAGCATGGTCAACAAGATCGCCATCTCGGTGCAGAGCTACCGCGAACGCACCGGCGAAAAGAGTGGCCCGCTGGGCGATGCCCAGGCGGTCTTGCGGCACAAGCCGCATGGGGTGGTGGCGGTGTTGGGGCCCTACAACTTTCCCGGCCACCTGCCCAATGGTCACATCGTGCCGGCATTGCTGGCGGGCAACACCGTGCTGTTCAAGCCCAGCGAACTGACCCCCGGCGTGGCCGAGCTGACCCTGCAATGCTGGATCGAGGCCGGCTTGCCGGCCGGCGTGCTCAACCTGTTGCAGGGCGGGCGCGAGACCGGCATGGCGCTGGCCGCGCATGCGGGTATAGACGGGCTGTTCTTTACCGGCTCCAGCCACACCGGGCAGGCGCTGCATCGGCAGTTCGGCGGGCGTCCGCAGAAGATCCTGGCGCTGGAAATGGGCGGCAATAACCCGCTGTTGGTCGATCAGGTCCGCGATGTGGACGCGGCGGTGTATGCCGTGATCCAGTCGGCCTTCGTGTCGGCCGGCCAGCGCTGTACCTGTGCCCGGCGCCTGCTGGTGCCCGAAGGCGCCTGGGGCGATGCATTCCTGCAGCGTCTGGTGGCGGTGAGCCAGACCTTGCAGGTCGGGGCGTTCGACAGCCAGCCGGCGCCGTTCATGGGCGCGGTGATTTCCTTGCAGGCGGCCGCCAGCCTGCTGCAGGCCCAGCGTGAGCTGCTGGCCAGGGGCGCGGTGGCGTTGCTGGAAATGACCTGTCTGCAATCGGGGACGGCCTTGCTCGGCCCCGGCATCCTTGATGTCACCCAGGTGGCGCAGCGCCCTGACCAGGAGTTGTTCGGACCGTTGCTGCAGGTGGTGCGCTACCGTGATTTTGCCGACGCCATCGCCCAGGCCAATGCCACGCAGTTCGGCCTGGCCGCCGGGCTGCTGTCGGACAGTGAAGCGCGCTACCGCGAGTTCTGGCTGCACAGCCGCGCCGGGATCGTCAACTGGAACAAACCGTTGACCGGGGCCGCCAGCACCGCGCCGTTCGGCGGTGTGGGGGCCTCTGGCAACCATCGCGCCAGCGCCTACCACGCCGCTGATTATTGCGCGTGGCCGGTGGCTTCGCTGGAGGCCCGGGACCTGACCCTGCCCGGCAGCCTGACGCCGGGCATCCGCCTGGACTGAACGTCCAGGGGTGCCGGCCTGATAAAAACAGATCCATGGAGCCGTGCCTGATGAAAACCCGTGAAGTCAACTTTGACGGCCTGGTGGGTCCGACCCACAACTATGGAGGGCTGTCCTACGGCAACGTGGCCTCGCAGAGTAACAGCCAGCTCAGCTCCAACCCGCGTGAAGCTGCCTTGCAGGGCCTGGCGAAAATGAAGGCCCTGATGGACCTGGGCTTTACCCAGGGTGTGATTGCCCCTCAAGAGCGCCCGGATGTAGCCAGCCTGCGTCGGCTGGGGTTTACCGGCAGCGATGCACAGGTCATCGAGAAGGCCGCGCGCCAGGACTTGCCATTGCTGGCGGCCAGCTGTTCGGCGTCGAGCATGTGGGTGGCCAACGCCGCCACTGTCAGCCCTGGCGCCGACACCGCCGATGGCCGGGTGCATTTCACTGCCGCCAATCTCAACTGCAAATACCACCGCAGCCTGGAGCATCCGACCACGAGTCGGCTGCTGGAGGCGATGTTCGCCGATGCGCGGCATTTCGCCCATCATCCGGCGCTGCCGGATGTGACCCAGTTCGGCGATGAGGGTGCGGCCAACCATACCCGGCTGTGCCGCGACCATGGCCAGCCCGGCGTCGAATTCTTCGTCTTTGGCCGCAGCGCGTTCGACACCCGCTACACCGCGCCGCACAAGTACCCGGCGCGCCAGACCCTGGAAGCTTCCAGGGCCGTGGCCCGCTTGCATGGGCTGAGCGATGAGCGTGTGGTGTTCGGCCAGCAGAACCCGTCGGTGATCGATCAGGGTGTGTTTCACAACGATGTCATCGCTGTGGGCAATGGCCAGGTGCTGCTGTATCACCAGGACGCCTTTTTGCACAGCCAGGCGCTGCTGGACGAGTTGCACGGCAAACTGGAGCGGGTCGGCGGGCACTTGCAGCCTATCGTCGTGCCGCGCGCCGCCGTCAGTGTCGACGATGCCGTGCGCTCTTACCTGTTCAACAGCCAGTTATTGACCCGAAGCGACGGTTCGATGCTGCTGGTGGTGCCTCAGGAGTGCCAGGACAACCCTCGGGTGTGGGGCTACCTGCAGGGCCTGCTGGCCGAGGGCGGACCGATTACCGAGGTCAAGGCCTTCGATCTCAAGCAAAGCATGCGCAACGGCGGGGGACCTGCCTGCCTGCGTTTGCGCGTGGTGCTGAGCGAACAGGAGCTGGCGGCGGTCAATCCGGGCGTGATATTGAATGAGGCCCTGTATGAACAGTTGGCCGGCTGGGTGGCGCGGCATTACCGCGACCGCATGCACGAACACGACCTGGCCGACCCGCAATTGCTGCTCGAATGCCGCACGGCATTGGATCAACTGACGCAAATCCTTACACTGGGTTCCGTTTACCCTTTTCAACAGAACTGACGATACGGCGTGATCGTGCGCTGAGGTTCATTTGCCTGGAGCATCCCCGTTATGAGCGACACCCTGCAGTTGATTCTTGAAGATGCCGACGGCAAGCAGACCGAGATTTCGTCCACGCGCCTGGCCGTGGTCTGGCAAGGCAAGCAAGTGTGGATCCAGCAGGATGGCCGCGGCCAGTTGCTGATCGGGGTCGATGTCGAAGAAGACGACGAAGAATACGCCAACCTGCTGCTGCGCCCGCTCGCCACCAACCTGGTCAGCCTGCAGCTGGAGATGGAACCGGCTGACCCTGACGCCGGTGACGACCATGTCCACGGTCCGGACTGCAACCACTGAGGATCTGCCTATGCTCGCCCTCGGCAAACTGCTTGACCTGACTCTGGCGGGCCGCGAGCCTGCAGAAAAGACTCAACTGACCGTCGGCGGCGTGCGCCTGCGCTGGCTGGACCAGGGCGCGCTGGAAGTGCGCCCTGCCGAGGGGCACGACAGTGGCCTGGACCTGTTGCTGTCAGCCGGCATCCATGGCAACGAAACCGCGCCCATCGAGTTGCTCGACGGGCTGATCCGCGCCATTGCCCGGGGCGAACTCAAGCCCCGGGCCCGTATTCTTTTCCTGTTCGGCAACCCCGAGGCCATACGCCGCGGGGTGCGCTACCTTGAGCAGGACATCAACCGGCTGTTCAGTGGCGCCCATGAGCAAAGCAGTGGCCTGGAGGCCCTGCGCGCCTGCCTGCTGGAGCGACTGGCGGCCAGTTTCTTCAGCCTGCCCGGGCGTGAGCGGGTGCATTACGACCTGCACACCGCTCTGCGTGGCTCGAAGATCGAGCAGTTTGCCCTGTGCCCCTGCCTACAGGGGCACCAGCCTTCACGCGCCGGTCTGGCGCGCCTGCATGCGGCCGGCATCGGTGCCGTGTTGTTGCAAGACAAGCCCTCGAAGGTGTTCAGCGCCTACACCCGTAATCAGTTCGATGCCCAGTCCTTTACCCTGGAACTGGGCAAGTCGCGGCCCTTTGGTCATAACCAGCAGGTCGACCTGTCGGCCCTGCGCGAGCGCCTGGTGCAGATGCTCGAAGGGCGCGAGCCGCAAACCGATGATTCACTGCAAGGCCTGCCGCTGTTTCGCGTCGAGCAGGAAGTCATCAAGTACAGCGAGAGTTTCCTGCTGCACCTGCCCGAGGATGTCGAGAATTTTTCAGAGCTGCAAAAAGGCTATGTGCTGGCCCAGGACATCGGCGGCAAGCGCTGGGTGATCGAGCACAAGGGCACGCGAATCATCTTTCCCAACCCGCGGGTGGCCAGCGGCTTGCGGGCCGCGATTCTGATCGTGCCCACGGACCAGGACGTACTGGCGGCCGAGAGCCTGTAGGCCATGGCCGCGCCCGGTGGCGTAGCGCCCCGGGCCGGCTCAGGGTCAGTGCTGGAGGATCTTTGACAGGAAGTTGCGGGCCCGGTCCGAGCGCGGGGCACTGAAGAATTCCTCAGCCTTCACGTCTTCGATGATTTCACCGCCGTCCATGAACACTACGCGGTCGGCGACCTTGCGGGCAAAGCCCATTTCGTGGGTCACGCACATCATGGTCATGCCTTCGCGGGCCAGTTCGACCATGACATCGAGCACTTCATTGACCATTTCCGGATCAAGCGCCGAGGTCGGTTCATCGAACAGCATGGCGATCGGGTCCATGGCCAGGGCGCGGGCAATGGCGACACGTTGCTGCTGCCCCCCTGAAAGCTGGATCGGGAATTTGTGCGCATGGCTTTTCAGGCCCACCCGTTCAAGCAGCGCCATGCCTTTTTGCGTGGCGGTGTCACGGTCACGCCCCAGGACCTTGATCTGCGCCAGGTTGATGTTGTCGATGATGCTCAGGTGCGGGAACAGCTCGAAGTGCTGAAATACCATGCCCACACGTGCGCGCAGCTTCGGCAGGTCGACGCCGCGACCGGTGACCGGCTGGTTGTCGATGAAAATCTCGCCTTCCTGCACCGGCTCCAGGCCGTTGACACATTTGATCAGGGTGCTTTTGCCCGAGCCGGACGGCCCGCAAACGACCACCACTTCGCCACGGGTCAGTTCGGTGGTGCAGTTTTTCAGCACCTGGAAGTCACCGTACCATTTGCTCAGGTTTTTCAGCTGGATCATGCGAGCTCCGTATTTCTTTTCAAGCGCTTGCTCAGACGCGACAGCGCATAACAGATCACCAGGTACACCAGGGCCACGAACAGGTACAGCTCGACCAGGCGTCCGTCACGCTGGGCGAACTTGCTCGCGGCGCCGGTGAAGTCGGCAATGGAGAGCACGTAAACCAGTGAGGTGTCCTGGAACAGGATGATGGTCTGGGTCAGCAGCAACGGCAGCATGCGCCGCAGGGCCTGGGGCAGGATCACGTAGATCATCGATTGCACCGGGCGCAGGCCCAGCGCGGCAGCGGCCTGCCGCTGGCCGGCACTGATGCTCTGGATGCCACCGCGAACGATCTCGCTGTAATAGGCGGTCTCGAACATGCAGAAGGTGACAAAGGCGGTGACCACCGGGCCGATCTGCACAGGGCGTTCGCTGTTGAAGACCATTTGCAGCAGCAATGGCATCAGGAAGTAGAACCAGAAAATCACCAGCACCAGCGGGATGCTGCGCATGACGGTGACATAGCCCAGGGCGAAACCGCGCAGCAACCGGTTGCCCGACAGGCGCATCAGCGCCACCAGGGTGCCGGCCACGATGCCCACCGACATGGCGACCGCGGTCAGCAACAGGGTGAATTTCAGCCCATTCCAGAGGGCCGGCAAGGCCCGGACTATAACGCTTGGATCAAGATCGAACATGACTACCTCACCGCGCCGCGCAGGGTCAGGGAGCGTTCGATACGTCCCATGACGAAAGTCACCAGCAGCGAGACAACCACGTAGATCAGGGTTGCCGCGCTGAAGGCCTCGAACGTGTTGAACGAATACTCACTGACGTTACGCGCTTGTGCGGTCAGCTCCATCAGGCCGATGGTCAGTGCCACCGAAGAGTTCTTCAGGGTGTTGAGCGCCTCGGAGGTAAGCGGTGGAAATACCACGCGGATGGCTTGGGGCAGCAGCACGTTCATGTACATTTGTCGCGGCCGCAGGCCCAGCGCCAGGGCCGCGCCACGCTGGCCGTAGGCAATCGACTCGATGCCGGCCTTGAACAGCTCTGACAGCTTGGCCGAGGTGAACAGGGTCAGGGCCGCGACAGCACTGAAAAAAGACGGGTAGGGCAGGTCTTGCTTGAGGTAGTCGCCCAGGCTGACTGGCAGTAACTCAGGGACGACGAAGAAGCAAATGAACATCTGCACCAGCAAGGGGATGTTGCGAAACACCTCGGTGTACAGATTGCACAACCACACCAGTGGCAGGACGGTGCTGGTACGCAAGGTACCGACCAGTGCGCCGATCAACAGCGCCAGGCCGAAGGCAACCACAGTGGTTGCCAGGGTCCAGCCGGTGCCGGTGAGCAGCCATTGCAGATAAGAGGAGGTTTCTCCGGGGGCAAACTCCCAGAAAATACCCCAGTTCCAGTTGTAATCCATGCAGGCACCAGCGTTTTGAGTGGGACTGAAAAAGCAGAGGGGGCGTGAGCCTGGCAGTCACCGGCAGGTGCCTGTTGCTGCCAGGCGGGTAAAGCCGTATCAGACGCCTGTGTCGTTAGGCGTAGCGATAAGCTGCTTGAGCGCATCGCTCATCGGCAGGTTGATCACGGCGTTTTTCGGCGGGATGGGCTGCAAGAACCACTTGGGGTACAGGGTGTCGATCACGCCTGTGCTGTACAGGTTGCGCAGCGCGTCGTCGGCGAACGTCTTGAACTGCGGGTCGTTCTTGCGAATGCCGATGGCATAGGGTTCTGCCGACATCGGCTCAGGCAGCAGCGTGTAGGCATCCGGGCTGCGGCTTTGCGCAATGGTGGCCATCAGTTGCACGTCGTCGTTGATGTAGGCCGCCGCGCGACCGGTTTCCAGCATCAGGAACGCTTCGGCCCCGTCCTTGGCATTGAGCAGCTTCAGGCCCATGGCTTTTTCACGGTCCAGGTTCTTGGTGATCCACTCGCCGCTGCCGCCGGTGATCACAACCACCGACTTGCCTTTCAGGTCGGCCAGGCTATTGATGCCGGCATTCTTCTTGACCGCGTACTTGGCGCTGGCAACGTAGCTGGTCAGCAGGAAACCGATCTGCTTCTGGCGTTCGACGGTGTTGGTGGTGACGCCACACTCCATGTCGATGGTGCCATTGATCAGCAGCGGGGTGCGGGTGGCGGCCACCACCGAGACGTATTCGGTCTTGAGGTTGGGCTCACCGACCTTGACCTTGATCTGGTCGACGATCTTCTGGCACAGATCGATGCTGTAGCCGATGGGTTGCTGCGCATCGTTGAGGTAGGAAAATGGCAACGAGGCATCGCGATACCCAAGGGTGACGGTGCCTGACTCCTTGATCTTTTTCAGGGTGCCCGTAAGGTCTTCGGCCTGTGCGGCACTGCAAGACAGGCAGGCGGTAACGATGAGGGCAAGCAGCTTTTTCTGGTGACCAGGCATGAGGATCTCCGACATTGTTATGGCAGCTTTGGGTGCGGCGAAAGGCGAAGGCTGTCAGCGCAGGGCTGCCAGGGCTTCACGAATGGATCCAACGGCTTTTGTTATGTGTTCGTGAGAGGTGGCGAAAGACAGTCGGAAATACCCCGGCAGGCCAAACGCTATACCCGGCACCACCGCGACACCTGCCTGATCGAGCAGGTAGGCAGACAACTGGACGTCATCGTCAATCACCTGGCCGTCAGGCGTGGTACGCCCGAACAACCGGCTGCACTCCGGAAAAGCATAAAAGGCACCGGCCGGTGCGCTCACCCGCAGGCCGTCGCAAGCGTTCAGGCCGTCGACCAGCAATCGGCCGCGCTCGGCATATTCCCTTGCACAACGGCTGACGAAGTCCTGAGGGCCTTCAAGCGCCGCACGTGAAGCTTCCTGGGAAATGCCGCTGGCGCCCGAGGTGCTCTGCGACTGGATCTTGCTGATGGCCGCGACCAGTGCCCTGGGACCTGCGCCATAGCCGATCCGCCAGCCGGTCATGGCGTAGGCCTTGGCCACGCCATTGATCAACAGGGTGCGCTCGCGCAACTGCGGGCAGGCGTTGGCGAACGAAACGAAAGGCTGGTCGGCCAGCACGACATGCTCGTAGATCTCGTCGGACATGATCAGCACATTCGTAAACGCTTCCAGGACCTTGCCCAGCGCCTGCAGCTCGTCGTGCGAGTAGATGGCGCCGCTGGGGTTGCAGGGCGAATTGAGGATCAGCCAGCGGGTCTTGCCGTTCAGCGCGCCTTGCAACCTCTCAGGCGTAAGCTTGAAGCCTGTGTCGATGTCGCAGGGGATCACGTGGGCGATGCCGCCATTGAGCGTGACGATATCGGAGTAGGACACCCAGTACGGCGCCGGAATGATGACTTCATCACCCGGTTCAAGGGTCGCTACGAACGTGTTGTAGATGACCTGCTTGGCGCCATTGCCGACGGTGATTTCGTCGACGCTGTAGGTCAGGCCGTTTTCGCGTTGAAACTTGTCGGCGATGGCTTGGCGCAATGCCAGCGTGCCTTGCGGCGCGGTGTAGCGGGTATGGCCATCCAGCATCGCCTGATGGGCGGCGGCAATGATATGAGGGGGTGTGTCGAAGTCAGGCTCGCCGATGCTCATGTCGACAATGTCGCGGCCCTGGCTGGCCAGCGCCTTGGCACGCATCGAAATGACCATGCTCGGAGAAGAAGAAATCTGTTTGACGCGTCGACTTTCAAAATCCATGAAAATACTCGCCTTTCGTGAAGATCTCTCAGGCGTACTGGCGCCTGTCTTGTTGTAGGACATAGTATGACCCTAGAAAAATTTTTTTCGCAACAAGCAGAATTACTTCTTGAATAAGCGCTTCAAGCCGGTGGTTTTTGCAGGATTTGAGCCAAAAGTCGAAGTGTGTGAGTCTTTAACGGAAGGTGCAGGGTAGAAGGCTTGAGCGAGGAGATACGATGAGTGATCGCATTGTGCCGGCGAAGGGAAGGGCGGACAGAAAAACAGGCGGTTGCCAGCGTTGACGGCAGAGGGCAGGCAATCGGGGAGTGGCCTCCCCGATCAAGGGCAGGATCAGCCGACCGCTTTTTGCGGCGCAGCCAGGTGATGCAACTGACGCACCTTGGCCAGGGTGTCGGCGCAGGTGCGGGCCGCTTCTTCACCCTTGTGCACGAAATGATCGAAGAAGAACTTCTGGTGCTCGTCACCGGCATGGAAGTGATGCGGGGTCAGGACCACCGAGAACACCGGCACCTGGGTTTCCAGCTGCACCTGCATCAAGCCGCTGATCACCGACTGGGCGACGAATTCGTGACGATAGATACCGCCATCCACCACCAGGCCGGCGGCGACGATGCCGGCATAGCGGCCGGTGTTGGCGAGCAGTTTGGCGTGCAGGGGAATTTCAAAGGCGCCACCGACTTCGAACAGGTCGATGTCGTTTTCGCTGTAGCCTTGACGGATGATCTCGGCAAGAAAGCCCTTGCGGCTCTGGTCGACAATATCCTTGTGCCAGCTGGCCTGGATGAAAGCGATGCGTTCGTTGGCGTGGCTTTTGCTGTTAATAGCGGTAGGTTGCACGTGTTCTGACTCCTGTTTATCAATAAAACAGGGCGTTTTGATCGAAGGGGATACCGCTGGCGCATGCTTGCATCGAAACCTTGCCGGCTTTCGACGAGACGCCCCTGCGGTGACACGCATCCCGTTCTCTCTTCATCCGGACTATGACCGTCGGCCCCGGGATCGCACCGGGTCTGCTGACCTGCAGGCATGAGGCTGCAGCGCTCGCGGGCTAGACGCTGTGCGTCATTACCGCCGGTGGGGACTTGCACCCCGCCCTGAGAACGTTGCCGGCCATGGTGTGGCGTCGGCGCAGGATTTTTATCACAGTTACAGTCAGGATGCTTGGACACTTTAGTATGGTATTCATGCATTTTGCTTATAACAGCAGAGCTCTGTGCCGGCCGCTGTGACGCTGGCGCAATGGCTGCGACGTCACGATGGCCATTTTTTCACCCGGGAGTTTTCATGAACACGATCGATCTGCGCAGCGATACCGTCACCCAGCCGTCGGCCGGCATGCGAGCGGCCATGGCCGAGGCGCCGCTGGGCGATGACGTGTACGGCGAAGACCCGACCGTCAATCGCTTGCAGGCGGTCGTGGCCGAACGGCTGGGGTTCGAGGCAGCCCTGTTTGTACCCAGCGGCACTATGAGCAACCTGCTCGGGTTGATGGCCCATTGCGAACGTGGTGATGAATACATCGTCGGCCAGCAGGCGCACACCTACAAATACGAAGGCGGTGGCGCGGCGGTGCTGGGGTCGATCCAGCCGCAGCCGCTGGAAGTCCAGGCCGATGGCTCGCTGGATTTGCAGCAGGTGCTGGCCGCGATCAAGCCGGACGATTTCCACTTTGCCCGTACCCGCCTGCTGGCCCTGGAAAACACCATGCAAGGCAAGGTGCTGCCACTCGATTACCTGGCAGCGGCGCGCCAGTTGACCCGCGCCCACGGCCTGGCCCTGCACCTGGACGGCGCCCGGTTGTACAACGCTGCGGTGCAGCTGGGCGTCGAAGCCCGTGAGATCACCCGGCATTTCGACTCGGTCTCGATCTGCCTGTCCAAGGGCCTGGGCGCGCCGGTGGGCTCGGTGCTGTGCGGTTCGCAGGCACTGATCGCCAAGGCGGCGCGGTTGCGCAAGATGGTCGGCGGCGGCATGCGCCAGGCCGGGCTGCTGGCGGCGGCAGGGTTGTACGCGCTCGATCACCAGGTGCAGCGCCTGGCGGACGACCATGCCAATGCGGCGCGGCTGGGCGAGGGCTTGAGTGCGCTGGGGCTTGAGGTCGAGCCGGTGCAGACCAACATGGTCTATGTGCACATGGGGGAGCGCGCCGCCGCCCTCAAGGCCTATTGCGCTTCGCATGGCGTGGTCGTGAGTGCCGCGCCGCGCTTGCGCCTAGTGACGCACCTGGATGTCTCGGCGGCGCAGGTCGAGCAGGTGCTGGGCCTATTCGCAGGCTTTGCCCGCTCATGAGGCGTCCGACAGTCCAATTGAACGTGCCTATCACATAAACACACTGTACCGGGGCAGCAACGCCTATATAATGCGGCCCTTTGCCGTCGTTACGTCGCGTGACGTTGTGGACGGGCCTGGCTGCAGTTTCCGTGGAAGAACCTAATGAAAAGCGCAGAAATCCGTGAAGCCTTCCTGAGCTTCTTCGAAGAGCAAGGCCACACCCGTGTGGCCTCCAGCTCCCTGATCCCGGGCAACGACCCGACCCTGCTGTTCACCAACGCCGGCATGAACCAGTTCAAGGACTGCTTCCTGGGCCAGGAAAAGCGGGCCTATACCCGCGCCGTGACCAGCCAGAAGTGCGTGCGCGCCGGTGGCAAGCACAACGACCTGGAAAACGTCGGCTACACCGCCCGTCACCACACGTTCTTCGAAATGCTGGGCAACTTCAGCTTCGGTGACTACTTCAAGCGTGACGCGATCACCTTCGCCTGGACGTTCCTGACCTCCGACAAGTGGCTGAACCTGCCCAAGGAAAAGCTGTGGGTCACCGTCTACGCCACCGACGACGAAGCCTACGACATCTGGACCAAGGAAGTCGGCGTACCGGCCGAGCGCATGGTGCGCATCGGCGACAACAAGGGCGCGCCTTATGCTTCGGATAACTTCTGGACCATGGGCGACACCGGTCCCTGCGGCCCGTGCACCGAGATCTTCTTTGACCATGGCGCCGACATCTGGGGCGGTCCGCCCGGTTCGCCCGAAGAAGACGGCGACCGCTACATCGAGATCTGGAACAACGTCTTCATGCAGTTCAATCGCACTGCCGATGGCGTGTTGCATCCGTTGCCAGCGCCGTCGGTCGACACCGGCATGGGCCTGGAGCGGGTCAGTGCGGTCATGCAACATGTGCATTCCAACTACGAGATCGACCTGTTCCAGAACCTGCTGGCCGGCTCGGCCCAGGCCATCGGTTGCAGCAACGATGCCCAGGCATCGCTCAAGGTCGTGGCCGACCACATCCGCTCGTGCGGCTTCCTGATCGCCGACGGCGTGCTGCCGTCCAATGAAGGTCGCGGCTACGTGCTGCGTCGCATCATTCGTCGTGCCTGCCGTCACGGCAACAAGCTGGGCGCCAAGGGCAGCTTTTTCCACAAGATCGTCGCCGCGCTGGTGGCCGAGATGGGCCACGCCTATCCGGAGCTGGTGCAGCAGCAGGCGCACATCGAGCGGGTGTTGCAGGCCGAGGAAGAACAGTTCGCCAAGACCCTGGAGCAGGGCCTGAAAATCCTCGAGCAGGACCTGGCCGAGCTCAAGGGCACCGTGGTACCGGGTGAAGTGGTGTTCAAGCTCTACGACACCTACGGTTTTCCGATGGACCTGACCGGCGACATCGCTCGCGAGCGCGAGCTGACCCTGGACGAGGCCGGCTTCGAGCGTGAGATGGAAGCCCAGCGTGTGCGTGCGCGTTCGGCCAGCTCGTTCGGCATGGACTACAACAGCCTGGTCAAGGTCGATGTACCGACCGTGTTCACCGGCTATGCAGCGACCAGCGGCGAAGCCGGTGTGGTTGCGCTCTACAAGGACGGCCAGGCGGTCGCGCAGCTCAATGAAGGCGAGGAGGGGGTGGTCATTCTCGACACCACGCCGTTCTATGCCGAGTCCGGCGGCCAGATCGGCGACAGCGGCTACCTGCAGGCGGGCGATGTGCGCTTTGATGTGCGCGACACCACCAAGACCGGTGGTGCGTTCCTGCACCACGGCGTCGTGGCCGCTGGCAGCCTGAAAGTGGGCGACCGCCTGCAGACCCAGGTGACTGCCGAAGTGCGTCAGGCCACGTCTCTGAACCACTCGGCCACTCACTTGTTGCACGAAGCCCTGCGCCGCGTGCTCGGTGAGCACGTGCAGCAGAAAGGCTCGCTGGTCGACAGCCAGCGCCTGCGTTTCGACTTCAGCCATTTCGAGGCGATCAAGCCTGAGCAGTTGCGCCAGCTCGAAGACATCGTCAACGCCGAAGTGCGCAAGAACACTGAAGTGCTGACCGAAGAAACCGATATCGAAACCGCCAAGGCCCGGGGCGCCATGGCACTGTTCGGCGAGAAGTATGGCGACACCGTGCGGGTATTGAGCATGGGTGGAGCGTTCTCCGTCGAGCTGTGCGGCGGTATCCACGCCAATCGCACCGGCGATATTGCCCTGTTCAAGATTGTCAGTGAAAGTGGCGTGGCCGCCGGTGTGCGTCGTATCGAAGCGATCACCGGTGCCGCGGCACTGGCCTGGCTGAACTCGGCCGAAGAACAACTCAAGGAAGCGGCGACCCTGGTCAAGGGCAATCGCGACAACCTGCTGGACAAGCTGTCGGCGGTGCTGGAGCGCAACCGCCAGCTGGAAAAGCAACTGGAACAACTGCAGGCCAAGGCGGCCAGCGCCGCCGGCGACGATCTGTCGTCGACCGCAGTGGACGTCAAGGGTGTGAAGGTCCTGACTGCCCGCCTGGACGGTCAGGATGGCAAGGCGCTGCTGGCGCTGGTCGATCAGTTGAAGAACAAGCTTGGCCGCGCAGTGATCCTGCTCGGCGGGGTGCAGGACGGCAAGGTCGTACTGGTTGCAGGCGTGACCAAGGACCTGACCGGCCAACTCAAGGCCGGTGATCTGATGAAGCAGGCGGCCGCGGCGGTCGGTGGCAAGGGCGGCGGTCGCCCTGACATGGCCCAGGGCGGCGGCGTCGATGCGACGGCGCTGGATGCGGCGCTCGCATTGACCGTGCCTTTCGTGGAACAGGGTATCTGACCCGGTGTACCGGCCTGCCGGACAACCGGCAGGCCGGACCTGGATTGAATGTTAACGGGTGCCTTTTTAAGGGCTCTGAGGCGGCATTGAGATGGCTTTGATCGTACAGAAATTTGGCGGCACCTCCGTCGGCACTGTCGAACGGATCGAACAGGTGGCGGAGAAAATCAAGAAGTTCCGCGAGGCCGGTGACGACCTGGTGGTCGTGCTGTCGGCCATGAGCGGCGAAACCAATCGGCTGATCGACCTGGCCCGGCAGATCACCGATCAGCCGGTCCCGCGCGAGCTGGACGTGATCGTGTCCACCGGCGAACAGGTGACCATTGGTCTGCTGGCCATGGCCCTGATCAAGCGCGGTGTGCCGGCGGTGTCCTACACCGGCAACCAGGTGCGCATTCTGACTGACAGCGCGCACACCAAGGCGCGCATCCTGGACATCGACGACCAGAAGATTCGCGCCGACCTCAAGGCGGGTCGCGTGGTGGTGGTTGCAGGCTTCCAGGGCGTTGACGAGAGCGGCAATATCACCACTCTCGGTCGTGGCGGCTCGGACACCACTGGCGTGGCGCTGGCGGCGGCCTTGAAGGCCAGCGAGTGCCAGATCTATACCGATGTCGATGGCGTCTACACCACGGACCCGCGGGTCGTGGCGCAGGCTCGGCGGCTGGAGAAGATCACCTTCGAAGAGATGCTGGAAATGGCCAGCCTCGGGTCCAAGGTGTTGCAGATCCGTTCCGTCGAGTTTGCCGGCAAATACAATGTCCCGCTGCGCGTCCTGCACAGCTTCAAGGAGGGTCCGGGCACCCTCATTACCATTGATGAAGAGGAATCCATGGAACAGCCGATCATTTCCGGCATCGCTTTCAATCGCGATGAAGCCAAGCTGACGATCCGTGGCGTGCCAGACACCCCGGGCGTGGCCTTCAAGATCCTGGGCCCGGTCAGCGCCGCGAATGTCGAGGTCGACATGATCGTGCAAAATGTTTCGCACGATAACACCACCGACTTCACCTTTACCGTGCACCGCAACGACTACCAGGCGGCCTTGCAGATTCTGGAGAACACCGCGCGTGAAATCAGCGCCCGTGAAGTTTCCGGCGATACCAAGATCGCCAAGGTGTCGATCGTCGGCGTCGGCATGCGTTCGCACGCCGGTGTTGCCAGTCGCATGTTCGAAGCGCTGGCCAAGGAGAGCATCAACATCCAGATGATCTCCACGTCCGAAATCAAGGTGTCGGTCGTGATCGAAGAGAAGTACCTCGAACTGGCCGTACGTGCGCTGCACACAGCCTTCGAGCTGGATGCCCCTCGTCAGGGCGAGTGACCTGCCATTGGCACAAGGCGCGGCATGTCCGCGCCTTGTGCTTTCTGAATGGTGTATGCGGGCTGTTCTTTTCGGTGCGTTGGTCAATACTCAGGCTTGGCTCGTGGCTTTCTTGTCGCCAGCCGTTGCCGGGTGCTAGTGCAGACTGTTGTTCCTGAATGTATTGCGTGAGGAGAAAAGTATGCTGATTCTGACTCGACGGTGCGCAGAAAGCCTGATCATTGGTGATGGTGAGATCACGGTGACAGTGCTCGGCGTCAAGGGTAACCAGGTGCGCATTGGTGTCAATGCGCCCAAGGAAGTCGCGGTTCATCGTGAAGAAATCTACCTGCGAATCAAGAAAGAGAAGGACCAGGAACCAAGCCATTAATTTATTTGAATTTTTTGTTTGCAAAGCGGGATAAGCGTGGTTATTATACGCCCCGTGTTGCGGAGAGCTGGCCGAGTGGCCGAAGGCGCTCCCCTGCTAAGGGAGTACACCTCAAAAGGGTGTCGGGGGTTCGAATCCCCCGTTCTCCGCCATTATTTGTGTAGTGCGTCGAGTCTGGCTTTACTTGAAACCTTCTACTCGGGGTGATGGAAAAAGCGCTTTACAAAACGATTCGACGACCTAAAATGCGCAACACTGAATATGCACTCGTAGCTCAGCTGGATAGAGTACTCGGCTACGAACCGAGCGGTCACAGGTTCGAATCCTGTCGAGTGCACCATTTAAAGGTTGTCTGCAAGAGCTGAACCTGGTGTTCATGTTCTGGCAAGTAACCTGCTTCAGCCAGAGATGGTCTGGTCTAAAAACATACCTGCACTCGTAGCTCAGCTGGATAGAGTACTCGGCTACGAACCGAGCGGTCACAGGTTCGAATCCTGTCGAGTGCACCAAACACCAGAAAGCCCATACCGAAAGGTATGGGCTTTCTGCTTTTAAGGCCTGTGTGTTTCTGCTGCGGCCGATTGTTTTTCCCGTGTCGTAAGTCGTTGAATTTATTTTAAAAAATCGCTTTACAGAATAATTTCATGACCTATAATGCGCACCAACAAATGCACTCGTAGCTCAGCTGGATAGAGTACTCGGCTACGAACCGAGCGGTCACAGGTTCGAATCCTGTCGAGTGCACCAAACATCAAAAAGCCCGTATCGAAAGATACGGGCTTTTTGTTTTGTCAGCGCTTACCTTTTACGCAGCCCTCTTCGTCAAACATGACCTGGTGACTGCGTCCGCCTTTGAGTGCGTAGTGGTAGCGCATTTCGCCGTTGCGCTGGGAGATCCTGTCGGGGCGCCCGAGCAGGCTTTCGACGTCGCGCCGGGTCATCCCGGCCGGGGTGCGCTGGTTGATGATCGCACTGCGCCGCTGTTCAGGGCTCAGGCGGTTGCCGCAACCATCTTCGCGCTGGCCAACCACCACCAGTTCGCGAGGCTGGGTGCGCCTGTCGGTTTTACCCGGGGGCAGCAGGTGCTGCCGGCTGCCTGGCGGCGCATTGTAGGCATTGACCTGCTGGCCTTGCTGTTGGCCCTGGCAGCCCAGCGAGGTGTAGGTAATGGTGCCACTGGCATCCTCGCAGCGTTGGACGTTGCTATTGGCCTGCCCGGCAAGCGGCAGGCAGAGCAGGGCACCTATCAGGGTGCGGGTGGTCAGAGTGAGCATCGTCGAGTCCTCCATGACGGGTGCGCCACAGCCTAGTGCGACTCGATTGCCGCGGCGAGCGTGTTTTCTTCGCAGGATGTGACGTCGTAGTAATACTGACTCGCACGGTTGTTAGGTTTGTGCTGCAAGCATCTGTTCTTGCCCGAATTTTCTCACATGCTATCCGGCTAAAGCGGTGTATCATTGCGCCCGTCAGCCCCGCCGGGGCTTATGGAATGCCTCCATGGACTTACCCAGTAGTTACTTGACACCCCATTTCACCAATCAAGTCTCACCTGATTGATCTCCCGGCGTGCTCCGCTGCTGGGAGTGGAGTTCGCCTATGACCGAAAGAGAAGTAAAAAAAACGCAGGCAAGCCTGCAGGATCGTCTGGCGCAAGTCATCGACCTGCTGCACCGCCAGCGTCTTGTCGAAGACCTGACCCATCGTCAGGAAAGCCAGCATCAGGACCGTGTCGAAAACCTGGTGCACCGGCAGAATCTGGTCGAGCTGCAACGCAAGCTTGATGATCTGCACTCCGCCGACGTCGCTTATATCCTTGAAGCCTTGCCGCTGGAAGATCGCCTGACGGTCTGGCAGCTGGTGAAGGCCGAGCGCGACGGCGACATTCTGCTTGAAGTCTCTGATGCGGTGCGCGAGACCCTGATCGCCGACATGGACGATCATGAGTTGCTGGCCGCGGCCCGTGACATGGACGCCGACGAGCTGGCGGACCTGGCCGCCGAGCTGCCGCGTGACGTTGTCCACGAGCTGATGGAAACGCTGGATGCCCAGCAACGCGAGCGTGTGCGTTCGGCGCTGTCCTATGACGAGGATCAGGTCGGTGCGCTGATGGACTTCCAGATGGTGACTATCCGCGAGGATGTCAGCCTGGAAGTGGTGTTGCGCTACCTGCGCCGTCTAAAGGAGCTGCCCAGCCACACCGACAAACTGTTCGTGGTCGACAACGACGGTGTGCTCAAGGGCGTGCTGCCGATCAAGCGTCTGCTGGTCAACGACCCTGAGCGGCAGGTTGCCGATGTGATGGCCAATGACCCGGTCAGCTTCCACCCTGAAGGTGACGCCTACGAGGCGGCCCAGGCGTTCGAGCGTTATGACCTGATTTCCTCGCCGGTGGTGGACAAGAACGGCAAGCTGATCGGCCGTCTGACCATTGACGAAATGGTCGACCTGATTCGTGAAGAGAGCGAAAGCGAAGTGCGCAGCATGGCCGGTCTGCGTGAGGATGAAGACATCTTCGCCTCGGTCTGGCGTTCATTGCGCAACCGCTGGGCGTGGCTGGCCGTCAACCTGATCACCGCCTTTTTGGCGTCGCGGGTCATCGGCCTGTTCGAGGGCTCCATCGAGAAGCTGGTGGCGCTGGCAGCGCTGATGCCGATCGTGGCGGGTATCGGGGGTAACTCCGGTAACCAGACCATTACCATGATCGTGCGCGCCATGGCGCTCGACCAGGTCAGCACAGGCAACACCGCGCGTCTGCTGCGCAAGGAGCTGGCGGTTGGACTGGTCAATGGCCTGGTCTGGGGCGGTGTGATCGGGATCGTGGCCTTCCTGCTTTATGACAGCTGGTCGCTGGGCGTGGTGATGACCGCCGCCATGACCCTCAACCTGTTGCTGGCAGCCTTCATGGGCGTGACCATTCCCATGACCCTGGTGCGCTTCGGGCGCGACCCGGCGATGGGTGCCAGCGTGATGATCACGGCCATGACCGACAGCGGCGGGTTCTTTATCTTCCTGGGACTGGCAACGGTCTTTCTGCTTTAGTTGGTTAAATGGCGCGCACAAAAAAACCGCTTTAAAAGCGGTTTTTTTGTGGCCTGAAGAAACGTCCTACAACTAACTGGGCGTTTTATAACCTTTAAAAAAGCCAGCAGTGGGCTGGCTTTGACAGCGTGCACATCACTTACGACTCTTCGTTCGCAAGTTCGGTATCGTGTGCAATCAGCGATACCAGTGCAGTCTGTTGCCGATGTGAAAGTTGTCGGAAACGCTGAAGCAGTTCGCGTTCGTTCAGGGTCAGCTCAGGGCTATCAAGGCGCACGCTTGGCTCATCGCCAAGTACACCTTCCTGGATCAGACTCTGCTCGAGGCGAGCAATGATTTCCGAGTTCATGCTGCGGTGATGATTCTTGGCCACCTCTTGCACACGATTACGCATGCCATCGGGTAGACGGACGACGAACTTGTCAGCCGTACGGCTGGAATAAGTAGCCTGTTTCATAGGGCTCATATATTTAACCGGTTAGTTCAGGGGAAGCGGTTCTAGCAAATGGCCGCAAGCTTGTCCGGGTATGACAGTCCTTTTGGTCAAATGTTCAACCGCGCTATCGGGGGGTCAGCATCATGCCCCATTACGTCGATTACTTGGCGTCAAATCTGTGACAAATATTGACTCAGATAAAGGCGTTTGGCCAGCACCAATTATCAGAATTGCGAATGGCTTTGCATAGCGTAAAGCTGTCGCCCGGCTGTCGGTGTTGCAAACGTCTGACTGCTTTTTGCCATCATGGCTATCTGTATTCAGAGCGTAGATGGTTCTGCAGGCGAATACGAACCCGGTCCGACAAACGAGCCATCGCCGTCAGGTGGTCTGACAGAAAGCCTTTGAAAAGGGAAAAAACACAAGGAGGGCGGGTACATCGTGCCGCCGATGTCTGGTCACAGCGAAAGACCAGTACGACCATCAGCGTGAGGAGTTTCTGGAACTCTGGGCGAGGCGGGGAGATCAGAACACGCGGTGTGACGACTTCAGCGCGGTTTCAGCGCAATACCGGATCGAACTTGAAGCGACGACCGACGATCAGTGCACCGAAGAACAGGCTGGCGCATACCCCGGCGGTGACCTTGGCTGCAGTATTCAAGACCGCTGCCTGCTCTGGCAGCAGCAGATCCATGGCCAGGGCCATCAGGGTCAGGATCAGGAACGACAGTGCGGATTTCGACATGGCGGCTCTCTCAGGTAGTGGGTTCTGCCAGACGCGTTCAGAAGACCCAGCGCTGTTGCGCACTGCCTGTTGTCTGGGGCATCTGTTGCGAGTCATTGGTCAGCATAGCCGGGTTGGCACCTTTGTCAGCCATGATCGCCAGTTGAGGTGTCTGGCGCAGGGTAGGCTGGACATAGGCATGAGCACTCACCTGATTGTCCTGGCTGGCAGTGCCTTGAAAATGAAAGGTCACCAGTGCCACCAGGGCTGTTGCGTTCAACGCGGTGAGGATCATGTTCATTTTGTTTACCTGCGCCAAGGTTGAAAAAGAAGTCTGCTCGCTTACAAGGGATAATGCAGCGTGCATGCCACTTTTGGCTTGGTAAAAAATCCTTATAAATCAATTGCTTAGGCTTTTATTGCGGCGGCCTTTCCTTGCGTTTTGCAATGGTGGCCATTTGAAGCGTTGCAAATTGCACGACCGCGCCACGGAACCGTCTCCTCAAAATTCTGTCAGCACCGCCTCACAGGCTGGATGGCGAGGTAATCGGCCCGAATGCCGCCTGTCTGCACGGGGTTCAGCGCAAGGGCACGAAGTTTTTGCTAAATCCTTGTTTTTGCGTAAAATGCCCAGCACCTGGGGCCAAGCCTCCAGGTCATTTCAGTTGATGTTGCGTCCTCTTAGTTCAACGGATAGAACGAGCCCCTCCTAAGGGCTAGATGCAGGTTCGATTCCTGCAGGGGACACATTGACCGCCTGCGTTGGTCATGTGCCGATCCTCCCTTCCAGACACCTCGCGTGTCGCCTTGCCTGCCTGCTTCACGCCTCCATGGTCTATGCCTCAATGCGACCTGCATCGACTGTTCGTCGGCTGCGCTGAACAGGGTCGAGCTGCGCCCGGTCGACTCTGCGAGGGAGGCGCCGTGCGCTTCCCGTGCCGTCAAACTCACGCCGTCAATCTGAAGGGATGAAACCCGCGATGAGCAAAACAGCAAGTAGAAAGACGCTGGACGATCTGTTTATCCATGAGCTGTCTGACGTTTACAGTGCCGAAAAACAACTCACCAAGGCCTTGCCGAAGCTGGCTCGTGCTGCCACCAATGAAGCGCTGCAGGAGGCTTTCAGGTCTCATCTGGACGAAACCCAGGGCCAGATCGAGCGAATCGATCAACTGGTCGAGGCTTCCAATTTCAGGCTCAGGCGCATCAAGTGCATTGCCATGGAAGGCTTGATCGAGGAGGCCAGGGAGTTGATCGAAGAGCTCGAGCCAGGCCATGTCCTGGATGCCGGTCTGATCGGCGCCTGCCAGAAGGTCGAGCACTATGAAATCGCCAGCTATGGCACCTTGATCGCCATGGCCCACCAGCTTGGCATCAAGGATGCCGCCAAGCTCCTGGTTAAAACGCTGGAGGAGGAAAAGTCTGCCGACCAGAAGCTGAGCATGATCGCGCAGCAGAGCGCCGAACAGGCGACCGAAGAAGACGATCAGGTGCGTGCCCGGCAAAAGCCTGCCGGGCGTAATGCTGACAAGCAGTCGCTCAACACTCCACGAGGCTGACCGCCAGGCCGCCGCGTGAGGTTTCCTTGTACTTGTCGTGCATGTCGGCACCGGTGTCGCGCATGGTGCGGATGGCCTGGTCAAGGGAGATGAAGTGCTCACCATCGCCGCGCAGGGCCATCTGTGCGGCGTTGATGGCCTTGACGGCGGCGATGGCATTGCGCTCGATGCACGGCACCTGCACCAGGCCGCCCACCGGATCACAGGTCAGGCCCAGGTTGTGCTCCAGGCCGATTTCGGCGGCGTTCTCGACCTGTGAGGGCGTTGCACCGAGAATTTCGGCAATACCGGCCGCGGCCATGGCGCAGGCCGAGCCCACCTCGCCCTGGCAGCCGACTTCAGCGCCGGAGATCGATGCATTCTTCTTGCACAGGATGCCGACCGCCGAGGCACTGAGGAAAAACCTCACCACGTCGTCTTCGTTGGCCGCCGGATTGAATTTCATGAAGTAGTGCAGCACGGCGGGCACGATGCCGGCGGCGCCGTTGGTGGGTGCCGTGACCATGCGCCCGCCGGCGGCGTTCTCTTCATTGACCGCCAGGGCGAACAGGTTGACCCATTCCATGGCGCTCATGGTCGAGCCGATGACGTTGGGATTATCCAGGTTCAGCAGGTTCTGATGCAGGCGATAGGCACGGCGGCGCACATTCAGCCCGCCGGGCAGGATGCCCTGTTCGTTCAGGCCCTTGTTGACGCACGCCTGCATGGCCGCCCAGATTGTCATGAGCTTTTCACGGATTTGCGCTTCGCTGCGCCAGACCTTTTCGTTCTCCAGCATCAGCGTCGAGATGCTCATGTTGTGCTTCTTGCACAACGCCAGCAGTTCCTTGCCGCTGGAAAAGTCATAGGGCAGCACGGTGCTGTCGCCATCGAGTGTGCCGCTGGCCGCCTGTTGGGCGTCGATGACAAAACCGCCACCAATTGAATAGTAGGTCTGCTCGTACAGTTCGCCGCTCTGGCCATAGGCGCACAGGGTCATGCCGTTGGGGTGAAAGGGCAGGCTTTCGTCAAGCAGGCGCATGTCGCGTTGCCAGATGAACTCGACCGCACGTTCGCCACCCAGCATCAGCCGGTTGTCCTGCAGCAGTGCTTCGATCCGCTGATTGACGGCACTGGGGTCGACCTGATCGGGCCATTCGCCCATCAGGCCCATGACCGTGGCGCGATCGGTGGCATGGCCGATGCCGGTGGCCGACAGAGAACCGTACAATCGCACCTCCATCCGCGCCACGCTGTCGAGCAGACCCTGGCTGCGCAGATCGGTGACAAACAACGCTCCGGCACGCATCGGACCTACCGTGTGCGAGCTGGAAGGCCCGATGCCGATTTTGAACATGTCGAAGACGCTGATAGCCATTTGTTGCACCCTTGGGATAAGTAGCCTGAGGCACAATGACCTCATCTGTAATGGGGCTTATCTTTGGCTGGGCACCTTGAAACGACAAACGATTGTTCCTATGCAACGTATTAGCAGAACTCCTCAATGAGCCGAATCTTCAATGCCCAGATGCACGCGTGGCTGCAGGTCTTTGCCTGTGCGGCGCGGCACCTGTCGTTTACCCGCTGCGCTGATGAACTGCACGTCACGCCGGGGGCGATCAGCCAGCAGATGCGCCAGCTCGAAGAGCGCCTGGGCTTTGCCCTGTTTCACCGGGTCGGGCGCGGGCTGGAATTGACTGCCGAAGGCCAGCGGCTGGCGCTGGTGGCCAACGAGGTGCAAAGCCGCATCAGCGATGAGTTGCGGCTGCTGTATTCGGGGCGTATTGGCGGCGTGTTCAAGCTGCGCTCGATTCCCTCGTTCCTGCATAAATGGCTGATGCCGCGCCTGCCGCGCTTGCAGCAAGCCTTTCCCGATATCCAGCTGCGCATCATTGCCGAAGACAGCAGTGGCTCGTTGCGCGACGACGATTTCGACCTGGCCATCGATCTTAATGACGGCAGCTATCCTGGGCTTCTGACCACGCCGTTGCTGGAGGAGGAGCTGTTTCCGGTCTGCTCGCCAGGCTTGCTCGAAGGCCGCCCACCGCTGGACGGACCTGGGCAACTGGTGCATTACCCGTTGCTGCACGACATCACCGCCTGGCGTGGCAGTTATGAATATGCCGAGTGGGAGTTCTACCTGGCCGCCATCGGGGCCGCCGGCGTGGATGTGCGGCGCGGGCACACCTTCAACCGCAACCACCTGACCATCGAGGCGGCGCGCATGGGCATGGGTGTGGCGATTGCGCGCAAGACCCTGATCACCGACGAGCTGGTGCAAGGCTCGCTGATCGTGCCGTTCGGCCAGCCAATCAAGGCGCGCAAGAAGTATGTGCTGGTCTATCGCGAAGGCGCCCTGAACACCCCGGCCCGCCGTGCGGTGCATGACTGGCTGGTGAGTGAAGCCAGTGCCGGACCGGCGCTGGCCGGGAACGGCGCAACCTGATGTTGGCGCCATTCCTGCTGGACCGGCCGGGCGGCGAACCGTTTTAGCCGGGAAAGCGGGAACGGCGCAGCAGGGTGTTTGAGCCAGTCGTGGCTGAAGCGGTTTATGCCAGCGGCGGCACCCGCAGTTGCGTCGAGCATTCCAGCAACGAGCGACGCTGGGTGTCGGCGTACAGCTTCAACTCATTGATGGTTTCGCGTCCCAGGTCGAGCTGGAACTGCTGCTGGTTGGAGCTGGCCGAGTAGTGCGCCTGCGAATCGTCGCCCAGGTTGGACTGGAAAATGCCCGCCGCACTGACCGGCAGAAAATCCTCGTACACCAGTGGCGCAAAATCGATATGGCCGGCGTCGATCAACGCTTCCAGATCCTTGCGCGGCAGGTCGTTGCCGCGCGCGGCGATGCCTCTGTCGGTCGCGAAGAAGCGGAAGTAGGCCAGGCCCTGTGCGCGCATGGCGTGCAAGTCGTCGGGGAAATCCTTGAAGGTCTTCTCCAGCAACTGCGCGTAACGCACGGCATTGGCCTCATTGGGAAATTCTCCCAGTTCGTCCCGCGCCGCATTGAGCAACTGGTCGTACAGCGCACGACCCTTGGGGGTCAGCGCGGCCCCGCGTTGTTCGATCTCGCCGAAGCGTGCCGAATGGCTGCCTGACTCATTGAGGCCCTGGCCGACAAAGGTGATCGGCTCTTCCAGCGCCTTGAAGCTGGTCTGGCGCAACAGGATCGGGTGCTGGCGACGCGGTGGGCCCTCGACCACGGCCTTGGGCGTGATGCCCTTGAGCGGCATGCCGCTCTGCACGGTGTCGATGTCCAGGGTGCGCGGCGTCAGGTGATTGATGTGCGGGCCACGAAACGCCACCACATCGGCGATCAGCCGGTGCTGGGCCAGCAACTGCTGGTATTCGCGCAATGACACCGTCGAGGTGTTGTGCCAGCGAAAGGTTTCCAGCGCCTGCTCGACGAACTCGGCCGCCTCGGTCTCGCTCAGGCCGCCATCGCGCTCATCCTGGGCGATCAGTTCCAGCACGCGCGGGGTAAAGATCGAGCGCTTGGCCAGGACGTCGGCGGCAAAGCCGCGCAACTCGGCGTTATCGATCAGCTCCAGGCGCAGCAGCGAGGTAAAGACCCGGAACGGGCTGACCTGCAGCGCGTCTTCATGCACGGCGCGAAAGGCGGTGGAGTGCACCGGTACACCGGCCGGGGTCAGGTCGTAATAGCCCACCGGCTGCATGCCCATGACCGCAAACAGGCGCGCCAGGGTCGCCAGCTCCTGTGCGGTACCGACACGAATGGCGCCGTGACGCTCCATGTCCAGGCGCTCGATTTCGCCGGTTTTCTTCAGGCTGTCCAGGAGCTGGGGCTGGTGTTTGAATACGCCGTCGTTGGTCTCGGCCACCAGTTCCATCAAGGTGCCGTACAGTGGCACTTCCTGTTGGTACATGTGCGACATGGCGCGCGAAAAGCTGGCGCGAATCAGGTCACGGTCAGCGAAGTTTGCAGTGCTCATCAGGGTGTTTCTCCGCACAGATTCGGGGCAGTCAACAGGGGCTTGTCAGTTCAGCTCGGCCAGGCAGCGTTCGAAGATGGCCAGGCCCTCTTCAAGAATCGCCAGCTCCGTGGTCAGCGGTGGCAGCAGGCGGATGATGTGCCGCGCCTTGCCGCTGGGCATCAGCAACAGACCGGACTGGCGGGCGGCACCCAGCAATTGCGCCAGTTGTGCGGTGCCTGGTGCGCCTTCGGGCGTCACCAGTTCGATGCCACGCATGCAACCCACACCAGTCAGGCGTCCCAGATAAGGCGAAAGCCCGGTTTCCTGCCAGGTGTGGTAGCGATTGACGATAGCCTTTTCCTGGCGCGGGCCCCACAAGGCCAGGTTTTCGTCGGTCATCTGTGCCAGCGAGGCCAGGCCTGCCGCGCAGGCAATCGGGTTGCCGGAATACGTGCCGCCCAGCCCGCCCTTGGGCAGGGTGTCGAGCAAGGCGCGACGTCCGACCACCGCACCCAGTGGAATGCCGCCGGCGATGCTCTTGCCCAGCAGGATCAGGTCCGGCTCGATGCCCAGCCGGGAAAAGGCGAAACGCTGGCCGGTGCGGCCGAAGCCGGACTGGATTTCATCGGCGATCAGCAAGATGCCGTGGGCATCGCACAAGGCGCGCAAGGCCACGGCGAACGTCGGATCCAGCGCCAGAAAGCCGCCTTCGCCTTGCACCGGCTCGATGATGAAACAACCGATTTCATTGACATCGATCTCGACACTGAACAAGCGGTCGATGGCCTTGAGTGCCTGTTCAGAGCTGATGCCGGTGTCCGGGCTCGGGTAGGGCACATGAAATACCGGGCCGGGCAGCACACCGACGCGCTGTTTATACGGCGCGACCTTGCCATTGAGGTTCAGGGTGGCCAGGGTGCGACCATGAAAGCCGCCGTCGAAGGCGATCACGCCCGTGCGGCCAGTGACGCCACGCACGATTTTCAGTGCATTTTCGGCCGCTTCCGCGCCACTGTTGGTGAGCATGCCGCTGAGCGGGTAGCTCACCGGCATGAACGCCTCCAGCCGGTCCATGAACTGTATGTACGGATCGTGCGGCACGGCGTTGAAGGCGTAATGAGTGAGCTTGCCGGCCTGGTCCTGGATGGCCTTGACCACCTGCGGGTTGCAATGGCCCAGGTTCAGCACGCCAATGCCCCCCATGAAGTCGATGTAGCGCTTGCCGGCGGTGTCCCAGACTTCGGCGTTGCGGCCATGGGACAGGGTCAGCGGATGCACCGTCGAGATCGATTGGCTGATGTTCTCGCGGCTCATGGCATGAACCTCGTGAACGCGGTGTGGGTAGAACGTGAAGCGGGGGCATGCGGCAGGCCGGCGTGCGAAGACATGGTTCATCCTGGCTGTTGGACGTTTTCTCTATCTAAGCGAACAACCGGCCGGCCCCGCAAACGAAATAAAATCGCTGTGTCATTCCAATAATTCGGGAAGTCGCCGACGTGCGCCTCATGGCGTACCGGCGCTGACCTTGTGCCGGATCCAGTCCACGAACGCCTTGACCTTGGGCACTTGGGCGGCATGCTCGGCGTGTGCCAGAAAATGTGAGCCGTCGCTTGGCAATGGATGATTCCAGGCAATGACCAGCTTGCCCTCGGCCAGCTCTTCGTTGACCAGGTAGCGCGGCACCAGGGCAATGCCGCAGCCGGCCTGTGCGGCGCGGATGCACATGTAGAAGGTGTCGAAGCGCGGGCCGTGGTAGCTGTTCTGCGAATGCAGGTTCTGCTCCAGGAACCATTCGTGCCAGGCCTCGGGGCGCGAGGTGCATTGCAGCAGGATGTGCCCGGTCAGGGCTTCAGCGTTTTCGAATGCGTGGCGGGCCATGACGTCCGGGGCACAGACCGGCACCACCTGCTCCTTGAACAGCTCGATGCAGGTGGCGCCAGGCCAGGTGCCCTGGCCGAAAAAGAACGCCACGTCGGCCTTGGCCCGCACCAGATCGAACGGTTCCAGCTCGCTGCGGATGTCCAGGTGGATGCCAGGGTGCTGGTGGCTGAAACCCTTGAGGTTGGGTACCAGCCAGCGGTCGCCAAAAGTCGGCTGGGTGGCGATCTTCAGGACTTCGGTCTCGCCGCCATAGGTCAGGATGTAGCGGCTGGACATGTCGACCTGGATGAGGATCTTGTTCACCTCGGCCATGTACAGCTCGCCGGCCGGGGTCAGGTGCAGGCGCCGGCGAATGCGCTGGAACAATGGATGGCAGAGCATTTCTTCGAGCTGCGCGACCTGTTTGCTGACCGCGCTCTGGGTCAGGTGCAATTCCTGCGCGGCGCGGGTGAAGCTCAGATGCCGGGCCGCTGCCTCAAAACATTGCAGGGCGGTGGTGGAGGGCATCAGACGCTTGGACATCGGTGGGTTCCTGCTAAGGTAGAACATTCCAAAACGGAATCATGTTTTTCTAAATCGTCGTTTGTGACGATGGCGGGTGTGGATCAATACTGACCGACATCAATGCTTTCAACCAGTGTCAACGCAGGAGAATCAACGTGGTTGCCAAATTGTTAGAAAGTCTGGGCGTGGATAAAAGTGCCTACACAGGCGGCAATCATGCCGTCTTCACTCCCATCGATGGCAGCCAGATCGCTTCCGTCACTCTTGAAAGCAAAGAGCAGGTTGCCGCCCGTGTGCAGCGCGCCCACGACGCCTTCCTGAAGTGGCGCAGTGTGCCGGCCCCTCGTCGTGGCGAGCTGGTGCGCATCCTGGGCGAGGTGCTGCGTGAGCACAAAGCCGAGTTGGGCGAGCTGGTGTCGATCGAGGCTGGCAAGATCACTCAGGAAGGCCTGGGCGAAGTGCAGGAAATGATCGACATCTGTGACTTCGCCGTCGGCCTGTCGCGCCAGTTGTACGGCCTGACCATCGCCTCCGAGCGTCCGGGCCACCACATGCGTGAAACCTGGCACCCGCTGGGCGTGGTCGGCGTGATCAGCGCTTTCAACTTTCCCGTGGCCGTCTGGGCCTGGAACACCGCGCTGGCACTGGTGGCCGGTAACGCCGTGCTGTGGAAACCGTCGGAAAAGACCCCGTTGACGGCCCTGGCCTCCCAGGCGCTGTTCGACAAGGCACTGAAAATCTTCGGCGATGCGCCCGAAGGCCTGGCGCAACTGATCATCGGCGACCGCGAAGCCGGCGAAGTGCTGGTCGACGACCCGCGTGTACCGCTGGTCAGCGCCACCGGCAGCACCCGCATGGGCCGTGAAGTCGGTCCGCGTGTAGCGGCCCGCTTTGGCCGCAGCATCCTGGAGCTGGGCGGCAACAACGCCATGATCCTGGCGCCGAGCGCCGACCTGGACCTGGCCGTACGCGGCATCCTGTTCAGCGCCGTCGGCACCGCCGGCCAGCGCTGCACCACCTTGCGCCGCCTGATCGTGCACCGCTCGATCAAGGACGAAGTCGTGGCCCGCGTCAAAGCCGCCTACGCCAAGGTGCGCATCGGTGATCCGCGTGAAGGCAACCTGATCGGCCCGCTGATCGACAAGCAGGCGTTCAATGCCATGCAGGACGCGCTGACCAAGGCCCGCGACGAAGGCGGCCAGGTGTTCGGCGGCGAGCGGCAACTGGCCGAGCAGTTCCCCAATGGCTACTACGTCAGCCCGGCCATTGCCGAGATGCCAGGCCAGAGCGAGGTGGTGCGCCACGAAACCTTCGCGCCGATCCTGTATGTACTGGCCTACGACGAGTTCGAAGAAGCCCTGCGCCTGAACAACGAAGTGCCGCAAGGCCTGTCGTCGTGCATCTTCACCACCGACGTGCGTGAAGCCGAAGCCTTCCAGAGCTCGGCCGGCAGCGACTGCGGCATTGCCAACGTCAACATCGGCACCAGCGGTGCGGAAATCGGTGGCGCTTTTGGCGGCGAGAAAGAAACCGGCGGCGGTCGCGAGTCCGGTTCCGATGCCTGGAAAGGCTACATGCGTCGCCAGACCAACACCGTCAACTACTCCCGCGAGCTGCCACTGGCCCAGGGCATTGTGTTCGATTGATCGGCTGGCAGGCTACCTGACGTAGGAGCGCGCTCTGCCCGCGACCGGCTGCGCAGCAGTCGTAGATTTTCAGCGTTTTCGAGATTTCTGCGAGCGCTTCGCACTCGGTCGCGGGCAGAGCGCGCTCCTACCTGTCTTTTATTCTGGCCATCGCCGGGGAGTTCTTGCATGGCGCAATTTCGTCAAGGGTGTCTCTGGGAACGGTTGACCCCACAGCGCCCGATCCATCCGCCATTGACAGGCGAGCGCAGCGCCGACGTCTGCATCATCGGCGCCGGCTTTACCGGTCTGTCGGCCGCCTTGCAGTTGCTTGAAGGCGGCAAGTCGGTGTGTATCGTCGAGGCGCATCAGGTCGGTCATGGCGGCTCGGGGCGCAACGTCGGGCTGGTCAATGCCGGCACCTGGGTCGCTCCCGACGACCTGGACAAGGCCCTGGGCAGTGCCGAGGCCACGCGCCTCAACACCGCGCTTGGGGCGGCGCCGTCGCTGGTGTTCTCGACCATCGACAAGTACGCCATCGACTGCCAGGACACCCGCACCGGGACCTTGCATATGGCGCACAACGCCAAGGGCCTGGACGACCTGCGCAGCCGTGTCGAACAGTGGCAGCGCCGGGGCGCGCCGGTCGAGTTGCTGACCGGCAAGACCTGTGAAGACGCCTGCGGCACCGACAGGATTGCCGGCGCCGTGCTCGACCATCGTGCCGGTACCGTCAACCCGATGGCTTATGTTTCGGGGCTGGCGCTCAACGTGGTGAAAAAGGGCGGCGAGCTGTATGGCGATTCGCCGGTCAATGGCTTGCGCCGCACCAGCGATGGCTGGCAGGTGACCACTGAGCGCGGCAGCGTGCTGGCCGAAAAGGTCATCATCGCCTCCAATGCCTACACCGAGGGCGAGTGGACCGACGTCAAAAGCCACATCTTTGCCGGTTACTACTATCAGGTGGCCTCGACACCGCTGCACGGTGCCGAACAGGCCGGCATCCTCAAGGGTGGCCAGGGGTCATGGGACACCCGCACGGTGCTGAGCAGCATCCGTCGCGATGTGGACGGGCGCCTGGTGCTGGGCAGCCTGGGCAATGCCGGCAATTATCCACTGTGGTTCATTCGCCAGTGGGCCGACCGCATCCAGCAGCATTACTTCCCGCAACTGGGCAACAAGGTCGAGTGGGAGTGCACCTGGACCGGGCGCATCGGCTTTACCCCCGACCATTTGCTGCGGCTGTTCGAGCCGGCGCCGGGCCTGTTGGCCGCCACCGGTTTCAACGGGCGTGGCGTCACCACCGGCACCTTGGTGGGCAAGTGCTTTGCCGACTACCTGTTGGGCGACAACGATGCCAGGGCCTTGCCCGTGTCGTTCACCACCGGCAAGGCGGCGGCAGGCAACTCGTTGCGCAGCCTGGCGTATGAGGCCGGCTTTTCGCTGTACCACGCCGGCCAATGCCTGCGTGTCGTGCTTTGATCAGGCGCGCCGGCTAAAACAACAATAAGGCTTCATTTCATCCGCTGATGTCCGTCTGCGTGCCGGCGCCAGCCCCGATGTCATCAGCAGGTTCGTCCTATCGGCGCGCCTGCCTTCAAGCCAATAAGAATGCTGATTCAGCATTACGTCGCCTTATGGCGCGGCGCGGTCCCGGCTGCGTGCAATTAGGCGTCCACGTTGAGGGAACACCATGACTACCGACAAGAAAAACGAGCACCGCTCACTCAAGCACGGCCTGACTTCGCGTCAGGTGTCGATGATCTCGATTGCCGGCATCATTGGCGCCGGGCTGTTCATCGGTTCATCCAATGCCATCGCCACGGCCGGCCCCGCGATCCTGATTTCCTACCTGATCGCCGGCACCCTGGTGCTGCTGGTCATGCGCATGCTGGGTGAAATGGCCATCGCCAATCCCAACAGCGGTTCCTTCTCCACCTACGCAGGCCAGGCCATCGGGCCATGGGCCGGCTTTACCATCGGCTGGCTGTACTGGTGGTTCTGGGTGCTGATCATCCCGGTCGAAGCCATTGCCGGTGCTGACATCCTGCACGCCTGGATGCCTGCCGTGCCTTCCTGGCTGTTCGCCTTCCTGATCATGATCGTGCTGGCCGGCACCAATCTGGTCAGCGTGAAGAACTTCGGTGAGTTCGAGTACTGGTTCGCGCTGGTCAAGGTCATCGCCATCCTGGCCTTCATTGGCGTGTGCAGCGCGGCGGTGCTGGGCTTTTGGCCACTGGCCGAAGTCTCTGGCGTGCAGCACTTGTGGCAGAGCGGCGGCTTCATGCCCAATGGCTTTGGTGCCGTGCTGGGCGGCGTGCTGGTCACGATCTTCTCGTTCTTCGGGGCCGAGATCGTCACCATTGCCGCTGACGAAACGGCCAATCCCAAGGACAAGATCCGCCGCGCCACCAACCTGGTGGTGTACCGCATCGCGATCTTCTACGTCTTTTCGATTTTCTTCATCGTCTCGCTGGTGGCCTGGAACGACCCGCAATTGCTCAAGGTTGGCTCGTTCCAGCGGGTGCTGGAAGTGCTCAACGTGCCTGGCGCCAAGCTGATGGTCGATATCGTGGTGTTCGTGGCGGTGACCAGTTGCATGAACTCGGGCCTGTACACCGCCTCGCGCATGTTGTATTCACTGGCCGCGCGGGGCGAGGCGCCTGATGCGGTACGTCGCGTTTCGGGCAATGGCGTGCCGACCGTGGCGGTGGTGCTGTCGACCTTGGCCGGTTTCGTCGGTTGCTTCGTGAACTATGCCTTTCCGGGTCAGGTGTTCGGTTTCCTGTTGTCCACCACCGGGGCGATCGCCCTGCTGGTGTACCTGGTGATCGCCGTTTCGCAACTGCGCATGCGCGCCATCATGGAACGCCAGGGCACCGAGATTGCCTTCAAGATGTGGTTGTTTCCGTGGCTGACCTGGCTGGTCATCGGCCTGATCACCCTGGTGCTGGGCTATATGCTGATCAGCCCGAGCTACCGCTATGAAACCCTGCTGACGGCTGCGGTGACAGGCGCCATCCTGCTGATCGCCTTTGCCCGCCGCAAGCCCGCAGTGAATATCTACGCACAGCAACGCTAGTAGGAGCGCGCTCTGCCGGAATGCCGGACCACCGCGACCGAGTGCGTAGCGCTCGTAAAATCTGCGAAACGCCACAATTTTACGACTGCTAACGCAGCCGGTCGCGGGCAGAGCGCGCTCCTACAGCACGCGTCAGGGCTGTAGGGGTTGTCTGATCACAGGCGGTTGCAAAATGCCGTACACGTATCTGATAATCACTTTCATTCCCATTGAATGAAGTCCCATGCCTGTCGACCCTCCCGCCTTGCGCTGCGCCGTCAACGACCTGTACACCGAGCACCACAGTTGGCTGCAAGGCTGGTTGCGCCAGCGCCTGGGCAATCGCAGCGATGCGGCGGACCTGGCACAGGACACCTTCGTGCGCCTGCTCAAGGCGCGCACGGCGCTGGAGGTGCGCGAGCCCCGGCATTACCTGTCGACCATCGCCCGTGGCCTGCTCATCGACCTGTTCCGTCGCCGGGCGCTGGAGCAGAGTTATCTTGAGTGGCTGGCCAGCGTGCCGCCGGGCGAGCAGCCGTCGCTGGAAGACCAGGCCATCATTGTCGAGAGCCTGATCGAGATCGACCGCATGCTTGACGGCCTGGGTGGCAAGGTCAAGCAGACCTTCCTGCTGGCGCAGTTCGACGGCCTGACCTACCCGGTGATTGCCGAACGCCTGGGTATTTCGGTGCGCACCGTCAACAACCACATGGCCAAGGCGATGGAGCATTGTTGCCTGATGCAGTTTTCATGACGGCGCCGGCATGAGCCCTTCGGGCCCCGAGCGCGAAGCCATTCGCGTGGCCGCGCACTGGTATGCGCGGCTGGCCAGTGGCGAAGACAGCGAGCATGACCGCCAGGCGTGGCAACGCTGGCATGATGCCGACCCGCTGCACCGGCAAGCCTGGCAACGGGTCGAGTCAGTCAGTTTGCAATTTGCCCGGGTGCCCGGCCAGGTCGCGGCGCCCGTGCTAAGGGGCGGCCAGTCGCGTCGCCAGGTGCTGCGCAGCGTGGTGCTGCTGGCAGCCGCCGGCGGCCTGGGTATTGCCGGCTGGCGCAGCGACACCGGGGCCGCCTTGCTCGCCCAATACCGTACCGCTGTGGGCGAGCAGCGCGACCTGCAACTGGCCGACGGCAGCGTCATCAAGCTCAATACCGACACCGCGCTGGATGTCGACTTCAATGCCCGGCAGCGGCAGTTGACCCTGCGCGCCGGCGAAATCCTGGTCAATGCCTCCCCCGATTCATTGGGCCGGCCGCTGTGGGTGCAAACCCCCTATGGTCGCGTGCAGGCGCAGGACACTCGCCTGACCGTGCGCGTGCTCGGGCACGGCGCGCAGGTCTCGGTGCTGCGCAACAGTGCCGAGGTGCACCTGCCCGATAGCGGCCCGGCGCAATCGCTGCAGGCGGGCCAGCAGGTGCAGTTTGACCGCGAACATATCGAGGCCGTGCGGCCCAATACGCCGGCCACGGCTGCCTGGCAGCACGGCAGCCTGCTGGCCATCGAACAACCCTTGGGCGAGCTGCTGGCCGAGCTGAGCCGCTACCGGCGTGGCTGGTTGCGCTGCGATCCGGCCGTGGCCGGACTCAAAGTGTCGGGTGCCTTTCCGCTGGCCAATACCGACATCGCCCTGGCAGCGCTGGAAAGCGGCCTGGGCCTGAAAGTGGTGCGCCATACCGCCTTGTGGGTAACCGTCAGCCGCGCCTGACAGAGGCTGTTTTCGCAGCAGGGCAAGTGTGCGCAAATAAAAATGCATCGTCTTTGCATTAATCGGGTATCCCGTTCGGCTAACCCCTCGATACCGGTCATTACATACCCGAGGGGAGGGGACACATGACACCTTGCAAGCCCAAGTACAGCGTTCTGAGCACCGCCATCCGTGTTTGCCTGTTCGGCCTGGGAGCTGCCTGCCTGATGCCGTCGTTGCACGCGGTGGCCGCCGACCCCGCGAGCGAAAGCCGCGTGCGCAGCTATGACATTGCCGGCGGCAGCCTGACCGAAGTGCTCAGCCGTTTTGCCGTTGAGGCCGGGGCGGCGATCTCGTTCGATGCCGCGCAATTGCAGGGGCGTCGGTCGCCAGGCTTGCGTGGCAGCTACAGCGTGTCCGAAGGCTTTGCGACGCTGCTGGCCGGCAGCAATTTTCAGGTGCTGGCACAGAGCAACGGCAGTTATGTCTTGATCGCAAAGCCCGAGGCGCTGGCTGATGGCGCCATCGAACTGGGCGCCATCAGCGTGACCGGCAGCGGCCTTGGCAGCGTGACCGAGAACTCTGGTTCCTACACCACCGGTGCCGTGAGCATCGGCAAGTCGCCGCAGAGCCTGCGCCGTACCCCGCAATCGGTCACGGTGCTGACCAGCCAGCGGCTGCAGGACCAGGGCCTGACCAACCTGACCAGCGTTCTGGAGCAGACCCCGGGCGTCGTGGTCGATTACTTCGACAGTGAGCGCGTCAACTACTATTCGCGCGGCTACCAAATCGATGCGATCCAGTACGACGGGGCCACGGTGGTGCAGGGCAGTGGCGGCGGCTCGTTCATCCAGAGCGACTCGGCAATCATCGACCATGTCGAGGTGCTGCGCGGCGCCACCGGCATGCTGCGTGGCTCGGGTAACCCGTCCGGCACGGTCAATATGGTACGCAAGCGCCCGACCCGCGAGTTCCAGGGCTCGGCCAGCATCACCGCCGGTTCCTGGGATGCCCAGCGCTATGTGCTGGATGTGTCCGGTCCGCTGGCGGCCGAAGGTGCCCTGCGTGGCCGGATGATCGCGGTGCATGATGACCGCGACCTGTTTCAGGACAGCCGCATGGAGCGCAAAAACGTGCTTTACGGCTCGCTGGCCGCCGACCTCAGCGAGCGCACCACCCTGACCACTGGCATCGAGTACACCGAGCTGGACGCCACCGGCGCCTGGGGCGGGCTGCCGGCGGATTTCAACGGCAAGCCGCTGGACCTGTCGCGCAGCACCTACCTGGGGGCCGACTGGAACCGCTGGAACCGCAGCAACCTGCAGACCTTTGTCGAACTCGAGCATCTGTTCGATAACGACTGGGCGCTGAAACTGTCCGGCACCCGCACGCATTTTCGCCTGGATAATAATGGCTTCAAACAGACTTTTATCGAGCGTGCCAGTACCACCAACCCTTACCTGATGAACATGCAAGTGACCGAGGGCGATGGTGGTGAAAGCGAGCAGACCAATCTCAGCGCCACGCTTAACGGTCCATTCGATCTGTTCGGTCGCCAGCATGAACTGATGCTGGGTCTCGAACGTATTCGCAATGATTCCACCGCCTCGGCCACCAATCGGGTCGTGGGTGTCTTGAGTGACTTCGATATCCGTAACTGGGACCCCAAGGCGATTGCCGAGCCTGCCATCAACATTACCGCCCGCCCGGTCATGACCCGCACCACCCAGGAAGGCGCCCACGCCACCTGGCGCCTTTCGCTGGCCGAGCCGTTGACCGCCATCCTCGGTGCGCGCATGAACTGGTGGAAGTACGACCAGTCGACCACCGCCACCGGCGACTACAGCGTCAACCAGGAAATCGTCCCGTACGCGGCGCTGATCTATGACCTCAACGACAACTTCAGCGCCTACGCCAGCTACACCGAGATCTTCAACCCGCAAAGCGCCACCGACGCGGCCGGTTCGGTGCTGGAGCCGATCACCGGCGAGGCCTATGAAACGGGCATCAAGGGCGAGTTCTATGAGGGGCGTCTGAACACCTCGCTGGCGCTGTTCCGCATCAATCAGGTCGGCAAGGCACTCGACGACATCAACAGCCCCAACCCGTGCCCGCCGTTCTACGCCTCCGGCTACTGCCAGACGGCCAGCGGCAAGAGCCGCAGCGACGGTTTTGAGATCGAAGTGTCCGGTGAGGTCCTGCCCGGCTGGCAGGTGTCCGGTGGCTACACCTACACCAGCACCGAATACCTCAAGGACACCGTCAGCAATACCGGTAACGTGCTGCGCTCCACCGACCCCAAGCGCATGCTCAAGCTGTTTACCAGCTATCGCCTGCCTGGCGCCTGGTCGGACCTCACCGTCGGTGGCGGGGTGCGGGCGCAGAGCGACATCTACTCGCGCAGCGGCAATGCCCTGGCCACCCAGAGCGGCTATGCGGTGTACAGCGCCATGGCCAGCTATCGCTTCAATGACCATTACTCAGTGCAGCTCAATGCCAACAACCTGTTCGACAAGGCCTATTACAAGAAGATTGGCACCACGGCCACCAGTTATTACTGGGGCGAACCGCGCAGTCTGGAAGTGACCGTGCGCGGCACGTTCTGATAAACGCGTTATAACGATAGACGCAATAACAAGGAAGTTTCACCCGAATGAGGGTAACTTCCTTTTTTGTCGATCGGGGAACGGGTTATTCGAGGGCATTACATCAGGGGTGCCGCTGTCACGAAAATGACATATTCAGCGGGGCAATAAAGTCAGGCCTCGTGTGCACGGCGAAAGTTAGGTTCAATGGTTTGACAGCACCCTGATGCTGCTACATCCTAGCGCCCGCCAAGAGGCCATAAAAGCCTGATATTGCGTAGGCCAGAGCCATTTGAAGCACGCATGGCCTGTGGGCAAGGTGGCCTGTCCGGTGTGTTTGAGCGGGCGGCAGCGTCTTTGCCAAGTGCCCCTTTCTTATAATAATTACAACGCATCAAGGGTGGACGTGCGGGGGACTTTCCCTGCACGCGGGAAACCCTGTTTAATTGGTGTGAACCCTCTGCCAGGTTCGATTGTGAGCACGTGGGGCGAAGGCCCTCAACCATTACAAACTACAACTTGTTAGGGCAGGATGCATGGAACCGCATAGCCTGATGAACGACACCCGCCGTCGCCGTTGCCAGTCATATTATTGGTGGGAGGGCGCCCCGGCGTCCTACCCTGTATTCAAGGCACGAATGCTCAAGGATTATCCCCAGGCGCATCACTGCATCAATGCGCTGCTGCCTGTGGGGTTTGCCTCGGCCGACGTCGGCCTGGGTGGCGCGATCACGACCCTGGGCTCGATCAACGCTTATCTCAACACCAACCCACAGCACTGGGCGCGCCGTGCCCGGCAATGGAGTCAGTTGCTGACACCGACGCCGCTTCACCGAACCCTTTATGAAGCCGCGCTGCGCGAAAGCGCCGAATTGCTGTTCGACGCCTGGCAGGCCAGTGAGGCGATGCGCGGCTGGGTGGCCGTGGAGATCGAGCCGAGCGAGTATCACAGCGCCGCTGGCACGCTCAGGCGCGCGCGCGAGCTGGCCAACCTGATGCCCAACATCATGGTCAGCGTGCCGCTCAGCGAAATGGGCTGCGAGGTCATCGAAGAACTGGTCGCCACCGGTCATGCGGTCAACGCCAGCCTGTGTTTCAGCGTGGCGCAACTGCGGGCGGGGCTGGCGGCGATTCGACGCGGTCGCCAGCGTGCCTTAGGCCAGGGGGTATGCCTCAAGCGCACCCGGCACCTGATCAGCGTCACCTCGGCAGGTTTGATGACTCACCCTGAGTTCAAGGTACAGGCCGCGCAGTTTGGCATCGAGCTGTCGGCCATCGAGCAACGCTGGGCTGAAATTGCCCTTTTCCGGGCATTGCGCGGCGCCATGCTCGGGTGCAACGAGGCCACCTGGCTGATGGTTTCAAGCCTTGTGCCGGGTCCGCAAACGGTCCTGGCCATGGGGCGGCCGGCTAAGGGCTCGAGCCAGGACCCGGTGCTGTACAGCGCCGGCGAGCGCCAGGTCGAAACGCTGATCCGCACCGGCGTTGATACCGGCGCGGCGGCCAATCAGGACCTTGCCGACGTGCCGGTCGATATCATGCAACGCTTGCTGCGTATTCCGGCCTTTCGCCAGGTGTGGGGCAGCGACAGCCTGGCCAGTGCCTGTTTTGCGCGTCATCCGGTGTTTCTGCAGAACATTGCGCAAAGCTTGCGCGCCTATACAAGGCTATTGGGGTTTGCCCGGCAGGTAAGCCCGCTGTCTCTCGGTACCGCGTTTTCAGCAAATCTGCCCCTGAAGGCCGGGGCAAGCCCCGCAAGAAACAGCTGAAGCACGTCCACCGGTCGCCGACAGCCTCTGATTGAGTTCATCGAGTGATGAAATGGCTGTCGGCAATGGCCTTGCGCCTGTATGTTTAGCCGCTTTGATCGCTGGGATGCGTTTTGCAGTCCAACCCTCTGAGAACATTACCGGATGTCGGCAACGCCCATTCGCCTGGACTCGCCCAGAATGCTTGATGCACTCAGGGCGCAGACAGGCCATTTGCACACCCGGCTGGAAAAGCGCATGCCGTTTTTCTCGCCCGGCATGGATCAGGCGTGGTATGTCCGCCTGATGCAAGCCTATTACGGTTTCTACCAGCCCCTGGAAACAGCCCTGGCGGACAGCACCTGCCTACCGTCCGGGCTTGATCTTGGCGTGCGCCTGAAAACACCGACCCTGCAGCGTGACCTTCACGCCCTGGGCCATGACGCCTGTTCGCTCGCGCAATTGCCTGTTTGCCAGGACCTGCCGCTCGTTGACAGTCCGGGCGCGTGCCTGGGGGTGCTGTATGTGCTGGAAGGCGCGACGCTGGGCGGACAGGTCCTGCGTCGTCAGATGCACGCCAGCCTGGGACTGGACGAGCACACGGGCGCTGCGTTCATGAATGTCTACGGGGCAGAAACCGGGCGGCGCTGGAAAGCCTTTCTGGCGTTGCTCGACGAGCAGCCTGCGGACCCGGACCTGCATCAGGCCGCCGCGCACGCGGCGCAGATTACCTTCAGCCGCTTCGAGCTATGGCTCGAACGTCAGGGAGTGCTGTCATGAGTCCGCACGATCCGGCCACTTTCAAGCAATTACTGGCCAACTGCGCCAGCGAGCCGATCCAGTATCCCGGCGCCATCCAGCCTCATGGCGTGCTGCTGACCCTGAGCGAGCCGGACCTGAAGCTGTTGCAGGTCAGTGCCAATATCGAAACCCTGTTCGGCCTGCAACCGGCGCAGGTACTGGGCCAGCCTCTGGCCTGCCTGCTGGGCCAGGCCCAGGCCGCCAGCATTGCCCTGGCCTGCGCTACCGAGTCCTGGGTCGATGCCCCGCCCTTGCTGATCGACGTTCGCGACCATGCCTTCGAAGCCTTGCTGCACCGCCACCAGGGTGTGCTGGTGCTGGAACTGGAACGCCAGGACCTGCCGGTCATGCCGGTCGACGACAAGGTGGCGAGCCGTCACCTGGGCCGCATCCTGCGTAACCTGCAAGCCGCGCAAAGCCTGCCGGCCTTGTATGAAGCCTGCGTGCAGGAGATTCAGCGGCTCACCGGCTACGACCGGGTGCTTATCTACCGCTTCGAAGCGCAAGGGCACGGCCAGGTGATTGCCGAGGCGTCTTCGCCGGCCATGGAGCTGTACAACGGCCTGTTCTTTCCGGCCTCCGACATTCCCGAGCAGGCGCGCGAGCTGTACCGGCGCAACTGGTTGCGCATCATTCCCGACGCCGACTACACGGCGGTCGAGCTGGTGCCGTCGCTGCGTCCCGACACCGGCCAGCCGCTGGACATGAGCTTTGCCACGCTGCGCAGCGTCTCGCCGGTGCATTGCGAGTACATGCGCAACATGGGCGTGCGCTCGTCCATGAGCGTGTCGCTGCTCAAGGACGACAGGCTCTGGGGGCTGATCACCTGCGGTCACCGCACGCCGCTGTACGTCCCCCATGAACTGCGCATCGCCTGCCAGACGCTTGGGCAGGTGCTGTCGTTGCAGATCAGCGCCATGGAGGCGCTGGAGGTCAGCCGCCAGCGCGAGGCCAAATTGCAGACGCTGGCGCGGCTTGGCGCCGCAATGGCCGAGGCGCAAGACACGGTGTTCGCCGGCCTGATCGCGCAACCGCAGGCGCTGATGGAACTGGTCGACGCCAGCGGCGTGGCGATCATCGAAGGCAGCACGCTGCATCGACACGGCAATTGCCCCGAGCCCGGGCAGGTCCGTGCCTTGCACGCCTGGATCATGGCGCAGGGCGAGCCGGTGTTCGCCAGTCATCACCTGAGCGGCGTGTATGCGCCGGCCGTCGATTACCAGAAAGACGCCAGCGGCGTATTGGCCATGAGCTTGCCCAAACCGGTGGATAACGGGGTCTTGTGGTTTCGTCGGGAGGTCAAGGAAAGCATCCAGTGGAGCGGCAACCCGGAAAAGCCGCTGGACATGAGCGACACCGAAGGCACGCTGCGCCTGCGGCCACGCACCTCGTTCGAAATCTGGAAGGTCGAGGTGGCCGGCATTGCCACGCCGTGGAGCCACGGTGACCTGTTCGCTGCCCGGGACCTGCGCCGTTCGGCGCTGGAAAATGACCTCGCCCGTCAGGTCGTGCGTGAGCAACAGGCCGTGCGGGCCCGTGATGATCTGGTGGCGGTGGTTTCCCACGACTTGCGCAGCCCGATGACGGTGATATCCATGCTCTGCGGCATGATGCAGAAGTCGTTCAGTTCCGAAGGGCCGCACACCTCAAGGCGTATTGCGTCGGCGATCGACACCATGCAACAGGCCGCCAGCCGCATGAACGTGCTGCTTGAGGACTTGCTCGACACCTCGAAAATCGAAGCCGGGCGCTACACCATTACCCCGCGGGTGCTGGAAGTCAGTCAGATTTTCGATGAGGCCTATACGCTGCTGGCACCGTTGGCGCAGGACAAGGCCGTCGAGCTGGTGTTCATGCCGTGCCAGGACCTCAAGGTCAACGCCGACCCGGAGCGTCTGTTCCAGGTGCTGTCGAACCTGATCGGCAACGCCATCAAGTTCAGCCCTCACCATGGCCGTATCATCGTGATTGCCCAGCCCTGTGATCACGACATTGCCTTCAGCGTGCGCGACCACGGCGATGGCATTGCCCCAGAGCAATTGCCGAACATTTTCGACCGCTACTGGACGCTCAAGGAAAACAACCCGAACGGCACCGGGCTTGGGTTGTACATCTCCCAGGGCATCGTCAAGGCGCACGGTGGGGTCCTGACGGTCGAAAGCGAGGTAGGCCAGGGCAGCGAGTTCCGCTTCACCATCCCCAGGGTGCTGTAGGACCGGTTTTAGCCGGGAAGGGCACACCACACGCCTGGGTCGTGCCCTTTGCGGCCAAAGCGGTTTACCGCCCGGCCGCTCCTGCCAAGGCGCTACAGCACGTCTCGCTCAGTAGCGAATCATCACCGATTTGAGCTCGGTGTAATCCTCGATGAATGCCTCGCCGAACTCGCGACCGATGCCTGAGGCCTTGATGCCGCCAAACGGCACAGCCGGGTCGAGCAAAGTGTGCATGTTCACCCACACGGTGCCGGCTTCGATGCGTGGCACCATGCGCATGGCCTTGCCCAGGTCGTTGGTCCACAGGCTGGCACTCAGCCCGTACGGGGTGTTGTTCATCAGGGCCAGCAGTTCTTCCTCATCGTCATACGGCAGGAAGGTGGCGATGGGGCCGAAGGTTTCTTCGTTGAGCAGGCTGTCGTTCACCGAGTTGGCCAGGATCACGGTCGGCTCGACATAGAACCCCTCACGCTCGATCAGCCGGCCGCCGTGCACGATGGTGCAGTGTTCGGCGCGCGCCTTGTCAAAGAACGCGCCCAGTTTCTGCTGGTGGACACGGTTGGTAACCGGCCCGAATTCGGTGCTTTCATCCAGCGGCGAGCCGATCTTCAAGGCCTTGAGGCGCAGCGACAGCTTGTCCATCAGCTCATCGATCCGGTGACGCGGCGCAAAGAAGCGCTCGGCTGCTGCGCAGATCTGCCCCGAATGCAGGAAACCGGCCTCGATGGCGCCGTTGACCGCCTTGTCGATGTCGACATCGGCCAGGAAACTTACCGAGTTCTTGCCGCCCAGCTCCAGCGTGGCGCGGGTCAGGTTGGCGCCGAAGGCCGTCTTGCCCACCGCAATGCCGGTCGGCACGGAGCCGGTGAACGACACCTTGTCGGTGCCGGGGTGTTCGATCAGCGCCTGGCCGACCTTGCCCATGCCGGTCACCACGTTCAGCGCGCCGGCCGGCAGCCCGGCCTGCATGCCCAGTTCGGCGATGCGCAGGATGGTCAGCGGGGTGAACTCGCTCGGCTTGATGATCACGCTGCAGCCGGTGGTCAGCGCCGAGGCCAGTTTCCAGATGGCGATCATGGTCGAGAAATTCCACGGCACGATGCCGACGACCACGCCGATCGGCTGGCGCAGGGTGTAGGCGCTGTACTGCTCACCGTTGAACGAGGGCAGCGACGGGGTGATGGTCTGCCCGGTGATCTTGGTCGCCCAGCCGGCGAAGTAACGCAGGAAATTGGCGGCCATGCCGACTTCGAAGGCCCGTGAGATCTGAATGATCTTGCCCGATTGCAGGGTCTCGATCTGCGCCAGCTCTTCGCCATGCTGCTCCATCAGGTCGGCCAGCTTGTGCAGTACGCTGCTGCGCACCGCCGGTGCTGTCTGCGACCAGATCTTGAAACCCTGGCGCGCCGAGGCCACAGCCGCGTCGATGTCCTCGCCGTTGGCATTGCTGACCCGCGAGATGACCTGGGCGTTGGCCGGGCTGACCACGTCGATTTTCTCGCTGCCGTGCGCAGCAACGTGGTGGCCATCGATGAACAGACCATGGTCACGGTCCAGAAAGGCCTGGACCTGGGGAAGCAGTTGAATATCGGACATGCAATGTACCTCGGGCAGCAGCGGCAGCAGAAAAGGAAAGTCGCAGGCGTTCAGGGTACTTTTCGGCCCGCCGGCAAGCTTGATCGTCCCTGACCCGGGCTTGTCTCTGCCTGCCAGATGGCGTCAGGCCAATGCAGGGGCGCACGCTATGAAAAGTGCAATCTTCCATCTGGAAGGTGCATTTTCCAGGGCGTGGGCCGCGCCCATACTGAGGTCGTGTTCGGGTGGCAGGGCAGGACCTTCAAGGTGATGCCCGATGCGCCAGCCCGCAGAGCGTTTTCCAATAATAAGCAGAGCCCCCTCATGAAAAAGCCCAATCCGTTGCTCGAAGACCTGCGTGCCATCCTGCCAGCCATCGCGGCCAATGCCGCCCAGGCCGAGAAGGACCGCCAGGTGCCTGACGAGAACATCGCCATGCTCAAGCGCATCGGCCTGCACCGTGCCTTCCAGCCGCGCCATTACGGCGGCCTGGAGATTTCCCTGCCGCAGTTCGGTGATTGCATCGCCCTGCTGGCCGGCGCCTGTGCCAGCACCGCCTGGGCCATGAGCCTGCTGTGCACCCACAGTCACCAGTTGGCCATGTTCTCGTCCCGCCTGCAGGATGAAGTCTGGGGCGAAGATCGCGACGCCACCGCCAGCAGCAGCGTGGCGCCGTTCGGCCGCACCGAAGAGACCGAGGGCGGCGTGATGTTCAGCGGCGAGATGGGCTGGAGCAGCGGCAGCGACCATGCCGAGTGGGCCATCGTCGGTTTTCGGCGCAAGAACGCCGAAGGCACCCAGGACTACTGCTTCGCCGTATTGCCACGCAGCGACTATGAGATTCGTGATGACTGGTACGCCGCCGGCATGAAGGGCAGCGGCACCAAGACCTTGATCATCGACAACGTATTCGTGCCCGAGTACCGCATCGAGAAAGCCAAGGACATGATGGAAGGCAAATCCGCAGGTTTTGGCCTGTACCCGGACAGCAAGATCTTCTATTCGCCGTACCGCCCGTATTTCGCCAGTGGTTTTTCGACCATCAGCCTGGGGGTCGCCGAGCGCATGCTGGTGGCCTTCCGCGAAAAGACCCAGAACCGTGTGCGTGCCTATACCAGTGCCTCGGTGGGCGCCGCCACGCCTGCGCTGATGCGCCTGGCCGAGTCGACCCATCAGGTGGCTGCGGCACGGGCGTTTCTGGAAAAGACCTGGCAGGAACATGCCGACCATAGCGAGCGTCACCAGTACCCGGCGCGTGAAACCCTGGCCTTCTGGCGCACCAACCAGGCCTACGCGGTCAAGATGTGCATCCAGGCCGTGGATCGCCTGTTCGAGGCGGCCGGCGGCACCGCCTGGTACGAAAGCAACGAGATGCAGCGCTTGTTCCGCGACGTGCACATGACCGGCGCGCACGCCTACACCGACTACGACGTCTGTGCGCAGATTCTGGGCCGTGAACTGATGGGCCTGGAGCCCGACCCGTCGCTGGCCTGATCCGCGGCGTCCTCCCTTCATTCTCATAAAAATTGTCAGCAGGGCAGCGTGTCGAGCGCTGCCCGGGAGTCTTGCATGTCCGAATCAGCCATTGCTGCACCTGCCGTCAACAACCCGCTGGACGGCCGCGCGTTTCGCCGTGCCCTGGGCAACTTCGCCACCGGCGTCACGGTGATCACCGCTGCTAACGCCGCCGGCCAGAAGGTCGGCGTCACCGCCAACAGTTTCAACTCGGTGTCGCTGGACCCGCCGTTGATCCTCTGGAGCCTGGACAAGCGCTCCACCAGCCATGAAGTGTTCGCCGAGGCCTCGCACTTTGCGGTGAACATCCTGGCGGCCGACCAGATTGATGTGTCGAACAACTTTGCCCGGCCCAAGGATGACCGCTTTGCCGGCATCGAGCATGAGCCGGGCGTGGGTGGCTCGCCCTTGCTGGCTGACTGTTCGGCGCGTTTCGACTGCGAGAACTACCAGCAGATCGATGGCGGCGATCACTGGATCCTGATCGGCAAGGTGGTGGCCTTCGACGACTTTGGCCGCTCGCCCTTGCTCTATCACCAGGGTGCCTACTCAATGGTGTTGCCGCACACGCGAATGACCAAAAGAGAAGACGGCCAGCCGCCGAGCAGCCACTTCCAGGGCCGCCTGCAGCACAACCTGTATTACCTGATGACCCAGGCACTGCGCGCCTATCAGGCCGGTTACCAGCCGCGCCAGTTGTCCACCGGGCTGCGCACCAGTGAAGCGCGCATGTTGATGGTGCTGGAAAACGATGCAGGTCTGGCCCTGAGCGAGCTGCAACGCGAAGTGGCAATGCCGGTCCGCGAAATCGACGAGGCCGTGGCCAACCTGCGGCGCAAGGGGTTGGTGTGCGACCGCGACGAGCGTGTGTGCCTGACGCCCAAGGGCGTGGACGAGACCGAGGGGCTGTGGAGCATTGCCCGCGAACAGCAAGACAAGGTGTTCAGCCAGTTCAGTCAGGAACAGATCGACACCTTCAAGCATGTCTTGCAGGCCGTGATCCGCAACGGCTGAAGGGTCTGTCTCGATTGCCCCAAGACCCCGACCCTGCGTCGGGGTCTTGCGTTTACGGCGCTTTGGCAGGGCAATGCAAGCAGGTTGGCAGCCATGCACATGCACGCGGGGGGCGATCCGGGATCAGATGGGCGTTGAAGTCTTCACATCCGGAGTGCACCGATGTTTTTCAACAACAACACGTGGGCCGATGAACTGCGGCCGGTGCTGCACCGCATCGCCGCTGGCCAGCCGGTGGGTGAGGTGAAGGGTAAGGCCTTGCAGCGTTTCCCGGCCGTGCTCGATGATCTGGCGCAACTGGCCGATCAGCACGCTGGCTTGCGTGAACGGGTCGGGCAGGAAACTGCCGGGCAGGCCGCACTGCAGGCACAATTGCGCAGTGAGCATGAGGCGCGCCAGGCGCTGGAGTCCGAACACCTGCATCTGCAACAGCAGGTTCAAGCCTTGCAGGACGAAAATCGTCAATTGCACGAGCGCGTGCAGGCGGCTCAGCAAGAGCAACGGGCCTGGACCTTGCTGCAATCGACCATGACCGAAGGCTTCTGGGATATTCGGGTCGCCAATGGCCGCATCGATGACCCGGCGAGCCTGATGCGCATTTCCGACCCGTTCCGCACCCTGATGGGCTATGAGCCCCATGAGCTGCCCGACGGTTGGGACACCCAGGTCAATATCTCGCACCCTGACGACCTGCCGGGTGTCATGGCCATCTTCGAGCGCGAAATCGTCGCCCCTGGCGGCAGCGGCGAGTACGTGTTCGAATTTCGCATGCGCCACAAGCGCCGCGGCTACATCTGGTGCCGCGAGCGTGGCCGGGCCATCCGTGATGAGCGCGGCGTGCTGCAACGGGTGATGGGCGCGGTGCGCGACATCAGCGACGAACGCTCGGCCAAGGCCAGTCATGCACAGATGCTGGAGCACAACGACGCCACCTACGGGCAGATATCCACGGTGGTCGGCGTCATCAAGGGTATTGCCGACCAGACCAACCTGCTGGCCCTGAATGCTGCCATCGAAGCGGCGCGTGCCGGGGATGTGGGGCGAGGCTTTGCGGTGGTGGCCGATGAGGTCAAGAAACTCGCCGAAAGCACGCGCCATGCGACCCAGCAGATTCAGACGATGCTGGTGCACAAGTAAAGGGCACCCTGACCTGGGTAGGGGATCATTCGCCATCTTGGTACGCTGCAAATGGCCTGGAGCCGGTTTTCAGGGCATAAAAAAACCCCGCACACGTGCGGGGTTTTTTATGACGCCAGGTCAGTCGATCAGGCTTGAACGACCGGGATGTTGGCGTTGGCGGCCGCTTCACGGAACTCGGCGATCTGGTCGAAGCTCAGGTAGCGGTAAACGTCCGCGGCCATGGTGTCGATCTGATTGGCGTATTCCATGTACTCCTCGACGGTCGGCAGGCGACCCAGGATCGAGGCAACCGATGCCAGCTCGGCCGAGGCCAGGTAGACATTGGCGCCGTCGCCCAGACGGTTCGGGAAGTTACGGGTCGAGGTCGACACCACGGTGGCGTTCGGCTCTACACGTGCCTGGTTACCCATGCACAGCGAGCAGCCCGGCATTTCCATGCGCGCGCCGGCCTTGCCGTAGATGCCGTAGTAGCCTTCCTCGGTCAACTGATGAGCGTCCATCTTGGTCGGCGGCGACAGCCACAGGCGCGTAGGCAACTGGCCCTTGACCTTGTCCAGCAACTTGCCCGCTGCGCGGAAGTGGCCGATGTTGGTCATGCACGATCCGATGAACACTTCGTCGATCTTCTCGCCCTGTACGGAGGAGAGCAGACGGGCGTCGTCCGGGTCGTTCGGGGCGCAGAGCACAGGCTCCTTGATGTCCGCCAGGTCGATCTCGATGATCTCGGCGTATTCGGCGTCCGGGTCGGCAGCCAGCAGTTGCGGGTTGGCGATCCAGGCTTCCATCGCCTGGGCACGACGCTCCATGGTCCGCGCATCGCCGTAGCCTTCGCTGATCATCCAGCGCAGCAGGGTGATGTTGGACTTGAGGTACTCGGCGATCGGCTTCTCTGGCAGCTTGATGGTGCAACCGGCGGCCGAGCGTTCAGCCGAGGCGTCGGACAGTTCGAACGCCTGCTCGACAGTCAGCTCGTCCAGGCCTTCGATTTCCAGGATGCGACCGGAGAAGGCGTTGATCTTGCCCTTCTTCTCGACGGTCAGCAGGCCTTTCTGGATGGCAACGTAAGGAATGGCATGGACCAGGTCACGCAGGGTGATGCCCGGTTGCATCTTGCCTTTGAAGCGCACCAGGATCGACTCGGGCATGTCCAGCGGCATCACGCCGGTGGCGGCGGCGAAGGCGACCAGGCCGGAACCGGCCGGGAAGGAAATGCCGATCGGGAAGCGGGTGTGCGAGTCGCCGCCGGTGCCGACGGTGTCAGGCAGCAGCATGCGGTTCAGCCAGCTGTGGATGATGCCGTCGCCAGGACGCAGGGACACGCCGCCACGGGTGCGGATGAAATCCGGCAGGGTGTGGTGGGTGGTGACGTCGATCGGCTTTGGATAGGCCGCGGTGTGGCAGAACGACTGCATGACCAGGTCGGCGGAGAAGCCCAGGCACGCCAGGTCTTTCAGCTCGTCGCGGGTCATCGGGCCTGTGGTGTCCTGGGAACCGACGGTGGTCATCTTCGGTTCGCAGTAGGTGCCAGGGCGCACGCCTTTGCCTTCTGGCAGGCCGCAGGCCTTGCCGACCATCTTCTGTGCCAGGGTGTAGCCCTTGCCGGTGTCGACCGGGGCTTCAGGCAGCTTGAACAGGTCGGTCGGGCCCAGGCCCAGTTCGGCACGGGCCTTTTCGGTCAGGCCACGGCCGACGATCAGCGGGATACGGCCGCCGGCGCGGACTTCGTCCAGCAGGACCGGGGTCTTGAGTTCAAAGGTGGTGATGACTTCTTCGCTGTCGTGCTTGCAGACCTTGCCCTGGTGCGGGTACAGGTCGATCACGTCACCCATGTTGATGTTCGAGACATCGAATTCGATCGGCAGGGCGCCGGCGTCTTCCATGGTGTTGTAGAAAATCGGCGCGATCTTGGTGCCGAAGCAGAAACCGCCGGCACGCTTGTTCGGCACGTACGGAATGTCGTCGCCGAAGAACCACAGCACCGAGTTGGTCGCCGATTTGCGCGAGGAGCCGGTACCGACCACGTCGCCGACGTAGGCGACCGGGAAGCCGTCGCCGTACATCTGGGCGATCTGCTTCATCGGGCCGATGGAGCCCTGCACGTCAGGCACGATGCCTTCGCGGGCCATTTTCAGCATGGCCAGGGCGTGCAGCGGGATGTCCGGGCGCGACCAGGCATCGGGCGCCGGCGACAGGTCGTCGGTGTTGGTTTCGCCGGTGACCTTGAAGACGCGCAGGCTGATCTTGTCGGCCAGGGTCGGGCGCTTCTTGAACCACTCGCCATCGGCCCACGATTGCAGCACGGCCTGGGCATTGGCGTTGCCGGTCTTGGCTTTTTCGGCCACGTCGTGGAAAGCGTCGAACATCAGCAGGGTGTGCTTGAGCTGTTCGGCAGCGACGGTGGCCAGGTCGGCATCATCGAGCAGTTCGACCAGGGTGGCGATGTTGTAGCCGCCCTGCATGGTGCCCAGCAGTTCGGTGGCGCGCTTCTTGTCGATCAGTGGGGAGGTGGCCTCGCCCTTGGCCAGGGCCGACAGGAAACCGGCCTTGACGTAGGCAGCTTCGTCAACGCCTGGTGGTACGCGGTTGGTGATCAGGTCGACAAGGAAAGCTTCTTCGCCAGCCGGGGGATTCTTCAGCAGCTCGACCAGGCCTGCGGTTTGTTCGGCGTTAAGCGGCTGGGGCACGATGCCCTGGGCGGCACGCTCTTCGATATGTTTACGGTAGGCTTCAAGCACAGTATTACCCTCATCAGTGGTCCCAAAAGGGTGTCCGGGACGCTCATCCAGATAAGTGCCGTACCCGGTGTGTGGATGCTTTTCGAGCATGCTGACCAGGGTAACGACCTTATCTTACGAAGCTGTTTTCAAAGTTTTACGCCTGCTGAACGGCTGGGTGGGACAGTCGGTCGGCCATTCGTGATGAGGGAATGGCCGGGCCGACACCGGACGGCGGGATAACTTGACTGTGCTCGTGACGCTTTGAAAACAGCTTCCGACGGACATTGGCGCCTTATAAGGCCCGGTGATTCTACGGGAAAAGTTCAACAAAGGTAAGTTGGCTTCAGGGGTGACCCTGGTTAGACAAAGGGCTAACATGGCGCCTCGTTCCACCAGTTGCTGCCTGCCCCCATGCCCGATCAGATCATCAAGACGCCTTGCATAGGCCTTTGCTCCACTGTCTTCGGCGACCGGGTGTGCCGCGGTTGCAAGCGTTTTCACCATGAGATCGTCAACTGGAACGCCTACAACGAAGACGAAAAGCGTGCCGTGTGGCTGCGCCTCGAACAGTTGCTGGTGCAGGTCATGACCGCCAAGGTCGAAATCTTCGATGTCGAAAAACTGCGCGGGCAATTGACCCTGCGCAAGATCCGCTTTGTCGCGCACCAGTCCGAGTACTGCTGGGCCTACCAGTTGATTGCCCGTGGCGCACGGGTGATCAACCAGGTCGAGGCCTATGGCTTTGTGCTGCTGCCCGAGTTTCGTGACTGGGCGCTGCCGGATTTGCGTGATGCCATCGACCGCGAATTCTTCCTGCTGTCCGATGCGCATTACGACCGCTACATTGCCCCGGCCTTCTTGCGCGATGCGTTCGAGCGCGTCACGCCGCAGGCATAAAGGGTGATGCCGGCGAATCCGGTAATGCCGATCAGTTAAGTTGAGTTGTGTCGAATGCTGAAACTGTGGGGGGCTACTCTGCTGCGGGCGGCGATCCGACGATGAGGTCAGCAAGACCCACACACCTGCTACGCCAGTCCCATAGCCATCGCCGGCAAGCCGCCTCCCACAGTCCGGTGCCAGACCCGAAATTCAGGGTCACATCAATCCTGTGGGAGGCGGCTTGCCGACGATGAGGCCAGCAAGACCCATACACCTGCTGCGCCAGTCCCATAGCCATCGCC
>NZ_UUIS01000083.1 GCF_900589395.1 Pseudomonas viridiflava
ACCGAGTGCGCAGCGCTCGCAAAATCTGCGAAACGCCACACATTTACGATTGCTAACCCATCAGAGATCTATGAAACGCCACAAATGTACGACTGCTAACGCAGCCGGTCGCGGGCAAGCGCGCTCCCACAGGTCCCATGTTTGCTGAGCGACAGCGTGCCGCTTGCCCGCGACCGAGTGCGCAGCGCTCGCAAAATCTGCGAAACGCCACACATTTACGATTGCTAACCCATCAGAGATCTATGAAACGCCACAAATGTACGACTGCTAACGCAGCCGGTCGCGGGCAAGCGCGCTCCTACCAGGGATGAATCTGATATCCAGTAAAATCAGTAGGTTATTTTGATGGCATCACCGCTCAAGTCGCAGGCCGCACCAAATCAAGCAGGTTGTCCCTGGATTTCAGGCTCTGCAAGATGATGTCCGAGCGGATGTCGGTCACCCCTGGCGTTGCGTGCAACTGGTTGACGATGAAGTCGGTGTAGTGGCTGAGGTTGCGCGCCCGCACCCGCAGCAGATAGTTGCTGGCGCCGGTGACGATGTAGGCGTCGGCCACCTCCGGCCAGCGTTGCACCGCCTCGATGAAGCGTTCGTGCCAGCCCTCCATGTCCTGGCGGACATTGACGTTGACCATCGCATGCACCTCGATCCCCAGCCGGGCCGGGTCCAGGCGCACGCCGTAGCCGGCGATCACCCCGTCACTTTCCAGGTTGCGCAACCGACGCAGGCAGGCCGAAGGCGACAGCGAGACCTTCTCGGCCAGGTCCTGGTTACTCATGCGGCCGTCCTGATTCAGGCACGCCAGAATGCGCAGATCGATACTGTCCAGTTTCATGCGGTGCAGGATCCTTCTTTATTTAGTTATTTATTCGAATAATCTGCGAATAAAGCGCCTTGGTGCGCGCAGTTAGCAAGATAATTCTGTTCCCTCGCAGATAAAATTCTGTACAGGCTGCCTTGGGAGCAAAACAACAATGAAGCAGGAAAACCTCTGGTGGGACATCAGCCCGCCACTGAACACCCAGACCCCCACCTGGCCCGGCGACACGCCGTTTCAGGAGGAGCGCGTCTGGACCGTCGGGCCGCAGTGCCCGGTCAATGTCGGGCGCATCACCCTGTCGCCGCACACCGGCGCGCATGTCGATGCGCCCTTGCACTACAGCGAGCACGGCCTGCCGATCGGCGAGGTCTCGCTGGACCTGTACATGGGCCCGTGCCGGGTGATCCATTGCCTGGGCAGTGGCGCGTTGGTCGAACCGGCCGATATCGAACATGCACTGACCGCTGTCCCCGCCCGTGTCCTGCTGCGCACTTATCAGCACGCGCCGTTGACTGAATGGGACCCGGACTTTACCGCCGTGGCGCCAGACACCATTGCCTTGCTGGCCCGCCACGGCGTGCGCCTGATCGGCATCGACACCCCGTCGCTGGACCCGCAGAACTCCAAGACGCTGGACGCCCACCACACCGTCGAACGACTGGAAATGGCGATCCTCGAAGGCATCGTCCTGGATGCCGTGGCCGAAGGTGACTACGAACTGATTGCCTTGCCCCTGCGTTTTTCTCACCTGGACGCCAGCCCTGTGCGCGCCGTCTTGCGCCCCCTGAAAGGATAAACCCCATGTCTACACAACAGCATTTGCGCGAGCTTGACCTCGCCGACCCCCTGGCGGCCTTGCGCGACGAGTTTGCCTTGCCCGAAGGCGTGATCTACCTGGACGGCAACTCGCTGGGCGCCCGTCCCAAGGCGGCGCTGGCGCGGGCCACTCAGATGATCGAGCAGGAGTGGGGCGAAGGCCTGATCCGCAGCTGGAACACCGCGCAGTGGAGCACCTTGTCGGCGCGCCTGGGCGACAAGCTGGCGCCGCTGATCGGTGCCGACAGCGGCGAGGTGGTGATCACTGACACCACCACCGTCAACCTGTTCAAGATCCTCGCGGCCGGCCTGCGTATCCAGGCTGAGCGCGCGCCACAGCGCAAGATCATCCTGTCCGAACTGCACAATTTTCCCGCCGACCTGTACGTCATCGAAGGCCTGGCCGACCTGCTGCAGCAAGGCTATGAACTGCGCCTGATCGAGGGGCCGCAGGACCTGCCGGGCCTGCTGGACGACCAGGTGGCGCTGGTGCTGCTGACCCACGTCAACTACAAGAGCGGCCACATGTACGACATGACCGCCACCACCGGACTGATCCACCAACACGGTGCCCTGGCGCTGTGGGACCTGGCGCATTCGGCCGGTGCGGTGCCGGTGCAATTGAAGGCCGCCAAGGCCGACTACGCCATCGGTTGCACCTACAAGTACCTCAACGGCGGCCCCGGTTCGCCGGCCTTCGTCTGGGTCTCGCCGCAGCTGTGCGATCAGGTCTGGCAGCCGCTGTCGGGCTGGTGGGGCCATGCCCGGCAATTTGCGATGGAGCCGCACTATGCGCCGGCTTCCGGCATCACCCGCTACCTGTGCGGCACCCAGCCACTGGTGTCGCTGGGCATGGTCGAGTCCGGCCTGGATATCTTTGCCAAAACCAGCATGCAGGCGCTGCGCAGCAAGTCGCTGGCGCTGACCGACCTGTTCATCGAACTGGTAGAGGCACGCTGCAAGGACCACCCCCTGACCCTGATCACCCCGCGTGACCACGCCCAGCGTGGCAGCCATGTCAGTTTCGAACACCCTGAAGGCTATGCCGTGGTGCAGGCGCTGATTGCCCGTGGCGTGATCGGTGATTACCGCGAGCCGCGGATCATGCGTTTTGGTTTCACCCCGTTGTACACCTCGTTCCAGGACGTCGGGGCGGCGGTGCAGGCGCTGGTCGAGGTGCTCGACAGCCAGCAGTGGCGCGAGCCGCAATTCCAGACCCGTCACTCTGTCACTTGAGGATCGCCCCATGAACCAATGCCCATACTCCCAGGCCGGTGCCACCGAACAGTGGCACGACGCCAAGCTGGATTTCACCGACGCCATGACCTATGGCGATTACCTGGACCTCAAGCGCGTGCTCAGTGCCCAGCACCCGTTGTCCACGGACCACAACGAGTTGCTGTTCATCATCCAGCACCAGACTTCCGAGCTGTGGATGAAGCTGATGCTGCACGAGCTGCGTGCAGCCCGTGAGCAGCTCAAGCTCAACGACCTGCCACCGGCGTTCAAGATGCTGGCGCGGGTGTCGCGTATCTTCGACCAACTGGTGCACGCCTGGACCGTGCTGGCGACCATGACCCCCAGCGAGTACGTGGCCTTTCGGCCCTCACTGGGACAGTCGTCGGGCTTCCAGTCGTTCCAGTACCGCGAAATCGAATTCATCCTGGGCAACAAGAGCGTGTCCCTGATGCAGCCGCATGCGCACCGGCCTGAGCTGGTCAGCGAGCTGCAAAAGACCCTGGAAGCGCCGTCGCTCTACGACGAAGCCATCCGCCTGCTGGCCATGGCCGGACTGGACATCAGCGAGGAGCGCCTGGCGCGCGTATCAACCACGCGCACGCTGCACGACGACTCGGTGGAAGCGGCCTGGAAAGTGGTCTATCAACACCCGCACCAGTACTGGGACCTGTACCAGTTGGCCGAGAAGTTCATCGACCTGGAGGACTCGTTCCGCCAATGGCGTTTCCGCCATGTGACGACGGTCGAGCGCATCATCGGTTTCAAGAAAGGCTCCGGTGGCACCGAAGGCGTCGGCTACCTGCGCAAGATGCTCGACACCGAGCTGTTCCCCGAACTGTGGAGCCTGCGCTCGACCCTCTGACCTGCTGCACTGTCTCCAATGGCCTGTCGTGCCCGGCACGGCAGCGTGATCGCCAATAATAATAAAGGTCCACCCATTATGAGTTCTGATCATCAACCGGCCGGGCTCACGCGCGGCCTGAGCAGTCGCCATATCCAGTTGATCGCCCTGGGCGGCGCCATCGGCACCGGCCTGTTCCTGGGCTCGGCCGGGGTGCTGAAAACCGCCGGGCCCGCCATGATCCTGGGCTACGCCATCGCCGGCCTGATCGCCTTTCTGATCATGCGCCAACTGGGCGAAATGGTGGTACAGGAGCCGGTAGCCGGCTCTTTCGGCTATTTCGCCACCCAGTACTGGGGCCGCTTCGCCGGTTTTCTCTCGGGCTGGAACTACTGGATGATGTACGCCCTGGTGTGCATGGCCGAGCTGACGGCCGTGGGCAAATACGTGCAGTTCTGGTGGCCGGACATCCCGATCTGGGTCAGCGCGGCGGCCTTCTTCGTGCTGGTCAACCTGATCAACCTGACCCACGTCAAGGCCTTCGGCGAAACCGAGTTCTGGTTCGCGATCATCAAAGTCTTCGCCATCGTCGGCATGATCGCGCTGGCCAGTTACCTGCTGGTCAGCGGCACCGGTGGTCCTCAGGCATCGGTCAGCAACCTGTGGGCGCATGGCGGCTTTTTCCCTAATGGCGTGGGCGGCATGCTCATGGCGATGGCCTTTATCCTGTTTGCCTTTGGCGGCATGGAAATGGTCGGCATCACCGCCGCCGAATCCGAGAACCCGCGGCGGGTGATCCCCAAGGCGATCAACCAGGTGGTGTACCGCATCATCATCTTTTACGTCGGGGCCCTGACCTTGCTGCTCTCGCTGTACCCGTGGGACCAGTTGCTGGTCAGCCTGTCGGTCTCGCAGGACGCCTACGGCGCCAGCCCGTTCGTGAAGATCTTCTCGCTGATCGGCAATGACGTTGCCGCCCATGTGCTCAACTTCGTGATCCTGACTGCCGCCTTGTCGGTGTACAACAGCGGTGCCTATTGCATGAGCCGCATGCTGTTCGGCCTGGCCGAGCAGGGCAATGCGCCAAAGGTGTTCCTCAAGGTCAACCGTCGCGGTATTCCGGTGCCGGCGGTCATGGCCAGCGCGGCGATCACCGGGGTGTGCCTTTTGATCAACTACCTGGTGCCGGGCAACGCCTTCGAACTGATGATGACCCTGGCGGTGTCGGCCCTGCTGATCAACTGGGTGATGATCACCCTGACCCACCTGCGCTTTCGCCGGGCGATGAACATCAGGGGCGAGGCCCTGTATTTCCGTGCGTTGTGGTATCCGTTCGGCAATATCCTGTGCCTGGCGTTCATGGCCATGATCCTGGTGATCATGCTGATGATCCCCGGCATCCGCGTGTCGGTGTTCATGATCCCGGTGTGGATCCTGGCGTTGTGGTGCGTGTTCCGTTTCAGGAAGCCACCACCGCGTGACGTCAAGGCCGAATCCCTGGCTTCACAGGCCTCTTGACCGGCATCGACCTATGAGTTCTGCGAGGTGCGCCGCCCACCGGTGCTTGCTAGTGTCCGGTGGACCGCACGCCAGGAGGCGGCGGGTTGCCTGAGCGGTGTCGAGTGTGCGGCTCCAGACGTGAAGAGCCGACGACGAGCCGCATGCGGTCCAGGCTTGCTTACATGAAATGGAGACTGCACACCATGAGAACCCGAGAACTCAGAGCCCTGATCGATGACACCCTGAACCGGCTGTTCGCCTTTATCGAGGCACAGAAGCCCCGGCACGGGCGGGTGGTCAACCCCAAGTCCCGCGCCGTCTACCTCAATGAGCAAGGCGAGCTTGACGACGGGCAGATGAACGAAGTCGAGGGCGGCAAGGGCTATCCCGGCACGGCCGCCGGCTACGTCGACCCCGATGCACCGGATGATGTCGCGGGCAAGGCCCCGCCTGCCGATGGCTTGATAGCCAGCGGTGGGCATACCGATGAACGCCTGAAGCTCAACCAGCCCGGCAGTCACTGGCCCAAGCAGGCTGTCAGTTCCAACTCGACCTTGACCGTGGAGTGGAATTACTCCATGCCCCACAAGACCCGCCGCTGGACCTACTGGATCACCCGGGACGGCTGGGATTCGGGCCAGCCACTGGCCAGGGCGCACTTCGAAGACGAACCCATCCATGCAGTGCTCAATGATTACCAGCCTTACTGGGGCCCTGAGGCCGAGCAGAAGCTGATGGCTCGAAACCCTACGATCCACGAAGTGCCTCTGCCCCGGCGTCAGGGCCATCATGCCTTGCTGGCGGTATGGAACGTGGCCGACACCGAGGCGGCGTTCTATCACGTGATTGACTTGGACTTCACCGACGACGCTGCCTGAGCACCTTGCGCTCAGAAACGGTCCAGCCGGTAGGGTTTCAGCACCGGGGGGTCGGTCACCGATGGCTGGAGCAGGCCGGCCACCCATTCGGCCGTCAGCGCCGCCTGGGTCAACCCCAAGTGCTGATGGCCGAAGGCGAGCAGCACCCGGCCGTGTGCAACCTGGTCGATGACCGGCAGCGAATCTGGCAATGACGGTCTGAAGCCCATCCAGGGCGTCGCGCCCTCGGCATTCAATTCACGGTTGAACAGGCCTTGGCTCAAGCGGTGCAGTTGCCAGGCCCGTTCCATGTTCGGCGGGCGCTCAAGTCCTGCGAATTCCACCGTGCCGGCCAGGCGCAGACCGTCTGTCATGGGCGTCATGATGAACCGGCGCTCCAGCGAGGTGACCGCAAACGGCAGGCGCTCGCGCTCCTGCGGCAGCATCAGGTGATAGCCGCGCTCGGTGTCCAGTGGCACCTTCTTGCCGGTCAGGGCCTGGGTCAGCGCCGCCGAATGCGCGCCGCAGGCAATCAGCACCCGCGCGGCCTGCAGGGGGCCCTGATCAGTGGCCAGTGCTACGCCGCCTGCGTGCAGGTGCCCGCCACTCACATCGCGTTGCATGAACCTGACGCCACAGCCTTTGGCCGCCTTGACCAGTGCATCAACCACACCCAGCGGGTCGATAAAGTGCCCGGTGGCCGGAAAGAACAGTCCGCCTTGCAGGTGCTCGTTCAATTGCGGCGCCGCATCGCGCACCTGGCCGGCCGACCAGGCGTCGACCGGCACCTGCTGCTGGCGCAAGCGTGCCTGCAAGGCCTGGACAGCCGGGCGTGAAGCGCTGTGCTCGAACATCAGCAATGAGCCGTCGTGCCTGAACAGCCCAGGCTGGCCCAGGCTCGTCAGCAGGCGCTGCCAGGCCGCCAGGCTGCCTTCATTGAGCGTGCGCAGCCCGGCCACCGTACGCTGGAACGGCGCAGGCCGCAGGTTCAGCAACAGGCGCGTGAACCAGGGCAGGGCGCGGGGCAGGTACGTCCAGTCCAGGCGCAACGGCCCCATCGGGTCGGTGAGCATGGCCGGCAGGCGCTTGAGAATCGACGCATCGGCGATGGGAAACACCTGTTCGGTGGCCAGGTGTCCGGCATTGCCGAACGAGGCGCCATGGCCGGGCGCCTGGCGGTCGAGCACCACCACGCGCAGGTTCTGCCGCGCCAGTTGCAGGGCGCAGGCGACGCCGACAATGCCGGCGCCGACCACAATGACATCTGCTGGATCGGGGGCGCTCATCACGCCGCATTCTGCGCGGCGGACCACTGCGCGTACCACTGGCGAAACAGCGTGTACTGTTTTTCGGCATAGCCACGCTGGGCATCACTGAGTGCATCGGTGGGGTTGAAGTGCAGGCTGTATTCATGGTCACCGTTGAGCACCATCAGGTACTTGTAATACAGCACCAGGTCGGTGCCTTCGTCGAACGACGACAACACCTGCAGCGCGCCGGCCAGTTCTTCGGCCTGGCGGCGGGCCGACGCATCACCCCCGGCAGCCCGCTTGCTCAGTTCGACCAGGTGCAGCACTTCGCGTGGCAGGGCGTTGCCGATGCCGGTGATGGCGCCGGCAGCGCCGCAATTGATGAAACCATGCGCCACCTGCGTATCGACGCCGGCCATCAGGATCACTTCGTCGTCCTGGGAGGTGATGTGCTCGGCGGCGTAGCGCATGTCGGCGGCCCCGCCAAATTCCTTGAAGCCGATCAGGTTCGGGTGCTGGCGCCGCAACTTGAAAAACAGCTCGGCACGGGTGACAAAGCCGTAGTAAGGGCTGTTGTAGATCACCGCCGGCAGCTCGGGCGCTGCCGCCAGAATGGCCGAAAAGTGCGCTTCTTGTGCGGCCGGCGAGGCGCCGCGCGACAGCACCCGCGGGATGACCATCAGGCCCTGGGCACCGACCTGCGCCGCATGTTTGGCATGTGCCAGCGCTTCGCGGCTGTTGACCGCCCCGGTGCCGACGACGGTTGGCACACCCGCAGCGACCAGGCGCGCCACACCTTCCTGGCGCTCGGCTTCGGTCAGCAGCGGCCAGTCGCCCATCGAGCCGCAATACACCACGGCACGCATGCCCAGTTCGATCAGTTCTCGGCCCTTGCGCACCAGCGCGTCGAAATCCGGCGTGCGCTCGGCAGTGCAGGGGGTCATCAGGGCCGCAATGGTGCCGGTGAAAATATCAGTGTTCATCATCGTTCCTCACAGGGGGGCGGCCTGGCAGCGAACTGCGCAGGCGTTGAAGACAGAGGTGGAGCGGGGCTCAGATGCCCCAGGCAAAAGGGTCCTGCTCATCAATCAGCAGCGTGCTGTCGGCGGTCATGTAGGCGCGCCCGGTGATAAACGGCCGTACCTGTTCACCGTCCCATTCAAAGCGGCCTTCGAACCGGCTGCCGGTGATGCTCGCCTGCACCCAGCGCGCGCCTGCCGCCAACTGGCCGTCGGCGGCCAGGCAGGCCAGCTTGGCACTGGTGCCGGTGCCGCAAGGCGAGCGGTCGTAGGCCTTGCCGGGGCACATGACGAAATTGCGGCTGTCGGCCTGCTCGTCGTCGGCAAACAGCTCGATGTGGTCGATCACCGCACCTTCTGCGCCAAAGATGCCCTGGTCCTGCAAGGCCTGGAGCATCGTCCAGGTCAGGTCGGTCAGGTGCTCGACATTGCTCATGTGCAGGGCCTGGCCATGCTCGCCCACCAGAAAGAACCAGTTTCCGCCCCAGGCAATATCGCCATGAAACAGGCCATGGCCTGGCACCTCGACAGCCACCTGGCGGCGGTAGCGGTACGACGGAACATTGCCTACGGTCACGGCGCCGTCGTCATGCAGGATGGCCGTCACCGGGCCCACGGGCGTGTCGACCTTGTGCGTTCCCGGGGCGATCCTGCCCAGGTGATGCAGCGAGGCGATCAGGCCGATGGTGCCGTGGCCGCACATGCCCAGGTAGCCGGCGTTATTGAAGAAGATCACCCCGCACACCGCGTCGGGCGACACCGGCGCGCAGTACAGCGCACCGACCAGCACGTCGTTGCCGCGCGGCTCCAGCAGGCAGGCGCGGCGCCATTGATCGTGCGTCTCGCGCAAGGCATCGCGCTGCTCGGCCAGGGTCGCGCCGGCCGGAACCGGAAAACCGTCGAGCACCAGGCGGGTCGGTTCGCCGCCGGTGTGGGAGTCGATGACACGTAGCTGCTTCATGCATTCGTCCTCTGGATAAGAATCAGCGCCACCGGCTTTACGCACCGACGCCAGACAGCGGCTTGAGTGGACGGGCCTGGGGATGCGGCTCGCTTTCGGCTTCGTCTTCGTCCAGGCGCACCCGATGGCGCGGTACCCCGGTCGCCGCGCCCCAGTAATAGATGCCCAGGGCACAGGCCGCCACCACCAGGGTGTCGAAGGGGTGGGTGATCACCCCGCGACCACCGAAGCTGCCCAGCCACGACAAGACAAGGGTCACCGCATAGAAACCGATCAGCCACGCCGAGCAGCGCACCTGCTGGCCCAGGCTCAGGTGCTCGGTGGGCACCAGGCGCTTGCACCCCAGGTAGACGACAAACATCAGGATCTGCAGGCCCAGCAACCACGACACCGTGTTCCAGCCGGACCAGTAGACAATCAGGGCGGCAATGATGAACGACACCGGCCCCAGCACGGCAAAGCCCTTGACCCGGAAGGGCCGGGGCATGTGCGGCGCGTTGCGTCGCAGGGCCGCCACCGACACCGGGGCCACGGCGTAGCTGAGCACCAGTGCGGCAGACACCACATTGATCAATGCCTCCCAGGACGGGAACGGCAGGGTCCAGAACACCGACAGGCCGAAGGTCAGCCACAGCGCCGGACGCGGGATGCCGGACTTCTCGTCAATGCGCGTGAAAATCTTGAAGAAGGTGCCGGTGCGCGCCCAGCCATAGATCACCCGTGGCGTGGCGTTCATGTAGATGTTGCCGCAGCCGCTGGGCGAGATCACCGCATCGGCCACCACCAGGTAGGCCAGCCAGCCCACCCCCAGGGTCAGGGCAATGTCGCGGTACGGCAGGGAAAACGACTGGCTGATGCCGCTCCAGCCCCTGGCGAGCATCTCGGTGGGGATGCTGCCCAGGAACGCCACTTGCAACAGCACATAGATGGTGGTGGACAAGAGCACCGACAGGATCAGCGCGATGGGGATGGTCCGTTGTGGGTTGCGCACTTCACTGGCCACCGAAATGATCGGCGTCAGGCCCAGGTAGGCGAAGATGATGCCGCCGGCCGACACGGCCATTTCGACCCCGGACAACCCGAACGGCGCAAAGCCCTGGGTGCTGAAGTTCTCGGGCTTGAAAAAGGTAAAGAGCACGCCCATCACCAGCAGCGGCACGATGAACTTGAACAGGCTGATGAAGTTGTTGGACTTGGCGAATGTCTTGACGCTCCAGTAGTTGAGCCCGAAAAACAGGCACAACAAGGCCAGTTGCAACAACCAGCCCGCCAGGGTCGGGTTGCTGGAGCCGGCCTGGGTCAGGCCGGGAAACCAGGCCGCCGCGTATTGCCGGGCGGCCACCACCTCAATGGCGACCAGGCTGGAAAAGGCGATCAGGGTGATGAAACCCATCAGGTAGCCCAGCAGCGGCCCATGGGAGAACACCGGGTAACGCACCACGCCGCCGGCACGGGGCAGGGCGGCACCCAGTTCGCAGTAGACGATGCCCAGTAGCAGCACGGCGAACCCGCCCAGCAGCCAGGAGAAGATCCCGGCGGGGCCGGCAATACTCGACACATGGCTGGCCGCAAACAGCCAGCCAGAGCCGAAGATGGCGCCGAGTCCGATAAAGGTAAGGTCCGTCAGTGAGAGTTGTTTCTTGAACTTGCCTTGGCCTGACATAAGCGTGCCTTTTTGTGAGTTATTGGAGCAGGCAATAAGAGGAACTGCAGAGCGCTTGTTGTGGGTGCTGCCCGGTTGGGTGGGGCAGGCAATGGCTCTACAGTGAACCGATCAGGCCAGGGGTGCTTGATGGTTTTCAACGGTGGCAATGACGAAATCGGCACAATGCCAAACGTAGACGTCCAGGCTCGACAGCGTCCAGGGCATCGGGCAGTCTGCTGCCTCATGCGCTCATCACCCGGCCGCCAAGGAGGTGTAGGGTGATGACCCGACCATTGATGGGAGCACCTGAGCGATGCTGCAACATGCGTTGACCGCCCTGAGCCCGCAAGGCGAAGCCCGTCGTCCCGAGACCCTCGAGCACTTGCTGGACGGCGCGCTGGCCCTGCTGCCGATCCTGGATGTGATTCCCAACGCGGTGATCTTCATCAAGGACGTGCAGGCACGTTACCGGCTGGCCAACAACACCCTGGTGCAGCGCTGCGGGTACAGGCACCTGGCGCCATTGCTGGGCAAGACCAGTGCCGAGGTCTTTCCGGCACAGTTTGGCAGCGGCTACACCGAGCAGGACCGGCGTGTGCTGGACAAGGGCCTGGTGCTGGAAGACCAGCTCGAACTGCACCTGTATGGCAGTCGCCTGCCGGGCTGGTGCCTGACCCACAAGCGCCCGCTGTACAACCGCGATGATGCAATCATCGGCCTGGTCGGCATTTCCGTGGACGTGCAGTCGGCCAGCGACAGCCACCCGGCCTACCAGCGCCTGGCCTCCGTGGACGCTTACATCCGCGCGCACTTCCAGCGGCCGATCGCCTTGAAGGAACTGACCGGCATCGCCGGCATTTCCGTGGCGCAACTGGAACGCTACTGCAAGCGGGTGTTCCACCTCACGCCTCGGCAGATGATCCACAAGGTGCGCCTGGAGCACGCCCATCGGTTGCTGTTGACCGACCTGCCGATCACCGAAGTGGCCCTGCAGTGCGGCTACACCGACCACAGCGCCTTCAGCCGCCAGTTCAAGACCCTGACCGGTTTTACCCCGCGTCAGTATCGGCAGGCACCCTAAAGCCCCTGGCTGCTGCGAATCAGGGCATAGGCCTGGCGGATGATCGGGTTGACGGCGTTGGGCCTGATCCACAGGTGGTAGGTCACGTCCGGCAGGCGCGGCAAGCCGTCGCTTTCACCGAGTACGCGCATGTCCGGGCCGACCATTTCCATGCTGCGCGCGGTGATGCCCAGGCCGGCACGCACCGCCGCCTTGATGCCGATCAGGTTCGAGGCCAGGTAGGCCTGGCGCCAGGCGATGTCGGCCTGCTCCAGTGCCTGCAGGGCCATGCGCCGGTAAATGCTCGGCTCGTCGACCAGCACCAGCGGCAAGGGCAGCAGCGGGTCGTGCCGGTAGTGCGCGGCACAGATCCACCACACCGGCGAGGTGCGCAGGGCAAAGCCTTGCAGGTCGGGATCGGTGCGGGTCGAGATGATCATGTCGACCTTGCCGCGGTGCAGGTCCTGCATCAGGAACGGGCTGCGACCGACGTCGATTTCCAGGCGCAGGTTCGGTGCCGCCCGGGCGATGTGGCTGAGGATCGGCGGCAGGATGGTGTCGGCGATGTCGTGCGGCGAGCCGATGCGCAGCACCCCGCTCAGGGTGTTGTCGCGCAGGGCGTTGAGCGCCTCGTCGTTGAGCGCCAGCATCTGCCGGGCACGGCGCAGCAATTGCCGGCCTGCATCGGTCAGGGCTTTGTTTCGGCCCTGCTTGTGAAACAACCCCACCCCGACCTGTTGCTCCAGCCGTTGCATGTGCTGGGTCACCGACGATTGCGTGCGGGCCAGGGACTGGCCGGCTTCGGCAAAGCTGGCGTGATCGGCCACGGCCACGAACGTGCGCAGCAGTTCAAGGTCCAGAATGGATTCAGTCATGTCGGGCTCGATTCACATAAGCGGCAGTGTCTGACTGATTAGATATCATTATATGTTCGTGCGTAAAGGGTTCGCTCAATGACTCTTCTTTGCCGTATTTACTGGGTTTCTACGCCTTCGACATGGACGCTGTTTTTTAAGTTATAACAATATTAGATCTTTGCATTTCCGTTGCGCCGCTGGACTGCCTAGGATGCCGCCCAGTTGGCCGGACGCCCCGGCCGTGGACGAGGAATTGCCATGTCACTGTTGTTCAAGGCTCGAAAGCAGCTGATCGGCGCGCTGTTGGCTGCCGCCGGCACCACCGTTGCGGGGGCGGCCTGGGCCGATGCGACGCTGGACAAGGTCCAGCAGCGCGAGCGAATCGTGGTCGGGGTCATGCTCTCGGGCGGGCCATTCGGGGCGCTGGACCCGGCCACTCGCCAGCCGGTGGGCCTGAACGTTGACATGGCCCGTGACCTGGCCCGGCAACTGGGTGTGGAGGTCGAGCTGGTCTCGGTCCTGCCGGCCAACCGCGTGCAGTTCCTGCAACAGGGCAAGGTCGACCTGCTGATCGCCAACATGGAATGGAACACCGACCGCGACAAACTGCTGGGCCATGTGCCAACGCCGTTCTACAAAGTCGGCGGCACCGCCGTGGTCGCCAAGGACAGCCCGATCACCACCTGGGCGCAGCTCAAGGACCAGCCGGTGTGCACCTCGCAGGGCAGCAGCTACACCCAGTCGCTGATCCAGCTCGGCGTACAGCTCAAGGCCTTCAAGAGTTCGGCCGAGTCCCTGCTGGCCCTGCGCGGCAGCAACTGCGTGGCCGCCGTGCACGATGCCACGCTGATCAACCCGCTGGTGGCCAAGGGCGGGGAATGGGCCAACTACCGCGCCATTACACCGGAACTCAATCCCGCGCCTTCAGTGATCTGGACCCGCACCGGCGAGACCGACACCCAGGCCCGCCTCGATGGCATCGTCAAGGGCTGGCACCGCAGCGGCTGGCTGATCGCGCGCGAGAAGGCCAATGACATCACCCCGGCCTCCCCGGCGTTGGTCAGCCTGCAAGCCGAGCAGCAGGCCAGTGGTGGTTGAGGTCGCGACGCGACGTGCCGACCGTTCGGTGCGCTCATGAACGCCTGGCTGCAAGGGTTCATCGACTGGACCGCACCGCTGGGCCTGGACTATGGCTTCCTGCTTGATGGCTACTCACGTAGCAGCCTGCTCGACGGCGCACTGACCACCGTGCTGCTGTGCGGGCTGTCGATCATCGGCAGCCTGTTGGTCGGAATCGGGCTGGCGGGTGCGCTGACCAGCCGCCGGCGCTGGCTGGTGCTGCCGGCGCGGCTGTTCGTCGAGGTCACGCGCAACACCCCCACGCTGGTGCAGCTGTATTGCGCTTTCCTGGTGTTGAACATGCTGCTGACCCAGGCGGTGGGCGCGGCTAATCCGCTGACGCCGTTTGCCTGGGTGGTGATCGTGATCGCGCTGCACAAGGGCGCCTTTCATGCCGAGTCCTTGCGCGCCGGCATCGAGGCGGTGCCGGCGGTGACCCTGGAGGCCGCCCGTTCGCTGGCCTTCAACCAGCGCCAGTTGCTGTGGAACGTGCAGTTGCCCCTCGCGCTGCGCTTCGCCTTGCCGGCGTTGGTCAACAACCTGATCGACCTGGTGAAGATGACCGCCGTCGGCTCGGCCATTGCCGTCAACGACATTACCTATGCCTCGATCATGATCTGGACCCAGAGCGACAACGTCATCGAGTTGATGATTCTGATCCTGAGCTTTTTCGGGCTGTTGAGTTACCTCGTCAACCTGGCCGGCCGTGCCCTGGAAGCCCGCCTGAGGATGCCCGGTTATGGCCACTGAAGTTTTTTATGCGCTCTGGCAGTGGACGCCGGCACTGGGCGTGGGCCTGGCGCAGAACATCCTGATCAGCGTCACGGCCATTGCCCTGGGCACGTTGTTGGGGCTGCTGGTTGGCGCCCTGGCACTGTCGCCGCTGGCGCCGCTGCGCGGCCTGGCGCGTCTGTGGGTGCAGGTGTTTCGCAATGCACCGTGGCTGGTGCTGATCTACTTCACCACCTACGTGTTTCCCTTCGAGGTGCAGGTGGGCGGGTATTACCTGCCGTTTCCCGACTGGCTCAAGGTCACCGTGGGCCTGGCCTTGCCGGCCAGTGCCAATGTCGCGGAAATCTTTCGCGGTGCGATCGGCTCGATCCCGAGCACGCAGTGGGAGGCGGCCCGGTCGCTGGCCTTCACCCGCGGGCAGATCTTTACCTCGATCATCCTGCCGCAGTGCTTCAAACGCATGCTGCCGCCGTGGATGAACCTGTATGCGGTGGTGACCATGGGCACGGCGCTGGCCTCGCTGGTGGGCGTGCACGACCTGATCGACACCGCGCAGATTGCCAGCAATACCGTCAACCTGACTGGCTTCACCGTGCTGGTGTACCTCACCGTGCTGGCGCTGTTTTTCTTTTATTGCTACCCGATTTCCCGACTCACCCAACGCCTGGAGCGCCGCTATGCCTTCTGAACCCTTGATCGAGCTGCGCGACGTGCACCTGGCGTTCGGCAGCAATCGTGTGCTCAACGGCGTCGACCTGCAGGTGCACAAGGGCCAGGCCGTATCGATCATCGGCCCGTCGGGCTCGGGCAAGTCGACCATTCTGCGTTGCATCACCGGTTTGCTGCGCCCGCAACGCGGTTCGATCCGCGTCGGTGACACCGAGGTCAGCGACCTGCACACCGAGGCCCAGCTCATCGCGCTGCGCAAGCGGGTGGGGTTCGTGTTCCAGCAGTTCAACCTGTTCCCGCACCTGACGGTGCTGGAAAACCTGGTCATCGCCCCTCGCAAGGTCATGGGCCGCGAGCGCGCTGAAGCCGAACAGCAGGCCCTGCAACTGCTGGCCAAGGTGCGCATGGAACACAAGGCCCATGCCTGGCCGGGCGAGTTGTCCGGTGGCCAGCAGCAGCGCGTGGCCATTGCCCGGGCGCTGGCCATGCGTCCCGAGCTGATCCTGTTCGACGAAGTGACCTCGGCGCTGGACCCCGAAACGGTTGGCGAGGTGCTGACCGTGATCCGCGAACTGACCGAGGAGGGCATGACCTGCGTGCTGGTGACCCACGAAATGCGCTTTGCCGAAGACATCAGCGACCGGGTGTATTTCACCGAGAACGGCCTGATCGCCGAGCACGGCAGCAGCGAGCAGATTTTCCGCGACCCGCAGAACGAACGCACCCGTCAGTTCTTGCAGCATGCCCTGCACGACAGCGGCCGGCGCCCGGCCAGACCGGCCCCCGATGTCCTGAGCAACCTGAGCCGCTACAGCATTTCCGTCTGACCCTGAACCCTGCCTGGCCACAAGAGAGACCGCCCATGTCCACCGAATCCGTGATCCAGCCCTTTTTGCATGCCGTGCGCGCCATCCATGCGCGCGGCGTCGACCGCGCGGCACTGGCCGACATCATCCGCCTGGTCGAAGACCTGACCACGCGCCATGACCTGTTCAACTTCGAGCGCTTTCCGGCGCCGAGCGCCGACTCGGGCGAGACCCAGTTCCGCTACCGCCTCAACGACGACGGCGAAAGCCCGACGCTGTACCTCAACTCGCTGCTGCCGGGTAAAAGCACCTTGCCGCACAACCACGAGACCTGGGCGGTGATCGTCGCCGTGCAAGGCCAGGAGCTCAACCGCGTCTATCAGCGCGCCGACGACGGGCGCGACCCGGCCCATGCACAGCTGGTGCTAGACCGGGAGGTGGTGGTGCAACCCGGCATCCCGATCGGCTTTCTGGGCGAGGACCTGCACGGTATCCGCGTGGACGGCGAGCAGCCGACCCTGCATTTTCATCTTTACGGTCGCCCGCTGGAGTCGCTGGAAAACCGCTACGGCGTGCGCGAGGACGGCACCGTGATCAATTACAACAAATCGCAGATGTCGCCTTCGATCCAGGCGTACGGTCTCTAAAAACCACGGCAACCTTACACAGGAACCGGCACCCCCTCATGAGCCACTCTGTCACCCCTGCGCAACTCAAACGCTGGCTGTTCGACGGTCAGGAAATCGCCCTGTTCGATGTTCGCGAACACGGCCAGTACGGCGAGGCGCACCTGTTTCATGCGGTGAACCTGCCGTACAGCCGCCTGGAACTCGACGCCCCGCGCCTGGCGCCCAACCCCGCCGTGCGCCTGGTGGTCTATGACCAGGACGGCGGTGCACTGGCGCAACGGGCGCTGCAACGCCTGCAGGCGCAAGGCTACGTCAATGGCCATTGGCTGGCCGGTGGCAGCCAGGGCTGGCAGGCGGCCGGTCATGAGTTGTTCGCCGGGGTGCACTTGCCGTCCAAGGCTTTTGGCGAACGGGTCGAACAGGCCTGCCATACGCCCCGTATCACCGCCCCGGAACTGGCCGCCTGGCAACGCGAGGGGCGCCCGCTGGTGGTGCTCGATGGCCGGCCGTTGAGCGAATTTGCCAAGATGAGCATCCCCGGCGCGGTCTGTTGCCCTAACGGTGAACTGGGCCTGCGCCTGGAAGACCTGGTGAGCGACGCGCACACGCCGATCGTGATCAACTGCGCCGGGCGCACCCGCAGCATCATCGGTGCGCAGACCCTGATCAACCTGGGCATCGACAACCCGGTGTATGCGCTGGAAAACGGCACCCAGGGCTGGTTTTTGGCCGACCAGCCGCTGGATCACGGCCGCCAGGCGCATTACCCGGCGCGTGACGGACGTCCGCCGCTGGCGGCACAACTGCAACGCGCGCAGCGCCTGGCCGAGCAGGCCGGGGCGCCTACGGTTGAAGCGGCCCAAGTGCAGGCCTGGGCACAGGACCCACAGCGCAGCCTGTTCGTGTGCGACGTGCGCACCCCTGAAGAGTTTGCCGCCGGCAGTCTGGTCGGTGCCCGGCACGCGCCGGGTGGCCAGTTGATCCAGGGCACCGACCTGTACATCGGCGTGCGCAAGGCGCGGGTGGTGGTGTTCGACAGCGAGGGCGTGCGGGCGCCGATCGTGGCCAGCTGGTTGCGGCAACTGGGGCATGAAGCCTATGTGCTCAAGGACGGCCTGCACAGTGGCCTGGCCTTGCCGGCACCCACGGCACTGAGCGTCGACCTGCCAGTGGCCCGGCCCGACCAGGTGCATGGCGCACGGCTGATCGACCTGCGCCCGAGCCAGCAATATCGCCAGCACCATGCACAGGGCGCCGAGTGGTCGATCCGGCCCGTGCTTGCCGAACAGGTACGCGGCGAGCGGCGACCGCTGGTGCTGCTGGCCGACGACCCGCACGTGGCACAACTGGCCGCCAGCGAGCTGCCCCCGGAACAGCGCGAGGGCGTGCGTCTGCTGACTGACTGGCAAGCGCTGGCGCAGGTGAGCGGCGACACCTCGCTGAGCCAGGCGCAGTGCATCGACTTTCTGTTTTTCGTGCACGACCGCCACGATGGCAACAAGGACGCCGCCCGCCAGTACCTGGCCTGGGAAACCGGCCTGATTGCGCAGATGACCGAGGAGGAAATCGCCAGCTTCCAGCCGTTGCCGGCCCGTGAGCCGCTGCGCACCCGGCTGATCCACGCCGGCCGGGGCGCGCAGGTCGAGGGCGGGCGGACCGTCAATCCGGCGGTCACCCGGCTCAGCACCGTGCTGTTCGACAACCTGGCGCAGATGCGCGACATCCGTTCGCGCCGCGATCAGCAGCGGGTGCTCAGCTATGGCGCACGTGGCAACCCCACCGCCTTTGCCCTGGAAGACCTGGTCACCGAACTGGAAGGCGGCCACCGCAGCAAGCTGTTCGCCACCGGCCTGGCGGCGGTTGCGCAGACCTTTCTGGCCTACCTGCGCCCCGGCGACCATCTGTTGCTGACCGACGGGGTGTACGGTCCGGTGCGACGCCTGGCCCGCGAACTGCTGGAGCCTTTCGGCATCGAGGTGCAGTACTACCGTGCCGACGGCCGCGACCTGGCGTCGGCCTTCAAGCCCAACACGCGCATGGTCTATGCCGAAAGCCCGAGTTCCTTGCTGTATGAAATCCTTGACCTGCCGGCCATCGCCGCACAGTGCAAGGCCCGCAACGTGCTGCTGGCCGTGGACAACACCTGGGGCGCCGGCTACCTGTACCGGCCGCTGGCATTGGGTGCCGACATTGTCATCAGCGCACTGACCAAGTACTTGGCCGGGCACAGCGATGTGGTGATGGGCAGCGTGTGTACGGTCGAGGCGGCATTTGCGCCGTTGTCACGCATGAGCGACACCCTGGGCTGCACGGTCAGCCCCGACGATGCCTGGCTGGTGCTGCGCGGCGCCCGCACCCTGGCCAGCCGCCTGGAGGTGCATGAACGCCAGGCCCTGGACATCGCCCTTTGGCTGCGGCAACGCCCGGAAGTGGCGCGAGTGTTTCACCCGGCCTTGCCGGAGCACCCTGGCCACGACCTGTGGCGGCGCGATTTCAGTGGCAGCAACGGGCTGCTGTCGTTCGAGCTGGCCGAGCCTGGGCCCGAGCGGCTGACCCGGTTCATCGACAGCCTGAAACTGTTCGGGCTCGGGGCCTCATGGGGCGGTTATGAAAGCCTGGTGACCGTGGCCGAACTGGGCGAGCGTCAGTTCGAGACGTATCCCAGCGATGCGATCATTCGCCTGCACATCGGCCTGGAAGACCTCCATTCACTCAAGGCCGACCTCAACACCGCCTTCACCAGCCTGGCACAGTGGTAGGAGCGCGCTTGCCCGCGACCGAGTGCGCAGCGCTCGCAAAATCTGCGAAACGCTGAAAATTTACGTCTGTGAACGTATTCAAAATCTGCGAAACGCTGAAAATTTACGGCTGCTAACGCAGCCGGTCGCGGGCAGAGCGCGCTCCTACAAGCCCCTGCGCAAGTTAAAATGCATTTTTTTCATATTAGGTTATGACTAAATTGCATTTCACAATGGTGCTGCTTCTCGATAGCTTATGCGAAAAGGTTTTTAGCGATTGTTGGTTTATAACCGCTAACAAAAAGTTCGCGATCAAGGAGACCCCTATGAGCGTCCAATTCATCGGCATGATCGGTCACCGATTGTCTTCGGAAACCCTGGCGCCGACCGGTCCTGTTTTTGACAAGGCGTTTATCGTCGAATCGGCCCAGGCCCATGAACAGGCCGGCTTCGACCGGGTGCTGGTCGGCTACTGGTCCGATCAACCCGACGGCTTCCTGATCACCGCCCTGGCCGGCCAGGCCACCTCGAACCTCAAATTCCTGCTGGCCCACCGGCCGGGCTTTGTCGCGCCGACCCTGGCGGCACGCAAGCTGGCGACGCTGGACCACGTGCTCGACGGTCGCCTGGCGGTGCATGTCATCAGTGGCGGCAGCGATGCCGAGCAGCGCAAGGACGGCGACAGCCTCGATCACGACCAGCGCTATGCACGCACCGACGAGTTTCTCGAGGTGGTGCGTCGGGTCTGGACCGAAACCCAGCCTTTCGATCACCGGGGCACTTTCTATCAGGCACAGAACGCCTTTTCCGCGATCAAGCCGGTGCAGCAGCCGCACCTGCCGGTGTACTTCGGCGGCTCGTCGCCGGCGGCCTTGCAGGTGGCCGGCAAGCACGCCGATGTCTTTGCCCTGTGGGGCGAGTCGCTGGAGCAGACCCGCGAGACCATTGAAAAGGTGCGTGCCGAGGCCGCCCGCCACGGCCGTAAAGTGCAGTTCAGCGTGTCGTTCCGGCCGATCATTGCCGCCACCGAAGACGCCGCCTGGGCCAAGGCCGACCAGATCCTGACCACCGCCCGCCAGCGCCTCGAGCAGGCCGGCCCGGTGATCGCCAACAAACCGCAAAGTGTCGGTGCCCAGCGCCTGCTGGAGACCGTGGCCAAGGGCGACCGCGTCGATGAGCGGCTGTGGACCGGCATCGCCGGGCTGGTCGGCGGCGGTCATAACTCCACCGCGCTGGTCGGCACGCCCGAACAGGTGGCCGATGCGTTGCTGGCCTATTACGACCTGGGCGTGACCACCTTTCTGATCCGCGGCTTCGACCCCATCGCAGACGCCCGCGACTATGGCCGCGAACTGCTGCCCCTGACCCGCGCCAGAATCGCCGCCCGCCAGGGCTGACCCCCTTTTTTTCCTGAATCGACTCAGGCGTCACGAGACCGCACACGCGGATCGGGCTCCTCATCCTGGCCTTGCCGGCCCCGTGGAGACTATCGTGCGTAAACCCCTGCAACTGGCCGTCGGCCTGCTCGCTGCGGCCTTGAGCGTTTCGGCCTCGGCGCTGACCCTCACCGTCGGTGACCAGAGCTTCAACACCCGCGCCGTGATGGAAGCGGCGCAGGTGCTCGACGACCTGCCGTACACCCTGGAATTCAAGCAGTTCACTGCCGGCTCGCCGGTGGCCGAAGCACTCAACGTCGGCAGCCTCGACCTGGGCCTGCTGGGTGATGCACCACCGCTGTTTCTGGGCGCCCTGGGCGCGCCGATCAAGGTGATCGCCGTCAGCCGGCAGAACCTCGACGGTGTGGCCATCCTGGTGGCCAAGGACTCGCCGATCCAGGCCCTGGCCGACCTGCGTGGCAAGCGCGCGGCGATCTGGAAAGGCTCCTGGAGCCAGCAACTGTTGTTCACCGCGCTGGACAAGGCCGGTGTGCCGCGTGAGGCGCTGGAGGTGCGCTACCTCAGCGCGCTGGACGCCTCGCATGCGCTGGACGGCGGCTCGGTGGATGTCATCGCCACTTGGGAGCCCTACGTGACCCAGCAACAACGCCAGGGCGCGCGGGTGCTGGCCACTGCCAAAGACCTGATCCCGGCGCAGAGCTTCGTGGTCGCCAACGAACACGCGATCAAGGACAAGCGCGAGGCCATCGCCGACTTTCTGCAACGCCTGAAAAAGGCCCGCGACTGGGCGCAGCAAGACCCGGCGCACACCGAGCGATATGCCGACAGCTGGGCGCAGCGCACCCGCGCCGACCGTGACATCGCCCGGGTGTGGTTTGCCCGTGCCCAGACCGACCTCGGCCCGCTCGACCCCGCGGTGCTTGCCGGTGCCCAGCAGACCGTCGACTTCTTCAGCGGCCTGGGGCTGATCAAGCCCTATCCGGCCGCCAGCCTGTTCGATCAATCCTTCAGTGCCGCCTTGCAGGCGCCGGTCACTCAGGCCGCCGCGCCCACCGCTGTGCGGGTGCAACCATGAGGCGCTGGTCGGCGCAGGTCAGCGATGCCCGTGACGTGTGCGCCGGGTTGTTGTTCCTGGGCTTTGGCGGTGTGGCCCTGAGCCTGGTGGGTGACTACAGCATCGGCTCGGTGATGCGCATGGGCGCCGGTTATTTTCCCTTGCTGATCGGGGCGCTGCTCTGCGCACTGGGCGCCTTCATCCTGCTGCGTGGCCTGGCGTTTTCGGCAGAGCAGGTCGGGCTGGCCGGTTTGTTCAGCCTGCGTCCGGGGCTGTCGGTCATCGGCGCCGTGGTGGCCTTTGCCGTGTTGCTGCCCAGCCTCGGCCTGGCGCTGGCGACCCTGGCCATGACGGTGCTCAGCGGGCTGGCGCGGCGCAAGGCCAACCTCACCGAACTGACCGTGCTGGGCAGTGCGCTGGGCGGCTTCAGTGCGCTGGTGTTCGCCTGGGCCCTGGGCCTGAACCTGCCCGTGCTGCCGGCCTGAGGGGCGATCATGGAATTGCTCGCGCACCTGAGCCTGGGGCTGGACGCTGCCTTTACGCTGCAGAACCTGCTGTACTGCCTGCTCGGCGTGACCCTCGGTACGCTGGTCGGCGTGTTACCGGGGCTGGGGCCGGTGGCGACCATCGCCATGTTGTTGCCCATTACCTACGGGCTGACGCCATCGGCGGCGCTGATCATGCTCTCGGGCATCTATTACGGTGCGCAATACGGTGGCTCGACCACCGCGATTCTGGTCAATCTGCCGGGTGAGTCGTCCTCGGTGGTCACCTGCATCGACGGCCACGCCATGGCGCGCCAGGGCCGGGCAGGGGCGGCGCTGGCCATCGCCGCCATCGGCTCGTTTGTCGCCGGCAGCCTGGCCATTCTCCTGCTGGCCGCGGCCGCCACGCCGCTGGCGGCCGCGGCCTTGCAGTTCGGCCCGGCCGATTACTTTTCGCTGATGCTGCTGGGGCTGGTGGCGGCGATCGTGCTGGCTCAGGGCGACGTGCTACGCGCCCTGGCGATGACGATTCTCGGCCTGTTGCTGGGCATGGTCGGCACCGATGTGAACTCCGGCGTCGAGCGCTTTACCTTCGGCCTGCCGCAACTGAGCGATGGCATCAGCTTCGTGGTGATCTCGATGGGCCTCTTCGGCATTGCCGAGATCATCGCCAACCTGGAACGCGAGCACACCGGCCAGCACAGCATCGCCCGGGTCGGACGCCTGCTGCCCAGCCGCGATGACTACCGCCGTTCATGGAAGCCGATCCTGCGCGGCACGGGGCTGGGGGCCTTGCTCGGCATCCTGCCCGGTGGCGGTGCGATGCTCGGCTCGTTTGCCTCGTACATGATCGAAAAGCGCCTGGCCAGGGAGCCGGCGCGCTTCGGCCAGGGCGCCATCGAAGGCGTGGCCGGCCCCGAGTCGGCCAACAACGCCGGTGCCCAGACGTCATTCATTCCGATGCTGGTCATGGGCCTGCCGTCCAATGCGGTGATGGCGCTGATGGCCGGCGCGATGATGATCCACGGCATCGTGCCCGGCCCGCAGGTGATCGAAGAGCGCCCCGAGCTGTTCTGGGGCCTGATTGTCAGCATGTGGATTGGCAACCTGCTGTTGCTGGTGCTCAACCTGCCGCTGATCGGCCTCTGGGTGCGCCTGCTGTCGGTGCCGTACCGCCTGCTGTACCCGGCGATTCTGTTGTTCTGCTGCATCGGCGTGTACAGCGTCAACAACAGCCTGTTCGATGTGCTGCTGACCGTGGGCTTCGGCCTGCTCGGCTACCTGTTCATCAAGCTGCGCTGCGAGCCGGCGCCGCTGCTGCTGGGCTACATCCTGGGACCGATGATGGAAGAAAACCTGCGCCGCGCCATGCTGCTGTCGCGTGGCGATCCGCTGGTGTTTTTCCAGCGCCCGCTGAGCCTGACGTTGCTGATCGTGACCGCGCTGGTGGTCGCCCTGATGCTGCTGCCGCGCTTTCGCGCCACCCGCCAGGTGGCCTTCAGCGAAGACTGATTTTCTGTCCAACCCTGACTGACGAGCCGTACATGAAAAAGACTCCCCTGATCGCTGTAATTGCCGGCCTCGCCCTGGGCGCTGTCGCCAGCCTGGCCCAGGCCGGCACCTGGCCGGAACGCCCGCTGACCCTGATCGTGCCGTTTCCGCCGGGCGGGGCGGCCGACACGGTCGGGCGCTATTACGCCGAGCAACTGTCGACCTCCCTTGGCCAGCCGGTGGTGGTGGAGAACAAACCCGGTGCCGGCACTGCGATTGCGGCCGAATACGTCGCCCGCGCCAAGCCCGATGGCTACACCTTGTCGCTGGCCACTGCCGGGCAATTGACCATCCTGCCGAACCTGCAAAGCGACCTGCGCTTCGATGCACAGAAGGACTTCACGCCGGTGGCGGTGCTGGCCTCGGTGCCCAATGTGGTGGCGGTCAATGCCACCAGCAAGATCCAGACCCTGCAAGAACTGATCACCGAGGCCAAGGCCCGTCCCGGCGCGCTGACCTATTCGTCCTGCGGCAATGGCACGCTGTGCCACCTGTCGGGTGAGCTGCTGAAAAACCTGGCCGGGGTCGACCTGCTGCACGTGCCTTACAAGGGCAGCGCGCCGGCGGTGACCGGCCTGCTGGGTGGGGAAGTGGACGTGGCGGTCGACACCGTCACCGTGCTGGCGCCGCAGATCAAGGCCGGTAAGCTCAAGGGCCTGGTGCTCAGCAGCGCTGACCCGTCACCCTTGCTGCCGGGCGTGCCCGGTGCCCTGCAGGCCGGCCTGCCAGGCTTTGTCGCCTCCGGCTGGTTCGGCATTGTCCTGCCCAGGAATGCCCCGCCGGCGGTGGTCGAGCGCCTGAGCCACGACATCCAGGTCATCGCCGCCGCCCCGCAGACCGCCGAACGCTTCGCCCGGAACGGCATCACCCTGGAGAAAAGCACCCCGGTCGAATTCGGCCAGTTGATTGCCGATGACTACCAGCGCTGGGGCGAAGTGATCCGCGCGGCGAAGGTGAAGATCGAGTAGGCGCGCGCGCTGTGTCACTGACACAACGCTATCGCCCAGCAAACATGGGACCGCTGTAGGAGCGCGCTCTGCCCGCGACCGAGTGCGCAGCGCTCGCAAAAATTATGTGGACGCCACAAATTTACGACTGCTAACGCAGCCGGTCGCGGGCAAGCGCGCTCCTACAAGGGGTTATCGTGCAGGCGCTGTGTCACTGACACAACGCTATCGCCCAGCAAACATGTGACCGCTGTAGGAG
>NZ_UUIS01000082.1 GCF_900589395.1 Pseudomonas viridiflava
CCCCGCTGAAATCAGGCCCTGTTTCTCGCCCTTGATGGTCATATAGCCGCAGTTCGCCATGACGGTCCTCCTTGATAAATGGAGGACCAGTCTATTTTCGAGCTTCCCGGCGATATGTAGGACGCGTCCGAAATGAACGCTGCCGATGGCTATTGCTTCATCGGCTCAGAATCATGAACGGCCCGACACGACACAGTGCTATCGCACCGCAGGCACCGAGCTAATGTGGGAGGGAGCTCTGCCCGCGATGAGGCCAGCAGGGATGGTACATAGGCCACGGCTGTAAACCAGTCATCGGATAGCCAGCCCAGAGGGAATTTGTCCAGGGAACCGTAGAAAGGGATGTGGCCCTTTTCCAGGAAGTACATATGAAGTGATCCGGCATAAGTGTTATAGGTGATTCGCTATGTTCTACGCCTAAACCAGCAGGGCGAGCAGTGTGGTGTTCATTCTCGTTTCCAGAAAGAAAGGATAGACTTTCTTGGCTGTGCCAGTCGATAACGATCAAAGGTCAGTTTGTGCTTGCGGATTTTCGGGTCGAAGATTTTTCGTGAGCGCCCAGGTCTCCTTTTCCACTCCGTAGGGATGGCAGAAATATGTAGGCATATCATCGCTACGGATAGCCAGCCCAAGAGGTAATTTTCCATAGGGCCATAAAAAGGGATGTGACTCTTTTCCACAAAGTACATATGAAAGCACATGAAGTAAAAGTTGTAAGCTGTCCAAATCCAGAATCTCGTCTTTGTGAAGCCTCTTCCTGAACATGCAAATTTTGCCCAGCGGGCCGGTTGGTAAATGGTGATTGCAATTAAGGTTAGGATGGTGTAGCTGAATAATTCATTCATTTTTCTCTTTTCGCTCCTGATACATACTGCCTGACGTTATTGCGTCGCCTGCAGCTTCAAGGCCGAGTGCATATTTTGATGCGCTTTTATATGCTCTGACTTTGTCGCTCTCTGTATATCGCCAAAGCCGCCAAGCGTCAGGTTTTTTTATAAGTCGGACTAATCCGTAAAAAGACAATCCCAAATCAGCCGCGCCATAGGCCATGTTTCCTTCATGTT
>NZ_UUIS01000081.1 GCF_900589395.1 Pseudomonas viridiflava
GCCATGACCGGCTTGCGATAGCCATGAGTCGTCAGGTCCAGCGCATATTCTTCGGCGAAGAATATTTGGTGCAAATCCAGTCCGTTGCGGTGGCTCTCGTACAGCGAGCGAATATCACCGCCCGCACAGAACGCCTTGCCGCCCGCTCCGCGCAGCACGACGGCATAGACGCCCTCGTCATCGGCCCAGGCGTCGGGCTGTTGCCTGAGCGTGCGCACCATCTCCAGATCCAGAGCGTTCAGACCTGCAGGACGATTGAGTGTCAGGTGACCAATGTGATTGCGTACTTCGACCAGAATCGCCCCCCGATT
>NZ_UUIS01000078.1 GCF_900589395.1 Pseudomonas viridiflava
GTATAATCCAGGGCATGAAATCCATGCCCGACAACCTTCCCGACGATCTCCAACTGCTCAAGCAAATGCTTGCGAAGATGCAGTCGCGGGTCGGTTTTCTCGAAGAAGAGAACGCATTGCTGCGCCAGCGCTTGTTCGGACGCAAGTCCGAGCAAACAGCCGATCCGGCCACACCGCAGTTGGCGCTCTTCAACGAAGCCGAAAGCGTCGTCGAAGCTATCGACGAGAACGCTGAAGAAGAGGTTGTCACCCCCGCTAAGCGCCGTGGCAAACGCAAGCCACTGCCTGCCGATCTGCCGCGCATTGAAGTCATCCACGAACTTCCCGAGCATGAACTGACTTGCGTCTGCGGCTGCCGCAAACACGCCATCGGCGAGGAAGTCAGCGAGCAGCTTGAGATCGTGCCGATGCAGATCCGGGTCATCAAGCATGTTCGTAAAGTCTATGGCTGCCGCGACTGCGAAACGGCACCCGTCACAGCAGACAAGCCAGCTCAACTGATTGAAAAGAGCATGGCCAGCCCCAGCGTTCTGGCGATGTTGCTGACGACCAAATACGTTGACGGATTACCGCTGCACCGTTTTGAAAAAGTGCTGGGCCGCCACGGTATTGATATCCCGCGCCAGACTTTGGCTCGCTGGGTGATCCAGTGCGGCGAACACTTTCAGCCGCTGCTGAATTTGATGCGCGACCGGCTACTGGAAAGCCGCGTCATCCACTGCGACGAAACGCGCGTGCAAGTGCTGAAAGAACCAGATCGAGAACCGAGCAGCCAATCCTGGATGTGGGTGCAAACCGGCGGCCCACCGGATAGGCCGGTCATCCTTTTTGACTACTCCACCAGCCGGGCGCAGGAGGTGCCAACGCGCCTGCTCGATGGTTATCGCGGTTACGTGATGACCGATGATTACGCCGGTTACAACGCCTTGGGCGCCCAAACCGGAGTAGAGCGTCTAGGCTGCTGGGCGCATGCTCGACGCAAGTTTGTTGAAGCACAGAAAGTGCAGCCCAAAGGTAAAACGGGACGTGCGGATATCGCGCTGAATCTGATCAACAAGCTGTATGGGATCGAACGCGACTTGAAGGCCAGTAGCGACGCTGATCGTAAAATCGGCCGTCACGAACATAGCCTGCCGATACTGGCTCAGTTGAAAAGCTGGATCGAAAAGACGC
>NZ_UUIS01000077.1 GCF_900589395.1 Pseudomonas viridiflava
GGTGTGTGCCTTGCGCAATCCGGGTCGCTACAAATCGATCTCGGTGTTCTCGCCGATCAGCAACCCGATGGATTGCCCCTGGGGGCAGAAAGCGTTTTCCCGTTATCTGGGCGAAGACCGTTCACGCTGGCGCGAGTGGGACGCCAGCGTGCTGATGGCCGAGGCGACGGAAAAACTGCCGATTCTGGTGGACCAAGGCGACCGGGATGATTTTCTCGTCAATCAGCTCGAGCCCGAGACACTGGTTCAGGCCGCCAAATCGGCACAGCAATCTCTGACAATGAGGATGCAGCCCGGTTATGACCACAGCTATTTCTTCATCGCCAGCTTCATCGAAGACCACCTTCGCCATCATGCCAGCGCGTTGTTCGATAG
>NZ_UUIS01000076.1 GCF_900589395.1 Pseudomonas viridiflava
GTACAACATCCTTCACCTGTCGCTGGCCGAATCGGCAGGCATGAGTGTGGTATTCACCCTGACCGGCATCCTCGGGCAACTGGTCTGGCCGTCACTCTCGGACATCATCGACCGCCAAGTGACATTGCTCATCTGCGGCGTGTGGATGGCTGCCAGCGTCGGCGCGTTCTACTTCGCCAACACCACATTCATCATCATCGTCGTGCAACTGCTGTTCGGTCTGGTCGCCAACGCAGTCTGGCCGATTTACTACGCAGTAGCCTCTGACTCCGCACAGC
>NZ_UUIS01000075.1 GCF_900589395.1 Pseudomonas viridiflava
AGGAATACATCGAGGATGCCCTGACCGAAGAAGAGGCCGCACAAGGCTATGTGTTGACCTGCCAGATGCGCGCCGCCAGCGATTGCGTGGTGCGCGTGCCGGCGTCATCGGCTGTGTGCAAGACCCGCCAGGTGACTTACCAGGCGTCCATCAGTGCGGTCGAGCAACTGTCCGACAGCACCATCGCCTTGAAGATCAAGGGCGAGTCCCTGAGCCAGCTGGCGTTCCTGCCGGGCCAGTACGTCAACCTGCAAGTGCCGGGCAGCGAGCAGACCCGCGCCTATTCGTTCAGCTCGTTGCAGAAAAACGGCGAGGTCAGCTTTCTGATCCGCAACGTACCCGGCGGGCTGATGAGCAGCTTTCTGGTAGGCATGGCCAAGGCCGGTGACAGCATGACCCTGGTCGGCCCCCTGGGCAGTTTCTACCTGCGAGACATCAAGCGGCCGCTGCTGCTGCTGGCCGGTGGCACGGGCCTGGCGCCATTCACTGCGATGCTGGAAAAGATCGCCGAGCAAGGCAGCGCCCATCCGCTGCACCTGGTTTATGGGGTGAGCAACGATTTTGACCTGGTCGAGATGGACGCGCTGGCCGACTTTGCCGCCCGCATTCCCAACTTCACCTACAGCGCCTGCGTGTCCAGCCCGGACAGCGGCTACCCGCAAAAAGGCTTCGTCACCCACCACATCGAGCCTGGCCATCTCAATGAAGGCGACGTCGACGTCTACCTGTGCGGTCCGCCACCGATGGTCGAGGCGGTCAGCCAGTTCATTCGTGAGCAGGGCATTACGCCGGCGAACTTTTACTTCGAGAAATTTGCCGCCAGCGCCGCCTGACATAGCGCTCGACCGTTTCATCTACAACAAAAACAAAAGAGAGATGCCATGCGAAACATCGACGTACACGCGATTATCGATAACGCGCGCTTCGGCCGCTTCCACTGGATGGTCATGAGCTGGTGCGCGTTGCTGTTGATCTTCGACGGCTATGACCTGTTCATCTACGGCGTGGTGTTGCCGGTGATCATGAAGGAGTGGGGCCTGACTCCGCTGCAGGCCGGAGCCCTGGGCAGCTATGCGCTGTTCGGCATGATGTTCGGCGCGCTGGTGTTCGGCAGCCTGGCCGACCGCATCGGGCGCAAGAAAGGCATCGCCATCTGCTTTGCGCTGTTCAGCGGCGCCACCATCATCAACGGCTTTGCCAGCAGCCCGACCGAGTTTGGCATCTGTCGTTTCATCGCCGGTCTCGGCTGCGGCGGGTTGATGCCCAATGCCGTGGCGCTGATGAACGAATACGCCCCCAAGCGCATGCGCAGCACCCTGGTGGCGGTGATGTTCAGCGGTTACTCGCTGGGCGGCATGCTGTCGGCCGGAGTCGGCATCGTGATGCTGCCGCGCTTTGGCTGGGAATCGATGTTCTTTGCCGCCGCCTTGCCGCTGTTGCTGCTGCCGGCGATTCTCTACTACCTGCCCGAATCCGTCGGTTTCCTGGTGCGCCAGGGCCGGACTGCAGAAGCGCGCAAGCTGCTCAACCAGATGGATGACACCCAGAAGCTGACCGCTGACGACGTGCTGACCGTGGGGGAAGTCAAGGGCAAGGGCGTGCCGGTGCTGGACCTGTTCAGCGAAGGTCGCCTGGTGCGCACCCTGGCGTTGTGGGTGGCGTTCTTCTGCTGCCTGTTGATGGTCTACGCACTCAGCTCCTGGCTGCCCAAACTCATGGCCAACGCCGGCTACAGCCTGGGGTCGAGCCTGTCGTTCCTGCTGGCACTCAACTTTGGCGGCATGTTCGGCGCCATATTCGGCGGCTGGCTGGGCGACCGCATGAACCTGACCAAGGTCACGGTGGTGTTCTTCCTGGTCGGCGCGGTGTCGATCAGCCTGCTGGGCTTCAAGAGCCCGATGCCGGTGCTGTACCTGCTGATCTTCCTGGCCGGTGCCACCACCATCGGCACGCAGATCCTGCTGTACGCCGGGGCCGCGCAACTCTACGGCCTGTCGATGCGCTCCACGGGCCTGGGCTGGGCTTCGGGGATCGGTCGCAACGGCGCCATCGTCGGTCCGCTGCTGGGCGGCGCGCTGATGGGCATCAACCTGCCGCTGCAACTGAACTTCATGGCCTTTGCCGTGCCCGGCGCCATCGCCGCGGTGGCCATGACCGTGTTCGCCATCAGTGCACAGCGCGGCAGTGCCGCAGCGGCCCTGGGCGCCAACCACAGCGCCAAGGTGGCCGGCTGAAGCGGATCGCCGCTCTGCGGCGGGCGGCGATCCGACGGTGAGGCCGGTAACACAGGCACATCTGCTGTGCCTGCACCGCCGCATTCGCCAGCAGAGCTGCCTCCCACAAGTGCGCGTCGAGACTTGACTGATCGGCATCAATCTTACGAATCGCAGCGTCGTTCATACAGGTGAGGTCCCATGAAAGACCTGTTCAAGGATGTTTCCCTGTCGGCCGTGGTGGCCGGGTGCATCGCCACGGTGATTTCCTACGCCGGTCCTTTGGTGATCATTTTCCAGGCCGCCGATGCAGCGCAGCTTTCGCATGCGCAGCTGTCGTCCTGGATCTGGGCCATCTCCATCGGCAGTGCGCTGCTGGGGGTGCTGCTGAGCCTGCGCTACAAGGTGCCGGTGGTGATCGCCTGGTCGATTCCGGGCTCGGCGCTGCTGGTGTCGCAACTGCCGCAGATCGGCCTCAACCAGGCGGTGGGCGCCTACCTGGTGGCCAGCCTGGTGCTGCTGCTGATCGGTCTGAGCGGCGCATTCGACCGCATCATTGCCCGCTTGCCCGGCTCGATTGCCGCCGGCATGCAGGCCGGCATCCTGTTCAGCTTTGGCGTGGCGCTATTTGAGTCGCTGCCGGCCAGGCCGGTATTGGTGCTGGCGATGTTTGCCAGCTACGTGCTGATGCGTCGCCTGGTGCCGCGTTATGCGGTGATGGCGGTGCTGATTGTCGGCACCGGCATTACCGTGCTGGGCGGTGACTTCAAGGCCGATGCGCTGGTCTTCGGCCTGGCCACGCCGACCCTGATCGTGCCGCAGTTCAGCCTGGAGGCCACGTTGAACCTGGCCTTGCCGCTGGTGCTGGTGGCCCTGACCGGGCAGTTCATGCCCGGTATGGCGGTGCTGCGTGGCGCCGGTTATGCGACGCCGGCCAGCCCCTTGATCAGCGCCAGTGCCCTGATGGGGGCGGTGCTGGCGCCGTTCGGTTGCCATGGCCTGAACCTGGCCGCGGTCACCGCCAGCCTGTGCACTGGACGCGAGGCGCATGAAAACCCACGACGGCGCTACATCGCCGCGCTGTCCGGGAGCCTGTTGTACCTGATCTTCGGAATTGCCGGCGCGACCCTGGTGTCGCTGTTCGCCGCCTTTCCCAGGGAACTGATCGCCGCGCTGGCGGGGCTGGCACTGTTCGGTGCCATCAGCGAGGCCTTGAGTCGCAGCACGTTGCACATCGAGGAACGCGATGCGGGGCTGTTCACCTTTCTGGTGACCGCTTCGGGGGTGTCGTTTCTCGGCCTGTCGGCGGCTTTCTGGGGGCTGTTGTCGGGGCTGATCGTACACGCCGCCATGAAAGCCCGGCGTCTGCCGGCAGTGGCACCCACCCTGGGGGACAAGGCGTCGCGTTGATCCGTTTTGCATCATTAAAAAAGACATAACAACAAGAGAGCAACCATGAGCCAGCATCCGATCGCCAAGCGTCATTTCCGTGTCATGGGCCAGCGCCTGGGCCTGTCCTTCACCGCCGTGGCCGCCACCAGCGCCCTGGCCGCCGGCGAGCCGCCCAAAGAAGGTTTCATCGAAGGCGCCAGCGCCACCCTGCAAGCCCGCAATTATTATTTCAGCCGCGACTTCTCCGACATCGTCGGCGCCAACCGGCAGTCAAAGCAGGAGGAGTGGGCGCAGGGCTTCATTCTCAACGTCAAGTCCGGCTATACCCAGGGCGTGGTGGGCTTTGGCCTGGACGTGAGCGGTGTGCTGGGCATCAAGCTCGACAGCAGCCCGGACCGGGTCAACAGTGGTTTGTTGCCGACCCACGGTGATGGCCGCGCCGCCGATGAGTACAGTCGCCTGGGTGCAACGTTCAAGGCGCGCTTTTCGAAAACCGAACTGAAAGTCGGCGAGTTGCAGCCCAACCTGCCGGTGCTGACGTTCAGCGACATTCGCCTGCTGCCGCCCAGTTACCAGGGCGTGGGCATCAGCTCCAGTGAAATCACCGGCCTGACCCTGCAGGCCGGGCACCTCAACAGCACCCACCTGCGCAACGAAGCCGGCGACGACAAGATGCTTGCCATGCTCGGCCATGTGCCGCAGCGCCAGGCGGTCAGCGATGCCTTCAACTACGCCGGCGGTGACTACAGCTTCAACGACAAGCGCACCTCGGTCAGTGTCTTTTATGGGCAACTGGAAGATATTTACCAACAGGGTTTTGTCGGCCTCAAGCACAGTCAGCCGGTGGGCAACTGGGTGCTGGGCGCCAACCTCGGCTATTACGATGCACAGGAAGACGGCGACCGCTTGCTGGGCAAGATCGACAACCAGGCGTTCTTTTCCTTGCTGTCGGCCAAACACGGCGGGCACACCTTTTATGTCGGCTACCAGGCCATGTACGGCGACAGCCCGTTTCCACGGGTCTTTGCCAACGTCACCCCGCTGGGCAACGAAGTGCCGACCTACGAGTTTGCCTACACCGACGAACGCTCCTGGCAGGCCCGCTATGACTATGACTTCACCGCGCTGGGCCTTCCGGGCCTGACCACCACCGTGCGCTACATCACCGGCGACAACGTCACCACCGGCGCCGGCTACGAAGGCAAGGACCGCGAGCGCGACCTGGACATCGGCTACGTGGTGCAAACCGGCACGTTGCAAGGGCTGGGCGTGCGCGTGCGCAATGTCGCGGCGCGCTCGAACTACCGCAGCGACATCGACGAGAACCGCCTGATCTTCAGCTATACGTGGAAGTTGCTGTAGGCCACCGCAACGCCCGGCCCACCTGCCTGCCCGCTGTGTCTGGGGGAGCGGGTCAGGCCCCGTGCACCAATGTGCTGCCCCAGCTTGGGGCGCTACCTGAAAAACCCGCTCGGTGTCACACCGAACTGCCGTTTGAACATGGTGGTAAATGCGCTGGGGCTTTCATACCCCAGGTGCAAGGCCACATCGATGATCCGTTCGCCACAGGCCATTCGCTCCAGCGCCATCAGCAGCCGTGCCTGTTGGCGCCATTGCCCGAAGGTCATGCCGGTCTGCTTGTGGAACAGGCGCTGGATGGTTTTTTCATCCACGGCCAGGCGGCGTGCCCACAGGGCCAGGGTGCTACTGTCGGCCGGGTTGTCCTGCAACGTGGTGCAGATGGTTTTCAGGCGCGGATCGGTCGGTTGCTGCAGGGCCAGGGGCAGGGTGGGCAAGGTGACGAGCTCATCGAGGATCAAGCGCATGATCCGGCCGGTGCGCGAGTCCTCGGCGCCGCTCATGTCCAGCCCCACCGAGGCCTTGATCAGTTCGCACAACAATGGCGAGACGCTCACCGCCTTGGTCCGGGTCGGCAGGCCTGCGATGCAATGGGGCTGCACGAACACGCTGCGCATTTTCACCGCGCCCACGCAGCGCACGGCATGAGACTGCCCGCAGGGCATCCAGATACCGCGGCTGGGGGGCACCACCCATTGGCAGGCGGCGCAGTGCACCACCATCACCCCTTCGATGGCATAGATAAGCTGATGCCTGGCATGGCTGTGCGAGGCAATCAACCAGTTTTCGGGGTAGTCCGTGGCGCTGCTGGTGATGGACCCGGCGCTGGCGTCGATTTCGGCCACGTGTTCTTGCAGTGATCGGATCATGGTGTTCAACAGTCATTGAAGTGCAGGGCGCACTGTAGAGCACCCTGCACGGCGTGGGTATCAACGCTGCCGGGTGCTTGGCAGCAAAGCGGTCACCAGCCCCAGCAAGGGCAGCCAGGCGATCAACTGGTAGACCCAGACGATGCCGTACCGGTCGGCCAGCTCGCCCAGGCCTGCCGCACCGATGCCGCTAATGCCGAACATCAGCCCGAACATGATGCCCGAGACCATGCCGACCCGACCCGGGACAGCCTCTTGCGCATAAACCACCAGCGCAGCGAACGCCGAGGACATCACCAGTCCGATGATCACCGCCAGCACCGCCGTCCAGGCCAGGTTGGCGTAGGGCAGGGCCAGGGCAAAGGGCGCCACGCCCAGGAACGAGACCCAGATCACAGCCTTGCGTCCGATCCGGTCACCCACCGGCCCGCCGGCAAAAGTGCCCAGTGCCACTGCAGCGAGAAACACGAACAGGTACAGCTGGCTCTGTTGCACGCTCACGCCGAACCGTTCGATCAGGTAGAACGTGAAGTAATTGGTGAACGACGCGATATACACGAACTTGGCGAACATCAGCAGGCAGATCACGACCATGGCCCGCACGACCTGGCCGGATGTCAGTCCCGACGCCAGGCTGGGTGGCATGCGCTTGAGCGTGGCCTGGCCATGACGCAGATTCCAGCGCGCCAGGCGCACCAGCACCCAGATTGCCAGCGCGGCGGCCAGCATGAACCAGGCAATCGCCGACTGCCCATACGGAATCACCACCGCTGCGGTCAGCAAGGGACCGATCGCCGAGCCGGTATTGCCGCCGACCTGGAAAGTCGATTGTGCGGTACCAAAGCGTCCACCCGAGGCCAGCCGTGCGACCCGCGAAGCCTCCGGATGAAAGGTCGCCGAGCCCACCCCGACCACCGCGGCGGCCACCAGCAGCATCGCGTAGCTGTGGGCAAAGGCCAGCAAAGCCACGCCGACCAGGGTCATCATCATGCCAGAGGGCAGCAGCCAGGGCAGCGGACGCTTGTCGGTGTACATCCCCACCCAGGGTTGCAGCAGCGAGGCGGTGACCTGGTAGATCAGCGCAATCCAGCCAATCTGCGCAAAACTCAGGGAAAAATCGCTTTTGAGCAGGGGGTAGATGGACGGCAGCACGGCCTGGATCAGGTCATTGAGCAGATGGGCAAAGGCTGCCGCGCCAACGACGGGCAGCAAAAAGCCTGAAGGCGCATGGGGATGAGCGGCAGGCGATGACGTGCCGGGTATCGCGGTCTGTATTGTCATGAGCAAACACTGTACGCAGGGGCCAGAGACAGGACGGCTTGCCGGGTGAGGCGCGCCGCCGGTGAAGGTCAGGCCAGCGTAGGGGCTTGCACGATGCCTGTCTCACGCGCTATGGGCGGCGACTGTTGCGTTTCGGACAATCTGCGCTTATCAGCGCAGTGATGGCGGCCAATGGCTTCTTCTGGATCACGGCCTGGCTTAAGATCCGTGCTCGCTGCAGAGCGCGCATACCCCATGGGCCCCGCAGGTGTCGGGGGCACAGACCGCTTGCAAGTCGGGATCAGGATTATCGTTTTTCAGGTAAAGGAGTACAGGTTCATGCCTGCTGCCAACAGCATTTTTTCTTGCAGAACACTCAGGGCAACGGCTGTCATTGTCTTGTCCGTGGCCTCGGTCGGGTGTGCTCACACCACCCTGGAGCAGCAGTTCCAGGGCATCGAGGCCTGTGATATCAAGGATGTGTACCTTGATGCCAATACCAGCAAGGCCACAGGCGCGTATTTTACCGAGCGCCGGCTGCAGCCGTGCCGCCTTGATGAGGCGGCGTTCTATTGCATCAAGGACACGTTTTATGGCTTGACCGTCAGTGAGGTGGTCATTCCCTATCGCGGGCCGTTCAGCGTGCACGCGGTCTATCTGGAAGAAAGCCGTCCCGTTGTCGAGCAAACGCTGCGGGCGCGGTTCAAGGGCATTGCATTCAACCGTGATGACGGCGCTACGCCGTTTTTGATCGACGACCCCAAACAGCCGGGGCGTACGGTGTTTTATTGTGACCGGCACAGCGAGTAAGGCGGGGGCCTAGACCGCCAGACCCGCTCCGGTTGAACCGTGGAGCGGGTCCTGCCAGGCCGGTCAGGATTTGAAGCGCCCCACCAGGCTGTTCAACTCCAGCGACAGGTCCGACAGGCGTCCAGAGTCGTCCTGGGCCGAATGGGCCAGGCTTTCAACCAGCTGGGCATCGTCGTAGATCTGCTGGATGTGGCGGTTGATCTCTTCGGCCACGCTGTGCTGCTCTTCGGCGGCGGCCGAAATCTGCAGGTTCTGGTCGCGTATTTCGTTGACCGACAACTGGATGCCTTCAAAGCTGTCCCGTGCGTTTTCAATGGACGAAACGCTGGCGCGCGAGAGGTCCAGGCAGCTTTCCATTTTCAGCGTGACCTCTTCAGTCTTGCTGCTCAGGGTGCCCAGCAAGTGTTCGATCTCGCCTGTGGAATCGGAGGTGCGCTTGGCCAGCGCCCTGACCTCGTCGGCCACCACGGCAAAGCCACGCCCCTGATCGCCCGCCCGGGCCGCCTCGATGGCGGCATTGAGGGCCAGCAGGTTGGTCTGCTCGGCAATGCTGCGAATGGTGCCGATGATCTGGTTGATGCTGCGGCTGCCGGCCTCCAGCTCCAGCATGGCCTGGGACGACTCGGTCAGGCGCCGGCCCAGCCGATTGACGTTGTCGGTGGTCGCCTCGATCTGTTGCTTGCCCTCGGCCACCCGACGGTGTCCGTTTTCGGCAGAGCCTGCCGCGCCGCTGCACGAGCGCGCCACTTCGTTGGCGGTGGCCACCATCTCGTTGAACGCCGTGGAGACCAGTTCAACCGCCTCACGCTGACGCTCGGCCGCCTTGTTCATGTTGGTGGCGACCTCGCTGTTGGTGCGCGAGGCATCCTGCAGGTTGGTCGAGGCTGCGCCAATGTGCTGGATCAGTTGACGGATGGCGCCCAGGAATTTGTTGAACCAGCCTGCCAGTTCAGCCGTCTCGTCCTTGCCTTGCACCAACAGCTCATTGCGCAGATCACCTTCGCCCTGGGCAATGGCCTGCAAGCCGTGGCTCACCTGGTTGATGGGTTTGACGATGATCCTGGAGAAGGCTGCCGCCACCAGTCCGAAGATCAGCACCAGGATCGCGACGATGGACATCGTCAGGTAGGTCATGTGCGTGGCTTGGGCCATGACCTCGTCATGCTCGATCAGACCGACATAGCGCCAGCCCAGAACAGGCGATGTCCAGACATTGGCCATGTAGCGCACGCCGTTGATTTCAACTTCAGTGGCGCCTTGCTCGGTGCTCGCCAGTTGAGCGTAGGGCGCGCCCAGCTCCTTGAGCGGTTTGAAGTTGTGCGCCGCGTCACGCGGGTCGACCAGCACCACGCCATCCTCGACCAGCATGACGTAGCCGCTTTTGCCCAATTTGATGCTCTTGATCAGTTCGGTCAGGTTCTTGAGCGAGACGCTGACGACAAACACGCCCTTGGGTTTGCCGGCGGGGTCCAGCAACGTGCGGGCGCTGCCCACCAGCGCGACATCGTCCTTGGCATAGTAGTAGGCCGGTGTGCGTACGCTCTTGCCAGGGCTGGCCATGGCCGCCTTGTACCAGGGGCGGGTACGCGGGTCGTAATTGGCCAGTTGTGGATCATCCGGCCATTTGGCATAGGTGCCGTCTTCCAGCCCGATCGAGAGGATGGCGGCTGCCGGGTGGGTGGCACCGTAGCGCGCAAAGCGTTCGATGGTCTGGGCGGCAGAAGCCGCCAGCGGCTCGCTGGCCGCATTGGCACCTCGATAATCCTTCAGGGTCTCGACAGTGCTGTAGGCGGGGTCAGTCGACATCTGGTCGACGTTTTGCGCCGTGCCGTCGAAGAATTGCCGAATGTTGCCGTCAATCTGCAGCATCTCCCGCCTGCTGCCGTCGACAAATTGCTCGAGTGCCTGGGTGCGCGTATTCAGGATGGCGATTACGGCCACGACGCTCACCGGAATGAACGCCACCGATATGAACGCCAGCACCAGCTTGTTCTTGATATTCATGGGCAGACCATCTGTTTGGGAGGAGGCGCAAATGGCCGGCTACAGGGCGATTCGCTTGTCTTGTGTCGGCCCATAACAGCAAAACTTGAAACAAGGTGTGTAAACCCTGCTGGGCAGACACGGCGCCCACGCATTAAGATTCAGGCCCTGGTGCGCCTGTAGATGAAAAGGTGTGGGCTGAATCGGCCATGACCCCGCGAATGGTGACTGAGTGAATCCTGCGCACCTGCGCTTCAAACCGAGACTCATCCTGGTGCTGGGCATGTTGGTACTGGCCGGTATCTGGCTGGGCACGCCGGTGCTGTCCAATGCCTGGATGCTGCTGACGGAGCGCAATAATTTCATCCCTGCCGAGTCATCGATCTGGACCTTCGAGCCCTACGAAATCAACCAGGGCTCGTCGAACTACTGGATGTATGGTGAGGACCGGGTCAATTACTACTACTTTGCCTACACCCCGCAGATGCCTTACCGGCTGATTGCCAAGCGCAACCGGTGTGCAGGTTTTGACAAGCGCGATGTCCGCACCTGGTGCGCGCCGTAACACCTGCCTTTTCGCGACACCCCCTGTTTTCCCTTGAATGGATGCCCTTTATGAAGCGTTGGATAGGCCAGCTGATGGTGGCAGCAAGTGCCCTGTTGCTGTTTGATGGATCAGAGGCGCAGGCCGCCAGTTTCGACTGCCGCAAGGCCACGGCCGACGTGGAACACATGATTTGCGATACACCGTCATTGTCATTGCTCGATGAACAACTGGCGGCCGCCTTCAAGCCATTGAGAAATCATCGCTCGTTGCAGTCGATCCAGAGCGATTGGCTGGCAAGCGTGCGTGACGAATGCACGACAGTCGGGTGCCTGGAAGACGCTTATAGGCGACAGGTGCGTTTCCTGACACCTGTACCGGAAGAATCGTCGGTCAATCGGCCGAGCCTGCAGCCGTTGCCGGCCGGGCAGGCTTATACGCAGGGCAAGCACCTGTGGCCGCACTGGACGCTGGCCGGCATGCCGCAAGGCGACCTGGGCCGCCAGCGCTACATTGTTGCCGCCACCCGGCGCTCAGGGATCATGCATGTCATCCTGTTTTCCGGGGACTTCGATAAAAGCCTGTTCTGTTACCGGGGCAACTTGTACGAGTACGTCGACAAGTTCCCGGGACCCCGACCGACCCTGCACACCATTGCCGAGAACATTTGCCTGGACGGGGCTGACGATATCGGGGGCAACGATGAGGGCAAACATTATGCCGGCCTGATTGATGGCATGCTTTATTACCGCCAGCAGATGAGCACCTATGAGTTCAAGGGCATGTCCTACGTGCTGGGCTCTAATGCGGCGCCCCGAGAAAGCAGCTTGCTGTATCGGTCGCGGTCCCGCTCGCTGGAAAACGCCAAGGCGGTCTTGTTGTTCTCTGCTGAAAACAGCTACAGCCAACTGGGCATGTACTACAGCCATGTCGCAGCGTCAGAAAACATTGCGCCCGGCAATGGCCCGCAAACCCGTTGGCTGATCTACAACCCCACCTGGAACCCGTCGCGCCCGGTGGTGTATTTCATCAACAGCCTGAGCTTCATCTGGCGTGCCGACCTGGTCGACAAGACCCTGACCAAGATTGTCGAGGTGGACGACAAGGCACAGGTCCACGGTCCGGTCCCGATGGAGGTCAATGGTCGTGAAGGCGTGATTTACCTGGAGGATGACCAGTTGATGATGGCCATAGCGCCGGATGATTGATGTGAAATCCAACAGCACACGGTTGACGCCATGACCCTGTGGCGGCGCATGCTCTGCGGCGTATTGATCCACGGTCTTTTTTGCGTGGGCTACGTTTTTCTCAACGACTTCGTGGCTCATCTCTACGGCTCGATCAATGGCGGGCTGACGTCCCGGGGCGTCAATATCCGGCTGACCAGCCAGTTTCTGTTCGAGTTGTTCATTGGCATCAACCTGCTGCTGGCGTTGATATCGTCGCTCAGGATCAAGTTGCTGCTGTGGGCGGTGTGGGTGGCGCTGATTCCCTTGTGGTTGCTGCCCTATCACCCGTTACGGGCGTTGTTCTATGGCGTTGCCCAAGGGGCCTTTACCCTGGCGGCCATACTCGCCTGCGCAGGGCTGGGTGCCTGGTACCGGCGTAAAGTCGCCGCCGGAAAAACCTCGGGGCTGGCACAGGAACTGAAGGAGATCGCCGGACATTTTCCACCGCAACTGCCCGCGCTGCGCGAAGATTATCCGTGGGTCAGGTCGCTGGAGTCCGTGGGCATGGGCGCCTACCAGATGGCCTTCATGCCCTGCGCAGCCAGCCGGCAACGGTTGCACAGCCTTATCGAACGCCAGGGGTTCGTCACTGAAATGGCGCGTACGGCGCGTTTTGTCACGCTGGGCAATGCTGAGGGTGAAGTGCTGTCATGGCGTGAAAACGCCGAGTTCGACGGGTATGTAGTGATCATGATCACCCACAGCGCCGCTCTGGTGCGGGCCGTGCGCGAGTTGCCCATCACACCGCCTGCGCCGTGGGAGGTGTTCCCTGACTTCAACCCGCAAGGGCTGGGCAACCTGCAGGGCAACCTGCTGGGGTGGTGGGCGCTGTATTTCCAGCCTTTCTGGGATTCGCTCGAGGCCCCGGCCCGGCAGGCGTTTGTGGATGAACGCAAGGCGCCGTTGGCGTGGCGGGAGTATCTTGAGTTTCATGAGGAAGGTATTCAATGATCCGGTAGCGGGCCCTCAAGCCCGCGCAAACTGCTTGCGATAGCTCATCGGGCTCACCCCCACCAGATTGCGGAAATGCCGCCGGAACGATTCCTCCGAGCCAAAACCGGCCTTTTCCACCACTTCGCTGAGCCTGACCCGCGAGGATTCCAGCAATTCCTTGGCGTAGGCCACTCGCTCGCCCAATAGCCAGTCATATGGGGTCAGCCCGGTGCATTCCATGAAGCTGCGGTGCAGCGTACGGGTGCTCACCGCGGCGCGATCAGCCATGTCCTTGATGGTCAGGGGGCGTTGCAGGTCGCTGCGGATCCAGTCCATCAGGTTGGAGATGGGGGCATCGCTGGTGGTGACCAGCTGACGGGTGGCGTATTGCGACTGGCCGCCTTCACGGTGCGGCGGGATGACCATGCGCTGGGCGACCATGTTGGCCACGCGCGCCCCATGATCCTTGCGTACCAGGTGCAGCATCATGTCCAGGCCGGCGGCGGAGCCTGCTGCGGTGACGATGCTTTCTTCGTCAACGTACAGCTCGTTGGGCTGGATGCTCAGCCCGGGGTACATGCTGGCCAGCAGGTCGGTGAAGCGCCAGTGGGTTGTCACCTTGTGGCCGTCGAGCAGCCCGGCGGCAGCCAGGACGAAAGCGCCGGTGCAGATCGAGCAGATGCGCGCGCCGCGGGCATGGGCGGCCTGCAGCTGGTCGATCAGGCGCTGTGGTACTTCGGCTTCGACGCCGCGCCAGCCGGGCACGATGATGGTGTCAGCGCTTTCCAGCAGCACTTCGCCAGCGGTGGGGGTGATGGTGATGCCGCCAGCGGCCGTGATCGGGCCGTCGTCCACCGCATAGGTGGCGAACTCATACCAGGGCACGCCCAGTTCCGGGCGCTTGAGGGCAAAGACCTCGACCGTGCAGCCGAATTCGAAGGTACAAAGCTGGTTGTAGATGAGCGCGACGACAAGATGATTCTTCATGGCGGGATGTGACCGGATATTGGCATTACCGACAGTAGTTGGCCTCGATGCTACTGGGTAATCTTTGCCCTGTCACTGAGGTGAAATCATTTTTTCGGAGCCCGTTTCATATGTCACTCAACATTGGTATCTATGTATTTGACGACGTTGAAGTCCTGGACTTCGCGGGGCCCTATGAAGTCTTTACAACTGCCACCCGCATGCACGCACGCAACAGCCGCGATGACCATGCGCTGTTCAATGTCTTCACCATCGGTCGGACCACCGCGCCGGTGCGTGCCCGTGCGGGCCTCAAGGTCGACCCTGACTACTCGATCCATGACCATCCGCCCCTGGATTGCCTGATCGTACCCGGTGGTGTGATCACCGCCGAAATGGAGAAGGCCGATGTCATCGAATGGATCAGCCAGCAATCGGTGCCCGGCCGCGTAGTGGCCGCCGTCTGCACCGGAGCCTTCCTGCTGGCCCGGACCGGCAAGCTGACCGGACGGCAAGTGACTACGCACTGGGAAGACATCGCCGACCTCAAGGAAATGTTCCCCTCGATCGATGTGCTCAGCACGTTGCGCTGGGTGGACGAGGGTGCATTCGTGACCTCGGCGGGCATTTCTGCCGGTATCGACATGAGCCTGCACCTGGTCGAGCGCATGCACGACCGTGCGCTGGCCGAGCGTACCGCCTTGCAGATGGACTTCGACTGGACCGAAAACGACTGACGGGTCTGTGTCACGAACACGGATGTAACGCTACCTTTTCACTCAAGGCAACGCCGACAGGAGCGGCGCCAGACTTGACTATGCTTTGCCCCGTAGCATTCGGGGCATTGCGCCGTTGTGCCCGTCGTACAGGCCTGGTCAACGGTGTAGCCGATGCGCATTTTCGTGTGCATTGCCTTTGATCTGTTGCCATATTTGCTTCCTGGCCAGGGAGCAGGGCAAGACGCATTCGCCATCCCCACCCGCCTGACCGCAGGCTTGCGTCCACAGAGTCAAGGAAACATGAAAACCCATTTCTTCAAGATCGTTCAGACCGTTGCTCAGCATGGTTCTTTCTCCGAGGCTGCCGCCATATTGGGTTGCAGCCAGTCCAATATCAGTTATGCCATCAAGGAGGTTGAAGATTATTTCGACAAGCGCTTGTTCATCCGTAGCCGGCTGGGGTGCACCTTGACCCCCGAAGGCAAGGTCATCACCCAGACCCTGGGCAACATGCTGGCCACCCTTGAGCAACTAAAAAAAATGGAGTCAGTGGCACAGTAGCCATCCACTACAGCACCCACGTGCAGGAGACCAACCTGGGGCCTTCGCTCGATTTTCTCGCCCGCCACTACCCGGACATCCAGTTGAACGTGTTGCACAGCAGCGACCTGCATCCCGGCCTTGACCCCCTGCACCGTGAGGCGGCGGACATTCTCATTCTGCCCAGCACCGTGCTCGATGAGCACCATATCGAACACCATCGCTGGTCCGACCACTATGTCATGGTGGTGGCCCGTCACCTCAAGAACCCCGCCCAGAACCTGGTCGAGATGACCCAGACCATACGGTACGTGGCCTGGCGGCATCCAGGGCTGGATCGTCTGCACAGTCAATTGGCCGCTGCGCAGTTTCGCCTAAGCCATCGCGGCGAACTGAGTTGCCTGCAGACCTTGCTGGACCTGGTGATCAAGGGGCATTGCCTGACCGTATTGCCCAGCGCCTTGCTGCCACGACCCAATCCGGGGCTGGAGTACCTGACCTTGCCGGTGCCGGTCAGCCGGCGCATCAGCGTGGTCGCGCGCCCGTCTTCACTGCTGTCCAACGCTGCCGCCGTGGTGATCGATGCCCTGAAAAGGGCCCCGGCTTTGCAGGCTGCGCGCCCGGTGGCACAAGACTGTAATCAACGTTGATGCAACGAATGCTGCATCAGGCGCTCTTACACAGTAGTTGAATTCCCGAGAGCAAGCCTCTTGCGCCGTACCACTTCAAGCGGGTGAATGGACTTATGACAACACCGGACAAAGAGTATGTGAACTGGCTGGTCGAGCAATCGATGCTCAACGCCGCCCGGCAACGCGCCAAGACCTACGGCGGACAAGGGCGACTCTGGCAGCGCCCGTTCGCCCAGGCCCGGCCACGGGACGCCTCGGCCATCGCCTCGGTGTGGTTCACAGCTTACCCGGCGTCGATCATTACCCGCGAGGGCGGTTCGGTGCTTGAAGCGCTGGGCGATGAGGAGCTGTGGCGTGCGCTGTCTGAAGTCGGCATCCAGGGCATTCACAACGGACCGCTGAAGTTGTCGGGCGGCCTGCAAGGCTATGAGCGTACGCCCAGCATTGATGGCAACTTCGACCGCATCAGCTTTGGAATCGACCCCGAACTGGGCAGTGAAACCCATCTGCTCAACCTCAGCCGCATCGCCGCGGCACACAATGCGGTGGTGATCGACGACATCATTCCCTCGCACACCGGCAAGGGTGCCGATTTTCGCCTGGCCGAGATGGCCTACGAGGATTATCCCGGCCTTTACCACATGGTCGAAATTCGCGAGGAAGACTGGCCGCTGCTGCCGGCAGTGCCAGAGGGCCGCGACGCGGTCAACCTGCTGCCCGAAGTGGTCGACCTGTTGCGCGACAAGCATTACATCGTCGGCCAGCTGCAGCGGGTGATCTTTTTCGAGCCTGGCGTCAAGGAAACCGACTGGAGCGCCACCGATGTCGTGGTCGGCGTTGACGGCAAGCCCCGACGCTGGGTCTACCTGCATTACTTCAAGGAAGGCCAGCCATCGTTGAACTGGCTGGACCCAAGCTTTGCCGCGCAACAGATGATCATCGGCGATGCCCTGCATGCCATCGACGTCGTGGGCGCGCGGGTGCTGCGCCTGGACGCCAATGGCTTCCTTGGCGTGGAGCGCAAGGCCGAAGGCGGCGCCTGGTCGGAAAGCCACCCCTTGTCGATCACCGGCAACCAGTTGATTGGGGGCGCGATCCGCAAGGCTGGCGGTTTCAGTTTCCAGGAGCTGAACCTGACCATCGACGACATCGCTTCGATGTCGCACGGCGGGGCCGACCTGTCCTACGACTTTATTACGCGGCCGGCCTACCAGCACGCGCTGCTGACCGGCACCACTGAATTCCTGCGTCTGATGCTGCGCCAGGTGCATGCCTTCGGCATCGACCCGGCGTCGCTGATCCATGCTCTGCAAAACCACGATGAGCTGACCCTGGAACTGGTGCATTTCTGGACGCTGCATGCCCACGATACCTACCACTATCAAGGCCAGACCTTCCCCGGCAACATCCTGCGCGAGCACATTCGCGAAGAGATGTACGAGCATCTGGCCGGCGAGCATGCGCCTTACAATCTCAAGTTCGTCACCAACGGCGTGTCGTGCACCACGGCCAGTATCATCACTGCTGCGCTGGGCATTCGCGACCTGGACACCCTGACCGAGGAGGATATTCTCCAGGTCCAGCACATCCACCTGTTGCTGGTGATGTTCAACGCCATGCAGCCGGGTGTGTTTGCACTGTCGGGCTGGGACATGGTCGGTGCCTTGCCGCTGCCCGCCGACCAGGTCGAGCACCTGATGCGAGATGGCGATACGCGCTGGATCCATCGCGGCGCCTATGATCTGGTCGATTCGGACCCTACGGTGCAGGTGTCGTCCGGCGGCATGCCACGCGCCAGAAGTCTGTACGGCAGCCTCAGCGAACAGTTGCAGCGGCCCGATTCGTTCGCCTCGCAGCTCAAGAAGATCCTGGCAGTGCGTCGGGCCTACGACATTGCTGCCAGCCGTCAGGTGCTGATCCCGGATGTCGAGCACCCCGGCCTGTTGATCATGGTGCATGAGCTGCCAGCCGGTCGCGGCACGCAGATCACTGCACTGAACTTCAGCAACCAGCCGATCACCGAAACCCTGCACCTGCCGGCCGACATCATTCCGGGGCCGGTGGTCGACATCATCAACGAGCGGGTCGAGGGCGACCTGAGCGAGCAGGGCGAGTTCACTATCAACCTGGACGCCTACGAGGGCCTGGCGTTGAGGGTCGTGAGCAATCTGGTGTGATCACGCCCGGGGCAATCGTGCTTTAATACGCGCCCTCCACGGCACACGGCCAGTATCTGGCCGTGTCTCACCCTGCAAGCACTCTTCATTCAAGGCGGTTATGGACACGGGCACCCGACTCAAGCTGGTTCGCGAAAGCCACAAACTCTCCCAGCGCGAGCTGGCCAGACGCAGCGGCGTAACTAACGCAACCATCTCGTTGATCGAACAGAACCGCGTCAGCCCCTCTGTCAGCTCCCTGAAAAAGCTGCTTGAAGGCATTCCCATGAGCCTGGCGGAGTTCTTCACGTTCGACCAGCCGCCGGGGCGCAGCACCGAACAACACGTATTTCGCGCCGGTGACCAACCGGACCTGGGGCGTGATGGCCTGCGCCTGCTGCTGGTGGGGGCGACCTTGCCCAGCCGGCAGATGCGTTTCCTGCGTGAGCAATACGCCCCTGGCGCCAGCTCCGGTGACGAGTCCATCGTGCATGCCGAGGGTGAGGAGTGTGGCCTGGTCACGCGTGGCACCATCGAGCTGACCATCGACGGTCAGGTTCATGTGCTAGGCGCTGGCGATGGCTATTATTTCCCCACCACCCTCGCACATCGCTTTCGCAACATCGGCCAGGACGAGGCGGAAATCATCAGCGCCAACACCCCGGCCAATTTCTGACGCTGCAACCAATCCGCAACACAGATTAAATCTGGCCCGCCTTGTGCACGATCACTGCGGTGCAAGGTCTCAGGCTGTATAGGCGGGTGAAAGGGGAAAGTTATGGTGCGTCTATGTGCAGTGATGCTGATGGGGCTGCTGGGTGGCCTTGTTTCGGTGCAGGCCCTGGCCGACACGCAAACGTCCTGGAGCGCAGGTTTTCATGAACTGAGCTTTGCCGACCCGCTCGACGGGCAGGCAATGCGCGCCATCGCTTTCTATCCGTCCACCGCCGCCGAGCATGTCAACCGACTGCGTGGCTACGACGTCGAGGCCACTGCCGATGCTCCGGTCGCGATGGGCCGTTTCCCCTTGCTGTTGCTGTCGCACGGCAATACCGGCACGCCCCTGGCCATGCACGACCTGGCCACCTCGCTGGCGCGCCAGGGTTTTGTTGTGGTCGCCGTGGTGCACCCTGGCGACAACGACCGCGACCACAGCCGTCTTGGCAGCCTGAGCAACCTCTATGGGCGGCCCTTGCAGATTTCCGCCGCCATCAGCGCGGCCTTGCAGGAGCCTTTGCTGGCGCCTTACCTCAGTGCCCGTCAGGTCGGTGTGATCGGCTATTCGGCCGGTGGCGAGACTGCGCTGATCCTGGCCGGTGCCCAGCCCGATCCGAAGCGGCTGCGCCAATACTGCATCGAACGCCCCGACGATCAGGATGCCTGCAAGACCCAGGGTCATCTGGTGGTCGACCGCGACGACCTGCATGCCGAGGCCGACCCGCGTGTCGGGGCGTTGCTGCTGATGGCGCCGTTGAGCCTGATGTTCGGTCGCCAGACCCTGAGCGATGTGCATGTGCCGGTGCTGATGTATGCCGGCGACGATGACCGCCTGCTGGCGCTGGACAAGAACGCCGAGGCCCTGGCCCGCAAACTGCCACAGGCACCCGACTACAAACTGCTGGCCGGGGCCGGGCATTTCGTGTTCATGGCCCCCTGCAGCACCGAACAGCGCGCAACCATGCCGATTCTGTGCAACGACGCCGAAGGCGTGGACCGCGAGGACATCCATCGCACTTTGAGTGCCGAGGCGGGACGCTTTTTCAGCGATGCCCTCGGCACCCCGGAAAGCGAACGCTCAGGCCTGCAGACTGCCCACCACTTGTAGGAGCACGCTCTGCCCGCGACCGAGTGCGCAGCGCTCGCAGAAATGTGTGAAACGCTGAAATTTTACGACTGCTACGCAGCCGGTCGCGGGCAAGCGCGCTCCTACAGACAGGGACCGCGTAAGAAGTCGCTCGACCGTTACACAGGCAGTTGTGCAGCCGCTTCCAATGATCTCAGGTAATCACCAAACCCGCCCTGCGCCCGTGGGTCCAGGCGCGTGCTGGTGGTGACCTGAGGGCGGCAACTCCAGGCGATACGGGCGCCTGTGACTTCCAGTTGGCGTACCAGATGCACATCCTCGTGGCAGGCCAGCGCCGGGAATCCACCGGCGCGCTGGTAGGCCTGGGCGCTGATGCCCAGGTTGGCGCCGTGGACATGTCGATGATCGTCACGTTGCTGGTACAGGCTCAAGTAATGCGCCCTGGCGGCCGGCGAGTAGTCTTCACACCATTGGCCCGGAATCACGGTGCCACAGACGGCGTCGGCGCCCAGTTGCAGTTGCTCGTGCAGCCAGTCTTCGGCCACCGTGCTGTCGCCGTCGGTGCACGCCAGCCAGCGTGCGCCTTCATCGAGCAGCGCCTGGGCGCCCGCGGCGCGGGCCTGGCCTACATTGCGGGCGTCCAGTTCCAGGGTCATGACACCGCGCCCGCGAGCGATTTGGGCCGAGTCATCGGTGCAGCTGTCGAGTACCACCAGAATGCGTACAGGCTCACCTTGCAGTCCTGGATGCATCGCGGCCAGTTGTACTGAGGTCAGGCACAGGTCCAGCCGTTGTTCCTCATTGTGAACCGGGATGAGCACGCCGATCATCGTCAAACTCCTTTTGCGCGACCGACAAGGCGTCGCGGCTGAATACGTCCAGGAGAAAGTCCGGTTCCCGGTGGCTGCAAACCCGGTGCAGGGACAAGTGTTTTTCAAGCAGGTCATGCACCTGCCCGGCCTCCAGCGGGCAGCCCTCGATGGCCGGTCGCCAATGGCAGGCGAGCAACTGACCATCGTCGCTCAACGAGGCCAGCGCGCAGTTGATCAAGCGCTGCAGGTCCTGTTCATCGAGGTAATACCCCACTTCGCTGAGTACGATCAGGTCGAAAGGGCCTTCAGGCCAGTCCTGCGGCAGGCGACCCTGCATGATCGTGGCGTGTGCCACACCCTGCAGGCGCTGGCGCGCCAGGTCCACGGCACGGCTTGAGGTGTCGCAACCCAGGAAGCGGTCACAACGCTCGGCCAGCGCCGCGCTCAGCTCGCCATTGGCACAACCGGGCTCGAAAATCGAGCGGTAGTGCTCACGGGGCAGGGTGGCCAAGGTCAGCGCGCGTTTGCGCCGTTCGTACCAGCGTTGACGAAAGGCCCACGGATCATCAGTGTGCTGGAACAGCTCATCGAAATACGCGTCCGTCACACTCATATGAACACCAGCTCGAAGGGTTGCAGCAGGCGCTCCTGCGCCCACTCAGGCAGGACCGGCGCCAGACCGATGTCCGGGTCACCTTGCAACTGGCTGACAAAGGCGCTGACCGCGTCGCGCTTGCGGGCCAGCGAGGCGGGGTCCAGCAGCAGTTTGCGGGCGCGCTCCCAGGGCAGGCGCTTGTCTTCGGGCGCGGCCCAGTGCCAGGCCCAGATCGGCACCTCGTTGAATGCAGCGCCGACCATGGCGCAGGCATTGGCACAGGCGCGCCCGACGGCTTCGTGATCGCCATGCCCGTCGCTGCGCCAGGTGCCAAACACCACGTCGGTGGGCAGCAGATGGCTTTCCAGAAAGGCTTGTAGCTCGCTTTCGCGCTCGGCCACCGCACCGTCCTGAAACGCCGCACGCAACCAGGGCAGCTCGGTCGGCAGGCCGAGGCGTTGCAGGGCATCGGCGCTTTCATCGGGCCGCGCAGCGGCCAGCCGTGAGGCCGGCCAACGTGCTGAACCAGGGTGGCTGGCGGTGCCGTTGGTGACGGAGATCAGCAACAGGTCGCGCTGCAGCAGATGCAACTGGCTCATCAGGCCGCCGCACCCTAGCACTTCATCGTCCGGGTGCGGAGCGACGATCACGGCCCGGCAGGTGGGAGGTACCAGCAGGTCGGCGCTGATGGCCGGCACCGCGGCCAACCGTCCTGACGCCTGCCAGGCGCTGAGCGGGGTGCCACGGCCCTCGGCGTCATCGCTGACCACGAAGCCTTCATTCATAGCGTCCATTCCTGCACAGGTGCATGTTTTACGGCCCATTGGCCCAGTGTCGCCAGGTCACGCTCGGCGTGACTCTGGCGTAGAAATACGGGAAGGTCGGCCATCAACCGGGCAAAGCCCGGGTCCTTGCAGTAAGGCCCGGCGCCCAGCGCCCGACCCACATGATGAATAACGGTGTCGGCACATGCCTCGACACTGGCGCGACAGCGCCGGGCCAGGTGTTCGGCATCAGCCAAAGGGTGGTCGTCAAGGTGGCTGGCAGCGCTTCGCAGCACCTGCACGGCGCCGTGCAGCGCAGCATCCACGGCGCCCAGGTGGGCCAGGGCATGAGGTTCTTCGCGTTGTGCCAGTTGGCGCGGCAGGTAGCACGCCAGTGCCTGCGCCGCCCCATACCAACAAGCGGCAATACCGATTGCACCGTGCCAGAAGCCCTGGCGGTGCAGATAGGCGCCGGGCGCACCCACCCGCCAGCCCAAGGCGTGCTCGAAGCTCACCTCGACACTGGCGGTTGCGCCCATGCCCACCGCGCACCAGCCCTCGTCAGTGACCTGCACACCAGGCTGGTCGAGCGACACCGCCACCAATTGCTGGCGGCCCTGCTCGTCCCAGGCTGTCAGCAGTGCGTGGCTGAGCACCGACGCGCCGCTGCACCAGGCCTTGAGACCATCCAGGCGCACAGGGTCACCGGCGCCACTGACCCGAACCCGGGCCTGTGGCGGTTCCGCGGCCCACATGCCCCAGGTGCTGCCGGCCGGAACCGGCGGCGCACCCAATTCAGCCATGATTGCCAGCGCATCGGTGTGGCCTTCATAGAACTTGCACAGCCCCAGGTCATGGCCGGCCACGCAGGCCAGGGCCTGCCAGCGTGCCAGGGTCTGGCCGCTTGCCGGTAACGGCAAGCGGTCGAGTCCCTGGCTGACCATGTCCTGCAGGCACACGCTCAGTTCAGCGGTGCCGGCCTGGGTCAAGCGATGCTGGTCGAAGAACGCGGCCAGCATTGCAATTACGCCTGTTCGTCGTGCTGCAGTTCAAACAGCAGCAACGAACGTGGCGTGACGGTGTAGACACTTCCGGACTCCAGGCGAGCCTTGCGCGGCGTATCGTCCAGGTTGGTGTCGATCAGGCAGGTGTAATGCGTGCCTTCGGGCACCTCGGGCAAGGTGAATTCGACGCCTTCATGGTGCGCATTGACCACCAGCAACAAGGTGGCATCGGCGCCAGGGCGACGAATACCGGTTTCCTGAGCGCGACCGTCCATCAGCATGCCCAGGCAGCGGCCGTTCGGGTCCTGCCACTGCTCGACGCTCATTTCATTGCCGTCCGGCGCCAGCCAGGTGACGTCCTTGACCCCGATTTCCTCGTTGTAGTCGCCCACCAGGAAGCGGCTGCGGCGCAGGATCGGGTAGCTCTGACGCAACTTGATCACACGCTTGACGAACTTGAGCAGGGCCTCGCCGTCACCGTCCAGGTTCCAGTTGATCCAGCCGATCTCGCTGTCCTGGCAATAGGCGTTGTTGTTGCCGTGCTGGGTCCGGGCGAACTCATCACCGGCGACGATCATCGGCGTGCCTTGGGCCAACAGCAGGGTGGCGAAGAAATTGCGCATCTGACGCAGGCGCAGGCTATTGATTTCGCCGTCTTCGGTCGGACCTTCGACACCATGGTTCCAGGACAGGTTGTTGTTGCTGCCGTCCTGGTTGTTTTCGTCGTTGGCTTCGTTGTGCTTGTCGTTGTACGACACCAGGTCGTGCAGGGTGAAGCCGTCGTGGGCGGTGATGAAGTTCACCGAGGCCTGTGGCCGGCGGCCGCGCTGGTTGAACATGTTGCCCGACGCGGTCAGGCGTGCGGCAAAGTCAGGCAGCTGGGCTTCATCGCCTTTCCAGAAGGCGCGCACGGTGTCGCGGAACTTGTCGTTCCACTCCATCCAGCCCGGTGGGAAGCCGCCGACCTGATAACCACCGGGGCCGCAGTCCCAAGGCTCGGCAATCAGTTTGACCTGGCGCAGCACCGGATCCTGGCGGCAGGCGACCAGGAAGCTGTGGCGCTCGTCGAAGCCGTCGTGGTAACGGCCCAGAATGGTCGCCAGGTCGAAGCGGAAGCCGTCGACGTGCATTTCCGAGGCCCAGTAGCGCAGCGAGTCGGTGACCATTTGCAGTACGCACGGGTGGCTCAGGTCCAGGGTGTTGCCGGTGCCGGAGTCGTTGATGTAGAAGCGCTTGTCATCGGGCATCAGGCGATAGTACGAGGCGTTGTCGATGCCACGCATCGACAGGGTCGGGCCCAGTTCATTGCCTTCGGCGGTGTGGTTGTAGACCACGTCAAGGATGACTTCCAGGCCGCCCTTGTGCATGTGCGCAACCATTTCCTTGAACTCGGCAATCTTGCCGTGGGCCAGGTAACGCGGGTCGGGCGCAAAGAACGCGATGCTGTTGTAGCCCCAGTAGTTGGTCATGCCCTTTTGCAGCAGATGCTGGTCATTGACAAAGGCATGGATGGGCAGCAGCTCGACCGACGTGACGCCCAGCTTGCGGATGTGCTCGATGACTTCCGGCACTTTCAGGCCCAGGAACGTGCCTTTGTATTCTTCCGGCACGGCCGGGTGCATCTTGGTATAACCGCGCACATGGGTTTCATAAAGAATGGTCTTGTCCCACGGGGTGCTGACGCGCTGGTCACGGCCCCAGGTGTAGGCCTCGTCAATCACCTTGCTCTTGGGCACGAAGGGGGCGCTGTCACGTTCGTCGAAGCTCAGGTCACCATCGGGGTGGCCGATGGTGTAGCCGAACAACGACTCGGACCACTTCAGCTCACCGACCAGTTGCTTGGCATAGGGGTCGATCAGCAGTTTGTTGTGGTTGAACCGATGGCCATTGCTTGGATCGTACGGGCCATACACACGGTAGCCGTAGACCAGCCCCGGGTGGGCGTCGGGCAGGTAGCCGTGGAAAATTTCATCGGTGTATTCAGGCAGCTCGATACGTTCCAGCTCCACCTCGCCGGTGGAGTCGAACAGGCACAGTTCAACCTTGGTGGCATTGGCCGAGAACAGGGCGAAGTTGACGCCCAGTCCGTCCCAGTTGGCGCCCAGGGGAAAGGGCAGGCCCTCACGCAAACGTGAGATCGAAGGCTTGGATTCAGGGGTGTCATGGGAAGCTTTTTTCGACGACGTGCTCATGGTTGTTTCCTGAGATAAAAATAAGGCCTGAAAAGATGTTTTCCGGGCGGCCGTTCCCGTTATCGCGGCCAGGGCCCGACAAGGTCGAGAAAAAGCAGGGTCAATCGGGGCCGTCAGCGCCGCAGCAGCAAGGCTGCCGGCGCTGGGGCATGGAGCCTGGCTCAGGGAGCCGCGGGCTTGCGGGTTCTTTTGACGGCAGGCTTTGGGGGTTGCTCGGCGGCCGTGGTTTTCAGCGCAGGTTTGTCCGAGGCGCCCGGCGCCTTGGCCGCAGCGGCCGGCTTGGGTTTCGCAGCAGGCTTGGGTGCGGCCTTGGCAGCCGGTTTGGCAGCCGGCGCGGCCTTGGCGGCCGGTTTGGCCGGAACCGGCTTGCCATCATCAACACCCTCGACGCTGGGTAGTTTGGGTTTGCTGGCTTTACGTGCAGGGCTTTTGTCAGGGGCCAAGGCTTGCGCCTCGGCCAGCTTGCGCGCCATTTCCCAATGGCGGCTTTCGTGGCCGTCTGGGCGACCTTCCGATTCCCAGATCTGGTACGCAAATTCGCGAATTCTTTTTTCGTCGGCACTCATCTCGACACTCCCGGTATTACAAGGTTTGTATGAACAGGTTTACAGAAAATTCCTTGAGCGCATCGCTGAGCGCCAACTCCTTTTCGCTCAGGCTGACCTTTTCATCGAACAGCCCTTGCCAGGTACTGTCGGGGTCAGCAAACGGCAGCAGCACACGCGTGTCGCCCCAGCCATCGGTCTGTATGAATGGAGTTGATGCCGTGCCCAATAGTTCATTGCAGATGCGCGGTACCAGAACAACGGCATAGCGGTCTTGCCAGAAGCGTGCAAAAGCCAGCACGTTGTCGGCATGGCGCCCGGTCACTTCCAGTGCAATATAGTCGCCGTGGGCGAACAGCTCGGCGTGCTCGGCACGGCGGTTAAGAGTGCGGGCAATGAGCGTCTGCTTGACCCGACCGTCACGCCAGTGCGCCAGCAGGTCGCCGACCGGCACAGTCTCGGCCAGTGCCTTGGCGCGGGCCTGGTAATCGACCGGGCGACGGTTGTCCGGGTCGACCAGGCTGAAGTCCCAGAACTCCGTACCCTGGTACAGGTCTGGCACGCCCGGCACGCTCATGCGCAGCAGCACCTGGGCGAAGCTGTTGAGCGCGCCGGCAGGGGCCAGGCGCTGTGCGGTCGCACCCAGTGACTGGCGCAGCGCCTGGGCCTCGGGGGCCAGCAACAGACGTTCCAGGAACCCACGGCACGCGCCTTCATACGCCTGGTTCGGCGATGCCCAACTGCTCTGCAGCTTGGCTTCGCGCAGGGCTTTTTCCTGCCAGCGGCTCACACGCTCGAAGTAGGCCTGGCGCGCAGGTTCATCGTCCAGCTCAAGATCCAGCGGCCAGCTGCCCAGCAGGGCCTGGTACAGCATCAGCTCGTCACCGCCGCTGATGCTCACGTCGCCTTCCTTGAGCGGCTGGGCCAGTTGGCGCCAGCGTTCGACCTGCTCGGCATACCAGCCGGGCTGCTCGCTCAGCACGGCCAGGCGCGTACGGGTGTCTTCGCCGCGCTTGTGGTCGTGGGTGGCGGTGGCCAGCAGGTTCGCAGGGAAATGTGCCTGGCGCGTGGCACAGGCGGCGTGGAAGTCGGCAGGCGGCGCGCTGAAGTGGCCCGGGTGAAAGCCGACGTCGTTGCGCGACAGCATGACCGCCGAACGATAGAACGAGGTGTCTTCGACCGATTTGGCCGCCACCGGAGAGGTCAGTTGCTGGAAGCGCACACAGGCGTTGCGGTACAGCTTGCGCAATTTGCCGCGTGGCAGCGAGCGCCACGAGGTGCCGCCCAGCCAGCGTTGCAACCACTCCAGCACCGGCCAGTCGCCTTCGTTGAGCTGAGTGCGCGCACCTTCCATGGCTTGCTGGAAGACGCGCTCGTCCTCGGCCGAGCGTCCGCACACGCTGATGTAAGTGCGGTACACCGGGAAATTGCACACCAGCGCCAGCAAGGCCCGGCGAATGGCGCCCAGCGTCAGGTCGCGGCTCATCAGGTCGCTGCGTGCCACTTGCAGCAACGACTGGGCAACATTTTCGAAATCGCCGGCCAGGGTGCCATGCAGCACCAGGTCACGGGCAACCAGTTCTTCTTCGGCGAACACCGCCGTGCGTTCGCTGATCTGGCTCCACAACTCACCCAGCGGCGCCTCGCCCTTGGGGTCGTGTTGCAGCAGCGACACCTGGTTCATGAACTCATAACCGGTGGTGCCGTCAATCATCCAGTCCTGACGCAAGGGTTCATCGCTGCCCAGAATCTTCTCGATGTAGATCGGCAAGTGATCCAGCGGCGCTTCGGCAGGACGCTGGGCCAGCAGGCCCTGAACGCGACGGTGCAGTTTGCGGCAATAGCCGCGCGGGTCGGCCAGGCCGTCGACATGGTCGATGCGCAGGCCATCGACCAGGCCTTCGGCGATCAACTGAAAGATCTTGCCGTGGGTGGCCTCGAACACCGCCGGGCGCTCGACGCGCAGGCCGCCCAGTTCGTTGATGTCGAAAAAGCGCCGCCAGTTGATATCGTCACCGGCCGTACGCCAGCTGGCCAGACGGTAATGCTGATCTTCAAGCAGTTGATGCAGGCGCTTGAAGCCTTCGGGCTGGCTGGAGTCCCAAGTCTTGAGACCGCTTTGCAGGGCCTTGAGCACGTCGGGCTCGGCAACGGCCTCGGCCAGTTGCTCGCGCAGCTGGCGGGCGCGTTCGTAGGCCTGCGGGTACTGGTCCAGCGCTGTGAAACGCTCGGCCAGTTCGGTCAGCGCCGGGTGCTCGGCGCTGAGCAGGATCGAGCCGTAGTTGACCGGGCAGATGGGGAAATGGTGCTGGTAATGCTCGATGTAGAAGCGACCGGTTTCGGCGTCAAAGCGCAGCGGGATGTCCCCGGCCTGCAACACCTTGCCGTAGTCGTCGCCCAGGAAGGGCAGCAGCAACTGGCCCTTGAGCAACGGGTCGGGGGAGTGCCACTGGATGTCGAAGAACATCGCGAACGGGCTGCCGCGTCCCCACTCCAGCAGGTCGAGCCACCAGGGGTTATCAGCGCCGCCCACCGCCATGTGGTTGGAAACGATGTCCAGGATCAGGCCCATGCGATGCTCGCGCAAGGCTGCCACCAGCCGGCGCAGGGCGTCTTCGCCGCCCAGTTCCGGGTTGATCACGGTCGGGTCGACCACATCGTAGCCGTGCATGGAGCCGGCCCGTGCCTTGAGCAGCGGCGAGGCGTAGATATGGCTGATGCCCAGGCGGGCAAAGTACGGCACCAGAGCGACCGCGTCGTCGAGGGTGAAGTCCTTGTGAAACTGCAGGCGTTGGGTGGCGCGCAACAGGGCAGGGCCCTTGGGGGTAACGGTGGTGCTCATCGGTCACGCTCCGCAGCTTGCTGGCGGGCCTGTGACAACAGTTCCAGGCGCCGTGCAGCGTCTTGCTCGTCCAGCAGGGTAACAGGCGCCGGCGAAAGCCTGCGCCGCCAATTGGGGTGGGTATCGATGGTGCCGGGCAGGTTGGCCTGCTCCAGCAAACCCAGGGCATCTTCGATGGGCAACAACACCAATGGCGCACGGGTATGGCCCAGGTAGCGGATGCTCGCATCGATGATCAGGCTGCTGTCCTCGGTGTCGGCAGCAAAGCCTGCAGTGCTCTGGCTCAAGGCCTGGCGCAGCCCGTCGTATTCGCGGCTGCGTTCCTCGCGCCAGTGCTGGCGGGCCTGCGCGTCGACATGCCCAAGGCGGGTGTGCCACTCGATGTCCAGCTCATTGAGCCAGCCATTGAGGGTCGGCAAGTCGTGGGTGCTGGTGGTGGCCAGCGCGTCCGGGGACCAGTCGAGAATCGGCTTGAATACGCCGTTGCGCTGTTCGAACAACAGCACGCGCATGCCCAGGATCGAACGACTCGACAACTTGTCGTGCAGCCCGGCCGGCACGGTGCCCAGGTCTTCGCCAAGCACGATTGCCTTGTGCCGCCACGACTCCAGGCACAGCAGGCGCAGCATGTCGTCGATCGGGAAGTTCAAGTAGGCGCCCTCGGTCGGTGGCGCCCCCACTGGAATGACCCACAGGCGTTGCAGGCCCATCACGTGGTCGATGCGCAGGCCACCGGCGTGCGCAAAGCAGGCCCGGAGCATTTCGATAAAGGCCCGAAAGCCATTGCGCTTGAGGCCTTCGGGCGAAAAAGCCGAGATGCCCCAGCTTTGCCCGGCCCGGTTGAGGATGTCAGGCGGTGCGCCGACGGTCAGCGCCGACAGCAGTTCGTCCTGACGGCTCCAGGCCTGGCTGCCGGCACCGTCGGCACCCACGGCCAGGTCGGCGATCAGGCCCACGCGCATGCCGCTGCTGCGCGCGGCGGTCTGGGCACGCTCCAGGCCCCGGGCCACCAGCCATTGGGTAAAGGCATGAAAACCGATCTGCCGGGTGTGCGCGGCGGCAAAGGCGGCCACGGCCGGGTGGTTCGGTTGCTTGAAGTCATCCGGCCACTCGTGCCAGTTGCCGCCGATGCCCAGCTCGCTGGCCTGCTCGCAGATCGCTTCGAAGCGGCAGTGGTTTTCCAGGGCTTCACCGCCAGCCTGGCGGAAGCTGTTGAAGTCTTCGCGCAACGGATCATCGCCGGCCATGAAACCGTCGTACAGCGCACGCAGCACCTGCCACTTGGCACTGGCCGCTGCCGGCCAGTCGATCAACGGCAGTTGCTCCAGGCGTTCGAGCGTTTCGGCCTGGCCGCTGTCTTCGATGGCCTGGCGCCAGGCGCGTTCGCCCAGCAGCATGCCGGGCGAGGCGTACAGGCTGTTGAAGAACAGCCGGCTGGACGGCGAATAAGGGCTGTAGCGCTGCGGGTCGTTGGCGAACATTGCATGCAGCGGGCTGATGGCCAGGGCATCGGCCCCGCGCTCGCCGGCGCTGCGGGCGAACGCTTCCAGGGCCTGCGTGTCGCCAAAACCACCGTCGCCCTCGCGGCGCAGGCTGTAGACCTGCACGCTCAGGCCCCACGCCCGTGGCACCGGATCATCGCAGGCCATGGCCATGCTGTAGGCGCTGGGCGGTGCCACGGCAATGGTCAGGCTCTGGCCGTCGATGTCCAGGCGCTGGTAACCGATCGCTGCCTGGGCTGGCAGCAGGGCGTCCTCGGTCAATTGCGACTCAAGCGTGGTGCCGTCTTCGAGGTGCAGCGTAAAGGGCGTCTGCGGGGCAAACCAGGCCGACAGGTCCAGCGCGGCGTCTTGCTCGACGGTCAGCAGCGGCGGGGCACTGCCGCCCAGGCGCTCGGTCTGCAGGCGTTGCAGGCTGGCGTCGATGGCCTCGCGGCTCTCGGCGTCATGGCCCAGTGCGCCCAGGACCTTGATCAATACCTCGGGGCTGACGGTTTGCGGACGATCATTGGCATCGACCCAATGCACCGACAAGCCGGCCTCGGTGGCCAGCTTTTCCAATTGTTCACTGCTCATCCAGGCTCTCCGCGGCGTCATGGGCTGTCAGGCTGACAATCGCCGTCCAGGGTTCGAGGATGCCGCTGCGCGAACGTTCGATCGAATGTTGCGCACTGCCGAAGAGCACGTCGTCAGCGCTTACGGGAGACATATTGGCCGCCTGTTCGCCGAGGTTCAGGTCAATGCGCAACACCTTGCCGTCCCCCATCTGCCAGCGCGCACTCACTGCGCCCTCGGCCAGTACTTCAGCGCCCAAGGCAAAGCTGCCGGGCAGGCGCGGGATGATTGCGCTGTGGCGAATCTGCAACAGGTGCGTGTACAGCGCCAGCCATTGGCGATGGTCCAGGCCTTGGTCGGTCTCCAGGTCCAGCACGGCCATGGAGGGCCGTGAGGTCTCGAAGGTCTGTGGGTCGTTCGGGTCGGGAATGTGCTCGCGCCGCTCAGGGTCGGCGAAGGCGGCAAAGTCGGCAAACTCGTTGCGCCGACCTTCGCGCACTGCGTCGGCCAGTTCGCCGTGGTGGCTGGTGAAGAACAGGAACGGCTCGCTGGCCGCCCATTCATCGCCCATGAACATCAAGGGGATCATTGGCGACAGCAACAGCAAGGCAGTGGCCGCCTGCAAGGCTTGCGGCGGTGCCAGGCGCGGCAGGCGTTCGCCCAGAGCGCGGTTACCGATCTGGTCATGGTTCTGCAGAAACAGCACGAAGGCGGTCGGCGCGAGATGGGCGCTGGGTTCACCGCGTGCCTCGCCATGGCGGGTGGTCTCGCCCTGATACACAAACCCTTCACCCAGCAGGCGTGCCAGCTTGCGGGTCGGTTGTTCGGCAAAGTCCTGGTAGTACGCGTCGGTTTCACCCGTCAGCAGCACGTGCAGGGTGTTATGCCCGTCGTCGTTCCACTGCGCATCGAAGCCCTGCTCGAGCCGGTGGGCTTCATTGAACTCGTTTTCCAGGTTCAGCCACACGTGCCGGCCCGGTTTGATGGCAGCGCGCACCTGCAGGGCAAAGTCCTCCAGAAAGGTCGCGTCGCGGATGGCATGCACAGCGTCCATGCGCAGGCCATCGAAACGGTATTCGTTGAGCCACATCAAGGCATTGTCGATGAAGAACCGGCGCACTTCAGGACGCCGGAAATCGATGGCATCGCCCCATGGGGTGTGCAGGTCGGTGCGAAAGAACTCACGCGCATAGGCACCCAGGAAATTGCCGTCCGGGCCGAAGTGGTTGTAGACCACATCGAGGATCACCATCAGACCATGGCCATGGGCGGCATCGATCAGTTGCTTGAGCTGGGCGGGAGTGCCATAGGACGCCTGGGGGGCGTAGGGCAGTACGCCGTCATAACCCCAATTGCGGTCGCCGGGGAACTGCGCCAGTGGCATCAGTTCGATGGCTGTGACGCCCAGCGCCGCCAGCCGTGGCAAGTGCTTCTCGACCCCTGCGTAGCCGCCAAGGGCGCCGACGTGCACTTCATAGATGACCGCTTCATGCCAGGGGCGGCCTTGCCAGCCGGTGTGCTGCCAGGACCAGTCATGAGGGTCGACCACCACGCTGCTGGTGTGGACATCGCCGTCCTGGGCGCGGGAGGCCGGATCGGGGACTTCGAGCTGGTCGTTGATCCTGAAGCGGTAGCGCGTGCCGGCCGGTGCCCGGGTTTCAAGCACGAACCAGCCTTCGGCCTGGGCAGGCATGGCCAATGCCTGACCGTCGTTCAAGAGCAGGGTGACGGTGTCGGCATCGGGCGCCCAGAGGGCGAAACGGGTATTTTCCGGGTCAAGCAAGACGGCGCCGTGGCGCCAGTCAGGTTCTGTACGCAGGGGCATCCGTAACCTCTTTGGTGTCAGTAGTGCAGGGCAACGCCTTGGTTTTTCTTCAACAGGTCCTGATACAGCTCGGCGTAGGGTTCAACCGCCTGTTGCCAGTTGAACGGTGCGGCCATGGCGCGGCAGCGCATGGCATTGAGCAGTTCAGTGTTTTCGAAAACCTTGAAGGCGCGGTTCAGGGCATCTTTGTAGCTCTCGACGGTCGATTCGTTGAACAGGAAGCCGGTCACGCCGTCTTCGATGGTGTCGGCCAGCCCGCCTGTGTTGCGCGCCACCGGCAGCGAACCGAAGCGTTGGGCGTACATCTGGCTCAGGCCACAAGGCTCGTAGCGCGAAGGCATCAGCAGGAAGTCGCTGCCGGCAAACATGCGGCGGGCGTCGGTTTCATTGAAGCCGACCCGTACGCTGATCCTGCCGGGGAAACGCGCCGCCAGTTCACGCATCGACTCTTCGGCTTCAGGTTCGCCGCAGCCGATGATTGCAATCTGGCCGCCGTTGGCAACGATGTGCTCGGCCACGCCAATGGTCAGGTCCAGGCCTTTCTGATAGACCAGTCGCGAGACGACAGCGAACAGCGGGCCATCGGAGGGCTCCAGCTCGAACAGTTCGCGCACGTAGTCGGCGTTGATTTCCTTGCGCAGCCACTCGTTGGGGCCGAAGTGGCAGATCAGGTGCGGGTCGGTGGCCGCATCCCAGCTGGCGTCAATGCCGTTGGGGATGCCGCTGAGCTGACCGCGCTCGGCCTTGCTTTGCAGGAAGCCTTCCAGGCCACAGCCGAATTCCGGCGTGGTGATTTCCCGGGCGTAGGTGGCGCTCACCGTGGTGATATGGCTGGCGTAAGCCATGCCGGCCTTGATGAACGACAGCTTGCCGTAGAACTCCATGCCGTCGCTGCCCAGTGCTTCTTCAGGAATGCCCAGCTCACGCGAGGTGGTTGGGCTGACCGTGCCCTGGTAGGCCAGGTTATGGATCGTGAAGATGCTCGGGGTGCTCTGGCCGCGCCAGCGCATGTACGCAGGCGCCAGGCCTGCCGGCCAGTCGTGGGCATGGACCAGCTCGGGGCACCACTGGGTCTTGACCGCGCCGGCGGCAAATTCGGCCGCGGCCAGGCCCAGGCGGGCGAAGCGGATATGGTTGTCGTTCCAGTCGCGGCCATTCTTGTCGCCGTACGGGGTGCCTTCGCGCTCGTACAGTTCCGGGCAGATCAGCACATAGATGACCAGGCCGTCCTTCATGTCCATGCGGCCGACCTTGCAGGGAGGCAGCGCGGCGTGACCTCCCAGTTCACTGATGATGTGGATCGGGTTACCGCTGTTGATCACTTGCGGGTAACCGGGAATCAGTACGCGTACGTCGTGCAGATGACGCATGGCACGGGGCAGGGCGGCCGATACATCCCCCAGGCCGCCTGTCTTGACCAGGTCAGCCAGTTCCGAGGTGACAAACAGCACCTTGCGACGGTTGACCTGCGAAATCGTGTGTTGTGGCGCGGGTGGCAGATGCAATACAGGTATCTGGGGTCTGCCCAGAACCGGTAGATGATTCAGCTCGCTGGCCGGCTGACCAAAACTCTCTCCCTGCTGGGTTTTTACAGCGGCGCTTATCATCGTGTTCTCCCAATGAATACAAGTGTTGATGCGGTCTTTCCAGTGTTCCCAAACCATGTCCTGCGGCCGGGTACGAATGTTCACGCAAGATCAGTACCCGTTACTGTCTATGCAGCTTCAAGGACAGGGTGGTAGGTGCAATAAGCCAGGTCATTTCCCAGCATAGGCGCCTCTTAGCAGATGACCCGATGCATTTTGAGAAGTTTCGACTTTTTTACTGGCAAATGTCTGGCGTGCGGCTTGGCGGCCATCCAATTGCTTGAAAACCTTGTAAATGAAGGGTCTGAAACGCACGTTAAGCCCGTAAAGTCGAGTTCCGGACCATTCGTCGGATTGTCCGACAGCTTTAGCGCAAGTACCGATGTCAGACCCTTTTGCACATCACGCCATGTAGCTCTGCAAACAGTCGTTGTTGTCTGTAGGGCATTTCATGCTGCAGTGAATGGCACCTTCTGTTCACTTTATTGAAAATTCCTGCATGCCCACTGGATCACTTTGCACGTTGTCGCGCTAGAATCGCCCGCCAATGCCCATTTACAGGGCATAGTGCGATTCTGCCTGCCGATTGTGACGAGGAACCCCATGCAATCCCCTGAGGTGCTGGTACTGCAAGCAAGCTACACCAACCCGGTTCATGCCGATGCCATCGGTTTTGTGCTCAACCATTACGCCGAGGACGTCATGGGCGGTGGTGAGCCATTGCCCATGGACACCCGGCAGCAACTGGCCAAGGAGCTGGCCAAGCGCGCGCATGCATTCAGTGTGCTGGCTTTCATCGCCGGTGAGCCTGTAGGCCTGATCAACTGCTTCGAGGGCTTTTCGACCTTTGCCTGTCGGCCGCTGGTCAACATTCACGATGTGGTGGTGCTGGCCCAGTACCGCGGTCAGGGCATCAGCCAGAAGATGCTGGTCAAGGTTGAAGAGATCGCCCGCCAGCGCGGTTGCTGCAAGCTGACCCTTGAGGTGCTTGAAGGCAATGAGGTCGCACTGGCAGCGTATAGAAAGCAGGGATTCGAAGGCTATCAGCTGGATCCGGTGATGGGCCGGGCCCTGTTCTGGCAGAAGTCGCTCTGATCGAGTGCCGTGCCTGGACAGTGAGTCCGCGCGGCAATCGTTTCAAAGGCTGGCATCGGTCTCGCGGCCGAAGCCGGCTGCGCGGGCCTGTTGCAGCACCCAGGTCATGTGTGTCAGCTGGTGCTGCAACCGTGCGCGCTCTTCCTTGAGGGCGCGCAGTTCGTCGCGGCGCACAGTGACATACAGGGTCTGGGGTGCAAGTGCTGCTTGTACGATGCCCATTGCTTACCTCGCAAATAGCGGACTCAATCTGGGGAACGTGCAGGGCTGGCGATCGATCTTCGACTCGCCGGCCGGCCGTTCTGTCGGCGGCGATTCTGGTTTCTTTGCGTGTCAATTGGAACGTTTATATTTTTCAACCCGGGCGTGACTTATTGCCCGATGATGTCACAGCGCCCATCAATTGAGTGACAGCGTGCGTTCAGGTTGGCCGGGAACGATCAATACCCTGGCTGGACTAACATGCATGCTTTAACGTTACGCTTCATTTCTCAAGAATATGCCTCAGGGAGCCACACTTCATGCAACTCGGGATCGTTGGACTTGGCCGCATGGGCGGCAATATCGCCAGACGTTTGATGCACAGTGGCCATACCACCGTCGTCTACGACCGTGATGAAGCCTCGCGCACCACCCTGGCCACCGAAGGCGCCACGGCCGTTGCTGACCTTGCAGGGCTTGTAGCGGCCATGCAGGCGCCGCGTGCAGTCTGGGTCATGCTGCCGGCCGGTGAGCCGACCGAGCAGACCATCGAGGCCTTGAGCCAGTTGCTCGAGCCCGATGACGTGATCATCGACGGCGGCAACACCTTCTACAAGGATGATATCCGTCGTGCCCAGGCCCTGGCACTCAAGGACCTGCATTACGTCGACGTCGGCACCTCCGGCGGCGTCTGGGGCCTTGAGCGCGGCTATTGCATGATGATCGGTGGCGAGCAGGCCATCGTCGAGCGCCTGGATCCGCTGTTCGCCACCCTGGCACCGGGCATTGGCGACATCGAGCGCACCCGCGATCGTGCGGCCTCGGCCGACCCACGTGCCGAGCAGGGCTATATCCATGCCGGTCCCGCCGGTTCCGGGCACTTCGTCAAGATGATCCACAACGGCATCGAGTACGGCATGATGCAGGCCTTCGCCGAAGGCTTCGACATCCTCAAGCAGAAGAACTCGGACCACCTGCCGGCCGAGCAACGCTTCGACCTGAACGTGGCCGACATCGCTGAAGTCTGGCGTCGCGGCAGTGTGGTTTCATCCTGGTTGCTGGACCTGACGGCCGATGCCCTGGCCAGCGATCCGGCGCTGGACGCCTATTCGGGCTCGGTGGCCGACAGTGGTGAAGGCCGCTGGACCATCGAAGCTGCCATCGAACAGGCCGTGCCGGCGCCGGTGTTGTCCAGCGCCCTGTTTGCCCGTTTCCGCTCGCGCCAGCAGAGCACCTACGCCGACAAGATCCTTTCGGCCATGCGCTTTGGTTTTGGTGGTCACAAGGAGCCTAAATAATGGGTCTGGGGCATTCGACTGAAGCTGAAAAAAATCCGGAAGTGGCGCCGCCCACCACGTTGTTTCTGTTCGGTGCCCATGGTGACCTGGTCAAGCGCCTGCTGATGCCGGCGCTGTGCAACCTGACGCGCGACGGTCTGGTGGACGACAACCTGCACATCGTCGGGGTCGACCACAACGCGGCCACCGACGCCGAATTCGCGCAAAAACTCGAAGCGTTCATGCGCGAAGAGGGTGCGAAAAAGAACACCGAGGGCGGCGACGCCCTCGACCCTGAGCTGTGGCAGCGCCTGGCAGCGCGCATCAGCTATATCCAGGGCGACTTCCTTGACGACAGCACCTACCAGAGCATTGCCGGCAAGATCGAAAGCACCGGCACCGGTAACGCGGCGTTCTACCTGGCGACCGCCCCGCGCTTTTTCAGCGAAGTGGTCAAGCGCCTGGGCACGGCCAAGCTGCTCAAGGAGCGCGGCGGCGTGTTTCGCCGGGTGGTGATCGAAAAGCCCTTCGGTCACGATTTGGCCAGCGCGATGGCCCTCAACGAAAGCCTGCTCAAGGTCATGAGCGAAAAGCAGATCTATCGCATCGACCATTACCTGGGCAAGGAAACGGTGCAGAACATCCTGGTCAGCCGCTTCTCCAACGGGCTGTTCGAGTCGTTCTGGAACAACCACTACATCGACCACGTGCAGATCACCGCCGCCGAAACCGTCGGCGTCGGCACCCGGGCCGGTTTCTATGAAAACACCGGGGCCCTGCGCGACATGGTGCCCAACCACCTGTTCCAGTTGCTGGCCATGGTCGCCATGGAGCCGCCGGCCGCCTTTGGTGCTGATGCGGTGCGTGGCGAGAAGGCCAAGGTGGTCGGCGCCATCCGCCCCTGGAGCGAGATGGAAGCGCTGGCCAACTCGGTGCGCGGCCAGTACACCGAGAACAAGAGCGCCGGTTTGCTCGGTTACCGTGACGAAGAAAACATCGCCGCCGACAGCAACACCGAAACCTATGTGGCCCTCAAGGTCATGGTCGACAACTGGCGCTGGGTTGGCGTGCCGTTCTACCTGCGCACGGGCAAGCGCCTGAGCACCCGTAGCACGGAAATTGCCATCTGCTTCAAGCCGGCGCCCTACGCGCAATTTCGCGACACCGAGGTCGACCGTCTCAAGCCCAACTTCCTGCGCATCCAGATCCAGCCCAATGAGGGCATGTGGTTCGACCTGTTGGCCAAGCGCCCGGGCCCGAACCTTGAGATGGAAGACATCAAGCTGGGCTTCGCCTACAAGGACTTCTTCGAGATGCAGCCCTCGACCGGCTACGAGACCCTGATCTACGACTGCCTGACGGGCGATCAGACCTTGTTCCAGCGCGCCGACAACATCGAGAACGGCTGGCGGGCGGTGCAACCGTTCCTCAATGCCTGGGCCAAGCACCCCGAGGTGCAGCCGTACATTGCCGGTGGCAGCGGTCCGGAAGCCAGCGACGAACTGTTGCGCAACGACCACCGTGAATGGCGGCAGATCGATGGCTGATCACACGCCGATTCGCCTCTTGCTGTCCGACATGGACGGCACCCTGCTGCAACCTGACCACAGCCTGAGCGATGCCACCGTGGCCGCCGTCGGGCAACTGCGCGAGGCGGGCATTGCCTTCACCCTGGCCAGCAGCCGGCCGCCACGGGCGATGCGCGAGGTGATCGAGCGGCTGCAGCTCGACCTGCCCACCGCCGGTTTCAACGGTGGCACGCTGGTCAACCCTGACGGCAGCCTTCTGGCGGCGCACTACATCGACCTTGAAGCGGTGCGCCTGTGCCTGGACGCTTTTGCCGGACACGACGTGGATGTCTGGGTGTTCGCCGACGACCAATGGCTGCTGCGCGACCTCGACGGCGACTATGTCGGCCATGAACGCAGTGCGCTGGGCTATGAGCCGGTACAGGTCGACAGCTTCACGCCGTACTTGGACCGCGTCGACAAGATCGTGGCGTCCAGCCGCGACTTCGACGGTCTCAAGGCGCTGGAAAGCCAGATGGCCGCCCGGCTCGAGGGCCGTGCACTGGCTGCGCGTTCACAGGATTATTACCTCGACATCACCGCCTTGCAGGCCAACAAGGGCGCTGCCTTGCGCGCCCTGGCCGAGCACCTGGGCATTGACATGGCGCAGACCGCGGCCATTGGCGACGGTCACAACGACGTGGCGATGTTTCGCGTGGCCGGGCTGTCGATCGCCATGGGCCAGGCTCGCCCCGAGGTGCGCAGTCAGGCCGACCGGGTAACCGGCAGCAACACCGAGGAGGGTGTGGCGCAAGCGATCCTGCGTGATCTGCTGCAGCGTGAATGAATGACTGACGTTTAGAGAAGGAAGACCCACCATGGCTGCACTGATTGAAGACTATGCCCTGTTGGGTAATTGCAAGACGGCAGCACTGGTATCACGGGACGGTTCACTCGATTGGCTGTGCTTTCCACGCTTTGACGCACCAGCGTGCTTCGCGGCCTTGCTGGGCAACAGCGACAACGGCTGCTGGAAAATCGCCCCGTCTGCCGAAATCAAGCGCACCGAGCGGCGCTACCAGGACGGCACCCTGATCCTGGAAACCGAATTTCACACCGACACCGGCCGCGCCATGCTGGTCGACTTCATGCCCATGAACACCCAAGGGCATGTGGTGCGCAGCGTGGTCGGGCTCGAAGGCCAGGTAGAGTTCGTCATGGACCTGGCCATCCGTTTCGACTATGGCAGTACCGTGCCCTGGGTCGAAAAGCGCGAGCCGCATGTACTGACCGCCGTGGCCGGCCCCGACATGCTGGTGCTGCACAGCCCGGTCGACCTGCACCCCAAGGACCACCACACCGGCAGCCGCTTTCAGGTAGCGGCCGGTGAGCGCAAGACCTTCTGCCTGGCCTGGCAGCCCTCCAACGAGCCGGTGCAGGCCGCCATCGACATCGACCGGGCATTCAGGGACACCGAGCGCTTCTGGCTCGACTTCTCCGGGCACTGCCCTGAGGTGGGTGCCTGGAGCGCGCAGGTCAAGCGTTCGTTGATCACCCTCAAGGCCATGACCTATGCGCCCACCGGCGGCATTGTCGCGGCGGTGACCACTTCGCTGCCCGAAGAGCTGGGCGGCGAGCGTAACTGGGATTACCGTTACTGCTGGCTGCGTGACGCCACCATGACCTTGCTGGCCTTCATCAACCTGGGGTATCTGGAGGAGGCCACGGCCTGGCGCGACTGGCTGCTGCGCTCGATCGCCGGCAACCCCGAGCAGATCCAGATCATGTACGGCCTGGCCGGCGAGCGCCGCTTGCAGGAATACGAACTGCCCTGGCTGGCCGGCTACGAAGGCTCGAAACCGGTTCGGGTCGGCAACGGCGCGGCCACCCAGTTGCAACTGGACGTGTACGGCGAAGTGGCCGATGCCATGACCCATGCCATGCGCAGCGGCATGCCGCAGCACCCGCGTGGCATCGGCATTTCGCGCCTGGTCATGCCGTATCTGGAGAAAGTCTGGCGCCAGCCGGATGCAGGCATCTGGGAAATCCGCTGTGAACCACGGCACTTCACCCACTCCAAGGTCATGGCCTGGGTGGCTTTCGACCGTAATGCCAAGCAACTGGCAAGCATCGCCACCAGCGACCGTGACCGCCGCCTGGCCCAGCGTTGCCGCGAAGTGGCCGAAGAAATCCACGCCGATGTCTGCCGCCATGGCTTTGATGAGCAACTGGGCAGCTTCGTGCAGTCGTATGGCTCCAAGGAAGTCGACGCCAGCCTGTTGCAGATTGCGATGACCGGTTTCTTGCCGGCCGACGATCCACGCGTACTGGGCACCGTAGAGCTGATCGAACGTACGCTGATGCAGGATGGCCTGTTACTGCGCTACGACAGCGAACGCACCCGCGACGGCGTCAGCGGCGGTGAGGGCACGTTCCTGGTCTGCTCGTTCTGGCTGGCCGACGTCTACGTGCTGCTGGGCCGCATGGACGAAGCCCATGCGCTGTTTGAGCGCTTGTGCGGGCTGTGCAACGACGTGGGCCTGCTGGCCGAGCAATACGACGTCAAGGACCAGCGCATGCTGGGCAACTTCCCGCAGGCGTTCAGCCATATCGGCATCATCAACACCGCCCTGAACCTGCACCGCGCCCAGGCACCGTGCCCGATACGCGAACGCACCGGCGAAGCGGTGGCGTAGGAGCGCGTTCTGCCGGAATGCCGGACCACCGCGACCGGCTGCGTAGCAGTCGTAAAATTGTGGCGTTTCATAGATTTTGTGGCCGCTGCGCGCCCAGTCGCGGGCAAGCGCGCTCCTACGCCGCGGTGTCATCCAGGCGTAATCCTGCCTGCCGGCGCTTGGGCAGCTTGCCTACCACCAACTGGTGCGAGCGGGTCAGCAGGTCGCGGATTTCTTCGTCGCTGAAGGTCTCGGGCCGGGCCAGGCTGATCCAGTGGGCGCGGGCCAGGTACGGGGCGGGGCGGATGCCGGGGCGGTCGACGTAACCCAGGAACAGCTCGGCCGCGACCTTGAAGGCCAGGCCGTCCCCCGCCAGGTGCATCAGCGCGAACATTTTGGTGTCCGCCACGGAAAACACCCGCACGCCGCCCCATTTGTAATCCTCCCGGGCACCGGGCAGTTGCAGGCAGAATTCGGCGATGGCTTCGCTGTGCATGGTGTGGCGTTCCTGTGAGACGTGAAGGTGTTCGATAGTCGCACGAATAATCGGTCAGCGGACTGTCGCCGCGTTCGCCCAATCTGTAGTGTGCAGGCTTTATCCTGTCAGGAGCCTCGAATGTCTGCCGTGCAACTTGCCGATGGTCCACTCAACTACCTGCTTGAAGGCCCGATTGATGCGCCGGTGCTGGTGTTGTCCAACTCGCTGGGCACCGACCTGCACATGTGGGACGCCCAGATGCCGGCCTTTACCGAGCATTTTCGCGTGTTGCGCTACGACACCCGTGGCCATGGCCGCTCGCTGGTGACCGAAGGCCCGTACAGCATCGAACAGAACGGCCGCGACGTGCTGGCCCTGCTGGATGCGCTGGACATCGACAAGGTCTCGTTCCTGGGGCTGTCGATGGGCGGTCTGATCGCCCAGTGGCTGGCCATCAATGCCCCGCAGCGCCTGCACCGGGTGGTGTTGTGCAACACCGCCGCGAAAATCGCCAGCGCCGAAATCTGGAACCCGCGCATCGAAACCGTGCTGCGCGACGGCCAGGCGGCCATGGTGGCACTGCGCGATGCGTCCATTTCGCGCTGGTTCACCCCTGAGTTCGCCGAGCGCGAACCGGCCCTCGTCGAGCCGATCGTCGGCATGCTGGCGCAGACCTCGCCTCAAGGCTATGCCGCCAGCTGTGCGGCGGTGCGTGATGCCGACTACCGCGAGCAGATCGCCTCGATCACACTGCCGGTGCTGGTGGTGTGTGGCACCCAGGACCCGGTGACCACGCCCGAGCACGGGCGCTTCATGGTTGAACGTATCAAGGGCGCCCGCCAGGTCGACCTGCACGCCGCGCACCTGTCCAGCGTCGAAGCCGATGAGGCGTTCACCCGCCCGATCCTGGCATTTCTGACCGCGCAGTAACCCCGCCTGCACGGTGTCGGGTCCGGGCCTGTACCTGGACCCGACACATATTCACCCGCCCGAACGACAGCGCAAGGTTGTCGACGGCAACTCGCCGTAGCGTTTTCGGTATTCCTGTGAAAACCGGCCCAGATGGGCAAACCCCCACTTCAGCGCCACATCGGTGACCGACACGTCGTGCCCGGCGCACAACGCCTGATGCACCTGTTCCAGGCGCACATCGCGCAGGTAGGCCATCGGGCTGGTGCCGGTGTACTCGCGAAAGCCGGCAAACAGGGTGCGCACGCTGACATCGGCATACGCGGCCAGTTGCTCGACGGTCAAGGGCTCGTGGGCATGGGCGTGAATGAATTCCTCGGTACGCTTGACGAACCAGGGCGAGAGCCTGCGAGCGGTGTCTGCACCGGAGGCCAGCGGCAGGTTGTTCGGCTGGCCGTAGAGCAGGGCATTGAGCAGGGTCGATTCGAACTGCTTGAACACCAGCGGCTGGTGCAGTGGATGGCCGGCGCAGCACAACGCCTCCATCAGGGTGCCGAGCAATTGCAGGAAGTACGCGCCACCGGGGCTGTCCAGATGCAGTTGCGGGGAAAACTGCAAGGGTTTGTCCAGGTGGTGGCCCAGGTGCTGTTGGCAATGGCGCTCCAGGTCACTGCGCTCCAGGCGCAAGGCCAGTTGCGGGGCGTCGGCCGCCCAGCGCATGTACACCGGCACCTCCGGGGAAATAAATGAGGCGCACAGGGGCGAAGAGGTAAAGACCTGGCCGTCGCAGTCGATCTCGGCGCTGCCGCGCAGGGGCATTTGCACGAGAAAGAAGCTTTCCAGCCGACCCGGGTCAATCGAGACCGGCGCGCCGTACTCCAGCCGGCTCAGTGACAGGTTGCCGCGCTGCAAATGGTGCATGGCCGCACTGATTGCCCTTGAAGGCCCGGTGGCCCGCAGCTCATGCGGCTTGAACACCGTGCCGACGTTTTGCCGGATGCTTTCGGCATCGTTGAGCACGAACAGGCGGTTTCTGGCATTGAACAACGGCGCCTGTTCAAGGCGATTGCTGTCGGTGGCCGATTCAATGGAAGTGTTCATGTTCTACCTCGCGCACGCACGGTTTGCGAGCAGAGTGCGCCACCCTGTTACCGGGCGTCTGCAGTATCCGGACAGTGCCTGCGGCAAACGGATACTGCGGTGCCTCTGCTGTTTCCAATGGCCACTTGAGCGGGCCTTTGAGGGGGTATCTGCAAGCGCCGCGCCACTTTATGAGCCGCAAACGGAGGTGAAACTTTATGCACCCGCCGGACAGCCCTTGCGCTGATCGGATAGTGCGCCTGCCGCCCGTGCCGCAAGAATGTTTGCCATGTCCATCGCATCGGAAACATTCCCATGAAAGGTCGCTCTATCACGGTTACAAGCCCGGCCGGCGAGTTTCAGGCTTACCTGGCCACCGCTGTCGGCGGGCGCGGCCCTGGCGTGGTGCTGTGCCAGGAAATCTTCGGCGTCAACCCGGCCATGCGCCAGGTGGCCGATGACCTGGCCGAGGAGGGCTACACGGTGCTGGTGCCCGACCTGTACTGGCGCCAGGTGCCGGGCGTTGAGTTGGGCTATAGCGAGAAAGACTTCGCCATCGCCTTTTCCTTGTACCAGGCCTTCGATGAAGCCGCGGGCGTCGACGACATCGCCAGCAGCCTGAAAGCCCTGAGCCGGTTGCCTGAATGCACCCCGGGGCCACAAGGGGTGGTGGGTTATTGCCTGGGCGGCAAGCTGGCGTACCTGGCCGCCTGCCAGTTGCCCGAGGTGGCTTGCGCGGTCGGCTATTACGGTGTCGGCATCGAAACCGCCCTGCATGAGCTCGAAGGCCTGCAAGGCCGGCGCCTGGTGCTGCACCTGGCCGGCAACGATCAGTTCTGCCCGGCCCCCGCCCAGGCGCAGATCCAGGCCGCTGCCGGCCAGATAAAGGGCCTGACCACCCATGTGTACCCAGGCGTCGACCACGCCTTTGCCCGGCCTGCCGGTCATCATTTCGACAAGGCCGCTGCACAGATTGCCCATGAACGCACCGTGGCGGCCTTGCGCTTGAGCATCGGCCCGGACTACGACCTGTCGGCGCTGTGGGAAGAACATATCCGTCATGAGTTCGCCACCCGCGATGTGCCCGCCACGATGGCGACCATGGTCGCCGAGCCCTACGTCAATCACATTCCGACCATGACCGGCGGGGTCGGGCAGGCCCAGCTCAGCCGCTTCTACCAGCACCACTTCGTGCACGGCAACCCGGCCGACATGGCCCTGACTCCGATTTCGCGCACCGTCGGCCAGACCCAGATCGTCGACGAATTCATCATGACCTTCACCCATGACCGCGTCATCGACTGGCTGCTGCCAGGGGTGCCGCCCACCGGGCGTACCGTCGAGATTCCGATGCTGGGCGTGGTCCGGTTTCGCGGGCCGAAACTGTGCCACGAGCACATCTACTGGGACCAGGCCAGCGTGCTGGTGCAGATCGGCCTGCTGGACCCGCACGGCTTGCCCGTGGCCGGTCGCGTTACTGCCGACAAGCTGCGCGATGAAACCCTGCCGTCCAACACGCTGATGCCCAACTGGGTCGACAGCGCCCACCTCAGCGCATAAGGAGCTGTCATGTCCGGTTTTCTCAATGGCCAGGCCCTGCAAGGCAAACTCGCGCTGATCAGTGGCGGCGCCACCCTCATTGGCATGGCGGTGGCCCGCGGGCTGATTGCGGCCGGCGCCCAAGTGGCGCTGCTGGATATCGACCGCGACGCCGGTGAACAGACCGCGCGCCTGCTCGGTGACCAGGCGACCTTCGTGGCCGTGGACATCACCGATGATGCGGCCCTGCACATGGCCCTGGCCCAGGTACGTGGGCAATGGGGGGCGGTGGATCTGCTGATCAACCTGGCCTGCACCTACCAGGACGACGGTTTTGCCTCATCGCGCCAGGACTGGCTGCGAGCGCTGGACATCAACCTGGTGTCGGCGGTCGCCCTGGCCCAGGCGCTGCACGAGGACCTCAGGCAACGGCGCGGCGCCATCGTCAATTTCAGCTCCATTTCGGCCGGATGCGCGCAGACCGGGCGCTGGCTCTACCCGGTATCCAAGGCCGCGATCAAGCAGTTGACCCGCAGCATGGCCATGGACCTGGCCGGTGATGGCATTCGTGTCAACTCGGTGTCGCCGGGCTGGACCTGGTCGCGGGTCATCGCCGAGGTCAGCGGCGGCGATCGCGCCAAGGCCGACCGGGTCGCGGCGGCCTACCACCTGTTGGGGCGCCTGGGCGAGCCGGAGGAGGTCGCCAATGTGGTCACCTTTCTGTGCTCGCCGGCGGCCAGCTTTGTCACCGGCGCCGACTATGCGGTCGACGGCGGCTATTCGGTGATGGGCCCCGAGCAGAACCTGCCGGCCATCCCGCGCCTTGCCGAATAACCCGGCCCACCCTCTGTGTATCAACCCGATGGCGCCGCCTGTGCGGGGCCGATCCTTCGAGCCAATGGAGAATAACAATGCGTCGTATCGCTATCGTCGGAGCCGGCCAGGCCGGACTGCAACTGGCCCTGGGCCTGCTGGCCAACGGGTATCAGGTGACCCTGGCCACTAACCGTACAGCCGAGCAAATCCGTGACGGCAAGGTCATGTCCAGCCAGTGCATGTTCAACAGCGCGCTGCAGACCGAGCGCGACCTGGGCATCGACTTCTGGCAGGAACAATGCCCGGCCGTCGAGGGCATTGGCCTGAACCTGGTCAATCCCGACGTGCCCGGCCAGTCGCTGTTCAGCTGGAGCGCCCGCCTGGAGCGCTGCGCCCAGTCGGTCGACCAGCGCCTGAAAATGCCGGTGTGGATGGAGGCGTTCGTGCAACGTGGCGGCGACCTGCTGATCGAAGATGTGGGCCTTGCCGAGCTGGAAGCCCTGTCGGCCAGCCATGACCTGGTGCTGCTCGCGGCCGGCAAGGGCGAGGTGGTCAACCTGTTCGCCAGGGACCCGGTGCGCACCGTGTTCAGCAGCCCGCAACGCTCGCTGGCCTTGACCTACGTCAAGGGCATGACACCGGTGTCGCCGTATTCACGGGTGGCGTTCAACCTGATTCCAGGCGTCGGTGAGTATTTTGTATTCCCTGCGCTCACGCTGAGCGGGCCGTGCGAAATCATGGTCTTCGAAGGCATTCCCGGCGGGCCGATGGACTGTTGGCAAGGCATCACCAGCCCCGAACAACACCTGGAAAAGAGCCTGGAGCTGGTACGCCGTTACCTGCCCTGGGAGGCTGAGCGCTGCACCGACCTGAGCCTGACCGACGACAAGGGCTTCTTGTCCGGGCGCTTCACGCCCATGGTCCGCCGCCCGGTGCTGACCCTGCCGTCGGGTCGTAGCGTGTTCGGCATGGCCGATGCGCTGGTGGTCAACGACCCGATCACCGGCCAAGGCGCCAATAACGCCGCCAAGTGCAGTCAGGTGTACCTGGAGGCGATTCTGGCCCAAGGCACCGAAGCCTTCAGTCGCGCCTGGATGGAGCAGACTTTCGAGCAGTACTGGGCCTACGCCGGCGACGTGGTCAAGTGGACCAACAGCCTGCTGCAACCACCGGCCCCGCACCTGTTGCAACTGTTGGGCGCGGCCAGCCAGTCGCAGCCGCTGGCCCACGCCATCACCAATGCCTTTGACGACCCGCGCCGTTTCGCCCCCTGGTGGTTCGACGCCGGCCAGTGCCAGAGCTTTATCCAGAAGATGAGTCAACAGGCTGCCTGAAGGGCACCTCCCATAAAAAGCCGAGGAACCGACCATGAATGCCGCCACCGCCCTGAACCCTGCCGATCTGCTGGATGCGCACACCCTTGAGGTGCGCGACCTGCGCAACCTGCTGGGCCAGTTCGCCACCGGAGTGACCGTGATCACCACCCGCACCGCTGACGGACGCAACGTCGGCATGACCGCCAATTCGTTTTCATCCGTGTCCCTCGACCCGCCGCTGGTGCTCTGGAGCCTGGCGCGCTCGGCGCCGAGCCTGGGCGATTTTCTCGACGCCAGTCATTTTGCGATCAACGTGTTGGGCGCCGACCAGCATGGTTTGTCTTCGCAATTCGCCAGGCCCGCCAGCGACAAGTTTGCCGGCGTGTCCTTCAGCCAGGGCAAGGCCGGCATGCCGGTGCTCGATGACGTGGTGGCGGTGCTGGTGTGCCGCAACGTCACTCAGTACGAAGGCGGCGACCATCTGATTTTCCTGGGCCAGATCGAACAATGCCGACACAGCGACGCAGAACCGCTGGTCTTTCACGCCGGACGCTACCGCGTAGCCGCCCAGCATCCAGCCTTGTGAACCTGCCGCCACGCTTGATAGGCCGTAACGGGGAGCCAACATGAGAAAACTGCTTTCAATCTGCGCCTGCAGTGCGGGCCTGGCGAGTACACAACTAGCCTGTGCCTATGACTTGCCAGCGCTCAACCTGGGGCTGACCAGCTTCATGGACGGCGGCTTGCCGGCCGGCGGCGGCTGGTACGTGCAGCAATACCTGCAGAACTATTCAGCCAACCACTTGCGCGACAAGGACGGCAATGACCTGGGGTTGCCCAGGCACGAACTGGACTACCAACTGGCCCTGACGCAACTGAGCTACCTGTCGGACCTGCGCGTCGGCAATGCCAGCCTGGGCCTGAACATGCTGGTGCCGATCATCGCCCACATCGATGTCGACGACGGCCTGGGCAATGCCGCGCTCAAGGCTCGCAGCGGGGTAGGCGACCTGCTGATCGGGCCGTTCATCCAGTTCGACCCGATCATGGGGCCGGACGGTCCGCGCTTTGTGCATCGCATCGAACTGCAGGTCAACCTGCCCACCGGCCAGTACGACCGTGACCGCGACATCAACCCCGGCAACAACGCCTGGTCCTTCAACCCCTATTGGGCCGCCACCTACTGGTTCACCCCGAAATGGACCGCCTCGCTGCGCGCCCACTACCTGTACAACGGCAAGAACAACGCGCCGGTACGCGCCTTGGGCGACCTGGACGACATGCAGGCCGGGCAGGCGCTGCACGCCAACTTCACCACCGAATACGCCATCACCGAGCACCTGCGCCTGGGCCTCAACGGCTACTGGCTCAAGCAGATCAGCGACACCCGCTTCGATGGCCATGAAGTGTCCGGGCGCCGGGAAAAGGTCTGGGCCATCGGGCCGGGCGCCATGTACAGCTTCTCGCCTGACGATCACCTGTTTTTCAACGCCTACTTCGAACAGGACGCCGAAAACCGTCCTGAAGGGACCCGCGTCCAGGCCCGCTACGTGCACCATTTCTGACGCGCCGTAGCCGGCGCCTTGCCTGCCTCGCGGCAGGCTTTTTTGCTGATGTGCATGTATTCAACAGGGCGGGGAGGTTCTTATGTCGACTTCAGCAGGGGCGGCGGCGTTGATCTGCCGCACTGACCCCAGCGGGTGCATCGAGCATTGCAGTGAGGATTTTGCTGCCGCTCATGGTTACCCGGGCAGCGCGCTGGTCGGGCAGACCTTTGCCCGGCTGCGCCACGGCACGATGCCGGCTGCAGTATTCCAGAGCCTGTGGGCCAGCCTGCGCCAACCGGGGCCATGGATGGGGTTGATCTGCAACCGTCACGCCAGTGGCGAACGGCTGTGGTTCAACCTGTACGTCAAGCCGGTCTTCGGTGACAGCGGCGTGCAAGGGTATGGTGCGGTCTACCTGCCGGCCAGTGCCGGGCAGATCCAGCGTGCCGAGCGTGTCTACGCACACTGGCATCTTTACGGTCGACCGCTGAGTCGCGGACGCTGGCTGGCCAGGTGGGCCGTCGCACTGGGGCCAACCCTGGCCGGCGCCGGCGTCCTGGCCATGCTGTTGCCGGCGTTGCCGTCGGCGCTGTGGCAAGGGGGCGTGCTGCTGAGCACGGGCCTCGCGCTGGGGCTATGGCAGCAAGCGCGTCTCACGCGGCGGGTCGATCAGGTTCTGGCGGCGCACCCCAAGGTGTTTGCCCAGGCCGGTTTGGCCAAGGCCTACAGCGGGCAAGAGGGCAGTGGCGCCCTGTTGCACATGGCCTTGTTCAGCGCCGAAGCCCGTCTGCAGGCCGCCCTGTCGCGCATCGGCCTGAGCGGTCGCACGATTGACCGGCACATGACGGCCCTGGTGGCACTGATCGAGACCGAAGCAGGCCGGCTTGAGCAGCAGCGCAGCGAATCGGACCAATCGGTGGTGGCTTTGACCCAGATGGCCGCGACCATCCAAGAGGTGTCACGCAACCTGCATGACAGCGTGGTGGCCACCCAGCAGGCCACGGACCTGTCTGCCCGGGGCCAGCAACTGAGCGGACAAAGCCTGGCCGTGATGCAGCGCCTGGCCGACGCCGTCACTGACATCAGCACTGCCGCCACGCAGATGGCTTCGGCCACTGAGGCCATTGGCACGATGACCGACACCATCAGTTCAATCGCCGCGCAGACCAACCTGCTGGCGCTCAACGCCGCCATCGAGGCGGCCAGGGCCGGGGAGGCCGGGCGCGGGTTCAGCGTGGTGGCCGATGAGGTGCGCCAACTGGCCAGCCGTACGCAGCAGGCCACGCAAGACATTCAGCCGCTGTTATCGGGGTTTCGCCAGCGTACGGAAAACACCGTGCGCCTGGCCCGCGAAGGCCAGGCCCTGGCCGGGCAGGGCAGCGAGGCGGTGCTGTCGGTCAATGCCAGCTTTGTCGGCGTCAATCAGGCGCTTGAACACATTTCGGCGATGAGCATCCAGATTGCCAGTGCGATGGAGCAACAAGGCCAGGTGGCCGAGGACCTCAACCGCCAGGTAATACAGGTCGCCGAACGGTCACGGGTCAGCGCCGGCAAGGCGCAAGAAGGTCACAGCATCAGCCAGGCCATTGACCGCCAGCTTGAGGCCCTGCGCAACCTGGCGGAACGTTTTGACCGGTAACGGCCTGCACAATAACTTACTGATTTTATTGACTATTGAATTCACCCCCGGTAGGAGCGCGCTTGCCCGCGACCGAGTGCGAAGCGCTCGCAAAATTTTCGCAACGCTGAAAATCTACAGCGAATGACCGCAAAATCTCGGAAACGCTGAAAATTTACGACTGCTACGCAGCCGGTCGCGGTGGTCCGGCATTCCGGCAGCGCGCGCGCCTACTGCATCAGCGCACGCTCCATGAAACCCCGGCATACACACCCGCACCTTCGCCCGGCGTCGAGCGCGCCACGTCCACGCCGTTGTCGTTGTAACCCGGCGTGACCGTGGTGGCGTAGCGCTGGTTGGTCAGGTTGCGCAGGTCCAGCCAGGTCTGCCACTGCTCGTCGGGCGAGTGGTAGCCCAGGGTGGCGCCCAGCAAGGCATAGCGGTCGGCATGGAACGAGTTGGCGTAATCCACCGCCACCTTGGAGGCGTACTCGGTATTGACCCCGACGTACACGCCGCTGTGATGGGTGAAGCGCAGTTCGGCCTGGTAGTAGTGCTGGGGCAGGCCGGGCAGGCGGTTGTCGCCAAAACGGTCATCGTCACGGTAGTGGAAGTCGCTCCAGGTGTACGCCTGGCGCAGGTTCAGGCGGCCGGCCGGGCCCTGCCACAACGGGCTGTCCAGGCTCAGTTCGATGCCCTGGTGCACGGTGGGGCTGGCGTTGCTTTCGGCAATGATCGAGGACGTCGTGGCCGTGGCGGCCTGGATTTCGACGCTCAACAGCTCATGCCTCAACTGTGAGTAATACCACCCCATAGTCCAGTCGCCCACCCAGGCCTGACCCGTCGCGCCCAGTTCGACAGTGGTCGCGGTCTGGTTATCCAGTTCGACCCCGCCGCTTTGCAGGCCGGTGGCGGCGCCGCTGCCGGCGGGAAAAACCTTGTTCGAACCCCAGATCATCGACCATGAATGGGGAGGTTCCACTGAGCGGCTGAGATTGCCATACACCTGAGTCTGTGGGGTCAACTGATAGCGCAGACCCAGGCGGGCGGCGTAGTCCCAGGTGCTCATGCTCAACGGGTCACGGGCGTCGGGGTAGGTGACTTCGGTTTCGCGCCGGGTGTAGATCGCCGCCACCCCCGTGGTCAGCCACAGGTCCGGTGCCAACTCCAGCTCATTGGAGGCATGCAGCACGCTGTCCGAGCCCAGGTAGCTGTAGTCGCGGGTGCGGGTGCCCGGCGCGAAGCCTGCCGTATTGCCGGCCGGGCTGCGCACGAACTCCGAGGTGCCGTTGTTCGGCAGGCCCTTGGTGTGGCGCAGGCCCACGGTGGTCTGGCTGGCGAGGCCGAATAGTTGGTCCTGGCGAATGTAGTTCAAGGTGCCGCTGATGTCGGTGTAGGCGACCTTCAGGCGGTTGGTGCCTTCGCGCAGGTCCATGGGGTAATCGTGATAGACCAGGCCGGTTTCCAGGCGCGAACTGTCATCCAGGTACAGCGTGGTCTTGTTCGCCAGCCAGGTGCTGCCCGGCTGCACACGTTTATTGTCGCGGGCCACGTTGACCGGGCTGGCCGCGCGCGGGTCGTGGCGGATCTGCTCGCGGGTCAGGCGGCCCGGGGTTTCGTAGTCGTTTTCCCGGTAGCGGAAATAGAAGCGGGTTTCCAGGTCAGGGCTGAAGCGATAGCCGACATTGGCGGCCATGCCCTGGCTGTTGCCGGCGGTCTGGTCCTGAACGCCGTCAGTGCGCGAGTCGTTGAGGCTGACGTAATAGTCAAGGTCGCCCAACACCTGGCCGGAGCTGATCTGGCGCTTGCTGTAGCCATGACTGCCCAGCTCATAGCGCACTTGCAGGCGCGGGGCGTCGTAGCCGGTATGGGTCACGTAATTGACCGCGCCGCCCAACGCCAGCGCGCCGTGCTCGAAGCCGTTGGCGCCGCGGTACACCTCGACCCGGCTCAGCCACGACGGCTCCTTGAGCTCATAAGGCGTGCCGCCCGGGCCGGTCAACGGCAAGCCGTCGAACATCTCGAACAAGCCCGAAGCATGGCCGCCCGGCGCCCGGTTCAGGCCCGAGCCGCGGATCGACAGCTTGCTGCCTTCGTTGTGGGCGGTGCGTGCGTAAATGCCCGGCTGATACCTGAACACATCCTCGCTGCTGCTGACCCGGCCTTGTTCGACCCGGTTCAGGTCCACCACATTGGTGGCGCCAGGCACACGCTGCAGGCGCTCCTGGGCATCCTGCACCGGGTTGCTTTCGCTGGCATTGACCTCGATGCCTGTCAATGTGACGGCCTGGCTGGCCGCCAGCGCCTGAGGCGCGCACGCCAGGGCAGCGCTCAGCGCACTGATGGCAAACAGAGGAGAGGGTTGCACGGGCATGGAGCGTGTTCCTTGAAAGCGAAGAGCGGGACAAATGGATGACAGGGGGGCGCACATTCGATGCAGCACCGGCCCGCGGCGTCACGTCGCGGCACATTAACCGCGCCGAATCGAACTCTTTGCCCCCGACACCAGTCGTAGGCGATAAGTAGTTGCGGATTAATATCACGGGAGTGGCTGGGCGTGGCGCACGATAAAACACGGGTCGACAATGCGGCAACCGGTGATCTTTCCCATCAGGGCAAGAACATCTTCTTTGCAGCGGTGGAAACCACCCGGATGCCGATGATCGTTACCGACCCCAACCGGCCGGACAACCCGATCATTTTCGCCAACCAGGCGTTCCTGAAAATGACCGGCTACAGCGATGCCGAAGTGCTGGGGAACAATTGCCGTTTCCTGCAAGGGCCGGAAACCGATCAACAGATCATTGCCGACATCCGCCAGGCCATCGCCGACCGGACCGATATCTCCACCGAAGTGCTCAACTACCGCAAGGATGGCTCGACCTTCTGGAACGCGTTGTTCATCTCGCCGATCTTCAACGACAGCGGCGAGCTGATCTATTTCTTCGCCTCGCAGCTGGACATCAGCCGGCGTCGCGACGCCGAGGACGCCCTGCGTCAGTCGCAGAAAATGGAAGCGCTGGGCCAGTTGACCGGCGGCATCGCCCACGACTTCAACAACCTGCTGCAGGTGATGGGCGGCTATATCGACCTGATCGGCAGCGCTGCCGACAAGCCACAGGTCGATGGGCCACGGGTGCAACGCAGCGTTTATCACGCCAAGGCCGCCGTTGACCGCGCCAGTACCCTGACCAAACAACTGTTGGCCTTTGCCCGCAAGCAGAAACTGCACGGCCGGGTGCTGAACCTCAACGGTCTGGTCAACGCCAGCGAACCGATGATCGAGCGCACCTTCGGTGCCGGTGTGCGGGTCGAGACCGACCTGGAGCCGGCGCTGCGCAACTGCCGCATCGATCCGACCCAGGCCGAAGTGGCACTGCTCAATATTTTCAACAATGCCCGTGATGCCTTGTCCGGTCGGCCTGACCCGAAGATTTTTATCGAAACCCGCAATGTAGTCATTCACGACCTGGCCAGCTTGTCTACCGACGGGCTCAGGCCAGGCCACTATGTGAGCATCGCCATCACTGACAACGGCATTGGCATGCCCGCCAGCATTCGCGACCGCGTCATGGACCCGTTTTTTACCACCAAGGACGAAGGCAAGGGCTCGGGCCTGGGCCTGTCGATGGTCTATGGCTTTGCCAAACAGTCCGGTGGTTCGGCCCGCATCTACACCGAGGAAAACGTCGGCACCACCCTGCGCCTGTATTTCCCGGTGGACGAAGCCAGTGTGGCCAATCACGAGGTGAAACACCTTGGCGAACAACGTCAGGGCAGCGAGCGGATCCTCATTGTCGAAGACCGCCCGGACGTGGCCGAACTGGCCAAGATGGTCCTGGATGACTGCGGCTACAGCACCGAGATCGTGTTCAATGCCCGCGAGGCGCTGGGCAAGTTCGAGTCAGGCGCCCAGTACGACCTGCTGTTCACCGACCTGATCATGCCTGGCGGCATGAACGGTGTGATGCTGGCCCGTGAGGTCAAGCGCCGCCACCCGCAGATCAAGGTGCTGCTGACCACCGGCTATGCCGAGAACTCCATCGAGCGCACCGACATGGGCGGCTCGGAGTTCGAGGTAGTGTCCAAGCCGTGCATGCCGCAAGACTTGGCCCGCAAGGTCCGGCAGGTGCTGGATGGGCCGAACGGGATTGCTTGAATGCAGGGCCGCCTGTTCAACGTGGCGCCAGCCTCAAGCCTGAATGAAAAAGGAAGAGCATGAAGCGTTTTGTTGCGTCGACCCTACGATGCTACGAAGAAGACGATGTCCTGGTGGTGGCGCTGGGTGATGACGCGCAAGCGCCTGCCAACTTCATCATCATTACGCGCCTGGACGATGACGATCACGCCAGTGTGGAGGAGGGCATCGGCTTTCATACCGACCAGGCGGAATATGAACGGTCTGATGCCATCGAGAAAGTGATCTTTTCCCCAGACAGTCTGGAAGTGGTGGTCAAGCCCGAGTATGCCGAGTTCTTTGGTGACTCGCGTTTTCTGGCTGAACTGCCGCAAGGCAACGATACTGTTCCAGAGCAGGTCGCTGCGCTGAAAAGTGCTTTGCAGACTTTGTTCAGTGGCTCTCGAGTCGAGTTGGTCATTTAACTGCCGGCCTTGCTTCACACCGCTCAAGTACTTATCTGTAGACAGCACGTGTTAATACCCCGGACACGTACGATCAGGCACTCAACCAGAACACTGTCGACGCCGACTCAGGTCGCGGTCTCTGCATCGGTACCGTCACTGTAAAGACAGTGCCTTGCTCGCTATCTGAAACCACGTCAATAACACCCGTGTGAGAGGTGACAATCTCCGAAGCAATATAAAGCCCCAGGCCCAGTCCCTCTGTCGGTGGGTCGTCGGCAACCGAGCGCTGCGAAAAACGCCCCATGGGATTGAAGATGAACGGTAATGCCGCTTCCGGGATAGGCTCACCGGTATTGTGGACGGTAAAGATTGCATGACCGTCTGCCTGTGCCAGGGTGACTGCTATGGGCGTTCGGTTATCGCCATGCTGGATCGCATTGCTGATGATGTTGGAAAAGACCTGCTCCATGCGGGGACCATCAAACTGGCCGGTCACCGCCGCGTAAGCCATGAAGTTCAGGTGGACACCCGGATGAAACGCACGGATTTCATCGACGATACGCTCGCACAAAGGCACCAGGTCCAGCGCTGTGGTTTTAATGGGAATGCCCGGTCCCATCTGGCAGCGCGTCAGATCGAGCAGATCGCCCACTATCTGGTTGGCGCGTTTTACGCTGGTGTAGATCTGATTGGAGAGCTTGACCCCGCGGGGGCTGGTGTCTGCCGAACGTCGCATGCTGTCGGCGCCCAGCATGATGGCGCCAAGCGGTGTACGCAGATCATGACCCAGGATGCCTAGAAATACAGTGCGCGAGACGTCTACTGCCCTTGAGTAACTGGCAATGGATTCGGCAAGTGCCTGGTCGATGGCTTCATGAAAACGATTCATGTCGTCGGCATCAAAGTCTGCCCCTGACTTGATTTGCTTCATCCACTGATTGAGGACGCTGGTTCTCAAGGCGCGGTACTCAGAAACCATCTGGTCGATGGTAAAACCGGCCATCAACCGTGTGACGGCATGGGTTTCGGCAGGTGTTTCTTCTGTGGCAACCGGCCCCTGGCCTTGGGAGCGGGCAATGCGCTCTGATCGGGTCTGCTTGGTACGCAGGTCCGCCACGATGGCCTCAAGCATCTGCGCGGCATGATCGCGCAACGACTCTCTGTCCAATGCCACCCCGGAAATCTCGATGGTTCTCGCAAAGTCTTCCCAGGCCTGGAGAATGGACTCAGCGTTCTTGACGATAAAATCGGGCAGGCGCACGCCGGTGATCCTAATAAGAGGGTATGAGCCGCCGCCGGGCACCCTCGCGACAGGGCAAGAGCGCCGACGGTAAGTCTGGGTGTTCCATGGTGCTTTGGCAGGTACAGGGCCGGCTTGATTCAACATCTTTCAAGGCGATGCCACAGGCCTGCCATTGCCGCACAGATGGCCAGAAAATGAAATGCCCATCGCCTTTATTCATTGATTTTTTGCCTGAACACACTCGTTGTGATCTGAAATGACGCCCTGTCCGGCGGCGTAAACAGCCGTACCCCGTGGGTGAAGTTGACGGCCTCCAAGCATGCCCGCTGCAATGCCCCAGGACACAGGTCAGTCATGCATCAACTGTAATCGCCGGCCGAGCCCGCGACCGGTTCTGGCTGGCGGCTGCGGGTCAACTGATAGGCAATGGCCAGCCAGATGAACCAGGCCGGCATGGCCATCAAGGCGATCCGGGTGTCAGGGCGCAACGCCAGCAGGAACAGCACAAAGCCCAGGAAAGCCAGGGACAACCAGGCCATGGGCACGCCGCCCGGCATCTTGAAGGCCGAGCGCGCATGCAGCTCGGGACGCTTTCTGCGGTAGGCAATGTAAGACGCCAGGATGGTCGACCAGGTGAAGATCACCAGGATCGCCGACACGGTGGACACAATGGTGAACGCGGTCATGACTTGCGGCACGATAAACAGCACCAGCACACCGATGAGCATCAGCAGGCAGGTGAACGCCAGGCTGATCAGCGGCACGCTGTTGCCCGACAGGCGCTGGAAGACCGTTGGCGCATTGCCCTGATTGGCCAGCCCGAACAGCATGCGGCTGGATGAAAATACACCGCTGTTGGCCGAGGAAGCCGCCGAGGTCAGGACCACGAAGTTGACGATGCCGGCTGCGGCCGGAAACCCCGCCACCAGAAACAGCTCGACGAAAGGGCTCTTGATGGGTGAAACCTGTTGCCAGGACGTCACGGCAATGATGCAGGTCAGCGCGAGCACATAGAACAGGATGATGCGCAGCGGGATGGCATTGATGGCCTTGGGCAGGGTTTTCTCCGGCGAGCGGGTCTCTGCGGCGGCCGTACCGATCAGTTCGGTGCCGGCGAACGAGAAGATTGCCATCTGAAAGCCGGCGAAGAAGCCGAGCAGGCCATTGGGGAAGGCGGCCTGCTTGTCCACCAGGTGGCTCAAGGACGCCGTCACGCCACTGGGGGACACGAACGACGTTGCAATCAGCGCCAGACTGACGCCGATCAGGGTCACGACAGCAATGATCTTGATGATCGCGAACCAGAATTCCACTTCACCGAAAAGCCGCACGGTCAGCACGTTCAAGGCGAACAAGGTCGCGAGCATGCCAACAGCGGGCATCCACGCCGGGACATCGGCAAACCAGTACTGGAAGAACCCGCCGACCACGACGGCATCACCGATGACCGCCACGCTCCAGCTCAGCCAATAGGACCAGCCCAGAAAAAAAGCCGCCCTGGGGCCCAGGTAGGCACCGGCAAAGTCGGCGAAGGTCTTGAAGTTCAGGTTGGACAGCAGCATTTCGCCCATGGCCCGCATGACGAAAAACACGAACAGCCCGATGATCATGTAGATCAGGATGATCGAGGTGCCCGACAGGTTGATGATCTTGCCGGAGCCCATGAACAGGCCTGTTCCTATCGCTCCTCCCATGGCCATCAATTGAATGTGGCGATTGCTGAGCGTGCGCTGCAGCGCAGGCGGGTCGACCCGCTCTGGTGGCATCGATTTCATTACAAAACCTCTTGATTTTATGTTTTTGAGTTTTGGCAGAAAGTAGAAAACGGGTGCGTGCTTCACGCGTCATGACGCAACGCGCGAATCATTGCGCGAGTGTTCTTGTCAGAGATAACGGCTATTGACGGTTATGCAGGGCTACGTGCAGGCTCGGCCCCGGCGGCTCAGGTGGCCGAGCGCAAATGCCCGGCCCTGAGCGGTTGCGGGTCGAGCAACTGGTAGAGGTTCTTGATGTGGGCCGGCGTCGGCACCAGGTGGATGCGCTCGCCGATCGAGTGCTGTCGTGCCAGGTCCTGCAGGTAGCGCAAGGATGAAAAATCTTCCAGGGCAAAGCCCACCGAATCGAAGACCGTGACCTGATCGGCGTGCTCGCGGCCTGGTGCTTCACCTCGGGCAATCCTGAAGAACTCAATGACGGGAAAGTCGGCTTCCACTTGTTGAATGTCGCCTTCAATCCGGGTCTGTGGTTCGAACTCCACGATGACCCGGGCGTTGCGCAGAATGTCGGCGTGCAGTTCGGTTTTCCCCGGGCAGTCGCCGCCTACGGCATTGATGTGCATGCCGGGCTCGACCATGTCGGGGGTGAGAATCGTTGCATAGGCTTTGTCGGCGGTCACGGTGGTGACGATGTGCGCGCCCTTGACCGCCTCCTGTATCGAGTCGGCAATGATCACCCGGAGTTTGGGAAAGGCCGCCAGATTCTGCTTGAGCTTGAGCGAGGCGGCCCGATCGATATCGAACACGCGGATTTCGTCGATGCCCAGCATTTCGTGGAAGGCCAGGGCCTGGAATTCGCTCTGGGCACCATTGCCGATGATTGCCATTGAGGTTGCCCCGGGCCGGGCGAGCGATTGCGCGACCAGCGCAGAAGTGGCCGCCGTGCGCACGGCAGTCGTCAGGGTCAGTTCACTGAGCAGGGTGGGATAGCCACTGTGGACGTCGGCCAGCACCCCGAAGGCCATGACCGTCAGCAGGTCGTTCTGGCCGTTGTCCGGATGACCGTTGACGTACTTGAACGCGTATTGCTGGCCATCATCGGTCGGCATCAGTTCGATCACCCCATTGGGGGAGTGGTTGGCCGTGCGCGGCGACTTGTCGAATTCGGCCCAGCGAACATAGTCAGCTTCGATATAGCAGGCCATTTCGCGAATGGCCTGGCGAATGCCGACCGTGGTGAACAGGCGCGCGGCCTGATCGACATCGATGAAAAGCGTCATGGTGTGTTTCCTTAGATTGACGGATTGAAGGTGCCGCGGGGTGTCAGGCGCGCTTGCTTTCGTAGCCATGCAGCACGTTGACGGCATTGATGCCGATTTCGTCGACCATGTAGCCGCCTTCCATGACGAACAGCGTGGGGCAACCGATGCTCGCGATCAGCTCGCCGATGCCGATGAAATCGTCACTTTCGAGCAGGAAGTGGCTGATCGGGTCGTCCTTGAACGTGTCCACTCCGAGGGAGATCACCAACACCTGCGGGGCGAACTGCTGGAGTTGCTTGCAGGCATGCAGCAAGGCGTCGCGATAGCGTTGCCAAGTGGTGTTTTTCGGCAACGGGTAGTTGTGGTTGAAGCCCTCGCCGTGGCCGGCACCGACTTCGTGGCTGAAGCCGGAGTAGTACGGATAGGACACTGCCGGCTCGCCGTGCAGCGAGACGAACATGACGTCAGCTCGGTCATAGAAAATATTCTGGGTGCCATTGCCGTGATGAAAGTCGACGTCCAGCACCGCGACACGTTGGGCGCCTTGCGTGATCGCCTGTTGGGCGGCGATGGCGGCATTGTTGAGATAGCAATAGCCCCCCATGTATTCGCGTGCCGCGTGATGGCCGGGCGGCCGACACAGGGCAAAGGCGCTGTCGTGGCCTTCATCGAGCAGCGCCAGGCCGGTCAGGGCGATGTCGGCGCTGGTCCTGGCCGCCTGCCAGGTGCTGGCGGTAATCGGTGAGCCGGCATCCATTGCGTAGAAACCCAGCTGGCCGTCGATGAACGCGGGCACCTGCTGGTTGGCCAGGTCGCGCACCGGCCATACCAGCGGCAAGGCATCGTGGGTGCGTCCGGTGGCGGACCACTGCGCCCAGGCGGTTTCCAGAAAACTGACGTAGCGCTCGCTGTGGGCGTTGACATAGCACGCCCGGTCAAAGGCTCGCGGCTCGATGATCTGGCCGAGGCCGACCTGCTTGACGCGGTGATGAACAGTGTCTGCCCGGCTGGGCTGTTCGAACGAAGGCTTGAGCACACCGTCTTTCAATTCGGTGCCGTGATGCAGGCGGTGGGAATCACTGAAAACTGTAAACATTCTGCGCATCCGTTAATGTGAGCCGGTGAAACTATTCTGTTCCGGCTTCGGTGCGCTTTCTTTGCTTTGTATTCGTGACTTTTGAAAAATGTCGGGTTTTTTTACTCAGGAATGGCTTGATGAAGAAAAGATTATCCAAACGCATCAGTCTTGATGAAACCGACCTGGCGATCCTTGAATTGCTGCAGGACGATGCGAGCATTTCCAACGCTGAACTCAGTGAGCGGCTGTCGTTAAGCCTGACGCCGTGTTGGCGACGGCGTAAGCGCATGGAAGAAGCGGGTGTGATCAAGGGCTACCAGGCCAACCTCGACAGACGCATGCTGGGGCTGGATATCATGGCCTTCGTGCACATCCGTTTCTCTACCCATGCCGACCATGCCCCGGATGACTTCGAGGCGGTCATAGCGCAATTGCCAGAGGTGCTGGCCTGCCACAAGATCACCGGCGATGCCGACTATGTGCTGCAAGTGCTGGCAGAAGACCTCGACAGCTACAGTGACTTCATCGAGCAGGTGCTCAGGCGCCAGGTAGGCATCGCCTCCATCCAGTCCAGCCTGGCCCTGCGCGAGGTCAAGACCGGCAACCGCATTGCGATACCGAAACCTGGCCTGGGCTAAGACAGCCGCTGCATCACCCGGCCCTCAACCAAACACCACCGCGCCATCGTCTTTCGCCAGGCTGAACGCTTGTTGCCACTGCTGGTACAGCGCCCAGAACACGCCGCCGATCTGCTCGGCCTTGTCGGCATGGGCGGCATAGTCTGCGGCCAGCCTGGCGCTGGCGCTCGGCCCGAGCGTGCCGTCGCTGTCGGTGAAGTTGATCTGCTCGAAGAAAGGCCCTTCGCTGGAAAACCAGGCGCCGGCGTCATACCCCTCGGTCTCGCCGTCAGGGCCTTCGTAGCGGGTCAGGGGGTAACCCGCCATCTGCGCCAACTGGTTGCGCCAGGCGCAGTAGCCGGTGTAGCTGCCGGCGCGAAACTCAAAGGTTTCGCCACCCACCTGATAGGCGACGTCAGGCTTGAGGCCTTCAAGCCGGCCCGGAAAGTCATCGCTCTCGCGAAATTGGCGGTAGTGCTCCCAGTCTTCGAGTTCACCGTCCTGATCACGCCTGGCGTCAGGCGCTTCCACCAGTTTGCTGTAGGCACAAATATCCAGGCCCATGACTGCTGTGCTCCATTGGTTGTGAACTGCAAGGGACAGCATGAACGGGGAAATATTCGCCAAGAGGGTCTGCCGACAGGCCGCAGGGAGAGGGTAGCCTGGGGCCATGTCATGCGTACACTTCGCGGTTCAAGCCGCGCCTGCGAACTTGCGGCGGCTTTTTCAGTCACAGGCATGTTGATCACCCTCGACATGGGACCGGCCGTTCGCATTCGTACACAGAGAAGGGAAAAGGCATGAAAGCACTTATGGCGGGTATGACGCTGGCGCTGTTGAGCACGACCGCTGGCGCCGACGATTACAGCGGTATCCCGCAGCGGCTGTTCGAACAGATCCAGGCCAGGCAGTTCGACAAGGCTATCGATACGATGGGCGTCAAGAAGGACATGGACCCTGAAGACAGGCAACAGATGGTCCAGTACATGAGCAAGGCTTTCGGTGGGGAGTACAAGTTTCATGAACTCATCGAGGAGCGCACCGTCGGCACCCGGTATGTGACTCTGGTGTATCTGGTGGGCATGCGGGAAGGGCCGGCCGGGCTGCGCATGCAGTTGTACAAGCCTGATGAGACCTGGTTGGCGCAGACTTTCGCGATCAATTCCGACTACGACGAGCTGGTCAAGGAAAAGAAAAAAGACTGATAAAGCCCGTTCCGGGGTGGTAGGAGCCGGTCAAAGCCTCTTGCTATTCATCAATGACGACCGAACGTTCTAGAATCGGCTGACATTCATTCGGAACGGACCTCATCATGGCACGCTCAACCGTTGCAGCCCTTCAGATTGGTTCCTTGCCCGGTGGCAAGGCCGACACCCTGAAACTGATCCTGTCTTATGAAGGAGCCATCGTGGCGGCGGGTGCCACGCTGGTGGTGTTGCCCGAGGCGATTCTGGGCGGCTACCCCAAGGGTGAGGATTTCGGCACGCGCCTGGGCTACCGCTTGCCCGAAGGGCGTGAGGCCTATGCGCGTTATTTCGATAATGCGATTGACCTGGACGGCGACGAAGTCCGCGCCCTGGCAGGACTGGCGCAGCGCACCGGGGCGCATCTGGTGGTCGGGGTCATCGAGCGTGCGGGCAGCTCGCTGTTCTGTACCGCATTGTTTGTCGACCCCGACAAGGGCCTGGTCGGCACGCACCGCAAGCTGATGCCCACCGGCACCGAACGGCTGATCTGGGGGCAGGGCGATGGCTCGACCCTGCCGGTGTTCGATGTGCCGGCCGGACGCATCGGCGCGGCGATCTGCTGGGAAAACCACATGCCGTTGCTGCGCACCGCGATGTATGCCAAGGGCGTCGAGATCTGGTGCGCCCCGACCGTGGATGAGCGCGACGTGTGGCAATGCTCGATGCGCCATATCGCCCATGAAGGCCGCTGCTTTGTCATCAGTGCCTGCCAGGTGCAACCGTCGCCCGCCGAGTCCGGCACCGAGGTGCCCGGCTGGGATGCTGACCGTCCGCTGATCAACGGTGGCAGCATAATCGTCGGCCCATTGGGCGATGTGCTGGCGGGACCGTTGAAGGGCGCGGCCGGCTTGGTGACCGCCGAGATCGATACCGGTGAACTGGTCAGGGCGCGGTATGACTTCGATGTGGTCGGACATTACTCACGGCCCGATGTCTTTGAGTTGAGGGTGGATGAGCGGGCCAGGCCAGGGGTAATTTTCACCCACGAATGAGACCGGTCATCGGTTTTCTGCCGCCAGCCTGGCCCTTGTCAGGCAATGGCCTCTGGGCGAGGCACATTTTCGATACGCCAATGAGTGAAAGAGATTATTTTGGCGGGCCTGACCGCCGGGGTATCCTGTTGCTGGTCTGGCCATGAGCCATCAACCTGATTTCTGAGAGTCCGTCAGTGGTTACAAACATGCGTAGGTGGGGGCCGTGCTGAAACACCTTTCCCGGGAGGCGCTGGAGGCCGAAGTCATGCGCCTGCAGACCCTGCTTGAAACCGCCGGCAGCGATGCCGCGCCCGTTGTGCAGACATCCCATGCCCTGACCCTGGCCGCGCCGCGCCCCAAGCCATTGGCGGGGCTGGCGATCGAAGAAACCCAGGAGCGCTATCGGCTGGCGGCCAAGGCCACCAACGACGCAATCTGGGATTGGGACCTGCAGGCCAATCATGTGCAGTGGAACGACGCCCTGCGCGACGCCTATGGTCATCGCCTGACCGCGCAGGACATGACCGGCGACTGGTGGATTGCCCAGATTCATCCCGACGACAGGGCACGTATCCATGATTCGATCCATGCCTTGATCAACGGCCAGGGCGATGCCTGGTCCGACGAATATCGCTTTCATCGCGCCGACGGTTCCTGGGCCGAAGTGCTTGACCGTGGGCATGTGATCCGCAACGCCCAAGGCCAGGCTGTGCGCATGATCGGTGCGATGCTCGACCTGACCCGGGTACGACGCGCGGAAAAAGCCCTGCTCAAGAGCGAGGCCCTGTACCGCACCATTCTGGAGACCATCGAGGCGGCGTTCGCGATTGTCCAGGTCAAGTTCGACGCCGATGATCTGCCGATCGACTACCGCTTCGTCGAGGTCAATGCTGCATTCGAGCAGCAGGCCGGGGTCAACCTGCGCGGCAAGTGGGTCACCGAGTTTGCGCCGGACCTGGAGCCGTTCTGGTTCAAGGCCTACGGGCATGTGGCCAAGACTGGCGAGCCGGCCAACTTCGAGAACTACGCCGAGGCTTTCGAGCGCTGGTTTGACGTGCGTGCCGTGCGCGTCGGAGACCCGGTCGAGCGCACGATCGGCATCTTTTTCAGCGACGTGACCGAGCGTCGCAATGCCCAGGAGCGCTTGCGTGCCAGCGAGTCGCTGGCGCGTGAAAACGTGCAGCGGGTGCAACTGGCGCTGGCGGCCGGTGCAATCATCGGCACCTGGCACTGGGACCTGCCTACTGACCGCTTTACGGTCGATGACGGCTTTGCCGATGCCTTTGGCCTGGACCCGGCGCTTGGCTGCACGGGGCTGAGCCTGGCGCAGGTGATCGCCACCGTGCACCCCGATGATCGCGACGGTCTGATTGCCGCCATCAATGAGGTGATCCAGCGCGGCGGTGCCTATGCCCACCAGTACCGGGTGCAGCGCGCCGATGGCAATTACTACTGGATCGAAGCCAACGGGCGGGTCGACCTGGCCGAAGACGGTACCGGCCTGAGCTTTCCCGGGGTGCTGATCGATGTGCAGGAGCGCCGCGCCGTCGAGGCCGAGCGTGACCGCGCCACCGCCGCGCTGCGGGCCATGAACGACACCCTTGAGCACCGGGTGGCCGAACGCACCACCGAATTGATGCAAGCGGAAGAAAAACTGCGCCAGTCGCAGAAAATGGAGGCGGTCGGGCAACTGACCGGAGGCCTGGCGCACGATTTCAATAACCTGCTGGCCGGTATCTCCGGGTCCCTGGAACTGATCGACATGCGCATCAGGCAGGACCGCCTGACCGACATCGGCAAATACATCACCGCCGCCCAGGGGGCCGCGCGTCGCGCCGCGTCCCTGACCCACCGGTTGCTGGCCTTTTCCCGACGCCAGACCCTCGACCCCAGGCCCACCAACGTCAATGCGCTGGTCGCCGGCATGGTCGAGATGATTCAACGCACGGTCGGCCCCGGCATCCACGTCGAAGCCCTGGGAGCGTCCACGCTGTGGCTGACTCTGGTCGATGCCAGCCAGCTCGAAAACGCATTGCTGAACCTGTGCCTCAACGCCCGCGATGCGATGCCGGACGGTGGCAGCATTACCATCAAGACCGCCAACCACTGCATGGACGCTGCCGCCGCCCATGCCTACGACCTGCCCGAAGGCCAGTACCTGTGTCTGTGCGTGACCGATACCGGCACCGGCATGACCCCGGAGATCATGGCCAAGGCCTTCGATCCGTTTTTCACCACCAAGCCGATCGGCCAGGGCACCGGGCTTGGACTGTCGATGATCTATGGCTTTGCCAAGCAGTCCGGCGGGCAGGTGCGCATTACCTCTACCGTCGGCCAGGGGGCCACGGTGTGCCTCTATTTACCGCGCTATTTCGGTGCCGCGACAGACAGCGAAGGCGACATTGACCGGCTACCGGCAGCGTTTGCCGAGGTCGGCGAAACCATCCTGGTGGTCGATGACGAACCGACGGTGCGCATGCTGCTGGCCGATGTGCTGGGCGACCTGGGGTACACGGTGATCGAGGCGGGCGACAGCATGGCCGGGCTCAAGGTGCTGCGCTCGGATGTGCGCATCGATCTGCTGGTGACCGACGTAGGCCTGCCCGGTGGCATGAACGGCCGGCAGATGGCCGACGCCGGGCAGGAGATTCGCCCCGGCCTCAAGACCCTGTTCATCACCGGTTATGCCGAAAGTGCGGCACTGGGCGATGCGCAACTGGGTTCAGGCAGGCTGGTGCTGACCAAGCCTTTTACCGCCGAGGCGCTGGCGGGGCGGGTGCGGGAGTTGATGGGGGCGTAATGGCCCCGATAGGTGGGCAGGAGCGGCTGGGCGGCGAAGGTATCTGCCTTTTCGCGGCTAAAGCCGCTCCTACGAAGATTGTGTCCAGGCTTACTTGCAGTTCCCGGCCTTCCTGTACCCGGCAGCTACTGCCTGGGACTCGGACGCAAACGCGACCTGGTTCTTGGCCGACACCTTGTCGTAGCTCGGGCAGCCGCTGGGCAGGTGGTAGATCTGGCTGGTGCGGTTGCCGATGATCGAGCCGGCCGACGCGGTGGTCGCTGCCGCAGGCGCTGTGGCCGCTTGCGCGCGGGTCGGAATCGGGCTGACCAGCCCGTCGCCGACCGGCTTGTAGTCCAGGGTCCAGGTGCGCGCACCGGTCACGAATGGGTTGGTGTGGCCCATGATCGCGGTGATGCGGTTATTGCGTTCCTTTTCCCAGGCACTGACCGGGTGCTGTTTGTTCCACGCCATCAATACCTGTTGCTGTTGACGCGACATGCTCAGGTTGTAGCGATCAAACATATAGAACGTGGTCCGCGCCACCAGGCCTTTGACCTCATCGCGTGGTTCGGCCACGCGCTGTTCGAAGTCCACCTTGGTGGTGCATTGACCATATTGCGGCGCCACGCCGGAGACCATGCCGTAGTTATAGTTGCTGCGGTCGCCATTCACTTCACCCACGGCCGGGTAAAGATTGAACAGGTTGGCTTCCATGGTGCGAAACACCGGATCGTCATCGATGCAATGCTCGCGTCCGCCGTTGGCCCAGCACTGGCGCTGATGCCCGAAAGTCCAGGCCGGCACGATGTGTTCCCACTCGGTGCGCTCGGCGCGGTTTTCCTGTTTGCGGGTTTTATAACCGCAGGATTGGGCATCTACCCGACCGCCCGATTGACCGACCCAATTCCACTGGCAGCCGCAATACAACTCGCCCTGGGCACTGTTTGCCTGGTCCATGTAAATCTTTTCCTTGGCGACCACTTTGGCGTCGGCAAAGGTTGCGGGCGGCGCGGCGAAGGCAAAGTTGCCCAGTGACAGCGACAGCAGTACAGCAAAAAACAGGGTTTTCATAAGGACGTCATGATCAGAATAAAGGCGCGCGCATTATAGCCCTAACAGGGAGAGGGCTGATAAATGGGAAATTAATTGTCCTGGCCCGAAAGAGCAGGGCATGGGCGAACCAACCCGGTGCGCGCCGCCCTGTTTCAGTGCTTCTGTCTTGCAAAGGCAAGACCCCGCTTTGAACCCCTGACGCCGGCTTGTGCTTATAAAAAACAGGCACTTGACACCGTCAGCACAAGGCAGCCGCTATCTGGCACGCCTCTCGCATTACTGCTTGTGTGCAGGAGTAGCGCGAGCGATTTGCACCACAATCTGACAATGGTTGGCTAGGGTTCCGGCTCACTGAACAGTGAGTGCTGGTCCGAGAGCTGACGACCTCCAGTTGAGGTTACACGGCGGGGAAAAAGCCCGGGAGACAGACCACTTGGTCTTACAAGTGTTGCGCTGCTCCTTGCCCGTCCATCCTCAACTGGAGTCCTATCATGAGAAAGTCCCTTCTCTGCACTTTCCTCGCCGCCGGCATCGCCCTGTTGACCAGCACCGCGTCTACCGCTGCGGTCAAGACTGATTTCAATGTGTGCTGGACGATCTATGCCGGCTGGATGCCCTGGGAATATGCGCAGGCGCAAGGCATCGTCGACAAGTGGGCGAAGAAGTACGACATCACCGTCAAGGTCACCCAGCTCAACGACTACGTCGAGTCGATCAACCAGTACACCGCCGGCCAGTTCGACGGCTGCACCATGACCAATATGGACGCCCTGACCATTCCTGCTGCCGGTGGCGTCGACAGCACGGCGCTGCTGGTCACCGACTTTTCCAACGGCAACGACGGCATTGTCATCAAGGGCACCGGCAAGACCCTGGCCGACCTCAAGGGCATGAATGTCAACCTGGTCGAGCTGTCGGTGTCGCATTACCTGCTGGCCCGGGCGCTGGACACCGCCGGGCTGCGCGAGAAGGACCTGAAGGTGGTCAATACCTCTGATGCTGACATCTCGGCGGCCTTCAATACCCAGGACGTGCAGGCAGTGACCACCTGGAATCCGATGCTGGCTGATATCCAGGGCCGGCCGGGCGTCAGCCAGGTGTTCGACTCCAGCAAGATCCCCGGCGAAATCCTCGACATGATGGTGGTCAACACCCAGACCCTCAAGGAAAACCCTGCACTGGGCAAGGTGCTGACCGGTGCCTGGTTCGAAGTCATGGCGCTGATCAACAGCCAGAACGCCGCCAGCGATGCCGCCCTGACCCATATGGCCAAGGCCTCGGGCACGGACCTGGCCGGTTTCAAGGCACAGTTGTCGACCACCCGGTTGTTCTACACGCCACAGCAGGCGCTGGAGTTTGCGACCAGCGCACAACTGCCCGACACCATGGACAAGGTCGCCGCATTCTCCTTTGACCATGGCCTGCTCGGTGAGGGTGCCCAGAACAGCCAAGCGGTCGGCATGAGCTTTGCCAAGGGCGTGACCCGTGGCGACAAAGCCAATCTCAAGCTGCGCTTCGATCCCACCTACGTGCAGATGGCCGTCGACGGCAAACTGTGACCGGGAGCCCCCATGCAACTGATCAACCGTCATCCTGATCGTCCGACGCGGCTGCTGCTGGTGATCCTGCCGTTTGCGTTGTTGCTGTGCGCCTATTTCCTGGGCTCGGCGCAGCGGCTGGCGGACAACCCCAGCGACAAGCTGTTGCCCAGCGCCGTGCAAATGGGCGATGCGGTCAAGCGCATGGCATTCACCGAAGACAAGCGCACTGGCGAGTACCTGCTCTGGAAGGACACCGCCTCAAGTCTGCAGCGCCTGGCCATCGGTCTGGGTATCAGTGCCGTGGCTGGCCTGTGCCTGGGCATTGCCGCCGGCACCCTGCCGCTGTTCGCCGCGCCCTTGTCTCCATTGCTGGTGGTGCTGTCGATGGTGCCGCCGCTGGCGATCCTGCCGATCCTGTTCATTGTGTTCGGGCTGGGCGAGTTGTCGAAGGTGATGCTGATCGTCATCGGCATCACGCCCATCCTGGCCCGGGATCTGGAGCAGCGCGCCCGGGAAATTCCGGTCGAGCTGTTGATCAAGGCACAGACCCTGGGCGCCTCGACCTGGACCCTGATCCTGCGTGTGGTCCTGCCGCAATTGCTGCCGCGTCTGTTGATCTCCTTGCGCCTGGTACTGGGCTCGGCCTGGTTGTTCCTGATTGCCGCCGAGGCCATCGCCTCCGAGGATGGCCTGGGGTATCGCATCTTTCTGGTACGCCGCTACTTGGCCATGGATGTGATCCTGCCGTATGTGGTGTGGATCACCGTCCTGGCCTGGCTGATGGACTGGGGCCTTAAAACCCTCACTCGGCGTGGCTTTCCCTGGTACGAAGGGAGCCGCCCATGAGCTTTATCGAGGTCAACAACGTCTGGCAGCAATACGGCGATCATGTGGTGCTCGAAGGACTGAACCTGAGCATTGCCGAAGGCGAATTCTGCACGCTGGTGGGCACCTCCGGATGTGGTAAATCGACGTTCTTGCGCCTGTTGCTGGGCCAGGAGCGCGCCAGCAAGGGCCAGATCCTGCTCGATGGACAACCGCTGGCCGGCGAGCCGGACCCCAGCCGCGGCGTGGTCTTCCAGCGCTATTCGGTGTTCGCACACTTGAGCGTGCTGGACAACGTCGCGCTGGGCCTGGAACTGCCCCGGGCGCCGTTACTGGGGCGCCTGTTCGGCCAGCGCAAACGGGCTGCCCGCGAGCAGGCCGCGCAGTTGCTGCACAAGGTCGGCCTGGGCCATGCGCTGGACAAGTACCCGGCGCAATTGTCCGGCGGCATGCAACAACGGCTGGCCATCGCCCAGGCGCTGATCATGAAGCCACGCGTGCTGCTGCTCGACGAGCCTTTCGGCGCTCTGGACCCAGGCATCCGCAAGGACATGCACGCGTTGTTGCTGGACCTGTGGCGCGAAACCCGGCTGACCGTGTTCATGGTCACCCACGACCTCAGCGAAGGCTTCAGCCTGGGCACCCGCCTGATGGTCTTCGACAAGGTGCGCATCGACCCGCACGCACCGCACGCCTACGGGGCGCGCATCACTTATGACCTGCCGCTCAACAGCCAGCGGCTTTCAACCGAACCAGAGAAACAGCCATGAATGAACCTCACGTTTTTGCTCAAGAGTTACTGCCTGGCGGCGGGCACCTGTCGTTTGTGCTCAAGCGCGGTCAGTTGCTGCGCCTGACCGACCTTGAAGGCGGTGCCAATGTCAGCCTGATGCTGTTCAACGCCCATGAAAAAAGCGAGCGCCTGAACCTGCCCGACAGCCTCAAGTGCCAGCACACGGCCAAGTTGACTGCCGGACACTGCCTGTACTCGGACATGGGCCGGGTTCTGGCCGCGATCACCCGCGACACCGCCGGCTGGAGCGACAGCCTGGGTGGCGTACTCAATGCCGATGAAGTCCAGCAAAAGTACGGGCAGGGGACCTACCAGCAGTTGCGCAACGGCTTTTATCGCAACGGTACTGACAACCTGCTGGTGGAAATGGGCAAGTGGGCGTTGGGCCTGACGGACCTGTCGATGACCCTCAACCTCTTCAGCCGCGTCGATGTCGACAATCAGGGCGGGATGCACTTTGCCCAGGGCCACGCCAGGGCCGGTGACTGCATCGAGCTGTACGCGCCCATGGACACGCTGTTCATCATGACCGCGCTGCAACACCCGATGGACCCGGCACCCGAGTATGCCCCTAAACCGGTGCAATTGACGTTCATGAGCGCCGACGCCGATGTCGCCGAGCAATGCCGCACGTCACGCCCGGAAAACCAGCGCGGCTTTATCAACACCGACCGTCTGTTCGCCTGAGGAGGCCGCATGAGCACTCATCTGCACCCTGAAACCGCGCTTTACCAGGCCACGATCCCGGCCGGCGAACCCTGGCTGACCGAAGTCAAGGCCGGCCAGACCCTGCGCATTCTGGACCTGGAAGGTAACCAGGCCATCGACACGCTGTTCTACAGCGCGGCCAACCCGAACGAACGCTATGACGTGCAGCGCACCCTGCGCCGGCAGAACAACGTCTACCTCGGGGTGGGCAGCGTGCTGTATTCCAACCTCGGCCGGCCGTTGCTGACGATCATCGACGACCTGTGCGGTCGCCACGACACGTTGGGCGGCGCCTGTTCCCAGGAAAGCAACACCGTGCGTTATGCCCTGGACAAGCGCCACATGCACAGCTGCCGCGACAACTACCTGCGCGCCTGCTGCCATGACGGTCGACTGGGCAAGCGCGACGTCAGCCCGAACATCAACTTCTTCATGAACGTGCCCGTGACCCCTGAAGGCGGCCTGACATTCGAGGACGGCATCTCGGCAGCCGGCAAATACATCGACCTACGTGCCGAAATGGACGTGATCGTGCTGATTTCCAACTGTCCGCAACTGAACAACCCTTGCAATGGCTACAACCCCACACCTGCGCAGTTACTGGTATGGGCATGAAACCCTGGCTGTACACCCTGCGCGCCTGGCTGCTGAGCGTATGCCAAAGCCGTGCCGGTTACCGGTCGCCGGCCGGCAGCCCACACAAGCCGTAAGTGCTTTGCGGTCCGGGGACGGCCCGGGACCCATCCAACGACTGCGGGACGACCCGCAACCCGGTCAGGGCAGCCAGTTGCCGCCCTTGGGGAATGCCGATGTTTGACACCGTATTGATCGCCAACCGTGGCGCCATCGCCTGCCGCATCCTGCGCACCCTGCGCGAACTCGACGTCAAGGGCGTCGCGGTCTACTCAGAAGCCGATGTCGCCAGCCGCCACATCCTGGAGGCCGACCAGGCCCTGAGCCTGGGCGAGGGCGCCGCCGCCGGCACTTACCTGGCCGTGGACAAGATCCTCGCCGCCGCCAAAAGCAGTGGCGCACAGGCCATCCACCCAGGCTATGGCTTTTTGTCCGAGAACGCAGGCTTTGCCCTGGCGTGTGAAGCGGCCGGCATTGCCTTTGTCGGCCCGACGCCCGAACAACTGCGGCTGTTCGGCCTCAAGCACACCGCCCGGGCACTGGCGCGTGAGCAGGGTGTACCGCTGCTGGAAGGCACCGACCTGCTCGACAGCCTGACGCATGCCTTGCAGGCCGCCGAACAGGTCGGCTACCCGGTCATGCTCAAGAGCACCGCCGGCGGCGGCGGCATCGGCATGCGCGTGTGCCGTTCGGCCCAGGAACTGAGCGATGCCTTCGAGACGGTCAAGCGCCTGGGGCAGAACAACTTCAGTGATGCCGGCGTGTTCATCGAAAAATACATCGAGCGCGCCCGTCATCTGGAAGTGCAGGTATTCGGTGACGGTGCCGGGGAAGTGCTGGCGTTGGGGGTGCGTGATTGCTCGGTGCAGCGGCGCAACCAGAAAGTACTGGAAGAAACCCCGGCGCCCAACCTGCCCGACGGCATGGCCGAGGCCCTGTGTGCCGCAGCGGTGCAACTGGCCCGTGCGGTCAATTACCGCAGCGCCGGCACGGTCGAGTTCGTCTTCGACAGCGATGCCCGGCGCTTCTACTTTCTGGAAGTGAACACCCGCTTGCAGGTCGAGCATGGCGTCACCGAGCAGGTCTGGGGCGTCGACCTGGTGCGCTGGATGGTGCAACTGGCCGCCGGCGACCTGCCGCCGCTGCATGAATTGGCCGCCAACCTGCAACCCAACGGTCATGCCGTACAGGCCCGCTTGTACGCCGAAGACCCCGGCAAGGACTTTCAGCCAAGCCCTGGGCTGTTGACCTCCGTGCATTTTCCGCAAGCCGATGGCCAGACGCTGCGCATCGACACCTGGGTCGAGGCCGGCTGCGAAATCGCGCCGTACTTCGACCCGATGATTGCCAAGGTCATCAGTTGGGCACCCGATCGCGAACAGGCGCGCCTGCAACTGCACCGCGCCCTGTGCGAGAGCCAACTGTATGGTGTGGAGACCAACCGTGACTACTTGCGCCAGATTCTGCTTGATGCCCCTTTTGCCAGCGGTCGGCCCTGGACCCGTTGCCTGGAAGGGCTGACCTATCAGGCCGCCACCTTCGAGGTGCTCAGCGGTGGCACCCAGACCAGCGTGCAGGATTATCCGGGGCGCCTGGGGTACTGGGCAGTGGGTGTGCCGCCTTCGGGACCCATGGACAGCCGTGCCCTGCGTTTGGGTAACCAGCTGCTGGGCAACGCCGAAGGCGGGGCCGGCCTTGAAATCACCATGAGCGGCCCGAGCCTGCGTTTCAACACCGAAGCGGTGCTGGCGGTGACCGGCGCCGTACTGCCGATCACTGTTGATGGCCAGGCTGTGGCGATGAACACCGTGCTGCGGGTCAAGGCCGGCGCCGTCGTGAACCTGGGCACTATTGGCGGTGCCGGGGCACGCAGTTACCTGTGTGTGCGCGGTGGCATCCAGGTGCCCGACTACCTGGGCAGCAAGAGCACCTTTACCCTTGGCCAGTTTGGCGGTCATGGCGGTCGGGCCTTGCACGCCGGCGACGTGCTGCACCTGGCGCCGTTGCTCGACCAGTCGGCGGGCGCGGTGCTGGCCGAGCAGGCGCCGCTGCCGGCGCAGCGGCAGATTCGGGTGATCTATGGCCCGCATGGTGCCCCGGAATACTTCAGCGACGCCTATATCGACACCTTTTTTGCCACCGATTGGGAAGTGCACTTCAATTCCAGTCGCACCGGTGTGCGCCTGATCGGGCCCAAGCCGGAATGGGCACGGGCCGACGGCGGCGAGGCGGGCCTGCACCCCTCCAATATCCATGACAACCCGTACGCCATCGGCTCGGTGGACTTCACCGGCGACATGCCGGTGATCCTTGGTCCTGACGGTCCGAGCCTGGGGGGGTTCGTGTGCCCGGTAACGGTGATCGAGGCCGACCTGTGGCAACTGGGGCAACTCAAGGCCGGTGACAAGGTGCGCTTCGTGCCCACCGATCTGGTGCACGCCCGCCGGCTCGCCACCGCACCACTGTTGGACAAACCCGTGCTCGACCCGGCGGTGCCGGTGCGGCCATCGCCCATCGTCCTGGAGCTCGGCCGGGACGACACCCGGTTGCTGGCCCGCGTGGCCGGCGACACCCACCTGCTGCTGGAGATCGGTGCCGCCGAGCTGGACCTGGTGTTGCGTTTTCGTGGTCACGCCTTGATGCAGGCCCTGCAAGCCAAGGCGCCGGCAGGGGTAATCGACCTGACACCAGGTATTCGCTCGCTGCAGGTCCATTACCAGCCCGAGCAACTGCCTCTGGCACAGCTGCTGGACATCGTGGCCGGCGAATGGGACGCGGTGTGCGCCGCCAGCGACCTGCAAGTGCCGTCGCGCATCGTGCACCTGCCGTTGTCGTGGGACGATCCGGCCTGCCAACTGGCCATCGACAAATACATGACCACCGTGCGCAAGGACGCGCCGTGGTGCCCGAGCAACCTGGAATTCATCCGCCGCATGAACGACCTGGCAGACCTGGATGAAGTGCAGCGCACGGTGTTCGACGCCAGCTACCTGGTCATGGGCCTGGGCGATGTCTATCTCGGCGCGCCGGTGGCCACGCCGCTGGACCCGCGCCACCGGCTGGTGACCACCAAGTACAACCCGGCCCGCACCTGGACGGCGGAAAACTCGGTCGGCATTGGCGGCGCCTACATGTGCGTGTACGGCATGGAAGGCCCCGGCGGCTATCAGTTCGTGGGCCGGACCTTGCAGATGTGGAATCGCTACCGTGAGGTGGCGGCCTTCGAGGGCAAGCCCTGGCTGCTGCGTTTTTTCGACCAGATCCGTTTCTACCCGGTCAACGCCGATGAGCTGCTGCGTATTCGCCGTGATTTTCCGCTGGGCCGTTTCGAGCTGAACATCGAGCACAGCCAGCTGCGTCTGGCCGACTACCAGGCGTTTCTTGCTCGCGAGGCGCCTGGCATCGAGGCATTCAGGGCACAGCAACACACCGCCTTTGCCGCCGAGCGCCAGCGCTGGATCGACAGCGGCCAGGCGCATTTCGACAGCGTCGAGGCCGTGGCCGAAGTCACCGAAGAAAGCCTTTTGCCGGCCCATCAACTGAGCGTCGAGAGCCCGATTGCCGGCAACCTCTGGCAGGTTCAGGTCACGGTGGGCGAGCAGGTGCCAGCCGGTACGGCACTGGTGGTGCTGGAGTCGATGAAAATGGAAATCCCGGTGATTGCGCCCTGTGCCGGCATTGTGCGCGAGGTGCGAGTAGCGCCCGGTGCGGCGATTCGCGCAGGACAACGAGTGGTGGTGTTTGAACCGGTGACCACAACAGGAGAAGACGCATGAATGACAATCTGCAACTGGATGTACTGCGCGCCCGTTACCTCAGCGGCGAGTGCTCGCCCCGCACCTTGATTCTGACCCTGCGCGAACGGGCCGAAGCCCTGAACCCCGAGTTCAGGATGTTTATCCACCTGCTCAGCGTGCAGGAACTGGAGCCTTATCTGGCCGCCCTTGAGGCTGCCGATCCGGACACATTGCCGTTGTACGGCGTGCCGTTTGCGATCAAGGACAATATCGACCTGGCCGGCATTCCCACCACGGCGGCGTGTCCGGCCTATGGCTATACACCAGCGCACAGCGCCACCCTGGTCCGGAAACTGATTGATCTCGGGGCGGTGCCGCTGGGCAAGACCAACCTGGATCAGTTCGCCACCGGCCTCAATGGCACACGCTCGCCCTATGGTGCGTGCCGCAACAGCGTGCTGGCGGCGTATCCCTCGGGCGGCTCCAGTGCCGGCTCGCCCTTGACCGTGGCGCTGGGGTTGACCAGCTTTGCCTTGGGCACCGACACCGCAGGCTCAGGCCGGGTGCCGGCGGCACTGAACAACCTGGTCGGGCTCAAGGCCAGCAAAGGGCTGTTCTCGACCGCCGGCGTGGTGCCGGCCTGTCGTACCCTGGACTGCGTGACTACCTTTACCGCCACCGCGCACGAGGCCAGCAAGCTGCTGGCGCTGACCGCCGCCCTTGATTCCGAAGACGCCTACAGCCGTGCCAACCCGGCCTGGAACAGCGCGACCGCATTTGGTGATGTGCAGCCCTTCACCTTTGGCGTGCCGCGCCAGGAAGATCTGCAGTTCTTTGGTTGCAGCGAAGGGCCTGTATTGTTTGCCGCTGCCGTCGAGCGCTTGCAGGCGCTGGGTGGCCGGGCGGTCACGCTGGACCTGTCGCCGTTTCTGGAGGCGGCGCGCTTGCTGTATGAGGGACCCTGGGTGGCCGAGCGCTACAGCGTGGTCGGTGAACTGGCGCGCACGCAACCCGAGGCGGTGCTGCCCGTGATTCATGCCGTGCTGGCCAAGGGGGCTGAGGTCAGTGGGGTCGACACCTTCCGCGCCCAATACCGTTTGCAGGCCTTGAAAGCCGAATGCGACCGCCTGATGGTCGGGCTCGACTGCGTACTGACGCCGACCATCGGTCGCCCGGTGACCCTGGCGGAACTCGCCGAAGAACCGGTATTGCGTAACTCGGAGCTGGGTTACTACACCAACTTCATGAACCTGCTCGATTACGCGGCCGTCGCCGTGCCCAGTGCCACGATGGCCAACGGGCTACCCTGGGGCGTGACCTTGTTTGGCCGCGTCTTTACCGACCAGTACCTGCTCAGCCTGGGGCATGCCTTTCAGGCCGGCCAGGCCGTAGGACGTGCCGCCAGCCATGACCAGGTGCGCCTGGTGGTCTGTGGCGCGCACCTGGACGGCCTGGCACTCAATGGCCAGCTCAGGGCGCGTTGCGCGACCCTGGTCGAAGCCACGCGCAGCGCGCCGGCCTATCGGCTGTACGCGCTGGCCGGCGGCCCGGTGCAGCGGCCCGGCATGGTCAGGGTGGCCGAGCAGGGCGTGGCGATTGCCGTCGAGGTCTGGCAGTTGCCCAGCGCCGAGCTGGGGTCGTTCCTGAACGGTATTCCAGCGCCGCTGGGGCTGGGCAAGGTCGAACTGGCCGATGGCCGCTGGGAAACCGGTTTTATCTGTGAAGGCTACGGGCTGGCGGGTGCCGAAGACATCAGCGCCTGGGGGGGCTGGCGCGCCTGGCTGGCATCGCGGGGCTGACGCGGACAGCAGGTGCGGTATGATCCGCGCCTGCACGTCACGCGCGCGCGTCCATCGCGCCCCAAGAACAGGAAACCCCGATGACCCTGAGCAACGACACCTTGCAAGAGTACCTGGCCTTTGCCCACCGCCTGGCGGACGCCTCGGGCACGGCCATCCAGCCTTATTTCCGGGCGCAGATGACCGTGGAAGACAAGGGCGGCGCGTATTTCGACCCGGTCACCGTGGCCGACAAGGCCGCCGAGCGGGTGATGCGCGAGCAGATTCTGGCGCAGTACCCCGAGGACGGCATCCTGGGTGAGGAGGAAGAGGACGTCGCCGGCCGCAGCGGCCTGACCTGGGTGCTGGACCCCATCGACGGCACGCGTGCCTTCATCACCGGCCTGCCGTTGTGGGGCACGCTGATCGCCCTCAACGACGGCCAGCGGCCGGTGCTGGGCCTGATGAACCAGCCGTTTACCGGCGAGCGCTATATCGGTACCCCCGAAGGCGCCTGGTGTAACGGTGTGCCGTTGAAAACCCGTCGCTGCGACAGCCTGTCCTCGGCCATTCTGATGGCCACCACGCCTGACATGTTCACCGAGCCCGGTCAGCGCGAAGCCTTTGATCGCGTGGCCAGCCAGACCCGCCTGATGCGCTGGGGCGGCGACTGCTATGCCTACTGCATGCTGGCGTCGGGCTTTGTCGATGTGATTGTCGAAGCCAGTCTCAAGCCGTATGACGTTCAGGCCCTGATTCCGATCATCGAAGGCGCCGGCGGGGTGATGACCGCCTGGGACGGCAGCTCCGCGCAGCATGGCGGGGCCATCGTGGCGTGTGGCGACCCGCAACTGCATGCGCAGGTGATCGAGTGGTTGAAGCAGGCCGGTTAAGGAAACGGCTAGCGCTTGTCAGGCGTTGACCGGTCATGCGGGGCAATGTCGGTTGGCGAAACGGCGCAGTGCTCATCCTGACAGCGGGTACTGCCGTCAGGATGAGGCAGCCAGGTCAAATGCGGGCGCCAGCGGCAGAAAAGCCGGTAGCCGAGGTCCAGCAGCGGCCGGGTCAGGCGCCACGACAACGGGGCTGCCCAGGCCCCCAGGCCCGCTGCCCGCCAACTCCAGAGCGTGGCGTCCAGGCCGGTGACCCAGGTGCCATCGTCAAACCTGGCATGCAGCAAGGACGCCATCTGCGCACGCGTGAATCCGACCGGGCCGGCATCGAACGCTTCAGCACTGATGTCCACGAACTGAAGGCGATCGGGCACGGCTCGCGCACGCAAAAGCTTGATTTCGCGGGCGCACAACGGGCATTCACCGTCGAAGAAGAGGGTCAGCGGCCAATGAGGTTTCTTGTACATCAGCTGTGCCTTTGTATAGGTTTTCGACACGGTAGGCGCAAATGTCCGGGCCTGCAACCGGCGATTGGCTGTGCCAGCGGCTGGCCCCGGCAGGGAAGGTTTCACACGTGCCAGCCATGCAGGTAGACTGCCGCCCGCCCGATAATTGGATCCGGGCGTTATTGCATGGAGTTTTATCGTGAAGTTTTTGAGCAAAGCCGTTGTGGTTGCAGCCTGTGGTCTGGTCCTGGCGGGTTGCACCGGCACCCCCATGAAGACTGAGCATTACGACAGCAGCGAGTACACCGTCATCGGCCACAGTGAGGCGAGTGCAACAGGCCTGATGCTGTTCAACCTGATTCCTATCCAGCAGAACTCCCGGTTTGTACGCGCGCAGAATGCTGCGATCAAAGCCAAGGGTGGCGATGCACTGATCAATACCCAGGTGCAGGAAAAGTGGTTCTGGGCATGGGTCCTCAACGGCTATACCACGACCGTTTCCGGTGACGTGATCAAGTTGAACACCCCCAGGTAACTCCAGTGTGCGGCGGCGCAGCAGGTGGCAGCGATCGCCGCTGCCACTGCGGTGTCCCTGCGCGCCAGGTGTCACCCGTTGCAAGGCAACCCTCGCCCGTGTGGCGGGGGCGCGCCCCTTGGCAAAACGCTGGGCGACAAATCCCCACCGTCCGTCTAATCGCGCTAATGGCATATTGCCTTGATGATAGCTCAATGACATATTCGCACCACCTTTAAACCCATCCCCAATGTGAGCCGCATGACCCCCCTCAAGTCACTTCTGGCAGCCTGTGTGCTGATCAGCGGGTGCAATGGAATGTCCACCGCGTATGTAAAGGATCCTGTTCAAGACCAAGCGTTTCTCGTTCATGCCGGAGGTCCTCTGGCGTTACTGATGATGGCCAGCGCCGTGCAGTGGAACGATGAATACGCCGTGACGGTCAAGCATCTTCCCTATGTACCGGGAGCGGTTTTCCAAGGGCGAGGCGATGTGCAGTTCTTCCGCCACAAGGCCGACCAGCGCGCGCCGATGTGGCGCCAGTACCGCCCGGGCGAAACGCTCACGGCCGTCGGCTACAACGCCATGTACATGAAAAGCCAGGGCCAGGGCCGTGCCTTGAGCGCCATGGTGCGCCTGGACGCCAAGGATGGGGGCGTGATGTACGGCACCCACGATGGCCCGACCGTACAAGGCATGTCCGGGGGGCCGGTGTATGCCGCCGATGGCACCGTGGTCGGCATCAACGTCGCTTACCTGGAGCAGGACGACCTGCAAAAGCTCAAGCGTGCCGACCTGCCGGTGCAGGAACAGGTCAGCATCTTCCTGCCGTACGCCGAAATCAGCCGTGAATGGCAGCGCTATTCCAGCCAGCAGGTCAAGGGCCGGCCGGTCCCGGCACCCGTCGGTGTGTCAGTCGCTACGATGCAGTGACAGGCGTGCAGCACTGACCGCAGCCATCAGCGTTCGCGCAGGGCTTCCCTGGCCCTGTTCAGCGGCTTGATCAGGTAATCCAGAATGGTCTTCTCGCCGGTGCGGATGTCCACGGTGGCGACCATGCCGGGCACGATGGCGAACGGCTTGCCGGCCTTGTTGTACAGCACGTCGGCGCCGGTGCGGATGAACACCCGGTAATAGAAGACTTCCGGCTTGAACTCGTCCTGGATCGTGTCCGGCGAGATGGTCACCACCTTGCCGTCCAGGCTGCCGTAGATCGAATAGTCGTAGGCGGTGATCTTTACCTTGGCCACCTGGTCAGGATGGATAAAGGCAATGTCCCGTGGGGCGATGCGTGCCTCGATCAGCAACTGGTCGTCCTGCGGCACGATCTGCATCAGCTTGCCATTGGGCGGTATGACCCCGCCAATGGTGGTCACTTCGATGTCCTTGACGATGCCGCGCACCGGTGAACGCAGGGTCAGGCGGGTCAGGGAATCGGCGCGACCGCGCACCACTTCGGCCAGCGAGTCGGCCTCGGCGCTGGCCTTGGCCAGGTCCTGGCGGGCCTGGACCATATAGTCCGAGCGGGCTTCGCTGGCCTTGAGCTCCAGTTCCGAGCGCTGGCGGTTCAGGCGGATCACCTCGACTCGGCTGGAGGCGCCGGCCCTGGCCAGGTTCTCGGTAATGGCCAACTCGCTGCGCACCAGCTTCAACGATTGCTCGATGCCGGACAGCGTTTCCTTGAGCCCGCGCTGGCGGGTCTGGTACAGCTCGGTCTCGGCGCGGGTCAATTCCGGCCAGGCCTTGAGCGACTCGGCAAACACCAGCGGCTTGCCGCTGACTTCGGCCTGCAAGCGACTGACGCTGGCCAGCGCGGCGCGGTACTTGGCTTCGCTTTCGCCGACGTTGGACTGGGTCTTGATCGGGTCCAGTTGCGCCAGGATATCGCCGCGCTCGACCCGCGAGCCTTCGCTGACATTCATTTCGGTGATAATCCCGCCTTCAAGCGACTGGATGACCTGTTCACGCGAACTGGGCACCACCTTGCCGGTGCCACTCGACACTTCGACCACCTGGAAAAACGCCGCCCAGAGCAGAAAACAGCCCAGCATCAGCGCGCAGATCCACACCACGCGGGTGGCGCGCAGCACGTCGGCTTCGTCGGCACCGTCCAGGTAAGAGGAGGGCGCCGACGGCAGGTGGAACGCAACTTCGCGGCTCATGGGCGCACCCCGGCGGGTTGTCTGAGTTGCGCCAGGGCCGCTTCCCGTGGCGCGTCGATGACGATACGGCCGTTGTCGACCACGATGATGCGCTCGACCCGCTGCAGCACGCTGAGCCGGTGGGTGGCCATGACCAGCGTGCGGCCCTCGCACCACAGCAGCAGGTCATCGAGCAGGCGTTTTTCGGTGACGTCGTCCAGCGACGCCGTAGGTTCGTCAAGCAGCAGCACATTGGGCTGGCGCAGCAGCAAGCGTGACAACAGCAGGCTCTGGCGCTGACCGCCTGACAGGCCCAGCCCGCCCTCCAGAATAAGGTGGTCCAGGCCCTTGGGCAGGTGACGGATGAACTCCAGGGCGCCACTGATCGACAGCGCCGCCAACAGTTCCTGGTCGCTGGCACGCCCGGCGCCCAGCACCAGGTTGTCGCGCAGGGTGCCGTGGAACAGCCGGGCATGCTGCTGCAATAGCCCGACATCACGGCGCAGGTCGGCCGGGTCAAGGTGGCTCATGGCAATGCCATCGATGCTCAGCTCGCCGGTGGCCAGGTCCATCGAGCCGGCCAGCGCCTGCAGCAGGGTGGATTTACCTGCGCCGTTGCGGCCCAGCACGGCAATGCGCTCGCCGGGACGGATGCGCAGTTCGCTGATGTGCAGCGCCACCGGCGCCATCGGGTCGTAGCGCAGCGCCGAGTCCTTGATATGGAAGTCGCCGCGAATCACCGGCAGGTGCACCCGCTTGCTGTTTTCCGGGTGGTCGACCGGCAGCTGCATCAGGTGGTTGAGACCCTTGAGCGCCACCTTGGCCTGCTGCCAGCGGGTCAGCACATGGTTGAGCTGGGCCATCGGCGCCATCATCCGTGAGGCCAGCATCGAGGCCGCCACCAGGCTGCCGGTGGTCAGGTCGCCGGCAATCACCATGGGCGCGCCGAACACGATGACAATGGCAAACACCGCGCCTTGCACGCTTTGTGTCCAGGTCACCAGGCCGTTGGTCAGGCTGCGCAGTTGCAGGCCGGTGTCGGCGGTGGTGGCGTTGAGGCGGTTCCACTGCTCCTGGAAGCGCTGTTCGGCTTGCAGGGCCTTGATGTCGTCCATGCCCTGGATACTTTCGACCAGCATGGCATTGCGCAGCGCCGACTCGCGCATGTTGGCATTGGCCAGCCGCGCCAGCCGGCGTTGGTACAACAGGCCCGGCAGCAGCATGAACACCAGCGCCGCCAGCGGGATGAGGACCAGCGACCCGCCGATCAGCCAGAACACGAACAAAAACAGAAAGAAAAACGGCAGGTCGGCCAGGGCCGTGGCGGTGCTGGAGGTGATCATGTCGCGCACCTGCTCCAGCTCGCGCAACTGGGCGATGAACGAGCCGGTGGAGCGCGGCCGCACCGAGTTGCGCAGGCGCAGCGCATGGCCGTAGACCAGGTCCGAGACGCGCAGGTCGGCGCGCTTGCCCAGCAGGTCGGTGATGCGCAGGCGCATGATGCGCAAGGTGAAGTCGAACAGCACCGCCAGCAGCACGCCGGCAAACAGCACGTAGAGCGTGGGCAGCGATTCGGCGGGGATCACCCGGTCATAGACCTGCATGGAAAACAGCACGCCGGCCATCGCCAGCAGGTTGGCGACCAGCGAAGCGACCATCACATGGCCGTAGGGCTTGAGGTCGCGCAGCACGATGCGCCGGGACCAGTGCTCATCGAAGGGTTGCACATAGTCGTCGGTGCGCACGTCCGACAGCGGCCGGGCCGGGCGCATGATCACCGTGCGCCGCAGCTGCTCGCCCAGGGCCTGCAAGGGCATGCGCTGTTGCAGGCCCTGGTCGCCGGACAGCGCGATGCCGACTTCGCCCTCGCTCAGGCTCTGCACCACGCCGATCTGGCCATCTTGCAGTTCGACCACCAGCGGCGTGCGCCAGCGGCCCAGGTCGTGGGACCGGCGCCCGCCGAACTTGATCGTCAGCCCGGCCTGGCGCGCCATCTGGCGCACCACGTCCTCGACATCACGGTCGGGGCGCTGGGCAGCAATGCGTACGGTTTCTTCCGAGACGTCCATACGGTAATGGCGGGCCACCAGCAGGATGGCTTGCATCCATTGCGAATAGTCGGGCGGCTGCTCGGCCTGGCCGGGGTCCGGGGTGGTGATGATCACGGCGTCGTTCATGGCAGTATCCTCACACCCTGCACCGTGCGCGCTTCCAGATCGAAGGCGCGACGCAGGCCGCCGCTGTTGTACAGGCAGTCGATCTGCAGGCGGCGCAGGTCGGCCTGGGTGCCGGCCAGCTCAAAGCGCGACTGGTGGATTTCCTGCTCGGCGTTGAGCAGGTCGAGCAAGGGCCGCGTGCCCAGGTCCAGGTACTGGCGACCATACAGCTCGCGGGCTTCGCTGATACTGCCCTGGCGGCGTTGCAAGGCATTGAGGCGCAAGGCCAGGCTGGAGGTTTGCGCACGCGCCTCGGCCAGGCCCTGGCTGGCTTGCAGCAGGGCGGCGTCCTGCGCTGCGTCGGCGGCGCTCAGGGCATGCCCGGCGGCGCGGCTGCGGGCGCTGGTGGCGCCGCCCTGGTAGATCGGCACCTCGAAATTGAGGTAGATGCCGGCCTGGGTGCGGTCGATGGCCGGGTTGTTGTCGTTGTAGCCGCTGTCCAGGTAATGGTTGACCGTCGGTTCCAGCGACAGCGTCGGGTAGGCATCGGCCCGGGCTCCGGCCAGTTCGGCCTCAGCCTGGGTGCGCTGGGCCTGGGCGACCAGCACGGCGGGCAGGATGTCGGTGGCCGGCTGCGAGCGTGAGCAGGCGGTCATCGATTCCTGTGGAAACTCATCGGCCACCTCGGCGGTGGTGGTGCGGCCCATCAGGTTGCTCAAGGTCGCCTGCCAGCGGGCGTATTGCGCCTTGTAGTCTTCCAGGCTGGCCATCGCGCCTTCGGCGCGCGATTGCGCCTGCACAAGATCCGAGCGGGTGCTGGCGCCCATCTCGCTGCGCTGGCGGGCCAGCTCGACGATATCGCCCACGCCCTGGATCTGTTTGCGGGCGATTTCGCTCAGGTGGCGGTAGCGCTGCACCTCGACCCACGCGTAGGCGGTGTCGCGGGCAATCTGGTCGATGCTCAATAGAATCTGCGCCTGGCTGCGCGCTACACGGGCCCGGGCAGCCTCGACGGCGTTATCGACCTTGCCGAAGTCGTACAGCATCTGCTTGAGCGAGATGCTCATGGCCTGGGAGTTGCGGTCGCTGCCGTAGCCGGTGTCCATGCCGCCACGGATGCCGCCGGTGATCTGCGGGTAATAACCCGCCTCGGCCACATTGATGCCTTCGCCTTGCTGGTAGAGCGTGGACACCGCCTGGGCGATGTCGGGGTGCCAGCCGACGGCCTGGCGCACGGCCTCGTCCAGCGACAGGCGCTGGACGGTGGGAGCGCTGGCCGCCCGTGGTACCGGTGGTTGCGCTGCCGCTGCTCGCGAGGGCCGGTCTTGAACCGGGGCGGGGTGTGGTGTCGGCGCTGACGGCTGCGGTGCGGCGGCTTCACGGGGCGCGGTCTGTTGCCCGGCGCCATCGAACCTGGACGCTGGCGGTTGCGGTACGACCGTCACGGCACCGGCGTCTGCGTGTCGAACGCGTTCAGGCCGCCTGGCCGCTGGTTCTGAGGCCGCTGGAAACGGTCGAGCATCATGCGTTTGTACAGGGCGGGTTCGTGACAGGGGCGGCTCCGGCAGGGCCGGGACCGGCCGGGAATCCTGCATCTGGACGCGGTCAGCCGGCTGACCGGACAAGCGCGTGGCTGCCGGCGCCGGTATGGCGCCCGGATCCTGCCGCGGCTTTTGCAAGCGGGTGGGGCTCACTTCGGTCAATGCGGGGTCGGTTGGCGCGTCGCTCCCGCGCGCCCGGTGGCGGTTGAGCAGCGTGGCCATGATGCCTTCGCCTTGTTGATAGAGGCTCGACACATCCTGAACGGTGTCTGCCGGCGACGGCTCTCGGCCCTGAGGTGATACATCTGACTGGCCGGCGCCAGGTTCTGAACGGCTGGTCGTGCCCAGTGGTTGTGCCGCGTAGGCCGGGTGGCTGTTGAGCAGCGTGGCCATCGCCAACAGGGCGACGGGCGCGTGTCGGGTAATGCAGGCATAGGCTGACTTCACAATAATCCCTTACTGGTTAATACCGGCGCGCTGCCCCCGCAGCGCGCCGTGTCCTGTGTCACACCACCTGGATACCGTTCTGCACCCAGAGGTGATGGGTCGGGTCCTCTTGCGGTGTGTACTGGGTGTAGTGAAGACCATCTGCCAGCTGTGTGCCATCAACTGCCCATGTGCCGCCCAGGTGCACGCTGTCCTGGGTGCTGCCCTTGATCAACAGCGTGCTGTTGTCGGCCTCGGTCACGGCCACCAGGTCGGCCAGGTTCAGGGTCAGGTTGACCGAGCTGGTGGTGTTGAGGTCGATGACCTCGATGTTGCTCAGCCGGTCATGCAGATTGCCCAGGTTGATGCTGGCGTCGCCACCGGCCCATAGCAGGGTATCGGTGCCGGTGCCGCCATCGACAGCCACGAAGTCCAGGTCGCTGATGATCAACTTATCGTTGCCGGCGCCGCCGTGCAGGCTGACCGCGCCGCCCTGCGAGCCGTCCAGGGTGTCGTTGCCGCCGGTGCCGGTGCTGGCTGCCAGGCTGTTGGAGGCATCGTCATTGTCGGCACTGGCCAGCGCCATGCGTGAGCTGGCCGCACTGGCCTGATCCAGGTCGATGGTCAGCGTGGCGGTGTCGGTGCTGCCGCTGGGGTGGGTCAGGCGATAGGTGAACGTTTCTGACTGACCGATCACCGCCTCGGTCAGGCCGGGTTTGAGCGTGTAGGTGTAGTCGCCGTTGGCCTGTACCAGCAAGGTGCCGTAAGTGCCGGTGATGCGGGTGCCGTTGTAGCCCGGTTGCACATAGGTGTTGGCCGCCGCCAGCACACTGAGCACGGTCAGTGCCGAACCCAGGACATCGGCGCCGCCACCGGCGATGTCGGTGAGCAGGTTGCCGGCCACCGGCGTGAAACTGCTGACGGTGAACTGGTTGGGCAGGGTGGTGCTGTTGATCAGCCCGAGGGTAATGCTCAGGCCCACCGACACGCCGGTGTAGCTCAGGCTGACCCGGTAGTTGCCCGGTGGCTGATCGTCGATCGATGCACCATAGACCCCGCCGCCCAGGTTGATCAGCGCGTTGGTTCCCGACCAGGTTTTCACTACCTCGTACTGGTTGGCGTTGGTGGCGCTCTGTTTTAACAGGGTCACGTTCACCGCACTCAGCAGCGACAGCAAGCCACTGGAGGTCAACGTCAGGGTCAGGTCGTTGACCGTGCCGGCGCCGCTGAGGGTGAAGTCTTCAGTGCCTGAGGCGCTCAGGCTGAGCAGCCCGGCCGACACGGTGCCCAGGGTGGAGGTGTTGGTGACCACCCGGTTGGCCAGGGTGATGTCGGTGCTGGCGACATCATTGCTGGCATCAAGCAACAGTGCAGGGGCCGCCAGGTTGGTGTTGCTCCAGGTCTCGGTGGCCTGTGGGCTGTCGATGCGCACGTACAGCGTGGCGGTGTCGGACAGGCCGTTGGCGTGCAGCAACTGGTAAGTGAAGACATCCACCTTGCCGACGCTGCTGGCGCTGCCGCTGGCCCGGTAGCTGTAGTTGCCCTGGGCATCGATGGTCAGCGTGCCATACAGGCCCTGCACCACCAGCCCGGCGCCGGCACTGGTGTAGACCGGGCTGCCGTTGCTGGTGCCGGTCTGCATGCGCACCACTGCGCCATCGTCGGGACCGGTGATGTCGCGGGTGCCATCGGTCCCGACATCGCTGATCACGTTACCGGTGACAGCGGCCCCCGCCGCGCCGTTGAACTGGCTCAGGCTGCTGATATCCAGCACCAGGGTGCTGTTGATGTTGGTGACTGCCGTCAGGCTGTTGCTGGCCACGGTCAGCCGGTAGGTGCCGGCCAGCAGGGTGCTGATGTCCACACGCACACCGGTGGAGGACAGCACGTCCAGGTTGATCAGCGAACCGTTGCCGGCGGTGCCCAGGGTCACCCAGGCGCCATTGCTGTCCAGTACTTGCAGGGTGAAGGTGGCCCGGGTACCCAGGTCCAGAACGCCACCGCTGGTCAACGTCAGCACAGGATCAGCCGTGGTGCCGCTGTCGATCGTGAAGTTGAAGGTGTGACTAAAGCCCAGGCCCACCAGGGTCGGGAACGACTCGGTGTAGGTACGGGTGGTGCTCACCGCCGCCAGGTTGACCGTGGCGGTGGTCAGGTTGTCGCTGGCCACCACCGGCCGGCTGGCATCCACATCGGCGGCCACCAGGGTCACGTTCGGCCCTGGATTGCCACGGGCGTCGGCCACCCCGACGATCAGGCTTTCACCGTTGATCTGCGCGCCCGAGAGCCCCACGCTGAAGCTGCCGTTGGCTTGCGCGGTGGTGGTGCCCAGGGTGGCGCCCACGGCATTTTTCACCGTCACGGTGGCGCCGGCCTCGGCGCTGCCGGTCAGGGTCAGGCCGTCGACCGACAACAGCAGCGCGGTGGCCGCCGGCGGCGGCGTCAGGTCCGGGGCGGTCACGTTCAAGGCCGTGGAGGCGTTGCTGGCCGCATCCAGTTGCGTGACGCTCAGCACCTGGCTGTCGATCTGTGCCGGGCTCAGGATCAGCGACCAGGTGCCGTTGGCGGCCACCAGCGCGGTGCCCAGGCGGGTGCCGCCGGCCGTGTCGACCGCAATGCGATCACCGGCGATGCCGGTGCCGCTGATCAGGCTGCCGGTGGCATTGATCACCGCGGTGGCCGGGGCGGCTGGAGCCGTGGTGTCCGGGGCAGTGATGCTGGCTGGCAGCGACACATTCTGCGCGGCATCGGTAAGGCGTACGCTCAGCACCTCGCCATCAGTCTGCACCGGGCTCAGCGCCACGGTGAACAGGCCGTTGCTGCCGACCGTACCGCTGCCGAGCAGCCCATTGCCGGCGCTGCGCACTTCGACCGTCGTCCCGGCTTCGCCACTGCCGCTGAGGCTGGCACCGCCTGCGGCCACCACCAGGTTGGTGGCCAGCAGCGGGGCGACGGTATCGCCTGCGATCGTGGTCACCACCGGCGAGGCATTGCCTGCCGCATCGGCCTGACGCACGCTGAGCACCTGACCGTTGAGCTGGGCGCTGGCCAGTTGCACGGTAAAGCTGCCATCGCTGGCGACCAGCGCATTGCCCAGCGCCACACCCAGCGGGCTGGTGACGTACACCGTGGCTCCGGCTTCGCCGGTCCCGGTCAGTTGCAGGCCGCTGCCGACAATCGCCAGGTTGCCGGGTGCCGCCGGTGGGGTGGTGTCCGGGGCATTGACGCTGGCAATGGGCGAGACGTTGAGCGCGGCATCGCTCAGGGTGACCTGTACCCGTTCGCCATTGAGCAGGGCCGGGCCGGCCAGGGTGACACTGAACGTCCCTGCGGCCGAAACCAGCCCGGTGCCGATTTCAGTGTCGGCGGCATTACGCACGCTGATCGTCGTACCGGCCTCACCGTTGCCCGTGACCACCGTACCGCCCGTGGTGACGGCCAGATTGCTGGCCAGCAGCGGGGCGGTAGTGTCTGCAGCAAAGACCTTGGCCTCGGTCGAGGTGTTATTGGCTGCATCACGTTGCACGGCGTCCAGCACCTGGCCATTGGTCTGGGCGCTGCTCAGGGTCACGCTGAAACCACCATTGGCGGCCACCGTGGCCCGGCCCAGCTCCACGCCGGCCGCATTGCTGATGATGACCGTGGCACCCGCTTCACCGTTACCTGTCACCACCGTACCGGCCGGGTTGAGCGCCACGTTGGCCAGTGGATCCGGGGCCGTGGTGTCTGTTGCGGTGACGAACACCGGGCTGGAGTCGCCTCCGATCAGCGCGGAGGTCGTGACTTTTATCTGCTCACCGTTGGTCTGCGTCTGATTCAGGGTGACGCTGAAGCTGTTGTCCGGCAGCACCGTCGTGGTGCCCAGCACGGTGCCGTCCGCCGCGTTGACTTTGACCGTCAGCCCGGCCGTGCCCTGGCCAGTCACGGTGTTGCCGTCGGCCGACAGCACCACGTTGATCGGCGCGTCCGGAGGCGGCAACAGCGGTACGACCAGCGTGACCGGCAACGACACATTGGGCGTCGGTGCGGTGTCGGCCTGGGTAATGGTGAGCAGTTGCAAGGCCACCACCGGTGTGTCGAAGGTAACGGTGAAGGTGCCGTCGGCGGCAACCACGGCGGTGCCGATGGCCGTGCCACCGCGGGTCACGGTTACGGTGGCGCCTGCCTCGCCCAGGCCTGAAAGCTCGGTGTAGGTCGAGTTGAGCGCCACGTTGCTGAGTAATGGCGGGGGGGTGGTGTCGAGCGAATCGACGATCAGGGTGGTGGCGTTACCGAGGGAGTCGCTGGCCACCACAGTCAAGGGCGCACCGGTGATCTGCGGGGTATTGAGGGCGATGACCGTTGTGCCGGGCAGGGTGATTACGGCGGTGCCCAGCAGGCTGCCATCGGCGGCCCGGACGGTGACGGTACTGCCGATTTCAGCGTTGACGCTGAGGGTGCTGGCGGTCGGCAAGCCGACGATGACCAGGTCTGGCGCGGTAATGTCTGGCGCGTTCAGGGTCACCGCCGGTGAAGGCTGGTTGGAGCCGCTGGTATCGGTCTGCACGACACTGAGCACTTGGCCGTTGAGCTGAGGGGTGCCCAGGTTGACGCTGAACGTACCCTCGCTGCCGACCAGCACAGGGGCGCCCAGCGCGCTGCCGGCCACCGAGACCTGCACCGTGGCGCCGGCTTCACCGGTGCCGGTCAGTACCCGGCCATCGAGGCTCAGCGCCAGGTTGGCGACGGCGTCGGGGGCGGTGATATCCGTGGCTGTGAAAAGGGCATTGGCCGAGGCATTGCCTGCTGCATCGGTCTGGCGAATGCTCAGCCGTTCGCCATCGAGCTGTGGTGCACTGAGGTCGATGCTGAACGTGCCGTTGCTGGCCACGGTGCCGACGCCCAGTACGGTCTGGTCGGCATTGCGCACGGTCACGCTGGCGCCGGCCTCACCTGTGCCGGTCAGGGTCAGGCCAGCGTTGAGCAGCGCGAAGGCGCCTGGTGCGTTGGGTGCGGTGGTGTCGGGTGCCGGGGTGGTCACCGACAGCGACGGATTACCGGCCGCATCGGTCTGCTGCACGGTCAGGACCTGGCCGTTCAGTTGCGGGGTGTTCAGGGCCACGGTGAAGGTGCCGTCGCTGGCAACCACTGCTGTGCCCAGGCTGACGTTGCCACTGAGGACCGTGACCGTGGCGCCGGCTTCACCCGTACCGGTGAGCTGGTTGCCCTGGGCGTTGACCTGCAGGTTGGCGACGGCTGCCGGCGGGGTGAGGTCCGGTGCGGTGAGGCTGAGCACCGGCGACAGGTTTTGCGCCGTGTCGATCACCACCACGTGCAGCGCTTCTTTGTTGACCAGCGGGGGATTGAGCACCAGTAAGAAAGTGCCGTCAGGATTGGTGGTTACTGTGCCGACCAGGGTGCCGTCGCTGCGGCTGACCCGCACGGTGGCGCCGGCTTCGGCGATCCCGCTGATCAGGCTGCCGGCGGCATTGATTGCGCCTGTAGCCACTGCCGGTGGCGTCAGGTCCGGTGCTGACACGATGCTGATCGGGCTCAGGTTGCCGGCCAGGTCGATCTGCTGGACGCTCAGGGCCTGGACATTGATCTGCGCAGGGCTCAAGGCCACGCTGAACGAGCCATCGTCCATCACCGTGGCCTGGCCCAGTTCGACACCACCGGCATTGCGCACAATTACGGTGGCGCCGGCCTCACCGCTGCCGGTCACCCATGTGCCGGTCGGGTCGGCCAGGACATTTTGCAGGGCCAGCGGGGCGGTGCTGTCCGGTGCGAGCAGGCTGATGGCGGGCGAGACATTGCCGCTGCCGTCGACCTGGATCAGGCTGATCGTCTGGCCGTTGAGCAGCGGTGTACCGAGCACCAGGGTAAAGGCGCCGGTCGGGCTGACCACCACGCTGTCGAGGCTGTTGCCGACCCGCACGGTGGCCCCGGCTTCGCCGCGCCCGGTGATGGTCACCCCGTCACCGGCAAACAGCAGGTCAGTCAGGCTCAACGGGGCGGTGCGGTCTGGCGCGACCAGGCCGGCCACCGGCGATACGTTGCCGGCGGCGTCCGCCAGGCTGATGGCCAGGGGTTGGCCATTGAGTTGTGGCGTCGCGAGGGTGACCTGGAAGGTGCCGTCGACACGCACCACGTCGGTGCCCAGCACAGTGCCGGCACCGTTGGTCACGGTGACAGTGGCGCCGGCCTCACCCAGGCCGGACAACCGGGTTCCGGTGCTGTCCAGCGCCAGGCCAGTGGCGATCAGCGGTGCGATGCGGTCGGCAGCAATCAGGCTGACCGCCACCGATTCGTTCTGCGCCGCATCGGTCTGGGTCAGGTTCAGGACCTGGCCATTGAGTTGCGGCTGCGACAGGGTGGCGCTGAAGGTGCCGTTGGCGGCCACTACGGCCGTGCCCAGGTCGGCACCATTGGCGGCGCTGACCGTCACGGTGGCCCCGGCTTCACCGCGTCCGGTGACGGTCAGGCCATCGGCCGACAACCGATAATCGGTCAGTGCATCCGGTGCCTTGACGTCTGCCGCCAGCAGCTGCGCTGGCAGAGAGCTGTAGCCGTTATTGTTGGTGGCCGAGACGCTCAGGACTTCGCCGTTGAGCTGGGCCATGGCCAGGTTGACATTGAAACTGCCATTGGCAGCGACCAGCGCGGTGCCCAGCACCTGGCCGTTCAGGCTGAGCACGACCACGGTGGACCCGATGGTGCCGGTACCGCTCAGGCTCAGGCCATCGGCGCTCAGGCTCAGGTTGTCCGGAGTCTCGGGCGCCAGGTTGCCGGGCGCGATGACATTGGCGCTGAGCGAGTCATTGCCGGCCTCATCGCTCTGGATCACGGCCAGTATGCTGCCGGTGTTGGCTGCCGGGCTCAGGGTCACGCTGAACGTGCCATTGGCAGCCACGACGGCGGTGCCCAGCACCGTGCCGCTGGCGTTGGTCACCGTGACCTCGGCGCCGGCTTCGCCCAGCCCGGTCAGCGTGGCGCCATTGGCGGCCACGGCCAGCGCCGTAACGGCCGCCGGTGGCGTCAGGTCGGCGGCCAGCAGGCTGGCGCTGCCTGAGGTATTGCCGGCGGTGTCGCGAGCGTTGACGCTCAGGGTCTGGGCGTTGAGTTGCGCTTCGCTCAGGGTCAATTGGAACAGGCCATTGGCGCCCACCGTGCCGGTGCCGAGCAGCCGGCCGTTGGCGTCGCTGACGGTGATCGTGCTGCCGGCTTCGCCGCGACCGGTCACCTGCAGGCCGGTGGCGTTGAGCAGCAGTTGGTCCGGGGTGGCCGGTGGCGTGATGTCAGGTGCCGTGACGTTGACCGACGGGCCTTCGTTGCCGGGTGGGTCTTCCTGATTGACGGTCAGCAACTGGGCGTTCAACTGCGCGCCGCTCAGGGTCACGCTGAACCCGCCATTGGCGCCGACCAGGGCACTGCCCAGCACCGTGCCGCCGACGCTACGCACAAACACCGTGGCGCCTGGTTCGCCATTGCCGGTCACGGTCAGGCCGTCGGCATTGATGACGACATTGGCCAGGGCGGCGGGTGGGCTGATGTCCGGGGCGTTGAGATTGACCTGCGGCGAGGTATTGCCGGCGACATCGACCTGGACGACTTCCAGGGTCTGGCCATTGGTCGGGGCCGGAACAAGGGTAACGCTGAACGTGCCATTGGCGGCCACGGTCGTGCTGCCCAGCAAGGTGTCGTTGGCGTCGCGCACCTGCACGGTCGCGCCGGCCTCACCCCTGCCGGCCAGGGTGGTGGCATCGGCGCTCAGGCTCAGGTCGCTGACCGGCGCGGGCGGGGTACGGTCCACCGTCGGCAGGCGGGTGGCCGGTGAGCTTTGGCTGGCCGCATCGGTCAACTGCACCTGCAAGGCGGCACCGGTCAGTTGCGGTTGCGCCAGGCTGACCTGGAAGTGGCCGCTGCCATCGACCATGCCGCTGGCCAGCAGCGCACCGCTGGCATCGCGAACCTGCACGGTGGCGCCGGCTTCACCCTTGCCGCTGACCACGGTGCCGGCGGCGTTGATCGCCAGCTCGGTCGGGGCGGCAGGGGCTTGCAGGTCAGGGGCATTGACGGTGGCCGAAGGCGAGGTGTTATTGCCACCGTCGGTCTGGGTGACCGACAGCAATTGTGCGTTCAACGGTGCCGGGCTGAGGGTCACGATAAAGGTGCCGGTGCTGCTGGCCGTGGCCGTGCCCAGCACGCTGCCATCCGGGCCGCGCACCGTGAGGCTGGCGCCGGCTTCGGCACGACCGGTCAGGAAGCTGCCATCGGCATTGACCACCAGGTTGGTCGGGGCGTCAGGTGCGGTGGTGTCGGCCGCCAGCAAGAGGGCCGGTACTGAATTCTGGCCACCGGCACTGGCGCTGGCATACAGGGTCTGGCCATTGGTCTGTGCCTGGGCCAGGCTCACGCTGAATGTGCCATCAGCGCCGACCACGGTCGAGGTGCCGAGCAGGGTGCCACCGCTGCCGCTGACCCGCACCACGCTGCCGACGGCTGCCAGGCCGGTCAGGGTCAGGCCATCGGCCGACAGCAGCAGGCCGGTGGGGCTGGCCACGCTGTTGGCGTCCGGGCCGGCCAGCAGCACGGCGGGTGCTGCATTGCCGACCGCATCGCGGGCCACCACGCTCAAGCTGTCGCCGGTCAGGGCGGCGCTGTTCAGTGACAGGGTAAACACGCCGTCACTGCCGACCGTGACCGTGCCCAGCGGGGTGCCGTTACGGGTCACCGTGACCATCGAACCGGCCTCGCCGGTGCCGGCCACGGTCAGGCCATCCGGGCTGATCACCAGGTTGGCGACCGCCGCCGGTGGGGTGCTGTCCGGCGCGTTGTATTGCACAGGCAGCGAGCTGCGACCGCTGTCGTCGCGCACGACCAGTTCCAGCACCTGACCATTGAGCTGCGTGCTGCCCAGCACCACGCTGAAGGTGCCATCCGGCAGCACCACGCTGCTACCCAGCGAGCGGCCGTCGGCGGCATACACCTGCACGGTGGTGCCGGCTTGCGCCGTACCGGTCAGGGTCAGGCCGTCGGCATCGATGGCCAGGTTGTCAGGCTGGGGCAGTACGCCCAGGGTGGGGGCAGCAACGGTCTGGGCCGGTGACACATTAGGGCCACCGTCGGTCAACGTGACGCTGAGCTGTTGCCCGTCAATCTGCGCCGGCACCAGAGTCACCGTGAAACTGCCATTGGCCGCGACCACGGCAGCGCCGAGCGCCACGCCGCCGACACCGGTCACCTTGACCGTGGTGCCGGCTTCACCGGTGCCGGTCAGGGTCGCGCCATTGGCACTGATTACCAGGTTGGTCGCCGCCAGCGGGGCGGTGCTGTCCGCAGCGATCAGCGCGGTGGCCGACGAGGCGTTATTGCCGCTGTCGGTCTGGAGCACACTCAGGTTCTGGCCATTGAGCTGGGCGCTGGTCAGCGTCAGGCTGAAGGTGCCATTGGCGGCCACCGTGGCCGTGCCGATTTCAGCGCCGGTCGCATCGCGTACACTGATCGTCGCACCGGCCTCGCCGCTGCCGGTCAGGGTCAAGCCGTTCGCGGCCAGCAACAGATTGGCCGGCGCTGACGGTGGCTGAATGTCCGGCGCATCGAGGTTGGCGACCGGCGAGGTATTGTTGGCCGCATCGGTTTGCGTCAGGGTCAGGGCCTGACCATTGTCTTGTGCGGTGGTCAGGGTGATTTCGAAGCGGCCATTGAGGCCTACCAGGCCGTTGCCGATCTGCATGCCGGCGGCGTCGAAGACCAGCACCCGGGCGCCAATTTCGCCGTTGCCGCTGACCACGCTGCCGTTGGCAGAAATCGCCAGGTTGCTCAGCGGATCGGGCGCGATGGTGTCCATCGGTACGGTATTGACCGGGTCCGATAGATTCCCGGCGGCATCGGCCTGCACCACTTGCAGGACTTCGCTGGCATCCGGCGCCGGCGACAGGGCGACGCTGAACGAGCCATCGGCAGCCACCCGCGCCGTGCCCAGTACGGTGCCGCTGGCATTGCGCACGGTCACCCGTGCGCCGGCTTCACCTTCACCGCTCAGTTGCGTGCGATTGGCATTAAGCGAAAGGTCGGTGACCGGTTGCGGTGCCAGGGTGTCCGGTACGGCGAAATCCACGGGCGTGGCGCTTTCGCCAGTTGCCGATACCGCCGTCACTTCAAGCACCTGGCCGTTATTCTGCACGCTGGCCAGGGTCACGCTGAACAGGCCATTGGCGCCGACCACGGCGGTGCCCAGCACGTTATTGTCCTGGTCGGTCACGGTGATGGTCGAGCCGGCCCGGCCGGTCCCGCTGAGCACGGTGCCCGTGGCATCCAGGGCGAGACTGGCCGGTTGCAATGGCGCTTGCAGGTCCGGTGCGGTCAGGCTGGCGGGTACGGAGGTATTGCCTTGCGCATCGCTCAGTGTCACTTGCAGCACCTGGCCCTGATTCTGGGCACTGGCCAGCGGCACCGAGAAACTGCCGGTAGCCCCCACGGTGCCGGAGCCGAGCAGGTTGCCGTCGGCATCACGCACGGTGACGGTGGCCCCTGGTTCGCCGCGGCCACTGATCACCAGACCATCGGGATTGATGACCAGGCTGTCCGGTTGTACCGGAGCCGTGGTGTCTGGCGCTGTGATCAAGGTCGGGATCGATTCGCGTCCGTCGCCCGCGATGACCACGACCTCAATGACTTCGCCGTTGGCTTGAGGCGCGCTCAGCGGTACGGTAAAGCTGCCATTGGCGGCCACCACGGTGCTGCCCAGCACGTTGCCATTGGCATCACGCACTTCGACGGTGGTGCCGGCCACCCCGATACCGCTGACCACCGTGCCGGTAGGGTCGAGGATGGCCGAGTCGGGCGGCACAGGACCGCTGGCATCCGGTACGGTCACGTTGCTGACCGGCGACTCCAGGCCCGAGCCATCGACCTGGCTGAGCGACAGCACGCTGTTCCCGGCCACGGCCGGGTTGAGCGTGAGCACAAAACTGCCGTTGGCCGCGACCACGCCGCTGGCCAGGGTGTTGCCGTTGGCGTCACGCACCGTCACGGTGGCGCCGGCCTGGCCCTTGCCGGCCACGTTGCTGCCGTCAGGGCTGACCACCAGGGCGGTCACCGCGGCCGGTGCGGTCATGTCCGGTGCCATCACGGTCACGTTCGGCGCGCTGTTGCCTGAGGCATCGGCGGCGGTGACGTCCAGTTGCTCGCCGTTGACCTGCCCCGGCGTCAGGGCCACGCTGAAGGTGCCGTCGGCCTCGACGGTGGAAGACCCCAGCATCAGCCCCGAGGCGCTGCGCACAAAGATGCGCAGGCCGGCAAAGGCGCGGCCGGTCAGGAACAGGCCGTCGGCAGACACGGCCAGATCGACCGGTGGGTCGATCTGGCCCAGGTCCGGTGCAGTCACTGTGGCCGTGGGTGACGCATTGCCGGCGGCGTCGGTGAGCACCACGCCCAGCGCCTGCCCATCATCCTGGGCCGGGTTGAGGGTGAGGCTGAAAGTGCCGTCGACGCCGACCAGGCCGCTGCCGAGCAAGGTACCGGCGGCATTGGTGACCGCCACTTGGGCGCCGGCCTCGCCGCGTCCGGTCAATACGGTGCCATTGGCATTGAGCGCCAGGTCGGTCGCCGTCGCAGGCGGCGTGGTGTCGCCTGGAAGGTCAGGGGCGGTAACGCTGCTGATGGGCGAAACATTGCCGGCCGGATCGCGCGCCGACACGTTTACCCCTTCACCGTCGGCCAATGCCGGGACCAGCGTCACACTGAAGCTGCCGTCGGTGGCCACCACCGCACTGCCCAACAACGTCCCGTCGGCGCTGCGCACCAGCACGGTCGAGCCGGCCTCGGCCTGGCCGTTGAGCTGGCTGCCGGCGGCATTGAACAACAGGCCGGTCGGGGGGGGTGGTGCGCTGACATCGGGCACGGTCAAGGAGGTCGATGGCGAGGTGCCGTTGGCATCGGCTTGCACGACGCTGAGGGTTTCGCCGTTCAACTGGGCGCTGGTCAGGGTGAGGCTGAAGGTGCCGTCGGCGGCCACGATGGCGGTGCCGAGGGTGGCGCCGTTGGCATCGCGTACGGTCACGGTGGCGCCGGCTTCACCGCTGCCGGTCAGGGTCAGGCCGTCGGCGCTGAGTTGTAGACCGCTTGGTGCAAAAGGCGCGTCCACGCCATCCGGTGCTGTGGTGGAGGTCGAGGGCGAGAGGTTGCCGGCGGCGTCACTCTGGCTGACCGTCAGGAGCTGTCCGTCCGTTTGTGCGGTGCCCAGCGTAAGGCTGAACGTGCCATCGGCGGCTACCACCGCACTGCCCAGCACACTGCCGTCAGCGGCGCGCACGGTCACGGTGGCGCCGGCTTCGCCGGAGCCGGTGAGGGTCAGGCCGTCAGCGCTGACCAGCAGATTGGCGGGCGCTACAGGAGCGGTGATATCGGCGGCGGTCAGGGAGGTAGAGGGTGAACTGTTGCCAAACGCGTCGCTCTGTACGACGGACAGGGTTTCGCCATTGATCTGTGCGCTGCTCAAGGTCAGGCTGAAGGCCCCGTCGGCGCTGACCACGGCGCTGCCCAGCACGCTGCCATCGGCGTTGCGCACGGTGACCGTAGCACCAGGCTGGCCGGTGCCGGTCAAGGTCAGCCCGTCGGCACTCAATTGCAGGGCGGCGGGGGCCGACGGCGCATTGACCCCCTCAGGCGCGATGGCAGCCGTGACAGGCGAGAGGTTGCCAGCGGCATCGCTCTGGCTGACGGACAGCACCTGGCCGTCAGTCTGTGCGCTGCCCAGGCTCAGGCTGAACGTGCCATTCGCGGCCACCACCGCACTGCCCAGCACACTGCCGTCGGCGGCGCGCACGGTCACGGTGGCGCCGGCTTCGCCACGGCCGGTCAGGGTCAGGCCGTCGGCACTGACCAGCAGGTTGGTCGGCGCGGCAGGGGCCGTGACGTCGGCGGCGGTCAGGGACGCCACCGGTGAGGTGCCATCCGCGTTGCCTTGCACCACACTCAGGGTTTCGCCGTTCAGTTGGGCGCTGCCCAGGGTCAGGCTGAAGGTGCCATTGGCCGCCACGACGGCGGTGCCCAGGACGGCGCCATTGGCACCGCGCACCGTGACCGTGGCGCCGGCTTCGCCGCGACCGCTCAGGGTCAGGCCGTCAGCACTCAGTTGCAGGTTGCTGGGCGCCCCTGGCGCATCATTGCCATCCGGTGCACTGGTCGAGGCAGCGGGTGACACGTTGCCGGCGGTATCAGTCTGCACCACGCTCAGGGTCTGGCCGTCCAGTTGTGCACTGCCCAGTACCACGCTGAACGTACCATTGGCCGCAACGATGGCCGTGCCGAGCAGCGCGCCATCGGCACCGCGGACGGTGACGGTGGCCCCGGCCTCGCCTGTCCCGGTCAGGGCCAGGCCATCGGCGCTGACCTGCAGATTGGCCGGGGCGCCAGGGGCTGTGCTGTCGAGGGCGGTGACGGTGGCCTCTGGCGAGACATTGCCAGCGGCATCGGCCTGGTCGACATTCAGGACCTGGCCGTCAAGCTGGGCACTGCCCAGCGGTACGCTGAACGTGCCGTCAGCCCCGACTACAGCGGTGCCCAGCACATTGCCATTGGCATCGCGCACGGTGACGGTGGCACCGGCTTCACCGATGCCGGTCAGGGTCAGGCCATCGTTACTGACCTGCAAGTTGGCCGGCGCCAGGGGCGCACGGGTGTCCGGGGCGTTGATCGGCGTGCCGCCAGAGGTGTTGCCGTTGGGGTCGGTCTGATCGACTACCAGCGGCTCGCCATTGTTCAGTGGGGTGTCCAGCGGCACTGAGAAGTTACCGTCCGGGCCCACCACCGTGCTGCCCACCACCGTGCCATTGGGGTCGCGCACGTTGACCGTGGCGCCCGGCGTGCCGGTGCCGTTGAGCGTCAGGCCGTCAGTCGACAGGCCGAGGTTGGCGGGCGCGTCAGGTGCGGTGGGGGCATCGCTACCGCCGCCACCACCGCCGCCTGCACCACCTGCGGCGGCGGCAGCCCCGCCGGCCCCCAGCAGGCCAAGGCCGGCAAAGGCGAAGGTCTGGGTTGCGCCGCCAACAATGCCGGCGTCGGCAATCAGGGTGTCGATGGAGGCGACTTCGGCAAAGGTGAAGCCATTGAAGGCGTCGGCACTGTACTGGGCTTGCCACAGGGCGCCGTCTTCACCGACGAAGACGATGTCGCTCTGCACGCCTTCGGCGGTGGTCGCGAAAAAATTGCTGATGGTGATCTTTTCACCGGACTTGAGCGTCACCAGCAGGTCCTGGCCGTTGCGGTTGACTGTCGCGATCTGTGACGGCGCCACGGGCATCTGCACCACGCCTGGCTTTGCCAGTTGAAAACTGCCCCATTCCCTGGCGGAAATCTCGGATGTGGCTTTATCGGCGACTACGATGTTGTCCATGATGGCTCCTGCCTATTCCCCGTGTACCCCTGTGGCCAGGCTTCAACCCTTATCCAGCATTCCCGGCCGTGCAGAACTTGCCTGAGCCTGGCGAACGCTTGTGTGAATTCCCTGACCACAAGGGGTGTTCGATAACGTCTGGATGGCTTTGGTATAGCAACGGAACTTCATTTAGTCCTAACGCGTTTCACCCGGTGAATGAAGAGAGGCTGTTAAGTTGCAGAGGCTGTAAGCGTAACGGTCCGCAAACATGGGGGCTTAATGGCCTCTTGATATACTGTTAACCGTTCGTCGGGTTATTATCCAATTGAACGCCAACTCTGGATGAATCGATTAAGGGATTAATACGTAGGTAAGGGTGCCGTCTTAGGGGCGGTAGACCACGCAGTCAATAAAGGAATGAAGAGGTTGCCGACTCTTTGCAAAGGCGTGGCCTGTCTGATGTGCCGTACACTTAAAGGCGCCAGGCTGGATATATCCCAATGGATTATTACTTTGGTTATAACGTGTGATCAGTGCGCGTTTGAACAGTCAAGCAGAGGGTGGGCTGTGCGCAGCCTGTCATTACCGAGTCATTGAGTCTTTTCATCAGGGTCAGGGACTTGGTTTATTACAAGAGTCTGTGGGACTTATTGTCAGGGCAGGCCAGGTGCGTGTTGTTTCAAGATCAGGCAAGTGCAGATTCGAACCTGTACAGGTTGACCAGGATCGGCGCCTGCCAGCCAACCACACGCACTAAGTGCTCAATACGGGGCATCGCCCAGAATGGTGGCCCGGTGCATGATGCGCCGCTGGGGGCGATAGTCGTCGATGGCGAAATGCTGGGTAATGCGGTTATCCCAGAACGCGACATCGTCCTGTTGCCACTGCCAGCGCACGGTAAATTGCGGTTGGGTCGAGTGGCTGAACAACAGCCTGAGAATGGCGTCGCTTTCTGCTTCGGGCAGTTCGTTGATGCACGTGGTAAAACCCTCGTTGACGAACAGGCCCTTGCGCCCGGTCACCGGGTGGGTGCGCACCACCGGATGGCTGCGCGGCGGATGTCGGCGCCTGGCCTCTTTGAAGCGGGCCTTGTCCTGCTCGGTCACGGCAAAACGTGATTCGGGAAACGATTTGTTCAGGTCGTGGGTGGCGCTCAGGCCGTCGAGCAGGCGTTTGAGCGGCTCGGACAGCGCCGCATAAGTTGCGCTGCTGCTGGCCCACAGCGTGTCGCCGCCGTAGGGTGGCACCTGTTTGGCGCTGAGTACCGCGCCCAGCGCCGGCGTTTCAAGAAAACTCACGTCTGAATGCCACAGGGCGTTGTCGCGCAGGTCGGTTACTGCGGTGTCGAGAATCAGCACCTCAGGCTGCTCCGGCACATTGGGGTAGATCGGGTGGATGTGCAGGTCACCGAAATGCGCCGCCAGCCGCGCTTGTTGCGCCGGTGTCAGCGGCTGGTTGCGAAAGAACAGCACCTGATGGTCGAGCAGCGCCTGGTGCAATTGCGCGTGATGCGCAGCGCTCAGAGGCTGGCTGAGGTCGACGCCTTCGATGCGGGCGCCCAACGCCGGACTGACAGGGGTGATATGCAGGCTCATTAAGTCATCTCTTAATGTGAGCGGCCGTGCCAGGGCACCAGTTTGCGTTGCAGGGCGCGCAGGCCCAGTTCCATGGCAAACGCCACCAGGGCGATGACCAGGATGCCCAGCACCACCACATCGGTGACCAGAAACTGCGCCGCCGACTGGACCATGAAGCCCAGGCCGCTGGTGGCGGCGATCAGCTCGGCGGCCACCAGGGTCGACCAGCCGACCCCCAGGCCGATGCGAATGCCGATCAGGATGTCCGGCAAGGCGCCAGGTACGATGACATGGCGGATCAACTGGCGGCGTGTGGCCCCCAGCGACTGGGCCGCACGGATTTTCGCCTGGTCGACATTGCGCACGCCGGTGGCGGTGGCAATGGCAATGGGGGCGAAGATCGCCAGGTAGATCAGCAAGGCCTTGGACAGCTCGCCGATGCCGCACCAGATCACGATCAGCGGCAGGTAGGCCAGCGGCGGGATCGGCCGATAAAATTCGATCAGCGGGTCGAGAATGCCCTGGGCAATGCGGTTATGGCCGATGGCAATGCCCACCGGCACCGCGAAGATGATCGCCGCCACCAAGGCCAGGCCAATGCGTTGCAGGCTGGCACCCAGGTGTTGCCAGAGGGTCGATTCCATGTAGCCGTCGGTGACCAGCAGCCAGGCTTTTTGCAGCACCGCCGACGGGGGTGGCAAAAACAGCGGCTCGATCAGCCCGGTGGCGGTGATGGCCCACCACAGCGCCAACACGGTGACGAAGGTCAGGCTGCTGATGGTACGCGTGCCGAGCCCGCCGGGCCTGCGCAGGGTGGTTGGATCCTGGCGGTCGAGGGGGGCAAGGTCAGCCCGGCTGATCTGGACGTCGCTCATGCGGGCTCCTTGCGCGCATCGACGCGGCGTTGGGAAAATACCCGCTGCAGCACGTGCTCGCGGGTGGCAATGAAGGCAGGATCAGACTTGATGGCCCGCGCCGATTCGCCGGCCGCGTAGCGCTGGCCGAAGTCCAGCCTGAGGTGCTCGTCGATCCGGCCGGGCGAGGGCGCCAGCAGGATCAGGTCAGTGGCCAGGAATACGGCCTCTTCGATGTCGTGGGTGATCAGCAACACCGGCTTGCGGGTGCGCTGCCACACCTGCAGCAACAGTTCCTGGACCTGCTCGCGGGTAAAGGCGTCCAGCGCGCCGAACGGCTCATCCATCAGCAGCACCCGCGGATCGGCGGCCAGGGCACGGGCCAGGCCCACACGCTGGCGCTGGCCGCCGGACAGTTGCCAGATCGGCCGGTCTTCGAAGCCGGCCAGGTCCACCAGGGCAAGCATCTCGCGGGCGGTCTGTTCGCGCAGTCGCCGTTCGACCCCGGCCAGTTGCAGGCCAAAGCCTGCGTTGTCGAGCACGTTCAGCCAGGGCAGCAGGGCGTCGTCCTGAAACACCACGCCGCGCTCGGCACTCGGGCCACGCACCGGCACGCCGTCCAGAGTGATACGCCCGCTGTCGGGGGCGACGAAGCCGGCGATCAGGTTCAACAGCGACGTCTTGCCACTGCCCGACGGCCCCAGGGCCACCAGCAGTTGCCCAGGCCCCAGGGTCAGTGAAATATCGGCCAGCACCGGCTCGGCGGCGCCGGGGTAACGAGCGCTGACGCGCTCCAGTTGCAACAGAGCCATGGGCTTTGTCTCCAGAATGATGTTGCTGCAGCGGCCTTGAGTACGCGGCCTGTCATCAAAAAATAACTAACTGATTTAATTGAATATTAAATTCACCCCCTGTAGGAGCGCGCTCTGCCCGCGACCGGCTGCGTAGCAGTCGTAAAATTGCGGCGTTTCATAAATCCCTGATGGGTTAGCAGTCGTAAAATTGCGGCGTTTCATAAATCCCTGATGGGTTAGCAGTCGTAAATGCGTGGCGTTTCCGAGATTTTGCGAGCGCTAACGCACTCGGTCGCGGGCAGAGCGCGCTCCTACAACGGTCTCTTGTGTGCGGCGCGCCAGGGCGGCGGTGGTCTCCTGCTGTGGAATCAGTGCTTGATGTACTGGGCGCTGACGTACGGGCTGTAGTCGCTCAACACGGTCTCGACCTTGCCTTGCTCCTTGAGGAAGCTGGCGGTCTTGTGGATGGCGGTGGCGGTGCCGCCGTCGAGCAGGGCGCTGGAACGCTGCGCCTGGGTATCCGGGTAATCGGAGCCGGCCAGCAGATCAGGCACGTCTTGGGCATTGGAACCCGTCAGTCTGGCGATTTTCTTCACTTGCTCGGAATCGGCTGTCCACTGCGCCTTGTGCGCGGCGTAGTCAGCGAACGCGTCCAGGGTGACCTTGGCGAACTGCGCAATCACCTGTGGGTGCTTCTCGGCGTAGTCTTTGCGCGCGACCCAGACCTCGAAGGTCGGCGCGCCCCAACGGCCCACTTCGGCGGCGTCGGTCAGCACCTTGCCGGTCTTGCGGATCTCGCCCAGCGCCGGCGACCAGACAAAGGCACCATCGATGTCGCCACGCTTCCAGGCGGCGGCGATCTGCAGCGGTTGCAGGTTGACCACCTTGACCTTGCCTTCCAGGCCCCATTGCTTGAGTGCGCCCAGCAGGCTGTAGTGCGAGGTGGACACGAAGGGCGTGGCGATGGTCTTGCCGACCAGGTCTTGCGGATTGACGATGCCACTGCCGTCACGCACCACCAGCGCCTCAGCGGAATTGATCTGCGCCGCGACGATGAATGCCACGATCGGCACCTTGCGCGAGGCCGCCGCGGCCAGTGGGCTGGAGCCCAGATTGCCGATCTGCACGTCGCCCGAGGCCAGCGCGGTCACCACTTCCGGACCGCTGTTGAAGCGACGCCAGTCGATTGTCTCGCCAATGGCCTTTTCGTAGGTACCGTCGGCCTGTGCGACCTTGCTGGGATCGACACCGGTCTGGTAACCGATGATCAGGGGCGCAGCCTGGACATTGAAGGTCAGCAGGGACGCCGCCAGCACGGTGAGCAAAGGACGAACGAACGCTTTATGAGCCATGACGATTCTTCTTGATCTGAGGGGGCAGGTTGGCGCGGCAGGGGCGCGCTGAATTCAAGTGTCCGAGAGGACGGTCACTCGTTGGGTGGATATTGAGGTTATAAAAAAGCTCATTCCAATAATTATTTGGAATGAGCTTAGAGCGACGCCTGTCCACGATCGGTGCTGTGCGGCCTGACCCTGGATAACAGTGGATGCTGGAACGGCACAAGATAGGGACCGGTGGCGAACCGGACAACAGCACGGTCACTGATCAAGCCCGGGTCTGGTTACATAGGGACCCAAGCTTGAAAAGGTGTTCTAATTTGGGTCTGTAGAATTATATGTGCTACATTTGAATCTACAGATTCATTATTTGAGGTGCATCATGACCGTTCTGGCCCAAGCCGCCACCTTCAGCAAGACCCAAAGCGTCACCGGCCTGCGGGCCGCCTTGCGCATACTCGACAAGTGGCAGGCCTCGACCGAGCAGGCCTGTCGCATCCTGCGAATCTCGCGCAGTACCTATACCCGCGCTCGGCAGGACGATGCTGGCTGGTCAGTGAGCCTGGACATGGACCAGATGCACCGCATCAGTTTCGTGCTGAACATTCATGCGGCACTGCGCACGATTTTCGACAATCCCGAGAATGTCTACGGCTTCGCATCGCTGGCCAATCACAATGAATTCTTCAATGGACGTACGCCACTGGAGATCATGGCCCAGGGCGATTTCATATCGCTGTACGAGACCTTCCGGCGCATCGATGCCTTGCGGGGCGCGCAATGGTGAGTCCTGTCGAGTTGGCCGAACGGCCGGGCCAAGCGGTGCAGGCGCACCGGCTGGTCAATTCGCGCTTCCCGCCCATCGACCTGTTCAACGACGTGGCCGATGCCGCCGAGTTCGAGGCGCTGTATCAGATCCAGGCGCTGACCAACCCCAGGCTGCTCAATGAAGTCGGGCGTATCGAGCTGATCGCACTGCGCGAGGTTCCTTTCGGCATCGCCGGTTGCTCCTACGCGGCCGCACCCTTTACCCACGTCAACCCGGACGGTTCACGCTTCAGCGATGGGCAATTTGGTGTGTTGTATGTGGCCGACACCGTCGAAACAGCCGTGGCCGAAGTGCATCACCATCAACAGCATTACTGGTCGAAGGTGCCGCAGCTGAGCTACGAGCGCTTTGTGTTTCGGGCCCTGGTGTGCCATTTCAACGAGGCCGGCGTGCGTGATGCTGCCGCCTTGTCGCTGTCACATCCGATTCATGCACCCGATAATTACAGCCATTCCCGTCAACTGGGCGCGGCCATCAAGCATCAAGACGGTGTCGGCCTGCGTTATTGCTCGGTACGTTCGCCAGGCAACCTGTGCTGGGCCCTGATGACGCCACGCCCGGTGACCGCCATTCACCAGAGCGCGCATTACGAGATGATCTGGAACGGACGCATCACCAGCGTCAATCGAATATCCAATGCGTCTTAGGGCGCAAGCCGGTGTTGCCGGTCCTGTGGTTGGGCCGGGGGCGGTTCAGGCGGTGTCCCTGATCTTGCGCCGGCTGTGCCAGAGCACGGCCAGGGTCACCGGGATGCAGGCCAGCACGGCCAGTTGCGCGGACAATTCCACGCCCAGCGCCTCGCCGCCCTGGTAAATCAGCTTGAGCAGGCTGAGCAGGTAATAGGTGATGGCAATCACCGAAACGCCCTCGACGGCTTTCTGGATTCTTATCTGGGTGTCGGCACGGCGATTGAGGCTGCGCAGGATCTGACCGTTCTGTTCTTCCAGCTCGACCTGGGCGCGCGCCTGCAGCAGGTCGCTCAAGCGCGCCACGCCCTGTGCCAGTTGCGCCAGGCGTTCGCGCACCACGGCGCAGTAACGCACCGAGGGCCGAAAGCGGCGCTCAATGAACACACCCAGGCGCTGGCAATCGCCGGCATGGGTTTCGCGCAGCTCGGCAATGCGCTCATCCACCAGGTTGGCATAGGCAGCGGTGGCGGCCAGGCGTTGCTGGTTGCTGACGGTGCAGTGTGTGATGTGTGTCGAAAGCCTGGCAATGTCGTCAAGCAATAGCCGGGTTTCGCCCTGGCTCAATTGCGCGGTGCGCTGGGTCAGGTTCGACAACCGTTCTTCGAAACGGTCCAGCTCGACCCCCAGCGCCTGGGCCTGGGGCAGGGCGAGCAAGGCCATCATGCGGTAGGTCTCCAGTTCCAGCACCCGGCGTACCATGCGCCCCAGCCGGTAGGCGTTGAGCGAGCGATTGACCAGCACCAGGCGGCAGACGCCCTCGGGTGTCAGCACAAAGTCGCTCCACAGCGTGGCGCTGCACTGGCCGATGGCAGAGCCGGCCGGGTCGTGGAAACCGTAGCGGCTCAGATCGCATGATTCGGGGCGCTCTTCAATGACCTGCACCTGCATGGCGTTGATCACGCAATGGGCATATTGCGCCATCAGATCCGTCAACAGGGAGGGGAAGGCCGGCCAGGGCGTGATGCTGTCGTAGGTGGGTAGCACCGCGCTGATAGTGAGAAATTCGCCGTGGCGCTCCCATTTGTAGCGCACCGGATCACGGTCGACAAAACCATGCGCGGGGTGGCTGTCCTGGCCGGTCAGGTGCTTGAGCAATGGCTCGCACAGGTCGCCGGCAAGCACAAAGGCGACATGAAAGGCACAGGCCGGGCCTTCGAAATAAATGGACGGACGAGCGTGCAGCTCGTTGTGAAGCCGGATGCGGTGTGGGTGCATGAGGGGCTCGGGCGTCTGTTGTTAGAGTCAATGCCTGAGAAGTTGGATGTGAAGAGCAGGGGATGGGTCACGCAGGTCCGTGAACATGGGGGCCGGTCGAGCGAATATGGCAGGCCAGGCCATCACGATGTCGGGCCATTCGCGACCGCGGGTCGCTCCTACGGGTTTTTCATAGGAGCGACCCGCGGTCGCCAACAGAGGCTATCAGTGCGCCACCGGCTCCAGCGGTGCTTGAACCGGAGCCGCTTGCGGCGCTTCCAGGCCTTCGGTGTGCTCGGTTGCACGCATCGCGCTGCGACGTACCGGCGCGCCGTTGGCCTTGAAGTACCTGGCCGTGCTGCGCGCCAGCGGGCTGCGGTTGCGGATACGGTCGGCGATCTTCTCGGCGATCATGATGGTGGTGGCGTTGAGGTTGCCAGTGATGATTTCCGGCATGATCGAGGCATCCACTACGCGCAGTGCTTGCAGACCGTGCACGCGGCCCTGGCCGTCGACCACCGCGAGCGGGTCGGTGCCCATCTTGCAGGTGCAGGACGGGTGATAGGCCGTTTCGGCATGGTCGCGCACGAAGGCATCGAGCTGCTCGTCGGTCTTCACGTCCAGGCCCGGACTGATTTCACGACCGCGGTACGGGTCCAGCGCCGGTTGGGCGATGATTTCGCGAGTGATGCGGATCGCATCGCGAAATTCCTGCCAGTCCTGCTCCGACGCCATGTAGTTGAACAGGATACTGGGGTGCTCGTGCGGGTCCTTGGACTTGATCTGCACCCGGCCACGGCTGGGCGAGCGCATGGAGCCGACGTGCGCCTGGAAGCCATGCTCCTGAACGCCCTTGGTGCCGTTGTAATTGATCGCCACCGGCAGGAAGTGGTACTGGATGTTCGGCCATTCGAACTCGGGACGCGAGCGGATGAAACCGCCGGCCTCGAACTGATTGCTGGCGCCGATGCCGGTGCCGTTGAACAGCCACTCGGCACCGATGGCCGGCTGGTTCCACCACAGCAGTGACGGGTACAGCGACACCGGCTGGGTGCAGGCGTACTGAATGTACATTTCCAGGTGGTCCTGCAGGTTCTCGCCTACGCCCGGCAGGTCATGCACCACCGGCACATGGTGCTTGTTCAGCAGCTCGGCAGGACCTACGCCTGAACGTTGCAGGATCTGCGGCGAGGCGATGGCGCCGGCGCACAGCAGCACTTCCTTGCGCGCCCGGGCCTGGGTCGGCGTGGTGGCATTGCCCACCAGGTAGCTGACGCCCACGGCGCGCTTGCCTTCGAACAGAATGCGGTCGGTGGTGGCATGGGTGACGATGGTCAGGGTGTCACGCTGCTTGGCAGTGTCCAGGTAACCGCGTGCGGTACTGGCGCGTCGGCCGTTGGGCGTGACGGTACGGTCCATCGGACCGAAACCTTCCTGCTGGTAGCCATTGAGGTCTTCGGTGCGCGGGTAGCCAGCCTGGACCCCGGCTTCGACCATGGCGGCAAACAGCGGGTTGTTGTTGGGCTTGGGCGTGGTCACGCTGACCGGGCCCTGGCCGCCGTGCCAGTCATCGGGGCCGATGTCGCGGGTTTCAGCCTTGCGGAAATACGGCAGGCAGTCCGGGTAGGCCCAGTCTTCAAGGCCGGGCAGCTTGGCCCAGCCGTCGAAATCCATGGCGTTGCCGCGGATATAGCACATGCCATTGATCAGCGACGAACCACCCAGGCCCTTGCCGCGACCGCACTCCATGCGGCGGTTGTTCATGTGCGGTTCCGGGTCGGTCTCGTAGGCCCAGTTGTAGCGCCGGCCTTGCAGCGGAAAGGCCAGGGCCGCTGGCATCTGGGTACGAAAATCCAGGCGGTAGTCAGGGCCACCGGCTTCGAGCAGCAGCACGCTGACGCCGGCGTCTTCGGTCAGGCGCGCGGCCAGGGTGTTACCGGCCGAGCCGGCGCCGATGATGATGTAATCGAATGCTTGGGACATGAAATGCGTCCTCATCTCTGAACGGTCGCATCAACGACCGTAGGAGCGGCTTTAGCCGCGAAAAATAGTTGCCGCGCTTTCACGGCTCAGGCGCAATGCCGCCAGGCGGCGCCTGCGATGTGCGCAGGCGTCGCCGCTGTCAGAACACCGAGGCGTAGTCGCCCAGCTCGACCTGGATCGACTTGACCCGGGTGTACTGCGCCAGCGACAGGATGCCGTTCTCACGGCCCACGCCCGACTGCTTGTAGCCGCCGACCGGCATGGCCGCGGCCGATTCGCCCCACGTGTTGATCCAGCAGATACCGGCTTCGAGCTGATGGATCACGCGGTGCGCGCGGGTCAGGTTCTCGGTGACGATGCCGGCAGCCAGGCCGTAGTCGGTGTCGTTGGCACGGCGCACGACTTCTTCTTCGCTGTCGTAGCCAAGAATGCTCATGACCGGGCCGAAGATTTCTTCGCGCACGATGGTCATGTCGTCGGTGCAGTCGGTGAACACGGTCGGGGCGATGTAGGCGCCCTTGGCCAGTGCGCCTTCGGTCAGGCGCTCGCCGCCGCACAGCAGCCGTGCGCCCTGTTGCTTGCCCTGGGCGATGTAGCCCAGCACGCTTTCCATATGGTCGAAGCTGACCATCGGGCCGAAATTGGTGTTTTCGTCGGTCGGGTCGCCGATGCGGATGCGCTTGACGCGCTCCAGCACCTTGGCTTCAAAAGCGGCCTTGAGGGCATTGGGGATGAACACGCGGGTGCCGTTGGTGCAGACCTGGCCGGAGCTGTAGAAGTTGGCCATCATCGCGATGTCGGCGGCCTTGTCCAGGTCGGCGTCTTCGAAAATGATCAGCGGCGACTTGCCGCCCAGCTCCATGGTCACTTCCTTGAGGCTTGAGCCCGAGGCGCTGGCCATGACCTTCTTGCCGGTACTGGTGCCGCCGGTGAACGAGATCTTTTCGATCTGCGGGTGCTCGGTCAGCGCGCTGCCAACATCGCGGCCGCTGCCGGTCAGGACGTTGAACACGCCATCGGGCAGGCCGGCGGCGGTGAAGATCTCGGCCAGCTTCAGCGTGGTCAGCGAGGTGACTTCGCTGGGCTTGAAGATCATCGCGTTACCGGCAGCCAGGGCTGGGGCCGACTTCCACAAGGCGATCTGGATCGGGTAGTTCCAGGCACCGATACCAGCGGTGATGCCCAGCGGCTCGCGGCGGGTGTAGACGAACGAGCTGTCGCGCAGCGGGATCTGTTCGCCTTCGATGGCCACGGCCAGGCCGGCGTAGTACTCCAGCACGTCGGCGCCGGTGACCACGTCTACGTAGCGGGTTTCCGAATAAGCCTTGCCGGTGTCCAGGGTTTCAAGCTGCGCCAGTTCATCGTTGCGCTCGCGCAGGATGTCCACGGCACGGCGCAGGATGCGCGAACGCTCGACGGGGGTCATGGCCGCCCAGACCTTCTGGCCTTCAGCAGCGCTCTTGACCGCACGGTCGACATCGGCGGCCGTGGCACGCTGGACCTTGGCCAGCACTTCACCGGTGGCCGGGTTGATGGCATCAAAGGTGTCAGAGCTGCTGGCGTCGACATAGCCGCCGTGGATGTAGAGTTTTTGCGTTTCAAAACGGGCCATAAAATTCTCGCAAGTGCATAGGTTGACTGGCGTCCGCCTCCGGGCCGGGTGGGGCCGCAGGGCGGTTCGTTCATTGCACCGTGATGGCTGGTGCACGCGGGTTGTTCGCCAAAGCCAGGACTGTGATCAACCCTGGTAACTGAAAAACAGCCTACTTTATTTATGTTGAACGCTCAATCAGTAAAAAGGCATGGGCTGCAGCAGTCCGTTGCCGGTGACACGTTTTCGGGCGTGTCATGGGCCTGTACAAAGGCATCCTATAAGGGGTGTGACCGGTAACGACGCCAGACGTTCGCCGCTTGTTCGCGACATTTGCATCATGGCGGGAGGGCGGCGCGCCAAGGCGGCACGCCAAGGCGGCACACTGTAGCGCAGTGAACATGGGGGCGGTGTGTAGGAGCGCGCTCTGCCGGAATGCCGGACCACCGCGACCAAGTGCGCAGCGCTCGCAAAAATCTGCGAAACGCTGCAATTTTACGACTGCTGCGCAGCCGGTCGCCGGCAAGCGGGCTCCTACCGAGATAAATCAACTATCCATTAACATCAAAAAGTTGTTTTGATGAAATGCCTGATCAAGCGACCATCATGCCCGGCCGTTGCCGCGCAGATCAGGCCTGCGTGCGACCGCCCAATACCTCGGCCACCCAATCGGCAATGAAGTGTCCGGCATTGATGCTGTTGTCGAAGCTCGAATGCTGCACGCCGCCTTCGCGGTCGGTGAAGATCTTCAGCTCGCGTCGCGGGCTGTTGACCAGTTGCTCGTAGGTGCGGTGCGCCCATTTGAGCGGAATCTGCGAGTCTTTTTCGCCATGGGTCACCAGAAACGGCACCTTGATGCGCTCCAGCACGCCGTCGAGGTGGACATTCTCGGCAATGCTCATGAATTCATCGACATCCTTGGCGCCCCACACCCAGCACACATGCGCCCAGTAGTGGGGCACCGGGAAATCACCTTCCTTTTCCAGACGGCGCTTCTGCACATCGCGCCAGTCATGGTTGGCGCCCCAGACCACGCCACAGGCAAAGCGCGGCTCGAAGGCCACTGCACGCGGGCAGTAATAGCCGCCCAGCGATACGCCTTCCATGCCGATGCGCTTGGGGTCGACATCGTCGCGGGTTTCGAGCCAGTCCACCACGCGGCTGGCCCAGTGCTCGCTGTCATGACGGGCGGTCAAGCCTTGCAGGCGCAGGGCTTCGCCGGTGCCGGGCTGGTCGATGATCAGGGACGACACGCCGCGTCTGGCCAGCCAGGCCGGCAGGCCGACGCGGTATTTCATTTCCTTGGTCGAGTCCAGGCCGTTGACCTGTACCAGCAAGGGCGCTGGCCCCTGCACGCCTTCGGCGCGTACGTACAGGCCGCTCAGGTGTTTGCCCTCGTAAGGAATCTCGACCCGCTCGCAGTTCTCGCTCGCCAAGGCAATACCCTGCGCGAAGGTCTGCAGAAAACGCTGGTACAGCGCTTCACGGCCCGGCGCGCCATGGGCCTGCAGGCGTTCGCAAGTCAGGTAATAGGTGGCCGCGCGGCTGTATTTTTCACCGGCCGACAGCAAGCGGCCGGCCGCCTGGTCTTCTTCGGCCAGGCCGCACAGTTTGTCGGCCATCAGCGCCCAGGTTTCACGAAAGGCCCGGGTGCCATCGGCGTCGGGCTGCCTGGCAGCCTCTTGCAAAGGCGCACACATCTGTTCGATCTCGCCCATGCGGGCGCCCATTTCGATGGCCAGGTCCACCGACAGGTTCCAGACGTAATTGGTAGGGAAGTAACGGAACATTTTTTATTGTCCTTGTGCGGTCGAAAGGTCCGGCGCCCAAACAAAGACAGGCAGGGCGCGTACCCCTGAAAGGTACGCAGGCTAGGCAGGGCGCGGCCAATCGCGACGGGGGATGCGAGGTATCGCCAAACGCGATGGCTGCCCGGCGATCACGGATAACACGTGCTTTATCCGGTCGCTTGCAACGCCTCGGCCGGCTGGTCGACGTCGTGCATGAAGTCACGGATGCGCTCGCGCAGCCAGCGGTGCATTGGATCGCCCTCCATGCTGCGGTGCCAGAGCATGTATTCACGCATCACCGGAATCTTCACCGGTGCCGGCAGGATGCGCAGCGGTAGATAACGCGCATACAACTCGGCCAGGCGGCGGTGCATGGTCGCAATGCGATGGGTGCCGACCAGCAGTTGCGGCAGGGTATTGAAGTCATTGGTGATCACTTCCAGGCGCCGGTGGAAGTTGTACTGGCTCATGAACCAGTCCTCGATGCTCAGGTGCCGGTTGCGACCGAACCCTACCGAGATATGGCCCATCTGCATGTACTGTTCCATGGTCAGGGTCTGGCCGACCTCGGGGTTGTCGCGCCAGACCACGCACACATGCTCTTCTTCGAACAACAGCTGCGAGGGATGGCCGTCAATGGCGTAGCGCTCGGGCACGATCATCATGTCCACTTCGCCGCGCATCAACAGCTCGCCGCTGCCGTCGCCGGGGCTGAGCATTTCAAAGGTGATCGACGGCGCCACCTGGTGGATCTTCTGGATGACGCGGGCAAACAGCACGCTGATCAGGTAGTCGGAGGTCACCAGCCGGAAATGCCGCTTGCTGCTGGCCGGCTCGAACACCGGCTTGGCAGTGATGGAGGAGCGAATGGTCAGCAGCACCTCGCGCACCGGGGTGGCCAGCTCCAGCGCATAGGGGGTCGGCTGCATCTTGCGCCCCACCTGCACCAGCAGTTCATCTTCGAAAAAGGCCCGCAAGCGGCCGAGTACGCCACTGGTGGCCGACTGGGTCATGTGCAGGCGTTCGGCGGCACGGGTGATGTTCTGCTCTTCCAGCAGAACATCCAGCGCGACCAGCAGGTTCAAGTCCAGGTGGTTGAAGCGCACGGCGATACCTCGAGGGTCTTGTAGTTATTTTGGCGATACCTTGGCGCGCGCCCTGGATCGCGTCAATCCCGCTTCTGCCGCTGTGGGCGGTAAACGCCCGGCCTTATGGGTGCAAGCGCAGGTATCGCGATTGTCGATGCCTCGCATCCCTACATGCGATTGGTCAGCCGCGCGGTGCTGGCGTCAACTGCGCTGCAACCGGACGGTCCTTTGCCGTCGTGGCCAACACCTGCGCCCTTGCCAGGCGCCCATAACAATTCCAATGGAGAGCCAGCCATGAACATTCTTGGCCTCGACGCCCTGATCTTCGGCGTCGACGACATCCCGGCCTGTGCCAGTTGCCTGCGCGACTACGGCCTTGCGGCCACTCACCTGGACGCCGAAGGAGGGCGTTTCGAAGCGCTCGACGGCACCGCGATCATCATCCGTCGCAGCGATGACCCGGGCCTGCCGCCGGCCCTGGGCCCGGCCCCGTCGCTGCGTGAAACCGTCTATGGCGTGGCCACCGCCGCTGACCTGGCGGCCATTGCCGATGAACTGGGGCGCGACCGCAAGGTGCGCCGCGATGCCGCCGGTGGGTTGCACTGCGTCGATGACCTGGGCTTTGCCATTGCCTTCCAGGTCACCTGCCGGCGTGCCTTCGAAGCCGCCGCCGACCTGACCAACGCGCCGGGCAGCGCCCCGCAGCGCCCACTCAATCAACTGGGCATCTACGGCGACATGCCGGCCTTGCCGCGCACCTTGTCGCACGTGGTGTATTTCGTCCCCGATGCGGCCAAGGGCGAGGCGTTCTACCGGGACCGGCTGGGCTTTGTCACCACCGACAGTTTCATTGGCGTAGGCCCGTTCATGCGCACCGCCGCCATGGACGACCACCACTGCCTGTTCATGATCCAGACTCCGCCGCACATGCAGGGCTGTGAGCATTTCACCTTCCACATGGGCAGCGGCACTGAAGTGCTGCTGGCCGGTACGCGCTTCCAGAGCCAGGGCTGGACCAGCTTCTGGGGACCGGGCCGGCACATGCTGGGCTCGAACTGGTTCTGGTATTTCAACTCGCCGCTGGGCTGCCACATCGAGTACGACGCCGACATGGACCGTCATGACGATGCATGGGCCGCCCGGCAGGCGCCGATGTCGGCCGATAACTCGCAGTTATTCCTGTTCAGTGCCCGGGAAAAATGGGCCCCCAGCGGCCCGCCGCCGAAAAAGGGCTGAACGATGGCCTGCGCCACGCTGTGCCGGCTCGACGAAATCACCGAGGGCCAGGCGCGCGGGTTCGACCCGCAAGGGCAGGGCGCCGACAGCCTGTTTGTGCTGCGCCATGCCGGCGTTGTGCGGGTGTATCGCAATCGCTGCCCGCATCTGCACACGCCCCTGGAGTACCGCAAGGACCGGTTTCTCAGTGCCGACGGCCAGTGGGTGGTGTGTTACGCCCACAACGCCCGCTTTCGGCCCGACACCGGCGAGTGCGTCTATGGCCCGTGCCGGGGGCAGTCGTTGGTGTCCCTGCAACACCACGAGCAGGCCGGCTGGCTGCTAGTGCCGCTGGCGCAGTTGCACGACTGAGGTATCGCGCCAGGCGATAGGTCGCATCCCTACACACGATTGGTCAAAGCCCGACGGCACCGGGAAGCTGTGCCCAGGCACAGGAAGGCCCGCACACCGTGCGCAACTACAAGAACAAGACATAAGGAATGCCATGAATACCGTGAAGAACGTGTTGATCGTCGGCGGCGGAATCGGTGGGCTGTGCGCCGCCATTGCCTTGCGCCGCAAAGGGATTGCCGTCGAACTGGTCGAGCTCAAGACCGAATGGACGGTCTATGGCGTCGGCATCATCCAGCAGAGCAACGTGGTGCGCGAAATGCACCGCCTGGGCCTGCTGGATGCCTACCTGGACGCGGCCTTCGCCTTTGAGGACGTCGCCATCTATTCCACCACCGGCCAGCAGCTGGTGCGCATTCCCGGCCAGCGCCTGGCCGGCCCCGAGTACCCGGCCAATGTCGGCATCTCGCGCCGCGCCCTGCACAAGGTCCTCAGCGAAACCGCCATCGCGCTGGGCACCCAGGTGCACCTGGGCACCTCGATCGACAGTTTCCAGCAGGACGAGGCGGGCGTGGACGTGCGGTTCAGCGACGGTCGCCAGGGGCGTTTCGACCTGTTGGTCGGCGCCGACGGGCTGTTCTCCAAGGTGCGCAGCCTGCTGTTTGGCGACACCTACCAGCCACATTTCACCGGCCAGTCGGTGTGGCGCTACAACTTCAAGCGCAGCGGCGGGCTCGATCACCTGGCCAACTACCAGGGCCCGGCCGGCAATGCGGGCCTGGTGCCGCTGGCCGACGACCTGATGTACCTGTTCACCACCTCCCACGAGCCGGGCAATCCCTGGAAAGAACAAGCCCATCTGGCCACTGAACTGCGCGAGCGGCTGGCCGGTTTCGGCGGCCTGATCGGCGAGCTGCGCGAGCAGATCACCGATTCTGCCGAAGTGGTCTACAAGCCGCTGGAAGCGGTGTTCATCGACGAGCCCTGGTACCGCGGACGGGTGCTGGTGATCGGCGACGCCGCCCACGCCACCACCCCGCACCTGGGCCAGGGCGCCGGCATGGCCATCGAAGACGCCGTGGTGCTGGCCGAAGAGCTGACCGCCGACGGCACGCTGGAGGCGCAATTGCAGCGCTTCATGGCCCGGCGTTTCGAGCGCTGCAAGTACATCAGTGAAATGTCACTGCTGGCCGGCGCCAAGGAGGTCGAGCGCGACCCGTCGTTCGACCGCATCGGCCTGGTCAAGCAGATGCTGGAGGTCACCGCTCGCCCCATCTGAATCCTGCGGTGGCGCCTGCGCGCTGCCTGGCCGTACACACGCACAACAACAATAAAAGAGGTGTTTCCGATGTTGACTGGCAACCCTGTACACAGGCGCACGCTGCCGCCGCTCAAACCCCTGGCCATGACCCTGCTGGCCCTGGCCGCCGGGCACAGCCAGGCCTTTGAAATCGACACGGGTATCCCCGACCTGCGGGTGCGCTGGGATAACACCCTGAAATACAGCGCCGCCTGGCGCACCCAGGACCCCGACAGCCGCCTGACCGAAGGCCAGACCTCGCTGAACCTGGACGACGGCGACCGCCATTTCCGCAAGGGCCTGATCTCCAACCGCCTGGACCTGCTCTCGGAGCTGGACATCACCTATGACAACGTTGGGGCACGGGTCAGCGGCGCGGCCTGGTACGACGACGCCTATAACCGTGGCACCGACAACAACGACCCGAGCCGCAGTAACAGCACCTCGGTGCGCTATGACCAGTTCACCGATGACACCCGCACCTTGCACGGGCGCAAGGGCGAGTTGCTCGATGCCTTTGTGTTCGGCAAGACCGAAATCGGCGGCCTGCCGGTGTCCGGGCGTGTGGGCCGCTACGCCATGCAGTGGGGCGAGAGCCTGTTCTACGGCATGAACGGCATTGCCGGTGGCATGGCACCGATCGACGTGGTCAAGGGCCTGTCGGTGCCCAACACCCAGTTCAAGGAATTGATCCGCCCGGTGCAACAGCTGTCCGGCCAGTTGCAACTGACACCGGACGTGTCGATCGGCGCCTATTACCAGTTCAGTTGGGAAGCCAACCGCCTGCCGGCCGCCGGCAGCTATTTTTCCAACGACGACTTCTTTGGCGACGGCGCCGAGCGCTTGTTTGTCGGCGCACCGGTCATGCCGGGTGGCCAGCCGCTGGCCTTCTACCACGGCAAGGACAAGGACGCCAAAGACTCGGGACAAGGCGGGGTGCAACTGCGCTGGCGCACCGAGACCGTTGACTGGGGCCTGTATGCCATCCGCTTCCACGACAAGTCGCCGCAGCTCAACGTGCGCCCCGACTTTGCCAGCCTCAACCCGGTTACCGGCAAGGCGGGTGAGTTCTACTGGGTCTACCCCGAGGACATCTCGGCCCTGGGCGCCAGCTTCTCCACCACGCTGGGCAATTTCAACGTGGCCGGTGAAGTGTCGACGCGCTGGAACCAGCCGCTGGCCTCGACCAACCAGCATTCGCTGGCCCCTGGCGAGGCGCTCGACAACAGCGATAACCCGGTGTACGCCACCGGCCGGACCCTGCACGCCAACCTGTCGTGGCTGGCCAGCCTGGAGCCGAGCTTCATTGCCCGCGAATCGAGCTTTCTTGGTGAAATCGCCTGGAACCGCGTGCTCAGCGTGAGCAAGAACCGCGATGCCATCGACCCCAATGCCGACCGCGACGCGGCCAGCCTGCGCCTGGTCTACGAGCCGATGTACCGGCAGTTCTACCCGGGCCTGGACCTGTCCGTGCCGCTTGGCGCCAGTTACACCCACGGTGCCTCGCGCGCGCTGGGCACCGGGTTTGGCACCGACCAGGGCGGCGACATCAACGTCGGCCTCAAGGGCAACTACCTGAACGTCTGGAACCTGGGCCTGACCTACACCCATTACTACGGCCCGCGTAACACCTTTCTGGATGCCAGCAACAACTACACCTTCGAACAGTCGCTCAAAGACCGCGACTTCATCGCCTTCACCGTCAGCCGCAGCTTCTGACCCAGGACAGCCCGATGAAACATACCTACAAGATCGTCTCGATGCTCAGCGCCCTGAGCGCTGCCCTGTTATTCGCCCACGGTGCCATGGCTGCCGTGTCGGCCGAGGACGCCGCCCGGCTCAAGACCAGCCTGACCCCGCTGGGCGCCGAGCGCGCCGGCAATGCCAGCGGCAGCATTCCGGCCTGGACCGGCGGCTACACCCAGGCCGACCCGGCCTATAAAGCGGGCGGCAAGCGCGGTGACCCGTTCGCCAGCGACAAGCCGACCCTGACCATCACCGCGCAGAACATGGCCCAGTACGCCGACAAACTGACCCCCGGTGTGCAGGCGATGCTCAAGAAATACCCCGACAGCTACCGGGTCGAGGTGTACCCGACCCATCGCAGCGCCGCCGCGCCGCAGGCGGTGTACGACGCCACCTTTGCCAATGCCACGGCCGGCAAGCTGGTCGAAGGCCCTGCGGGGGGGATGCCCGAGGGCGCCTCCGGAGGTATTCCGTTCCCGATTCCGCAAAACGGCGCCGAAGCCATGTGGAACCACCTGCTGCGCTGGCGCGGCGCGTCCTGGCACGCCAGCTTCTCCCAGTACCTGACCACCGCCGACGGCAAGCATGTGTTGACCAACGACTCGCGTGCCGACCTGCAGATGCCCTGGTACCTGCCGGGCGGCTCGGGCGAGAAGGGCGTGTTCTGGTCGATCCGCATGATCAACGACGGCCCGCCCCTGCGTGCCGGCGAAGCCATCACCGGGCTGGAAAACCTCAATGCCGACAAGGCGGCGGTGTGGACCTACCTGCCGGGCCAGCGCCGCGTACGGCGTCTGCCCAACGCCTGCTGCGACACGCCGACGCCGGCCACCGCCGGGGTCATGAGCTTCGATGAGCTGTACGTGTTCAACGGCCGTCTCGACCGCTTCGACTGGAAACTGGTGGGCAAGAAGGAGATGTACATCCCCTACAACGCCAACAAGGTGTTCACCGCCCCCGGTGCCGAAGCGCTGCTGGACGCCCATCACCTGAAGTCCGACGTGGTGCGCTGGGAGCTGCACCGGGTCTGGGTGGTCGAGGCCACGCTGAAAAACGGCCAGCGCCACGTGATGCCCAAGAGCACCTACTACCTCGATGAAGACACCTGGGCGGCGGTGCTGGGCGAGCGCTACGACGCCCGTGGGCAATTGGCCAAGGTGGTCTGGACGTCACCTGTGGTCCTGCCCGACCTGCCGGGGGTGGTGACGCTGACCAACGGCTTCTACGACCTGGTGTCCGGGGCCTGGTTTGCCGGCGACCTGTTTGCCGGCGAGGCCGAGCAGTACCGCATCGTGCCGCCGATCAAGGACTCGGTGTTCACCGCCGACGCCATGGCCGGCGAAGGCGTGCGCTGAAGCTGCAGCGGGCGCGCTGTCCGCAGCCTGACCGTGGTAGGAGCGCGCTTGCCCGCGACCGAGTGCGAAGCGCTCGCAAGATCTCGGAAACACTGAAAATCTACAGCGGATGACCGAAAAATCTCGGAAACGCTGAAAATTTACGACTGCTACGCAGCCGGTCGCGGGCAAGCGCGCTCCTACACCGGCGCCCTGTTGGCTGTGCGACAGGCGTTTTGGACTCAATAACAACAACCTTGAAAGGTGGCGTGCACATGAATACAAGGGTTTTCCGCTGGCTGCTGGCCGCCTGTTGCAGCTTGACGCCGGTGTTCACGGTGCAAGCCACCGAGGCGCTGCAACAGCCGGCCGTGCAGGGTCCGCAAGCCCTGCGCGCGGTGCTGCAGGACGTGACCCGTGCCGGTAACCGCCTGGTGGCGGTGGGTGAACGAGGCGTGGTGCTGTTGTCTGACGACAATGGCCTGCACTGGCGCCAGGCCACGGCGGTGCCGGTCAGCGTCGGCCTGAACGCGGTGCAGTTTGTCGATGCCCGCACCGGCTGGGCCGTGGGCCACGCCGGGGTGGTGCTGCGCAGTGAAGACGGCGGCGAACACTGGGCGCTGCAACTGGATGGCCTGCGTGTGGCGGCCGTGGAGCTGCGCGCCGCCGAGGCGTCAGCTGACAGCGCGCGCATCGACGCGGCCAGACGCCTGGTGGCCGATGGCGCCGACAAGCCCTGGCTGGCGCTCAGTTTCAGCGATGCCGGTCACGGCCTGATCGTGGGGGCTTATGGCCTGGCGCTGGCCACCGCCGACGGTGGCCGCACCTGGCAGTCCCAAGGCGCCCGCTTGCCCAACCCTGGCGGCCTGCACCTGTATGCCCTGGCGCGCCAGGGGCGCGATTTGTTCATGGCCGGCGAACAAGGGTTGCTGTTGCGCTCACGCGATGGCGGCGAGCATTTCCAGGCGCTGGACGGGCCGTACGAAGGCAGCTATTTCAGCCTGGCCCTGCTGCCCGACGGGCGCCTGATGGTGGGCGGCCTGCGCGGCAAGCTGTTTGTTTCCAGAGACAACGGCGACAACTTTGAAACCCTGGCCAACCCGATACCGGCGTCACTCAACGCCATTCGCGTGACCGGTAACCAGGTGCTGCTGGCCAATCAGGCCGGCCTGTTGCTGCGCAGCGGCCTGAACGAATTTGTCGCCACACCGCAGGCGGTGTCCGAAGGACTGCCGCTGACCGCCGTGACCCAGGCCGCCGACGGCGCGCTGATCACCGTGGGCATGGCCGGCGTCCGGCGCCTGACGTCTTCTTCCACTTCTTTTGCGGCGGACTGAGCCCATGCACGTTTCGACTTCCCAGGCACCGTCCAGCGGTCGCCTCGACGACTTCGACAGCGCCTCCGGCTCCTTGCTGGAACGCGCCCTGTTCAACCATCGCACCTGGGTGCTGCTGGTGTGCCTGGCGGCCACCTTGCTGCTGGGCTGGCAGGCCACGCGCCTGACGCTCAATGCCAGCTTCGAGAAAACCATCCCGCATGATCACCCGTTCATCCATAACTACCTGGCTCACCGCCAGGAACTGGCCGGGCTGGGCAATGCCGTGCGCATCGCAGTCGCCAACCCGCAGGGCACGATCTACGACCGCGATTACCTGCGCTATCTGCAAGCGCTCAACGACGAGATCTACCTGCTGCCGGGCGTAGACCGTGCCGCCATGAAGTCGCTGTGGACACCGTCAACACGCTGGACCGGGGTGACCGAGGAAGGCCTTGAAGGCGGCCCGGTGATTCCCGATGGCTATGATGGCGGGGCGGCGAGCCTTTCGGCCTTGCAGCGCAATATCGAGCGCTCCAACGAGATCGGCCAGTTGGTGGCTTTCGATCAGCGCTCCAGCATTATCTATGTGCCGCTGCTGGACAAGACCCCGGACGGCCAGGCCCTTGACTACACGGCCCTTGCCCATGAACTCGAAGCCCTGCGCAGTCAATACCAGGCGCAAGGGCTGGAGATCCACATCACCGGTTTTGCCAAGGTGGTGGGCGACCTGATCGACGGCCTGCGCCAGATCCTGCTGTTTTTTGCGGCGGCTATCATCATCACCGGCGTGGTGCTCTACGGCTACACCCGCTGCCTGCGCAGCACCGCACTGGTGGTGACCTGCTCGCTGGTGGCGGTGGTCTGGCAACTGGGTCTGCTGCCGCTGCTGGGCTATGAACTGGACCCGTATTCGGTGCTGGTGCCGTTTCTGGTGTTTGCCATCGGCATGAGCCACGGCGCGCAGAAAATGAACGGCATCATGCAGGACATCGGCCGCGGCATGCATCGGCTGGTGGCCGCACGCTTCACCTTCAGGCGGCTTTTTTTCGCCGGGCTGACAGCGCTGTTGTGCGATGCCGTGGGCTTTGCGGTGCTGATGATCATCAAGATCCCGGTAATCCAGGACCTGGCCGTCATCGCCAGCCTGGGCGTGGCGGTGCTGATCTTCACCAACCTGATCCTGTTACCGGTACTGCTGTCTTACATCGGCGTCAGCCCCGTGGCTGCCCGGCGCAGCCTGCGCGCCGAAGAGGCCGAGGCGAGCGGGGCGGCCAAACCTGCGCTGTGGCGCTTTCTGGACCTGTTCACCCAGCGTCGCTGGGCGGCGTTGTGTGTGGCCGTGGCTGCCGTTATGGCGATCGGCGGCTTCATGGTCAGCCTGCACCTGAAGATCGGCGACCTGGATGCCGGTGCTCCGGAACTGCGGCCCGATTCGCGTTACAACCGCGACAATGCCTTGATCACCCGGCATTACGGCGCCAGCAGTGATGTCTTTGCGGTGATGGTGCAGACCCCGCCGGGCGGCTGCTCGGCCTATGACACGCTCAAGCGTGTCGACCAACTGGATTGGCAACTGCGCGGCCTGAGCGGCGTGGATTCGACCAACTCGCTGGCCTTGCTCAACCGCCGGGTGCTGGTCGGCCTGTCCGAAGGCAACCCCAAATGGTACGAACTGGTCAATAACCAGGCGACCCTGAACATGGTCACCGCCGGGGCCCCGCGTGGCCTGTACAACGACGATTGCAGCCTGCTGACCCTCTACGCCTACCTCACCGACCACAAGGCCGACACCCTCACCCGGGTGGTCGACAGCGTGCAGGCCTTTGCCAAAGCCAACGACAGCGACCAGGCGCGCTTCGTGCTGGCCGCCGGCAGCGCCGGGATCGAGGCCGCCACCAATATCGTGGTGCGTCAGGCCAACCGCGACATGCTCTGGTGGGTGTACGGCGCGGTGATCATCCTGTGCCTGGTGACCTTCCGTTCCTGGCGGGCCGTGGTGTGCGCGGTACTGCCGCTGGTGCTGACGTCGATTCTGTGCGAAGCGCTGATGGTCGGCCTGGGCATGGGCGTCAAGGTCGCGACCCTGCCGGTGATAGCCCTGGGCGTGGGCATCGGCGTGGACTATGCGCTGTACGTAATGAGCATCGTGCTGGCCGAATTACGCAAGGGCGCCAGCCTGTCGCAGGCCTATTACCGGGCGCTGTTGTTCACCGGCAAGGTGGTGATGCTGACCGGTGTGACCCTGGCCATCGGCGTGGGCACCTGGGTGCTGTCGCCCATCAAGTTCCAGGCCGACATGGGCGTGCTGCTGGCGTTCATGTTCGTCTGGAACATGGTCGGTGCGCTGGTGCTGCTGCCGGCGCTGGCCTACTTCTTGTTGCCGCAGCACCTGGCGCCGGCACCTGACGCCACCGGTGTGCCTGACACGGCGCAAACGGCCGGCCGCCCGGCACTGCCCGTGCAACGCACGCCCAACCCTGCCGGCAACGGCAAGCCCGTCCGGGCCTGAGGAGGAACGCCCCATGAACACACACACTCGTGCAGGCAGCGCCCAGGCTGCGCTTTTGCTGTTCTGCAGTTGCCTGCCGGTGCTGGGGGCGGTGCTGATCGCGCCGGTACTGCCACGCATGCAGGCGCATTTTGCCGACACGCCGGGGGCGGCGGTGCTGGTGCCGGTGGCGCTGACCCTGCCGGCGCTGGTCATTGCCTTGCTGGCGCCGCTGGCCGGGGTGCTGGCCGACCGCATCGGTCGGCGGCGCCTGCTGCTGGCCAGCATGTTGCTGTACAGCCTGTGCGGGGTCTTGCCGCTGTGGCTCGATTCGTTGCACCTGATCGTCGCCAGCCGCGCCGGCATCGGCCTGGCCGAGGCGGGAATCATGACCTGCTGCACCACGCTGATGGGCGACTACTTCGATGGTCGGCGCCGCGAGCGGCTGTTTGCCTTGCAAATGGTGGTCACCTCGTTGTCGGCGGCACTGTTCATGGGCCTGGGCGGGGCATTGGGTGAGCACGGCTGGCGCACCCCGTTCGTGCTGTATGCCGCAGGCGTGGTGTGCCTGCCGCTGCTGGCCCTGCTGCTGTGGGAGCCGCAAGCACACGTGCGGCTAGTCGGGCATGTCTCTGAACGTTTTGCCTGGCGCGCCTTGAGCCCGCTGTACCTGCTGACCCTGCTGGCCGGCGTCAGCCTGTTCATCGTTCCGGTGCAGGCCGGCTACCGCCTGCAATTGCTCGACATCCACGCCCCGCAGCAGATCGGCCTGGTCATGGGCGCCAATCAACTGGGCGTGCTGATCGGCGCGGTGAGCTTTCGCTGGCTGTCGCGTCAGCCGGCCGCGCGCGTGCTGGCGCTGGGCTTTGCCATCGCCGGACTGGGCGGGGCGCTGATGGCGCAGGTGACGAGCCTGGAGCTGATGGCGCTGGCGGTGCTGATCAATGGCCTGGGCATCGGCCTGTTGCTGCCCACCTTGATCACCCGCGTCATGGCCTGCGTCGGTTTCGAGCAGCGTGGCCGCGCCACCGGCGGGTTCACGGCGGCGATTTTCGCCGGTGAGTTCGCCAGCCCCTTGCTGGTGCTGGCCATCACCACCGGCCAGCTTTCCCACCTGCCCAGGGCCTTGCTGTTGATTGCCCTGGTGCAACTGATCCTGGCACCGCTGTGCCTGCTGTTGCTGCGCCGCTCATCGCGCCCGGCCACGTCCACCCCTGCCATGCCCCTGGGCGATGGCCACTGATTCTCCAGGAGAAACCATGCAACCGCTGCCCGAATTCAAGCGTGTCGTCACCGGCCATGACCGGCATGGCCAGGCCATGGTCGCCCTGTGTGGCGCCATCCCCAACCGCGTGGCACTCAAGGCCGTGCCCGGCACGGTGTTCCATGAACTCTGGAACAGCCCACACAGCCCGGCGCCGCTGGACAACGGCGCCGACCCCTCCACGCAACCGCTGCAACTGAGCCCTGGGCCTCTGGGCAGCGTCATTCGCGTGGTGGACATACCGCCCGACAGCGCACAGCCGTCGCTCAGTGTCGAGGACGCCGCGGCGGTGTTCGCCGAGATCGGCCAGCAGCAGGCCGGCACCGGCCATGCCGAGGCACGGCACCGATTGATGCACCGTACCGAGACCCTGGACTACGGCATCGTCACTGAAGGCGAGGTGTGGCTGGTGCTCGACACCGAGGAGGTCCACCTCAAGCGCGGTGACGTGGTCGTGCAGCGCGGCACCAACCATGCCTGGAGCAACCGCACCGATCAGATGGCGCGAATGGTCTTCATCCTGCTCGACGGCCGCTATGACGCCGCGCTCAAGGCGGTGCTGCCATGAAGCTGGCCACGCTCGATGACGGCAGCCGCGATGGCTGCCTGCTGGTGGTGTCCCGCGACCTGAGCCGCGCCGTGAAGGCGGGCGGCATTGCCGCCACCTTGCAAACAGCGCTGGAGTGCTGGCGCGAGGTGGAGGCACCCTTGCAGGACCTCTATCGCCAGCTCAACGCGCATCAGGTCCAACAGGCATTCGACCTGGACATTGCACAACTGGCCGCGCCCTTGCCCCGCGCCTGGCAATGGCTGGACGGCTCGTGCTTTCTCAGCCATGGCGAGCTGATGCAGAAAGCCTTCAACCTCGACCCCATCGAAGGCGCCGAGCGCATTGCGCTGATGTACCAGGGCGCCAGCGATGACTTTCTAGGGCCCCGCGCCGACATCGTGCTGCCCAGCGAGGCGCACGGCATTGATTTTGAGGGCGAGTTCGCAGTGCTGCTCGATGCCGTGCCGATGGGTTGCCCGGCTGCGCAGGCCCTTGATCATGTGCGCCTGCTGGTGCAACTCAACGATGTCAGCCTACGTGCCCTGGCGCCGCGTGAAATGCAGACCGGGTTCGGTTTCGTGCAGGCCAAGCCGGCCAGCAGCTTCGCCCCGGTGGCGGTGACCCCCGATGAGCTGGGCACGGCCTGGCGTGACGGGCGCGTGCACCTGCCGTTGAACGTCGAATGGAACAGCGCCTGGTTCGGCCACCCGCACGGCGGCGCCATGCATTTTGGCTTTGACCATCTGATCGCCCATGCGGCGCTGACGCGGCGCCTGTGCGCCGGCACCCTGATCGGCTCGGGCACGGTGTCCAATGCCGATCGCCGGGTCGGTTCGGCGTGCATCTCCGAACGGCGGGCCATTGAGATGATTGAACACGGTCAGCCACGTACCGGCTTCATGCGCTTCGGTGACCGCGTGCGCATGGAAGCCCGCGGCCCGCAAGGCGAGGTGCTGTTTGGCGCCATCGATCAACAGGTGGTGCAGGGGGGCTGGCCATGCGCGTGATGATCACCGGGGCCAACGGTTTTGTGGGGCGTTTGCTGGTGCAGCGCTTGCTGGAAACCGGTCAGTTGCGCGGGCAGCGCATCGAAGCCCTGTTGCTGCTGGATCGGGAACTGACCGACCTGTCTGATGACTGCCGGTTGCGGCGGCATATCGGCAACCTGTGCGATCCGGCCTTGCTGCGTCGGGCCCTGGCGGACGGTGTGGACGTGGTGTTTCACCTGGCCAGCCTGCCGGGTGGTGCCGCCGAGACGGACTACGAAATGGGCTATCAGGTCAACCTGCAGGCCAGCCTGGAATTGCTGCAGCAGTTGCGCCAGCGCGAGCGCCCGCCGGTGCTGGTGTATGCCAGCAGCATCGCGGTGTATGGCAGCGAGTTGCCCCGGCGCATGGACGAAAGCCATCCGCCGCGCCCGCAACTGTCGTATGCCACCCACAAGCTGATGATCGAAACCGCCGTGCAGGACCTCACGCGCCTGGGCCTGATCGATGGCCGCAGCGTGCGCCTGCCGGGCATCGTCGCCAGGCCACGGCAAGCCAATGGCCTGCGCTCGGCCTTCATGAGTGATGTGCTGCATGCCTTTGCCCATGGTGGCAGCTACACCTGCCCGGTCTCGCCCCAGGCCACGGCGTGGTGGATGTCGGCACGCTGCTGCGTCGATAACCTGCTGCACGCTGCGCAATTGACCGTCCAGGACGGCGCCCGCGTATGGCAATTGCCGGTGTTGCATTTGTCCATTGGCCAGGTGCTGCACGCCTTGAGCGCCTGTTACGGGGCCGAGTGCGGTGCGCGCATTCGCTTCGAGCCCGACCCGTCGCTGGAGGCGCTGTTCGGTCGTTTCCCGCCCTTGCACACCCCCATTGCCCGCGCGCTGGGGTTTCGCCATGACGGCTCTGTCGCCGCCTTGCTGCGCAACGCCCTCGACATTCCCTCACGCCGCCGCGTAACCCTCCTGCCAAGGAATCGTTCTGCATGAACCTGACCCGCCGCCGTTTGCTCGACCTCTCTGTCAGCCTGGACAACAACCCCTACACCGACCCACCGCCCTTGTTGCCGAAAATCGACTACATGGACCACCAGCAAGGCTGGCCGGAAATGGCCGCCATGTTCCCCGGCCTGCGCCTGGAAGACCTGCCGGGACAGGAGTCCTGGGCCGCCGAGCGCTTGCAGATCACTACCCACAGCGGCACGCACATGGACGCGCCCTGGCATTACGCCTCGACCACCGACGGTGGCAAGCCGGCCTTCGGCATCGACGAACTGCCGCTGGAGTGGTGCCTGCAAGCAGGGGTGAAGCTGGATTTTCGCCACTTGCCCGACGGCCATCTGGTCAGCGCCGCTGAGGTCGAGGCCGAACTGGTCCGCATCGGCCATGTGCTGCAACCGCTGGACATCGTACTGGTCAACACCCGCGCCGGCAGCCTGTTCGGCCAGCCCGGCTACCTGGACGCCGGCATCGGCATGGGCCGCGAGGCCACCTTGTACTTGCTTGAACGCGGCGTGCGCGTGGTCGGCACCGACGCCTGGAGCTGGGACGCACCGTTCAAGTACACCCGCGAACGCTTTGCCCAGACCGGTGACGCCTCGCTGATCTGGGAAGGCCACAAGGCCGGGCGTGACATTGGCTACGGGCAGATGGAAAAGCTCGCCAACCTGGAGCAGTTGCCGGCCCATGGTTTTCTGGTCAGTTGCTTTCCGTACAAGATCCGCCATGCCTCGGCCGGGTTTGTGCGGGCGGTGGCGATTCTGGAGCCTTGGGACGCGGCACCAGGCATTGGGTATTGAATCCACCTTTGTGGCATGCGCTGACAAAACAGGGTCATCAGCGCCCGCAGCGTCTTGAGAGGCGAGTCGCTGATGACGCTGCGGTATTGAACTCTTCGCGCCCACGCGGTCTTGTATACCTCTGTCGACAGACGATGCCCTCGCGGAGCAACTATGAAGCCCAATGCCGAACTGCGCCTGTGCGCCGTGCCGTTATGCGCAGGCCTGGTGTATGGCACGGCCAAGGGCCTGGCCCTGGGCTGGAATGCGAGCAACTTGTTCTCCGGGTTTCTGTTTGGCGTGGTCATCGCCATTGTGGTGGGCATTGCGCTGTTGCTGTGGGGCGACCGGCGTTTTGACCGCTTCAAGAGCCGGCACCTGATCAGCGCGTTGCTCCAGAGCCTGGTGGCGGTGCTGCTGGCACGCAGTACCTTCTTGATGTGGGCAGTGGGTGGCCTGGCGCTGGGCGGGTTGTACACCGTCGTGGTCAACGCCATCGAGCGTCTTGACGTGCGAGCCGGCGCGGTACGTTCGCGCTGGACGATGATCGTCGCCGTGCCGCTGTCGGGCGCCCTGGCCTTGGGCGGTGCGACGGCGGTGGTTTCGCAAAGTGGCGGCATGTCCCTGTTCTTCACCCTGATTGGCGCATTGCTGGGCATGCTGTTCGGCTGGCCGGTGCTGTGGCTGGTCGAGCGCTTTTTCTCGACCCGCTGGCGCTACGTGCTGGGCGGCGTGATCAGCGGTGGGCTGATCTGGCTGGTGTTCGGTGCGCCGGTGATCGCCACCGACCCCGAGGCGCTGGCCAACGTGCTGGGGCCGTGGCGCTTTCTGCTGTCCTGGTTGATGGTGCCGTTCCTGTTGGTCGGCCTGCTGGCAGGCGTGATGTGTACACTGCTCGAGCGCCTGCATGCAGGGCGAAGACCCACCCGTTGATCCCAGGAGCGCCGCGTGCGATGAAAGATAACGCCATTACCCATGTTCGCTTCGAGCCCGACTCCCTGTGCCTTGAGTGGGCTGACGGCCTGGTGCTGAGCCAGCCGCTGACGCGCTACAGCCGGTTGCAGGAGGCCAGTGCGCAGGCACGCGACAGCGTTGAGGTGCTGGCGCAGGGCACTTCGGTCAACTGGCCCGAGCTGGGCGTCAAGGTCGAGGCCGTCGACTGGATCTGGGAGCATCTGTGCGAGGCGGCCATGCAGCGCCTGCACGTCCTGGACTGGGACCTTGAGCGCCTGACGCCGGTAGACCAGTCCATCGTCGCGCTCTGGCGCCTGGAAGCCGACGGCTACAACGGCGGCTTCCTGCAGTTTTTCTGCAACTGGGGTGATCAGACCTGCACCCTGGCCTTGCAGGCGCTGGCCGCTATCGGTGCACACGAAAGCCATGCGGTGGTCAGCCGGCAGCGGCAGTTGATCGGTCACCTTGAAGACCATCCGCAACTGGAAACGCTGTGGGACATCATGCAGCTACTGAGCGACGAGCAGCATGAACTGATCAGTGGCGAGCTGGATGAACAGTTGTGGCGTGCCATGGAACAGGTGCCTGCATTGGCAGCCAGCTATTTCTACGGTCGCGAGTGATCCAGGGCCGGCTGCTCAAGGCGTTGGTCGATAGCGTCTGGTTATCGAAGCATGGCCATTGCTCATTAGTGCTCATCAACCCGCCTTACTACACTGGATCGACTTGAACCGATAACGACAAGCAATCAGGAGCGTGATTCATGCAGGCGCCGTCAACGCTGCACCGTCTCAGCCAGCAGGTCGGCGACGACAACGTGATCACTGATGCCTATCGCAAAGCCTGGTACTGCAAAGGCTTTCGCTACGGCCGCGGCGAGGCCCTGGCCGTGGTGTTGCCGCAGACCCTGGCGCAGTTGTGGCAGGTGTTGAAGGTCTGCCAGGAGCAAGGCGTCATCATCCTGATGCAGGCGGCCAATACCGGAGTCACCGGTGGTTCGACGCCGCAGGGTGATGATTACGACCGACCGGTCGTCATTATCAGCACCCGCCGAATCAAGGGCATGCAGGTGATCGATGACGCCCGGCAGATCATCGCTTTCCCGGGCAGCTCCCTGACCGAACTGGAAGAGGGCCTCAAGCCTTTTGGCCGAGAACCTCACTCGGTGATCGGCTCGTCCTGTATCGGCGCCTCGGTGGTCGGGGGCATTTGCAACAACTCCGGTGGCTCGCTGCTGCAACGGGGGCCGGCGTTCACTGAAAAATCGCTGTTTGCGCGCATCAACCAGGACGCCAGCCTGGAGCTGGTCAACCACCTGGGCATCGAGCTGGGCGATACGCCCGAGCAGATGATCGACAACCTGCAGGCGGGGCGTTACACCACCGGCGGCGCCAGCGACTGGACGGGTAAAATCTGGGCCGACGATTATGCGGCAGTGATCAAGGACGTTGACGCCCCGACGCCGGCTCGCTTCAACGGCAACCCGCAGTACCTGCATGAAAGTGCCGGCTGTGCGGGCAAGGTCATTGTATTTGCGGTGCGGCTGGCCACCTTCGAGGCGGTCAAGGCCCAGGACACCTTCTATATCGGCACCCACGATGAACAGGAACTGCTGCAACTGCGGCGCTTTCTGATCAAGCACCTCGATCACTTGCCGATCCAGGCCGAGTACATCGACCACAATGCCTTTCGCCTGACCCTGCGGTATGCGCGGCACATGTACCTGTCGATCAAGCGCCTGGGGCCTGCGGCCTTGCCGGGCCTGATGCAGAAGAAGGCGCTGTGGGATGCCCGGGTAAAACGCTTGAGGGTGCTGCCGGCCAATCTGGTCGATCGTTTGATCCAGTGGGGCAACCGGGTGGTGCCGGCCACTGTGGCGCCGCGCCTGATGGCGTTTCACCGGCGTTTCGAGCATCACCTGATGATCAAGGTCGACCGTGTCGACAGGGCGCAATTGGACAGCTTGTTGTCAGCGTTTTTTGCCGAGCGCCGCGGCGACTGGTTCCATTGCAGCGAGAGCGAACAGGTCGATGCCTTCCTGATCCGCTTTGCGGTGGGCGGCACGCCGGTGTTCTATTGCGATTATCACGGCATCGACAGCGACAACCGGCTGATCTCGCTGGATGTGGCCCTGCGACGCAACGACGAGCAGTGGCTGATCCAGCTGCCGCCGGCCCTGGCCGCGCAGGTCCAGGAGCAGAGCTGCTGCGGCCATTTCTTTTGCCTGGTCAACCACCAGGACTACATCCTCAAGCCCGGCGTTGACGGCGCCACGTTCAAGGCGGCGGTGCTGGCGCATCTGGACCAGCGCGGCGCCCGGTATCCGGCCGAACACAATATCGGCCACCTGTACCACGCCACCGAAGCACACCAGCAGCACTTTCATGCACTGGACCCGACCAATAGCTGCAATCCGGGCATCGGCAAGACCAGCAAGCGCAAGGACTGGGCGTGAAGGCCCGGCTTGTTCGCGGCTGAAACCGCTCTCTCAAGTACAAAATAACTTACTGATTTTATTGAATATTAAATTCACCCTTGTAGGAGCGCGCTTGCCCGCGACCGAGTGCGCAGCGCTCGCAGAAATCTCGGAAACGCTGAAAATTTACGACTGCTACGCAGCCGGTCGCGGGCAAGCGCGCTCCTACCACCGCCCCCTGTTTGCTGCGCGACAGCGTGTCGGGGTCAGTGCGAATGCCCGGGAATCTTTCGCGACTGAAGCCGCTCTCTTGAGCACAAAATAACTTACTGATTTTATTGAATATTAAATTCACCCTTGTAGGAGCGCGCTTGCCCGCGACCGAGTGCGCAGCGCTCGCAGAAATCTCGGAAACGCTGAAAATTTACGACTGCTACGCAGCCGGTCGCGGGCAAGCGCGCTCCTACCACCGCCCCCTGTTTGCTGCGCGACAGCGTGTCGGGGGTCAGTGCGAATGCCTGGGAATCCCGCCACTGCGGGCAATGATGCGCATGTGCAGCGTGGCCGGTTCCAGGCAGCCGCCGGTGGACAGTTGCCCGACCAGTTGCCGATAGAGTTCCTGCCAGGGCGTTTGCGAGGCCGGAATGTTCGGTGTCCAGGCCGCGCGGCGGCGCTCCATTTCCTGTTCGTCGATCAGCAGGTTGACCGTGCGTGCATTGAGGTCCACGCGCAGCAGGTCATGGGTCTGCAACAGCGCCAGGCCTCCGCCAACGGCCGCTTCGGGTGACATGTTGAGAATCGACGGGCTGGCTGACGTCCCGCTCTGGCGACCATCCCCCAGGCACGGCAGGGAGGTAATGCCTTGCTTGATCAGCGCCTTGGGCGGGTCCATGTTGACCACTTCGGCACTGCCTGGATAACCCACGGTGCCCGCGCCACGAATCACCAGGATGCAGCGCTCGTCAATGTCCAGGGTCGGATCATCGATGCGCGCGTGATAATCCTCCGGCCCTTCAAACACAATCGCCCGGGCTTCGAAGCTGTTCTCGGCGCCCGGCTCGGACAGGTAAGTCTGGCGAAACGCCTCGCCCACCACCGACATCTTCATGATGGCGCTGTCGAAGAAATTGCCGCTCAACACGATGAACCCCGCACGGTGCTTGAGCGGTTGCTCGTAGGGCAGGATGACGTCGGTGTTGCTGGTGACCGAGGCGCTGACAATTTCACCGATGCATTTGCCGCTGACCGTGGCGCAGTGCGCGTGCAGACGCCCGGCCTTTTGCAGTTCGTGCATCACCGCCGGCACACCGCCTGCACGATGGAAGCCTTCACCCAGGTATTTGCCGGCCGGCATGCAGTTGACCAGCAGCGGGATGTCCACGCCGATGCGCTGCCAGTCTTGCAGGCTCAACTCGACGCCCATGTGCCGGGCGATGGCGATCAGGTGCGGCGGGCAGTTGCTGGAAGCGCCCAGGGCCGAGGCGACGGCGATGGCATTCTCGAAGGCCTCACGGGTCATGATCTGCGAGGGACGCACGTCCTGCATCACCAGCTCGCAAATACGCTTGCCGGTGGCATAGGCCATCTGCCCGCGTTCACGGTACGGCGCCGGAATGCTCGCGCAGCCCGGCAGCGACATGCCCAGTGCTTCGGCAATGGCGTTCATCGACAACGCCGTGCCCATGGTGTTGCAGTGACCCACCGACGGCGAGGCCGCCGTGGTCATGTCCATGAAGCCTTCGTAGTCGATCTCGCCGGCGGCCATCAGTGTGCGCGCATGCCAGAGCACGGTGCCGGAGCCGATCAGCTCACCCTTGTAGTGGCCGTCGAGCATCGGTCCGCCCGAGAGCACGATAGCCGGCAGGTCAGTGGTGGCGGCGGCCATCAGGCAGGCGGGCGTGGTCTTGTCGCAGCCGGTGGTCAGTACCACCCCGTCGAGCGGGTAGCCATGCAGAATCTCCACCAGCCCCAGGTACGCCAGGTTGCGGTCCAGCGCTGCGGTAGGGCGGCGGCTCTGCTCGGCGATCGGGTGCACCGGGAACTCCATGGGGATGCCGCCGGCATCGCGAATGCCGGCCTTGACCCGTTGTGCCAGTTCGATGTGATGCCGGTTGCAGGGCGTAAGGTCGCTGCCAGTCTGGGCAATGCCGATGATGGGGCGCCCCGATTGCAGTTCACTGCGGGTCAGGCCGTAGTTCATGTAGCGCTCGACATACAGGGCGGTCATGTCGGCGTGGTCGGGGTCATCGAACCAGAGCTGGCTGCGCAGCGGGCGCTTGGAAAGGGTCATGTTTTTATTCTCTTTTGGGGGTATCAATCGTGGGGCCGGCGATCGCCACGCCGTCTAGCCTTGCCGGCGAGCAAGCAACTGGCGGGCCCCCAGGTTGCGCAGCAGCGCACCGACCCCGAAGGTCCAGGGGGCGGCGGCATCGCTGGTGGTCACCGCGTTATGCAGGCTGCCCAGTAATGGGCTGCTGATGCACACCTGGTCGCCTGGCTTGTGGGTGAAGCCGGCGCCGGGATGGTCGCGGTCGTCGGTGGGGGCGAACAGGGTGCCGAGAAACAGCACGAAACCGTCGGGGTACTGATGGCAGGCGTTGAGCGTCTGGCCCACCAGGTCCTGCGGGTCACGACTGATCTGGTCCATGGAGCTGGCACCGCGCAACTGGTAGCCCTCCGGGCCGCTGATGTGCAGGTCGACGACGCAGGCGCGCACCGCGTCCAGGTCGAAGTGTTCGTCGAACAGGCGGATGAACGGGCCGATGACACACGAAGCGTTGTTGTCCTTGGCCTTGCCCAGTAACAGCGCACTGCGGCCTTCGACGTCACGCAGGTTGACGTCATTGCCCAGCGTGGCGCCATGAATCTGCCCGCGACTGTTGACCGCCAGCACCACTTCCGGCTCGGGGTTGTTCCATTGCGAGCCCGGGTGAATGCCAATCTCGCTGGCACTGCCCACTGCTGACAGGATAGGCGCCTTGGTAAAAATTTCGGCATCCGGGCCGATGCCCACTTCCAGGTACTGCGACCACATGCCTTGCTCGATCAGCAGGGCCTTGAGGCGCAGGGCCGCTTCAGAGCCAGGCTTGACCGCGCGCACGTTGTCGCCAATGGCGGCCCGGACTATCGCGCGTACGCTCTCGGCACGGGCCGCATCGCCACCGGCTTTTTCTTCGATCACCCGTTCGATCATGCTGGCGGCGAAGGTCACGCCGGCGGCCTTGATCACTTGCAGGTCGATGGGCGCCAGCAGGAACGGCCGGGCAGGATCGGCGTGTGGGCCGGTGTTGGCCAGCAGCGCCTCGAGCGTGGCGATGAAACGCCCCGGGGTGGCGCGCACCGCAGCCAGCGGCGCGTCAAGTTCCAGCAATTCACTGAGGGTGGCAAAGCGTTCGGACAGATCGAAGACACCGTCCGCACGTAGAACGATGGGCGAGGGGCCGGCAATCGCCCCCGGAATCCAGGCGCGGCCGATCAGGGTGGCGCGCTCGGCGTCCTGGGGCAGGGTGTTTTGCGGTGTCAGTCGAATCGGCATGGTCGGTGTTCCTGATTCATGAAGGCTTCACGCTAGGGGGACGCGTGGATAAACTCCAATGGCATATTTTCAATCTCCGATAACGTTACGTTATTGGTCTGCAGGAGCCGCTCATGTCGGAGATGTCCTTTTCCAACTTTTGCAACTGGTTCAAGTTCCGTCATCTGCACCTGATCGACACCCTGGAGCGCACGCGCAACATGCACCATGCCGCCGAGCAGATGAACCTCAGCCAGCCGGCCCTGAGCAAGATGCTCAAGGAAATCGAAAGCCTGCTGGGGTTTGCCGTGTTCGAGCGCTTGCCGCGCAGCATGGTGCCTACACCGCTGGGTGCCGAGGTGGTGCGCTATGCGCAGCTGGCCCTGAACGACGCCCGGACCTTTGTCGAACGCATCAATAACCTCAATGCCGGCGGTCATGGCCACCTCAGGGTCGGCGGTATCTTCGCCGCCACCGCCGTGGTGCTGCCTGAGGCCATCGTGCAGATCAAGGCGCGCTGGCCGCTGCTGGCCATCGAAGTGGTGGAGCAGACCAGCGACCACCTGATGGGCATGCTCGAAGAACGCACGCTGGACCTGGCCATCGGCCGCTTTACCGACCAGAGCCAGCGCCAGCGCTATGACTTCCAGGCGTTGGCGCCCGAGCCGTTCTGCCTGGTGGTCAACAGCCGGCATCCCTTGTGCGAGGCCGGGCCCATGACCTTGCAGCAACTGGTGGACTGGCCGTGGATGTTCTACCCCAAGGGCACGCCGATTCGCGGGCAGATGGAAAGCGTGTTTGCCCAGGCCAACGTGGCGGTGCCACGCAATACCATCGAAACCATTTCGATGCAGACCTTCCTCAAGGTCCTGCAGGGCGGGCCGATGATCGGCATGCTGCCCGACGCCATGGTTCAGGCCCAGGTCGACAGCGGGCTGTTGAAGCGACTCGATACGCCGCTGTACCTGACCCCGCAGTACTACGGCATCCTGACCCGCAAAGGCGAGCAACTGGCCGCGCCGGTGCGCGAATTCGCCGATATCCTGCTGCGCAACGCGGCACGCGAGCGCGACAGACAGCCCTGATCCAATAACCAGACGTTATCGTTTAATCCAAAAATGCCATTGGGATTGAATCGGTACGTGACCTAGATTACTGACCATTGCCTCACGGTCAGGCCCCCCCTCCTGGCCGCCCTGCAACGGTGACAACCCGTATGCAGGGTCTGGCGACAACCCGACTCAATAAAAACAATCAGGCATGCAGGCATGCCCAAGGGTTAACTCCATGCAACCAGATTCAGCGCATTCGCACGCCCCCGATCCGGCCTTTGAGGAACGTACCTACCGCAAGGTCATCTTCAGGATCCTGCCGGTGTTGTTGCTGTGTTACATCGCCGCCTACCTGGACCGGGTGAATATCGGCTTCGCCAAGCTGGACATGCTCAACGACCTGCAATTCAGCAACACGGTCTACGCTTTGGGCGCCAGTATGTTTTTCTGGGGCTATTTCCTCTTCGAGGTGCCCAGCAACCTGTTGCTGCATCGCTTTGGCGCCCGCTTCTGGATCGCCCGCATCATGCTGACCTGGGCGGTCATTTCCATGGCGGTGGCTTTCACCGTGCCGCTGGCCGCGTTTTTCAACATCCAGGCCAGCAGCATGTTCTACATCCTGCGGTTTTTGCTGGGTGTGTGTGAGGCCGGGTTCTTTCCGGGCGTGATCCTGTACCTCAACTATTGGTTTCCTACCCACCGGCAAAGCCGCGTGATGTCCGGGTTCCTCATTGCCTTGCCAATCAGCCTGACCCTGGGCGGCGCGCTCTCGGGCTGGCTGATGAGCGCCATGCAAGGGGTCCATGGCCTGGCCGGCTGGCAGTGGATGCTGCTGATCGAAGGCGTGCCCTCGATTGTCATGGCGGTGGTGGTGATCGTTTTCCTGTGCGATGGCATCGACAAGGCCACCTGGCTCGATGACAAGGAAAAGGCACTGCTCAAGGCCAATCTCAACAGCGAAAACGCCGGCAAGGTCTCGCGCCTGGGCGAGGTGTTTTTCAACCCCAAGGTGTGGCTGCTGATCCTGATCCTGCTGACCTTCAACACCGGTTTCTACGGCCTGGCGTTCTGGATGCCCTCGATTATCAAGAGTGCCGGGGTCACCAGCAGCCTGGAAATCGGCTTGTTGACCGCGATTCCGTATGGCGTGGCCATGGTGGTGATGCTGCTCAATGCCCGCCATTCCAACCGCACCGGCGAGCGCCGGCTGCATGCGGCGATCCCGGCCTTCATTGGCGGTGTCGGCCTGATGCTCAGCGCCTATTTTGCCCATGACCTGGTGTTGTCGGTGCTGTTTCTGACCGTGGCGGCGTCGGGGATTCTCAGCCTGATGCCCATCTACTGGACGCTGCCAGGCACCTTGCTGTCGGGCGTGGCAGCGGCGGCCGGCATCGGCATGATCAACGCCTTCGGCAACCTGTCAGGCTTTGCCGGCTCGATGATTACCGCCACGGCCGAAACCCTGACCGGCAATATCAACAACGGCACTTATGTGCTGGCGTTGAGCCTGTTCATCTGCGGTGGCCTGATCCTGGCCATTCCGCGCAGCATGCTCAGCCGGCACGCTGACAACACCCTGGTGCTTGCATCGACCCTGACCATGGAGAAGGCATGAACATGAACCACAAGCGTGTGCTGATCACCGCTGCCGCACAGGGCATCGGCCTGGCCAGCGCCAGGGCCTTCGTCGCCGCCGGTGCCGAGGTGATCGCCACTGACCTGGATATTAGAGGTCTGCAAGGCATCGAAGGCCTGCAGGCGCTGCCCCTGGACGTGACCTCGGCAGCGGCGATCACAGCCCTGAGCGAGCAGCTCGGCCCGGTGGATGTGCTGTTCAACTGTGCAGGCTTTGTGCATGCCGGCAGCATCATGGCCTGCGATGAGTCAGCCTGGCAGCGCTCGCTGGACCTGAACGTCACGGCCATGTATCGCACCATTCGTGCGTTTCTGCCTGGCATGCTCGAACGTGGCGGTGGCTCGATTGTCAACATGGCGTCCGTGGTTTCCAGCATCAAGGCGGTGCCTGATCGCTTTGCCTATGCCGCCAGCAAGGCGGCGGTGGTCGGCCTGACCAAGGCGGTGGCCGCCGACTTCGTTGGCCAGGGCATCCGCTGCAATGCCATTTGCCCGGGCACCGTGGAGTCACCGTCATTGCGCGACCGCATTGCCGAGCAGGCCCGGCAGCAGGGCGTCAGCCAGGAACAGGTGTTCCAGCAGTTCCTGGCCCGCCAGCCCATGGGCCGGATCGGGCGGCCCGAAGAAATCGCCAGCCTGGTGCTGTACCTCGGTTCCGACGCCAGCGCCTACACCACCGGCACCGTGCATGTCATCGATGGCGGCATGAGCCTCTGAATACCATTCTGTCCTCAGCCCCCTCAGGAGCATCCATGAAATTACTTCGCTACGGTCCCAAGGGTTTCGAGAAACCCGGTCTGCTCGACGCCAATAATCATCTGCGTGACCTGTCGGGGCATGTGCCTGACATTGCCGGGGAGGCCTTGAGCCCGGCCGGCCTGGCCATGCTGGCCAGCCTCGACCCCGAAAGCCTGCCCCGGGTGCCGGGCAGCCCGCGCCTGGGCGCCTGTGTAGGACAGGTGGGCAAGTTTATCTGCATTGGCCTGAACTACGCCGATCATGCCGCCGAATCGGGCATGGACGTTCCTGAACAACCGATCATCTTCAACAAATGGACCAGTGCCATTTGTGGGCCCAACGACGATATTGAAATCCCGCGTGGCTCGCTCAAGACCGACTGGGAGGTGGAGCTGGGCGTAGTCATCGGGCGGGGTGGGCGTTACATCGATGAGGCCAACGCCATGGAGCACGTCGCCGGTTATTGCGTGATCAATGATGTCTCCGAGCGCGAGTGGCAACTGGAACGCGGTGGCAGCTGGGACAAGGGCAAGGGCTTTGACACGTTCGGTCCGCTGGGGCCGTGGCTGGTGACCCGCGACGAAATTCCCGACCCGCATGCGCTGAATCTATGGCTGGAAGTGGACGGTCATCGTTACCAGCAGGGCAACACCCGCACCCTGATCTTCAGCGTGCCGCAGCTGATCGCCTACCTGAGCCGCTGCATGAGCCTGCAACCAGGGGATGTGATTTCCACCGGCACGCCACCGGGTGTCGGCCTGGGCATCAAGCCGGACCCGGTGTTCCTGCGGGCCGGGCAGACCATGCGCCTGGGCATTGACGGGCTGGGTGAGCAACGGCAAATGACGGTGCAGGCCGACTGACCGGTATTGGCCGGCATTGCCTGGCAGTGTCGCCAGCACCTTTGAGTCGGTGCTGGCGACACGGGTCCTGCCAGAGGGGAAATATCAGAAGCGAAAGGCCTGACGACCGATCAACAGCCACTGGCCGCTCTGCTTCTGCCAGATCTGAAAGTTTTCGATTTCAGTGGGCACGACTTTTCCACTGTTTACCGCCTGAGCCGAAAAGTGGTTGCGCACCAGCGCCACATCGCCGGACAGGGTGATCTTCTGGTTGAGCATTTTCAGCTCGTTGAACGCGCTTTTACCGGTCTCGATGTCGGCGATGAACGCCTGCTTGTCCTGAATGTTGCCGCTTGAATGCCCATACGTCAGGTTGTCAGCGGTCAGTGCCTTGAGCTGCGGTATATCCTTGTGCCACATGGCTTGGGTCAGCTTGTCCACGGCGGTGGCAACATCGGTTTCATCACTGGTTGCGGCGGCGACATAGCCGGTGAACAGGCACAGGAAACCTACCAGCAATTTCAGCTTTTTCATGCTCAGATCCTTTTGTTGTATTTATCGGAAACGAAACGTCGCAGATGATCGCATTTGTACGTCATCGTACAACGCGAAGGATTCTGCCTGTCTAGTGAGCGTAAATGCAACCGTTTGTAAGACCAAAGAAGGCGTTCCGGAGGTTAGCGCGTCAGGCTTGCGGCCTCGACGATCAGCGCTGCCAGCGCATCGACCTGGGGATTGAGCCGCGCGCTGGCGCGGTGCACCAGGCCCACGTCGCGGTGAAAGGTGTGCACGCCCAGTGCCAGCGCCCGCACCGAGCCCGGCCAGGCCGTGCCGTGAATGTGCGGTACCAGCGCCACGCCCACCCCCTTGGCCACCAGCTTGACGATGGCCTCCTGTTCATCCAGCTCGCACAGCTCGCGGGGCCGCAGATGCATGTGTTTCAGGAAGCGCTCGACCTGTCGGCCGCCAAATGAGGTGCGGTCGTAGCGGATGAACGGCTGTGTCGACAGCAGGGTCAGCCAGTCATCGCCGGGCACGCTTTGCGGCACGATCAGGCAATAGGGCTCGCTGGCCAGCGCCGTCCAGGTCAGGTCACTGTGCAACGAGAACGGCGGGCGGATGATGGCTGCCATGTCGATCTCGCCGGCATCCACCAGGTCGACCAGCGCCATCGACACCCCCGGCACAATCCGTGTACGGCACTGGGCAAATTGCGTGTGAAAACGCGCCAGTGCATCGGGCAGCACATTGCGCTGGATCGACACGATCGCGCCAATGGTAAGCAGGGTCGAGGCCGGCACACCCGGGCTGCTGTGGCCCAGTTCGTTGTACATCTGCACCAGTGTTTGCGCCTTCAACAGCATTTCCTGGCCACGACCATTCAAATGCGCCGCCCGCCCGGTGCGGTCGAACAGTTCAAACCCCAGCTCCGCTTCCAGCCGCTGCATCTGCGCACTGACGGCGGCCTGGGTCAGACCGACACGGTGGGCGGCGGCGGCAAACGTGCCTTCACGCGCAACGGCAATCAGGGTCTTGAGCTCACGGATCATGTACAAATTTCCTTTGTGCTAACCACAAAATCATATTGTTTTTTTTATTGAGTGGTGAAGCTTACTCTTTTACCCATCAGCACCGCAGCGTCATGACGTTCAGGCGGCTGAATCACACCACCCATAAAAACCACACTGTGGAGTTCCTGATGAGCCTTTCTCCTTTTCACCTGGCAATCCCCGTTTACGACCTGGCCGCGACCCGTGCCTTTTACGGCGAAGTCTTCGGCCTGGAAGAAGGTCGCTCCAGCGCGCAATGGGTCGACTTCAACTTTTACGGCCACCAACTGGTGATCCACGAACACCCCAAGACTGCCTCGCAAGAGAGCGTGCACAGCAACCCGGTCGATGGTCATGACGTCCCGGTGCCGCACTTCGGCATCATCCTGCAATGGGAACAGTGGGAAGCGTTGGCGGAGCGCTTGAAGTCGTTCGGCACCGAGTTTGTGATCGAGCCCTATATTCGTTTCAAAGGCCAGGTGGGCGAACAGGCGACCATGTTCCTGTTCGATCCGTGCGGCAATGCCCTTGAGTTCAAGGCATTCAAGGACATGAGCCAATTGTTTGCCAGGTAAGTCACCTCTTCTGATAAAGCGCCCCACGGCGTGGGGCGCTTTATCTGTCGCGCTACGGCTTTTAGCTAACGCCGCTCTCCCACTCCAATAAGAAGACTGGACATGAAGCGTATACCCCTGGTTTGGCAAATCGTTGCCGGGCTGTTGCTTGGCGTGCTTGTCGGTTGGTACTTGAACAACCATCCTCTTTACCAGCAATGGGTCAGTGCAGAGATCCTCAAGCCCCTAGGCGATATCTTTATTCGCATGATGAAGATGGTCGTGGTGCCCATTGTGTTCTGTTGCATGATCCTGGGGATCGCCGGCGGCGGTGATAACACGTCATTTGGCCGCATGGGCGCCAAGGCCATGGCTTACTTCTTTGCTATTACCAGCCTGGCGATCGTACTGGGCCTGTGCCTGGCCAACCTGTTCGAGCCAGGTGTCGGCACGGACATCTCCGGAATGACCACGGCCACGGTGGCCTTGAAAACCGAGCCCTCCAAGGGCGCGCTGGTGATTGTGCAGAACATTGTCCCGGACAATATCTTTGTTGCCTTGACCGAGGCGAAACTGTTATCGATTTTGTTCTTTTCAGTGCTGTTGGGCATGGCGCTCAATGCCTTGCCACGAGAACGAAGTGCACCGGTTATTACGGTGGTCCAGGGACTGAGCGACGCCATGTTCAAGGTCGTGAGTTTCGTCATGGCGTATGCGCCGATCGGGGTGTTCGGCATGATCGGTGCGACCGTGGCCACCTTTGGTTTCGCTTCGCTGTTGCCCCTGTTGAAACTGATCGCAGTGGTGTATCTGGCGCTGGTCATGTTTGCACTGGTGGTGCTGGGCGGGATTTGCTATTGGCTGGGCGAAAACATCTTTGCCTTGATCAGGTATTTCCGCGACGAATTGATCCTGGCCTTTTCCAGTGCTGCCTCGGCGGCGGTCATGCCGCAATTAATGAACAAACTTGAAGCCTATGGCGTACCCCGGCGTATTGTCAGCTTTGTGGTGCCGGTGGGTTATGCCTTCAACCTGGATGGCGCGTCGATCTTTTTAGGGGTGGCAACCCTCTTTGTGGCGCAGTTGTACGGCATCGACCTGTCGTTGTCGCAGCAGGTCCTGCTGGTGGTGACCATGGTGCTGACCTCCAAGGGCGCCGCCGGCGTGCCGGGGTTTGCGATCATCATTCTGTCCGCGACCCTGGCCTCGGCCGGCCTGCCGCTTGAGGGCGTGGCCCTGATTGCCGGCATCTTCCGCATCATCGACAGCGGTACCACGACCCTGAACGTGCTGGGCAACGCCATTGCACCGTTGGTGATCGCCCGCTGGGAAAAGGTCGAGCTGGTTCGCAATGTCCCCGAAAAAACCGGGCAGCCGGGCTGAGCATTGCTTCAGCGAGCCGTCACTCGATGGGGGGCAAGCATGGCCACGGCCGTTGCACCGATGCTCTGCAGGTCTTCACGACTGACGCCGTCGTGGGCCTGCAGCGACATGCCTTCCAACAGCGTGTTAAGCGCGGCGGCCAGCAGGCGGGTGTCTGTCTGCGCATGCAGTTGCCCGTCGGCGATGGCACGGTCCAGACGCTGCTGCAGGCAGTCGCGGCCCTCCTGGCGCAGAGCCTTGAGGGCGGCGCTGACCGAGGCGGCATCGTCCGAGACGTTGACCGCCGCCAGCACCACCATGCACCCGCAGGGTGCCAGGGGCTCGGTCAGGATCGAAGCTGATGAGTGGAAAAAATCGCCCATGGCACGCACCACGTCCGGTTCGCTGTCCATGCGCATCCAGGTCGCGTCCCAGAACGTGGCTTCATAGTGCTCGACCGCCTCCAGGAACAGTCTGGACTTGTTGCCGAAAGCGGCATAGAGGCTGGGCGGGTTGATGTGCATGGCGGTGCACAGCTCGGCGATCGACGCCGGCTCATAGCCGCGCTTCCAGAACACCGCCAAGGCCTGTAACAAAGCCTGGTCACGGTCAAAGGCACGGGGGCGGCCCTTGCTGCGAGGCGCAGAGGGCAGGGGGGTATCGGTCATGGATCTGATGGCCTTGAAACACAGGCGTTGATCATACACAAAACCGCTTCTGCGAACGGGCTGCACGGTGCGGCCCTGTGTGGTCGGTTATCGAGCCGTCACTGACGGTGCGGGGTTTTTTTGATAGCATCCGGGCCACCATGAAAAAAAACCAACCCTATATGCGTCAGCACATTCTCGATGTCGCTCGCACGCTCATGACCCATAAAGGCTATACCGCTGTCGGCCTGACCGAACTGCTCGGGGCGGCCGGCGTTCCCAAGGGCTCGTTCTACCATTATTTTGCATCCAAGGAAGTCTTCGGGCAGGCCTTGCTCGAAGCGTATTTCCAGGACTACATCGGTCGCGTAGACGCGCTGCTGAACGCCACGGGCACAGGGGCCGAGCGCTTGCTGGGCTATCTGCGCTACTGGGCCGAGACCCAAGTGCTCGACCACACCGATCAGAAGTGCCTGGTGGTCAAGCTAGGTGCCGAAGTCTGCGACCTGTCCGAAGACATGCGGGGTGTTCTGGAAAAAGGTACGGCCATGATCATCCAGCGTATCCGCCAAGGCGTCGAGCGGGGTCAGGCCGACGGCTCGATCAACTCTGGTCTGGAGGCAGCGCTGCTGGCTGACTCGCTTTATCAGTTGTGGCTGGGCGCTTCGTTGATGGTCAAGTTGCAGCATTCGGCACAGCCGTTCGAAGCGGCGATGCAGATGAGCCAGCGGCTGCTGTCATAGCGTTTCAGACCATTTGCCCTATGCCCTTGTTGTCGGATCTTGATGAAAGCACCTGTGGTTTTTTCTGTAGACGACTGGTCTATTCATCGTTAGTATGACGGTCTTCTGTAAATGGCGAGGTGGCCAAGGCCCTGCGCCGTTTTTTTGGCAATAAAGTAGACGACTGGTCTATTCATATGAGTTCAGACATGACCGATAACGCATGGCGCACCGATCTGTTCAACCCCGTCAGCCTGGGTGCCCTTACGCTGGCCAACCGCATCGTCATGGCACCGGTAACCCGTAGCCGCTATGCCGAGGACGGTGTGCCGGGTGAGCTGCATGCGCTGTATTACGCCCAGCGCGCCAGCGCCGGGCTGATCATCGCCGAGGCGACCAATATTTCTGCGCAAGGCCGTGGCTATGCCGCCACACCGGGTATCTGGAACGATGCACAGGTGGCTGGCTGGCAGAAAGTGACCGAGGCGGTACACGCCGCCGGCGGTAAAATCGTCTGCCAGCTCTGGCACGTAGGCCGGTTTTCCAGTGTGCAGTTGCAACCCGATGGTGCGGCGCCGGTAGCACCATCGGCCATCAAGGCCGAAGGCAATACCTACACCACCGAGGGTTTTGTCCCGGTGTCGACGCCCCGTGCCCTGGAAACGGATGAAATCCCCGGCATCATCGACCAGTACCGGCATGCCGCCGAAAACGCCAGGCGCGCAGGTTTCGATGGCGTCGAGGTGCACTCGGCCAACAGCTACCTGCTCGACCAGTTCCTGCGCGACTCCACCAACCGGCGTACTGATCAATACGGTGGCTCGATCGAGAACCGCGCCCGGCTGACGCTGGAAGTGACCGACGCCGTCGTGAAGGTCTGGGGCCATGAGCGGGTGGGGATTCGCCTGTCGCCGGTGACACCGGATGCCGGTAACACGCCGCCGGACAGCAATGTCATGGCAATGTACGGCTATCTGATCCGGCAGCTCAATGCGTTCGATCTGGCGTATCTGCACGTTGTCGAAGGCGCCACAGCCACCTCGCGCGAAGTACCGGCCGGTGTGGACCTGGACGCGTTGAGCGGGCAGTTCAACGGGCCGTTCATTGGCAATAACAACTACGACCTGGAGATGGCCATCCAGCGCCGGGCGCAAGGCCGGATCGACGCTGTCGCCTTCGGACGCTTGTTCATTTCCAACCCGGACCTGGTCGAGCGTCTGCGCCAGGGTGCCGGGTTGGCCATTGCCCCGCATGAGAGCTACTACGGCGGCGGTGCCAAGGGCTACACCGACTGGCCGCCGGGCAACTATTGATGATGCCAGCTTGCTGAGCCCGAACCACTGCCCGGCTTCTCCGGGCAGTGGTCTGTCGCAGGCTTGGGATCAGGGCGCGACGTGGGTGTGGTAGATCTTGCTGACTACCGTCCAGCGGCCTTCGACTTTCAGCAAATTGAAGAAATCGGTAAAGCAGAAGCCGGAAATGTCATTGGTGTCGATACGCGCGCTGGCAGCGGTGCCGACGATATCGATATTAACGATGGCACTCTGTGCTTCGGGAGAAGGGCGAAAGGCACTGTCGATGATGTCAAACAAGCCCTGGATGGGGCCGCCTGTGAGTTTTTGTTCGGCATCGACACCGAAGAGAGTGGCCTGCTCACTGAATGCCGGTTTCATGAGGCTGCTCTGTGCCTGTTTGCCGCCTTCGTTGTACTGGTTGAGCACGGTAACGATGGCGTTGTATTCCTGCACGTAGGTGGGGTGGGTCATGGTAGGGCTCCTGAATGGGTATATCTGTAGTGATCGATAAGCTGCCATCGAATTCTATAGTGATTACTACAAATAGTATCGGGGTTTATTCAGGCCCACATGATTCCCGCCGTTTCCAAGGGTTACAGTCAGCACTTGACCGTGCTGTTCTTCCTTATCAGCTTAAAAATGAATCATTGATTTTATTGAATATTAGACTCAACGCTTGTAGGAGCGCGCTTGCCCGCGACCGAGTGCGAAGCGCTCGCAAAATCTCGGAAACGCTGAAATTTTACGACTGCTACGCAGCCGGTCGCGGGCAAGCGCGCTCCTACAAGGCGGCCTTGTACCTCACTGCGGCCATTGTTCCAGCAGAATCGACACGAACTTTTCCGCCGCCGGCGACAGCGATGCCCCGCGCCGGTACACCAGGCCCAGGGTGCGGTTGACCACCGGGTCGCTCAGCGGAATGCTCACCAGGGTTGGATGATCGGCGGCCGGCATGGCCAGGCTGGGCATGGCCGACACCCCAAGCCCGGCCTCGACCATGCCCAGCGAAGTCGACAGGTGCTGAACTTCATAAAACCACTGCGGGCGCCAGCTCAGGGCGGACAACGCGTGGTCCAGCAGCATGCGGTTGCCGCTCAGCCGGCCCACCCCGATCAGCCGGTAATCGCTCAGTTCCGACCAGGTAATCGACGTGCGGCTGGCCAGTTCATGGTCGCGGCGGCACGCCAGCACGAAGGGTTCGTTGACCAGCGGCACGAACTCGATGTCCGGGTGCTGGCCACTCATCATGTTGATGCCAAAATCCGCCTCGCCGCGTAATACCGCTTCCAGGCCTTCGTTGGCGCTGAGGTCGAGCAGGCGAATGCGGATCTTCGGATAGCGCTCGTTGTACAGGCGAATCACCGAGGGCAGGAAATAGAACGCCGCCGTGGGAATGCAGGCGAGGGTGACCTGACCGACCTGACGCTCGGCCAGCTCGCGGATATTCAGGATCGAGTCGTCGAAATCGTCCAGCAGACGCCGCGCCTTGGGCAGGAAATCCCGCCCGACGCTGGTCAGGCTGACCTTGCGTGTCGTGCGGTCAAGCAGGGTCGTACCGAGACCCTCTTCAAGCTTTTTGATCCGTCGGCTCAACGCTGGTTGTGACAAGTGAAGGGCATCGGCCGCCTCGTGGAAACTGCCAAGTTCGGCGATTTTCACGAAAGATCGGATGTCCTGAAGCTCATATTCCATGGTTTGACCTCAAGGTCGAAGCGGGCAGGCAGACAATGTCCACACTAAAGCAATCATGCATGGATCGCAATAATAACTCCGATCTTTGCATTTGAATGACGCTAATTTCCCTGACATTCTTGCTCAAAGAACATCAAAAACCCCGATTGATTAGCAAGAGTCAGTAGTCATGCAACGAATTCCTTGTGTACTGATGCGTGGCGGCACCTCCAAAGGGCCTGTGTTCCTGGCCTGGGACTTGCCGGTTGCCGTCGAAGAACGCGACGAGCTGCTGCTCAACCTGATGGGCTCCGGTCATGAACTGGAGATCGACGGCATTGGCGGTGGCAGCCCGCAGACCAGCAAGGTGGCGATTGTCAGCCCGTCGTTGCATGCCGACGCCGATGTCGATTACCTGTTCGTGCAAGTGATGGTCGCCGAGCGTCGTGTCGACACCGCGCCCAATTGCGGCAACATGCTGTGCGCTGTCGGGCCTTTTGCCGTCGAGCAGGGCCTGGTCAAGGCCACGGGCGATTCGACCCTGGTGCGCATCCGCAACCTCAACACCGGCACCTTCGTCAATTCCGAGGTTCACACCCCCAGTGGGCTGGTCAGCTATGAAGGCGACACCGCCATTGATGGCGTGCCTGGCACCGCAGCGCCGGTAAAACTGACCTTTCTCGATGCCGCCGGCAGCAAGACCGGCAAACTGTTCCCGACCGGCAACACCCAGGATGTCATCGACGGTGTGCCGGTAACCTGCATCGACATGGCCATGCCGATGATGCTGATCGAAGCCGCTCATCTGGGCAAGCGTGGGAATGAAACACCGGCACAGCTGGACGCCGACAGCGAATTTCTCAAGCGTCTGGAAAGCCTGCGCCTGCAAGCGGGCCTGGCCATGGGCCTGGGCGATGTCAGTCAGAAAGTGATTCCAAAGCCGGTACTGGTGTCACGGCCGTTCGCTGACGGCACCTTGTCGGTGCGCTATTTCATGCCGCACAACTGCCATCGGGCACTGGCCATTACCGGTTCCATCGGTCTTGCCACCGCCTGCGTGACGCCCGGCAGTGTCGTGGCCGCCATGCTGGACCTGGCGGATGAACCGCGCCTGCAACAGGTGCGCATCGAACACCCCAGTGGAGGCATCGATGTTGTTTTGTCGTACACGGGTGAAAACGCCGATACCATCCGCGCCTCTGTGGTGCGCACGGCACGCCGGTTGTTCTCCGGTTTCGTCTATGCACCTGCTTCGCAACGCCTGGCCGGCTGAGGCTGCCAGTACGGTTTTGCATCAGCACAATTCTAAAAAACGGGTGATGCCATGAAAGTTGTCAAATCGCTCTACTTCCAGATTGTCTGCGCCGTGATCCTGGGGGTGCTGGTCGGGCACTTCTGGGCGCAGCAGGCCGTGGCCCTGAAGCCGCTGGGTGATGCGTTCATCAAGCTGATCAAGATGATGATCGCGCCGGTGGTGTTCTGCACCATCGTCACCGGCATTGCCGGCATGAGCGACAAGCGTTCGCTGGGCCGCCTGCTGAGCAAGACCCTGCTGCTGTTTCTGGGGCTGACGGTGATCAGCCTGTTCATCGGCCTGGGTGCGGTGTACCTGTTCCAGCCAGGCGCGGGCATGAACATCGACCCCAGCCGCCTGAGCACTCAGGGTTTGTCGCAGTACACCGACTCGGCGGCGAAGTTGAGCGTGGTGGAGTTCTTCATGCACATCATCCCCGACACCTTCATCGGTGCGTTCAACAAGGGTGAAGTGTTGCCGGTGCTGTTCATTGCCGTGCTCAGCGGCTTTGCCCTGTCATCGCTGGGCGAGCGTGGCAAGCCGGTGCTGACGGTGCTTGAATCGGCCTCGCACATGGTGTTCAAGATCTTCGCCTACCTGATGCGTTTCGCCCCGATCGGCGCATTCGGCGCCCTGGCCTTTACCGTGGGCCAGTACGGCATCACCTCACTGGGGTCGCTGGCCAAGCTGATCATGACCCTGTACGTCGCCTGCGGTTTCTTCGTCTTTGTGGTGCTGGGCAGCATTTGCCGGGCCCACGGGTTCAGCCTGTGGAAGTTGCTGCGTTATCTCCGTGAAGAGTTCCTGGTGGTCCTGGGCACCTCTTCAACGGAGCCGGTGATGCCGCGCATGCTGGAAAAACTCCAGGCCCTGGGCTGCAAGAAAAGCATCGTCGGCCTGGTGTTGCCCACCGGCTACTCGTTCAACCTCGACGGCACGGCCATCTATCTGTCGCTGGCGGCCATCTTCATTGCCCAGGCCTGCAACATCGACCTGAGCGCCGGGCAGGTGATCACCATGCTGGCAATCATGCTGCTCTCGTCCAAGGGCGCCGCCGGGGTGACCGGCAGCGGCTTCGTGGCACTGGCCTCGACCCTGACTGTGATCCACGACATTCCTCTGGCAGGCCTGGCCTTGCTGATCGGTATCGACCGCTTCATGTCCGAAGCCCGGGCCCTGACCAGCCTGGCCAGCAATGCCGTGGCCACCGTGGTCATCGCGCTGTCGGAAAAGGGCTGCGACCGCCAGGTGCTGCAGGACACGCTCGACGGCAAGATCACTGAACCGGTCAACGCCACTGCTGAGTCCTGGGACACCCAGGCGTCCGCCCGACACAGCTAACCGCCTTACCCCCAATAACGCCTTGAAAACACAGGTGCCGGGCTCCCATCATCGGGAAGCCTGGCGCTCGGGAGGCCGTGCGCCTGCGCATCGGCCAAGCAGCCAATAACAAAAAGAGAATTTCCTATGCTCGCTCTGCTCGGCCTGGCCATGGTCGTGGTGTTCACCTACCTGATCATGAGTAAACGCCTCTCGCCCATCGTCGCCCTGACCCTGGTGCCCATCGTGTTCGCGCTGATCGGCGGCTTTGCCCCGACCACCGGAAAAATGATGCTCGACGGCCTGAAAATGGTGGCGCCCTCGGCGGCGCTGCTGCTGTTTGCCATCCTTTTCTTCGGCCTGATGATTGATGCCGGCCTGTTCGACCCGCTGATCCGCAAGATCCTCAAGCGCGTCAACGGCGACCCGATGAAAATCGCTATCGGCACCGCCTTGCTGTCGCTGGTAGTCGCCCTGGACGGCGACGGCACTACCACCTACATGATCACCTGTGCGGCCATGCTGCCGCTGTACAAGCGCATCGGCATGAACCCGATGATCCTGGCCACTATCGCCATGCTGTCGCTGAGCATCATGAGCGGCATGACCCCGTGGGGCGGGCCGGCGACACGGGCCATCGCAGCGCTGGGGCTGGATGCCGGCGAATACTTCGTGCCGTTGTTGCCGACCATGATCGGCGGCGCGATGTGGGTGGTGTTCACCGCCTTCCTGCTGGGCCGTGCCGAGCGCAAGCGCATTGGCAATATCGAGCTGCAAAGCGGCGGCGGCAACTGCTACATCAACGAGATCCTCGGCGACACCCCGCACAAGCGTCCGAAGCTGGCCTACGTCAACCTGGCGCTGGTCATCGCGGTCATGATCGCGCTGGTGATGGGCGTCATGCACTCGGCCGTCCTGTTCCTGATCGGCTTCGTCATCGCCCTGATGATCAACTACCCGCAACTGGACATCCAGAAAGAGCGCATCCTGGCGCATTCGGGCAATGCCATGACCGTGGTGCTGCTGGTGTTTGCCGCCGGTATCTTCGCCGGCATTTTCTCGGGCACCAAGATGGTCGATGCCATGGCGCAAACCCTGGTCGAATGGATTCCGCCGTCGTGGGGCCACCTGTTCCCGCTGGTGGTGGCGATTACCAGCATGCCGCTGACCTTCGTGCTGTCCAACGATGCCTACTACTTTGGTGTGGTGCCGATTCTGGCCAATGCCGCCGCGGCCTACGGTATTTCGCCGCTGGAAATCGCCCGCGCCTCGATCCTCGGCCAGCCAGTGCACCTGATGAGCCCGCTGGTGGCCTCGACGTTGTTGCTGGTCGGCATGGTCGACCGCGACATCGGTGATTTCCAGCGGGCCACGGTCAAGTGGGCGGTGCTCACCTCCCTGGTGATTACCGCCCTGGCCCTGCTGACCGGCGCCATCAGCCTGTTCGTCTGAGTCACCTGCCTTTTTGATCCCTCCGTAAAACGCCTTCTTTATATAGAAGGCGTGCGGTGGGCTGCGTCCTCAATAACAACAATGAGTCGTTTGCCATGAACACTTTGCTCACCCGTGGTGCCGTGTACCCCCTGTTGGCGCTGTTGCCGGTGGCCACCGCCGGCGCCGAAGGCTTTATCGATGACAGCAAGCTCAAGCTGCAATTGCGCAATGTGTATTTCAACGAGAACTTTCGTGATGAACACGGCCTGAGTGCCAACGCGGCACGCACTGCCAAGAGCGAACGCACCGAATGGGCCCAGGGCTTTCTGCTCGATTACCAGTCCGGTTTCACCCAGGGCACCGTGGGGTTTGGCCTTGATGCAATCGGCTTGCTGGGCGTCAAGCTCGATTCCGGCCGTGGTCGCAGCGGCACCGGGCTGTTGCCGGTACACGCCGATGGCCGTGCGGCCGATGAGTTTTCCAGTGCCGGCATGACCGCCAAGGCCCGATTTGCCAAAACCACGGTCAAGTACGGCACCTTGCTGCCGCGCACGCCGGTGCTGATTTACAACGATGCACGCCTGTTGCCGCAAACCTACCAGGGCGCCAGCGTCAGCAGCACCGACATCGAGAACCTGACCCTGTCGGGCGGGCATCTTGATCGCTTCAAACTGCGTGATTCCAGTGACAGTGTGGGCTTGAGGCCCGATGGCTACAGCGGTGCCCATACGGGTGACTTCAGCTATGCCGGCGCCGAGTACAAGCTGGGCAAGACCGTACGCCTGAGTTATTTCTTCGGCGAGCTGGAAAACTTCTACCGGCAGCACTTTGCGGGCATCCAGCATGACCTGCCGTTGGGCGCCGGGGTGCTGACCAGCGACCTGCGCTACTTCCAGAGCAATGACACCGGCGCGGCCTACGATGGCAAGGTCGACAACCACATGCTCAGCGGCCAGTTGTCGTACGCCTTGCTCGGCCACACCTTCAACGCCGGTTACCAGGCCCTGAGTGGCGATGCCGGCCTGCCGTATATCAGCGGCGCCACGGTGTACTCCTTCAGCAACGTCGGCATCGGCAAGTTCATCGAGGAAGACGAGAAAACCTGGATGCTCGGCTATGCCTACGACTTCAAGCAACTGGGCGTGCCGGGCCTGACCTTCTCGACCCGTTACCTGAGCGGCAATGACGGCAAGTCCAACACCACCGTCAAGGAATGGGAGCGCGATGCCGAGCTGGCCTACGTCGTGCCGTCCGGCAGCTTCAAGGGGCTGGGCGTGAAGTTGCGCAACTACGTCTACCGCTCCGACTTCTCGCGCGGACGCGACAGCAACCGGCTTTACCTGACCTACGACATTGCCCTCTGGTAGAGCGCAGTCCAGGGCATGCACCGCGGTGCGTGCCCGGCAGGGAGCAAGTATTCATCCGCCTGGACAGAGAGCGCAAACGGTGTCATTCAAATCGAAAATACTGCTGCTGACCGTATTGCCGGTGCTGTTTTTTGCCCTGCTGATCGGTGTCGCCATCCGTTCCACGCTGATGGAGCGCGCCGAACAGGATGTGCTTGAAACCCGTGAGCGGCTGCTTGAGCAAAGCCGGGCGCAGCTCAAGGACTACGCCAGCATCGCCCGCACCGCCGTGGCCGACCTGTACGAACCGGCCGCCGAGGGTGACCGGGCCAGCCGGGCGCAGGCCATTGCCCGGCTGTCAAAGATCAAGTACGGCGACGACGGCTACTTCATTGGCTACGACAGCCAGGTGGTGCGCCTGTTTCGCGGCGACAGCCGCGAGGGTGTTGGCGTCAACATGAGCGAGCGCAAGGACCGCAACGGCGTGTACCTCAACCGCGACATGGTTGCGGCGGCCAAGAACCAGCAACATTACGTCAATTATGCCGGGGCCCTGGTCAACACCGATCAGGTGGTGCCCAAGCTCGCCTACAGTTTCTACCTGGCCAAATGGGACATGGTGGTGGTCACGGCGGTGAACCTGGACCGTATCGAAAGCCAGGTCGCCGAAGTCCGCGAACACGTTGCCGAGCGGGTGCGCAGCCTGGTGACCGGGGTGGCGCTTGCCGCGCTGGTATTGCTGCTGGTCATTGCGACCCTGGCGCTCTGGCTGACCAACAACAGCTTGCGGCCCTTGATGCGCATGCGTGCGCACCTGGATGAAATCGCTGTCGGCGAAGGCGACCTGACCCGCCGTCTGCCAGTCACCGGCCGTGATGAGCTGGGGCAACTGGCGGTGTCGTTCAATGCCTTTGTCGACAAGATCCATGGGCTGGTCAGCCAGATCGTCGCCATGGCCGGGCAACTGGACCAGGCGGTGGGCAAGGTGGCCGGGCAGAGCGCGCGGATGGACCAGGCCATGACCGTGCAGCGTCAGGAAGCCGAGCAGGTGGCCGCTGCGATCAACCAGATGTCGACTGCCGCCTTGCAAGTGGCGGCCAGTGCGCGCAGTGCCTCGGGTGCGGCCCTGGAAACCGACCAGCAATCGCGCTACGCCCGCCAGGTGGTAGACGACAGCCATACCCGCATTCAGGCGCTGACCGCCAGCCTGTCCGAGGCCGGCGGCTCGCTGCACAGTTTGCAGAACGATGTGGCGGCCATCGTCACCGTGCTGGATGTGATCCGCTCGATTGCCGACCAGACCAACCTGCTGGCGCTCAATGCCGCCATCGAGGCCGCCCGGGCCGGGGACGCGGGGCGCGGCTTTGCCGTGGTGGCCGATGAGGTGCGTGCACTGGCCAGCCACACCCAGCGCAGCACCCAGCAAATCCAGGCCACCCTCGAAACCCTGGAGCGGACCACCGCCAGCGTGGTGGGCTCGATGCAGCAGTCCAGCGACGCCGGGCAGGGCGCCAGCACCCAGGCGGCCCAGGCCGGCCAGGCGTTGGGCACCATCGTCGGGCTGATCGGCACTATCAACGAAATGAACGCACACATTGCCGGCGCGGCCCAAGAGCAGACCGCGGTGGCCCACGAGATCAACCACAGCGTGCATCAGATTGCCGACGCCATCGACAGCGTCGCCGAACAGACCCGTACCGGTGTCCAGACCAGTGAGGCGCTGCACACCATCGGCCATCGCCTGCAGCAGTTATTGGGGCAGTTCAGGATCTGACTTAATGCTTTATTGGGTATCGAACTCACGTTTGCAGGAGCCCACCCTGTGTCGCTGACACCGCGCTGTCGTGCAGCAGACATGGGGCCAGGTAGGAGCGCGCTTGCCCGCGACCGGCTGCGTAGCAGTCGTAAATTTTCAGCGTTTCCGAGATTTTGCGAGCGCTAGCGCACTCGGTCGCGGGCAAGCGCGCTCCTACAGCCAGCGCCGCGTTGGCAGCGTGACCGTGAGCGCTACCAGTTATAGCTGACGGCGCCCACCAGGCTGCGCTCGTCGCCATAGCGACAGGAGTTGGCACAATACATATAACGCTCGTTGGTCAGGTTCTGCGCGCGGGCGCTGAGTTGCCAGTGCGCATCCAGCGCGTAGCTGATGCGCGCATCGAACAGGGTGTAGGCGGCAATCTTGCGGTCGCTGATGCTGGGAAGGGTGTGGGTGGTGCCGTTGTAGCGTGCGCCGGCGCCGACGCTGACGTCGCGCAGGCCCAGCGCTGCCAGGCGGTAGTCCAGCCACAACGAAGCGCTGTGGTAAGGCGTGCCTTCGATGCGTGAGCCCTCCAGCTGCGCATCGTTGTCGGCGATGACATGGGCGTCGGTGTAGGCGTAGCCGGCGCTGAATCCCAGGTTTTCGCTCAGCTGCCCCTTGGCCTCGATTTCAAGGCCTGTGCTGCGCTCCTTGCCGGTCTGCTCGTCGAAGTCCGAGCCTGGAATCGAACTGGTGACATTGCTTTGCGTCAACTGGTACAGCGCCGCACTGATCAGCAGCTCGCGGTCTGCGGGCTGGTAACGCAACCCGATCTCGTACTGTTCGCCCTCGGTGGGCTTGAAGGCCTTGCCATCGCTGCCACTGCCGCTGGCCGGCAGGAACGACTGGCTGTAACTCACATAGGCCGCCACGTCGTTGTCGGTCAGGTACACCAGGCCCACTCTGCCGGTGAGCTGGCTGTCATCTGAGGTGGTCCGGGCGCCGTCGCGGTAGGTGCGCGTGCTGCTGTCGGCCCAGTCCTGGCGCAGGCCCAGCAAACCCACCCAGTGCTGGTCGAATTTGGCCTGCTCCTGCAAGTACAGGCCCAGTTGTCGTGCATGCAGGTCCGAGCCGCGGTCAATGCTGCGATCGACCTGCGGCAGGTTGCCGTACACCGGGTTGGCAAGGTTGAGCGCCGGGGCATTGCCGCTGTAGCGGTGGCTGTCGTAGGTCTTGCGGTAGTAGTCCAGGCCCGCCAGGACGGTGTGCTGCCAACGGCCGGCGTCCAGGTCCAGTTGCAGGCTGTTGTCGCTGGTCCAGCCGGTGGCCAGGTCTTCGCGGCTGTTATAGCTGCGTGACAGTTGCGACAGGTTCGGGCCGCTGATGCGGCTGGTGTTGAGGGTGATGTAGTCGTAGTCGACCCGTGACTCGAAGTAGCGCACCGCCTGGCGCAGTTGCAGGTACTCGTTGAAGCGGTGCTCGAACAGGTAGCCGGCGGTGTGCACGGTGCCGTCGTAATCGTCGTAATCGGGCTCGCCGGCAAACAGGTCGTACGGCACCTTGTAGCCCGGATTGGGACTGTACACCGTCAGGTCATAGCGCATCGGCGGGGTCAGGGTGGTGCGGGTGCGTTGCGCGGTGGCCAACAGGGTCAGGCGCGTGTCGTCGGCGATTTGCCAGGCCAGGGCCGGGGCGATATAGGTTTTGTTGTCGTCGATGGCATCAAAGGCGGTGCCGCTGTCACGCTGCAGCGCCGTCAGGCGATAGCTGAAACGGCCTTCGTCGTCCAGCGCGCCGCTGTGGTCGGTGGACACCTGGCGGCGCTGGTGATTGCCGTATTCCAGGTTGATTTCATGCAGCGGGCCGAGGGTCGGGCGCTTGCTGACGGTATTGACCAGGCCGCCGGGCGCCAACTGGCCGTACAGCACCGAGGAAGCCCCCTTGAGCACCTCGACCCGTTCCAGGCCATAGGGCTCCTGGCCGCCTTCGAACTGGGTGCTCTGCATTTTCATGCCGTCGCGCAACACGCCACCGGTGCGCGGGCCGATGTCGAAGCCGCGCAGGCGGTAGTCGTCGGCCACGCGGCTGTAGCCATTGGGCTGGGCGACCACGCCGGGGGTGTAGTTGAGCACGTCGGCCAGGCTGCTGTGCTGGCGCTCGATCAGCGCTTCACGGGTGATCACCGAGATCGACTGCGGGGTTTCCATCAGCGGCGTATCGGTTTTGGTGGCGCTGGCACTGCGGGTGGCCACGCGGCTGTAGGCCGGACCCCAGGCGTCTTGTGCAGGGCTTGAGCCCTGGATATCGATGGGCGCCAGTTGCACGCTGGCTTCACCTCGCGGCTCGACGCTCAAGGTGCCGCCGGGGGTAAGGCTCAACTGCAACGGCAAACCCTGCAGCACTTGTTGCACGGCCTGCTCGGCGCTGTAGCGACCACGCAATGCCGAAGCCTTCAGGCCACGGGTCAGCCCCGCACTGAAGGCGATGCCCCGGCCGCTTTGCCGGGCAATGGCGGTCAGGGTCGCGTCCAGCGCGGCAGGCGGCAGGTCAAAATCGAGCAGTTGCTGGCGCATGGCGGGTGCCGGAGCCGGTTCGGCCACGCTGTGGAGTGCGGTCAGGCTCAAGGCCAGGGCCAGGGGAGAAAGGGTCAAGCGCAGGGGCACAAGCATGGCGGCGGTCTTCATGAGGTCAGTCGATACCAGCCTTGTGGCGCGAGCGGGGTGTTTATTAACGGGCTGCAAAAAATTATTGTGCGCGCAGGTCGATGTGCGTCCACCAACCCACGGGTTGCCGGACGCTGATGGGCAGCACCTCCTGCAAGGTGCGCAGGGTCTGTTCGCTGTCGTCGAGCCGGAACACCCCGGAAACGCGCAAGGCGCCGGCCTCGGGCGTGATCCGCATCCAGCCGTGGCGGTAAGGGCGCAAGGCCTGGATGACCGTGTCCAGCGGCTGGTCGTGCACTTCCAGCAGGCCATCTTCCCAGGCGGCAGCGCGGGCCTGGCTTGGGTCCAGCCGACGCACGCTGTGGCCATCGAGCCAGGCACCCTGGCCGGCGCGCAGTTCAAGTGGCGCTGCATGGGCCACCGAGACCTGCACCCTTGAGGACTGCACCCACACCTGCGCCCCGCGCTGATCCAGGGCGACGCTGAACTGCGTGCCCAGCGCCCGGGCTTCACCAAAGCGGGTGCGCACCACCAGCGGTCGCACCGGGTCGGCGGCCACTTCGATATTCAAGGCGCCCTCATGCAGGATCAGCGTGCGTTGCTGCGCCTTGAAATCCAGGTCGACCCGGCTGCCGGCATTGAGCAGTACCCGGCTGCCATCGACGAGTGTGAACGGCCGGCGCTGCGCCACCCCGGTGTGCAGATCGGCGGCCAGGTGCGGCCATAGCCCCTGGCTGTGTAGCCATGCCGCACCCAGACCGAGCCCGGCGATACCCAGCGCCCCGCGCAGCAGGTGCCGACGCCCGGCCCCGGCCCGCAGCAACAGCTCGCGTGATTGCTCGGGCACCTGGCTGAACGCCTGGCCCAGGCGTTGCTCCAGACGCTGCCAGGCCTGGCGGTTGTCGGCATTGGCGTGCAACCACTGCTCGAAGTGCTGCTGCTCGACGGCGGTCATGTGCCCTGAGCGTTGCAGTGCCAGCCATTCGATGGCTTCGGCCACTGCCGGCGGCAAATGGCCTGCGCTCATGCCGGTTCCAGCGCCAGGTAGCACAGGCCCAGCGCCTTGACCACATAGGCATGCACACGCGGCGCAGAAATGCCCAGGCGCTGGCCGATTTCGGCGTAGGTCAGGCCATCCAGCTGGCTGTACAGGAACGCACTGCGGCCCATGGGTGACAAGCCTTCCAGAAGGCTGTCCAGCGCGCACAAGGCTTGCAGGGCCTGGGCCTGTTCCTCGGCCGAAGGGGCATAGGTAAAAGGCTGCTGCGCGAGGGTTTCAAGGTAGGCGCGCTCCAGGTCACGGCGTCGCCAGGAGGCAAACACCAGGCGCTTGGCGATGGTCGTCAACAAGGCCCGCGGCTCGCGGATGGCCTGCAGATCAGGTGCAGCCACCACTTGGGCAAAGGTTTCCGCCGCCATGTCGGCGGCTTCTTCCCGGCAGCCCAGCCGCGCCCGCAACCGTCCCAACAGCCAGTTATGATGATCGCCAAATAATTGATGCAGCACACGGTTGCGGGCACTGAGAGGCGTGGCAGTGGAAGCGAGTGGCGTCATGGCTTAAAAGGTAATGAAAATTGTTATCAAATGATGCCGGTAAGCCACCGGCGATGCAACAGGTGTGTCTTCAGCCGTTGTACTGCAGGGTCTGGATCAACAGGTGAGTGAGGGGGGACGCTTCACCACGCTGCGTCGAGTAAAGGTGGTACCCGCCTGGTGCATGCCAGCCATGCCTCATTACCGCCAGTAAGGCGCCTGAATCCAGATGAGCCTGGGCAAGATCCAGTGGCACATACGCCAGTCCGTGACCTGCCAGTGCGGCGCGCAGCACCTGATTGAAGCTGTCGAAGCTCAGGCGTGCCTCGATCTCGATCCGCAAAGGTTGTCCGGCCTGGTTCAATACCCAACCTGGTCGGGGGCCGCCGGGGCCTGCGCGTAAGGCAATGCACGGCTGACCGGCCAGCTCGTGCGCCGTGTCCGGCAGGGACCGACCGACCCTGCAAGCGGGCGCGCACACCAGCGCCATCGGTAGGTTGGGACCTATACGCACCGCCGTGTTGTCCTTGGGCGGTTCATCGCCCAAGCGCACAGTGAAGTCATAACGTGCCTCGTTTTCGACAGTCCTGTTATCGGCATACAGTTCGATGCTCAGTTGCGGATGGGCGGCCAGCAGCGGCGACAGCCTGGGCCAGAGTAGGGTGTCGATGGCGTGCTCGGTCGCCCCTATGCGCAAGGTGCCGGCCACGATCTGCCCGGACTGAGCGATCAAGCGCAACTGGGCTTCGATGGCCTGCAATCTGGGCTGCACGCCATCAAGCAGGCGTTGGCCGGCTTCGGTCACTGACACGCTGCGTGTGGTGCGGGTCAGCAGGCGAACGCCCAGATGCTCTTCGAGCTTGCCGATGGTGTGGCTGAGCATTGATTGTGAAACCTGGAGCCGGGCCGCTGCGCGCGTGAAGCTGCGTTCGTGAGCCACTGCGATCAGGGCAAGCAGGTCGACGTAGGGAGTTTTGCGCATTTATCGATCCAGTGCATGAATGTTGCAAGTTGTAACTAAGCGCTGTAACCAGAGTGACTGCCTGCGCGGTTATTGCTTTGGTAATACAAGGGGACAGAGGCAAACGCGATCCTGATGCTTGTTCGCTCAGCGTTCCAGCTTTTTCTTATTTATCGATCTGGCTCATGTAGCCATTCGCCGTAGCGTTACGACGTGCAGCAGCCGGCGGGTTAAATTGCGGCCTTGCGAACATGCCGGGTGGGCATGCAATCAAACGCTCTCGATGAAGGAACAGGCTATGGCCCCTGACTGCACCGACAATCCGCCGATCGAATTAAATGACGATGAAGCGCTCTTGCTTGAGCAGATGCCACATCTCTTGAGTGGTATCGGCCAGTCAAGACGTACGTTCATGATCACCTCGGCGGCAGGCGGGCTTGGACTGTTCGCGGCCAATCTGCTGGCCCAGGAGTCGGCTCTGGCCTCGATGCCCCTGGCCGAAGGTGCCGTGACAGCACCCATCAAGGCGCAAAACGTCGTCAAGGTCGCGCTGTCGGTCAACGACCATTGGCAGACTCTGGAACTGGACTCGCGCACGGTACTGCTCGACGCACTGCGTGAACATCTGGGCCTGACCGGCTCCAAGAAAGGTTGCGATCAGGGGCAGTGTGGCGCCTGCACGGTCTTGATCAATGGCAAACGGGTACTTGCCTGTCTGACCCTGACGGCCTCGCTTGCGGGACGCAAGGTCACCACCATCGAGGGCCTGGCCCAAGGCGAGCGCCTGCACCCTGTGCAGGCGGCCTTTATCCAGAACGATGCCTTCCAGTGCGGGTATTGCACACCAGGCCAGATCTGCTCGGCGGTGGGCATGCTCGACGAGGCGCAACGCGGCGACATCAGCCATGTCAGTGCCGACCCACGCCAGCCAGTGGCTTATCTGAGCAACGATGAGATCCGTGAGCGCATGAGCGGCAATATCTGCCGTTGTGGCGCGTACCCGGGCATCGTTGCCGCTGTGCAGCAGGTGCACTCAGGCCGCCAGGCCGTTCAAACCTGGGGTTTTGCCAGCGAAACGCAATTGGCAATGATCAGCCAGGAGGGTGGTCATGAGACCGTTTGAGTATGTAAGGGCACAGGATGTGGCGTCGGCGACCACCGCTGTCGTGGCTACCGCACAAGCCCGGTTTCTGGCAGGCGGCACCAACCTGCTGGACCTGATGAAAGAGGACGTCGAGCAACCCACGCGCCTTGTGGACATTTCGCAGTTGCCCTTGGCACGGATCCAGCGTAGCCGGGCCGGCCTGTCCCTGGGGGCTTTGGCCAGCAATACCGAAACGGCCAACCATCCGCTGGTGCGCGAGCAGTACCCGTTGTTGTCACAGGCCATTGTCGCCGGTGCCTCCGGGCAGTTGCGCAACATGGCCACCAATGGTGGAAACCTGTTGCAGCGCACCCGTTGCAATTATTTCTACGACACCGCGATGCCGTGCAACAAACGCCACGCCGGCAGCGGCTGTGGGGCCCGCGAGGGGCTTAACAGGATCCATGCGATTCTGGGTTGGAGCGAGTCGTGCGTGGCCACCTATCCCGGCGACATGGCCAACGCGTTATACGCGCTCGATGCCAACATCCGGGTTCGCAGCGCCAGCGGGCAGGAGCGGCTGATGCCGATCGGCGATCTTCATCGCCTGCCGGGCGACACCCCGCAACGCGATACCAGCCTTGAGCCGGGCGACCTGATCATGGCCATTGAACTGCCGGTGTCGGCTGGTGATTTTGCGGCCAATTCGTACTACCTCAAGGTACGCGACCGGGCCTCCTATGCCTTCGCGATGGTCGCGGTTGCCGCAGCCCTGCAGCTCAAGGGCAGCACTATCGTCAAGGCGCGGATCGTGCTGGGCAGCGTGGCGCACAAGCCTTGGCGCAGCGCCGCAGCCGAGGCGCTGCTGACCGGACAGCCCGCCAATGAACAGACCTTCCGCCTGGCCGCCCAGGCAGCCCTGCGCGACGCTCGCCCACTCGACCACAACGCCTACAAAGTGGAACTGAGCCAGCGATCGGTAGTGCGCGCATTGATGCGTGCGGCCCACCTGGCCTGACTGCAAGGAGTACCCGCATGGCACGCTATCTAGGTAAGAAAACAACCCGCGTCGACGGCATCGCCAAGGTAACGGGCAAGGCCAAATACACTGCCGAGTTTCAGGTGCCGCACCTGGCTTATGGCTTTGTGGTCCTCTCCACCGTGACCAAGGGCAGGATTACCCGCATCGATACCCGCCAGGCTGAACAGGCCGTCGGAGTGGTGCGGGTGTTCACCCATCTCAATGCTGGTCGTCTGGGCGAGGCGCCCAAGGCTGGCGCAACGCCGCAATGGTCCTGGCCATTGCAGAGCGATCAGGTATTTTTCAATGGCCAGCCGATTGCCCTGGTGGTGGGCGAAACCTATGAGCAGGCGCGGCATGGGGCACGGTTGTTGAGCGTTTCGTACCAGACCGACGCGCACCAGACTGACCTTGAACAGGTCTTGGATCGCGCCGTCGCCGCCCCCGGGAACTTGCCACCCCGGGGCAATCCGGCCGCGGCACTGCAACACGCTGCTGTCAAGGTCAGCGCCCAGTACCGGATTCCTGTCGAGCATCACAATCCGATCGAGCCGCACGCGGCCATCGCTTTCTGGAAGGGCGAGCAGTTGACGGTGTTCGACAAGACCCAGAACGTCTACGGTGTACAAAAGCACCTGGCCGAAGGCCTTGGAGTGCCGGCCAGCCAGATTCGCGTGATCTCGCCTTTTGTAGGGGGGGCCTTCGGCGCTTCGCTAAAGCCCAATTACTACCCGTCCCTGACCGCCATGGCTGCCCGTGAACTCAAGCGTCCGGTCAAAGTAGTACTGACCCGGGCTCAGATGTTCACCGCGCACGGCTATAGGCCTCAGACCCTGCAAAAGGTCAGCCTGGGGGCCGACCGTGACGGCAAGTTGCAGGCCATCATTCAAGAGGCCTTTCATAACACCTCGTCGTTTGAAGCCTTTTCGGACAACACCACAGGGTTTATCCGCCAGGTGTATGCCTGTCAAAACCTCGACGCGCCTCTCAAGATCGCCGCCACCGATATGGCCAGCCCCACCTGGATGCGTGCGCCTGGCGCGGTCAGCGGCATGTTTGCGCTGGAAAGTGCCATGGATGAACTGGCCTACGCCCTCAAAATCGACCCGCTGCAACTGCGTCTGGTCAATTACGCGCAGGTCGACCCTGAAAGCGGCAAGCCTTTTTCCAGCAAGGCCTTGCGTGAGTGTTACCTGCTGGGGGCCGAGAAATTCGGTTGGAGCAAGCGCATGCCCGAACCGCGCTCGATGCGTGACGGCAAACTGTTGGTGGGGTGGGGCATGGCCACCAGTGTGTGGGGCGCCTTTCAGCAGCCGGCCAGTGCGAACGTGACCTATCACATCGACGGTACTGCCAGTGTCTCCAGCGCCACCAGCGACATCGGGCCGGGCACCTACACGGTCATGACCATGATTGCGGCCGAGTTTCTGGGCATTGAACTGGGCCAGGTCAAGTTCGAACTGGGCGATACGCGTCAGCCCCAGGCGCCGGCACAGGGCGGCTCGTGGACGACGTCCAGCGTCGGTTCGGCGGTTCGCGGTGGGGCGTTGACCATCACGGCACGGCTGCTCGAACTGGCCAACCGCGAAATCGCCTCGCCGTTGCAAGGGGTAGAAGCTAGTGAGGTGGAAATGCTCGGGGGACGACTGCAGCTCAAGTCCGATCCGTCGCGCGCTGTGGACATCGCCCAGGTCATGCGTTGCAACGACATCCGGGAAATCAGCGAGACTTATCACAGCACACCTTCACCGGAGCGGGAAAAGTATGCCTCGCTGGCTCATGGTGCCCAGTTCGTCGAGGTCAAGGTGGATCCCGAGCTGGGGGTCGTCAAGGTCACGCGAGTGGTCGAGATTAGTGCCTGCGGTAAGATCCTCAACCCACTGGCCTCGCACAGTCAGGAGATAGGTGGGGTGGTGTGGGGCATCGGCATGGCGCTGGAAGAGGCCACAGAAGTCGATCACCGTTATGGACGCATCATCAATGCCAGCCTGCAGCATTACCATGTGCCGGTAAACGCTGACATCCACAGCATCGAAACCCTGTTTGTCGAAGAAGACGACACGGTGGTCAACCCGTTGGGCGTCAAGGGCATGGGCGAGCTGGGGATGGTAGGCATTCCGGCCGCCATTGCCAATGCGGTCTGGCACGCCACCGGCCGACGTATCCGCGACTTGCCCATCACACCGGAAAAACTGCTGTGAACCGTGCAGGAGGTGGGCATGGACAGCATTGATGTCATGGTCTTGCGCGCGGCACGTGACTGGTCACTGACCGGTCACCGGGTGGTGCTGGCCACAGTGGTCAGAACCTGGGGCTCTTCGCCGCGCCCGGTAGGGGCGATGATGGTTTTGCGCGAGGACGGTCGGACGATTGGCAGTGTTTCGGGCGGGTGCATCGAAGATGATCTGATTGAGCGTTACACCCACGCATATGGTGGTGCCGGCTTGCCTGATACGCCTGTGCAGGTGGTACGTTACGGCGTCAGTGCCGACGAAGCACACCGGTTTGGTCTGCCGTGTGGCGGCACCCTGGAGTTGGTACTGGAGTTTTCGCCCGACCTCGACACGCTGAAGGAGCTGATGACCCGGCTGGAAACCGGCGCCCTGGTGCAACGCACGGTCTGCCTGACCGAAGGCAGCGTGCAGCTCAAGCCCGGAACCGTTGCGCAAGCGCCTGGTTTCGATGGGCGGTACCTTGTCAATACACTCGGTCCTGGCTATCGGTTGCTGTTGATCGGCGCCGGTGCCTTGGCGCAATACCTCTCGACCATGGCGCAGTTCAACGGCTTTACGGTTACGGTGTGCGATCCTCGCCTGGAATACATGGCGGCCTGGGCCGTCACCGGCGTTCATCTGGACACGCAAATGCCCGATGACGCGGTGCGCACCTTCAAACCCGACCCGCGCAGTGCCGTGATTGCCCTGACTCATGATCCCCGGCTGGACGATCTGGCGCTGCTGGCCGCGCTGCACAGTCCGGCTTTTTACGTCGGCGCCATTGGCTCGCGGCGCAACAACCAGCAGCGCCGTGAGCGGTTGATAACTTACTTTTCTGAAACTGCAGAGTCGTTGCAGGACTTGCGCGGTCCCATCGGCCTTTATATCGGCAGCAAGACCCCGGCCGAAATCGCAGTGAGTGTCATGGCCGAAGTGCTGGCCATCAAGAACGGTGTAACGGTGCCTGCGTCCATGTCAGTGGCCCAGGCCAAGCAACAGCATGAAGCGGCCCGCGCCACTCAGATCCATTAATGAATCAAGGAGGTCAAGGGACAATGCGATCAATAAGGGTAATCACAGCAGGTCTTGTATTGAGTGCTCTGGCAACCGGTGCCGATGCTCAGGCGCGCATTTCGATTTTATCCGAATGGGGTCAGGTCTCGGCCACGCTCGGCGACAATCAGGCCGCGCAGGCATTGCTCAAGGCGTTGCCGGTCACCGTGGAAATGAGCGATCACTTGCGCCAGGAAAAGACCGGCAGCCTGTCAGCGCCCTTGCCGCAGGCACCACGCCAGCAAGACTTTGCCAAAGGCACCCTGGGACTGTGGGGGCCTGATCACTTCGTCATCTACTACCGTAGCGGTCGGGTCCCGCAGCCCGGAATTGTCGTGCTGGGCCAGGTGACTGGCGATGTCTCGATATTCGATCGTCCCGGCACGGTGACTGTGCGTATCGAACGGGTCGATTAACCGCTATGGCGCAGCGCGGCAATCAGCAGTGCCATGGCCCCGGACGTCTGCCGCCGGCTTGAGTAGAACAGATGGTAGCCGGTCCAGTAGGGACTCCAGTCCTGCAGGACATGCACCAGATGCCCGCTGTCGATGTAGGGCAAGGCCAGGTCCTGGGGAACATAGGCAATGCCCAGGCCGGCCACGGCAGCATCGCGGCAATCGTAGATACTGTTGAACACCATTTGGCCGTCGACCCGCACGTTGACAATGCGCTCGTGCTGCTCGAATTCCCACGGCCATAAGCCGCCATAGGTAGGCAGTCGCAGGTTGATGCAGTTGTGTTGCAACAGGTCGTCAGGCTGGTGGGGAACCGGGTGCTCGGCAAAGTAGCGGCGGGTGGCGACGGCCGCGAAACGCACATCAGGGCTGATGCGCACGGCAATCATGTCCTGCGGCACAGCCTCGCTGAGCCGCACGCCGGCATCGAATTGCTTGGCGGCGATGTCGGTCAAACCGTTATCGGCACACAGCTCTACCTTGATGCCGGGATACAAAGGCAAGAATGACTTGAGCCTTGGCGCGATCACTGTCCTGATGGGGTGGTCGGAGGCGGTGATTCTGATCGTGCCTGTCGGGTTGTCGCGCAACTCGGACAAGGCAGCCAGCTCGGCGTCGATTTCGGCAAACTGCGGCGCCACATGCACCAGCAGCCGCTCGCCCGCCTCGGTGGGTATCACTCGACGCGAGTTGCGGATCAGCAACCGTACCCCCAGCTTCTTTTCCAATCCGCTCACGGCATGGCTGACGGCCGTCTGCGACAGTCCAAGATGGGCGGCGGCTCGGGTAAAGCTTCTTTCGCGGGCCACGGCAAAGAACACCTTCAGGCCCGGGAAGGAATCACGCAGCAGGTTATCGTGCATGCAGGCAACGGCTCAATGGTGGCGGTATCGGTATGCCTATAGTGCCCCGTTTGTGCCCTTGCCGACTATGACAATGCCTGATAGGGCCCGGTGTGCGTGTGGCGCCGCAGGCTCACTGAAAGGGCTGCAACGCATTGCCACGCGTGCCCTTGAGCTGGCACACGGCGGTGGGCTTGACCAGCCCGAAGGTGGACACCGCCATCATCCCGCCGGTAGCGCCGCTGGGCACCGAGCAGTTGTAGTCGCCGGCCGCGGTCTTGGCGGTGAAGTAGGTTTGCGTGGAGTCGCTGCGCACATTGGACACGCGTGAGACCGACTCGCCGGTGTTGGTTTCGGCCAGGGTCTTGAGGTGATCCTCGGTGGGCTTCATATTGCTGCACCCGGCAACAGCGATGAACAGGGCGCTCAGCAGGGCAAGACGGGTAGCAGGGGCATGCAGTTTCATCGGACTTCTTCCTTGGGCTATCGGTTTTTTCGACGCGCAACGAGGCCTCGCATGGGCGATTTGCCGTGCGTGCGCTGCGTTGAGTGGGTGAGAAAAACTATAACGATGCCCCGTGCCCCGGTCATTAGCACACGTGTACTAGTGGCCAATGCCTATCGGCCAAGGTGATTTCATGACCTTTGCAGGTCTACAACGTAAGAACGGCATGATCCCGCAGGAGCGACCAACGGTCGCGAAAGCTACAGCACAGGCGCGGCAGGGGGCTGGCCGGGCTGGCTTCTTCGCGACCGTTGGTCGCTCCTACGCGGTTGATGACACCGATGGGTTCTGAACCCGCCGCTGGTGCTTCTTCAGGCGATAGGCAAATTGCGCCCGGCTCAGGCCCAGCAAGCGGGCGGCGGCGGCCAGGTTGCCGGCACTGTGCTGCAAGGCCTCGGTGACCAGCCGCGCCTCCAGCCCTTCGATAGAGAAGCCCGGGTCCTGCTGCCCCAACGTTTCCAGTAACGCCGGCGCTGCGGTGGCAGCCGAGGCGGCCTGGCGCAGGGCGGCGGTCGACAGGCTGCCGTGGCCGTCGACTTCGTAAGGGTCCGATGGCATCGGTTCATTGCGAAACAGGTGCACCAGATCAATGGGCTGGCCGTCATCGCTGGCAATCAGGCCGCGCTCGATCAGGTTCTGCAGCTCGCGCACGTTGCCCGGAAAGTGGTAGCGCAGCAGTACCTTGAGCGCCCGCATGGTCAGACCGGCCGGGGTGCGCGCATAGTCTTGGCAAAAGCGCTTGAGAAACGCGTCGATCAGCAACGGAATGTCATCGCGGCGTTCGCGCAGCGGCGGCAGGGCGATGGGGTAGACATTGAGGCGATAGAACAGGTCTTCGCGAAAAGAGCCATCCGCCACCGCCTGGCGCAGGTCGATATTGGTGGCCGCCACCACACGCACATCCACCTTGATCTCGCGCACCCCGCCGATGCGTTCGATTTCCCGTTCCTGCAAGGCACGCAGCAACTTGCTTTGCCCCGGCAGGCTCAGGCAGGTGATTTCGTCGAGAAACAGCGTCCCGCCCTGGGCGCGCTCGAAGCGCCCGGGCCTTGAATGCGTAGCGCCGGTGTAGGCCCCGCGCTCGACCCCGAACAACTCGGCTTCGATCAGGTTGTCCGGAATCGCCGCACAATTGAGGGCCACGAAGGGGCTGTCACGCCGTCGGCTGAGCTGGTGCAGCTGGCGGGCAAACATTTCCTTGCCCACCCCGGACTCGCCGCTGATCAGCACGGTGGCCGGGGTCCGGGCGACCCGCTGCAGCGCCTGGCTGGCGGCATTGAAGGCGGCGCTGGCGCCGATCAGGGTCGGTGGCGCGCTGCCCGTTGCGGCTTTGGCTGGCGGTGTGCCGGGTTGGAGCGCGACGTCGGGGCGGGGCACGGCCTGCGAGGCATTCAGGTAGCCCAGATCCTGCCCGACATCGCCCCACTGTTCGGCCGTCTTGCCGATGACCCGGCAACAGTCATGGCCCATGCCCCGGCATTGCACCTCGCGAAAAATCACCATTTGCCCGAACAAGCCGCTGACGAAGCCGATGGCGTAGCCGATTTCGGTCCAGCACACCGGGTCCTGGCCAATGCCATAGGCGGCCAGGTGCTCATCGGCTTCGCAGGAGTGGTGCCAGAGAAACTCGCCTTCATAGAAGCCTGAATCAGCATCGAACTTGAAGTGCAATGGCTGCACCTTGGCCATGCCTTCCAGGGTGTGCAGGTGGGTGCCGGCGCGAAATACGGCGGCGGCATCGGCGTGCGGCCAGCGTTCGCGGATCAGCCGTGCATCACGGGCACCGCAGCTGTAACCGGTACGGGTGAACAGGCCACGGGCCTGCTCCAGCCCCAGGCGCTCGATGATCTCGCGGCGCAGGGCGCCGAACGAGGAGCTGTGCAACAACAGCATGCGCTGGTCGTTGAGCCAGATGCGCCCGTCTTCGGGCGAGAAGAACAGGCAATCGGTCAACTCGGCCGGGGTGGGCGAACTGGTGTCGCTCAATTGCCGGCTGTCGCCACGCGGGTGGTAATCAACAGGGTCGTGATGGACAGGCGAGTGGTGGGGGTGAGTCATTATTAGGCCCCTGTAGCACGGTTAACCATTTGAGCAACTGGCGAGATAGTTATTAAACATAACCTTCTCAAATGAACAAGAGGCCGACCACGGTTTTTGCCGGCCACTCGCGGCAAGGGCAGGGCATGCCCCGCGTAAAGCACTGCGCCAGACGCATCGCGAATTTATCTGGGCTGACCGGCAGCCCGGCGGCACAGCCCTTGCTCAAGGCTTGTTGCGGCGTTTGCACCGTTCAATGCCGGTGCAGGCGATGACAATGATAAGAACCGGAGTTGCCATGTCAGTGACTGAAACCACCTCTTTGTTGCACCCTGCGCTTGTGTCCGAATGCCTGTTCAACGGCGACTGGGTACCCGGCTCTGGGACTGTGCTGTCCATTCTCGAGCCGGCCACTGGCGAGCCTTTGATGCGCTGCGCTATGGCCACGCCCGACGACATGGCTCGGGCCTGCGAGCAGGCCGCGAAGGCCCAGCCAGCCTGGGCGGCGCTGGGTCCGCGTGAACGTGCCGACATCTTTTACCAGGCCGCTGCCGTGGCGCAGCAGGCGTTTGCCGAGCTGGCGTTGTATGTGGCGCGCGAAACTGGCGGCGCCTTGTTCAAGGGCGAGCATGAAGTACGCGAAGCCATCGTGCTGCTGCGCCAGGCTGCCGCGCTGCTGGCGCAACCCCACGGGCTGGTGCTGCCCAGTGCCGCCGGGCGGTTGTCGTATGCCAGGCGCCAGCCGCACGGCGTGGTCGGGATCATCTCGCCGTTCAACTTCCCGCTGATCCTGTCGCTGCGCTCGGTGGCACCGGCCCTGGCGGCCGGCAATGCGGTGGTGCTCAAGCCCGACCCGCAGACCCCTGTCTCCGGCGGCTTTCTGATTGCCCGGCTGTTCGAGGCGGCCGGCCTGCCCAAGGGCCTGTTGCAGGTGTTGCCAGGGGATGCCCCGGTGGGTGAGGCGCTGTGCCGCGACCCGCATGTGCGCATGATCGCCTTTACCGGCTCGACCGACGCCGGGCGCAAGGTGGCCGCCGTGGCCGGGCAGAGCCTGAAAAAGGTAGCGCTGGAGCTGGGTGGCAAGAACCCGCTGATCATTCTCGAAGACGCCGACCTGGACCAGGCCGCCAGCAATGCGGCCTGGGGTGCCTGGTTGCACCAGGGGCAGATCTGCATGGCCACGGGCTTGATCCTGGTGCATGAGTCCATCGCCGAGGCATTCACCCGCAAGCTGGTGACCAAGGCCCGGGCGTTGACCGTGGGCAATGCCGCCCGTGGCGAAGCAGCGCTGGGGCCTTTGATCAACGCCCGGCAGTTGCAGCGCGTGCACGACATCGTCAACGACAGCGTACAGGCCGGTGCCCGGCTGGAAACGGGTGGCGATTACGACCGGTTGTTTTACCAGCCCACTGTGCTCAGCGGTGTACGCCCGGGCATGCGCGCCTTCAGGCACGAGATTTTCGGCCCGGTGGCGGTGGTGGTCAGCTTTGCCAGCGACGAAGAAGCCATCGAGCTGGCCAACCGCACCGAGTACGGCCTGGCGGCAGCGGTCATCTCGCCTTCGGTGGGGCGCGCCATGGCCATCGGCGAGCAGCTTGACTGCGGTCTGCTGCACATCAATGACCAGACGGTGGCCGACGAGTGCAGCAACCCCTTTGGTGGGCGAGGCGCCTCCGGCAATGGCGGCAGCGTAGGCGGGCCGGCCGACTGGGATGAATACAGCCAGTGGCAATGGGTCACGGTCAAGAATGCGCCGCCTGCCTATCCCTTCTGATTCCCCTTTGCCTTACAACAATAAACAAGAGGGCTGAACATGAACCTGCACAATAAAACCCTGGTGGTGACTGGCGTGGCATCCGGCATCGGTGCCGAAGTGGCCCGGCTGGCACGCTTTCAAGGCGCCCGCGTGATCGGCGTGGACCGACATGAACCGCAGTTGACCCTGGACGGCTTCTTTCAGGCCGACCTGGGCGATACCGCCAGCATCGAGGCGCTGGTGGCGCGCCTGCCGGAGCGGGTCGATGCGCTGTGCAACATCGCCGGCGTGCCCGGCACGGCGCCGGTCGAGGCCGTGGCCGCAGTCAATTACCTTGGCGTGCGCTACTTGTCGAGCGCGTTGCTGCCGCGCCTGCCGGCCGGCAGCAGCATCGTCAACGTGGCGTCGGTGCTGGGCGCGCAATGGCCACAACGGCTTGAGCGGCACAAGGCCCTGGCGGCCACCGACAGCCACACCGAGGCCTGTCAATGGCTGGCGGCCAACCCGGTGGCGCAGGACAGTTGCTATCAGTACTTCAAGGAAGCGCTGATCGTCTGGAGCTTTGCGCAATCGCAGGCCTGGTTTCGCGACCACGGCGTGCGCCTGAACTGCGTGGCGCCGGGGCCGGTGTTCACGCCCATCCTGGGGGATTTTGTCAGCATGCTCGGGCCTGAGCGGGTGGCGCAGGACAGCACGCGCATGACGCGCCCGGCGCTGGCCGATGAAGTGGCGGCGGTGATTGCCTTTCTGTGCTCGGACGCGTCGCGCTGGGTCAATGGCGTCAACCTGCCGGTGGACGGCGGGCTGGCCGCGACCTATGTCTAGCAGCGTTTGACAACCCGCACCTCTGCGGCGATGGCCGCACCGCTGTCGCCAGCAGAGCCGCTTCCCACAGGACTGTGGGGTCTTGAACAACAACAAAAATACAGGACTTACAAGATGCTCAAGCCATTCTTGCGGATTGCTGTACCCCTGACAGTGTGCGCATTGTCGACAACCACCCAGGCCTATGACTTGCCCGGCCTCAACCTGGGCAGCACCAGCTTCTATGACGGCTCACCGGCGCCGGCCGGCCCTGGCTGGTACCTGGAGGAGTACCTGACGTATTCCCGGGCCAGCCGTTTCAACGACGCCAATGGCAACAAGCTGCCGCTGCCCCGGCAGGACCTGGAAGTGGTGGCGCCGACCACGCAGATTATCTACCTGGGCCAGCCACTGGCCAACGGCGCCATGCCGGGCATTACCGTCATCAATACTTCGCTGGCGCACGTCGATGTCGACGATGGTCTGAACAATGCGGCGCTCAGTTCCCGTGCCGGTTTTGGTGATGTCATCGTCGGACCTTTCCTGCAACTGCCGACCCTGAGCCGTGCCGATGGCAGCCCCCTGTTGACCCAGCGCATCGAGGCTGACATCGTCATTCCGGTGGGCAGCTACGATCGCCGCCGCTCGATCAATCCCGGCAGCAACTTCTGGTCGTTCAACCCGTACTACGCGGCCACCTACTGGTTCAATCCCAAGTGGTCGGCCAGCGGCCGCTTCATGTACCTGTGGAACGGCAAGAACGACGACCCGCAGATCGCCTTTGGCGATGAGGTCTCCGACACCCAGGCCGGCCAGGCGCTGCATGCCAACCTGACGCTGCAGTACGCAATCGATCAGTCGCTGAGCCTGGGCGTCAACGGCTACTGGTTGAAGCAGATCACCGACACCGAGGTCGACGGCCACGCCGTCAGCGGTCGCCGGGAAAAGGTCTGGGCCATCGGCCCGGGGCTGGTGTATGCGTTCAACAAGGAGAACGTGTTGTCGGTCAATGCCTACTTCGAGCAGGAAGCGGAAAACCGCACCCAGGGCAACAAGATGGTGCTCAACTGGTTGCACAAGTTCTAACCGGTCCGGTCAGCGCCATGTCGGTAATGGTGCGTGAATTGCATGGCCCATGCGCCCAGGCGGCTCCTTGACAGGGGCTGTCCGGGTTTCATGAATGTGCCTGCCTTGTTCGCCTCAAAGAAGGCCGGGCAGCCGTGACTTGACCGCATGGAAGGGGCCGGTGTGAAAGAAATACGCTCGCAGTGGAGCAGAGAGTGGGTTGCACGCAAGTTTCCTGATAAATCCCAATGGCCCCGAATCCAGCGTCTGCTGCGTTTTGGCGGTGCCGCCTGTGTGCTGCATGGGCTGGCATGGGGGTTCTATTACGCCACTCACGATCTCAACGTGCTGGCGTGTGTATTGTTCGCGCTCATGCTGCTCGGTACAGCCTGTCTGTACCTGTCCAGGAGGCTTGAGTGTTTCTCGCTGGGTTTCATCGCTCATGTACTCGTGCTCATGACGCTGTTCGCCAGCATCGCCGACACGCCTACGGCGGCGCTTGCCAGGTCCACGCACCTGTTTTTCATACCCATTGGCGTGGCAACCTTCTTCTTGTTTCGCAGCGAGGGTTTCTACCTGCGCTGGCTGTTTCCGGCCGTGTGTTTTACGGCGTTGGTGGCGCTGGCCATTCATCCGGTAAGTTTCGGTGCGCCGCTTGAACTGTTGCCGGCCGACGTTCATGAACTGGGCCATGCCTTGAACTGCATGACCGCCATGGTGCTGACGGTCGGCGTACTGGCCATCTTTCGCGAGGACCTCAGCAGCAAGGTCGAGCAGTACTCTGCGCTGGCCCGGGCGCTGGCCCAACATGAGCTGTGTGCCTTTGTGCAGCCGCAGGTGGGCACGAAAGGTCAGATTATTGGCGCCGAGGTTTTGCTGCGCTGGGACCGTCCCGGTCACGGCGTGCAGTCACCGGCCGAGTTCATCCCGCTGGCCGAGGAAACGGGGCTGATTCACGAGATTGGCCTGATGGTGCTGGAACTGGCCTGTCGGCACCTCAAGGCCTGGTCACAAAAACCGGGTGTCGATCACCTGATGCTTTCGGTCAACGTCAGCCCCTTGCAGCTGGCGTCGCCCACCTTTGTCGAGGATGTTCGGGCCATCCTGCACAAGGTCGGGGCGCCGACCCATCGCCTGCGCCTGGAAATGACCGAGTCCACCCTGGCCCGCGACCAGCAGTCGATCGCCGCAAAGATGAATGCCTTGCGCCTGGAGGGTCTTTCCTGGTCGCTGGATGATTTCGGCACCGGCTTCTCATCGCTGTCCTTGCTGCAAGCGCTGCCGCTGGATGAACTGAAGATTGATCAGTCGTTCGTCCATAACCTGGAACACGACGCCAGCAAGCGCGAGTTGGTCAGAAAAATCATTGAAATGGCCGGGATACTTGGCGTGGCAACCATCGCCGAAGGCGTGGAGACCCCGGCGCAGCGTGATTGCCTGACCGAGATGGGCTGTGTGGCCTTCCAGGGCTACCTGTTCGGTCGCCCTGTGCCGGTCAGTGAATTTATCCTGGCTCAACAAACGTAGCCGATGGGCTTGCGGTATGGCCATCGCGGCTGAAGCCGCTCCTACGGGAGGTGCGCCAGGCCTTGAGTCCGGACGCTACGCAAACCGTAGGAGCGACCCACGGTCGCGAAGGGCCGGCACACAGGACATTTTCAGTGCCTGACAATCCACTTTCGCGAACGGTGGTTGCTCCTGCGCGGTTGGGGTCAGACGCCCAGGTAGCGTTGCGACAGTTCGGGGGTTTCTGCCAGTTGTGCCGGGGTGCCGTGCCAGACCTGGCGGCCTTTTTCGACGATGTGGTGGCGATCGACGACCCGGGCCATTTCCTTGAGGTTCTTGTCGATCACCAGGATCGTTTCCCCCTCGTTTTTCAGGCTCGCCAGGCAGCTCCAGATGGTTTCGCGGATGATCGGCGCCAAGCCTTCGGTGGCTTCGTCGAGAATCAGCAGCTGCGGGTTGGTCAGCAGGGCGCGGGCGATCACCATCATCTGCTGCTCGCCCCCGGACAGGGTCTTGGACAACTGGTCCTGACGTTCCTGCAAACGCGGAAACAACTGATAGATGCGCGGCAGGTCCCATTTGCCCCTGGTGGCGGTGGCCAGCAGGTTCTCGCGTACGCTCAGGCTGCCGAAGCCGCGCCGGCCTTCCGGCACCAGGCCCAGGCCGGCCTGGGCGATGCGGTAGGGCGCGGCACCGCGCATTTCCCGGCCGTGAATCAGCACGCTGCCGGCGGTGGGCTTGAGCAGGCCCATGATCGACTTGACCGTGGTGGTCTTGCCCATGCCGTTGCGCCCGATCAGCGATACCACCTGGCCCTGCTCGATTTTCAGGTGCATGTCGAACAACACCTGGCTCAGGCCATAGCCGGCCTGCAATCCACTGACTTCAAGCATGTTCTTCTCCCAGGTAGGCGGCGCGCACGTGCGGGTCGTTGCGGATCTGTTCGACACTGCCGGTCAGGATGGTCTGGCCGTAGACCAGCACGGTGATGCGGTCGGCCAGGGCGAATACCGCGTCCATGTCGTGCTCGACCAGCAGGATCGAGTAACGCCCCTTGAGCGCCTGCAGCAGTTGGGTCATGCGCGCCGACTCCTCGGCGCCCATGCCGGCCATGGGTTCGTCCAGCAGCAACACCGAGGCTTCCTGCGCCAGGGCCAGGGCGATTTCCAGTTGCCGGCGCTCACCGTGGGACAGCGCGTTGACCGGCGAATGACCGCGTGCTCCCAGGTCGACCCGTTGCAGATAGGTCGCAGCCGCCTGCATCAGTTCCGGGTCGCTGCCCAGCGGCTTCCACATGCCAAAGGTCTTGCCCTCGCGGGCGGCAATGGCAAGGGCGACGTTTTCCAGCAAGGTGAATTCCGGGTACAGCTGGCTGACCTGGAACGCCCGCGCCAGGCCCAGGCCGGGACGCTTGTGGGCCGGCACCTGAGTGATGTCCTCACCCTTGAGCAGGATACGGCCCTTGTCGGGGGTGATCTCGCCGGCAATCTGTGCGATCAGCGTCGACTTGCCGGCACCGTTGGGGCCGATGATGGCGTGCAGCTCGCCGGGGGCGATATCAAAGCTGGCGTTGTTGGTGGCCTTGACCGCGCCGAAGGTTTTTTCCAGGTTCTGGATCGACAGTTGCGCATTCATTGCGGCACCTCGCTGTTGACGGCGGCAGTCGGGACCGGCGCGGGCTGTTTGCGGCGCCGGGCGGGCAGGGGACTGAGCAGCAGTCCGTACAGGCCCTTCTTGCCGAACAGCACCACCGCCAGCAGGATGGGGCCGAAGATCAGCAGCCAGTGCTCGGTCCACAGGCTCAGGACCTGCTCCAGGCCCAGGTACACCGCCGCGCCCAGGATCGGGCCGAGCAGGGTGCCGACGCCGCCCAGGATGACCATCGCCATCAATTCCCCGGATTTGTGCCAGGCGCCCATGTCGGGGCTGACGAACATGGCGTAGTTGGCCCAGAGAATGCCGGCCAGGCCGCCGCCGACACCGGCAATCACAAACGCCGTCAGCCGATAGCGCAGCGGGTGCAGGCCCAGGCTGATGCTGCGCCGTTCACTCTGCTTGAGGCCGCGCAGCACATAACCGAAGCGTGAGTTGACCAGACGCCGGCAGAACAGCAGCCAGGCCACCAGCAGGCCCAGGCACAGGTAATAAAACTGCACCGGACTGTCCATATCCAGCCCCGGTACGGCGTTGCGCTCGGTGAGCAGGATGCCGTCGTCGCCGCCGTACAGCGACAGTGAGCTGAGCACGAAGTACAGCATCTGCCCGAACGCCAGGGTGATCATGATGAACTGCACGCCACTGGTGCGCAGCGACAGGTAGCCGGTCACCAGCGCAAACAGCGCGCAGACCAGCAGCGACAGCGGCCAGACCACCAGCGCGCTGCTCGAGCCTTCCCAGCCCCACAGCGGCATGGCCTGGGCAGTATGAAAGCCGACGATGCCGACCACATAGCCGCCCAGGCCAAAGAATGCGGCATGGCCGAAGCTGATCATCGCGCCGTAGCCGATCAGCAGGTCCAGGCTGGCGGCCGCCATGCCGTAGATCGCCAGGCGGGTGAACAGGCTGACCAGGAACGGTTCATCAAGCAACGAGGCCAGCAGCGGTAGCAGGGCAAAGACGGCAAGGCACAACAGATCAATCAGGACTCGACGAGACATGGGTTTCTCCTAGGCGCGCGCAGGCAGCAGACCGCGTGGACGGACCAGCAGCACGATGGCCATGACGATGTAGGCACTGGCGGAAATCAGCCCGCCGCTCAAGGTGCCGCTGATCTGCGCCGGCACCAGTTGGTCGAGCAACTGCGGGATATAGGCGCGGCCCAGGCCGTCGACCATGCCGATCAGCAAGGCGCCGGCCAGGGCACCGCGCACCGAGCCGACACCGCCCACGACAATAACCACGAAGGTGGTGATCAGCACTTTTTCGCCCATGCCGATTTCCACCGACAAGAGCGGCGCGGCCATGAACCCGGCCAGCCCGCACAAGACGCAGCCAAAGACGAACACCAGGGTGTACAAGCGCGAAATGTTGACGCCCAGCGCGCCGACCATTTCATGGTCGTCGGCCCCGGCGCGGATCAGCATGCCCAGGCGCGTGTGGTTGATCAGCAGCCACATGGCGATGGCCACCACGATGCCGGCGCCGATGAACAACAGCCGGCTGACCGGATACATCAGGCCGGGCAACACCTCGACGAAGCTGCCATACCACTCGGGCGTGGGCATGGCCGGCGGGCTGCGGCCGAACAGCACGGTGATCAGTTCGTTGGTGAAGAACACCACCGCCAGGGTCGCCAGCACCTGGTCGAGGTGGTCGCGGGTGTAGAGGCGGCGCATGATGCCGGTCTCGATCACCAGCCCGTACAGCGCCGAGCCTGCAATCGCGGCCAGCCCCGCCAGCCAGAACGAGCCGCTGGCCGAGGCGGTGTAGGCCGCGCAGAAGGCCCCGACCATGTAGAACGCGCCGTGCGCCAGGTTGATGACACCCATGATGCCGAAGATCAGCGTCAGGCCCGAAGCCAGCAGGAACAGCAGGGCGCTGTACTGCAGGCCGTTGAGGATTTGTTCAAGTAGCAGCATGCTGAAAAGTCCTACGCAAAGTGCCGGCCCCCGAAGGGGCCGGCACGCGGCCCAAAAGTCGAATCACAAGGTGCATTCGGCGGCAAAGCTGTCCACTTGCGCGGTGGCGATGGTCTTGACCGGGACCTGCACCAGCTTGCCGTCGGCGCCGGCGTCTACCCGCAGCAGGTACCAGTCGATGACCGCATGCTGGTTCTTGCCGAAGGCGAAGTTGCCGCGAATGGAATCGAACTTGACGTTGCGCAGGGCCTGGCGGAACGCTTCAGGGTCCTTGATGTTGCCGTCGACGCTTTTCAGGGCCGCGCCGATCAAGCGGGCGGTGTCGTAGGTCTGCGCGGCATAGACGGTCGGCACGCGCTTGTACTTGTCGGTGAAGGCCTTGACGAAGGCCTGGTTGGCCGGGTTATCGGAGCCCGGGTTCCACAGGGTCACGATGTTGGTGCCCTTGGCGACATCGCCGGTGGCGGCGAGCATGCGTTCGTCCATCGAGAACACCGGCACCACCATCGGGATGGTCTTGCTCAGGCCCGAACTGCCGTACTGTTTGGCAAAGTTGATGCCGGCGCCGCCCGGGTGGAATTCAAAGATGGCGTCCGGGGCCAGTGACCGCACTCGTGCCAGTTCGACCGAGAAGTCCAGTTGGTTGAGCTTGGTGTAGATCTCGGTCACCTCGCCCTTGAAGGTACGCTTGAAGCCTTCGAGTGCATCGCGGCCGCCCTGGTAGTTGGGCGCCAGGATGACCATCTTCTTGTAACCAAGATCATTGGCCGCGACCCCGGCCATCTCGTGGATGGTGTCGTTCTGGTAGGAGGCGACAAAGTAGTTGGGCTTGCACTGCTTGCCGGCCAGGTTCGAAGGACCGGTGTTGTTGCTGATATAGAAGCCGTCTTTGGTGGCGGTGTTGACTACGGCGGCCAGCACGTTGGAGAAGATCACCCCGGTGTACAGGGAAATACCGTCCAGGCTCATGCGGTCGACGATCTGCTTGGCCCGCGCCGGTTGCAGGCCGTCGTCCTCGACCACCAGATTGACCGGCACCCCGCCGAGCTTGCCGTTTTCCTGGTCGATGGCCAGTTGAAACGCGTCGCGGGAGTCTTCGCCCAGGTAGCCGGCCGGCGTCGACAGCGTGGTGATAAAGCCGATGCGCACCGGGTCCTGGGCCCAGGCCGACAGGCTCGTTGCGCCGCTGGCTGCCAGCAAGGTTGCCACCAATAGTGTTTTCATAATGCCGCCTTAATGAATCGCGCATCGCGCACGAAGTAGTTGTTAGTCGAGGGCAGTAAAAAAGGGTGAATCATGGGTAAACCGGCGCCTTGATTGTGGTTTTGGCTCTCCAGCGCCGGCGTGCAGGGTCAGGTGTTGCTTTCGGTGAATTTCTCGTAGTAAAGGCGCGTGCGCTCCAGCGTCTGGTCGGCCAGCCATTGCTTGATCGACTCGACCATCGGCGGCGGGCCGCACAGGTACATGTCCAGGTCCTGATCGCGAAACTCCGCCAGGTCGAAATGCTCGGTGATGTAGCCGCGCTTGCCGTCCCAGTCCGGGCTCGGGTCGCTGATCACCGGGGTGAAGCGAAAGCCCGGGATGCGCTCGGCGTAGCTGGCAATGCGCGCCGTTTCGCACAGGTCGGCGGCGTTGCGTACGCCGTAGTACAGGTGCACCGGCTGCCCGCAGCCGCGCTCGGCGATCTCGTCGAGCATGCCGAGGAAGGCTGACAGCCCGGTGCCGCCGGCCACGAACACCAACGGTTTATCGACGTGACGCAGGTAGAAGGCCCCCAATGGCGCCTCAAGCAGGATTTCGTCGCCGATCACCGCATGCTCGCGGATGTAGTTGCTCATCAGCCCGTCCGGCAGCAGGCGGATCAGAAACTGCAACTGGTTGCTCTCATTGGGGCGGTTGGCAAACGAATACGAGCGCATGCCTTCACTGCCCGGCACTTGCAGCCGAGCGTACTGGCCGGGCAGGAAGTCGAGCTTCTGGCCGTCGACGCCAGCGTCCAGGTGCAGGATGGCGGTGTTGGGCGAGACCTGCTCGACCGCTCGCACGATGCTCTTGAGCCGGCCAGGCCCTGCGGCATTGCACAGGCTGGAATCGAAGTCGAAATAGAACGCCGCATCCGACTGCACCCGGGTCTGGCAGGTCAACATCTTGCGTTCCAGCAGGTCCTGGGCCGACAGCGCCTCGTCGTCGACATATTCCTGGCTGTACTGACCTGACTCGCAACGGCCCTGGCAGGTGCCGCACACGCCCTCGCGGCAGTCGAGCGGAATGTTGATGCCGTTGCGCAGCGCGGCATCGAGCAGGATTTCATGGGATTGCACCGGGAAAAACAGGGTTTTCCCATCGGCAAAGCTGAATGCGACCTTGTGGCTCATATCCGGATGTCCGCGCGTCAGAGATGATAGAAATCGAGCACCGAGTTGATGGTGTCGTTGAGCAGCACCACATGCTTGCGGCTGATTTTCCAGCTGTCGCCATCCGCCCGCAGCCGGTAGGTGGCGTGGCCGAAAAAGGCTTCGGCGGTCTGCAGGCGGTAGTACAGGGTGTGCCAGTTGACCTTGACTTCGAGGTCGCCACCGTCCAGCTCAGCGATGCGCACGTTGTTGATCAGGTGCAAGGTACGCGGCATCGGAATGGTCGAGGCCGCCTTGCCGGTGCGGATGCGGAACACCCGGTCTTCCAGGCCGCCACGGTTGGGGTAGTAGATCAGCGACATGCCTTTCTTGGGGTCGGTGGTGTAGACGTGCTCCGAATCCCATTGCGGCAAATGAAACTCGCTGTCTTCGCTGAACATGGCCAGGTACGCATCCCAGTCCTGGCTGTCACAGGCCTGGGCATTGCGGTAGAAAAATTGCTCGATGCGGTATTGCAGTTGCGAATCCATGTTCATACCTCACGCAGTTTCAACGGTTGCTCTTGGGCGGCCTTGCGCGCCAGGCCTTCGAGCATGAAGCGCTGCCAGTTGCTGTGCTGGTTGACGTACAGCCCTTCGTGGGTGAATTCGGTGCCGGTCAGGGCCGGGGAAATGCCGATGGTTTCGCTATTGGGCGTGGCGCCCTCGACCCACTTGCCTTCGCCGCGCGAGATATCGCTCCAGCGCTCCAGGCGGGCCTGGAAGCCACGCTGGGCTTCACGGAACTCCACCAGGTCATCGGGGGTGCCCATGCCTGAGACGTTGAAGAAGTCTTCGAACTGGCGGATGCGGTTTTCGCGGTCGGCATCCGACTCCCCGACCACGCCCAGGCAGAAGCTGTTGATCTCGGTCTTGTTCCAGGCCAGGGGGCGAATGATGCGCAGCTGCGAGCTGATCTGGTCGAGGAAGAACATGCTCGGGTAGATGTTCAGGTTGCGCAGTCGGTGCATCATCCACTCGGCCTTGCCCTGGCCGTACTCTTGGAGCAGGCGCGGCATGATGGTGCTGTAGCCGGGGCGCACGGCCGGGTTGGGCATGTCGCTGAACAGCACGCTGTGACCGTTGTGGAACGCGAACCAGCCGTCGTCGGTTTCCTTGTCGCCGGCGCCCAGCTTGCTGTAGTCCAGGGTATCGGCGCCTGCGACGCCTTTTTCGGCGTTGACCTGCTGGCGGTGCTGCACGGTGGCCACGTAGTTGTAGTGCACGGTGCTGACGTGGTAGCCGTCCAGGCCGTTTTCGTTCTGCAGTTTCCAGTTGCCGTCGTAGGTGTAGGCCGACTTGCCGGGCAGCACTTCCAGCTGGCCGGTGGGCGACTGGGCGACCATCATGTCGAAGAACACCTTGGCGTCGCCCAGGAAGTCTTCCAGCGAGTCGGTGCCTTCAACGTCCAGGCTGACGAACACAAAGCCCTTGTAGCTTTCGATACGGGCCTTCTTCAGGCCGCGAGTGGCCTTGTCGAAGCCTTCGGAATACTCACCCGGCGCCTTGACCTTGACCAGGCGTCCGTCGCTTTTGTAGCACCAGGCATGGAAGGGGCAGGTGAAGGTCGACTGGTTGCCCTTGCCCACGCGGGTCAGGGTGGTGCCGCGGTGCTGGCAGGCGTTGACCAGCGCGTTGAGGTGGCCTTCGCCGTCGCGGGTGATGATCAACGGCTGGCGCCCGGCGCGCATCGTCATGAAGTCGTGCTTGTTGGCGATTTCACTTTCGTGGCAGGCGTAGATCCAGTTCTTTTCGAAAATAAGTTCCATTTCCAGGTCGAACAATTCGGGCTCGGTAAACATGTCGCGAGCAATACGGTAAACACCGTCGGCCGGGCGAAAGTCCAGGCAGCCTTCAATAAAGTGTTTCCATTGTTCCGGGCTTCTTGCACTGTTCATTTAAGCTCACCTCGTTGTTGCTACTGGGCGCTGTCAATAAGTTGCGTGTGAGGATCATTAGACAAGGTGCCCCTGAACCGGTCTATCCGCTTTGTAGGCAAACACAGTCCATAAAGTGCGCCGCACCGGCGCCCGCGGCGGGTCAGGGGGGGCGGTCTTCATAAAACAAGTAACTGGATATGAATACCCGAATAACGGGATAGCGAGGCCGGCGTTAATTCTGCCTAATCATGTCGGCTGCCACGGGCTGTTTCATCGTTGCCGCAGCGCCCATAAAGACTGACGCCAAGAATTTTAATAAAGCACCCACTGCCAACGATTGGGGCAGCCGTCTTGGTTGCGCCGTAACTGAGGGATACGTCATGTTTCAAGCAAGTTGGTTGACCCGTTGTGTGCACACCGCCAGCCTGGCCGGCCTGGTTGCGCCGATGCTGGCCCACGCCGATTTCATCAACGACAGCCAGTTGTCGCTGGGGTTGCGCAACTTCTATATCGACCGCGATTTCAAGGGTGAAAACCCGGCCCGCTCACGGGTCGGCAACTGGAGCCAGGGCTTCGACCTGCGCTTTATCTCGGGCTACACCGAAGGCCCGGTGCAGTTTGGCCTGGACGCCTCGGCCCAGTACGCCTACCGGCTCGATGGCGGTGGCGGCCGCGGCCCGGACGGCATCATTCCCTACAGCCAGAGCAAGCAGGAGCAGGCCACCGACTATGGGCGTGGCGGCTTTACCGCCAAGATGCGCTACTCCAAGACCGAGCTGAGGTTCGGTGAGCACCGGCCCACCTTGCCTGTGGCTTACCTCGACGATTCGCGGCAGTTGGTGACCACTTACCACGGCACGCTGATCGAGTCCAAGGAAGTGGACAAGCTGACCCTCACCGGCGGGCGATTCACCGAGATCAGCGGGCGCGAGTCGTCCAACAGCGAAAAAATGTACCTGTTCAACGGCCCTGACGTGCAGCGGCGCAGCGACGGCCTGAACTTCGGCGGCGCCAGCTACGCCTTCACGCCCAACCTGACCGGCACCTATTTCTACGGGCAACTTGAAGACATCTACCGCCAGCATTACCTGGGCGCGACCTGGCTGACTGACCTGGGCGATGGCTACAAGCTCAAGACCGACCTGCGCTATTTCAACAACAAGGAAGACGGCGATGCGTTGTACGGTCGCATCGACAACCGCTCGTATGGCGCGATGACCACCTTGCGCAAGGGCGCGCATGCCTTTGGCCTGGGCTACCAGCGCATGCTGGGCGACAGCGCCTTTCCGACCCTCAACGGTTACGCGCCGCAGCCTTACCTGGTGAACTGGTCGGCCATTGCGTTCATCAAGCCCAACGAAAAATCCTGGCAGGCCCGTTACGACTTTGACTTTGTCGCCCTGGGCGTACCGGGCATGAAGTTGATGACCCGTTACATCCGCGGCAGCGACATCGACCGGGGCGCCTTGAGCGACAACAGTGAGTCAGAGCGCAATATCTACCTGTCTTATGTGGTGCAGGACGGGCCGCTGAAGAACCTGGGCGTGGAACTGCGCAACATCAACGTCAAGTTCCGCCACGGCAATGACTTTGACGAAAACCGACTGATTACGACCTACACCTGGAAATTCTGGTAAGTCGACAGGTCTTGTAAGCGCGCTTCTAAAAACACAGGTTTTAGCGCGGCGCTTCAGGTAACACCGGCTGGGGAAGTAATACCCAGTGCGGTGCCCTCTCATGCGTGACAACTGTGCAAATAATGAACGGTTGCTCTTTTTTGCAGCGTGGTTCTGCTTTTAGTCCTGCGCGTACAGGTTTTCAGGTGGCGCAGGCTAGAGCGTTGGCGTGTAGCACGGCTGTCCACTAATTCGGTAAATGTTATCCACATATTTCGCCGGCCGCCTTACGGGCGACCGGCGGCATAAAGATTGCTCTTTCAAGACAAAGGCGTGCCGCCAGAGCGCGTCCATGAAACAGCCGTGGGTGCCCTGATGACGACAACAGCAGACGGACAGGTCCGGGACATCCGGATCGAAGGTTATGACCTCAAGGGGGCGCGGCAGTGGATGGCCGGCATTTGCGGACCCCACCTGCTCGACACCCGTTACCCCAGCCGTATCCGGTTCCAGCACAGCGGCAATGTGCTCAAGTCGATGTCCACCACCTTGGGCGTGATCGCCTATGGCACTGATGTCACCATCGGCATCGAGGACGCCGAGCACCTCAACAGCTACAGCCTCAGTCTGCCCTTGAGCGGCGCCCAGCACCTGAGCAAGCAGGGCTGCGAGGTGACCTCCGACCCCGACCACGCGATCATCATCTCGCCGCATGAAGGCCAGGCGCTGTCGATCGAAGGCGACTGCCGCAAGGTGCAGGTGGCCATTACCCGCGCCGCCATGCGCCACACCCTGGAAGACATGCTGCAGCGTTCGCTGGACACACCCTTGCGCTTCGAGCCGCTGATGGACGCCGTCAATGGCGCTTCGGCCTCGTGGTGGCGCATGGCGCGCTACTTTATCGGCGAACTGGAGCGCAGCCGCGAGCTGTACGACCAGACGTTTTTCTCTCGCGACATCGAAAGCTCGCTGATCAAGGGCCTGATCCTGGCCCAGCCCAACAACTATTCCGAAGAGCTGCGCAGCGTCGTAGGCGTCAAGCTGCCGCATTACCTGGTGCGCGCCAAGCAATACATTCACGACCACGCTCGCGAAGCGTTGCACCTGGAGGACATCGAGGCCATATCCGGGGTGTCGCGCTTCAAACTGTTCGAAGGCTTCAAGAAATACTTCGGCATGTCGCCCATGGCCTACCTGAAAAAGCACCGCCTGAGTGCCGCCCGCCAGGAGATCCTCGAAGACACCTCCTCGCGCAATATCTCGGTAATCGCCCTGGGCTGGGGCTTTACCCACCTGGGGCGCTTTTCCAGCGAGTACCGCAAGCTGTTCAACGAAACCCCGAGCATGACCCTGCAGCGCAATCTGGCGCGCCTCGGGCGGTCACAATGATGATGGCCACCTCAATGGAGCCGCCGCTTAACGGCAGCGCAGCGCTTGACCTGTCGCGGTTGTGCCAGACCCCGGTATTCACCAGCCATTCGCGCCAGGAAAGCCACCGGCTGCTGGCCCGTGAACTGGTCGAGCACGACCTGAGCTGGCGCAGCGGCCGTGTCGATACGGCGTTCTTTCGCGCCGAAGTCGGGCGCTGCCAGTTGTTCGTGCTGCGTTATGGCGCCGAGGTCGAGGTGCGACCCCGACCCTTTACCGATTTTGTGCTGATGCAGATGCCCCTGCGCGGCCGCGCCAGCATCGAATGCGATGGCCTGGCACTGGAACTGGAAGAAGGGCAGGTGGCGGTGTTGTCGCCCAGCCGCCAGGCACGGCTGGTCTGGCACAGCGGCTGCGAGCAGTTGCTGCTTAAGATCCCGCGCTCGCTGTTGCGCATGACCCAGCAGCGGCTGGTGGACGAGGGCGGGCTGGCGGCGGATTTCAACCTGCCGCCGGCCTACCGCCTCGACAACACCCAGGTGCGCGGCTGGCTGCGGCGGGTGGACGAGTTGCTGGCGCAGCTCGACGACAGTGCCAGTCAGCCGCTGCATGGCCACTGGCTGCGGCACCTGGAAGAAAGCCTGCCGCTGTTTCTGCTCACCCATCCACCGCACGGCGCGCAAACGCCCTTGCAGGCGCTGGAGTCCCCGGCCCGGCGCCAGGCGTTGCGGCAATTGCAGCGTATCGAAGGCTTGATGCGCAGCCGCCTGGGCGACGCCCTGTCACTGGGGGAGCTGGCCACACAAGCCGGCATCAGCATGCGCAGCCTCAATACCCTGTGCCAGCGGGCCTACGCGCAAACGCCCATGGAGCGCTGGCGCAACCTGCGGCTGGAGGCAGTGCGTGATTGCCTGCTGGAGCGGCGCGAGCTGAGCGTCACCGAAGTGGCCATGGCCCACGGGTTTACCCATGGCGGGCGTTTCGCCCGTTATTACAAAGCGCGCTTTGGCGAATTGCCGCATCAGACGAACGCCCGATAGCACCTGTCATCGGTCACTGGGGCGACAGTTGCCCTGGGGTATCCCGATTATCGTGTGGGCACAGCGATGGAGGCTCTTCAACGTGCTCCCATTCCAGATACCACTCGTATGTTTCGTTGTCAGCCTTGAATTCATGTTTAACCGTCCAGCCAAGTTCCACGAGTCTTTGAGCCCGCAGAGCGGCGTGTGTCTTGGTCATTCTCGGGATTTTCATAGGCGTCGTCGCGCGTCATATATGTTCGTGAACCAGCCGGCAGCGGTGGCCGGTGATAGAGGCAATCTGCTCCACCAGGCGCTGGTCGATGGACCCGTTCCAGAAACCGAAGGCGAGGTTGCCAAAGCCCCATTCGCACGTCAAAAACGTCCAGTCAACGATGTTGGGGCTGGCATGGCAGGCAGAGCATTGCATGCAGTCGTCAGGCTCTGCTGAATACCAGGCTTCTACTGCGTCACTCCACGGCAGGTCATCGGGGCTGTGCGTGGCCTTGCAGATCGGGCATGCAAATCCTTGTATGCCGTTATCGCCGGTATGGAATATGCGCCGCTCGATGATGGTTTGCATCCCGCACTGCGCAGAAAGATCCCCTGGCGGACAGGTATCCCAGTTCGCGGCCCTCACGCCACGACCGAGCAAGTCGTTCCCGACCCACGAGAGTGCTTCGGGTGCTGACGATGAGACGACCTGTTGTGCCATAAGCCAGTCCCTGACCTTTTGCGCCAACGGTTTTGCCTCTTCCAGCGATGCATCCAGCACGACGATCCAATCGACATTGGCACTCATGGTCATTGCTCCGATAGGCGCAAATGAAATATCTCGGCCTTGTAGGTCTCCGAGCCATCTCGAACAGGGTGTATGGCTGAACGCCGCAAATCAGTATTCAGTAGATCATCAAGCAGACGGTCTGATGCCTGGCTGATCTGCTGGCCTTACATGGCGATCTGAGCGGCAGGACGGGTTAGACCGGAATGAGCCAGGTTTTATCCCGAACTTGCAGTTGACTGCCAGCGCGTATGAATAGACGAGATCATCCGGATGCCTGTCTCAAGCCCTACTGAAATGGAGTGGCAAGCCCTTCGCTGAAAAAACGTATGCAATCCAGAAACGCCTATTGCACACTGGCGCCCGAATCAGAAACAGGCAAACAGGCGTTATCCCAACGCTGAATTCAGCTCGTTCATCGAGGGTGCTGATGCCTGGTTCTCTGACACCCTTTCCTGCCACTGCACGAGTAAGACAATGCTTCCCTCCAACAGCCGATGGCTATGGCTTTACTATCCGGTGAGCTGGATGACCGTATGTGTTGTGCTTGCGCACATCGCCTTCTTCAGCTGGGCCCTGCTGACACCCAGGGAGGTCAGCGGCACCCTGTTCGGCGGCGCCATGGGCACCCAGCTCTATCTTATTGGCTGGGGCGTTGCCACGATCGGCTTGATAGTGGCCATCCTGCTGCGGCTATCGGGGTCACTCCTTGCCTGGATGGCCGCTGGGCTTATGCCGCTCTGCATCGGCGGCTGGTGGCAACTGAACTACCCGGATGATGCCAACGGTAATCTGATTTTCAGCCCTGCACAGTCCGACATCACGATTGCCATGCTGATCGGTGCAGCGATCCTCGCCAGCGGTTTGTATGCCTATAGAAGAGCAAAAACGGCGAACAAAAAAGCCCCGCTTTCCGGGTTGAAACTGTTCGGAAAAATAGTGGTTGCGACCGCACTGAGTGGATTTTTTGTATCCCTACCACTGGCTGTCCTGAAGCAGCAAGCACTGCCTGATTGCGCCGTCAACAAGCAAGGTCAGCAATTGACGGTCTGTCTGGATGCCGGGGACACCCCTACGGTTGTGGAATAGGCACGCTGGGAGTTGCGTGCGCAGCGGCGGGCGGTTGGGCGAGTAGGAGTTTTTCATCGAAACCCGTTGAAAACAGCCGGTCCGAGAGGAGCCGGGCAGGCAGTCACGTAGCGTAAATCACCAGACAATGGGTTTGTCGTCCCAGGCCCAGAACGTCCCGCTGTCAGCCGGTCCATGCGCGCCTATCACTGTAATGATGCGATTGGCCGAGAAAGCCGGTTCGAACAGTTGTCCCTCAGGCACGTTTGCCTGGAAGGGCTGAGACAACTCGGTGTCAGTCGTGCCAGGGTGTATGGCCAGCACCGTAGAGGCCTGGTTCAGGCGTTTCAATTCGATGCTGGCCGTGTGCAGCAACTGGTTGAGTGCCGCCTTGCTGGCTCGGTAGCTGTACCAGCCACCCAACCGGTTGTCGCCAATAGAGCCGACCCTTGCCGACAGCGCCGCGAAGGTAGACGGTTGTTTGCGCAATAACGGCAGCAGGTGTTTAAGCAGCAGGATGGGCGCAAAGGTGTTGGTCGCGAAGCTCGCTTGCAGGCTGGCAAGCGTCAGTTGCGCCAGACCCTTTTCTGCTTTTGCGCCGTCTTGATGAAGAATGCCAAGCGCGCAGATGACCAGGTGCAGGTGTTCGCATTCTGCAAGCGTCTCGCCCACCAGTGCTTCAAGGGATTGCTCATCGCGCGCGTCACAGTCGACTCGCTTGAGGCGTTGGCCATACTGCTCTGCAAGCGTTGCCAGCCCTGTAGAGGTGCTGGCTTGTCGTGCCACCGCCCATACCTGGGCCACATCATCGCGAGCCAGCAACGCTGCGCACAGTGCCAGGCCGATGCCTCGGCTGGCACCGGCTATCAGCACATGAGCATCGCTGTTCAGTTCGGGTATCAGACGCATAAGGCACCTTGAGGAGCATGGTTGAAGTAGGTCTATGACTTCGCCACCAGGCATGTCGTTCAGGTGGCTGATTGACAAGCGCCGCCTATGTATCGCCCCTGCCGGCCTTATCGCCTGCAGAGCAGCCTCCCACAGGATTAACGACACCCTTGAATTTCAGCCAGACACCAAACTGTGGGAGGCGGCTTGCCGGCAATGGCTATGTATCGCCCCTGCCGGCCTCATCGCCTGCAGAGCAGCCTCCCACAGGATTAACGACACCCTTGAATTTCAGCCAGACACCAAACTGTGGGAGGCGGCTTGCCGGCGATGGCTATGGAACAGACGCAGCAGAGCCACCTCCCATACGTCGGGTGTCAGTCCTGACGCTTACAGCGACTCACTGCTCGACCAGCGGCCCATCAGCGTGTTGGACGGCAGTTGCTCGTCCAGCAGTTTTTTCGCTGTTTCAGCGCCGGCCACCGGCAGGCCGGTCGGGTCGAGCAGGCCGATCTGCACCAGCACGCTGGCCTGGTCCCAGTAGATGTGCTCATGGCACAGCTTGTCGCCGCGGAACTTGATCACGCCCAACATCGGGATTTCGACGTATTTGCCGGTGGGCGCCACATTGGGCAGCATCCAGTCGATTTCGCTGGTGTGGGTAAAGCACATCACGAATTCATCGACGATCTGTGAGGCACCGACGGTGCGCGAGATCGGCACCAGCTTCATGTCCGGCGGGTTGCCGTGGACGAAGTGGTGCTGGTAGAAGCGGCTCAGTTCGCGATAGCCCACGCCACCGGTCATGGTCGGGATATGGTTGACGTAGGGTTCGGCCACCATGGTAGCCATGGTCGCCGGCACATCACGCGCGGCAAACTCGTACTCGATGTGCTTTTCCCACAGGTCAGACAGGTTGAAGTGCGGGCCGATCTCTTGCTTGAGGGCGGCGATGCTGCGTTGATGGGCCATCAGCGCGGCCGGTTTGTCGTAATGCATGCCGCCCTGGCGGGCAAAGGCATGGTCCACGCCTGGGTAGGTGTAGATTTCGACCTTGGCGCGTCCGGCCAGGCGCTCGCTGATGGCGGCGCGGGCATTGGCGTCGCAGTAGCTGTCCTGTTCGGCAAAGTGCAGCACCAGGCGGCCCTCGATGTTGTTGGCCTCATCGAGCATCTGCTCGATGCCCATGCCGTAGTAGCCCACGCTGCAGGCCGCATTGGTGCGCGCGGCGGTCAGGTAGGCCAGCTTGCCGCCCATGCAGAAGCCTACGTACCCAAGACCGGTGTCTTCGACCTCAGGCAAGCCGCGCAAGGCGTCGAAACTGGTCGCGATGTCCTGGACCGCCTTGTCGACGTCCATGCGCTGGAACAGGTCGATGGCACGGGCGAAGTCGGCTTCTGTGTACCCCAGCTCGACGCCCGGCTCCAGGCGCCAGAACAGGTCCGGGACCAGCGCGACATAGCCTTCCTCGGCATAGAAGTCGGCCACCTGGCGCATGTTGGCGTTGATGCCGAAGATTTCCTGGCCGATGACGACGCCGGGGCCCTTGCCGCTGGCGGGAACGGCCAGGTAACCGGCGAAGCTGCCGCTGCCGTCGCTGGCTTGAACAGTGATCATCTTGCCCATGTCGTGCTCCTCGTTATCGTTATTCATCAGGTCAACCATCAAGTCGTGGCCTGCACGCTGTCGCGCAGGCGCTCGAACCATACACGCGGCGACAGGCCCTGGTCAGGCCCCAGGATCGAAAAGCCGCCGTCCACCGGAATGTCGACACCGGTCACCCAGGAGGCGCCGCTGCTGCACAGAAAGGCCACCACCTGGCCGATTTCCTCGCCGCGCCCGACCCGGCCCAGCGGATGGAAGGCCGCGCCGACGCGGTCGGCCACAGCCATGTCATTGCCGCTGAGGCTGGCGACTGATGGCGACCAGGTCCAGGCCGGCGACACGCTTACCACGCGGATGCCGGTCGGCGCCAGTGTCACGGCCAGGTTGCGGGTCAATTGCAGCATGGCGGCCTTGGAGGCCGGGTACAGGGCGCGGCCGGCGGCGCCGAACTTGCCGCCGGTGCTACCGATATTGATCACGGTGCCGCCCTGGCTCATGTGCGGCGTGGCTTTCTGTACGAAAATCGCCGCCGACACCAGGTTGACGTTCAACGTGCGCAGCCACTGGGCGCGGTCCGACAGCAGGCCCTGGTCGTCATAGATACAGGCGTTGTTGACCAGAATGTCGAGCCGGCCGAAGGCGCTGAGGGTAGCGGTAATACAGCGCTCGATATCGTCGTCCTGCTCGACATCACAGGCCACGAACCGGCAGTGTTCGCCCAGCTCATGAGCCAGCGCGGTGCCGGTGTCGTGGCTGCGGCCGACCAGCATCACGCGGGCCCCGGCCTGCAGCAACTGGCGGGCAATGTCGGTGCCCAGGCCCTGGGTGCTGCCGGTGACGATGGCCACCTGGCCTTGCAGGCAAACCGAAGGGATTGAAGTCATAGGTCATTCTCCAGAAGGCTGGGCACATCGCTGATCGTGGCAATCAGGCGCATGCACTCCAGGCTGGCCAGGTGCGTGGCCGGTTGCGCGGCGGCGCAGGCGTCGGCCGCCACGGTGACCTCGAAGCCGCAATCGACCGCATGGCGCACCGTGCTTTCCACCACCGAATGAGTGGCGACGCCGGCAATCAGCAGGTGCCGCGCCCCCAGCTGGCGCAGCAGGGTGTCCAGCGGCGTGCCGTAGAACGCATTGATGCGCGTGTGGGTGACGACAAACTCCAGCGGGCCGGGCTGCGGTTGTAAGGCGTCGTGGAACTGCGCGCCCCAGGTGCCATCCTGGACCGCGCCACTGGCGGCCACGGCGCGCAGGATAGGCGCGTTCTGCACCAGGTCGGCGTAATCGGGGCGGTAGGCCACGCGCACATGAATGATCGGCCAGCCGCGTGCGCGGGCGCCCTGCTGCAAGGCCACGGCGCTGGCGATCACCGCTGTGCGCGCCGGGTCGTCGGCCGCCAAACCCACGCGGATGCGCCCGTCCGGGTGCAGCACGTCGTTCTGGTAGTGCAGGGCGATCACCGTCGGACGGCGCATCAGACGAACACCTCAAGGTTGGCGAACACGTCGTTGCAGTTGATCAGGTCGACGCGCTTGAGCTGGATCTTCCACTGGCCGTCGTCCTGGGTGGCCAGCTTCCAGGTGTAGCGCCCGGCCAGCTGGCGCTGGTCGAGGCGCCATTCGCTGACTTGAAAGGTCGCGCTGACCACCAGCAGGCCCTGGCGGTCGAGGCCTTCGATCATCACGTTGCCGATCAAGTGCGCGGTGCGGGTCACCGGTTGCTGCGACCAGTTGCGCACGTTCTCGACCCGGCGGATGCGCACCTCGCGCAGCATGCGGTTTTCCCAGAACAGCGAAATGTGCTCGAACGGATCGGCCTGGCCGTGCTGTTGCGGCACCCAGTACATGCCGGTGTCGGTGAACAATCGATCCCACTCCCAGAAGCGGCGCTCATCGAGCAGCCGGGCTTCCTGGTACAGGAACTGTTCGAGCTGGCGCAGGGTGTCGGTCGGCACCTGGGCCGGGGTCAGGTCGTGGGTCGAGACATCGAAGGTGCGATCAAGCAGCATGGGTGCTCTCCTTGGCGATCACGGTGGCGCTCATGTAGTGCTTCCAGGCTGCAAACTGATTGCGCATCGGCAACTCACTGGTGCCGTTGGTCGATACCGCGCCGTCGGGCAGCGTCTGGTCGGTGCCGGCGTAGCGGTGCATGCTGATCCACTCGCCACCGCGGGTCATGTTGCCTTCCTGGCAGCGGGCATACACTTCCACGTCATCGGGCATGACGTTGGAGGAGGGCGAGTTGATGACGTTGGCGTAGGTCAGGGCCCGGTCGAACACCGCATCCGGCGCACCCTTGCAGCGAAACGTCTGGATCTCGACCAGGGTGCGGTCCACCGCGATAGGGCGGATCACACGGAACTGCATGAACACGGTGTGCGGCGAGCCGCTGCCGTAGATCACGGTGTTGTGGCGGTTCATGCCCATGATGGCGCGGGCGCGCTCTTCGCCGTACGCCTGGGTCAGGCACTCGAAATGCGCGCGCGAGACCTCATCGCGCTCGGCCGCCGCCGGGTCGAAGATCGCCTCCATGTAGCCGTGGCCGTTGTGGTAGGCGCGCAGTTCGAGCTTTTCCCAGAAGTCGTACGGCTCGCCGTTGCCGTCCATGATCAGCAGCTCAAAGGGCATTTCGCCCAGTGCCTGGGCTTCATCGCGGGCGGCATCGACCGAGGATTCGTGAGTGACGCGGGCATGCATGGTGTCGTGCAGGTTCTCGTAGAACACCTTCCAGTTGGAGCGCTGCATGACCTTGAACACGCCGCCGGCCACTTCCACTTCGCCCACCGGCGAGCGGTCGCACAGGTTGTCGATGGAAGTGATCACGCCGCCCAGAAACGCCTTGAGGTCCGGGCCGTGGTCGATCTGGCTGGCAAACACGAAGCCGCGGTAGCTGTCGACCCGCGCCAGGCTGACCATGGAGAAATCGGGGTGTTTCGGGTTGAAGCAGGTGCCCTCGAAACCGTTCTTGAGCGGGGCCGAGAGGTGCTGGCCGTCGAGCTTGAAGGTCCAGGCATGGTACGGGCAACGGAAGAACTTGCCGACGTTGCCGTCGCCTTCGGCCACCAGCTTGGCGCCCTTGTGCGGGCAGCGGTTGTAGAGCACGTTGACGCCCTTGTCGGCGCCGCGCACCAGGATCACATCCTGATCGCCGATGCGCGTGGTGTGGTAGTCGCCCGGGTTCTTGACCTGGCTTTCGTGACCGACGTAAATCCACGCCTGGCCATAGATACGCTGCATTTCCAGCTCGAAAAGCTGAGGGTCGGTGTACACGCTTTTATGCACGCTGTCGTCGCGGACCAGGGCCGCAATCTGTTCGTTGCTGGGAATCATGGTGTGTCCTTGTCTGATGGCCATACACAGGCGCCTGAACCTGCGCCCCCGGAAAATCGTGTCTACAAATCCAGCACCAGCCGGGCGCTGCTGGCGCGCGACACACAGGTGCAGAAGCTGCCATCGGCCCGTTCACGGGCTGACAGGCAGATGTCGCGGTGCTCCACTTCGCCGTCGAGCACCTGCGCCACGCACACCCCACAGTCGCCGCGCCGGCAGTCGAACATCGGGTCCAGGTCGGCGGCGATCATGGCGTCCAGCACGGTCGTGCCGGCCGGCACCTGCAAGGTCACGCCGCTGGCGCGCAACTCCACCTCGAAGCCGGTTTCAGCCTCGGCCTGCAGTGCGCCGATAAACAGCTCGCTGTGCACGTGCCCGTCATCCCATCCGGCCTCGCGGGCGGCCTGCAATACGCTGGTGATCAGGGCCTTGGGGCCACAGACATAGAGGTGGCGACCGTGTGCGGGTGCGTCCAGCAACGTGGCCAATGGCAGGCGCCGCGCCGGGTCGCCGCCGCTGATCCAGCACTGCGCGGTGCCCAGCGCCTGCACTTCATCGAGGTATGCCATGCGCGCCGGTTCACGGCCGGCGTAGTGCAGGGTAAAAGGCCGGTTGTGGCTCGACAGGGCGCGGGCCATGCCCAGGATGGGGGTGATGCCGATGCCGCCGGCAATCAGCAGGCAGTCCTGGGCCTGTTCGTGCAGCGGAAAATGATTGTTCGGTGCCCGCGCGGTAACCCGTTGGCCGGCTTCGACGCCATGAATCCAGCGCGAACCGCCACTGCTGCGGTCTTCCAGTTGCACGGCGATTTCGTAGTGCTGGCCGTCGGACAGATTGACCAGCGAATAGGCGCGCCACAGCGGCTTGTCACCGGGTATTTGCAGCTCTATGTGCGCACCCGGCGTAAACGTCGGCAGAGGGTGCCCGGCGTCATCGACCAGAATCAGGCGGCGGACGGTGGCGGTAAGCGGCTCGATCCGCTCGATGCGCAGAGACAGGCTGGACATGCACGATTCCTGAGTGGGGCGGCGGGTCGCCGTTGAAGTCGTGCCTACTGTAAGGAGCGCGGGATGCCCGAAAAAAGCCGATACCGGCAAATCGATAGCCGTATCTTGCGTAAATGCACAGGCCTGCCAGCCGGTCTGAAACAGCGAACTGTCAGCCGCCTTGAGCGTCCACCCTCCTGACCGCCTTCGGTCTTTGTCTGTCGAGTGATTAGAGGAGGTGCCTCGATGAAAGCGTCATCACTGTTCCTGAGCCTGTGCTGCGCCGTGCTGCTGCAGGGCTGTTTCGACAATTCCGGCAACGAAACCAAGAACAACACCGACGGCAGCCAGTCTTCGGTGCAGATGCAGCAGAAGGATAAGGCCAAGCCTGATAAATAGGCCGCGTCCATGGTTTGCGTGCAGGCGCCGCTGTACGCAGGCCAGATCAAATGAACTTTGGTCGCGCCGCATTTTTCCATTAAGCATCATCGCGCCGTCTTCAGACCTGTGTCTGAAGCCTGCTCAACGCCACCTGTCGCCAGAGTTCCTCCATGACCCAGACCGTCAACCCTTGTTCCGCGCCCTCCAGACCGTCGCTGCGCCGTGCCATCACCGGCCCGATGCTGTTCCTGTTCATCCTGGGTGATGTGCTCGGTGCCGGTGTCTACGCACTGGCTGGCACCATTGCCGGTGAGGTGGGCGGTGCAATCTGGGTGCCGCTGCTGGTTGCACTGTTCTTTGCCATGCTCACTGCCGGCTCCTATGCCGAGTTGGTCACCAAGTACCCGCACGCCGGCGCCGCCTCGGTATTCGCTGAAAAGGCTTTCAAGTCGCCCTTGATTTCCTTTTTGGTGGGCTTTTGCATGCTGGCCGCGGCCGTGACCAGTGCGGCGGGGTTGTCGCTGGCCTTTGCCGGCGGCTACCTGGCCGCGTTCGTCGACGTGCCGGCGCCGCTGGCGGCGATGGTGTTTCTGGTGGTGATCGCGCTGCTCAATGCGCGCGGCATCAAGGAGTCGCTGGGCGCCAACATGGTCATGACCGTGATCGAGGTGTCCGGTCTGCTGTTGGTGGTGGTCGCCGCTGCCTGGTTCTTGCAGTCTGGCCAGGCTGATCTTGCCCGCGCGGTCGAGTTCAAGCCGGGCGTCAATCCGGTGCTGGCCGTATTGGGCGCTGCGTTGCTGGCGTTCTACTCGTTTGTCGGTTTTGAGACGTCGGCCAACCTGGCCGAGGAAATCCGTGATGTGCGCAGGGTGTACCCACGCGCCTTGTTCGCGGCGCTGGTGGCGGCGGGTATCGTCTATATGGCGGTGGGCGTGGCCGCCTCGGCGGTGCTGCCCATGGAGCAGTTGGTCGCGACTTCGGCACCGCTGCTTGAAGTGGTCAAGGCGTCGGGCCTGGACATCCCGCCCAGGGTGTTTGCCTTCATTGCCCTGGTGGCGGTGGCCAATGGCGCGCTGCTGACCATGATCATGGCCAGCCGGCTCACCTATGGCATGGCCTGCCTGGACCTGCTGCCAAAGCCGCTGGCACACGTGCTGCCCAAGCGCCGTACGCCTTGGGTGGCAATCGTCGCCACAACCCTGGTGGCCATTGCCCTGACCCAGACCGGCACGCTGGCGGCCCTGGCTGAAACCGTGGTGCTGCTGTTGCTGTTCGTGTTTCTCAGCACCAACCTGGCGGTGCTGGTACTGCGCCGCGACCCGGTGGGCGAGGCGCATTTTCGCGTGCCGACCTGGGTGCCGGTGCTGGCGATCGTGTCGTGCCTTGTGTTGCTCAGCCAGCAAAGCCTCGACACCTGGCTGCGCGGGGGCGGGTTGATGCTGCTGGGCGCCGTGCTGTATGCCTGCAACTGGATGGTGACACCCTCGGACGAAGCCGGTCGCGAGCCGGGACGCCCCGACTGAATTCATTGACCTGAAGCGAGAGGAGATCTGCCCAATGAGCGAAACCGATCTTGAAATGGAACTCAAGGCCTGGCGCCTGCTGCTTGAAGACGACGTCTATCGCCTGGAGTTTCCCGAGGACTATCACACCACCCTGATCGAGCGGGCCAACGAACTGCGCACGCGTGAATGGATCAGCCAGGACGACTGGAACTTGCTCAAGACGGCGGCCGACCAGGCGTATGCCTTCACCACCGAGAAGCTGGCGCGCAACCTGCGTGACTGCCTCAAGGTCAGTTCGCTGCACTTGCCGGCGTTGCCCTGAACGCAAAAAAGATGCCGGGTGCCTCACGGGCAGCCCGGCATCGAAAACCTTCCTTCAGTGTTTCAGTGCGCCAGCATGTTGTGGTGAATGCTGTTCATGATCCACAACGACAGGCCTACCAGCAGCGCAATGATCACGGCGGTAAACACCAGCGCAATCAGGTTCCAGCGCTGCTCCGAGGCGGTGTCCAGGTGCAGGAAGAACTTCAAATGCGCAAAGATCTGCACCGCGCCGAATGCGACCACTACCCAGACGGTGACATTGCGCGGCAGCACCGGGTACATGACCAGGGCGAAGGGAATGAGGGTCAGCAGTACCGACAGGATGAACCCGACGTGATACGAGCGGCGGCTGCCGTGACTGCTGCCAGCGCTGCTGTGAACCGGACTTTGTCTGTACATGTCATGCCACTCCCAACAGGTAAACGACGGTAAATACGCAGATCCAGACGACATCGAGGAAATGCCAGAACAGGCTCAGGCAACTGAGCCGTGTGGCGTTGGTGCTGGTCAGCCCGTGCTGCTTGACTTGCGCCATGACCACCAGCATCCAGATCAGGCCGGTGAACACGTGGGCGCCGTGGGTGCCGACCAGGGTAAAGAACGCGGTCAGGAAAGCGCTGCGGTCCGGGCCGTAGCCCTCGGCGATCAGATGATGGAATTCATTGATCTCCATGACGATAAAGCCGCACCCCAACAGGAACGTCACGCCCAGCCAGCGCAACACGCCTGCCTTGGAGCCGTGGTTCATCGCCAGCATGGCGTAGCCGTAGGTAATACTGCTCAACAGCAGCAGCATGGTCTCGACCAGCACGTAGGGCAGCTCGAAAATGTCGAGGGTCGACGGTCCGCCGGCCACGCTGTCGCGCAGCACGGCATAGCCGGCAAACAGGGTGGCGAACAGGATGCAGTCGGTCATCAGGTAGACCCAGAAGCCGAACACGCTCATGGACCCTGCGTCCTCATGGCCCTGTTCATGGTTGTGGGCGATGTCTTTTTCCATCACGAGATTGGACATGATCAAGCCTCCGCCAGGTCTTTGAGACGTGCTTTTTCGATGCGTGCCACTTCTTCGGCCGGGACGAAGTAGTCGGTGTCCTGGTCATAGCTGCGCACGATCACGGCAACGATGGACGCCACCAGGCCGAAGATCGCCATCCACCAGATGTGCCATACCAGAGCGAAGCTGCAGATTAGGGCGAAGACGCTGATCACCATGCCCGACGCGGTGTTGCGCGGCATGTGGATGCTGCGGTAGTCGGTGTGGCTGAGGGTGCTGACCCCGCGCTCCTTCATGCCCCAGTAGGCGTCCAGATCATCGACCTTGGGCTGCTCGGCGAAGTTGTAGAACGGCGGCGGGGAGGCGGTGGCCCATTCCAGCGTGCGCCCGTCCCACGGGTCGCCGGTCAGGTCGCGGTACTGGTGGCGGTTACGGATGCTGATGTAGAGCTGCAGCGCCTGGGTGGCCACCCCGCACAGGATGATGCCCACGCCCACCAGCTCCAGCAGCAGCCAGGGGCGCCATTCAGGGACGTCGAAGTGATTGAGCCGGCGGGTCATGCCCATGAAACCCAGGACATAGGACGGCATGAAGGCGAAATAAAACCCGGTCAGCCAGCACCAGAAGGCGATCCGTCCCAGCCGGTCGTTGAGCCTGAAACCGAAGGCCTTGGGAAACCAGTAGGTCAGCCCGGCCATGTAGCCGAAGACCGCACCGCCAATGATGACGTTATGGAAGTGCGCGATCAGGAACAGGCTGTTGTGCAGCAGGAAGTCGGCTCCGGGCACCGCCAGCAGCACGCCGGTCATGCCGCCGATGCTGAAGGTGACGATAAAGCCCAGCGTCCACAGCATCGGTGTCTCGAAGCGCACTCGCCCGCGGTACATGGTGAACAGCCAGGTGAAGATCTTCACCCCGGTCGGCACCGCGATGATCATCGTCATGATGCCGAAGAAGGCATTGACGTTGGCTCCGGCGCCCATGGTGAAGAAGTGGTGCAGCCAGACGATGAACGACAGGAGGGTGATCGCGATCGTGGCCCAGACCAGCGACACATAGCCGAACAGGCGCTTGCTGCTGAAGGTGGCGGCGATCTCCGAGAAAATGCCGAACGCCGGCAGGATCAGGATGTACACCTCCGGGTGCCCCCAGGCCCAGATCAGGTTGACGTACATCATCGGGTTGCCGCCGGCCTCGTTGGTGAAGAAGTGCATGCCCAGGTAGCGGTCCAGCGAGAGCATGAACAGGGTCGCGGTCAGGATCGGAAACGAGGCCAGGATCAGGATCGAGGTGCACAGGGCGTTCCAGGTGAACACGGGCATCTTGAACAGCGTCATGCCGGTGGTGCGCATCTTCAGGATGGTCACGAAGAAGTTCAGGCCCGTCAGCAACGTGCCGATTCCGGAGATCTGCAACGACCAGATGTAATAGTCGACCCCCACCCCCGGGCTGTAGGCAAGGCCCGATAACGGCGGGTACGCCACCCAGCCGGTGCGAGCGAACTCGCCCACGCCCAAAGAGATATTGACCAGGGCCGCGCCGACCACGAATAGCCAGAAGCTCAAGGCATTGAGAAACGGGTAGGCCACATCCCGGGCGCCGATCTGCAGTGGCACGATGATGTTCATCAGGCCCACGACAAAGGGCATGGCCATGAAGAAAATCATGATCACGCCGTGGGCGGTGAAAATCTGGTCGTAGTGTTCCGGCGGCAGGTAGCCCGGCCCGCCACTGGCCGCCATCGCTTGCTGGGTGCGCATCATGATCGCGTCGGAGAAGCCGCGCAGTAGCATCACCAGTGCCACGATGATGTACATGCAGCCGATCTTCTTGTGGTCCACCGTGGTGAACCACTCGCGCCAGATATACCCCCACTGGCGTTTCCAGGTGATCGAGCCCACCAGCGCCACCCCCATCAGGCCCACCACCGCCAGGGTATACATGACAATGGGTTCGCTGGTCGGGATAGCGTCCCAGGACAGTTTTCCAAACATGATTAATGCTCCTCGGCCATCAAATCTTTTTGCGCATCAGTGCGCGGTTGCGGCGCAGGCGTTTGAACCTGGTCGCGCGTCCCACCCCGGGCTTTGTTCATGCCTTCGTACTTGTCGACAATGTTCAGGAACAGGCGCTCCTGAACAGGTGAGTAGTAAGTAACTTCGTGTTTTACAGTGGGCTTGGCCAGCGTGGCATAAGTGGCATCGTTCAAGGGGCGGGGAGCGGATTTCACTTTTTCGATCCAGGCCTGGTAATCGTCCGGGCTCAATGAGCGTGTCGAGAAGTTCATATCGGAAAAGCCATGGCCGTTATAGTTGGCGGCAATGCCGCGAAACTCGCCGGTTTCGTTTGCAATCAAATGAAGTTTGGTTTGCATGCCGGCCATGGCATAAATCTGCCCGCCCAGGGCCGGAATAAAGAACGACGTCATGGCCGCATCGGAGGTGACGGTAAAACGCACTGGGGTATTGACCGGCAGCGCCAGTTCATTGACCGAGGCAATGCCCAGGTCGGGGTAGATAAACAACCATTTCCAGTCGATGGCCACCACTTGCACATTGATGTGGTCAACGTCCGAATCCAGTGGTCGGTACGGATCCAGGGCGTGAGTGGTGTGCCAGGTCACCCAGCCCAGCACGCAGATGATCAGGAACGGCACACCCCAGACCACCGCTTCGATCTTGTGCGAACTGGCCCAGCGCGGCGTGTAGCGGGCCTTTTTGTTGGTGGCCCGGTAACGATAGGCGAACAGGAACGTCATCACGATGACCGGCACGACCACCAGCAGCATCAGGCCGGTGGCCAGGATGATCAGGTCCCGTTCATCCCGGGCTACATCCCCCTTGGGATTGAAGACAATCAGGTTGCAGCCCGTTAATAGGAAACTGGCAGCAAGGTACGCCAGGTGGGGTACGTAAGTTCGCTTCATTACAGGCTCCTGTCGAATGGCTGGTCCGTGTTGAAAGCGAGACGGCAACGCACTTGGATAATCAGGCAGTGCGCCCATACTGGCCGCTGCGCGTGGTTGACAGCGAAGCGAAGTTGCGGCGCAGGTTGGCCGTTGACCCAGCGAGGGCGTCTCGCTTAGTTGTCAGTTTGCGAGGCCGCTGATTAAAAGCGTTGTTCAGTAAGTTCGCCGCCGTCTCGAAGTTTTTTGAATAAGCCTCTTGGTGTTGGTGCAATGAATTGTTACGCAGGCTGACGAACGGTTAAACAAGCGAAACGGCGCCAGGCACTAACAACCTGCGCGCTGACCGACTGCCGGAAGCAGGGAATCATTCAGGCCACTGGCAGGTCACTGGGGAAATACCTTATGTAAGGAGCGCATCATGTTTGTTCGTGGCAAGGCGTATGACACGTGGGTCGAACAGGGGCAGGCCGATGAATGCTTCGAGCAGGAAGCGGAAAACGGCTGCCATATCGAAGTGCGGGCCAGGGAAGTGGAAGGGGGCGACATCAAGGTGTTTCTCGGGGTCTACGGCGATGGCGGCCAGCCGGTGGTGGAACGGATCACGACGCTGCCTGGCAGCGAGTGGGATGTCGAGCGCGCGCTCAAGCGCGGCATCGATCAGGCCGAGCGCATCGCCGGCGGTGAGTCGGGGCGCTTACCCTGCGCTGATCCGCACCTGCATGGTGATGACTGACGGTGCGCCAGGCATGCAGGCCGGTGAGGGTTGCATCGCCGGGCTTGCCGGTGCTGAAGCTGTAATACGGGCTGCTGGCATGGCGCCTGGCATAGCCGTAGGCGAATACGGTGATGCCCGACGCACCGGCATGGGTGGGCCATATGGAAGCCATCGGCAAGCCACGCCATGGAGCCTGTCAGGTCGCCGGCGGTAATCTCGGCGACCATCATCACCCGCGTAAGCGCCACCACCCACAGGGTTCGCCGGGCGTTTTCATTGTGCGCGGCGCCGAGATAGACAGGGTCATGGACATAGGGGCTGTTGATGTCGGCATTCATCATCGGGGGGTAACGGCGATGAGGCCGGCGGCACCAGCACGTGCCATCCGTTCGAACATCTACCACCCCATCGACACCGCCAAGCCTTTGGACGTCTGGACCCGCTTTGATAGAGGGGCGCACTGCACCACCCGCTTCGAAGGCCGCCCGCCGACCCTGCGTGCCACGGTGCAGAACGTCTTCGATCGTGAGTACGGGTCGGGCGTGGCGTCGTATGGGCGTTCTCGCCGGGGTATCCTCGGACGTTGCAGGTGCCGGTCGATTTCTGAGGTCTTTCATGCCATGGACGGGCAAGGGTGCATCGCTTTGTTGCACGAAAGCCATCTGAGTGCAGAGAGTAATTACAGTCAGCTCGGGTAATAAAAGGCCCGACACGTCACTCAATAGTGGCGTGCTCATCGCTTATTTGAATGTTTCATCAACGCGTATTTGAATGTTTTGCAACGCGTCATGCCGATTTAACATGGGTTTACATGTGCACTGCATGATGCTGTCCAGCACCTGCCAATGGCTGCAGCACAGGCGGGTCATGTTTAGCCAGCTATCCGGATTCGGTCTTTATTGGAATATTCCATGACAGCTCCGTTGGACACCGACGCAAGGGATGCCTCGGATCGATTAAGGACGCAGAAGCCCAGCGCCAGGACAACACGTTACGGGCGACGGCAATCATCGAAATATCGGCCAGCGCCAATGACGTCACGCACAACACCGCACACTGTTGCGACACTGCCCGGCGCTCACTGGACGAAGCGCAAAACAGCCAGAACCAGTCAACAGCAACACAATGCTCGGTCACGTAGGCGACAGTGCTTTTTCGTTGGGCGATTGGGTCTCGATCTTGCAGCTTCTCGACCCAGGCGCGTGTGGAAGTGCCTGTTTTTTCGATCGACTCTTTATTTTCAAGTCGGAGGGCTGAGCGCAGAAGGTTTTCTTGCGCCTGCTGCAAGGTTCAACCAGAGCAGCATGGCAGCGAGAGAGGCGGCTACTGTCAGCGTAAGCCACATCATGACCAGTACGCTGAATGTAACGCTATTGTTTAACTCACGGAAAATGCCGAAGGCAAAAGCGGTGTACCAAGACACCCCCGAAACTGCACCCGATGCGAGAAACAAGGCAGCTCTGCTGCGTGAGACGCCAAAAAACAGGGGGCGGCTCAAGTCGCGCAGCGCTTCTGGCAACACAAACGCATGGATGATGATTCCATTGATGGTCAGGGCGATCACCACAAGTATCTTCGCCCAGAGTTTGGGGTTTTCCAGTTTGTCCGGCGACTCCATCGCGTAAAGGGCCAGCAAACCCAGGCCTGACAGCCATAGGAGGCATAGTCCGGTAGTGACCGTGTCGCTGATGAAGTGAAAGGTGCGTCCGACTTCAACCGGCAGGCTCCCCCGGCGCAGCCAGCGGAAAATCCAGAGGTCCAGCATGGTCGCCCCGCCGAGACCGAAGCACAGACCGAGCAGGTGTAGACCGACAAGGAGTGTCAGAACGTTTAGCGGTGGGAGTGGATCAGGCAAGGGAATGCTCAGCGCAAGTGTGTCTGCGAATAAGTGACCGCTACTGGAGAGCGCAAGCAGGCCGCCGAAAATCATGAAAGACGTTCGTATCGTCATTGGTTACGACCTCAGGCCAGTGTTGTTATTCAGCAGGCAGCACGGGCGTGGCCCCACTCAGGAAGGAATCGGTGCTTGCGCATCGATCAGGCTCTGGCTCTTGAGTTCCTGCCAAAAGGCTGACGGAATACCGACCTTCATCGCTTGTACGTTGGAAACGATCTGCCCTGGCGAACGCGCCCCCGGAATGATCGCGGACACTTGCGGATGTGCTGCGGCGAATTGCAGGGCGGCAGTATGAATGTCGATGCCATGTCGGCTGGCAATTGCCATGATCCGCGCGCGCTTTTCTACCGCTCCGGCCGGTAGGTCCAGGCTGAAGTTATATCGGCTGCGCCCTCCCAGAAATCCATCATTCAGGGGAGTGCCAACCACGACACTGGTGCCCTTGCTTCTCAAGGCCGCAAAGGTGTTGCGCAACGCATCGCTGTGGTCGAGGAGGGAATACTGGCAGGCCAGCAACACGATGTCGGGCGTCGGGTCATTACTGGTTAGCGCCTTAACCACGGCGTTCGGTGTATTGACGCCGAAGCCCCATGCCTTGATGAGTCCTTCATCACGCATTTTTTCAAGCTCAACCATCGCCCCTGTGCGTGCAATTTGATACGCCGCTTCCCATCCGCCCTCCAGTTCGGTGTTATCTGGCGAGAGATCATGGATAAAGACGATATCGATACGGGGTAACCCCAGACGCTGCAGGCTGTCTTCCACGGAGCGACGCGTGCCTGCTGCGGTGTAGTCATATCGGTAGTTAAAGGGCGCCGGCGACTTCCAGATGGCATGGTCCGCGCGCAGGCCACCAGCGGCCGTCAATACGCGGCCTACCTTGGTGGAGACCACATAATCGTCTGGATTCTTACCGTGCAGGAAGCGGCCCAGGCGATATTCACTCAAGCCAAACCCGTAGAACGGCGACGTGTCGTAAAGCCTTACACCCGCCGCCCAGGCGGCCTGCAGAACCAGGGCCGCCTGCTCGTCGCTGATCGGCGCAAAGATATTGCCAATCTGCGTCCCGCCCATACCAAAGCGTTGAGGCGTCATGTAGCGCAGTGTATGCGAAGGCAAATTGAGGGGCAGGTCTGTGCGTACGAGCCGTCCTTGCGTAGGCATCACGCTCCCACGCTCTGTCAGCGAAGAGGGCGCCGGGGCTGCAGCCACCGAACTGGCGAGACTCGATGCTGGCAGTAAAGCGGCTGCAACAGCACCCGCCGCCGAATAAGTAAGAAAATCTCGTCTGTCCATCCAGCGTTCCTTTCGCGACTGAGGGTTCACGGGCTCATCGAAGCCAGTCTTCATGCGAGAAACTAGAACAACGAGGGTTGGCCGGGTGACCCTAATGCGCCCTATCTTTTGCACAATCCTGCCGATGCACTTGTGCTGGTCACGCACTCGCAGCAGACTCGGATATTCCGTAAACAGGGGGGCATGTGATGACGAGCGGTTCCTTTTCGCAGTTCGGTTTCGGCCATGTGCATTCCCTGGCCATGAGCAAACCCGTTCAGCCCGACGAGCGCCTCCAGGCACTCAAACGGCTGATCGAAAAAGTCACCCGGCAGATTGGTTTGAACGAAGTATGCGCAACATCGATTCCAGGCCTGACCTTTTATCGAATGGCCGAACTGGGCACGCCCACGTACTGCATTTATGAGCCTTGTGTCGCCATCATTTTGCAAGGGGCGAAGGAGATCACGTTCGGTGAAGAGGCCTGTGAGTTTGGACAGGGCGCGTTCTTCGTCACTTCGGTCGATATACCCACACTGGCGCGCGTGACCGCGGCCAACGAGCAAATCCCTTATTTATCCGTTGTGTTGAAGCTTGATCTTGCCATGCTCAATGAGGTGATCCAGACCTTGGAACCCCCAAGGCAGGAAATGGCTTCTGAAGCACGAGGCTTTGCATCGGGTGCGGCGTCGAGTGAGATGATCGATGCGTTCAGCCGACTTTCCACGCTGATCGAACGGCCGCTTGAGGCAGGCTTGATGTCGAACCTTATCAAGCGCGAGATATGCGTTCGGCTGTTGCTCAGTAGCGCAGGCCAGTGGCTGCGCAGCGTCACGCGCGATGGTTACCGAGACAAGGGCATCGTGAGAGCCATTGAATGGCTGAAACATCATTACGACAAACCGTTGCACGTGGCCGATCTCGCCCAACGATCGGGCATGGCCAGTTCTACGCTGCATCACAACTTTCGCAAGCTGACAGGCACCAGCCCTGTTCAATATCAAAAGTCGTTACGGCTGCAAGCCGCGCGCAGCCTGATGTTGACCGACAGGGTCGATGTGAACACGGCCGCCTTGCGGGTTGGCTATGAAAGTGTCGCTCAATTCAGTCGCGAATATGCCCGGCGTTTCGGAGCCCCACCCTCGAGGGACATCAAGCACGCACGGGAGAATGGTGGACGGCTCGACTGATCAGGCGACCCAATCCAGATGAGCATGCGGCGCCAATGATCAGGCCATAGGCAAAAGCCGGGCGGGTAATACCAGCAAGATCCATCTGGCTACCCGTCGACCAGGCCTTCTCACCACAGCAAGGCCCCTCCAGCATTTTCTTGCACCTGGCTTCAGAGCGGCGTGAGCACATTCATTACCGTATCCAGTGCCACCCGCGTGTCATCCAGCTGCACCAGCGAAGCATGCCGGGCACCCAGGGCGTCGCGGTTCTGGATCGCGGTCAGGATCGCCTTGTGCCGGGGCAGGCTCAGGCCCTGGATGTCCGGGCGGCGGTTGGTGATGTTGATCGACTCGCGCAGCGGCAACGACAGCATGTCGCACATATAGGCGAGCAAATCGTTGCGCGTGGCTTCGGCGATGGCGCGGTGGAAGTCCAGGTCGGCTTGCAGCAGGTCCTCGTGGGTCTTGGCGGTTTCCATGCCTGCGTAGGCTTTTTCGATGATGGTGATGTCTTCGTCGGTGGCCGTTGTCGCGGCCATGGCCGCGATTTCCGGTTCGAGGATGCGCCGCACACCGGCCAGGGTATTGAAGAATTCACTGTGAGGCGTGGACTGCATCAACCAGGACAACACGTCCGGGTCGAGCAGGTGCCATTTCAGGCGTGGCCGCACCACAGCGCCGACCCGTGGCTTGGAATACACCAGGCCCTTGGCGCTGAGCACCCGCGTCGCCTCACGCAACACCGAGCGGCTGACCTTGTACTCCTCACAGAGCGTGGCCTCCATGGGCAGCCGCTCTTCGGGCTTGAAGCGGCCGGAAACGATGTGCATGCCCAAGTCCTGGACGATCTGGGCATGCATACTCTTGCGCGGCTTGGGCGGTTGGTGATCCATGACGACAGGGAGGCTCTGGCTGGAATTGGCGGCATCATAGCATCCCGATCAGTGGGCATGCCGTGGGACTTGCACCCCTCGGCAACCCATCAGGAAGTTGAAGTTGCAACCCTTGTCGGCTGTACCAAAATACCGGGCGCCGCGCAGGCCGGGCTTTAGTCAGACAGAACTGGCGCCTTATTGTATGACTATATAGTCTGGTTTTTCTTGTGATAAAGCGCTGAATCGATGCTTTGGAACGGTTGTTTTGAAAATAGTCCTACTATATAGTCAGCATTAACGGAGGTACGACCCTGGCGGATGTTAGCGAGAGGCGTCACCCGAGCTTCTATCTATAAGAACAACAATCGGAGATCGACCCCCATGAACCGGTATCTCGGTCAGAACTACATCGGCGGCCAGCGCAGCGGCAACGGCAGCGTCAAGCTGCAGAGCATCGAGGCGACCACTGGCGAAGCCTTGCCCCAGGATTTCTATCAGGCCACCCCGGAGGAAGTCGACGCCGCAGCCAAGGCCGCCGCGCAGGCTTACCCGGCGTACCGCGCCTTGAGTGCCGCGCGTCGCGCACAATTTCTGGATGCGATAGCGAGCGAACTGGATGCCCTGGGGGATAACTTCATTGAGTTGGTTTGCCGCGAAACCGCATTGCCGGCAGCGCGCATCAAGGGCGAGCGTGGGCGTACCAGCGCCCAGATGCGCCTGTTCGCGAGCGTGCTGCGTCGCGGTGACTTCTACGGGGCGCGCATCGACAAGGCACTGCCTGATCGTCAGCCGCTGCCACGCCCGGATGTGCGCCAGTACCGCATCGGCCTCGGCCCGGTGGCGGTGTTCGGCGCGAGCAACTTTCCGCTGGCGTTCTCTACGGCAGGCGGTGATACCGCAGCGGCACTGGCCGCAGGTTGTCCGGTGGTGTTCAAGGCCCATAGCGGGCATATGGCCACGGCTGAGCAGGTTGCCAGTGCAATCATTCGCGCTGCTGAAGCGACCGGGATGCCGGCCGGCGTGTTCAACATGATTTTTGGTGGCGGCGTCGGCGAAGCGTTGGTCAAGCACCCGGCAATCCAGGCCGTGGGCTTCACCGGTTCGCTCAAGGGCGGTCGTGCCTTGTGCGACATGGCCGCGGCACGCCCGCAGCCGATCCCGGTGTTCGCCGAGATGTCGAGCATCAATCCGGTAATTGTGTTGCCCCAGGCCCTCAAGGCCCGGGCACAGACCGTGGCCCGCGACCTGACCGCTTCTGTGGTGCAGGGTTGCGGTCAATTCTGCACCAACCCTGGCCTGGTGATCGGTATCGCATCGCCTGAATTTACAGCGTTCACTCAACGCGTGGCCCAACTGATCGGCGATCAACCGGCGCAAACCATGCTCAACGCTGGCACCCTGGGCAGCTACAGCAAGGGCCTGGAAAAACTTCTTGCGCACGCTGGCATCCAGCACCTGGCAGGCAATGCCCAGGCGGGCAATCAGGCGCAGCCGCAACTGTTCAAGGCTGATGTACGGCTGTTGATCGACGGCGATGAAGTGTTGCAGGAAGAAGTCTTCGGCCCCACCACGGTGTTTGTCGAAGTCGCTGACCAGGCCCAGCTCAGCGCTGCCTTGCACGGACTGCACGGACAACTGACCGCCACGATCATTGGCGAACCGGGCGACTTTCAACAGTTCGCCGAACTCACGCCGCTGCTGGAACAGAAAGTCGGGCGCATCCTGCTCAACGGCTACCCGACCGGCGTGGAAGTCTGCGATTCGATGGTGCACGGCGGGCCGTACCCCGCGACATCGGATGCCCGTGGGACCTCGGTCGGCACCTTGGCCATCGACCGGTTCCTGCGTCCCGTGTGCTTCCAGAACTACCCTGACAGCCTGCTGCCGGATGCGTTGAAAAATGCCAACCCGTTGCGTATCCAGCGGCTGGTGGACGGCACGCCCTCCCGCGAATCGCTGTAAAGCGCCCCTGAGACCAGCAACCTTCCAGGAGGCACCATGTCGTTTCACGCTGTCACCGCGCATCGGGCTCAACTCGCAGAGGGCCCATTCTGGGACGCGCCCACCCAGTCGTTGCACTGGGTCAATATCGCCGGCAAACAGGCGCTGCGCCTGATGGACGGGCACTTGCAGGTGTGGCAGTTGCCCGAGCATGTCTCGGCGTTCATCCCCTGTGAAAGCGGCGATGCCCTGGTGACCTTGAGCAGTGGCGTGTATCGCCTTGACCTGGTCACCGAAGCCCTGACGCTGCTGTGCGTGGCCGATCCTCAAGCGGGCAACCGGGGCAATGAAGCCCGTTGCGACGCCCAGGGTCGCCTGTGGTTGGGCACCATGCAGAACAACATCGGCGAGCAGGGTGAAGACCTGCCCATCACCCGACGCTCCGGCGGCCTGTTTCGCATCGACGCCAATGCGCAGGTGACGCCGCTGCTGAGCGGCCTGGGCATTCCCAACACCTTGCTGTGGAGCGATGACGGCACGCAGGTGCATTTCGGCGACAGCCTGGACGGCACGCTGTACCAGCACGCAGTTGAGCCGGGCGGCCAGCTGCATCCGGCGCACGTCTGGTTCGGCCCGCATGAGCGCGGTGGGCCGGACGGCTCGGCCATGGACGTGCAAGGTTATATCTGGAACGCGCGCTGGGACGGCAGTTGCCTGCTGCGGCTAACGCCTGAAGGCCAGGTGGACCGCATCATCGAGCTGCCGGTCAGCCGTCCCACCAGTTGCGTGTTCGGTGGCCCCGACCTCACCACCCTGTACATCACCAGTGCCGCCAGCCCTTTGAATCACCCCCTGGATGGCGCGGTGCTGGCCATCGAGGTCGACGTGCCAGGCAAACCCTGTCACCGCTTTGCCGGTTAAACCCCAAGACTTGAAAACAACAACAAGGAGTCACCCGTATGAATCGTCGTCGTGGTTTGCGTTCCCTGTGCTGCGCCGCTGTGGCGGTCTCGGCCATGAGCCTGAGCGGGCTGTTGCTGGCCGCTGAAGAAGTGAAGATTGGCTTTCTGGTCAAGCAAGCCGAAGAGCCGTGGTTCCAGACCGAGTGGGCCTTCGCCGAAAAAGCCGGCAAGGAGCACGGTTTCACCGTGATCAAGATCGCCGTGCCGGATGGCGAAAAAACCCTTTCGGCCATCGACAGCCTGGCCGCCAACGGTGCCAAGGGCTTTGTGATCTGCCCGCCGGACGTGTCCCTGGGCCCGGCCATCGTAGCCAAAGCCAAGGCCAATGGCCTCAAAGTGATCGCCGTGGACGACCGTTTTGTAGACGCCAAAGGCGCCTTCATGGAAGACGTGCCGTACCTGGGCATGGCTGCCTTTGAAGTAGGCCAGAAGCAGGGCGCCGCCATGGCCGCCGAAGCGAAAAACCGCGGTTGGGACTGGAAAGACACCTACGCGGTGATCAACACCTTCAACGAACTCGACACCGGCAAGAAACGCACCGACGGCTCGATCAAATCCCTGGAAGAAGCCGGTATTCCCAAGGACCACATCCTCACTGCCGCGCTTAAAACCCTCGACGTGCCCGGCAGCATGGACGCCACCAACTCGGCCCTGGTCAAGCTGCCCAGCGGTGCGAAAAACCTGCTCATCGGCGGCATGAACGACAACACCGTGCTCGGCGGCGTACGTGCCACCGAAAGCGCAGGCTTCAAGGCAGCCAACGTGATCGGTATCGGCATCAATGGCACCGACGCCATCGGCGAACTGAAAAAAGCCAACAGCGGCTTCTTTGGCTCGATGCTGCCCAGCCCGCATCTCGAAGGCTACAACACCGCACTGATGATGTACGAGTGGGTTACCAAAGGGACTGAGCCGCCGAAGAACACGGCGATGGACGAAGTGACCTTGATCACCCGGGCCAACTTCCAGGAAGAACTGACCAAAATCGGACTATGGAAATGACCGCTGCCGCCTTGCGATTCGACGGCATCGGTAAAACCTTCCCCGGGGTCAAGGCGCTGGATGGCATCAGTTTCATCGCCCATCCGGGGCAGGTGCACGCCTTGATGGGCGAGAACGGCGCGGGCAAGTCGACGCTGCTGAAAATCCTGGGTGGCGCGTACATCCCCAACAGCGGCACGCTGCAGATCGGCGAGCAGACCATGGCCTTTAAAAACGCCGCTGACAGCATTGCCAGCGGCGTGGCGGTGATTCACCAGGAGCTGCACCTGGTGCCGGAAATGACCGTGGCCGAAAACCTGTTCCTCGGGCATTTGCCGTCGCGCTTTGGGGTGGTCAATCGCAGCCAGTTGCGCAAGCAGGCGCTGGCGTGCCTCAAAGGCCTGGCGGATGAAATCGATCCGCAGGAAAAGCTCGGCCGCCTGTCCCTCGGCCAGCGCCAACTGGTGGAAATCGCCAAGGCGCTGTCGCGTGGCGCCCATGTGATCGCCTTCGATGAACCCACCAGTAGCCTCTCGGCGCGCGAGATCGACCGCTTGATGGCGATCATCACGCGCCTGCGCAATGAAGGCAAAGTGGTGCTGTATGTGTCGCACCGCATGGAAGAAGTATTCCGCATCTGCAACGCCGTTACGGTGTTCAAGGACGGGCGCTACGTGCGCACGTTCGAGGACATTAGCGCGCTGACCCATGACCAGTTGGTGACCTGCATGGTTGGCCGGGATATCCAGGATATCTACGACTACCGGCCGCGCGAGCACGGCGACGTGGCGCTCAAGGTCGACGGCCTGCTGGGGCCGGGCCTGCGTGAGCCGATCAGTTTCAATGTGCGCAAGGGCGAGATTCTCGGCCTGTTTGGCCTGGTCGGGGCAGGGCGTACCGAGCTGTTGCGCCTGCTTAGCGGCCTGGAGCGCTCCAGTGCCGGGCAACTGGAGCTTTGCGGTCAGGCACTGCGACTGCGCTCACCGCGCGATGCCATCGCCGCAGGCGTGCTGCTGTGCCCGGAAGACCGCAAGAAGGAAGGCATCATCCCGCTGGCCAGCGTCGCCGAGAACATCAATATCAGTGCGCGTGGCGCTCACACGACTTTTGGCTGGCTGCTGCGTGATGGCTGGGAGAAGGACAACGCTGACCATCAGATCAAGGCGATGAAGGTCAAGACGCCCAATGCAGGGCAGAAGATCATGTACCTCTCCGGCGGCAATCAGCAAAAAGCCATTCTTGGCCGCTGGTTGTCGATGCCGATGAAAGTGTTGCTGCTGGACGAGCCGACCCGTGGCATCGATATCGGCGCCAAGTCCGAGATCTACCAGATCATCCATAACCTCGCGGCCCAAGGCATTGCGGTCATTGTGGTGTCCAGCGATCTGATGGAAGTCATGGGCATTTCCGACCGCATCCTGGTGCTCTGCGAAGGCGCACTGCGGGGTGAGCAAGCCCGCGAACACGCGACTGAATCCAACTTGCTGCAACTGGCCTTGCCACGCAGCCTGGCGAACTGAGAGATGACTATGACAACCCAAGACAACGCGTTGCCCTCGGCACGCAAACCTCTGGATATGCGCGCACTGCTCGACAACTGGGCCATGCTGCTCGCCGCCGTGGGCATCTTTGTGCTCTGTGCCTTGCTGATCGATAACTTCCTCTCGCCGCTGAACATGCGTGGCCTGGGCCTGGCGATTTCCACAGTGGGGATTGCCGCCTGCACCATGCTGTTTTGCCTGGCGTCGGGGCACTTCGACCTCTCGGTGGGCTCGGTGATTGCCTGCGCCGGGGTGGTGGCGGCGATTGTGATGCGCGACACCGACAGCGTGATGCTCGGCATCGGCGCTGCACTGGGAATGGGTTTGATCGTCGGTCTGATCAACGGCATCGTGATCGCCAAACTGCGGGTCAATGCGTTGATCACCACCCTGGCGACCATGCAGATCGTGCGTGGGCTGGCGTATATCTTTGCCGACGGCAAGGCAGTGGGTGTTTCCCAGGAGCAGTTCTTCGTATTCGGCAACGGCCAATTGCTGGGCGTGCCGGTGCCGATCCTGATCACCATCGTCTGCTTTGTGTTTTTCGGCTGGCTGCTCAACTACACCACCTACGGACGCAATACCATGGCCATCGGTGGCAACCCGGAAGCTGCGCTGCTGGCGGGCGTCAACGTGGACCGCACCAAGATCCTGATCTTTGCCGTGCACGGTTTGATCGGCGCCTTGGCCGGTGTGATCCTGGCCTCGCGCATGACCTCCGGACAGCCCATGATCGGCCAGGGTTTCGAGCTGACGGTGATCTCGGCCTGCGTGCTGGGCGGGGTGTCATTGAGCGGCGGTATCGGGATGATCCGCCATGTGATCGCCGGCGTGTTGATCCTGGCGATCATCGAGAATGCGATGAACCTGAAGAACATCGACACCTTTTATCAGTACGTGATCAGGGGGTCGATCCTGCTGCTGGCCGTGGTCATCGACCGCATGAAACAACGCTGAGTCATGGTCCATGAGGACTGAATGTGGGAGCGGGCTTGCTCGCGAATGCGCAGTGTCAGTCAGTCGATCTGTTCCTGACCCATCACAGTTACGAGCAAGCCCGCTTCCACAGTTTTAATCGGCGGAGAATTTGAACACGGTGTTCTGGGTGTAGATCTGCCCAGGGTTCAGGCGGGTCGAGGCAAACCCGGGCTGGTTAGGTGCATCTGGATAGTGCTGGGTCTCCAGGGTGAAACCACTCCAGTGCAGGTAAGTCTTGCCGGCCTTGCCCTTGACCGAACCGTCGAGGAAGTTGCTGGTATAGAACTGCACGCCCGGTTCGGTGGTGTAGAGCTGCAACCGCCGCCCCGACTCGGGGTCATGCACTTCGGCCGCCAGTTGCTTCACGTCACCCTGGGTGTCCAGCGCCCAGTTGAAGTCGAACCCGCCTTGTTTGGGCTCGGCAAACTTTAGCTGCGGATGGTCGTCCTTGATGTGCTGGCCGATCGGCGTCGGTTTCAGGAAGTCCATCGGCGTGCCTTTCACGGGCGCCACTTCGCCGGTCGGAATCAAGGTGGCGTTCACCGGCGTGTAATGGCTGGCGTGCAAGGTGGCGACTTGCTTGAGAATGTCGCCATTGCCCGCGCCGGCCAGGTTGAAGTAACTGTGGTTGGTGAGGTTGAGCACTGTCGGTTTGTCGGTGGTGGCCTTGTAGACGATGTGCAGTTCGTTTTTCTCGTTGAGGCTGTAGGTGACTTCGGTTTTCAGGTTACCGGGAAAGCCCATCTCACCGTCCTTGGACAGGTAGGTGAGGGTGACACCCACCGAGTCCTTGCCCTTGACCTCGGCGGCCTTCCATAACTGCTTGTCGAAGCCCAGCGCGCCGCCATGCAAGGAATTGGGACCATCGTTGAGCGGCACCTGGTAGCGTTTGCCGTCCAGCTCAAAGGCACCGCCGGCCAGGCGATTGCCGAAGCGGCCGATGGTCGCGCCGAAAAACGCCGTGCCGGCTTGATACCCCTGCACGTCGTCGAAGCCCAACACCACGTCGTCGACCTTGCCATTTTTGTCCGGCACTTTCAGCGACTGCAGCACGCCGCCATAGGTGATCACCGTGGCTTGCATACCGTGGCTGTTGCGCAGGATGTACTGCTCGACGGCCGTGCCGTCGTTGGTTTTACCGAAGGGCTTGTGTTCGCTGGTGAGTCCTGTGGCCTGGGCGCCGCCACTGGCGATCAACATGGACATGGCGAGACCGGACAACAGATAACGAGGGTGCTTCATGACCGAACTTCCTTTTGTTGTTTTGAGTGGAATAGTTCTACTAATGGAGGTATTTTGTCGTTTGCACAGCGAATTTATAGCCTTAAAAGCCGTTATTGCAAAATAAAATAAGACTAATTAAGCGAGGCAACCTTTCATGACGACTCAGCACGCGATTTATCCCGACCTCGAAGGCAAGACCGTCCTGATTTCCGGCGGTGCCTCAGGCATCGGCGAATTCATGGTGCGGGCCTTCGCGGCCCAAGGTGCCAAGGTGGGTTTTGTCGACCGCGCGCAGAGCCAGGGCGAACGCCTGGCGGCGCTGTTGAGTTCGCGCGGACACACCGTGGAGTTCGTGAATTGCGACATCACTGACGAGATCGGCTACAAAGCCGCCATCGACCGCTTCGAACACTCACTGGGGCCGATCACTGTGCTGGTGAACAACGCGGCCAACGACGTGCGCCATACGCTCGAAGAAGTCGACTCGCAAATGTTCGACAGGTTGATCTCGGTCAACCTCAAGCACGCTTTCTTCGCCGCCAAGGCGGTGGTCCCGATGATGAAAAACGCAGGTTACGGCGCGATCATCAACCTCGGCTCGGTGGGCTGGATGATGGCCTCTGCCGGCTACCCGGTGTACGCCGCCAGCAAGGCCGCCGCCCACGGTATGACCCGCGCCCTGGCCCGGGAACTGGGGCCGAGCGGCATCCGCGTCAATACCCTGGTGCCAGGTTGGGTGATGACCGAAAAACAACTGGCGATGTGGGTCGACGATGCGGCCAGGGAACTGATCAGCCGCAGTCAGTGTTTGCCGGGCAGCGTACTGCCGGAACACATCGCCAATATGGCGCTGTTTCTCGCCTCCGATGCCTCGGCGATGTGTTCGGCGCAGAACTTTATTGTCGATGGCGGGTGGGTCTGAGTCGGCGCACTGTTGCTCAGGCAACACAGATCCGAAGCATGTGCTGTTGGGCTGGACCCGTTCCTTGTGCATCGTCACCGAAGGTCCGGTGCCGACTGCGGGTACTAACCCGGACGCTGCGTTTCGCCTTGCCGTGGATACCGTGAAGGAAAAGCCGCAGGCTGCGTCACCTGACTTTCGGCAGAGCCAGATGGCTTTCAGTCATTTGTCGGTGGAGGGTAGCGGCCTCATCCTGGAGCGAACAAGTCTGGAGTTGTAGGTCAGGTCGGTGACCCACACTGTTGGGTTTTACGACATCGAATCAAGGCATAGAGGCTGTAGGTTTGTGTCTAAACACCTGCTTTAAAAACCCCACTGATCACAAACGAGTAGCGTTCCGGCTTTATGTAGAAGGTCGTGCGATCGCAGCAGCGGCCGTCGGCAAACCAGGAGGTGCGTTCCATCACCAGTAATGCCGCGCCACGCTTGATACCCAGTGCACCTGCCAGGCCTTTATCAGCCTGCTGTGCCCGTATTGCCATGTCGGCACGGCTAACCGGACAACCGGTGACTTGCTCCAGTACCGAATAGATGGGCTGTTGTTCCACTTCCTTCCACACGACACCGGCCAGTTCGGCAGGGAGGTGGCTGCGCCCCAACGCGATGGGTTCATCGTCAACGAAATGCAGGCGCTCCACACAGACTGACTGTGCCGCCTCCGAGAACAGGTGCCGCAGGCCTTCCGGGGTGGGCACCAGCTGATGACCAATCACCTGCATGGTCGACTTCAGACCTTGAAGCAGCAACGCCTCATGAAAGCTGCGCAAGGCATCCAACCCATGGCGCAATGGTTTGGCGGCCACGAAAGTGCCTTTGCCTTGCTTGCGCTCAACCACTCCTTCGTCGCAAAGCTTGCCAATGGCCAACCGCACGGTCACGCGGCTAACAGCAAAGCGCTCACCGATTTCGGCCTCCGACGGCAGCCTGCCTGACGGTTCAAAATCACCTCGGTGGATTTCCTCCAGCAGTTGCTGGGCGATTTGCTGATAAAGCGAAGTGCTACTGTCGCGAAGAATCGTCACTGTTCTATTCCATGAGCGCTCAGGTCAGCACTCGGCGTGCTGAACCGCATTTGCTTCTAAGGTTATGACAAGATGATATTACTTCAACTTGTATTAATACGTATTATGTCGAGACATCCATTGTAAACGACCCGATCGCACTTGCCATGTCTCCCCAGCCCCCAAAAACAGACCCGCCGACCAATGCCTTGAGCGTTGAAGCGATCAGCTTCAGTTACGCCAATGGTCATCAGGTGTTTGACCAGTTCAGTTTCAGCGCTCGGCCTGGTGAATTCGTCGCGATCCTCGGCCCTTCAGGATGTGGCAAAACTACGCTGCTCAACCTGCTGTCAGGTTTTCAGCAGCCGAGTCAGGGGCAGGTACAAATCGATGGCAAGCCGATACGTCCTGAGCGCGAAGAGCTGGGATACGTATTCCAGTCACCTCAACTCTTTACGTGGCTGAGCGCGTTGGAAAATGTCCGCTTCGGCCTGCGTATGGCGGGGCAGGGCAGCGTCGGCGAGCAGCGCGAAAAAGCACTTTCGTACTTGCGGCTGGTAGGACTGGAGCACGCCGCACAACGCTTGCCTCAGCAGCTATCCGGAGGGATGCAGCAGCGCGTCTCGTTGGCCAGAACGCTGGCATTAGAGCCTAGCGTATTACTGATGGACGAGCCTTTTGCAGCCCTGGATGCCATCAGTCGCAACAGTATGAACGAAGAAACCCTGCGCATCTGGGCGCAGCTGGGTCAGACCGTTTTGTTCATCACTCACGACATTGATGAGGCGGTTTTTCTGGCTGATCGCGTGGTGGTGTTGAACATCGCCCCTGGCGGTATTCACAGCGAACTGCAGATCGACTTGCCCCGCCCGCGCAGTAATCTGCAAACCCGCCGCTTGCCAGCGTTTCTTGACTATCGCAATGAACTCATGGCGCGTATTTCCCACGTCATGGCGCAGGCTCCTGGCGCCATTCAAACTTATTCCTCACCCGAGTTGACCGCATGATCAGACGCACGCTCCTGGCCGCTTCTCTGGCTGCTTTTACTTTTGCCAGCAACGCTTCGGCCGCTGATCAACCTCTGCGTATCGGCTATGTCTTTGCCATGGCCAACGCACCGGCGCTGATTGCTGATAAGGAGGGTTTCTACAAGCAGGAAGGGCTGAACGTAGACCTCAAGGCGCTGAGTGACGGCCCGGTGATCCAGCAAGCTCTGGCGGCAGGCGAACTGGACGTCGCCTATGTGGGGACGCCACCGGTTTACCAATGGTACTCACGGGGTCTTAAAAGCACGATTTTGGCCAAGGTCAACTATGGCCAGGCAGCAGTCATCGTCGATAACAAAAGTTCAATCCACGATTTGGCCGGGCTGAACGGCAAGAAGCTGGCGGGTGTCAAGAAAGGCAGCGGCATGGACGTGCTCTTGCGTGGCTACGTGCTCAAGGAAGCCGCCGGTCTCAACCCGGACAGCGACGTCGACATTATCGACATGCCTGCGGGCAACATGAATGCTGCGCTGGAGCGGGGCATCGTCGATGCCGCTTTCACCTGGGAACCCTTTGTCAGCCAGGCGCTGTTGCGGGGCAATAGCCGGGTGCTGTTCGATGTGAATCAGGCGCTGCCGCAATACCCATGGTATGTGGTCATTGCATTGCCCAAGACATTGCAGGATCGCCCGGATGATGTGGTCAAGCTGCTCCGTGCACACCGCAAAGCCGTAGATTTTCTCAATCAGCATCCCGAGGAGTCGAACACAATAATCGCCGAGGCTTTCAAGCTCGAGGCCGTTCAAAGCGCCGATGGTAAAACCATCAGCCCAGAGCAGATTGTCGCGCAGGCACGCTCGCGCCTGGGATGGTCAGCAGAGTTGCAGCCCTCTGATCTCCAGTTCATCCAGCGCCTGATGAATGACTCGACGCAGCTGGGCTTCATGAATACCCACCTGGATGCCAAAGATCTGGTGGACACTTCTTACCTGGATAAAGCCTCGCGCTGAGCCTCTGATGTCGATACCAAAACCCAACTGGGGCTGGGCCTCGCTACCATTTTTGCTGGTGGTCTGGATCATCCTGGCTTCACGCTTCCCGAGCTATGTGCTGCCGCAACCCTGGGTGGTTGCCCAAGAGGCGATCCGCTGGATCAACGATGGATCGCTGTGGAAGCAATTTCGCGCCAGCATGCTGGAGGAGCTGGCCGGATTTACATCCGCCGTTCTGGTCGCTGTGCTACTGGGCACGGCTGGTGGGTTGTCGCGCCGTTTTCGCGACTTCATCGCGCCGCTCAATAGCCTGTTCATGGCGATTGCGCCGATCGCTTGGGCTCCGCTGATTTTGATCATCTTTGGCCTGGGATTCTTCTCCATTGTGCTGGTGATCTTCATTGCTGCGGTATTCCCCATGGCGGTCACTATTCAGGAAGGTGTGCAGAGCATTCGCGGCGGAGAAGTACGCGCCGCGCGCACTCTGGGTGCCAATACCCGGCAACTGCTGGCTCATGTCTACCTGCCCGCTTCGCTGCCATTTCTGACTGCTGCTCTGCGCATTGGCTTCAGCCAGGGTTGGCGTGCGCTGGTGGCGGCTGAAATGATCGGCGCTTCTCAGGGCATCGGCTGGATGGTTTCCATGGGGGGACAAATCGGCAACAGCAGTCAGGTCCTGCTCGGCATCGCCTTGATCGGCTTGCTGGCGTGGCTGATGGAGAGCCTGGTTTTCCGCCGTATCGAGCGTCACTACCAGGCGTGGCGTGCCCACTAGGCTTTGTACGTAAAGTGCCTGCGCTCGGCCATGCTGCGTTAAAAATCGACTCGCAATGCTCATTGACACGTGTCAACTGCGCTTGCTCGCCGCTTTTTGCATTGCCTGACCTTCGCTCACCGACTTTTCGTACAGAGCCTAAAACGTTCTTTTCGAACCGCTTCTATCAGATTCTCCACGAGGTGCATTTTGACGACTTCCTTCGACCCACGCGACGCTGGCGAATACACCGCCCCAATCGGCCTGTATGAGCGTAACAAGGCCCGGCCGTTTCTCGGCAGTATCACCGGCGACCGACAAACGCTGGTCGCCGGACAGTGGGACGAGATCACTCTGACCTACGAGGTGGGTGCCAGCGGGCTGGCCGATGGTGCCTGGTTGAAGCTGGCGTTCAAGTTTTATTCCGATTGGGCATTGTTTCAAACCTCCAACCCGTCGGGGCCTGATTATGTCAGTGCCGAGTATCAGGCAGGCGATCTAGTGCCGGGGCAGAGTCAGGCCACCGTGCAGTACCTGAAGGTACGTTTTGATCAGAAGGGGCATGAGCGGCCTTTTCAGAAGGCGATCATCATCGACATTATCGACGGCTATCTGAATCCGGGTGATCGTATCGTCATCCGCCTCGGTGATCGTCGTCAGGGCGGGGCGGGCACTCGGGTGCAGAGCTTTGTCGAAAAAGACTTCCGGTTGCGCCTTTTCATCGACCCACTCGGCAGTTCGAAATTTGCTGAAGTTCCAGGTGATCTGCTGTGGGATATCGTGCCGGGTGTCGCGAGTCAGCTACAGGTCATTGCGCCGCGACTGGTCAGCAGTGAAGAGGCTTTTGATGTTTTGCTGCGGGTCGACGATGCCTGGGGTAACACCTGCCGGCAGTTGCCGTTACAGGGCAGTCTGCTACTGGTTTCTCCTGATGGGGCCGAGCGCGACATTGCATTCACACTCGCCAGTGAGGGCTGGGCTGTGGTGCGGTTGCCTGCGTTGCGCTTGAGTGAAACCGGAGAGTGGCAGCTGCGTGCGCATGTCACCGACGCCCGTGTGCGACCTGCCCAGGCGTTCATCAACGTTGACCCGCAAGGCGCTGATCTTCGGCCACTGTATGCCGACCTGCATGTGCATTCCGATGATACCGTCGGCACCAACGACACCCTTTATAACCTGAGCTATGGCCGGGATGTCGCAGGTCTGGACGTGCTGGGTTACACCGCCAATGACTTCAACATCACTGAGCAGCGCTGGGATCAGGCGGTCAAACTGATTCATGAGCTGAATGAGCCGGGACGGTTCGTCTGCTATCCGGGGACTGAGTGGTGTGGTAACTCCTGTGCTGGCGGCGACCGCAATGTAGTGTTCTTGCATGATCGCAAACCGGAGTTTCCCTTCGATAATCAAGGTCGTCTGGTTCGCTCTTTAGAGTGGAACGAATTCACTGCCGGCACCATCAAGCCAGGAGCCTGGCCGGTGGATGAGCTATACGCAGCTTATGCCAAGGATCCTGAAGGGCATTTGATGATGCCGCATGTGGGCGGCCGGCGTTGCAACCTGGACTGGCACCATCCCGCCCTTGAGCGTTTGATTGAAGTCGGCTCGGCGTGGGGGCAATTCCACTGGGTGTATGCCGAAGCGTTGCAGCGTGGTTATCGAGTGGGTGCGGCAGCCAACAGTGATGAGCACCAGGGTCGTTGCGGCGGTGGCGTGCCTGCTACTGCAGTCTTTGGCTCCCGAGGCGGTTTGACCGGCGTATTGTCGGCAGGCTTTGATCGCAAAAGCGTCGGCCAGGCCCTGCGCGCCCGGCGCACTTTCGCCACCACTGGCGAGCGTTCGTTTGCCAGTCTGAGCTGTGGCGAGCATCTGATGGGTGAAGTGTTCACCGCAGCAGAAGATGCCAGCCTGAATTACCGTCTGCTCGGTGAAAGCGGTTGGGAGCAGATCGATCTGTTCGATGGCGAGCAATTGATCTGGTCACGCAACTTGCATGAAGAGCTCGGCCTCAGCAGCCAGCGTATTCGCTTGCGTCTGGGCGGCGCGCGGATCAAGGATCGTTACCGTGGAGCCTACTGGACTGGGGAAATTCGCGTGACCGGCGCTGTCATCAAGCATTTCGAAGCCTGTGGCCTGGATCACCCCGAACAGACGGTATGGCGTCAGGACTCAACCAGTCTTGCGTTCCGCACGGACACCAACGGTGATACCGACAGCATCGAGATTGAACTGTCCCAGTTAGCTGGCGCGCGTCTGGAAGTTCGCAGTCGAATTGACAGCTACACAAAGGTGGGTGATCCGGCAAACCCGGAAGCATTTGTACACGCTCCCAATGTTGAGGTGGCACTGACCGGGGATGATTTGTTAGCTCAGGGGCAGCACGTTGTACAACTGCCAGGTGCAGAGCTGAAATTATCGTTGGAGCGCATGACTGCTCTGACTCTGTCGCGAGAGGTTCAAGGGGAGCTTCAGCTGTCGGAGCTGCGTTTGCAACCAGGACGCGAGCATCCGTTGTTCATCTGCGCACGTCAGCGTGATCAGTCGCGGGTCTGGACGTCGGCGTTATTTTTGACGTTGCCTACAGAAGGGTGCTAGGTAACCGTATGGCCTATGCCACCAGTCAGTTCTCCAACCTGGCGACGGTCGTTTACGGCTTCAGCCCAAGCCGTGCTGGCGAACATGCTCGAGCCTTCTTGGGCAGTTGGAACGGCACGCTGGTCTGCGATGACGTTGCCGGCTATAAGGCAGGCTTTGAACTGGGCGTTACGGAGATCGGCTGCATGGCCCATGACGGCCTGCAGGTTTCTCACACAGCACCGCCTTGCCTGCTTCCAATGCCTCGATGGCCCAGTCAGCCATCAAGTAACTTTTGGGATGCACCAGAACGATGTGTACGTCGGGGTCGCTTAGAATGTCGTCCTTGCTGCGCGCCTGAAGACCCAGCGCGTCGGCAAAAGGTTCAAGCAGCGGACTGTCGTCGTAGGCCCCGAGAAACGCTACGCCCGGGATACGCTGGAAGGCCTTTACACGCCCTGACGTGTGAGGGTGGGTGATTCCCAGGCACGCCACACCCAGCTTGGTTTGATTGTCGATCTTGATAGCCATCATCTATCCTTTTGTTTTTGTGGTCAGTACGGATGCCACGTATGGCAGAGGCTCCCAGGAGTCTTGCTCCCCGGGCGCGCGTGCCAAAGTGGGTGGGCGGTCATATCACCGAACGGATGCTGCCACCGTCGACACCCCAAACACTGGAGGTCACAAAGGACGCAAGATCAGACGCCATGAAGACAATGACGTTAGCCACCTCTTCCGGAGTGCCAAGGCGATCAAGAGGGAGTTGGCGTAGCGACATCTCATGCTCCACTGCGGCTTGAGGCTCCATCCCATGGACTTTGGCCATGGTCTCAGCGAAGCCGCCCGACTTGGTCCAGAAAGGCGTCCAGATAGGGCCCGGCGCAACGGCGTTGACACGGATGTGCGGGCCTTCACTGCGGGCCAAGCCTTTGGTTACGGCGAGAACAGCTGCTTTAGAGGCGGAGTAGTCAAGTGGGCAGGGTTCTGGCTGTCGGGCAAGGTCGGAGGCGTTGTTGATAATGACGCCGCTTTGTTGAGCGCGCATCACCGGGAGGATTTTGCGGCAAGCACGTACGTAGCTCATGAAGTTGAGCTGCATGGTTGCTTCCCAGTCTTCATCAGTCAGGTCGTCGAACATCCGCACGGCGCCAGAGCCTACGTTGTTGACGAGTACATCAACCTTCCCGCCGTAGATGGCCAGAACGCTGTCGATGCCATCGTTCATGCCGCTCAGACTGCTGAGGTCAGCTTGACTGACAGCAACTGTGGCGCCCAGAGCCTCAGCCTCGTGCTTCAGTTCTGTGAGGGCTCCTTCATCCCAGTCCAACAACGCGAGCTGGCTGCCTTCGGCTGCAAACGCCAGCGCAGTGGCGCGACCGATACCTTTGGCTGCGCCGGTGATGAGCACGATCTTGCCGGCAAGGTTGGTTTTCATATCTGATACCTTCTTTTTTTGAGCTGTTGAAGCACGGGGTGCTCGTTTCTTATGGAATCGAAGTTCAGTGTTAGAACAGGTGTTTATTACATGAAGTAGTCAACCTGGTGCCGGGCAGTGCGAACGTTTCCTAGCGCTTCGCGAACTCGCAAATGAGCGGGGTGCGTGGCATAACCCTGCAGCGCTTCCATGGAATCGAATTCCGAATACAACACCACATCGCAGGCATAATCGATCTTGCTGAAGTCGACGCCGATCTCTAGCTTGAGAAGGCCAGGAATTACACTGCGAAGCCCTTCGAAAGCATTTTTGAGCTTTTCTATATTGGCTGAGCGCTCATGCTCAGTTTCGCCAAGCAAGTTCCACATGACGATGTGTTTGACGGGTCGCATAGTCCTCTCCGAGGTAAGTGTGCGAGTACTGGCGATGGCCTGCACACTGCAAGCCGGGTAGACAAGAAATGTATGTGCGCTAAGCGTTGTGCAGGATGAAGTCAAAATCCAGGGTGTAATAAAGAGAGTCGATCGAGTTACCGTACGGATCGATTCCACTCTCATGGCGAACCCAGTCTGCAATCAGGGACGAACGGACACCGAATACCGCATCCGAATCCAGATAGTCGCCACCCTCTCGGAACACGTGGGTAACTAGACGCTGATATCCAGGGGCAGTGATCATGAAATGCAGGTGGGCAGGGCGCCATGGATGCCGATTTAACGCCTCCAGCATCTTGCCAACCGGGCCATCATGGGGGATGGGGTAGCACTCAGGGACGATCGTGCGGAAGTGGTAATGCCCGTTGGCGTCGGCCTGGATAATCGCCCGTCCGTGGTAGTCCCCCATATCTGGCTTCTGAACGTCGTAGAAGCCAGCGTCGTCGGCTTGCCAGACCTCGATGGTCGCATGTGGGATGGGGGTGCCATCTTTGGTCGTGACGGTGCCCTTCACAAACCAGGGCGAGCCTGGAAGCCCACCACTTATGTCTTCGCCCAACTCGTAACGAGGGGCGTTGGCGACATGGAAGGGGCCGAAAACCGTGGCTTCAGTGCAGCCTTCCGGCTTCTTGTGATTCTGGGCGATAACCAGCGTCGACAGGCCCAGCGTATCGGACAGGAGGATGAATTCCTGTCGTTTGTCGGTGGTGATATGACCGATTGCGGTCAGAAACTCGATACCCTTTTCCCATTCCTCCTCGGTCAGATTAGTCTCCCGCGCAAATGCGTGGAGGTGCTGAACGAGTGAGGTCACGATCTCATGCAGGCGCTGATTCTCGGTCCCGGCATTTCGAGTGAGGACAGCTTGTGTGATCGTCTGCTCATCTAGGTTTCGCATGGAGATGCATCCTTTTTTTATTTGAGTCAGGAGAGACCTGAGGTGACCTACTCCTGGGGAACATCAACTGTTGGCTGGCAGATGCCTGTTCCCGAAACTATAGCGATACGCTAAAGTCACTGGCTGTGGAATAAAATACTAAAAATGAAAATCTTTCTTTCACCACAGAAATAATCTCCCCTTCTTGTGTGGATGCCTAAGGATGGATCGATTTACTGAGCTCGAGCTTTTCGTCTACACGGCTGAACTGGGAACGCTGAGTCGCGCGGCTGAAAAGCTGGAAATTTCCAATGCCGCTGCCAGTCGTCACCTCGCCGCGCTCGAAACACGGCTCGGCGTTCGACTGGTGGAGCGGAGTACGCGCCGTTTATCACTGACCAACTCAGGGCATGATTTTTATGCTAAATGCAAAAGCCTGCTCGCTGAGCTGGCGGAGGCAGAGGCCACGGTCAGTGCTGCTCTGATTGAGCCAACGGGCACTCTGACGATCAGCGCCACCATCTCTTTTTGCATGTTGCATATCGCACCCATCGTGCCTGAGTTTCAGCGCCGCTACCCCGGAATCAAGGTCAAGATCATCGGCGCTAACCGGTACTACGACATCATCGACAGCGAGATTGATTTAGCGGTTCGAACGCGTGAATACGAAGCCGATTCGAACATTACTGTCCGTCGGCTGGCTGAGACCAGGCGTGTACTCGCCGCTTCGCCCAAATACCTCCAGCGCAAGGGGATCCCCAGGACCGTGCAGGATTTGGCCGAGCATGATGTGCTGATCTATAGCCTTGCGAACCATCCCAACACGATGGAGTTCACTCGGGATGGGGTGCATGAAAGCATCAAGGTGCAACCGGCCTTGGAGACGAACGACGGTCAGATTGTCAGGGCAGCAGCACTGGCGGGGGCAGGGATACTGGTACAGCCCAAGTACATCATCTATGACGACTTGGTAGCCGGTAGACTGATACCCGTGATGGATGATTGGGATCTGCCTCGATTGACCATCAATCTGGCGTTTCAGGATCGACGTCACATGCCCGCAAAGACTCGCCTTTTCATCGACTTCTTGCTCGATCACTTCAAGCGTAGCGACTACGAGCGCTACTGGACTCGATGAAAAAAGCCCACTCGACTTCCTTCACGGTCACCGAGTGGGTAACGCAGTAGTTAGCTAAGCAGGGCGTTTTCCTTCATATGCATCTTGCAGCAATTGGCGAATACCCTCGCGCTCGATCAGTCGCGGGTTCCAATAGGGATTGCTGAGAGCAATGTCTGTCGCGCGATCAAGATCCGCCTCGGTGAGCCCCAGTTCGCTCAGCTTCATGGGTGCACCGAGTTTTTGCGCGAGATCGAATAAGGCGCCACCGGCTGAATCATGTTTACCGCCCAGGGCTCGAACGATGCGCGCGGCTGCGTCCGGAGCAGCGCTGGCGTTGTAGGCGATCGCGTGGGGCAGCACGATAGTGTGTGTCTGGGCGTGAGGGAGGTTGAAGCTGCCACCCAGCGTGTGACACAGCTTGTGATGCAGGGCCATGCCTACATGGCCAAGCACGGTGCTGCACAACCAGGCGCCATAGAGACAATCGCTGCGGGCATCCAGATCGTCAGGCGTGTGGTTGATGCGCTCCAGTTCGGACATCGCACGAATGCCTTCTTCTGCAATCAGCGACATCACAGGGTTTCCATCTTGGGCATAGAGACCCTCTGCAGCGTGAGCGATGGCGTTCATCCCGCTCATGATCGACATGCCCAGGGGGAGGGTAGCCGAAAGCTCTGGGTCATAGATCACAGTCTTCGGTAAGACTCGTGGGTCTTTACCTGTTTTTTTGATGCCATTTTCGGTCAGGCCATACACGGGCGTCATTTCCGAGCCAGCGTATGTCGTGGGGATTGCCAGAATTGGCAGGCCTGACTCCAGCGCGATTGCCTTACCCAGACCGGTAGTGGAACCGCCGCCGATGGCAATAGCACAATCAGCCCCCAGTTTCTTCGCAACTTCACGCGCTTCACGAGCGGTCTCGATGGGGACATGCATCACTGCTTTATCGAAGATGCCGGCAGCACGCTTGCCCAGAATATCGGCGATTCGCTCAGCCTGATCACGTTGCTCGGGTGTGCACAGCACAAGGGCGCGTCGGGATTCGAGGCGGTCAATCTCTGCCTCCAGCTGTTGAAGGGATCCTTTGCCAAAGATCACGCGAGCTGGCAGGCCGGTGTAAGTAAAGTTCTTCATTTTGTCAGGTGTTCCTATCGTTGAGAGTTGGCGCGGCAATCTCTCAGGCCGTAGAGATCCGCTCTGGCAGTGCGCGTTTACGCTGGGATAGCCGTCGGCTGATAAGCGAGCAGCTTCCACTCGCCGTCGCGCTGTTCCCAGACGGCCAAGGCTTTATTGCGCAGCGTCTTGCGGACGCCACCTGCCGTGATTTCACCGTTCATCTCGCCGAAGACGAGCGCAATGTCCCCAACGACTTTGATGGACTCGATCGGATGTTCAATATGGTGATAGACATAAAATCCACCCAGGCACTTGTCGAGGTAGCTCTCAAGCGTATCAACGACTCCAGTGGAGTGGGCATAGCTCAAATCAGGATGCGCGTAAGCTTTGAAGGCGTTGAAATCGCCAGCGATGATTGCTTCATAGCGCTTGCTTTCCAGCTCGCGAATTAATTCTTCAACGGCGTTGTGGTTTTTCATGCTAGGCCTCTTGGGGTCTCTCGTGGGCATGTGAGCGGGTGTCGAGGCATGCCCTTTTCTTGTAGCCACCTGAAGCGGACCTTCCCAGCTTCACGTCAGTCCCAGCCTATAATTACGAATAGGCTTATAAAACCTCACTTTTGGAAATCTTTATTTCATAGGTGGAAAAATATCCTATGAGCTTTTCGATGGCTTGGATTCTTCCGCTGAGTGAAAAAGAGATTTCACTTTCTGGTATTTTTCTTCCTAAAACGCATGCCTAAGATCGTTCCCACAACGACAGCTTCTCAAGCTGCACTAAAACAAGAACGGAGACATAGCGATGTACTTGCTCCTTGCCGTCCTCAAAATCTTCATCGCCGCGGCGAAGGCGTTGTTGATTCCTGTCTCCACTATGCATCGCACCGTGTGGGCGGCTAACGCTACGTCCGTCGAAGCATCACAATCTCTATCCAACATCAATCTTTCCTCTTGGCGTAAATCGGGATATCCCTCGGATTTATCCCGGAATACGTCGATCCCGCGTGGCGGAAGATCGTTCGCGAGCGCCTCTTCGGTACCCGATTGGTATTGAAGTGCGATAACTGGAAACGCGTTTCCCTTTTACAGCTTGTCCTGGATCTAGCAGGGCTCGCACGCCTCAATCTTTGCAACTGCATCTCAGGAGTTACACATGAGCAATCAAAACGTTGAATTATTGGCCGCCTACTTCACTCTGTCGGGTGACGTGTACCCGTTCGGCCCAACCGAAATCAGCCCATTCGCATTCCGGGATCGTGTAGAGGCTGCGGCTGAGGCCGGTTACAAGGGGGTGGGCCTGATTCACGTTGACCTGATGTCGACCGTTGATCGCATTGGTTTTCGCGAGATGCGCCACATCCTCGAAGCGAATGGAATCAAGCACATTGAGTTTGAGTTCCTGACTGACTGGTACCTGGACGGTGAGGCGCGCCGCGCCTCCGATAAAATGCGTGCAGAGCTTTTCAACGCAGCCCAGGAGCTGGGTGCTCGTGCGGTCAAGACCGCGCCAGGGCTACACCAGGAAGAAGCGAATATCCCTTTGATGGTTGAGCACTTTGGAAACCTGAGCGCTGAAGCTGCAACCTTCGGTACCGACATCGTTCTGGAAATCATGCCGTTTAGTAACGTGCGTACGATCGATACTGCGCTGGCTCTGGTTCAGGGCGCGAACCACGACAACGGCAAGCTGTTGCTCGACATTTGGCACTTAGCGCGTGGTGGCGTCGACTTCAGTGAGATTGCTCGTATCCCGGCAAAATTCATTGGCTCTGTCGAATTGGATGACGCTGATAAATACGCCGTTGAGCCGCTGTGGCAAGACACTATTCATCGCCGTCGCCTGCCGGGCGAAGGCGTCCTCGATGTACCTGGCTTTATCAAGGCTATTCAGGCTACCGGGTATGCCGGTCCATGGGGTGTGGAAGTGCTGTCGGAAGTCGTGCGCAAGCTGCCTCTGCAAGAGATGGCTCAGCGAACCTTCGAAACCACCATGTCTCAATTCAAGTAACGCTAATAGATGTGCCTGTTTTTGCGCGGTGGAAAGTAGCCACCGCGCGCCCCTAAAAATAATAGGCAGCCAGGCTGTCAAGGGAAAAACCATCATGTTGCGAATTGCCGTATTGGGTGCCGGGCGTATCGGAAAAATCCACGCCGCTAACGTCGCTACAAATCCTCGGACCAAACTGGTTGTGGTCGCTGACCCGTGGAAGGAGGGGGTTAATGCGCTGGCGTTGCAACTCGGTTGCGAGGCAGCCTACGACTATGCATCGGCCATTGAGCGTGCTGACGTTGATGCTGTACTCATCGGCACGCCCACCGAGTTTCATATCGAACTGATGCTGCACGCTGTGAGGCTCGGCAAGCCAGTTATCTGCGAAAAGCCAATCGATATGGATTATGAGCGCGCGAAGGCTGCTGTCGATGAGCTTGAACGCCTGAATGGCCGGGTGATGCTGGCATTCAACCGCCGATTCGATCCCGACTATCTGCGCCTGCGTCGTGCAATCGACGATGGTGAAATCGGGGTGGTTCGACAAGTCATCATCACCAGTCGTGATCCGGCGTTGGCCGCAAGGGCCTACCTGGAAACGTCTGGGGGCATATTCCGCGACATGACCATTCACGACTTCGACATGGCTCGGAGTCTGCTTGGCGAGGAGCCCGTCGAGGTTTTTGCAGTCGGTAATCGACTGGTGGATCCGACGCTCGAATCTATTCCGGATTACGACAGTGTCATGGTGCTCATGCGCACGGCTTCTGGTCGTCAATGCCACATCAACTGTTGCCGTGAGGCCGTATATGGCTTTGATCAGCGCCTGGAGGTTTCCGGTTCCAAGGGCATGCTGTTGAACGAGAACCATCGTACGAACAGTGTTCGTCGTTATGGCGCAGAGGCGACTGACGTGGCGGATCCTCTTCTCAATTTCTTCCTTGAGCGTCATGCCGACTCGTACAAGATCGAGCTCAACAGCTTCCTGGATGCGGTTGAGAATAACAGCCCGATGCCAGCAACACCGCGTGATGGCCTGCGCGCGCTTCGCTTGGCGAACTGTGCGAGTGAGTCGGCTGAGACGGGCAAGATTGTGAGCGTAGGGAATCATTAATCTTTCCAGGTCGTGAGCCCTAGCCCCTACAAGGGGCTCCGCCTTTACGGAGCACCAAAACCAGAACGGATGTTTGAGGCTGACGCAGCAAAACATAGTTGCAAGGGCTGGCACACCCGCCCTGGACCAGGGATCGCCGGGCGTGCACTGATGACGGTTAACAATACAAATAAAGGTACCGGTCATGAACACAGATACAAAAGCCCTTAGCGGGCTAGCTCATAACCATGAAACGCTTTCCTCGACCCGGTTAGCGTTTATTTTCGTGATCAGTCTGTTTTTTATGTGGGGGCTCTCCCATGGACTTCTCGATGTGCTGAACAAGCACTTCCAAGACACCCTCCATATCTCGCGCGGGCAGTCAGGACTGGTTCAAACGGCCTATTTCGGAGCCTACTTCATCATCGCCTTGCCTGTCGGTCTGTTTATGGAACGCTTTGGCTACAAGGCTGGAATTCTGGCAGGACTCGCATTGTTCGCTGTCGGGGCGCTGTTGTTTATTCCGGCGTCTATCGCCGGTACATTCGCACCATTTTTGGTTGCGTTGTTTGTCCTGGCCTGCGGCTTAGGCTGCCTGGAAACCGCTGCAAACCTATATGCAGCTGCCTTGGGTGACCCTGCAAAATCGGAACAACGTCTGACGTTCGCCCAGTCTTTCAACGGTCTCGGGGCGTTCATCGGGCCGGTCATTGGTGGCGCGGTTTTCTTCGCGCCACCCATTGAATTCAACGGCAGCCGCGTCGATCTGGTTTCAGTGACCTATGGGGTGCTGGCAGTCATTGTGATGTTGATGTTCGTCGCCTTTGCTCGAATTCAACTTCCTGAAATTCGCAATGAAAAAACCGCTGAGGTGCTCTTACCAAGTGCCGGGGAAGTCAGCCTCTGGAAGAAGAGAAATTTTACCGGTGCGCTTGTTGCTCAGTTCTGTAACGTAGGTGCTTACGTCGGTATCGGTGCGTTCTTCATCAATTACACGATTGATCACTGGCAAGGGATCTCTGCTCAGAAAGCGTCCTACCTGCTGTCGCTTGGGATGCTGGCTTATATGATCGGTCGATTCGCTGGCACGTGGGTAATGCGCTACGTTCCCGCACGTTTATTGTTGATCCTCAATAGCTTGGTGAGCATGGTGCTGTGCATCGTTGCCATTGCTGGATTTGAGCGCATCTCGATCTTCGCGGTTGTCGCTATCTATCTGTTCATGTCAGTGATGTACCCAACGATTTTCGCGATGGGCATTCGTGGGCTCGGCACGCACACCAAAAAAGCCGGTTCATGCCTGGTGATGACGCTCGTGGGTGGTGCCTTTGTTCCATTGCTGATGGGAGCACTCGCCGATCACTTTGGTATTGCAGCGGCGTTTTATGTGCCGCTGGCATGTTTTGCAGCCATCGCCTGGTATGGACTGAGTCAGCCGCCCATCACCCCGACGGCTAGACCTCACTAAGTCAACGTCCACGCAACGATATGTGGCGGCCCCGCTTCGCGAGGCCTGCTGCAGCGGATTCGGCTGGCCAGAGATTATCGAGTGACGGTAGTCGGCGAGCTTAAAAGGGACGCTGAGTTCGAAATCGCTGTCATTCAACCCTTCATGGTCCTCCGGATAAACCAGGACCAGGCAGAGCACTATAGCGCGATCCCATAACTGGCTTCTAAGCCGAGGGTATTTCGGCGGGTGCCTGCACCGATACATTTGAGGACTTCGAGATGAAAACCAACAATAAACATCGACTGCTAGCTACCGCAGTGGCAACTGTTTTGCTGATGACGAACGCCGCCACGTTTGCTGCGGGTGAAAAGATTGCGGTGAGCTTCCAGACGCTCTCAATTCCCTTCTTCATCTTCATGCACGAGCAGGTTGTTCAAGAGGCGAAAATATTGGATGTCAAGCTACTTGTTCAGGACGCCCAGGCTTCATCCTCCAAACAGAGCTCAGATATCGAAAACTCGCTGACACAAGGCGTCGCCGCAGTTGTATTGACGCCAAACGATGTCACGGCGCTCGCGCCTGCGATCAATGATGTATTGGACGAGAAGGTGCCGGTAATTGCAGTTGACCGGCGCGTAGAGGGAACCTCGTCACCCGTGCCATTCGTAACAGCAGATAACGTGGCGGGCGGTCGGCTTATGGGCGACTGGGTAGTAAAGAACCTGCCAACAGGCGCCAATGTGGTGCTCATCACCGGTCAGATCGGTTCCACGACGGCGATGGATCGTGCGAAGGGTGTGCATCAATCACTGAGCGCTGCCGGCAGCAAGTTCAAGCTCGTCGCTGAACAATCCGGGGAGGCTGATCGGGCCAAGGCTATGTCGGTGGTCGAGAACATTCTCACCGCTTCGGCAGGTAATCCACCTGATGTAATCATCTGCTCCACCGGCGATATGACGCTTGGAGCAGTCGAAGCGGTGCGCGGCATGGGGCTGGGCGACAAGATAAAGATTATTGGCTATGACGCCTATCCCGAAGTGCTCAAAAGCATCAAGGCTGGTGAGATCACCGGCATCGTCGAGCAGAGCCCAAGCAAACAGATTCGTACAGCACTGAGGCTGGCTGTCGACAACATCAGAAACGGCACCAAGATCGAGTCGGTGACCATTACGCCATTCATGGTCACCCGGGAAAACCTTGATCAGGCCGAGCAGTTCAGCGCTATCAAGTAGTCCACGGGGTCACGCTTTTGAACGCAATGGGGGATGGAGCAATGCTTGCTCCCGTGTATAGCGAAACCAGGGCTGGGAGGCATCGAGATGAACGATAGGCTGCTGCAAGTTCGCAATATCAAGAAGACCTTTCCGGGTGTCGTCGCGCTCAACGGCGTACAGCTCGAAGTCGGGAAAGGTGAGGCCCATGCTTTGCTGGGTGAAAACGGCGCCGGCAAGTCCACCATTCTAAAGATCTTGGCCGGGGCTCAGCCTGCGGATGCTGGTCAAGGATCACTTGAATTCAATGGTCACGTGCTTGGGGAGCATGACACCCCCATACATCGCCAGGAGGTAGGCATCATTACGATCTACCAGGAATTCAATCTTATCGCCGACATATCAGTCGCCGAAAATATGTATCTCGGTCGTGAACCACTCCGACATGGTCTCGTTGACTGGAAGCAAATGTTCAGTGACGCGCAGCATGTGCTGGACGATCTTGGTTTGCACATTACGCCAAAGACAATGGTTCGCAAGCTGAGCGTGGCAGAGCAGCAAATGGTCGAGATCGCCAAGGCGCTCACCATGAATGCAAAGCTCATCATCATGGATGAACCTACTGCTGCGCTCAGTGGCCGTGAAGTCGACACACTTCACGAAATCATTGCGGATTTGAAGGCTAAAGGGATCAGCATCATCTATGTGTCGCACAAGCTCAACGAAGTGAAGGCGTGTTGTGATCGCTATACCATCTTTCGCGACGGAGCCTACATCACCTCTGGCGACGTTTGCGACGTCAGTGTTGATGACATTGTTCGGCTGATGGTTGGCCGGGACGTGGAGTTTTTCCGCAAACCGCTCACGGGAGCACCAGGTGAGGTGATGCTGAAGGTGCAAAGTGTTTCCAGAACAGCGGCTGGTGGAGGAAGGAGTCTTCATGCGACGCCATTGCTCGACATGTCCGTCGATGTACGGGCGGGGGAAATTGTTGGTTTCGCCGGGCTGGTGGGAGCAGGTCGCACTGAGTTAGCTCGCGTGATTTTCGGCGCCGACGGCTGCGATGAAGGGATCATCTACGTCAATGGCCGCCAAGTCTCCCCCTTTAAATCTCCCAGAGAAGGAATTGCCGCTGGCGTCGCACTTGTCCCTGAAGACAGGAAGCAACAGGCCTGCTTTTTGAGCCACTCAATCCGTTGGAATATGAGTTTGCCCAGTCTGGGCGGATTACAGCGTTGGGGCATGTTTATTGATAATCGGGCCGAAACCCAGCTCATCCAGGACTACCAGAAGCGACTGCGCATCAAGATGGCTAACGACAACGTGGCCATTGGAACGCTGTCTGGAGGCAACCAACAGAAAGTGATCCTGGCTCGCTGCATGGCCCTCAAGCCGAAAGTGCTCATCGTCGATGAGCCAACGCGTGGCATCGATGTAGGGGCCAAGGCGGAAGTTCATCAACTTCTGTTCGACATGGCCCGTGCCGGCGTCGCCGTGATAGTGATTTCTTCCGAATTACCTGAAGTCATGGCGGTCAGCGACCGGATTGTCACGTTCCGTGAAGGACAGATAACCGGCATTGTCTCGGCTGATGAGGCAACTGAAGAGCTTCTGATGGCGCGTATGGCTCAAGGCGTGAGCTCATCGTTTTCGCAGCAAGGCGTGGCCTGAACGGGTCGTACCCGCATCGTCTATCGAGTAAATAAAAATGATCAAGCCAGCATCAAGTGAATCAGCCGTGGAACGCGGGAAAAAGATTGAGATAGTCGGGTTCTTTGAGACGTATGGCGTGTTGTTGTTTCTCGTCGCACTTATCGTCATTTTCACCCTGTACAACCCAATGTTCCTGTCGGCGCGAAACATCAAAAACATTCTTACCGAAGTGTCCATCTACGGGATCATCGGTGTGGGAATGACCTATGTGATTCTCACGGGGGGAATCGATCTTGCGGTGGGGTCGTTGCTCGCATTCGCAGCGATCAGCGGTGCATTTTTGATGCAAGCATTGGCCGGCGACTTCTTCATGGGATGGCTCGTTGCGATGCTCGCAGCGTGCGCTGTCGGCACAATGGCGGGCTACCTCCATGGCAAGGTGGTGACGCGGTTCGGCGTACCTGCATTCATCGTGACACTTGGCGGTTTGACCGTATGGCGCGGTGCGACACTCATTGTGAATGATGGCGCGCCTGTGAGCGGTTTCAATGAAGCCTTGCGCTGGTGGGGAAGAGGGGACGTACTGGGTGTGCCGGTTCCTGTCCTGGTCTTCCTGGTGGTCGCTCTGGTGGGATACATCGCGCTGCGCTACACCCGATATGGCCGGCAGGTTTATGCCGTTGGCGGTAACCCCGAAGCAGCGCGACTCTCAGGATTGAGTGTTCAATCTGTCGTTCTGAGTGTTTATGTCATCACCGGCTTCCTTGCTGGGCTGGCTGGGTTCCTGCTCTGCGCCCGACTTGGATCGGCTGAGGCCGTTGCCGGCACGGGTTACGAGCTGCGCATTATCGCTTCAGTGGTGATCGGTGGTACCAGCCTGTTTGGTGGTTTAGGTGGCGTCGGCGGCACGATTGTCGGAGCGTTGCTCATTGGCGTACTCATCAATGGCCTGGTGATCATGAACGTGTCCGCGTATTACCAACAAGTGGTGATTGGGATCATCATCGTGTTGGCGGTCGGTTTCGATACGTATGCCAAATCCAGAGGCAAATCATGATTGGCTGAAGCACCATAGAAAGTTTGTCCTTCCACTGGAGCCGTACTTGTAAGTGTCTGTAACGGTCGACTTTGCAAGGTTGGCGCCAGACTGCATACACACGATGTAACTTGAGAAAAGCCCACGTCGCTGGAAGAGAAAGCTTCCGGGCAGGGTTCGGCTGTCCCGAGAAAACCCTATAAAAATAATAAGTGGAGACGCAACATGAGGTTAAAGACTGTTTTCTGGAGTGTAGGTGTGGCTGTAGCGATGCCCCTGTCTGCAAATGCGCTGGATTTCAGCGGCTATCTTCGTACGGGCACAGGTAACGCCCTTGAGGGCGGCCGCCAGTCCTGCTTTCAGCTTCCGGGAGCGCAATCCAAGTATCGGTTGGGTAATGAGTGCGAACAGTACTTTGAACTTGATCTGCGGCAAGATCTACTCAAACTCGATGATGGCTCGGCCATTAGCGTCGAGGGGATGGCTCAGCTGTACAACCAGTACGGCCATACGCCGAAGTTTACCGGGGACTACGGCTTTGCCCGAATGAACCAAATGTATGCTGAATGGAGCAAAATGCCCGCGCTTAACGGAGGCTCTTTTTGGGCAGGTCGCCGTTACTACAATCGAAACAGCATCGAAATGAGTGACTACTTCTACTGGAACCAGAGTTCGAATGGTTTCGGCCTGGATCAAGTGGGTATCGGTGATCTCAAGTACAGCTACGTTTTTTCCCGCAAAGACAACCTGTTCCAAAAGGACTACATCAACCGCCACGACTTTACCGTCGGCGGCTTCGATACCAACCCAGGGGGGACCTTGCAATTGGGCGTGAGCTTTCTCGACAAGCCAGATAGCCGGAATGATTCCCACGCGGGTTGGTCAGCTATTGCTCAGCACAAACAGAAAGGTTTCCTGGGTAGTCTCAACACTTTCGCGGTGCAATACGGACGAGGCCCAGGAACGGCTTTGAGTTACACCGGCGACCCAACCCTGGACAACGCCAACCAGAGTTGGCGCATGGTGGAGTACTTCGACTGGCAAATGACTCCGCGATTCAGTGGGCAGTTCCAGATCGTCTATCAAAAGGACAAACGTCCGGACGGTGATGACCAAAACTGGCTTTCGGTGGGGGTACGCCCCGTCTATGCATTCACTGAACAATTCAAACTGAGTACCGAGATTGGCAGAGACCAGGTAGAGGCGCCTGGTGGGACGCGGAAACTGACGAAGTTCACCATCGCGCCAACCTGGTCTCCCGCGGGACCTGGCTACTGGAATCGTCCAGAGCTTCGCTTGTATTACACCTATGCGTCCTGGAACCAGGCAGCCCAACGCGCAGCGAATCAAATGGCTGCCGGGTCAGCGCTTTCGGATACAGGTGCCTTTGGTAACGCCTTGCATGGCTCGAACGTTGGTGTGCAGCTTGAACATTGGTGGAAATAGGCGCGTCAGCCAACTGGGTTAAATCAACTGACCTCCGGGAAGCCCTGCCGCCAGCGAAGTCTGGGTAGGGCTTTCGACTGTTGAATTGTAAGGCGGACCTGTATAGGGCTCACGCCAGCATTGGTTTTGTTTTTTGAATCAGGACCTAGCGCTGAGCGCGCTTATAGACGTAGTGAACAAGGTTGCGAGCGCGTCTAACGTTTTTTTGACTTTCTCCGAGAGCATTTCTATATCCCAAGGCTCGTTGTAACCGGTTAACCTGACGGACTCTATAAAACCAGTCAAATCGAAGGCTCCATCTGCGCAGCGCTGGCGCAGGTGCCACATCACGGCGTGCGCCGCGGGCAATGTCACGTGCCTCCTTGAGGCCAATGTCGGGGTAAGCGCCGATGGAGCAGCGGTTTTCCTTCCCATACAGCCGATACTTCAATCGCTAAACCTTGGAAGGGGATTTGCCGACCTTGCTCGACGCCCTGACCTCCAAGTAGAGGCCAGGAACTTCGCCATCGCGTGTTTACCAGGTTCGGTCAGCAAGCGGATCCAGGCCTCGCTGAGTTTCCGTTTGAAAACAATCGCATTACCTGGGGCATCCTTTTTAAGGAACCGAAATTTGCGCCCAATCAGGCCCCCGTGAGCCGTGGAAGCCATTGGATCTAGACACGCGATTGGAGACTAAGGTCTCAATAGGTGATTGTTATAAAAAGACTTTATGGAATTTAGTGAAAGTCCATCACAAGCTATCGGGGTCGCCAAAAAACATTTTGACAGGGCTCTAGCGCAGTGCTTCAAGGTCGGCCAAATTGAGATTTGCCCCCAATTTTGCCCCTTGAAGCGCAGGATAATGCGAAATCGCGCTTTACCCTGCAGGGCTGGTCGAAGAACAATTGTATTCCGGCACCGTGCCGGTTTTTTTGGGTATGAGGAGAACTCATACCCCCATGACTTTTAATGGTTACGGCCCCTCCGGCCCCCGATGTTAAAAAATCGCAAACACAGCTCACCAATAACAAAAAGAGCGTTTGCAATCATGACTAAGCCCCACTGCCGCGTCTCCGCCAGGCTTGTGTTGCGCTCTTCATACCCTGATGTTTGCCACGCGATCTTCAAGATCCGCGTGCGCTTCTGATCACCCAAAATAAAACCAAAAAGAGTAACGACTCATGAAAGAACTCGACCTGTATATCGGTGAAGGTTTCGAAGGTCCTGGTGTGAATGCCGCACACATCAACATCCTGATCGGCCCGCGGAACGGGCCGGCGGGGCAGGCGTTTGCCAACAGCTTGGCGTCGCCGAGCCAGGGGCATTGCCCTTTTATGGTGATCGCCCAACCGAACATTCCGGTCAAGCCGATGACCCTTTACGTCAACAAAGCCGCGATCAGCAGCGACTTGCACGGCAACGCCACCTGGGGCGCGTCCCAGGCCGGGATTGCCAAGGCTGTGCTGGAAGCGCTGCTGGACGGCACCTTGCCGCCGGAAGCCGAAGACGAGTGGGCGATTGTCACCGCCAACTGGGTCAACCCGGCGTGCGATGACCTTGATGCGGTGTACCTGAACAACTACAACGCCTGCCGCACCGCGATCCGCGCCGCCCTGACCGGCAAGCCGGAAACCGCACAACTGGCGGATGTGGTCGCTCACATCAGCAACCCTTTCTACACCCCAAAAGCCTGAGGTCTGCGCCATGCAATACATTCGTTTGGGCAACTCCGGCCTGCAAGTCTCCCGCCTGTGCCTGGGCACCATGAACATGGGCACCCCGGACTGGAAGCCGTGGATCTTCGATGAAAAACAAAGTGAGCCGATCGTTGCCCATGCCCTCGATAACGGGGTGAATTTCATTGACCTGGCAGACTTCTATTCCGCGGGTGTCGGTGAAGAAGTGGTCGGGCGCATCGTCAAACGTCTGGCCCGTCGTGAAGACTTGGTCATCACCACCAAGGTCGGCTACGGCACCCGCAACGGCATCAACGCCAGCGGTCATTCGCGCAAGCACATCATGGACAGCATCGACGCCTCGCTGAAGCGCTTGAACATGGATTACGTCGATGTGTTCATGCTGCATTACTTCGACCTGAATACCCCGGTTGAAGAAACCATGAGTGCGATGAACGACATTGTGCGCTCCGGCAAGGCTCGCTACATCGGTGTGTCGACCATGCTCACCGGGCAGTTGGCGAAGATCCTCATGGCTTGCGAACGCAACGGCTGGGTCAAGCCGATCAACATGCAGCTGCAACTGAACTGCGCCTACCGCGAAGAAGAGCGCGAGATGATTCCGTTCTGTCGTGATCAGGGCCTGGGTGTCTCGGTGTTCAGCCCGCTGGCTCGCGGCTTGCTCACCGGCGACGTGCAATCGACCCGCAACCAGACCGACTTCTTCACTCAGCAGATGTACAGCGATGAAGCCTCGTTCGAGATCGCTCATTCGGTGCAACGCGTCGCTCGGGCCCGTGGTGTATCGAACGCGCAGATCGCTCAAGCCTGGGTTGCCAATCATCCGGGCGTCGATTGCATGCTGGTCGGCGCCGACACCACCGCGCAGTTCGACAGTGCCTTGGCGGCGCTGGAGACCCGACTTGATGCCGAAGAACTGCACGAACTGGAACGCAACTACACCCCGTGCGACGTGATCAACGATTACACCGCCGGCAAACGCATCCTGCGCTCGGCCCGCCCGGGTCTGGAACGCTTTACCCTGACTGAGGCTGTGGCATGAGCTCGCTGATTCGTAACGGCAACTTCATCGACGGCCAATGGTCGAGCGGCGGTGCGACCTATCCGGTGTTGAACCCGGCCAATGGCGAAGTGATCGCCGACGTACAAAAGGCCGGCGCCGAAGAGACCAACCTCGCCATCGCCGCGGCGAACCGCGCGTTGCCAGCCTGGCGAAAATTGACCGCCAAAGAACGCAGCCAGCGCCTCAAGCGCTGGAGCGAACTGATGCTGAGCAACCAGAAAGACCTGGCCACTTTGCTCAGTCGCGAACAAGGCAAACCGCTCGCCGAAGCCATGGGCGAAGTGGTCTATGCCGCAAGCTTTCTGGAATGGTTCGCCGAAGAAGCCAAGCGCGCTTACGGCGACGTAATCCCGAGCCATAAGGCTGATGCGCGAATCATTGTGGTCAAGGAGGCTGTCGGCGTGGTTGCGGCGATCACCCCGTGGAACTTCCCGCTGGCAATGGTCACGCGCAAGGTCGGTCCGGCGCTGGCGGCGGGTTGCACAATGATTCTCAAACCGTCGGAGGAAACACCTTTGTCAGCCTTCGCCTTGGCGGTGCTGGCCGAGCAGGCGGGCATTCCGGCCGGCGTGTTCAACGTCATTTCAGGTGACGCCGCAGCGATTGGCGGGGCACTGCAAGCGAGCGGCATCGTGCGCAAACTGTCGTTTACCGGCTCGACCCGCACCGGCAAGCTGCTGATGCGCCAAGCGGCAGATACGCTGAAAAAAGTCTCGCTGGAATTGGGCGGTAACGCGCCGTTCATTGTGTTCGACGATGCTGATCTGGACGCTGCGGTCAAAGGTGCGATGGCCTCGAAATTCCGCAACACCGGTCAGACCTGCGTCTGCGTAAATCGTTTCTTCATCCAGGACGGCGTTTACGAGGCGTTCACCGGCAAACTCGCCGAAGCGGTCGCCGCGATGCGCGTCGGCAGTGCGCTCGGCGGTGAAACCGAGCAAGGTCCGCTGATCAACGCGGCAGCATTGGCCAAGGTTGAGTTGCACGTGAGTGACGCCTTGGCGAAGGGCGCCACGCTGTTGTGCGGCGGTCGTCGTCATGCGCTGGGCGGCACGTTCTACGAGCCGACCATCCTCACCGACGCCAACAGCGACATGCTGATCGCCCAGGATGAAACCTTCGGCCCGGTAGCCGCGTGCTTCCGCTTCAAGGACGAAGCCGAAGTATTGCGACGGGCGAATGACACACCCTACGGATTGTCGGCGTACTTCTACAGCCGCGACATCGGCCGTGTCTGGCGCATGGCCGAAGGCCTGGAGGCCGGCATGGTCGGCATCAACGAAGGAATCATTTCCACGGAAGTCGCGCCATTTGGCGGCATCAAGGAATCGGGACTGGGTCGAGAAGGCTCCAGGTACGGTCTGGAAGACTACCTGGAAATCAAATACCTGCTGATGGGCGGCCTCTGACCCCCAACCGTAATCCCCGTGGGAGCGAGCGAACTCACTCCTACGGGTTCAAGCGCTGTCGATTTCATTTCTCCGTCAATAACAACAATTGGAGACGAACATGTCCGCTCAACCTATAAAGATCGATGACCTGCCCATCGGGCGTTTCCACATCAAAATCGCAGGCCTCACGTTCGGTGCGCACTTCACCGACGGCTACATCCTCGGGCTGATCGGTATTGCTTTCACGTTGCTCAGCCCGCAGATGCACCTCGATGCCTTCTGGCAAGGTCTGATCGGTGCGTCGGCACTGATTGGCCTGTTTCTTGGCAGCCTGTTCTTCGGCTGGATTTCCGACAAGGTCGGCCGGCAGAAAATCTTCCTGGTCAGTTTTATCCTGATCACCATTGCTTCGGTCATGCAGTTCTACGCCGAAACTGCGATGCAGCTATTCCTCTGCAGGGTGATAATCGGCATTGGCCTGGGCGGCGACTTCAGCGTCGGCCACGCGATGCTCGCGGAGTTTTCGCCGAAAAAACACCGGGGCGTGTTGCTCGGCTCATTCAGCGTCATCTGGACTTTCGGCTACGTCGCCGCGACCTTCGTCGGCACCGCGATGCTCAGCCTCGGTGATGACGCCTGGCGCTGGATGCTGGCTTCATCGGCAATCCCGGCGGCGCTCATCCTGATCGCGCGAATCGGCACACCCGAGTCACCGCGCTGGCTGGTCAACCAGGGACGGATCGCCGAAGCACGGGCGATTGTCAAAAAACACCTGGGCGATAATGTTGAACTCGACGAAACCCGCTCCACCGAAACCCGTTCCGGCTACGCAGTGCTGTTCAGCCGCGAATACCGTAAGCGCACCGCGTTCAACTGCCTGTTCTTCGTCTGCATCGTGATGCCGTATTTTGCGATCTACACGTTTCTGCCGTCGATTCTGCAGAAGCTGGGCTTGGCGGAGGGCTTTGGCACTGAATTGATGTTAAACATGCTGCTGATCCTCGGCGCATTGATCGGCATCTGGTGCACGGTGAAATTCTCGCGCCGAGGCTTTCTGATCAACTCATTCATCATCCTGGCGGTGGCCTTGTTCATGCTGGCAGCTCTGCCGGGCAGCGTGCCATTCCTGATGGTACTGGTGTTCGGCGTGTTCACGCTGGTGTTGTCAGCGGTGAGCAACCTGGTGGGCGTGTTCCCGGCCGAGAGCTTTCCGACCGAAGTGCGGGCCAGCGGGATTGGCCTGGCAACGGCTGTGAGTCGCTTGGGTTCTGCGGTCAGCACCTTTCTGTTGCCGGTGAGCGTGGCCGGGATCGGGTTGAGCCCGACCATGGGCATCCTGGCGTCGATTCTCGCACTGGGCGCGATCATTTCCTGGGCCTGGGCACCGGAAACCAAATCCCTGACACTGAGCCAGGCGTGCAAGGCGCAGGGTCCGATGGAGAGCGCGGCACCCGTTGCCACAAAGGTCGCAGCCCCAATCTAAAGCCCACCACCCACCCAATGTGCGAGCGGGCTTGCTGGCGAAAGCAGTGTGTCAGACAGCATAAGTGCCAACTGATATACGGCGTTCGCGAGCAAGCCCGCTCCCACATTTGAATGTCGGTATTTCAGGGATTGCTGACCAATCCCAACCAATCAGTAAACAACTGCACTTTCGACAGCCCCTGTTTCTCATTCGCCACATCCAGCCAATACCCATAAGGCCCAAGCACTTCCACCGCAGTGATCGGCAACAGGCTGCCATTCGCCAGTTCCTTTTCAATCATCTGTCGGTCAATCACCGCCAATCCACCACCGGCCAGTGCCGTATGAATCACCTGGTCCAGCGTGCTGAATTCCAGCCCTTGCGCGGCATCGACATCCTCGCGGCCCATCGCCGCCAACCAGTTTTCCCACACCTTCAAGCGTTTGCCGTCATGCAGGATGTGCAGCAGCGGAAGCTGTCGCAGATCCGGCGGCTGGCCGTTGACGAACAACTCCGGGCTGGCCACCGCCATGTGCCGTTCCATCACCAGCAACTGACTGCTGCAATGGTTGACCGCTTCGAGGCCGAAACGAATGTGGCAGTCGATTTCCGCGAGGTTCTTGTAGCCGTTTTGGTGGGTCACGCTGAGGCTGATGTCCGGGTAGCGTTGACAGAATGCGCGCAAGTGCGCCGACAACCAGCGCGTGGCCCAGGTCGGTGGTGCGACGATACGCAGGCGTTGGCGCAGGTTGGGCACGCGCACTGCTTGCAGGGCACGTTCGACGTGGTCGAAGGCATCGCTCAATTGGGGGGAGAGGGCAAGGCCTGTTTGCGTTAGCGACAGGCCTTGGGGCGTGCGGATAAACAGCGCCACGCCGAGATAATCTTCGAGTTGCTTGATCTGACGGCTGACCGCGCCTTGGGTGACGTTAAGACCCAAAGCCGCCTGGCTGAAACTGCGATGCCGCGCGACTTCTTCAAAGACGCGCAGCATGTTGAGCGAGGGCAGTTGACGCATGAAAGGGTGACTCCATACCCGACTTCGACGCAGTAGTGCGCGGGCAGATTTATTGTTTTTGGTGAATATTCTGTACGGCGTATCTGACTCCTTTCTGAGAGGCTGATGCAAGTGGTGTTTGGGTAAAAGTCTTCGCGAGCAAGCCCGCGCCCACAGGTTCAGCTCATAACCTGGGTGAGCGGGCTTGCTCGCGAAGAGGCCTTCAGAAACGTCAAACAGTCCGGATCAGAAGTAATACCCAATGTTCATGTATAGCTGGTTTTCCCACTGATTACTCCCACCAGACGCCAGGCTTTGGGTGTAACTGCTGCCACCAATGTATGGGTCATTTTTGCCGTACAACCATTCCGTCGCGATCCACAGTTTGCTGAAGGAAAACGAGGTCCCGAGGATCAGCCGTTGCGACGTCTTAAACGCGTCGGCGGATTTATCGAAGGCGCTGTAGTTGGCGTACAGCTTCACACCGCTGATCTGGTCGAACAGGTATTTGCCGGCGACGTCGTAGCTCAGGTCGGCGACATACAAGTTTCCGCGACTGGCGACGTTGTAGGTGCCGTCGTACCCGCCGAGCGTGACCACTTCATCACTGCCACGGTTGCGCGGCGACATCTGTTGCCTCGCCGCTTGCAGTTGCACGCCCCATGGGCCGTTCTTGCCGAGGTAGTGCACGGCCACCGCGTTGCGACGGCCATCGTTATCGGTGTCCTTGTTTTCCAGGGTAGAGGTCAGGCCGGAGAGGCCGATTTCGGATTTCCACGCGCTCAGGTCCAGGGCCTTGGCCACGCGCAGCACCACGGTATTGCGTTCCTGGTTGTCGCTCCCGTCGCCCACGTAGCTGTCGGCCCCGGACACCACGCTGGAATACGTTACCCCTTTGCTGGTGCCTTTACCTTGCCACGCCGGGCGCAGGTAGTAGCCGGCCTGGATGTTCCAGTCGCCACTTTGCTGGATGTACTTGGCGCCGACTTGTTGCACATCTTCCAAGCCGATGACGTTGCCCAGGGTTTCGTAAAAGGTGCTGCCGAAGTACGGCTGCAACCCGAACGGCACGGTATTCAGGCCTACCTGCACTTGTTGGTCAGGATTGAACTTGTAACCGACCCAGGCGAACTTGGCGAACTGGATATCGCCGTAGTTCTTAGTGTACTGGTAAGGATAGGAGCGTCCGTAGAAGCGGTACTGGGCCTCGCCGATCCAGGTGTCGGAGTTGTACTTGGCGCTGAGGAACACCGTGTCCAGGCCGAACTTCTGAATGTCGCGGTCCGGGTCATAGTCCCAGCGCGCCCGAATAGCACCGCCGAGGTCAAGGTTGTCGGTAACCTGCACTGCCATGGCCGGGGCCGCAAAGGCGCCGAGCAGCGGAATGAGAGCGATGGAACGGACCGCAATCTGGGTAGTAGTGCGCATAGTGTACTCCTGGTTTTTTAGTTATCGTTGGCAACACCAGCCCATGGCGCAGCGAACGCTGCACCCTGGGAAAAGGCTTGTTAACTCAGTTGGCTTGCGGTCGGATCAGCCTCAGCGCGGGTTCGGCAACAGGCACCACCGAAATCGCCGAAGCGCCGGGAGCTGCAGCCAGCAAGGTCTGGGTGTAGGTATTTTGCGGCCGCAGCAGCACCTGTTCCGCCGTGCCGTACTCCACCACTTCGCCCTGGCGCATCACCGCGATGTAGTCACTGATTTGCGCCGCCACGCGCAGGTCGTGAGTGATGAACAAGATGCTTAGGTTGAGGCGCTGTTGCAGCTCGGCGAGCAGCTCCAGTACCTGTTTTTGCACCGAAACATCCAGCGCCGATACGCTTTCATCCGCAATCAGCACTTCCGGGCGCATCGCGAGGGCCCGGGCTATGCCGATGCGCTGACGCTGGCCACCGGAGAACTGCCGGGGCTTGCGTTTGAGGGCATCACGCCTGAGCCCGACCTGTTCCAGCAGATCACCGGCCTCGGTCCACGCATCCTTGGCCGACAACCCGCGCAATTGCGCGGCGCGGGCGATGATGTCGCCGACCCGGTGCCGTGGATTGAGCGAGCCGTACGGGTCTTGGAAAATCATCTGAATACGCCGCCGATTGGCCGCCAGTGCGGAACCGCGTAAAGCGAGAAAATCCGTGTCACCGACCCAGACGTGGCCGCTGTCGCTTTCCACCAGCCGAATTGCGGCTTTGACCAAGGTGCTTTTGCCCGAGCCTGACTCACCCACAATCGCCAGCGTCTTGCCCCGTGGCAGTTGCAGCGAGACATCCTTGAGCGCCGGGACCAAGCGGCCGCTGACGTTGTAGGTCTTGGTCAAGTGCTCGATGCGCAACGCCAACTCACCATCGGCGCACGGCGCGTGCAGCTCTGGGTGCAGGGCCGGCACAGCGGCGATCAATTTGCGGGTGTACGGGTGTCTTGGCGAATTGAGGACTTGATCGCGCTCACCGATTTCCACCAGCACGCCGCCCTCCATCACCGCGATGCGGTCAGCGATTTCTGCCACCACGCCGAAGTCGTGGGTGATGAACAGGATGCCGTGCTGACCACGACCGCGCAGGTCGCGGACCAGTTTCAGCACTTGGGCCTGTGTGGTCACATCCAGCGCAGTCGTCGGTTCGTCGGCAATCAGCAAATCCGGGTTCATCGCCAGCGCCATGGCTATCACCACCCGTTGGCATTGGCCGCCCGAAAGTTGATGCGGGAAGCTGTTGGCAATCCGTGGCGGATCGGGCAATTGGGTCGAATCCAGCAGGGCTAGCATGCGTTCGCGGCGCTCCGTGGCGGGCATCTGCGGCGCGTGAATGTCAAAGATTTCCTCGACCTGCTGACCAATACGAATCGCCGGATTCAGCGCCGCCATGGGCTCCTGGAAAATCATCGCAATGCGGTTGCCGCGCAGCGTGCGCAGAGCGTTTTCGTCCATGCGGCAAATATCGTCGCCGCGGAAATCAATCACGCCTTCAGTGTGGCGCAGGCCTTTGGCGTAATCGCCCATGATTGCGGCCGAGAGCACCGATTTGCCGGAGCCGGACTCGCCGATCACGCAGAGAATTTCGCCCTTGCGTACATCCAGGCTGATGCCCTTGACGGCGTGGCTACGATCGGCGCCGGCGGGCAGTTCGATGGAGAGGTTTTCCACTCTCAATACTTGTTGATGACTCATGCTCAGCTCCTTGCGCCTTTCTGGGCGTGTTCGTCCAGACCGTCCGCCAACAGGCTCAGGCCCAGCATCAGGGTGGAGATGGCAATGCACGGGAAGATCACCAAGTGCGGGAAGACGATGGCCATGCTACGGCCTTCGTTGATCATGCCGCCCCAATCCGGCGTCGGCGGTGGCAGGCCGAGTCCTAGGAAGCCAAGGGCGCCGATCATGATCGCGGTGTAGCCGATGCGCAGGCAGAAATCGACGATCAACGGGCCGCCACAATTGGGCAGGATTTCCACCAGCATGATCCGCAACGACCCTTCGCCCTGAGTGATGGCACTGAGCACGTAATCCCGGGAACGGATGTCGATGGTCAGTGCGCGCATGATCCGGAAGATCGCCGGGGCACTGGTGAAGGTCACCGCAATCAGAATGTTCAGCGCCGAAGCGCCGAGGGCGATGATGATCACGATGTACAACACCAGTACCGGGAACGACAGCACGGTGTCGGCGACATAGGACAGCAGCGCATCGACCCAACCATTGAAGTAGCCGGCGCACAGGCCCATGGCGATGCCCACGGCGAATGCGGTCAGCGTCGCCAGAATCGACCAGAACAACACGGTGCGCGTGCCCCAGATCAGCCGCGAGAGAATGTCGCGACCGATCATGTCGGTGCCGAGTAGAAAGTGCATCCCGTTGCCATCCGGCGTCATTGGCGTCAGCAGCGGGGTGAAGCTTTCCAGCGGATCATGGGGCGCCAACCACGGCGCGAACAGCGCCATCAGCACCCAGCCGCCAACCAGCAGCAAACCAATTAACGCAATGGGATGTTTGAACGAATTGAGGAAATTCATTGGCCACCTCCGCCAAGACTGCGCAACGTTATGCGCGGGTTGAACCAGGTGTAGGCAAGGTCCGAGAAGATTTTGGTTGCGCCTACTACGATGCCGCTGATCATTGCGCAGGCCTCGATCAGGTAGACGTCATGGTTCAGTGACGCGGTGTAGAGCAGCGAGCCGAAGCCTTTGTAGGCGAAGAACACCTCGACCACGATCACGTTCGACAGCAGCCACGGGATGTACAACATGATCACGGTGATTGGTGCGATCAGCACGTTTCGCAGCGCATGGCGCAACACGATGCGTGAGGTCGACGCGCCTTTGAGGCGGGCGGTGCGGATGTACGGCGCCTGCATCACTTCGACCATTGAGGCCCTGGTGATCCGCGCCAGGTAGCCGATGCCGAACAGGCACAGCACCATCAGTGGCAGCGCCAGTTCCACTGGGTTGAAGCCGTCGCTCATGCTGCTCACGCCCGGCAGCCAGTTAAGCCAGAACACGAAGATCGCCGAGACAAACACCGCACTGGCGAAGTCTGGAATCGAGGTGGTGACAATCGACAGCAATGACACCAGCCGATCCACCGCCGAGCCCTGGCGAATCCCGGCCAGAATGCCGAGGGTCAACGCCACCGGCACCATGACCGCCAACGCCAACCCGGCGAGGATCAATGTTTGCCCGAGGTTCGGCAGCAGCAGATCAATCACCGGCTCGCGAAAATGCACCGAGGTGCCCCAGTCGCCGCTGAGAAAGTCCTTCAGCCACACCAGGTAGCGCCAGACGAAGGGTTGGTTGTAACCGTGTTCCACCAGCCATGCAGCGCGCTGGTCGGCGGCGGAGTAGGGGCCGAGGACGTTGATTGCGACGTCTTCGATATTCAGTTCCAACGCCAGGAACACGATCACTGACACCGACAGCAAGGTTGCCGCCAGCGCCAATAACTTGCGCAAAAGAAATTCAGCCATGCTCGCACGCTCCGGCTAATCAAAGGATGGCGATCCGCCGCAGCTGAGTGGGCGGGCTCGTTCATGGCGCTTGAATCAGGCGCTCAACCAGACTTGATCCATTGGGTAGAAGTCCGAGGGGTGAACCTGGAACCCCTGGACTTTCTTGCTCGCGGCGGTGAATTTATCGCCCCAGAACGGCTGGACCATGACGCAGGCGTCTTGCAGGATCTGCTCGACGCTTTGCATCGCTGCTGCCCGTTGTTTCGGGTCGATGATGCCCATGGCTTTGTCCAGCGCTGCGTCGAACGCCGGGTCGCTGTAGTGGCTTTCATTCCAGGCCGCGCCGCTGCGGTAGGCCAGTTCCAGCGACATCACACCAAGCGGGCGGTGTGCCCAGTAGGTGAGGCTGAAGGCGGCCTTGTCCCAGATCGGCCAGTATTGCGTGGCCGGGATCACTTTGAGGTTGATGCGAATGCCAGCCTCGGCGCAGTTTTGCTGGAGGATCTGCGCGCAGTCCTGTTCGTAGCGGCCCTGGGTGTTGCCGACGATCAGGTCGATGTCTATGCCGTTCGGGTGGCCGGCTTCGGCGAGCAGTTTCTTCGCACCCGCCACGTCCCGCGCACGTTTGGGCAGCGGGAAGTATTCCGGGTGGGACGGCGCGACGTGATGATCTTCGCCCAGGGTGCCCATGCCGCGATAGGCGATTTTCAGCATCTGCGCGTTGTCAGCGCAGAGCGCTACTGCTTTGCGGATGCGCAGGTCGTCGAACGGCTTCTGGTCGCAGGCCATGCGCATGACGATTGTTTGCGCCGATTTACAGGTCAGCAGTTGCGCGCCGGGCAAGCGTTTGGCCAGGTCGAGCTCGGCCACGGTGACCCGGTACAACACGTCCACTTGCCCGGCCTGCAACGCCGCGAGGTGGGTGGAAATATCGGTGCCCATGTCGACGTAGCGCAACTCGTCGAGGTTTGCCGGTTTGCGCCAGTAATCAGCACGCTTGGCGAAGGTCGCCTGCTTGTTGACCGCGAACGACATCAGTTTAAACGGCCCGGTGCCCAGCGGGTTTTTCACCCAGTCGTCACCGGCCTTGAAGCTGCGGTGCACGATGGCGCAAGTGAAGGCGTTGAGCATTTCCGGGATCGCCAGCATCGGTCGCTTGAGTACCAGGCGGAACTGGAAGTCACTGACTTTTTCGAACGCGGTAATGTCCTGGAACGCGGTGCGGTTGACCGACTTGGAATCGGCGGCAATCCAGCGCTCGATATTGTGCTGCACGTCCTCGACGTTGAAGGTGTCGCCGTTGCTCCACTTCACGTCCTGGCGCAGGTTGAAGGTCCAGGTTTTCAGGTCCTCGGACGGGCTCCAGCTCTCGGCCAGGTACGGGTGAGTGATGTTGTCGGCATCGACCCAGGTCAGGAATTCGAGGCTGTTGCGCAGCAGGTTCGAGGCTTCGATCCAGGTAATCAGCATCGGGTCCTGGATTTCCTGGATCGCACAGGCAAACCTCAGGCTGCCGCCCTGACGCGGCGTTACCGCGTCAGCGGCATGAGCCGAATTACCGAGCAGCGCGGAACCGAGGAAAGTGCTCGCGCTGGCGGCGGTGATGCCCAGCAGTGCGGCGGTGCGCAGGAATTGGCGACGATTGATCTCGCCACTTTTGACTTGGGTGCACAGGTCGTTCACCGCTGGATGCGGCAGAGTGCCGTCCAGTGTCATTAAGTCTTTCATATGCCTCTCCGATAACGTGCAAAAGTGCGTTTTTCGACTGGCCGCACATGGGGCGAGCGGCAGACGCGGTCGGTTCGATGAACCGAGACTGTCAGTGGCCGGCAGCGCGAAGGCGCAGGCGTGACAGGCGTAAAGCCGGCAGTAGAGCAAGGCGCAACGAGATCAGAAGGACGGAAGCTGGGTATGACATAGGGCTGCTCTCATGTTGTTTTTATTAGAGATGCCCGCAGTTTTGTCATCTGGGCAACGATCGACAAATGATAAATTCAACGCTGAAACGTTCGATAAATGCATGTTACTGGCCGTAAGGAAGGCTGCCGCTTGAGCTAGACAGGCCGGACGGAGGAAGGCGCGGGTACGAAACGCTGCGCGGTGGCCGCAAACGCCCCTTGTTCCGTGTGGGAACAAGGGGAAAACCGGACGATGTCGAAGGAGGTTACGGCGCCGTCCGGGGCAACTCAGCGTGGCATCAGGCGCGGATCGAACGGATAGTCCGAGAGCAACTCGATGCCGTTTTCGTGGATATAAATCTGCTCTTCGAGCTTGACCCCTTCGCCGCCCGCATCGTGGCCGATATAGCTCTCCACGCAGATGGTCATGCCGGCTTCGAACACCCCGTCGTAACCCAGTGCATCGATGTCTTCGCGGTGCACCACGTACGGGTATTCACCGGTCATGCCAACGCCGTGGGCCAGGGCGAAATAGCGGTTGGCCTTGTAGTTGTCCGGGATTCTCCAGGCCAGCTCGGCGTATTCCTTGAAGCTGCGGCCGGCCTTGAGCATTTCCATGTTGGTCTGCACCTGTTCGTAGGCCAGTTTGTACAGCTCCTGTTGCTTGGCGGTGGCGGCTTGCTCGCCGCAGAGGAAGGTCCGTGAAAAGTCCGCGTAGTAGCCGAAACGCCCAACCACATCGGTGTCCAGCGCTACCAGGTCACCGGCTTCGATGGGCCGGGTGCTGCACTCCTGGAACCACGGATTGGTGCGCGGGCCGGAGGACAGCAGGCGGGTTTCGACGTAGTCGCCGTCGGTAGCGATCACGTGCTGGTGCAAGTGTGACCACAGTTCGTTTTCGCTTATGCCCGGCACCAGTTTGCTTTCCATCAGGCGCACGCCGGCCTCGGTGGCACGCAGGCTGGCGCGGATCATCTTCAGCTCGTTCGGCACCTTGATGCAGCGCGCGCGCTCCAGCGGCTCCTGGGCATCGAATATCTGATAGCCGAGTTTTTGCAGTTCGAACGCAGCGGCCGAGGTCGCGCTTTCGATGGCGATGCGTTTGTTACCGCCGCCGTGCTTGCGCACCAATTCACCGATTTCAGCGGCCCATTCGGCGGTGACGTTATTCAGGAAGCTGTCGCAGAAGTAATAGGAGATGGCCTTGGCCGGGCGCACTTCATCGACGGTGTTGAGCTGTTCGGCCAGGTGCAGGCAGCCGCCAAATTCGAAGACCACCACCGGGCCTTCTGCCGGGATGAAAGCGTAACGTGCCGGGTTGCGCGCCGAGTACACCTGCATGTTGCGCGAGCCGGTGGCGTAGCGCATGTGGGTCGGATCGAACAGTACGCACGCAGCGTAGTCGCGTTTTTTCAGTTCGTTGCGCACCCGTTGCAAACGATCCAGCTGGATCTGCTGGATCTCGGCGTAGGTCGGTTCGCAGTCGGCGGGGTTGCGGTTGGGGCCGGACAGACTCATGGGGTGTTCCTCGCAGGCAAATACGGTTGGTTTTTTTAAGATTTTTTTTGGAATGGATCAGTCGAGCAACTGATCGCTGCGTACCAGGTTGCGTTCGGCTTGCAGATGGGCTTCGGACAGGCGTCCGTAAAGCTGTTTGGTGCGCTGGGCACGGCCGATGATTCCAGGCTTTTCGGAGTAGGCGAAGATCGCAGTATTACGTTCAGTAGCGCCTTCGACGCGGGTTACCCGGTGCACTGAAAAGCGACCCTTGAAAATCTGCAAATCGCCGGGGTTGAGTTCCAGTTCCTGCACGCGGCTGCGGTCGTTCCCGCGCACCACGTTGCCGACAGCACCTAGATTTTCCTGAGTTCGCGTGCGGATCATCGGCGCGTACTCGAACAGGCCGCCAGCCTCGGGCTTCTGGGTCATCATGCTGACGATGAATTCGTTGGTATCGAAGTGCCAGGGTTGCTCGGTGCCTTCGGGCATCACATTGATCACCAGTCCGGCGAACGGGTCGGCGTATTCGAAAATCTCCGGCTCGTCGAGGCAGGCACCGATGAATCGCTTCATCATCGGCGAGACGTAGAGGCGATGAATGATCGCGTCCGGGGCAATCATGTCCCGGGTGACAAAACCGCTGGTGCGCTCCATGAATGTGCGGCGCGGGTCATCTTGGGGCAGGGTAGGGTCGTCTTCTGTGAAATAGGCGTTGACCTTGCGCACCGAGTAAAAGGTCTTGCCCGACAGTGCCTGACCTTCGGCACGGGCCCGTTCCAGCGCCTCGGGCCGCAAGAAATCTTTCAGCAGGCAGCAACCGTCTTCGGCCAGTTCTGCGCGGGCGTGTTCGATCAGCGCCTGCAACCGGACATGGCCCGAATCATGTATGGGGTACAACTCGGTATTTATGATATCGCTGATATCGCCCACTTCGGCGTCGGCAAGTTGAAGGCTCATGCAAGTCTCCTGGAACTATCAATTAACAGTGTTTGGCGTTGAATCGATAGTTGCTTAAAGAGGTGCGAAGTGGAAATTACAAGTTGTGATCGAATCCATCGGCAGGGGCGATAGTTATGTCAGGCGAACTGGATGGAAGCTTACTGAAAGTGTTTGTTGCGATTGTCGAGTGCCACGGATTTTCTGCGGCGGCGGAGCGCCTGCACAAAACCCAATCGACCATCAGCCAGAATTTGCAGCGCCTGGAAGAGATCGTCGGCACGCCGTTGGTTCAGCGCACCAGTCGCTCGGTGAGCCTGACACCCGGCGGTGAGACATTTCTCATCTATGCGCGGCAGATCCTCAAGCTGCATGCCGATGCGATCAACGCCGTGCAGTTGCCTGATGAGCAGGTGTGCATTCACGTCGGCATGCCCGAAGACTATGCCCAGTTTTGCCTGGCCGGGGTGTTGCGCGACTTTCAGGCGCAGTTTCCCCACGTGCGGCCGGATATTTGTTGCGAGATGTCGACGGCGCTGGTCAGTCGTTTGCAACGCGGTGAATTGGACCTGGTGCTCGGCGTGCAACATGCCAATCTGCAAGCGGGTGAATACCTGTGTGACGAGCCGCTGGTGTGGGTGGCGGCTGAGGGCTGGAGCGCCGGGGCGGATGTCTCGGTGCCTCTGGCGGTTTATGCCGAGGGCTGCGCCTTTCGAGCCAATGCCGTGCGGGCGCTGGCCGAGGCCGGGCGGGCGTGGCATGTGGTTTACACCAGCCAGAGCCCGCGTGGTATTGGGATTGCCATTGAACAGGGCCATTCGGTCGGTGTCACGGCGCGGCGCCTGGTGCCGCCGGGTTGGCAGGTGCTGGACGTGGCCCAGGGCTTTCCGCCGATTGAGCCGGCGCGGTTGATGTTCTGGCGCTCCACTCAGTGCGAGGCGCAGGCGGTGGAGGCCTTGGTGGACATTCTGTCGCGTCGCTTGGGCCGTTCAGAGTGGCTGGCCGAGCGCCGGCTCACAGCGTTGACGGCGGGCCATCAGCTTCAGCAATAACAGGCTCGCGGTGACCCAGCAGACGATCCAGCCGTGCACCAGGCCAAACTGCCCGGTCGCCTGCAGCAGCCAGCCGCACAGCCAGTTCGCGGTGGCGCTGCCCAAGCCATAACCGACCATGCTCAGGCTCACCACTTGCAGGCTTTGCACGGGGCTCAAGCGTGCGCTGAGGTAGGCGGCCATCAGGCCCCAGACCGGGAAATAGAACAGCGCGAACAGCCCGGCCGCCAGCCAGGTCAGATTCAAGGTCGGTTGCCAGAGCAGGGCGAGCATCGCCAGGCCGAAGGCGCTGATACTCAACGCCATCACCCTTAATGCGCCCCAACGATCGGCGAATGAACCCAACAATAAACCGCCGACTGCCCCGCCAATCCCGATCAGTGTCCACAACGAGCCGGTGATCTGTGCGTTGGCGCCCAGCCGTTCGCTGGCGAACGCCGAGAGGAAATTCAGGAACGGGCCGCTGACTCCGCCAATAAAGGTGCTGAGCAGCAGCATATGCAGCGCTACCGGGTGTTCGAGGCACAGCTTCAACCATTGCCTGAGTATCCGGCGCAGCGATGGCGCACTGCTTTTCGTGGTGCGCTGGCCTTTCGCCAACGGCGCCAGGACCCAAAAGGTCAGTAGGGTGACCATCAGCGTCAGCCCGGCGCAAATCAGCCAGAAGTGCCGCAGCGAGATGCCCTGCAACAAGGCGATCAGCAACCCGTTAAGGCAGATCGCAAACGCCGCACCTGACGACGCCAGCCCTAGCACGCGGCTGCGATGGGAGACGGGGATCACTTCGCCGACCAGTGCGGCGATGGCGTTCCAGTTCGCCACGGCGCAGGCCGAGACCAACGCCAGGCTCAGCGCATACGGCAGCACCCAAGGGGTGGCGACGGCCAGGGCCAGCAGCGCCGGGCTCAAGGCCATCGTCAGCTTTACCATGTTGCGCGGGCTGATCCACGCCGCGGCGATGCCGCTGGCAATCGATGCGCCCATGTAGAACAGTTGCAGAAGCGCCGCAATGGACGCTGCCTGGCTGTAGCTCAGCTCGAACACCTGGCGGATCTGGGGCAATAAGGCGGAATAAAGGAAGATACTGAAGCCGTGGGTGGTGGCGTTACACGCTGTAAAGATAAGCGCCAATAAAACAATACTTTTTGTGGGTGAGTGTGTGTTGATTGGCATGGGGTTAGCTCGGTCAGTTTAATTGCTGTGGAATGGGGCGTAGGTGCAAGAACTGCCCGATGTAAGTGCGTTAACTTAGACGGGTATTTAATTGAGTAAGACTAGCGCCTCTATAAATAAAACAGCCAGTGCTTAATAGTCGTGAGTGTGCTGCGAAATACTCATGCTATTTATACGTCAGCGACAGTGGCAGGGCTAAAACCGACGTCATTGAGTATTGCCGATTACCTGTGGCGAGGGAGCTAGGGAATCGGCCTGCACAACACAAAAATTCATGTTACTCGGGAAATTTCCCGCAAGCCGTGGGATGCTTATGGCCCGTCAGCCCCAGCGCGAGTACTGTTCATGAAACGCAAAATGCCCGCGCTCAATGCGCTCAAAGCCTTCGAAGTGGCCGGTAGTACGGGCAGTTTTACCCGGGCGGCAGAGCTGCTCAACGTCACGCAAAGTGCCGTCAGCCGCCAGGTGCGCCAGCTCGAAGAACAGCTCGGCGAGAATCTGTTGGAGCGCCGGCATCACCACCTTGAACTGACCAGCGCCGGCCGGATGTTGCTGCGGGCGTTGCATCAATCCTTCGACAAAATCGAGCTGACGGTGCGTAGCATCCAGCAGAAGTCCCACGCCAATCGCCTGCACATCAACGCACCGCCAACCTTCACCAGCCGCTGGTTGATGCCGCGCCTGGGACGGCTGCGTGAGAAGCACCCCGAATTGGAGCTGAGCATCACTACGCGTTTGCAGGACAGCCTGGCGGAAACCAGCACCCTGGACTGCGCGATCCGCTTTGGCGATGGCGAATGGGATGGGCTGGACAGCTCACTGCTGCTCCAGGAACGGCACATTGCGGTGTGTGCTCCGTCCTTGTATGCGCGGGAATGGAGTGAGCGCGGCATCGACCTTAATCGCCTGACCTTGCTGCATGTATTGGCCCGGGAAGACCAGCGTTATCTGACCTGGAAACACTGGCTCGACGCGGCGAAAATCAGCGGCGTGGATACCCAGGGCGGCTATGAATTCGACCTGCTGGACCTGGCGATTCGTGCGGCCACTGACGGCTTGGGTATCACCATTGCCGACTGGCACATGGTTGCCCCGGAGCTTGCCAGCGGGCAGTTGACCCAGGTACTGAACGTGCATGTGGAAGGGCATCAATCCTACTGGTTGGTGACTCGGCCGGAGCAGACCTTGATGCCGCAATTGCAGGTGTTCAGTCAGTGGTTGCAGGAGGAAATCTGGTTGGCGCAAAGGCAGCTCGAACCCTCCACCGCCGCCGGTTGACCCCCAACCTTCACGGGAAATTTGATTGCTTCTCGCGTAACCTGCATTTTTTGAATGTTACCCCGCTCAATAAATCGTTTGTTCAACCCCCTCAGGACGCCAAAACTGCGGGAACTGGATAAAAACAACGATGGGCGATTCACATGCGACTTGAGCGAAACTTTGTAAACGGTCACCTCATTGAGCCTGCCAGCGATGCGCTGATTGCGGTCTACAACCCGGCCACCGAAGCCCTGGTCGGTCAGGTCTCGGCCGCCACCAACGCTGAAGCAACCGCCGCCGTCGAGGCTGCCGCCGCCGCCCAGAAGCGCTGGGGCAAGCTCACCAGCATCGAACGCGCCGAGCACTTGCGCTCATTCGCCGACGCCCTGGAGGCCTGCGCCGAGAGCATCGGTGCCGCCTTGGCGGCCGAGTCTGGCAAAAGTGTCAGCGACGCCAGCACCGAAGCCCGTTACGCCGCGCAAATCACCCGTTACCACGCCGAGTGGGCGCGGCGGATCGAAGGCGAGATCATTCCCAGTGACACCCCGAACGAAAACCTCTTCCTGCACCGCGAACCGATTGGTGTGGTCGCCTGCCTGATTCCGTTCAACTACCCGGTCTACACCTTGCTGCGCAAAATCGCCCCGGCGCTTATTGCCGGCAATACCGTGGTGGTGCGCCCGAGTAACAACACCCCGACCTCGGCGTTTGAAATCGCCAAGGCTGTGCAGCAATCCGGTTTACCGGCCGGCGTGGTCAACATATTGACCATGGACCATGCCACCGCCGCAACGGTCTGCACCCACAAAGCCGTCGGCTTGATCACCCTGACCGGCAGCGTCAACGCCGGGCGGATCGTGCTCGACTATTGCAAGGCCAACATTGCCAAGCCGTCCCTGGAACTGGGCGGCAAAACCCCGGCAATCATTGAAGCCGACGCTGACCTTGAAGCCGCCGCCAGCGCTATCGTCGCGTCCAAGACCACTCATTGCGGTCAGTTGTGCACGGCGGTGGAGCGGGTTTACGTGCAGGAAAGTGTCTACGAGCAATTTCTCGGGTTGCTCAAAGCCAGAATCAGCGCCGTCAAGTTTGGCGACCGCGCCACCGACGCCAGCCTGATGGGCCCGTTGGTCAACGCAAGCTCGCGGCAAAACATCCACGCCATGGTCGAGCGCGCCGTCTCCGACGGTGCGGTACTGGAAACAGGCGGTTTCATTCCTGAGGGCAACGGCCATTTCTACCCGCCGACGCTGTTGAGCAACTGTCGCCAGGACATGGAAATAATCCAGGAAGAAATTTTCGGCCCGGTGCTGCCAGTGCTCAAGTACCGCGATATCGACGAAGCGCTGGCCATGGCCAACGACCACCAGTTCGGCCTGTCATCGGTGCTGTACACCGAGAACTATCGCACCACCCTGAAAGTCGCCAACACCATCGAGGCCGGTGAGTTGTACGTCAACCGGACACCGGCCGACCCTTACCAGGGCTTCCACGCCGGGTGGAAACGTTCGGGCCTGGGCGGTGATGACGGCAAGCATGGCATGCTCGAATTCACCCAGACCCGACTTGTGGTGATGAAGTACTAGACGGTAGCTGCAAGCTTCAAGCGATAAGTGAAAGCGAACGGCAGCGGACTTTGACTTGCCGCTTGTAGCTTTGCGCTTGTTACTGCTCCAAACCTATAAAAACAATTATTGGGGCGCCCGGCCCACCGGGCTGCCCGAGGTCTCATCGATGTCCAAGCCTGCAACCACTGTTGCCGCTGTTCAGGGTTTGAACGCGGCCGCAAAAAACCGCAGTGACAAGGGAAGTCGCTACATCCAGTTAATGCTGTTGGTGCTGGCCGCCGGGGCGATCTACCCGATCCTGTACCTGCGCCAGGTTTACCAGACCACCATGCTCGAGGTGTTCCAGATCAACCACAGCGAGCTGGGTTATCTGTACTCGATGCTCGGGACAATTTTCCTGCTTAGCTATTTGCCGAGCGGTTGGTTGGCCGATCGGATCGCGCCGCGGTTTTTGATTTTCTTTTCGCTGGTGGCCACCGGAGCCTTGGGGCTTTGGTACTCCACGGCACCGTCGATGGCCGGCTTGATGATCATCTTTGGTTGCTGGGGCCTGACCACCGGCCTGACGTTCTGGGCCTCGGTGCTCAAGCGGGTGAAGATGATTGCTCATCAGACTGAACAGGGCCGGTTCTTCGGCATCCTCGACGGGGGGCGCGGCCTGGTCGAAGCGCTGCTCGCAACGATCGCCCTGGGGCTGTTCGCGTTCGCCACTGAAACCCGTGGCGAGTCCGCCGCCGAAGGTTTCAAGCATGTGGTCTACCTCTACGCCTTCACCTGTATCGCCATCGGCGGTGTGCTGGTGCTGATCAAGGATCCGAAGGCGATGGAGGACACCGCGCCTGTGGAAAAGGGTAAATACAACCTGCTCGGCGACCTGACCACACTGGTGAAAATCCCTGAGCTGTGGCTGGTGACGGCCATCGTGTTCTGCGGTTACCACATCTTCTGGGCGACCTACAGTTTCTCCGATTATTTGCAGGGCGGCGGCATGACCGCCGTCATGGCCGGCACTATCACCACCATCAAGCTGTGGATGCGCCCGATTGGCGGTATCGGTGGCGGCTGGCTCGGTGACAAGTTCTCGAACATTTCGGTGCTAATCGTGGCGCTGTTCCTCGCGACATTGGCGATGGTCGGCCTGATCGTGTTCCCGGCGCTCAACAGCATGGGCCTGCTGGTTGGTACGGTGATCTTCATCGGCCTTATGACGTATGCAATTCGCGGTTTGTACTGGGCGATCCTCGACACCTGCAATATTCCGCTGCGCATTACCGGCCTGGCCATCGGCATTGTATCGGTGGTCGGTTACCTGCCGGACGCCTTCATTCCATTGATCAACGGTTACCTCACCGAACACTTCCCCGGCGCCCTTGGTTACAAGCTGTATTTCGGCTACATCGCCTCCGTCGGCCTGATCGGGACCGTCGCGGCCCTGACCCTGCGCGCGCGTATCAATCGTCAATCTTCGAATAAAACAGGTGCCTGAGATGAAAATCGTCGCCCTTGAAACCCATATTGTTGCCGTCCCGCCACCGCACATCGGCGGCATGTATTGGCTGTTCGTCAAGCTCAAGACCGATGGCGGCATTGAAGGCGTTGGCGAAATCTACGCTGCTACCTTCGGCCCCAAAGCCATGCTGCCGATCATTGAAGACGTGTTTGAACGCTACTTGCTCAACCACGACCCGCATCACATCGAACGCTTTTTCCGTCAGGCTTATTCGAGCGGTTTCACCCAGCGTCCCGACCTGACCATGATGGGCGTGGTCAGCGGCCTGGAGATGGCCTGCTGGGACATCATCGGCAAAGCGGCGAACAAGCCGGTCTATGAATTGCTTGGCGGGAAGGTCAATGAGCGTCTGCGTTCCTACACCTACCTGTACCCGGTCAACAGCCAGGGTGAGTACGACTACGACGACCCGGACCTGGCTGCCGAATGCGCTATCGAGAACATGAATAAAGGCTTCACCGCCGTGAAGTTCGACCCGGCCGGGCCGTACACCGCGTACTCCGGTCATCAGATTTCGCTGGAAGTACTGGAGCGCTGCGAAACCTTCTGCCGAAAGATCCGCGAAGCGGTGGGCGACAAGTGCGACCTGTTGTTCGGCACCCATGGGCAAATGGTCCCGTCCTCGGCGATTCGCTTGGCCAAGCGCCTGGAGAAGTACGACCCGTTATGGTTTGAAGAGCCAGTGCCACCGGGTCAGGAGGAGGCGATGGCGCAAGTCGCGGCCAGGACCACCATTCCGATTGCTACGGGCGAGCGGCTGACCACCAAGTACGAATTCTTCAAGCTGTTGCAGGCCGGCGGTGCGTCGATTCTACAAATGAACGTGGCCCGCTGCGGCGGGCTGCTGGAAGCCAAGAAGATCGCGAGCATGGCCGAGGCCTATTACGCGCAGATCGCACCGCATCTTTATAACGGGCCGATTGGCGCGGCGGCGAGTTTCCAATTGGCAACCTGTACCCCGAATTTCCTCATCCAGGAAAGCATCATGACCTGGGGCGGTTTCCACGCCGAAGTCCTGACCAAGCCGCTGCAGTGGGAGGACGGCTACATCATCCCGTCCACCGAGCCGGGCCTTGGGGTGGAGCTGAACATGGACGTGGTGCGCAGGCATTCGCCCTATACCGGTGAGCGTTTGCACCTGCAAATGGCACCGGCCCCGGCAGACGTCAAAGACACAGCGCCGGCCAGAGGCTGACGGGATTTCCCGTCGTTCAGTTGCGGGAATGGGTGTTTTTTTAATAACGACTTACGCGGTAACCGTGCATGACATACGACTACATCATCGCTGGCGCCGGCGCGGCCGGTTGTATCCTCGCCAACCGGCTATCGGCCTGCGGCAAATACACGGTGCTGCTGCTGGAAGCGGGCGGCAAGGACAGTTCGCTGTGGTTCAAGATCCCGGTCGGCTTTGCCAAGATGTATTACAACCCGACCTTCAACTGGATGTACTACAGCCAGCCGCAAAAGCAGCTCAACAATCGTGAAATTTATGCTCCGCGCGGTAAGGTCCAGGGCGGTTCGGGCTCGATCAATGCGATGATCTACGTCCGTGGTCAAGCCCATGACTTCGATGACTGGGCCGCCAACGGCAACGATGGCTGGGGTTTCAAGGACGTTTTGCCGTATTTTCGCAAACTGGAAAATCACTCATCGGGCGAAAGCGAATACCACGGCGGCAGCGGCCTGATCAGCATCACTCCGATGAAGGGAGAGACCCATCCGATCTGCGATGTGTTTCTCAAGGGGTGCGATGAACTCGGTTACCCGCAGAGTGACGACTTCAACGGGCCGAACTTCGAAGGCTCGGGTATCTACGATGTCAACACCAAGGACGGCCAGCGCAGTTCCAGTAGTTTTGCGCATCTGCATCCCGCACTCAGCCGCCCGAATCTGACGGTCGAGCATTACGCACTGGTCGATCGGGTATTGTTCGAGAACGTGCGGGCCAGCGGCATTTCCGTGACCCAACACGGCGTGGTCCGCACCTTCCAGGCGCGTAAGGAGGTGATCCTCTGCGCCGGTGCCGTTGACACACCGAAGATTCTGCAACTGTCCGGTGTCGCCGATCAGGCGTTATTGGCCAGGCACCAGATCCCGCTCGTCAAACACCTGCCGGCGGTGGGGCAGAACCTTCAGGATCACTTGTGCGTCAGCTACTACTACAAGGCCAACATTCCGACGCTTAATGACCAGCTCAGCTCGCTGTTCGGGCAGTTCAAGCTCGGCCTTAAATACCTGCTGACCCGCAAGGGTGCCTTGGCGATGAGCGTCAACCAGGCCGGTGGTTTCTTCCGTGGCAACGAGTCGCAGGCCGACCCTAACCTGCAACTGTACTTCAATCCGCTGTCGTACCAGATCCCGAAAAACAACAAGGCCAGCCTCAAGCCCGAGCCGTATTCCGGCTTCCTGTTGTGTTTCAATCCCTGCCGTCCGACGAGTCGTGGGCATATCGAGATCCAGTCGAATAACCCCCGCGACGCTGCGCTGATCGATCCCAATTACCTGAGCACACAAAAGGACATCGACGAAGTGATCCAGGGCAGTCGGCTGATGCGCAAAATCATGCAGGCGCCGGCCTTGAAAAGCATCACGGTTGCAGAAGTACTGCCGGGGCCAGTGGTCGAAAGCGATGAACAGATGTTGCAGTACTTTCGCGAAAACAGCGGTTCGATCTATCACCTGTGCGGTTCGTGCGCGATGGGGGCGGATGTACAGACGTCAGTGGTCGATAAACGGCTTAAAGTCCATGGTCTCGATGGTCTACGCATTGTCGATGCGTCGATTTTTCCCAATGTGACGAGCGGCAATACCCACGCCGCAGTCCTGATGGTGGCCGAGAAGGGCGCCGACCTGATTTTGCAGGACGCGTGATCGTTGCCATAGTGATTGAACGTCTGCCGATTTGTTTTTGTTTAACCTGAGTAGTCGATAATAAGAAAGCTGGGGTCGATGGTTGTCGAACTCTTGATCCAACTGACCAAGAGGGACGGGAGCTTAGGCTTAGATTGGGGGCATCCTTTTCAAACCATCCAAAGCATGCCCTCAGATGTGCCCCCAATGTAGCCATCCACTGGAAGTAAATGGAGCTCCATGGTTTTTGGAAAGGCAGAAATGATCAGATGAACAGCCCACCCGACAACGCCTAGAGACTCTCAGGGTCGCCAAAAAACATCTGAATCCGCGACCTTAACCACCTCTCCGCCGGGTCATTGTCCTGTGCCCCGCGCCAGGCCATGTGCAGCTCGAACGTCTGCGACTCCAGCGGCAGGTCTTCGGCCCTGACCCCGCCGTTGGCGGTCAGCACTTCGGCGGCATAGTCCGGTACCGTCGCAATGATGTCGGTGCCGGCCAATAACGTGGCCAGCCCGTTGAACTGCGGCACCGCCAGCACCACATGGCGCTTGCGCCCCAGCTTTTCCAGGTACTCATCCATGAACCCCGACAGGTCGCCGGCAAACGACACCAGGGCGTGCGGACGGTTGCAGAAGTCGTCCAGGCTCAGCGGGCCGGGGATGGTGTCGGCGCGCAGCACTTGCGGGCGGCTGCGGCGCAGCACCTTGCGCTTGGCGTTGGCCGGCAGGTCGCTGGTGTAGCTGACGCCCACCGAGATTTCGCCTGAGGCCAGCAAGGCCGGCATCAGGATGTAGTTGACCCGGCGCACCACCAGCACAATGCCGGGGGCTTCCGAGCGCAGGCGTTTGAGCAGCGAGGGCAGCAGGGCGAACTCCACTTCATCGGACAGGCCGATGCGGAACACCGCATTGCTGGTGGCCGGGTCGAATTCCGAGGCGCGGCTGACGGCGGTGGAAATCGAGTCCAGGGCCGGTGACAGCAGGCTGAAGATTTCCGTGGCCCTGGCGGTGGGTTCCATGCTGCGCCCGGTGCGCACGAACAACGGGTCGTCGAACAGCCCGCGCAGGCGTGACAGGGCAGCGCTGATGGCGGGCTGGCCGAGAAACAGCTTTTCGGCCGCGCGGGTCACGCTGCGCTCGTGCATCAGGGTTTCAAAGACGATCAGCAGGTTGAGGTCGACACGACGCAGGTCATTGCGGTTCATACGTGGGGGCTCGGGCCATTTGTCGATTCGGACATGTCGCGCAAGGCTGTAGGAAAACGCCTTATATCGACACCGGTGCGCATAGTACGGGCAAACGGCACGAGGGCGGAACGATTAATTAAGGCCGGCAGGGTGTCGGCCAAAGACGCCGGACGGTTGCAAAGTGCCGGCCACATGCGAACAATGGCCGCCGCCTGTAACGGGAAGGGAACGTCTCGACAGCAGATCGAATCTATTGCGAATCGATGACAGGCATGTCGACTATTAACAGCCACTGACTGGTTCTGCCGGAAAAGCCCGGATAAAGTGCAGGGCATTCAGGTTCACAAGGCGAGGTTCTCAATGTCCCGCACGATCCGTTTTCACCAGTTTGGCCCGGCCGAGGTGCTCAAGCTCGAAGAGCATCCCGCCGCGCTGCCTGCGCCTGGCGAAGTGCAAATACGCGTCCAGGCGGTTGGCATCAGCTGGTACGACGTTCTCTGGCGGCAGAACCTGGCCAGTTCCAAAGCGCGCCTGCCCGCAGGCCTTGGCTATGAAATGGCCGGGGTCGTGACCGCCTTGGGCGCCGGGGTCGACGACCTGGCCGTGGGTGACAAGGTGGCCAGCTTTCCGGCGGCCGACCCCAATGAACATCCGGTGTACGGTGAAGTCATCGTGCTGCCGCGCACCGCGCTGACCCGCTATCCCGATGTACTGACCCCGGCCCAGGCCAGCGTGCACTACACGCCCTTGCTGATTGCCTATTTCGCCTATGTCGACCTGGCACGTATCAAGCCCGGCCAGACTGTGCTGGTCACCGACGCCAGCCACTGCGCCGGACCGTGCTTTGTGCAACTGGGCAAGGCGCTGGGGGTAAAGGTCATTGCCGCCACCAAGACCGATGACGCGCGCGATTACCTGTTGGCGCTGGGGGCCGACAAGGTGGTGGTCACCGAAGAGCAGGACCTGCTGATGGCCATCAACAAATACACCGCCAATCGCGGTGTGGACGTGGTGTGCGACGGGCTTGGCGGCCCGCAGATGTCGCTGATGGGCGATGTTCTGGCGCCGCGTGGCAGCCTGGTACTGTACGGCCTGCAAGGCGGCAACCAGACGCCGTTTCCGGCCTGTGCAGCGTTCCAGAAGAACATTCAGTTCTATGTGCATTGCCTGGGCAATTTTACCGGTAAGCCGGAGCTGGGCATCGACCAGGATGCCGAGTCGTTGCAACGGGCTCTGCGTGACATCAACCAACTGACCGCAGACCGTGTCTTGCAGCCCTTGGCGATTCGCCCCTATGCCTTCGAGCAGGTGGTGCAGGCACACCGTTACATGGATGGCTGCCCGATCGGCGGACGTGCCGTCCTGGAACTGGACAACGCTTGATCCGCATCATCGGGGTGGTCATCGTGATTCACCCCGATCAGGCACACGTGTAGCCTGGCCTGCCATCATGCGATTGCTTGAAAGTGCGCTTCATGCCGTCACCTGTTTTGCGTGGTTCTGGCTCATTACGTTATCCGGTACAGGTTGAAAACTGGCCGCCTGCCATGCCCTTTGGTTTCTCCCGTCCTGTACGTCCGCCTTGGCAATGGTGCTGCGGGCGCGCATTCACGATCCTGTTTTTCGCCATGATGGAAAGTCGCCAAGACCTCCATGAATAGCGGCTTTCCACCGAATAAAACACCTATGGCCAGCACCATGGCCATGAGTACGCAAACGGCAGGGCAAGAGGTTTTTCATTTCACGATTACCATTCTTCAATAATCGCTTTGAGCGCAGTGGCTTGAAGTGCGAAAGAATCAGACGGTGCACGTGCTCAATCAGGCATCTCGCAGACCGAACTGCCAACGCCAATGCGCTGCGTCAAGGCCGTGATTGTTTCCAATCACTACCTTGTTGGGCTTTTTATTCCTACACAGGTCTGTCGTTGTTGTAGGAAAGTTCGCTATCGATCCGTGATGCGGTCTGGTATCCAGGCGTGTTATTACACATGTCCTGCCCGGGCTGTTTCAGGTGTTCATGCTATTTTCGCAGGGTCGCTTTTTTGGTCAGTGCTGCACGTGCCCGTGCAGCCGCTTCGGGTCTTTTAATACAGGGACTTGGCACTGTCGGCCGGGCGCCGTTGAAAACGTTTAAATAAAGTGAATGGCCAGGGCGCTGTTTAGTTTGATGTGTTTATTGTCGGCGTCGTGTCAAGCGGGTGCCCACAGGCGGTCACTTGTAATCGCCGGAGTGATATTGATAATGAGTTGATAATTACTACTCAGGGAATGAGCCATGTTCAGTTGTCAGCTCCATTGTCTATTTCGTCTCGCTGCATCGGCGACTTCAATTTCGCGACGGGCAGGGCCAGCATGATGAGTGCCATTCACGAACAAGCGATGAATTATGTCTACCAGCAAGTGCTGCAACGCCTGCTGGGTTACTTTACCCGGGCCGAGCGCACGGCTTTGCAGTTGCTGATCCAGCGCCTGATCGTGGCCGCCGGTGGCATCGAGCAAATCAGTACGTTCACCGTCATGATCGCGTTTGGCGGCGGCAAGGACAGCGCCTATACCGTGGCCTTGTTGCGCGCCGCCCAACTGAGCATTGCCGCCCGGGCGCCAGGCACGTTTAACCTGCGTGTCGCGACCCTGCGCCATGCCGGTATCACTCCGGCAGTCATGGGCAACATTCATCGGGTCTATTCGGCGTTGTTTCTGTATGACGATCCGCGCGTCGAAATGCTGGTGTTCGACCATCAATACACCCATGCCTTCGAACCGGACTTGCCATTCTCCACTGCCGGTCGCGAGCAGAATCGATGCGACATGCTGCAGGCCGGACATCTGTCCGCCGGCGATGCGCGCACCACGTTCTGCAACAGCTGCTACCTGGGGCTGGCGCAATTTCTGGGGCGTGCCGTCAGTTGGGGCAATGGCGCTGACGCGGTGGTCAGTGGCGATTCGCGCAAGGAGCAAAAACACTACATTACCTGGCTGATGCGCGTGGCCCAGGGCAGCGGCCTGCACACCGGGCATTGGCGCAACCAGAACCTGCAGAGCGTGATGCGCAGCCTGGAGCATATCGGTCAGGCCTGGGTGCATGAACTGTATGGCGAAGACGAATCGCAGGTATGCGGTGTGCGGCCGCCGTCAGTGCCCGCGACACCGTCGAGCCCGATATTTGTGCCCATCAACGACCTTATATGCGGCAAGGCCGATGACCACTGGAACCTGCTGACCGAGTTTCTGGCGTTTCGCTTCGAAGACCTGGCGTTCAGCTTCAGCGAGTCCGATTGCGCCAACCCCTTGCTCATGGCTCACATGCACGGGTTGCGAGCGCAGTGGGTCGAACAGCGCGAGTATGCCGACGGGCTTGCCGACTACCTGATCCTGGCGCGCAGCCTGATGCGCAGCAAACAGATGCCGGCGCGGCTGATCGAACAAGCCATGGCCGCTTACGATGGTGCCCCGCAGCTTGAGGCGCGGCGCGAGCTGGCGGCCGATTTTGCCCAGCAGGCCTACGGTCTGAGCGAGGCGCAGCTGGTGTGCATGCTGTTTTCCCCTTTTGTCGACCGGGGCGCAGGGCTGGAGGCCTTTTTGCGACGTTGTCATCCCGGGATGCTGGTGGCCCTGGCCGACCTGCACCGGGCGCTGGATGGCCAGAGCGCGCCGGACCAGGTCTTGTTGTGGCTGGTGGAGATCAGCGGGCTGACCCTGGCGGGCTTGCAAGGGCTTTACAAGCGCCGGTCTCTGACTATGACCGACCCTGCCTCCATCATTGCCCGTATTCGCCTGGCTGACCCCGATCAGCGACGCATACGGCGTATCGACTCACACAGTGGCGAGCTTCAGATCGTCAGGCTCACAGGCCGCTGATTGTCACGCCATGCCAATGCCGGGCCGTTTGCTGAACGCGTCCCCGGTGCCTGATTTCCACGATTGCTCGCCCCGGTTGCCTGCCATGAAAGACAAAAACGATTTCGCCTACCAGGCGGTGTATCGCTACCTCGTTCGCCTGATCAACGAGGTACAGACCGATTCAACCCTCAAGATGCCTTCGTTGCGGCAACTGGCCCGGCGTTTGCGGGTGTCGATTTCGACTATCCAGAGTGCCTACGCGTTGCTGGAACAAGAGGGCCGTATCTGTTCGGTGCCCAAATCGGGTTATTACGCCTTGCCGACCAGCGTCGAAGAAACGCTGGCCGGCGAGGGCGACAGTGTGCTCGACAAGCTTCACCACAATGTACGCAAGCCTGGGGTCAGCATGTTGTCGGGCGACGAGCCGGGCCTGTTGCTGGCATCCCAGGGCGTATTGCTCAACACCGAGCGCGAACTGGTGCGCCAGTACCCGCAGCGCCTGGACACCGGCTTCCAGCCGTTCGGCGACATGGAGCTGCGCAGCGCACTGGCGGCGCGCTACACCCACGACGCTCAGGATTGCTGGCATGCCGAGCAGGTCTACATCGGTCCCGACCTGCTGGGCATGCTCAAGGCGGTGGTGCACACGTTGCGTCTGGCCGGTAGCAGTGTGTTGGTAGAGTCGCCCTGTAGCTGGACTCTGCTGCGACTGCTGCAATCCTTGCAGGTGCAGGTGGTGGAAATCCCACTGGACGAAGAAGGCGGCGTGCGCCTGGCCGAGCTGGAGCACTTGCTCGAGGCGCACACCATCAGCCTGGCAATCCTGTCTTCACGGCTCAACCCGGTGCGTGGCAGCGTCGCGCCGCTGCATAACCGCCAGGCCATGGCCCATCGACTCAACCGCCATCAGGTCTGGGTGCTGGAAAACGACAGTCATGGCGAGCTGGCCTTCGACATCGGCGACATGTGCCTGCGCGAATTGATCGACCCACAGCGGCTGTTGATTTTCGGCAGCTTCGACAAACTGTTGGGGCCGGAAGCACCCTATGGTTATCTGTTGTGCAGGCATTTCGAGTCACTGTGGCAGGAGTACTTCCTGCTGCGCGCCTTCGACCTGCCACCGATGCGGCAGAAGGCAATTGCACGGTTGTGCAACAGCGGACGGCTGGACCAGCACCTGGTCGAGTTGCGTGTACTGCTGCAGGAACGCATGCAGGCCATGGGTCTGTTGATCGATCAGCATCTTGGCTGCCGGGTGCGTTTTGAAATGCCCAGGGGCGGCAGCGGCATCTGGGCCGAAACCCAGCAAGGGGTCGACGTGCGCCAGGTATTCGACACGTTACTGGCCAGGCGGCTGGTCATCGCGCCGGGCGAACTGTTCAGCCTGAGCGGCCTGCACCGCCAGTACCTGCGCCTGGGCTATGCGCTGGACTGGTACCAGGATGTGCCGAAGATGCTTGAAAGCGTAGGCGAGGCGCTCAGGCTCAGTCAGATTCGCTGAGGTCGATAGCCGCTTCGCCGCTGTCATCTGCCGCATGGCCGTTGCCGATCATGCAGCGGGCGTCACGACGCCCGCGCTTCGTACCGCGTGACCGACGCAAGCCCTGCATTGCCGGGCAACGCAGGGCTCAGGCTGGATCAAGACAATTGCAGCAGGGTGCCAGGCAGGCTGAACAGCTCCATTTCGGCCTCGATGGCTTCGATAATGACTTCTACGTCCCGGGCATTCATCACCGTGGCGCAGGGCAGGCCGGCAATGGCGACAAGGGTTTCGCCGCTGGCGCGATCGAACAGGCGGGCGATCATGCTGCAGGGCGCATCCATGCTGGCTTCAAAGCCTACAGGGTGAAAATGCCAGCGCATGAGCTGGCAGGCATTGGGGAATGTGACCTTGTTCATGAGACCCACCTGTTACAGACGAGCACCATCCGATGCCAGAGTGTCAGGGCAAGACGTCTCTGCGCAGGGCCGTGTGTCGCAACCCGGGGGCGGACAAATTCCTGCAGGTTTGTCAGAAATGTCTTGAATGAGCACTGAAAATAGCACTGCATTGCGACAGACATCGAACAATCAGGCAAACGGTCGCTTATTGGTTCGATTTGTTGATGTGTGTCATGGTTGAAACGATGTTTGTCCCCTAACCCCCGGGGTTTTTCATTGCTGCACCGGGCCCTGGAAGGCATGCTGAGGTCTTGAAGGCGAGGGCTGTGCAATGCTGAGAATCACCCTGTTGGGATTGCTGATGGCGTCACCCTTCACCCAGGCGGCGGACTCCGTCAATATCCATAACTGGACGGACTACATGGCCAGCGACACCCTCAAGGGGTTTCAGGCGGCCACCGGTATCAAGGGCAACTACAGCACCTTTCTGAGCAATGAAGAGCTCAATCATCAATTGCTGGCAGGTGCTTCTGGCTATGACGTCGTGTTTCCTTCAGTGCACTTCATGGCCCGGCAAGTCGAGGCCGGCGCACTCAAGCCGCTGGACCGGCGTCAGTTGCCCAACTGGAACAACCTCAACCCGGTATTGCTCAAGGCCTTGCAGGTCAATGACCCCGGCAATGCCCATGGTTTTCCCTATTTATGGGGCAGCACCGGCATGGGTTTCAACCGTGCCAGCGTCAAGGCTGCGCTGGGCGACAATGTGCCGCTTGATTCCTGGGATCTGGTGCTCAAGCCTGAAAACATAAAAAAACTGGCCGGGTGCGGTGTTGCCCTGATCGACANTGCCTCCGAGATGCTGCCTATCGCCTTGAATTACCTGGCGTTGCCACCGCACAGCGAGGACCCGGCCGATTACGCCAAGGCTGAAGCGCTGCTGGCAGGCATACGCCCCTACGTGCGCTATTTACACCAGAACAGCTATATCGCCGACCTGGCTGAAGGAAAGATCTGCCTGGCCGTGGGATTTTCCGGTGATGTTTCCCAAGCCCAGGCGCTGGCTGCGAAGGCCGGCCATCCTGTCGTGATCGATTATGTAATCCCCAAGGAAGGATCGCCGATGTGGTTTGACATGGTCGCCATGCCCATCGACGCGCCCAACGAGAACGCCGCATATGCCTTCATGAACTATCTGTTGCGGCCTGAGGTGATTGCCAACATCACCAATCAGATGCATTACGCCAACGGCAACGAGAAAGCCGACGCCCTGATCGCTCCCGCGTTATGGCACGACACCACGGTCTACCCCAATGCCGACATGATCGGTCGAATGTTCGTCCTGGAAGCGGTCAGCGCCGAGCTTGAAACACGGCGTAACCAGATATGGGAGCGCATCAAGCGCGCGAAATGAGCCGTCAACAGCCGGTCGACATTGGGTTTGGGCGCCATCCCTTCATGTTTTTTTGACGCTCGATGTCATATTTTTCCCTGATGCTTGCAACAGTGTGCCTTTTTTCGACTCTGATGCAGGTCTTCTTCATACCGCAACATACAGCCACTAGCCTTAATGAAGGCTGTTGCTAGGCATCCACGACCTCATCAACGGATGGATTCAAGAAGCCACAGGTCTGGCAATGTTGCCGCAGTGACTGGACAAAATTGCATTGATAAAAACCTGCACCGGATTCTTAACATGATCAAGCGTCTCACCTCTTCCCTGGGCCACTGGCGCAAAGGCCGCTGGCTGGTCTTGCCGCTGGCGCTCAGCGCGTCGGCGGTCTTCTGGTTTTCCAGCGGCCAGGGCGTGTATGCCGAATCCAAGAACGGAACCCAGACCCTGGTGTTTTTGCGTCATGCCGAGAAACCCGCCATGGGCCTTGGGCAGTTGAACTGCCAGGGCCTCAATCGTGCGCTGGACCTGGCCGAGTTGCTGCCCAACGAGTTCGGCAAGGCCGACTTCATCTTTGCCGCCAACCCCAGCCGCCAGGTCGAAGAGGGCGAGGGCGACCATTCCTACAGCTACATTCGCCCGCTGATGACCATCGGTCCCAGTGCGATCAAGCTTGGCTTGCCGGTGAACATCGACTTCAGTGCCAACGACACCAGTGATCTGGCGCACGAGCTGATGGAAGCCAAGTACCACGACGCGACCATCTACACCGCCTGGTCGCATGGCTACCTGCCAGACCTGGTCAACAAGGTGGCCGAAGAGGCCTCAGGCAAGAAAACCACGCTGATCGAGGACTGGACCGGCGACGACTTCGACTCGCTGTTGGTCATGACCCTCAAGTGGACCAATGGCAAGGCCACGCTTGATTACCAGATTCACAAGCAGAATCTCAACAACGGCACGGTCAGTTGCCCGACCTGATACCCGACACCACATGTCGCGCTGGTGTTAACGCACGACGGCCGCTAGTGTGTGCAGCTTTTCGCTCAAGCCTTCCCTGAGCGGAGCTGCCCGGGTCGATCATGAAAACCGTTGTTGCCGCCTTCTGGCTGTCTGCCGCCTGCCTGTTATCGGGCTGTATCGGCTCACCTCTACCCCTGACCGAACAGGCAGCCGGGCAGCTGCGGCACGTGCCGCCGGTGCGTTTTGTCCTGACCTTCGACGACGGCCCCAGTGGTTCGGGCTTTTACAATCCCACCGAGCAGGTGCTCGACGGGCTGGCCGATAACCCGGTGCAGGCCGGTATCAAGGCGGTGTTCTTTGTGCAGACCGGCGCTATTGGCGGGGGGCGAACCGAAACGGGCCGTGAACTGATGCGCCGTGAGGGTCGTGAACAGCACATCCTGGGGTTTCACAGCGCCACCCCCCGTCACACCAACCACCGCTCTCTCAGTCCCGAGGTGCTGGAGCAGTCGCTGACCGACGGCCTGTACGTCATCCAGGCCCAGACCGGCCAGCAGGCCACCCTGGTGCGTCCGCCGTTCTGGAACTATGACCAGCGCACCTTTGCCGCCTACCAGCGCCACGGCCTGCATGTGCTGTTGACCGACCTGAGCGCCAACGACGGCAAGATCTGGGGGTTCAACATGAGCCCTCGGCGCCGTGCGCACTTCCTGCGCGAGATGTCACTGGTGCGCGAGCGCATCGTGCGGGGTGAGTTGCCGGCAGTGGAGGGCGCCACACCGGTGGTCGTGACTTTCCATGACATCAACCGCTACAGCGCCCGGCACGTCCAGGAATACCTGCAGATCCTTATCGACAGCGCCCGCCAGACCGGCGTGCCCCTGGCAAGCAAGCCCTTTTATGACAACCCCGCCGAACTGCAGCGCGCTGCCATGGCCCGTACCGTGCAGGATGGCCAGAGCATCGTGCATCTGCCCGGGTTATGGGATTGGGTGTGGGATCAGAATGGGCATTGAGTGTGCACAGAGCAGGCAGTACGACGCTGCGCATAACCCATGCAGGACCGGCTTGAGCCGGGAAAAGGCGCCAAACGGTGTAAGCCTTGCCTTGGCGTTGTGTCACTGACACCCGCTAAGGCACAGCGCTGTCGTGTAGCAAATACAGTCCAGGTAGGAGCGCGCTTGCCGGTATGCCGGACCACCGCGACCGAGTGCGTAGCGCTCGCAGAAATCTCGGAAACGCTGAAATTTTACGACTGCTACGCAGCCGGTCGCGGGCAAGCGCGCTCCTACAGATCACGTGTTCGTATTGGCCAGCAACCAGTCCCGAAACCCACACAACGATGGCAGGTTCTGAAACCGTGTGGCATACGCCAGGTAATAGCTGCGACCGCTGTTCATCGGCTCGAACAGGCTGACGAGTTCGCCACGGGCCAGTTCGTCCCGCACCAGCACGCTGGGCACCAGGGCGATGCCGATGCCGGCCGCCACGGCCTGGATCAGGTGCGAGGTGACCTCAAAGCTCGGGCCGGGCCGCAGGCTGTGATGGTTCAGCCCGTTATGCTCGAACCAGTCCGACCAGGCATTGGGCCGCGAAACCACGCTCAGCAGCGAATGTTGGGCCACGTCCTGTGGGTGCATGTCGGCATGGCCGGGCAGGGCGTCGGGGCTGGCGATCACCAGCAAGGTCTCGGCCATCAGCGGGTGGGCGATATAGCCTGGCCAGTTGCCGTTGCCTGCGCAGATCAGCGCGTGCATGTCCTGAGCGGCTGAGCTGAGGTCGTTCAGGGCGATACGTGAATGAATATGCACGACAGACCCTGGATGCCGGGCATAAAAGTCATGCATCTGCGGCAGCAGCCAGCGTGAACCGAAGGTCGGCAGCACCGCCAGATTCAGGGTGCCGCTTTCGGATTTATGCGCGATGGTCTGCAACGTCGCACTGCGGATCCGCCCCAGGGCAGCGGCCAGTTCATGCTGGTACAGGGCGCCGGCCGTGGTCAGTTCGATGCGCCGACCCTCGCGCTTGAACAGCTCGACGTCCAGTTGCGCTTCCAGAGCCTGCACCTGGCGGCTGATCGCACTCTGGGTCAGGGTCAGTTCCTCGGCTGCCTTGGTGAAGCTGCCATGGCGCGCTGCCGCCTCGAAAGCGATCAGCAGCGACATCGAAGGGGTCAAGCGTCTTGGGTTCATAGGTGTCAACATCGCTCATTCATGAAACTCATGCAAACCCGCCGGGTTTTACATTTGCCAGTACGTCGGTTGTGGCTGAAAATCCACCTCAACCGTTGATAGGCCGTAGCCGGGCGTTGGCGCCAGCATACGTGTTCTGCATATAAAAAGTCTTCGAGACAGGAAGTACGCCATGATTGCCTTGCTCACACCCGCGACCGGACAGGCCGACTTGTATGACCGCTTCCTCACGGCCCTGGCCGGTGCAGGCTTTGCCGGCGACATTGCCCGTGATCATGGGCTGCGCACCGTGCTGGCCACCGACAACTCGATCTACCAGCGCCTGCCGCAAGCGGCGGTGTTTCCGCGCGACAGCGGCGACGTCGAAATCGTGGCGCGCCTGGCCGCCCGGCCGGAGTTCCACAGCATTGTCCTGACCCCGCGCGGCGGCGGCACGGGCACCAATGGCCAGTCGCTGACCGATGGCGTGATCGTCGACCTGTCGCGGCACATGAACCGCATCCTGGAAATCAATGTCGAGGAGCGCTGGGTGCGGGTGCAGACCGGTGTGGTCAAGGACCAGCTCAATGCCGCGCTCAAGCCGCACGGGCTTTTCTTCGCCCCGGAACTGTCGACCTCCAACCGCGCCACCATCGGCGGCATGATCAACACCGACGCCAGCGGTCAGGGCAGTTGCACCTACGGCAAGACCCGCGACCATGTACTGGACCTGTCCACCGTGCTGCTCGGCGGCGCCCGCGTGTACAGTCATGTAATGGATGATCAGGCCGTGGCCGCCGAGCAGGCCCGCAACGATCGCGGCGCCGAGGTGTATCGCTGCGCGCAGGGCATCGCCGATGAACAGGCGCAACTGATCAAGGACATCTTTCCGCCCCTCAACCGCTGCCTGACCGGCTACGACCTGGCGCACCTGCGCGAAGCCGACGGGCGCTTCAACCTCAACAGCGTGCTGTGTGGTTCGGAAGGCTCGCTGGGTTTTATCGTCGAGGCGCGCCTGAACGTGCTGCCCATCCCCAAGCATTCGATCCTGGTCAATGTGCGCTACGCCGGCTTCATGGATGCACTGCGCGACGCCAAGGCGCTGATGGCGCTCAAACCGCTGTCGATCGAAACCGTCGACTCCAAGGTCCTGATGCTGGCCATGCAGGACATCGTCTGGCACGGCGTGGCCGAATATTTTCCGCAAAACCCTGAAACCCCGACCCTGGGCATCAACCTGATCGAGTTCAGCGGCGATGACCTGGACGACGTCGAACGCCGGGTGCACGGTTTCGTCGAGCATTTGCAGCGCGACACCTCGGTAGTGCGCCTGGGCCATACCCTGGCGGTGGGCCACGCCGCCATGGGCCGTATCTACGCCATGCGCAAGCGCGCCGTCGGCCTGCTGGGCAACGTCAAGGGCGAGGCGCGGCCACAGCCGTTCGTGGAAGACACTGCCGTGCCACCGGAGAACCTGGCCGACTTCATCCAGGAATTTCGTGACCTGCTCGACAGCTACGGCCTGCAATACGGCATGTTCGGCCACGTCGACGCCGGCGTGCTGCATGTGCGGCCGATCCTGGACATGAAAGACCCGGCCCAGGCCGCGTTGATCCGCCCGATCTCCGACCAGGTGGCGGCGCTGACGCAAAAGCATGGCGGCCTGTTGTGGGGCGAGCATGGCAAGGGCCTGCGGTCGCAATACGTGCCGGGCTACTTTGGCGAGCTGTACCCGTCGTTGCAGGCGCTCAAGGCCGCCTTCGACCCCCACAACCAGCTCAACCCCGGCAAGATCGCCACGCCGGCCACAGTCCCGGCCGCCCGCCTGACATTGGTCGATGAAGTGCAGTTGCGCGGCGAGCTGGACCGGACCATTGATGAGCGTGTGTGGCAGAGCTATGAAAGCGCCGTACATTGCAACGGCAACGGTGCCTGCTACAACTACGACCCCAACGACGCCATGTGCCCGTCGTGGAAAGCCACCCGCGACCGCATCCACTCGCCCAAGGGCCGTGCCTCGCTGATTCGCGAATGGCTGCGCCTGCAGGGCGAGCAGAACATCGACGTATTGGCGGCCAGCCTCAAGGCCCGCTCCAGCAACGCCCTGAGCGGGCTGCTGGGCAAGGCCCGCAACAGCCTGGCCCGGCACCGTGGCCAGCAGGATTTCTCACACGAAGTCTATGACGCCATGGCCGGCTGCCTGGCGTGCAAGTCCTGCGCGGGGCAGTGCCCGGTCAAGGTCAACGTGCCGGACTTCCGCTCACGGTTTCTCGAGCTGTACCACACCCGCTACCTGCGCCCGCTCAAGGACTACCTGATCGGCTCGCTGGAGTTCACCATCCCGTACCTGGCGCGTTTCCCCAGGCTGTATAACGCCACCATGAGCGCCAGACCGGTGCGCTACCTGTTGGAGCACGTGGCTGGCATGGTCGACAGTCCGCTGCTGAGCCTGATGGATTTGCGCGCCGCCTGTGCCCGCTGGAACGTCGGCATTGCGACGCCCGAGCGCCTGGCGGCCCTGAGCCCCGCACAGCGCGAGCGCACCGTGATCCTGGTGCAGGACGCCTTCACGCGTTATTTCGAGACCCCCCTGGTTGCCGACTGGCTGGAACTGATCAGCCGCCTGGGCTACCAGGTGTACCTGGCACCCTATGCCCCCAACGGCAAGCCGTTGCAGGTGCAGGGTTTCATGGCCGCCTTTGAAAAGGCCGCCCATTACAACAGCCAGACCCTGGGCCGCCTGCAGGGCTTCGACATCCCGCTGGTGGGCCTGGACCCGGCCATGACCCTGGTCTATCGCCAGGAATACGCCAAGACCGTAGGCGCCGAAGCCCCCACGGTGCTGCTGCCGCAGGAATGGCTGGCCACCGCACAACTGCCCGAGCGCGAAGACACCGGCAAGGTGTTCCACTTCCTGCCGCACTGCACCGAAAAGACCAACGAGCCGGGCAGCATTGGCTTGTGGCAGAAAGCCTACTCGCGTCTGGGCCTGAAGCTCGATGTACTGCCCAGCGGCTGCTGCGGCATGTCCGGCACCTACGGGCATGAAACCCGCAATGCCGGCACTTCGGCCATCATCTACGGGCAGTCCTGGCAACCGCTGGTGGCCAGGCATGCGACGGATGGCGGGCTGGTGGCGGATGGTTACTCGTGCCGCAGCCAGGTCAAGCGCCAGGACGGCAAGGTGGTGCTGCATCCGTTGCAGGTGGTGTTGCAGCAGGTGAGGGCAGGCTGATAGCGCTTGTAAGGGCCGGGACTGTCCAGAGGCATGTGGCGCCCGGTCTGCAGTATTCCCGGCTGAAGCCGGTCCTACACGATGGTATCGAGCAGCGCGGTGGGGCTGGTCGTTATTCCTGAAAATCCCACTGAACTTCCCGGCCCCTCACAGGCCAATCTTGAAAGGGCTGTCAACATTTACCCATTCAAGAGGAGATTCAAGGATGCCTACAGCAGACGGCAAGATTCGCTACGGCGTAGTCGGTGGCGGATCGATTTCCCAAGGGGCGTTCATGCCGGGCGTCGGTCAGACCGAGAATTCGGTGCTGACCGCCTTGGTGACCGGCGATCCGCAAAAGGCCGATCAACTGGCGGCTTTGTACGGGCTCAAGGCCTATCGGTATGAGGACTATGACGCGCTGCTCAAGTCCGGTGAAGTCGATGCCGTCTACATTGCCACGCCCAATTTTCGTCATCGCGAATTTGTCCTGCCGGCCCTGGAGGCGGGTGTTCATGTACTGCTTGAAAAGCCCATGGCCACCAACGAGGCTGATTGTCACGCCATGATCGAGGCGGCCAATCGCACCGGCACCAAGCTGATGATTGCTTATCGCCTGCACCATGAGCCGGGCACGCTGGAGATCATCGAGCGGGTTCGGGCTGGCGACTTTGGCGAGCCACGGCTGTTTACCTCGACCTTCACCCAGACAGTGAAAACCAGCAATCATCGGGCGCAGCATGGTTTTGGTGCCGGCCCTGTACCCGACATGGGGCCTTACCCGCTGAATATGGTGCGCCAGCTGTTTGCCGACGAACCCATCGAAGTCAGCGCCTTTGGCACCAAAACGCCGGGCCGGGACATCAGCACCTGGGATACGGTGACGGCGGTCTTGCGCTTTGCGGGCGAGCGGCTGGCGCATTTCACGGTCAGCTACAGCCTGCCGGACAGTGAGCGTTTCCAGTTGATCGGCAGCAAGGGCGAGGTCGAGGCCTCGCCGTGCTTTGGCTACGGGGAGGGCGTGAGCATCGGTTACCGGGCACGTATCGGCGACAACACCCGTGAACATCTGCAACCGGTGGTGGATCAGTTTGCCGGCGAGACCGCGTATTTCTCCGACTGCATTCTCAATAACGAGATGCCCGAAGCCGATGGCCAGGAAGGCTGGCGCGATGTGCGGGTGGTGGCCGCCATTGAGCGTGCGCTGGAAACCGGCCAGCCGCAGGTCCTGGAAAAACTGCCGGCCCGACGCGGCACCGACCGCCACCAGCAGCGCCAGTTCGAATTGGCCGAAGTGCCTGGGTTCATTGATACCGAGTCGCCCACGGAATAAAAAACAAGCGGTCTACAAACAGGCCGGTAATGTAAGGCGCAATGACAACCTTACGTCACCGGCCTTTTTCATGCCGGTTGGCGGCGGTGGTTGGACCCGGACAGCGCTCGCGCCGCGCCCAGTAACGCCAGGTGCGTCAGGCCCTGGGGCAGGTTGCCCAGGTAGCTGCCGGTGTGTGGGTCAACCATCTCCGAATAGATGCCCACGCCGCGCTCCAGCCCCTGCACCGTGGCCTCGAACAGTCTGGCAGCCCGGTCGCGATCACCCAGCAGCGCGATGGCCTCGACCATCCAGAAGCTGCAGGCCAGAAAACAGCCTTCCTCATGCTCGACATCGGTGTAGCGGTAATGGAAGGCGCCGCAGCCCAATTCCCGGTCCACCGCGTCCAGAGTGCTTTGCAGGCGTCCGGCATGCGGGTAGCCGAAGCGCACCGCCAGCGCCAGGGAAGCATCCAGACGGTCGCTGCCGGGATAGAACAGGTAGGCCTGACGCTCTTCGCTCCAGCAATGGGTTTCGATCCAGGTTTCGATGCGCTGGCGCTCGCGGTCCCAGCGTTCGCAACAGGTGGTCGGCAGATGACCGTCGCGGGCCAGCTCCACCGCGCGGCTCAGGGCCTGCCAGCAACTGATCTTGGACATGCTGTAGTGCTGCGGCTCGGGCAGCTCCCAGATGCCGGCGTCTTTGCACCGCCATTGGTCGGCACACTGGTCAGCCAGGGCTGACAAGGTCGTGGCGCTGGTGGCATCAAGAATGTTGCCAGTGTCGATAAAGCATTTGGCCGTCTCGAAAATGTCACCGTACACACCGTGCTGGGTCTGGTCGGTCGCATCGTTGCCCACCCGCGGCGGCGAGTGTTTGTAACCGGGCAGGTCCAGCGCCCTGGCTTTCTCGGTCAGGTCGCCGCACAGCGTATAGCACACATGCGGGCCGTGTTCGGCCAGGCGCTTGAGCAGCCAGGTGAACGCCGCCTTGGACTCTGGCTGCGCGCCAATGCTGAGAAAGGCCTCGATGGTGTATCCGGCATCGCGGATCCAGGCGAAGCGGTAGTCGTAGTTCTTGTCACCGCCGATGCGTTCGGGCAGCGAGGTGGTGGCTGCCGCCATGATCGACCCGCTGGGCGAGGACAGCAGCAGCTTGAGCGCCAGCGCGCTGCGGGTCACCAATGCCTTGTACTCGCCTTCATAGGTGAGACCCTCGCTCCACAGGCGCCACTCGCGGTCGGAACCGTCGATGCGCGCATCGATCAGTTCCAGCGGCGGCACCACCAGTGGCTCATCGCGTCCGGCAACAATGGCCAGCACCTCTTTGCAACCCTGTCCGATCCGCAACCGGGCCTTGATGCCCAGGTCGTTGTTTTCTTCGAGGTGCAGGTTGTCACTGTGCAGAAACATCCCCAGCACCCGTCCGGCATGAAACACATTGCCGTTGCCGGTCGGGGTGACGTATGGGCTGACCTTGTCGGCCTGGGTGCCGAAGCTGATGCGTACCTGAAAGTCGATATGACCCTCCAGGCCTTCAAGGCGGCGGCCCAGTTCGGCCCATGGCAGGCGCCCGGCCGGACCACTGTTGAGCGATTCGGTCATGCGCGCCTGGCCCGTTTCGGTCAGGAACAGGGTTTCCAGCACGTTGCTGTCGGGCAGGTAACGGCGCTCCACACTGTAGGCGCCTTCAGGCGTCACCAGGAAAAAGCCGCCATTTTCAGGGTCCAGCAAGCGGTCGAACAACGGCGGTGAATCCATGTGCGGCACGCACCACCAGTCGATGGAGCCATCCTTGCCCACCAGTGCCACCGAGCGACCATCGCCCAGGGCGGCATAGTCCTCCAGCGCAAGATAGCCATCGGGGTCGCGTTGCGGCGTGCCTTGCCGTTCACCGAGAGGGAGCGTTGAGTTCATGGAGTCTGCCAGGCCGAGTAGGAAAAACCGGACACACGCCTGTCTTGGCGTACATCCACATGAGGATTCCGACTTCACCCGACGGGCAGGGTTCGGGGTATTTGCGTGCGGGCTTGTGCCGTCACGGCTGCCGGCACAAGCAGCCGGACAGTGATCCGTTTCAGCCATGAACCGGCCTCACAGGGCCAGACTTTGCTGCCCGAAATGGCCAATGACTGCAGCCGGATTCTGACCATTCAGTAACCAGCTGTTTTAAAAGTAATTTTTTATGACATAAGGGCTTCACAGATGTAAGAAAAGTTGTTAAATTGCCGGCCATTCCAGCACAGCACGGCAACCGGGTTGGCGGGAATGTTCAGTCGAGTGCCAGTCACTCAATGCAATACAGGGGCGTCGCCAAGCGGTAAGGCAGCAGGTTTTGATCCTGCCATGCGTTGGTTCGAATCCAGCCGCCCCTGCCATCTCTACCTTTGTTCTGTAAATCCCTCACTCATCCAGTCGCTGATCACCAGGCGGGCCGGATTTTTTGCGTTGCCTGATTTTTACCTGGATTCACGGCTGTTCTGCGCCAACTCATGGGTGTGGATGACATTCTCTGTCAATGCAGTGTGCGCGATGCGACATATGGCGCTACACTCGCGCCATATGTCGCACAGGGAGATGTCCCCATGATTACCGCACAAGCCCGCACCTCTGAACGCACGCCCACAGAGTACTTGTTACGCATCGATGCGGGGCAGCTCAGCCCGATGATGGTCTACCGGCTGACCGCCAAGGGTTTCGAGCTCAAGGACGTGCTGGAGATGCTGTCGCTTTCCGATCTGTATTCCAACCGCAAGATCATGAGCCGTATCGTGGGCAAGTCCGTCAGGACGCTCCAGCGACAGGGCAGTCGTGAGCAACCGGCTCACCTCAACTCCCAGCAAAGCGCCGTCGCTTTCCAGTACGCCAAGGTGCTGGAGCATGCCATCAATGTGTTTGGCGATCAGAAGCTGGCCGAGGAGTGGCTGGGGCGTCCTTGCAAGTACCTGGACGGCAACGTGCCGCTGGACGTCATCGATAATCCCGTGGGGTTTCAGGCCGTCGAGGATTACCTGGAGCGCATCGAGTACGGGGTTTACCAGTGAACCCACTGCCCTGGTCCGGCGCCTGGTACGCCTGGCGCCTGGACCGTGAGGTGTACAAGGATTCTTGGGACAGCGGCATCGGTGCCCACAAGCTCGGCGGCCGCTGGAACCCGGCGGGGCGCAACGTCGTCTACGCGTCGGCGGATCCTTCGACCGCCATCCTGGAGGTGGCGGTGCATGCCGGCTTCGATGCGCTGGACACCGTGGCCCATGTACTCACCTGTTTCGAGGTGATCGAACCAAGCCTGATCAAGGTCGTGCAGTCCGAGGACGTGTCCAACCCGGTGTGGCTGTCGAGCGCATCCGCCTCGCCCAACCAGCAGAAGTTTGCCGATGCCTTGCTGGCGCAACACCCCTTCGTATTGATTCCTTCTGCCGTCACCCGCCATTCCTGGAACCTGCTGGTCAGTTGCGAACTCGCCGAAGGCAAGTATCGACTTATCAGCCAGGAGCGCTTCGGCCTCGACACGCGCCTGATCAAGGGCTGACCCGGACAGCACCGGCTACGTCAGCTTTCTGCCTTCGCGCAGTTTCTTGTACAGCGTGGTACGTGAAATCCCCAGCTCGTGGGCGGTGGCAGAAATGTTGCCGCCATGGGCCTGCAAGGTTTGTTCGATGGTGCGCTGCTGCACCGCCTTGAGCGATGCCACAGGCGCCGCTGTTCCAGTCGAAAGACCGCACAGGTGTTCGGGCAGGATGACGCTGCCGTCTTCGGCCAGGGCACAGGCCAGGCGCAAGGTCTGTTCCAGTTGGCGGATATTGCCCGGCCAGTGCTGGGCCTGCAGGCAGGCCAGGCTGTCGGAGTGCAGTGCATGGCTGCCGAGTTGCCGCAGCAGGCTGTCGATCAGGTGAATGAGGTCCTTGCGCTCGCGCAGGGCGGGCAGGTGAGCGCTGAAACCGTTGAGCCGGTAATACAGGTCCTCGCGAAAGCGTCGCTCGCCGATCAAGGCGGGCAGGTCGCAATGGGTGGCGCTGATCAGGCGCACACTCAGCGGTCGGCTTTGCGAACTGCCCAGGCGAGTGACGCGCCGCTCTTGCAGTACGCGCAGCAACCGGGTCTGCAAGGGGGCCGGCATGTCGCCGATTTCATCCAGCAGCAAGGTGCCGCCATGGGCCTCTTCAAGCCGGCCGCTGGCGCCGCCCTTGCGGGCGCCGGTGAAGGTGCCGTCGCTGTAGCCGAACAGTTCGGCTTCGATCAGGCTTTCCGGAATCGCCGAGCAATTGATCGCGACAAAGGGTGCGTCCGGACACAGATCGTCATGCAGGGCGCGGGCAAAGACCTCCTTGCCGGTGCCGGTTTCACCCAGCAACAGCACCGGGATGCTGGCCCCAAAGGCCTTGCGTGCCGCCTCGAACTGGCGATTGAGCTGTGGGTCGCGGCCCAGCGGTGTCAGGTCATGGTGGCTGAACCCCGAGTGGGCACGCGCGCGGGTGCCCACTCTATGGGCGTACAGGCTGGAGCCGTCATTGAGCTGCACCAGTCCAGGCGTGTGACGTTGCGCGTCTGGCGACGGGTCGCGGACAAAGCACTGGTGCCAGTGCGCCAGTGATCCGGACAAGCCCAGTAGACGGCGTGCCGTGGCATTGGCCGCGCGAATCCGGCCGTCGCCATCCAGCGCCAGCAAGCCTTGCAGCGGCGTGCCGATCAGGCGTGGGTCGTGTTGCAGGCTGAGGATCTGGCAATCGTCCAGATGGCCAAACAGGCGGTTTTCCGTGGCCATGGCGGCAAGACGCAACTGGTCAAGTACCGCCTGGGCGTTGCGCTCACCGATGCCGGTGATGTCCAGCGCACCGATCAATTCGCCCTGCACGTCATGCACCGGCATCGAGACACAGAAAAATCGCTCGAATTCGCTCAGGTAATGCTGCCAGCCGTGTAATACCACCGGTTGATCTTCGGCCAGGGTGCAACTGGGGGCGGTGGTGCCGATATCGGCCTCGTGAATCCGCCGACCGATCTGCAAAGGCCCCAGCGTGTCGGTGCTTCCAGCGTGGCGGGCCTGGACGATAACGCCGCGGGTGTTGACGCAAAACAAGGTCCACGACTGGCCGCCGAAGACTTGCCACAGCCGTTCGATTTCCGGCTGAACGCAAGCGCCCAGTTGCCTGTCGCGGTCATCGAGGGTGAATACCGGCGCGTCAGGCCGGTGCAGGCGCGGCTCCCACGGGCTCAGCCCGGCCTCGCGCGAACGCTCCCAGGAGCGGGCCACCGGGTCGGGCAGCAGCCCGGCAGGCAGGGGCGCGCCTTCAAGCCAACGCTGGCGAACGCCGGCAAGGCGCTGGGGATGTGTCAGCTGTTGGCTATCCATCAAGTCACCCTGGTTTTTATTAGTGGTGGCTGCTGAGTAGAACCCTGCACAGCCACCGGTGTAAAGCCTGGCGGTGGCACTCAGAACAACAGCAGCGCGCGCAGGTTGACGCCGACATCCTCGCGAAAGCCCCCTTCGGCCTGCACGTCGTGGGTCAGTTGCGCACTGAGCTGTACATTGCGGGCGACCATCTGCTGGAATTCGAAGCGAACCTGTTGCACCTCGGTCTTCTGGCCAATGTAATCACCGTCAATGAACTGCTTGCCGCCCGTGCTGGCCGAATAGCCCAGGGCAACGCGCTGGCTGGGGTTGAAGTCATAGCGCAGGTTGGCCTGCACCTGGTAGGTCGGGTCTTGTTCCAGGGTCTGGCGGCCGCTGCCGGCGTCGTCATTATCGCCATACAACACCGCATCGCCGTACAGCTCCAGCGAGGTCTTGCCCCACAGCGGTTCGACCCAGCCCAGTTGCAGGTCGAACTTGTAGCGGTTCTCGCCCAGGTTCAGCGCGTCTCCCTTGTGGTAGCTGCCCCACGGCACATACAGCAGCGGCGTGACACCGAAGTAGCGCCCGCTGGCACCGGCGCCTGGCTGGTTGACCAGCCAGAAGGTCGCGCCAAAGATCGGGTCGGCCATGCCGCTGGCGCTGCCCAGCGATTGCCCACCGATTTTTGCACCATAGACATGGCCGAACGGCAACAGGACTTGCGGGTCGACAGTGATCCCGGCGATTTCAGTGAAGTGGATCAGGCGCAGGATGCTGATATTGCTGCGCAGCCGGGTGTTGTCAGACACTGTGCCGCCGCCGTCGGGGTTGAAGCTACTGGCGCGACCGTGTTGCTGATACCAGGCGGCGACGCTGGTGCCAGGGGGCAGGGCGGTGTAGTCACCGGCATTGACGTCGACGGCGTGGGCGTTGGCAGACAGCCACAGGCTGGCCGCCAGAATCGAAGACTGGAGGGCTGGAAAACGCATGATCGGTTCCTGTTATTTTTCTAATGGGAAGGGAAGGCCGCCACGGCCAGGGCCGTGGCGGTGACAGTGGCAGTACGTCAGCTGCCGATCATCAGCACCGGCTTGAGGGTGATGCCTTTTTCGCTGTCTTCGGCAGCCTGGTTGATCTGCTCGAAGGGGTAGAACTTCACCAGCTTGTCGAAGGCAAAACGCCCTTGCAGGTGCAGTTCGACCAGTTGCGGGATGAACTGCTGCGGCACGCTGTCGCCTTCGACGATGCCGCGGATGCTCTTGCCGCCAAGCAACAGGTCATTGACGTCGAACTCGGCCGTGGTCCCCAGCGGCGGTGCGCCGACCACGCCCACGCAGCCCAGGCTGCCCAGGGCGTCCACGGCCTGGCGCAATACTTGCGGACGGCCGGTGGACTCCAGGGCGAAGTTCACCCCGCCGGTGATCTCGCGAATGGCCGCCACCGCGTCGCGGTCCTTGCTGTTGATCACATGGGTGGCGCCCAGCTCCAGCGCCAGTTCCAGGCGTGATGGCACCACATCCACGGCAATGATCACCGAGGCCCCTGCCACCCGCGCCGCCAGCACCGCCGACAGGCCGACGGCGCCGGCGCCGAAGGCGACAAAGCTGCTGCCGGGGGTGACTTTCAGCGAATTGATGACAGCGCCGGCGCCGGTCTGGATGCCACATCCCAGCGGGCCGAGCAATGCCAGCGGGGCTTGCTTGGGCACCTTGACGGCATTGTTCTCGCGGCTGATGGCATAGGTGGCGAATGATGACTGGGCAAAAAAGTGATCGTTCAGCGCGGCGCCGCTTTCATCCTGCAACGCATGCCCGCCATGCGGGTCGGCACCGCTGAAATTACGCCCGAAAAATTCCTGGCAGTAGGACGCATGGCCGCCACCGCAAGGTTTGCAATAGCCGCAATAGCCGTAGGTGAGCACCACATGGTCGCCCACCGCCAGGCCGCGCACCTGCGGGCCGATGGCTTCGACCACGCCAGAGCCTTCATGGCCCAGCACGGCCGGCAGTGGCACCGGGTAATACTGGTCACGCACGATCATGTCGGTGTGGCACATGCCGGTGGCGACGATGCGCACCAGCACTTCATCGTCCTTGGGTTCACGGATACGCGCCGGTTCGATCACGAACGGTGCGCCCTTGCTGCGGGTGACAGCGGCTTTGATGGCTCGAGAAGGTGTGCTCATTATTATTGTGCTCGTGTGGGTGTTGATACAGGTTGGGGTTGCTTAAAGCGGGTAAAGCGGCGCATCGCCCTTGAGCGTGAGCCATTGCCACTGGGTGAACTCTTCCCAGTTGGCCGGGCCGCCGATGCTGGTGCCGTTGCCGGAGGCGCCCACGCCACCGAACGGGTTGATCACCTCATCGTTCACCGTCTGGTCATTGATGTGCAGCAGCCCCGTGCGCAGCCGTTCACCCAGTTTCAGGGCGCGGCCCACATTCCGGGAAATGATCGCGGCCGACAGGCCGTATTCGGTGTCGTTGGCCAGGCGGATGGCGTCTTCGTCGGTGTCGAACGGCACCACGACGGCCACCGGGCCGAAGATTTCTTCATGAAAGGCCGGGTTATCCGGTTGCACGCCACTGAGCACCGTGGCCTGGAAAAACAGCCCGTCGGACTCTCCGCCGGCCTCGAGGCGGGCACCGGCCTGTTGGGCGGCCTGCACCACCTGGTAAACGTGGTCGCGTTGCCGGGCATTGATCAGCGGGCCCAGGTGCACCTCGCCCTTGGCCGGGTCGCCCACGGTCAGGCTGCGAGCCTTGGCGGTCAGGCGCTCGACGAAGGCGTCGTAGATGCCGCGCTGCACCAGCAGCCGGCCGGTGGACATGCAGATCTGCCCCTGATGCAGGTACACGCCCCAGGTGGCGTTGGCCAGCGCGGTGTCCAGGTCGGCGTCGTCCAGGACGATCAGTGAATTCTTGCCGCCCAGCTCCAGCGACACCTTTTTCAAGTAGCGGCCGGCCGCTTCACCGACCTTGCGCCCCGCGCCGGTGGAACCGGTGAACTGGATCATCGCCACATTCGGCTCGGCCACCAGCGCCGCCCCGGCCTCAGCCGCACCTGGCAGCACATGCAGAGTGCCGGCCGGCAGGCCGGCCAGTTCGAATAACCGTGCCAGCACCAGCCCGCCGCACACAGCGGTGCGCGGGTCAGGCTTGAGAATCACGCTGTTACCCACCGCCAGCGCCGGTGCCACGGCGCGGGCGGCCAGGTACAGCGGAAAATTGAAAGGCGAGATAACGCCAATGACCCCCAGCGGGCGGCGGCGCGCCAGGCTCAGGCGGCCTGGCGAGGTCGGCAGCACTTCGCCCTGGCTGCGCGAGGGCAGGCCTGCGCTTTCGTAAAAAGCCTTGATGGTCAGGCGGGTTTCAAACGCCGCCTTGGGCCGGGTGGAGCCGCTTTCACGGACCAGCCACTGCACGATCTCCTCGAAGTGCTGTTCGGCCAGTTGTGCCGCTTTACGCAAGACGCGGGCACGTTCGTCGTAGGGCTGGGCAAACCAGTGCTCCTGCGCCTCGCGCGCCACCTTGGCCGAGTGCGCCACGGTGGCGGCATCGGCCAGGCCCACATGGCCCAGCGTGGCGCCGCTGGCCGGCTCGATCACTTCGCTGGGGGGCAGGGGGCCTGCGCTCCAGGCACCGTTGAACAGGCGTTGGTTCCACAGTGCGTCGGGCAGCAGGGTTGACGTATCAGGCATGAGGCCTCCTCGTTTTGCTTGTTATTGGCGCCGCACAGGGGAGCGTGGCGTTGCCGGTCGAGAGAGGCTCAGCAGGAGATGTGCCAACCCGCATTTATTGGGGTTGGCGGCGATTGTGTGTCGAGGAAATGGACAGCTGGACAGTGCAGTGTTCAGGAACTGCACAGTCAGTCCGGATTGCCGACGGGCGTGTACCGCCACGGCGTATGTCGGCGCATTCGAGTGGCACCATGGCGATTTTCGCGCTGGCGATGACCGTACGATCAAACAGCTGTAATACCACCCTATGCAGCGTTCGCCGGTCGCACAATACAACGCACCTTCGGGGGCGGACAGTTCGCCTGAGGTGCACACGACGCTGAGGGCGCCTGCACTGGCAGCGGCGGATTTGCCGAACAGGCGCAAAGGATTCATGGGGGTACTACCTCGGGTAAGCAAAAACAGGACCGCTTGCAACGCGGTTTTGACGAACGACAAGATCGTTTATCGGCCTGGACAAGGGCGACTGCAGGGCAAGGCGACACTGAAAAACGGTTCAGGAGCAGGGTTTACGGCCGCGTTGGCGGCCAGTGGCAGGTGTACCCGTGTAGGGCATCGCCCAAGGGTATGGAACCTGCATGCTGGCCACAGAGTGTCAAATTAATAACGAGGTTTCATGAAAAGCATGCCAGTTGGCCTGGAGCGACTGCCGCACAAGACGCTGTCAGTCTGGTTGGTGGCATTCATTGCCCTGGTGTGCGTTTGCTTGAGCCTGGCGACTGCCTGGCAGATAGGGCAGTCGGCCAACGACCGCCTGGAAAGTGCCCGCGCTGGCATTTCCAACGTTGCCCAAGGCGTTGAGCAGCATGCCATCGACACCGTGCGCCAGGCCGACAACACGCTCAGAAACCTGGCCGAGCGGATCGAGGTCTATGGCATGGGTCCAGAGCAGCGGTTGCGCCTGCATACCTTGATGGCGCGCAACGTGGTGGATGTCGAAGGCCTGCAAGGGCTGTTCATTTATGACCGCGAGGGTAACTGGGTGGCCAATTCCTTCAGCGGGGAACCCACCAACAAGAACAACAGCGACCGGGATTACTTCATCTACCATCGCGAAAACCCCTCGGTGCTGGTCAACGTCGGCTCGATCGTGGTCAGCCGGACCACCGGGGAGTTGATCATCCCGATCAGTCGCCGCCTTGAAACAGCCGACGGCGGATTTGCCGGTGTGGTGCTGGCAACGCTGCCGGTGGCCTACTTCCAGGATTTCTTCGCCCGTCTTGATGTTGAGAGCGATGGCGTAATTCTTCTGGCGCGCAACAATGGCGACCTGCTGGCGCGCCGGCCCCAGATCAATAACCTGATCACCACCAATATTTCCAAAGGCGAAATCTTCAGCAAATACCTGCCGCATCGAGACGGCGATGTTGTGTTTCTGACTTCGGTGGTCGACAAGATCGAGCGGCTCTACGCCTATAACCGTGTTGACGGGTTGCCGCTGGTGATTGCCGCCGGGTTGTCGTCCAAGTCGTTGTATGCCGCGTGGTGGGACTATGTGGTGCGCTCTGTATTGATTACCGGGACGCTGATCGTGGTGCTGTCGGGGTTGGGCTATCTGATCTGGCGACAGATCCAGCAATTGCTAGCGGCTCAACATGAACTGGGCGCGGCGCACCGAGCGCTGGAGCTGATTGCTCACACCGATGGCCTGACCGGCATTGCCAATCGGCGTCACTTCGACAGGGCGATGGCCGACGCGTGGGCACACGAATCGCTCGACCACGCGCCCCTGGCGCTTATCCTGTTGGATATCGACTGGTTCAAGCAGTACAACGATCGCTATGGGCACGTGCAAGGTGACGAGTGCCTCAAGCGCGTTGCCCACCTGGTGCGTGACAACCTGCCACTGACCGGGCTGGCCGCTCGCTACGGCGGCGAGGAGTTCGTGGTGATGCTGCCCGGCACCGCGTGCGATGAGGCTGCACAGGTGGCCGAACGCATCCGCTTGGCGATTGTTGCCGACCACCTGGTCCATGAAGCCAGCGTCCTGGGTTGCGTGACCATCAGTGTCGGTGTGGTCAGCACCTCATCACGTACCGCCGCCACGCCAGGCGATCTGCTCGCCAGCGCCGACAGCCTGTTGTATGAAGCCAAGAAACAGGGCCGCAACCGGGTGTGCCGTGACGTGCACGCAACTGAAATGCCTGCCTCTGCCTTTGCGGCTTCGCCCAGCTGAATTCGAAGGGCGCGTCGAGGTCAATCCACAACATCGACCTGGATTGGCCTGAGCCAACCCGGCTCAAGGAGGCTGCATGAAGATTGGCGTGATTTCCGACACCCACGGTTTGCTTCGTCCTGAAGCGCTGGCCGCGCTGCAGGGCTGCGAGCAGATCATCCATGCCGGCGACATTGGCAATGCCACCATTGTCGAGCAACTGGCCCGGATCGCCCCGCTGCAGGTGGTACGCGGCAATAACGACCTCAAGGCGGCCTGGGCTGCCGAGTTGCCTGACCAACTGAACGTGGTCCTGGGCGGCTGGCCTGCGTACCTGGTGCACGACATCGCCGATGTCCCCGCCAACCTTGATCAGGCAGTGAAACTGGTGATTACCGGGCACTCGCACAAGCCCTTGATCGACTGGCGCGGCGAGCGCTTGTACCTCAACCCCGGCAGCGCCGGGCCGCGCCGGTTCAAGTTGCCGGTGACACTGGCGATCCTGGAGGTGCAGGCCTCAGGGATCGAAGCGCAGTTGGTGAAATTACTGGATTGATTGTCAGGAGAACGACCATGACCACGCTGTTCAAGAAGGGCGACGCTGTCAGTTGGAACGCCGAGGCAGGCGTAATACACGGCAAAGTGCTCAAGGTTCACACTCAAGACGTCGAGTTCATGGGGCGGCAGCGGCATTGTTCTGCGCAAGCGCCTCAGTACGAGGTGCAAAGCGACAAGACCGGCCACCTGGCGATGCATAAGCAAAGCGCACTGAGCCGCTTGTGAATGCGGCTGTCGGGTCAGGCTGCATTAAAACGACCCCAGCAGACGGCCCAGCACCCCCATCGACGTTTCGCTTTGTGCGGTCCACGGATAGCCGCTGTTCAGGCGCGCGCAATGGGTAAAGCCGCGGGTGGCCGAGAACATCGGGCCGGGTGCGATGCTGATGCCCTGCGCCAGTGCCATCTGGTACAGCTTCAGCGAATCGACCCGCTCCGGGAATTCGAACCATAGAAAGTAACCGCCCCCCGGCCGGGTGACGCGGGTCTGGTCCGGAAAGTGCCGGGCCGCCGAGGCGAGCATCGCGCCCTGTTGCATTTCCAGGGTGTGACGCAGCTTGCGCAGGTGACGGTCGAAGCCGCCATGCTGGAGATAGTCGGCAATCGCGGCCTGGGCCGGGACCGACGGGGAGATGCTGGTCATCAGTTTTAGGCGGCTGATTGCTTGTGCATAACGCCCGCCGGCCACCCAGCCGACCCGGTAGCCTGGCGCCAGGCATTTGGAAAACGAGCCGCAATGCATCACCAAGCCTTCGCTGTCCAGGCTTTTGACCGGTCGCGGGGCGCGGGCGCCGTAGTACAGCTCGGCGTAGACATCGTCCTCGATCAGCGGCAGATCGTGGGCTTTGAGCAGATCGTAAAGGGCCTGTTTGTTGGCGTCCGGCATGCTCGCGCCCAATGGGTTCTGCAGGCTGCTCATGAACCAACACGCCTTGATCGGCAGGCGTTTAAGGCTGTCGGCCAGGCTGTCGAGATCGACGCCTTCACGCGGGTGCACGGGAATTTCCACGGCCTTGAGTTTGAGCCGTTCGAGCATTTGCAGGCAGGCATAGAACCCCGGCGCTTCGATGGCCACCAGGTCGCCGGGCTGGGTCACGGTTTGCAGGCACAGGCTCAAGGCTTCCATCGCACCGTTGGTGATCACCAGCTCTTCGCGCGCCGGGTGCACGCCGCTGTTGAGGTAGCGCAAGGCAATCTGTCGGCGCAGTTCCTGGTTGCCGGTGGTCATGTCTGAAATGACCGCGTGAGGCGACAGGCCGCGCACGCTGTGCGCCATGGAGCGTGCCAGGCGTTGCAGCGGGAACAGGTCAGGGCTCGGAAAGGCCGAGCCGAAAGGCACTGTCTGCGCGTCCTGCAGGCTGGCCAGCACCGAGAACACCAGTTCGCTGACATCCACATCGGTGCCGGTGCCCGGGTTGGCGTGAATCACCGGTTCGCTCAGGGTCTTGCTGGCGTGCTCGCGCACGTAATAACCCGAGCGCTCGCGCGCCTGGATCAGGCCCCGGTCCTCAAGACGGTAATAGGCCTGGAACACGGTCGATGGGCTGACCGCGAAACGCTGGCTGGCGACGCGCACCGAGGGCAGCTTTTCACCGCCCTTGAGGGTTCGGGTGCGAATCATCTGGGCGATGTCTTCGGCGAGCTGTTCGTAACGTTTCATAAGGCTGCTGGCACTGGCGCAAGTGAAGGGCATCAGGATGCCCAGACTGGAAAAACAACACCAGATGCATTTTCAGGATTTATTTGCAGATCAGATGATCACTCTCTGCGTGTTCTGATCCGCTTGAATGATCCGGATCTGAGCCTGTCTGGACTGGGAGATCGCCTTCAGACTAATGGCATACCGTATTACGGCATGCACAACTGGAGAAAGAAATGGCATTTCAGATACGCAAGATCGTCACCTATACCGAGCAGGTTCTGGCCGAGGGCGGCAAGACAGCCGAGACACCGCTGACGATGGTTGCTGTGGCGGCGATCATTACCAACCCCTGGCATGGCCCAGGGTTTGTCGAAGACCTCAAGCCACAGATTCGCGAGCATTGTTCGGGCCTGGGCCAGTTAATGGTCACGCAACTGAGCCTGGCCATGGGCGGCGCCGAGCGTATCCAGGCATATGGCAAGGCCGCGGTAGTGGGTGAGGAGGGTGAGATCGAGCATGCCTCGGCGATCATTCACACGCTGCGCTTCGGTAATCACTTGCGTGATGCCGTGCAGGCCAAAAGTTACCTGGCGTTCACCAACAAGCGTGGTGGCGTTGGCACGTCAATCCAAGTGCCGATGATGCACAAGGACGACGAAGGATTGCGCTCGCATTATCTGACCCTGGAGCTGCGCATCGACGATGCGCCTCGCCGGGATGAAATCGTTGTGGTGCTGGGCGCCGCCGATGGCGGCCGGCCGCATGCACGGATCGGCAACCGGTACAGTGATCAGCAAGAGCTGGAGGCCGAGGCCGCCAGGCCGTGATCTGATCCGGTTTTTATTGTGGTTTCTGCCTCTGTAACCGGATCAGCACAAGGTCCATCATTCACGCCATGATCACTGATGTGCAATGGGGGCGACCTGATGGGCAAGATGGCGATTTTCATGCTGGGTTTCCTGGCGATAACGATATTGATCGGGGCACTGGCGACCATACCGCCTCCCCTGTAAGCCTTCAAAGCACAAGGCCCCTGAGCGATCAGGGGCTTTTGGCGTTTTCCGGCCGGCTGTATAAACTGCCCCGCATTTGCATCGCGCAGGCAGGGTATTGCTCGTGACACTTCCCCTTATCATGCTTCCCGGCTTGCTCAACGACGCGCGTCTTTGGGCGCAGCAACAGGCAGTGCTGGGTAAAGACCGACCGGTCCATATTCCAGACCTGACCCGGGACAACAGCATTGTCGGCATGGCTGCCCGCGTGTTGAGCGCAGCGCCCGAACGCTTTGCGCTGGCCGCTTTGTCCATGGGCGGCTACGTCGCCCTGGAAATCCTGCGCCAGGCCCCTGAGCGGGTGGAGCGCCTGGCGCTGGTCGATACCATGGCCCGTCCCGACAGCCCGGCACGCGCACGTGTACGCCGCGGTCTGCTGGAGCTGGCACACATGGGCACTTTCAAGGGGGTGACGCCGCAATTGCTGCCCAGACTGATGCACACGCGCAGCCTGGGCACGCCTGCTGCTGACCTGGTAAGGGCCATGGCGCAGGCGGTTGGCCGCGAAGGCTTCATCGCCCAGCAGCAGGCCATCATCGGCCGTCGCGATTATTCGGCGTTGCTGGAGCAGATCCGGGTTCCCACGCTGATCATGGTGGGCGAGGACGATCAGATCACGCCCGTGGAGGAGGCGCAGTTCATGCATCGGCACATTGCCGGGTCCCGGCTGGTGGTCATTGCCGAATGCGGACACTTGCCGCCGCTGGAGCATCCGCTGCAGACCTGCGAGCTGTTACAGGCGTGGTTATCGGGTATCTAGCGGTCAACCGGCCTTGCGAAACGTCAGGTTGATGCGCTGCGCGCCCAGCAAGGGGTGATGACCCTCGGCAATCGGCAGGATGCCGTGAAAGCGCAGGCGGTCTTCACGGCCCCACACCAGCACATCGCCATGAAACAGCGACACGCGTTGCGCCTTGTCGCTGCGTTGCAGGCCACCAAACTGAAAAATCGCCGGCAGGCCCAGCGACACGGAGACCACCGGCCAGCGGTGATCACGCTCGTCCTTGTCCTGGTGCATGGCCATTCTGGCACCGGGTGCATAGCGGTTGATCAGGCAGGCATCGGGTGTGAAGGTGTCGAAGCCTGCTTGTCGGGCGGCCCGGGCTGCCAGTTCACGCCAGGGGTCAGGCATGACCGGCCAGGGGCGGTCGCTCAAAGGGTCACGATCCGTGTAGCGGTAGCCGCGCCGGTCGGTGACCCAGCCCAGGCGTCCGCAACAGGTCATGGCCACCGACATGCGATGACCGCCCGGGGTGTGCATGTGACGAAAGGGGGAGGCTGCTTCGATATCGGCCAGCAGGGGCAGCCAGCCTTCGAGGTCGGGCAGGGCGAAGCCGCGCAGCAGTGTGGCGGCCGGCGCGATGCTTTCGCGGCCCTTCGGGGTGTCGTCGGCGAACAGGTCGAGGGTCAGCGAAGGCATGGCGGTGGGCCGTTCAGGGGCATCAGGCAGTCATGGCCCGCCAGACTGATCTGGCGGGGCGCATCGGGGTCAAAGCGCTTTGCTGACCTTGACGTCGCTGATCACGTCATCGCCCTGGCCGTGCATTTTTTCCAGCGCGGCACGTGCTTCTTCGACCGAGGCCGACTGCAGTTGGGCGAATTCGAAACGGCGTTCGCCGTTGAGCTTGTAGCTGATGGCGAATTTGGTGGTCGGGGCAGGGCTTGTCACGGTCACTCCTGAATAGGCAAAGGTCAGCTCAGATGTGAATGCGAGCGACGCACGATCTTGATCGAATGGGTAAAAGTGGGCTTGTGGCCAGGGTTCTTGTCGGGCTTGCGCCCGGTGGTGTCGATGGTGATGTTCCAGAAGCCACTGCTAGGCACGGCGATCTTGGCCGGGAACCGGTCAAAGGCACCGCCATGGTAGGTATGCCGGCCGCCGTTCTTGAAGCTGCGAAAGTTCGCGTCGCTCATCAGGCGTATATTGCAGGGCCGCGAGCATTCGATGACGACAAGGTCGTCTTCGTTGAGGTGCTCACGCTGGTGTACGAACTTCATGGGTGTCTCCGCAACAGGCTTTTTACAAAAGCGAAACGATAGCACGAGGCGCTGGCGGTTTTGCCAATTGGCTCACAGTTATTTGTACCGCGATGGCAAAAAGTGCGCAGTGTCGGGATTTTATTGCGTTAATGCGTGTCGTAAGCGCTTTGGATTTGGAGGGATTTTATGAAAATGGCCGTGGTGATCCTGGCTCTGGCAATGGCCGGGTGCGCGTCCGTCGAGGATATCGAGCATTCTCCGGCAACGTTGAGCGTTATTTCCGGCAAGAAACCGAATGAATACGCCACCTGTTTCATCGAGAAGATTGGCGACAGCCGTACCCCTCCACTGAAAGAAACCCGTAGCGATGGCGTGCGCCTGATCGTGGCGCAAAAGCTGACAGATGCGCCTGCCGCTATTGTCGATATCGAAGAGCGCTCGGGCGGCAGTTCGATCAAAGTGCATGAGCGGCTCAACAACCTGCCAGTGCGCGGCGGCGATGTGCAGCGTGCCGCCGAGGCCTGCATCTCGGGCTGATGCCTGTGTGCGTTGGCCGCTTACCGACGGTTGCGGCTTATTTGCACACTACCAGCACGTTACGGTGCTTGTAGTTTCCGACGTCCAGGCCAAGGGTCTGGTCTTCGGGCTCGGTGCGGGCGGTACCGTCGGTGCCGACGATTTCATAGCCGGTGCCGGCACAGGAGTCCTCGGCTTTTTCGTAGCACTTGGCCCAGGACATGGCTTCGCCTGAGCAATCAATGCTCAATCCTTGCTGGCCGTTCTTCAAATGCGTAGGGGAGGCGGTGGCGCAACCGGTGAGGACCAGTACGGCGATAACAGGCAAAAATCTGATCATGGTGTTCGCTTCAAGAATCGGGCTGTAAAGACGTTTCGCGCACCCCGTTGCGTCACACTTTTAACAGGTGTGGGCACAGGGATGACGAAATACGGTTCATGTGGGTTGGACCGGGCAGGGGTGCCATCGTTCCGCCATGTATTGCACGTTATGCAGCGTCACGTGGATGTCGCGTGCCGGTCATGACGCTGCAATCGGTTGGCGATGCAATGGACGCAAACCCTGTCAGGAGTGACGAGCATGCGACTTTGCATCATTGGGGCCGGCTACGTTGGCCTGGTGACCGCCACCTGCTTTGCCGAAATGGGCAATCGTGTCGTATGTGTCGAGCATGAGCCGGCCCGCTTGCGCCGGCTGCAGCACGGTGAGTGCCCGATTCACGAGCCAGGCCTGGAACCCATGCTCAAGGAACACCTCGCCAGCGGGCAGTTGAGCTTTACCGGCAGCCTGGCTGAAGGCACGCCTCTGGCGGATATCCTCTTCATTGCCGTGGGGACGCCATGCCATGAAGATGGCTCGGCGGATGTCTCGAATGTACTGGCGGTGGCCGATCAGATCGGGCGCTGCCTGATGCAGGCAAGCTTGGTGGTGATGAAGTCCACCGTGCCGGTCGGCACATGCGAGGCGGTAGGACTGCGCATCAATCAGCACCTGGCCCGACGCGGCTTGAGCGTGCGCATTGCCGTGGCGAGCAACCCTGAGTTTCTCAAAGAGGGTGCTGCGATCGAAGACTTCATGCGCCCTGACCGAGTGATCATCGGGTGCAGCGTGCCGCAATCGGCCGAGCTGCTGCAACGTCTTTACAGTCCTTTTTTGCGTAACCGCGAACGGGCGCTGGTCATGGAAGTGCGCGCTGCGGAATTTACCAAATACGCCGCCAATGCCTTTTTGGCTACCAAAATCTCCTTTATTAATGAAATGGCCGATTTATGCGCGCATGTTGGCGTGGATATTGAGCAGGTTCGCCGAGGCATTGGCAGTGATCGACGCATTGGCACGCACTTTATATATGCCGGCTGTGGTTATGGCGGCTCCTGTTTTCCCAAAGATGTGCGTGCGCTGATTCACACGGCTGCCCAGCAAGGCTTCGATGCACAAATCCTGCAAGCCGTGCAGGCGCGTAATACCACCCAGCATCATTGGTTATACAAAGCAATCAACCTTTATTTCCGCGGCGCACTTAAAAAACAGGTAATCGCGGTGTGGGGACTGGCTTTCAAGCCGGGGACAGACGATATTCGCGAAGCGCCCAGTCTGGTGTTGATTGAGTCGCTGCTGGCCGCCGGCGCGCGGGTTCAGGTCACTGATCCTGCCGCGATGGGCGCTGTGGCTGAGCGCTATAAAGAGGCTGTGCAGAGCGGCCAGCTGGCATTGCATGACTCGTTGTACAGCTGCGTGGAAGGTGCCGATGCCGTGGTGCTGGTGACTGAATGGAAGCAGTATCGGCAGCCGGATTTCATCCGGATTCGTCACGCCATGCGCAATGCGGTGATATTTGATGGCCGTAATATCTACGATTCAATGGAACTATCTGCGCGAGGATTTCTCTACCATGGTATAGGAAGGCCAGTGGCGGGGCATTGTAAGGTGAGCGCCGCCTGATTAGACTGCGCCGACAATGCCACGCCTTACATAAGGACTTATATGATCAAGAAATGCTTGTTCCCTGCAGCCGGCTACGGCACTCGCTTTTTGCCAGCGACCAAAGCCATGCCTAAAGAGATGCTGCCCGTGGTCAACAAGCCACTGATTCAATACGGCGTGGAAGAGGCGCTTGCAGCAGGCCTGAATGAAATCTCCATCGTGACAGGCCGCGGCAAGCGCGCCCTGGAAGACCATTTTGATATCAGCTATGAGCTCGAGCACCAGATCAAGGGCACGGACAAGGAAAAATACCTGGTCGGTATCCGTCGCCTGATCGACGAATGCAGCTTCTCGTACACGCGCCAGACCGAGATGAAAGGCCTTGGCCACGCCATCCTGAGCGGCCGTCCACTGATCGGCAACGAGCCTTTCGCCGTAGTCCTGGCGGACGACCTGTGTGTGAACCTGGACGGTGACACCGTGCTGGCGCAGATGGTCAATCTGTACAAGCACTACCGTTGCTCGATCGTGGCCATTCAGGAAGTCGATCCCCAGGAAACCAACAAGTACGGCGTGATCGCCGGTGACGAAATCAAGCCAGGCCTGTTCCGTGTCAGCGACATGGTCGAGAAGCCAAAGCCTGAGGATGCGCCTTCGAACCTGGCCATCATCGGTCGCTACATCCTGACCCCGGATATTTTCGAGCTGATCGAACAGACCGAGCCAGGCAAGGGTGGCGAGATCCAGATCACCGACGCCCTGATGAAGCAGGCGGCCCAAGGCAATGTGCTGGCCTACAAGTTCAAAGGCCAGCGTTTTGATTGCGGTGGTGCCGAAGGCTACATCGAAGCCACCAACTTCTGCTTTGAAAACTTCTACAAGACTGGCAAGGCGTTCTGATTCTTCCCGCCTGTCAATCTGAAGCCACTGTGGACGATTGATGAACCTGAACGGTTCATCATGAAGGCCGCAGTGGCTTTTTCGTTTCCGTGTGGTTGCGCAGCCGTTATGCTGTGGGCCTCTCAAGGGGACAGTCATGGCTTACGACTTCGATTTATTTGTCATTGGTGCCGGTTCCGGCGGTGTTCGCGCGGCGCGTTTTGCCGCCGGTTTTGGCGCAAAGGTGGCTGTGGCTGAAAGCCGCTACCTGGGCGGTACGTGCGTCAATGTGGGGTGCGTGCCCAAGAAGTTGCTGGTCTACGGCGCTCATTTTTCCGAAGACTTCGAGCATGCCAAAGGCTTTGGCTGGTCGCTGGATACGCCAGCGTTCGATTGGCCGACCCTGATCGCCAACAAGGATCAGGAGATACAACGGCTCAATGGCATTTACCGCAAGCTGCTGCTCGACAGCGGCGTAACGCTGGTCGAAGGCCATGCCAGGTTGACCGGGCCCAACGGTATTGAGGTCGACGGCACGCACTACAGTGCCGAGCGTATTCTGATCGCTACCGGCGGCTGGCCGCAGGTTCCGGATGTGCCGGGGCGCGAGCATGCGATTACCTCGAACGAAGCCTTTCATCTCAAGGCGCTGCCCAAACGTATCGTGGTGGTGGGAGGTGGTTACATTGCCGTGGAGTTTGCCTCGATCTTCAATGGCTTGGGGGCGCAGACCACTCAGGCGTACCGTGGTGACCTGTTCCTGCGCGGCTTCGATGGCGGCGTGCGCCAGCACCTGCATGAAGAACTGCTCAAGCGCGGTGTGGATGTGCGCTTCAATTGCGATATTGCGCGCATCGACAAGCAGGCCGATGGCAGCCTGAAGCTGACCCTCAAGGATGGCGGCACACTGGACACCGATTGCGTGTTCTACGCCACGGGCCGGCGGCCCATGCTTGACAATCTGGGCCTGGAAAGCGTCGACATCAAGCTCGACAAGGATGGCTATGTGCAGGTCGATGAGCATTATCAGACCAGCGAGGCGTCGATTCTGGCCCTGGGTGACGTTATCGGCGGGGTGCAGCTGACGCCGGTGGCCCTGGCCGAAGGCATGGCGATTGCTCGTCGTCTTTTCCGGCCTGAGGATTATCGTCCAGTGGACTACAATCACATCCCGACGGCAGTTTTCAGTCTGCCTAATATCGGCACCGTGGGGTTGACGCAAGAGCAGGCTGTCGAGAAAGGGTATGCGATCCAGGTATTCGAGAGTCGTTTCCGGCCGATGAAGCTCACCTTGACCGATGATCAGGAGCGTACGTTCATGAAGTTGATCGTCGACAGCGCCACTGATCGGGTGCTGGGCTGCCATATGGTGGGGCCGGATGCCGGGGAAATCGTGCAGAGCCTGGCCGTGGCGCTGAAAGCCGGAGCGACCAAGCGAATATTCGACGACACCATGGGCGTGCACCCGACCGCTGCGGAGGAGTTTGTCACCATGCGCAGCCCGGTGTCCCACTAGCAATATCTACGCCCCACACTCAGGATGAGCGTGGGGTTGGGCATGGTTTTGAGGATGGATCCTGTATTGAGCAATCAGACCCCGGCGGCAATGCCATTGAATCCAGCACCACCTGACAGCGAATACCAGCGCGAGCTCGACGCGTTGCGTGAAAGCGAGCGTCAGTTCCGGACCCTGGCCGACAACATGAGCCAATTGGCCTGGACGGCAGACCCTGCCGGCGTCATCCATTGGTACAACGAGCGCTGGTACGCCTATACCGGCGCTTCGCTGGAGGCGATGCGCGCCCTGGGCTGGCGTTCGGTGCATCACCCCGACCATCGCGAACGGGTCGTGGCGCATCTGCAGTATTGCTTTGCGACCGGCTCGGTATGGGAGGACACCTTTCCGCTGCGCGGCAAGGACGGCAATTTCAACTGGTTCCTGTCGCGTGCCTTGCCGATTCGCAACGAGCGTGGCCACATCACGCACTGGCTGGGCACGCACACCGACATCACCGCCCAGGTCAATGCCGAAGAGGCACTGCGTGAACTCAACGACAGCCTTGAATTGCGGGTAGCGGCCCGTACCCGCGAACTGGCAGAAGCCAATCAGCGGCTGCAGGTCGAGATCGCCGAGCGTGCACAGGCTGAGGAGGCACTGCGCCACGCACAGAAAATGGACGCCATTGGCCAGCTCACCGGGGGCATTGCCCACGATTTCAATAACATGCTCACCGGGGTGTTGGGTGCTCTGGATCTGATCCGGCGGCGCCTGGCCGCCGGGCGTGTCAATGAAGTCGAACGCTATATCGATGCGGCCGTGACGTCCGGTAACCGGGCGGCGGCGCTGACCCAGCGCCTGCTGGCCTTCGCCCGGCGCCAGTCGCTCAAGACCTGCGATGTGCAGGTCAATGACATGGTCACGTCCATGGAAGAACTGCTGCGCCGCACGATCGGGGAAAGCATCGCGCTGCACATCGACCTGCAGGATCACGGTCGGGTGATCCGCACCGACGAACATCAGCTGGAAAACGCGCTGCTCAACCTGGTGATCAATGCGCGCGATGCCATGCCTGATGGCGGGCAGCTGTGGGTGCGCAGCGAGCTTACGGTGCTTGCGGTTCGCGAAGGTGAACTGCTGCCGGGCGAATACCTGCAGCTCAGCGTGCGCGACACCGGTTGCGGTATTGCCGATGAGGTGATCGCGCGCGTGTTCGATCCGTTCTTCACCACCAAGCCCATCGGTCAGGGCACCGGGCTTGGGTTGTCGATGGTGTACGGCTTCATGAAGCAGACCGCAGGGCATGTGCGCATTGACAGCGTCGTGGGGCAAGGTACGTGTATCAGGCTGTTCATGCCGTGCAAGGCTCAAGGCGTCATCGACGCAGAAGATATCAGCGCCGCACCGCTGTCGCCGCGGGCCACTGAGGGCGAATGCATTCTGGTGGTTGAAGATGAAGACGCTGTGCGCATGCTGGTGGTCGATGCCTTGCGTGAGCTGGGGTACTCGACCGTGCAGGCCTGCGATGGGGCCGGTGCGATCACCCAGCTGCAAAGTCGCGAGCGTATCGACCTGCTGGTGACGGATGTAGGTTTGCCAGGACTCAACGGTCGTCAGCTGGCCGAAATTGCCCGCCAGTTCCGCCCGGGTCTCAGGGTGCTATTCATGACCGGCTATGCCGGTGATGGCCAGGCGCGCCAGGATCTGCTGGAGCAGGGCATGGACATGTTGATCAAGCCGTTCAACGTCGATGAGCTGGCCGCACGGGTGCGCGGGATGCTGGAGGGCTAGCTGCCTGGCAGCGCCTTTCAGGTATCGGTGGTGGCGGGCGCCGGCGGCTGCTTGTGGGCCTGTGCCTGCAGGTTTTCCAGTGCTGCTTCCTTGCGACTGAGCAGCAATTCCAGTACGCGATTGTGCTGCAGTGCATCGTTCAGGTCTTGCTTGAACCCTGCGCCGTCCGCCAGTGCCGCTTGCAGTCGTACTTCCAGTTGTGCGCTGCGGGTGATGGCTTTCTGTTGCTCGTTCAGCGCTTTTTCCGTCTGCTTTTGCGCCTTGTCCAGTTGTGCCTGGCAGCTGTGCAATTCGCGACCGGTATTGCGCTGCTCAGCCAGCAGGCGTTCGTTATCGCGATTAAGTACGGTAATCGACTCTTGATGCAAAGTCAGGGTCTGGCGAGCTTGACGCAACTCCATCTGCGCCTGTTGCAGCTGACCTTCATGGCGCTGCTGATCCTGGTCGCGCTGTTCCTTGACGGCTGCGCGGTAATGCTCCAGTGCATCACGCGCATGCCGGTGCTTGTCTTCGAGGGACTCGATCTGCTTGTCGCGGTCCGCCAGGCGTGTCTGCAGGTCTATGTTGGCCTGATGGAGGCGAGAGGTTTCAGTTTTTTCCTGCTGCAGCGCTTCAAGCGCTTGTCGCAGCGACTGGCTTTCCTGCGCCAATTGCTCGCTCAATCGTGCGTGCTGATCCTGTAGATCGTTTTGGTTTTTCTGTACACCTTCAAGTTCCTGCTGCAGGGCCTGGCGATACGTTTGCAGCGCTGCCTGCGCCTGGTCGATACGTTCCTGGGCCTGACCTTGCAGGCGTTCGGCAAGGTGTGCAACCAGCTCGCCCAGCTCATCGTTGAGGGCTGGAGCAGGGCTCTCGTGTTCTTCAAGTTCGCGTAAATAACGGTGAATGGTGGTCTTTGAGCCGGTATTACCCATTTCCACGCGCACGGCATCAATGCTCGGATGTTCGCCGCGCGCCAGCAATGCCTGCCTTGCCTTGTGCACCAATGCCTTGTTGATACCGCCACGTGCCATGCCTGCTCCTACGATTTCGTACTGTGGTATGTATCCTGTAATTACATACTAATTAACGTCTCGTCGGTAGCTATTTATTACACTTATTTAAAGCGGGATATTGGCGTATTATCCCGTGTCATGCGCTCGCGGACGGCTTTTGACCCGTTCGGGCAGTACGAAACCCAGGCAGTTCTGAACCATGAGTGATGTAGATCGCTACATTGAGGCCGCGACGCGCGACAACACCCGGCGCAGCTACCGGGCGGCCATCGAACATTTCGAAGTGAGTTTTGGTGGCTTTCTTCCGGCCACCAGCGAAAGCGTGGCGCGTTACCTGGCCGCGTATGCCGGCGCGTTGTCGGTCAACACCCTGAAGCTGCGCCTGTCAGCGTTGGCGCAGTGGCACACCAGCCAGGGTTTCGTCGACCCGACCAAGGCGCCGATGGTGCGCAAGGTGCTCAAGGGCATTCGCGCCCTGCACCCGGTGCAAGAGAAACAGGCCGAACCCTTGCACCTGGCCGACCTGCAGCGCCTGGTCATCAGCCTGGACGAACAGGCCTGCCAGGCGGCGAGCGTGCATGATCATGCACAGGTATTGCGCTGCCGCCGTGATGCGGCGCTGATTCTGCTGGGATTCTGGCGCGGATTTCGCAGTGACGAGCTGTGCCGCCTGCAGGTCGAGCATGTAAAGGCAGTGGCCGGGGCCGGTATCACGCTGTACCTGCCGCGCAGCAAGAGTGACCGCGACAATACCGGGCGCACCTTCCAGACGCCTGCACTGCAACGGCTTTGCCCGGTGCAGGCCTACCTGGACTGGATCGACTGCGCCGCGCTGACCCAAGGCCCGGTGTTTCGTGGCATCGATCGCTGGGGCAACCTGGGCGGGCAGGGGCTGCACGCCAATAGTGTCATTGCGCTGCTGCGCCAGGCATTCGAGCGTGCAGGCCTGGCCGCCGAGGCGTACAGCAGCCATTCGTTGCGTCGCGGTTTTGCAACATGGGCGCATCAAAGTGGGTGGGACCTGAAGTCGCTCATGGCCTACGTGGGCTGGAAGGACATGAAATCGGCCATGCGCTACATTGAAACCTCGCCCTTTGGGCCCCATGTAGCTCAGGAGCAGGCGATAAAGGTTTCTTCTATTAATAGTGAGCCTTTATAGAGAAAAGCAATCGACAGCATCGACTTTGCCAATGAGCCATGCCCATCGATTGTGCGTAAGCTTCACTTCATCGAATTCAAACACACCTCTTCACAAACCATGGAGATTCACCGATGCCTATCATCAACAGCCAAGTAAAACCGTTCAAAGCCACCGCTTACAAGAACGGCAATTTCGTTGACGTTTCGGAAGCCGATCTGAAAGGCAAGTGGTCTGTGGTGTTCTTCTACCCCGCCGACTTCACCTTCGTCTGCCCGACCGAACTGGAAGACCTGGCTGACAACTACGCTGAATTCCAGAAGCTGGGCGTTGAAATCTACAGCGTTTCGACCGACACCCACTTCGCTCACGCTGCCTGGCACAACACCTCGCCAGCCATCGGCAAGATCCAGTACACCATGATCGGCGACCCGACCCTGACCATCTCGCGCAACTTCGACGTGCTGATCGAAGAAGCCGGCCTGGCCGACCGCGGTACCTTCGTGATCAACCCTGAAGGCCAGATCAAGATTGTTGAACTGAACGACGGCGGTGTAGGCCGTGACGCTTCCGAGCTGCTGCGCAAGATCAAGGCTGCCCAGTACGTTGCCGCTCACCCAGGCGAAGTCTGCCCGGCCAAGTGGAAAGAAGGCGAGGCCACCCTGGCACCGTCCCTGGACCTGGTCGGCAAGATCTGATCTGCATGACATCGATCGGGGCGCCGCACGCTTGAACACGTAAACCGCATCGCCCCATCAAACGCCCGGGCGGTCATCACCTGGGCGTTGTTATTTCTACCGCCTGAAAACAGGAAGCCGAAACATGTTGGACGCCAATCTTAAAGCCCAGTTGAAATCCTACCTGGAGCGGGTCACTCGCCCCATCGAGATCACAGCGTCCCTCGACGACGGCGCCAAGTCTCAGGAAATGCTGGCCCTGCTGCAAGACGTGGTCAGTGTCGGCAAGGACATCACCTTGTCCACCGAAGGCACTGATGCACGCACCCCTTCGTTTGCACTGAACAGCCCTGGCCAGAGCATCAGCCTTCGCTTTGCCGGCATTCCTATGGGTCACGAATTCACTTCTCTGGTGCTTGCCTTGCTGCAAACCGGTGGCTACCCACCCAAAGTCAGCGCCGAGACCATCGAACAAGTGCGCGCCCTGCAAGGCGAGTTCAAATTTGAAACCTACTTTTCGCAGTCCTGCCAGAACTGCCCGGACGTTGTCCAGGCCCTGAACCTGATGGCAGTACTCAACCCGAACATCCAGCACGTCGCCATTGACGGCGCGCTGTTCCAGGATGAAGTCACCGATCGTAAAGTCATGTCGGTGCCCAGCATCTACCTCAATGGTGAGCTCTTTGGTCAGGGCCGCATGGGCCTGGAAGAGATCCTCGCCAAGATCGACACCGGCGCCAGCGCGCGCCAGGCCGACAAGCTCAATGCCAAGCAGGCGTTTGACGTACTGGTCATTGGCGGTGGCCCGGCCGGTTCGGCCGCCGCTGTGTACTCGGCGCGCAAGGGCATCCGCACCGGCGTGGCGGCCGAGCGTTTCGGCGGGCAGGTGCTCGACACCATGGCCATCGAAAACTTCATCTCGGTACAACACACTGAAGGGCCGAAGCTGGCCATGGCGCTTGAGGAACACGTCAAGCAGTATGAAGTAGACATCATGAACCTGCAGCGCGCCGACCAGCTGATTCCGGGCAAGGCCGGCGAGCTGCACGAAGTCAGGTTTGCCAGCGGTGCCAGCCTCAAGGCCAAGACGCTGATCCTGAGCACCGGCGCCCGCTGGCGTGAAATGAACGTGCCAGGCGAGCACGAATACCGCAACAAGGGCGTGGCGTACTGCCCGCACTGCGACGGGCCGCTGTTCAAAGGCAAGCGTGTCGCGGTCATCGGCGGTGGCAACTCGGGCGTGGAAGCAGCCATCGACCTGGCGGGCATCGTCTCACATGTCACCCTGCTGGAGTTCGACAGCCAGCTGCGCGCCGACGCCGTGTTGCAGCGCAAGCTCAACAGCCTGCCCAACGTGACGGTGTTGACCAATGCCCAGACCACTGAAGTGACGGGCGACAGCGAGAAGGTCAATGGCCTGCGCTACAAGGACCGGGTCAGCGGTGAGGCGCGCAGCATCGACCTCGAAGGCATCTTCGTCCAGATCGGCCTGCTGCCCAACAGCGAATGGCTCAAAGGCGTCATCGAGCTGTCGCCTCGCGGTGAAGTGGTCGTTGACGCCCGCGGTGAAACCTCGATCCCTGGCATCTTCGCTGCCGGTGACGTAACCACCACGCCTTACAAGCAGATCATCATCGCCTTGGGCGAGGGTGCCAAGGCTTCGCTGAGTGCCTTCGACCACCTGATCCGCAGCAGCGCACCAGCCTGAGCGGTCCAGACGCAATAAAAAAGCCCCATGCGTGAGCATGGGGCTTTTTTGTTCCCGGTATTTGCGCCTGGCAGGCCGGCGGCAGCATTGTGCAGGCTTCGCTGCCGCCCTGGGTATTTCCTTTTCTGATGTGCTGATGACCGCACTGGTCAGCGCAGGTGTCGGGGCTTTGATAATGAGTTGGGCGCCAGCATTCGACGTACTGCGGGTGGCCGGTGCGTGTTATCTCATCTGGATTGCCTGGCAGGCGTTGAAAGCGCCCCATGTGACTCACAGCACTCAACCCCAACGGGCTTCCTTGTGGAAGATTTTCGCCCGAGCCGCTCTCAACAGCCTCCTGAACCCCAAGGCCCTGTTGTTCTTTATGGTCTTCCTGCCGCAATTCGTCAGCGCCACCAGCGGCAATGTAAGCCTGCAATTAATGTTTCTCGGCGCACTGCTCGCGCTGATCGCGCTGATATTCCACACCGCACTCGGCCTGTGTGCCGGGCTGCTGAGGGCAAAACTGGGCAGCGGCAGGATCGCCAAGCGTCTGGGGACCTATGGTTTTGCCGGGGTGATGACGGTATTGGCGGCACGCTTGTTGTTTCTCGACCGTCCGCTTTGAGGCAATGAAAGCCAGGTGCGAGTGGTGAATGCCGCGTTTCACTTGTGCAGCCCCGCACTCCTTGACGTGCATGTCCCGGGAATACAAAACGCCCGATGCAGTGCATCGGGCGCTAGGGGGTTGAAACAGGTGCAAGGCTGTTTCTAGGCAGGACACGTCAGGCGGTTACAGCGGCGCAGGCTGGATGATTTCAACCCAGTAGCCATCGGGGTCCTTGATGAACGCCAGGTGATTCATGCGCCCATCGGCCAGACGCTTCTGGAAGGTCACGCCCAGCGCTTCGAAACGCTCACAGGCCTTGACCACGTCAGGCACCGAGACGCAGATATGGCCGAAACCGCGCGGGTCACTGTTGCCATCATGGTAGGAGAATTGCGCGTCCTTCTCGGTGCCGTGGTTATGGGTCAGCTCCAGGACGCCCGGAATGGACTTCATCCACTGGTGACGGGCCTGGTCATCGGCAGGGATTTGCGCCTTGTCGACCAGCGCCAGAAAGTACAGGCTGAACTGCGCTTGCGGGAAGTCGCGCTTGTCGACCAGGCTGAAGCCCAGTACGCGGGTGTAAAAGTCCAGCGAAGCGGTGATGTCCTTGACACGCAGCATGGTGTGGTTGAACACGAAACCCTGCGTGGCCGCTTCAGGTGCGGCAGTCACGCCAGGGAAAGTGTCGAGGTCGTGCAGGCTCATGGAAGTCTCCGGCTTGAGGGTTTAAAAAGAACAGATGATACGGGGCAGGGTACGCGATGCCAAACCGATGCCACCGCGCAGGCTAATATTGAGGCCGCCCCCTTGTTCCGGTTCCCTTGTGGCCTCAGACTTTTGCGATTCTCTCGCCGTAAGGGCCTGTCATGTTCTTCACCGTATACCGATCTTCGCTGGCCAGTCTCGCGTTCGGGCTGGCCAGCCTTGCCGCAGTGGCTCAGGCCGCCGATGCCGTGATCCTCTGGCCGGCTGGCTGGGAAGTGGAGTCGCTACCGGTTGCGCCTGAAAGCAGCGGCCAGCCATCGGTCCAGCTCAGGCAGCGGGCAGTCAAAAAAGACGCGACCGGGGAGCCGAACATGATCATGGAGCTGACCCAGACACGCCTGACCGAAGGTCATGACGTCAACGTTCAAGGGGTGCTGCTGGAGATGCGCAAGGCCATCCAGGTCAACTTTGCCCGCGATGGCCTGCAAAGTGCCTGCACGCATGCGCGTGAAGTGAAGCTTGGCGGTGTGCCCGGGGTGCAAAGCACTTGCACCATTACCCAGAACGGCGTGCATGTAATGACCCAGACGCTGGTGGCGGCCGCCACGGCGCAGCAGGCCTGGTCGCTGTCTTACGCCGGGTCGGCCCAGGCCTTTGAGGCCAACAAGCCCGAGGTGCTGCGCATTCGCGAAAGCCTGCGGCTGGGGGAGGTGCCCTGAGCTTTTCTACAGGCAAAATAAAGCCCGCGTGAGCGGGCATGGGGCGCTAGTCCTTTAGCAGCCTCCATAGTGCAAGAAGCCATGTGAAAAAAGTGTGAAGTTTTTACAGGATTTTTACCGGGCAAAACGGCACCGCGGGCGACTGTTGGGAAAGGGACTACACACAACACGTAATCGTCTGATTGCCCAATCGACCATGGCTGTGGTCAGGCATTCAGAATTGTTACATTCTGAAAGAGCGATGGGAAATTATTGGCGTCATTATTCCAGCGAAGGTTAGTTGCAGGATGTGCCTCACGTTTCTATATAAAATCGTGGCCCCCTGCGCGTGCAGTAAACAACAGGCGGCATGTTAGCCGTGGGCCGCCGCCGCGCCCCCGGTGATTGAGCAATACACGTCCGATTCTGTTCATGCTCAGAACGGCGATAATAAAAAAGCCCTGCAAGGCAGGGCTTTTCAGTGTGGCGCATGCACAGTCAGGTGCGGATCCACGCATCGACAGTGTCGACACCATACTGCTCTTTCCAGGCCTTGAGACCGCGGTGATTACCACCCTTGGTTTCAATCAGTTCGCCGGTGTGCGGATTTTCATAGACCTTGACGACGCGAGCACGACGACGCTTGGGGCCGGCCGGCGCGGCGACCAGGCTCGTGGCGCTGCCGGGGTCAAGGATCGCGATGATATCGCGCAGGCCTTTGCCATAGCTGCCCATCAGGTCCTTGAGTTGCTGTTCGAATTCAATTTCTTTCTGCAGCCCGGTGTCTTTCTTCAAGGACTCCAGCTGGGCAAGCTGTTCTTGAAGGGCTTTTTCTGCGGCGCGAAACTCGGCAAGTCTGGACAAAAAAGATACTCCGACAGTCTATTGGCCGTGACTGGCCAAACAAAGCGATAAGACAAAAATCTTTGACCCGATTCGCTCATTCGATGTCCGGTGCAAGGACCGGAACAATGATAAAACACTAACCGTTCCATCGATCACTGCCCGCTGACCGGACAGTAATAAGTCAGTGGCCGGGGAATGATGCCCTTTTTTTTTCAGTTAGAAAATAGCCGGGTGAAAATGTTGAACTCAATTCACACTTCAGGACGGCCATGCCGGTGTTAGGGGCCACGAAAGGTGTAAGTTATTTCTGAAAGTTCAGGGGCGTTGTCGCCCCCGGCTGCTGTAATTCTGTCGCGGCGCGGCGCCTTTAAAGCCCCTGTTGCAAGGCGGGATCATCAGGATTCTGTTGCTCGAGTTCTGCCAGCAGAACCTGTACGTGCTGCAGCTGGCCGCTTTCACGAGCGTACTGAATCAACATGACCCGCGCCCGGCGATTGGCCGGCTGGCTTTGCAGAATGTGCGTCAATTGCTTTTGAGCCGCTTCCATCTGGTCGAGTTGGTGCAAGGCCACGGCCAGGTCAAAGCGGTAATCCATGTTATCCGGCGCCAGCTCCGAGGCCTTCGCCAGGCTGAGCAGCGCATATTCGGGCTGTTGGTGCTCAAGCAGCCATTGACCCAGGGCATGCTGCAACAGGGAGGAATCAGCATGGCGTTCCAGCAAGCGGGCAAAAAGCTGGCGTGCCTGCTCCTGTTGTCCGGTTTCATCCATCAGTGCCAGGCGTGCCAGCGCTGCATCCAGGTTGTCAGGGTCCAGCTTGACCGCCTCTTGCAACGCGGCCAGGGCCTGGTCCTTGCGTCCGGTCTGCTCATACAGGCTGGCCAGCTCCAGGCGATTTGCAGCGGTGGGTGCTTGCTGTTGCAGGTGTTGCTGGAACGCCTCGGCACTGTGCTGCATGGCTGCAAAATAAAGCCCCAGTTCATCGGGTGACAGCTGGGTCAATGCCAACGTGGCCGCAAAGCGCACGCCGGTGTCGGGGTCGCTGAGCAACGGCCCCAGTAGCACGCTGCGATGGTTGCGCGGCAACAGTTTCAGGGTGGCGTTGATCGCGGCCTGGCGCACCCTAGACGACTCGCTGCCCAAATGAGCATCGAGCAGCTTGAGGGCCTGGGGGCTTGGGTAGTTGTGCAGTTCAGCCAGCAGATTGATGCGCCGATCGTCTTCCAGGTCGGTACGCGCCAGTTGCTGATAAAGCATCCTGGCCGCGCCGGGCTTACCATCATGAGCCTGGTCAAGGGCTTGCTCGTAGGTATGGCTGAGCTTGGCCTGCGTGGTGCTGACCGGTGTATGGCGCCAGGCCAGAAACGCCACGAGCAGGGCGCACACCAGCGAAGCGCCCAGAAGCACGCGACGCCAGCGGCGCAGATGGGGTTGAAGAGTTGAGTCCTTGGGCATACCGATATCCACTCTTTGAGAGACGCAGCTTCAAAGAGACGAGCGCGCCTGTCAAATCCGTAGGAGCGCGCTCTGCCCGCGACCGAGTGCGTAGCGCTCGCAAAATCTGCGAAACGCCACAATTTTACGACTGCTAACGCACTCGGTCGCGGGCAGAGCGCGCTCCTACAGGGGTTAAATCCAATGTCCAATAAAATGGTCAGGCTTACGTCTGCGGCTGCCAGCCGCCGCCCAGCGCCTTGTAGATGGCTACGATGCCTTGATACAGCTCGATCTGGGCCTGGGCCTGCGCGTCCTCGGCGGCCAGGCGCTCACGCTCGGCGTCGAGCAGCACCAGAAAATCGGCCGTGCCTTCACGGTACTGCACCGAGGCCAGGCGCGCCGCTTCTCGGCTGGCGTCGCTCTGGCGCAGCAGCGAGAGCAGGCGCTGCTGACGTTTGCCGTAGTCGCTGAAAGCATTCTCGGACTCTTCCAGCGCCAGCAATACCTGTTGCTCGTAACCGGCCAGGGCGCCTTCGGCGTCGGCGTCGGCGCTGCGAATCTGTGCCCGTACACTGCCCAGGTCGAACGCCGCCCAGGTGATGCTCGGGCCCAGGCTCCAGGCCTTGGCGGCTGATGAGCCAATCTGCGAGCCCCGGCCGGCCGTGAAGCCTAGAAAGCCACTGAGGCTGACACGGGGAAACAGATCGGCCGTGGCCACACCGATACGTGCGGTGGCCGCTGCCAACTGCCGCTCGGCGGCGCGAACATCAGGACGCTGACGCAGCACCTGCGTGGGATCACCCACTGCCAGGGTTTTGGTGATCGCCGGCAGCTCGCCCGGGCTCAGGTCGACGCTCAGGGCGTTCGGGCGCTCACCCAGAAGGGTGGCGATCCGGTTACGCTGTCTCACCTGCTCGGCCTGCAATTGCGGCAGGCTGGCCTCAACCGCGGCCAGCCGCGCGTCAGCGCGGACCACATCGAGTTCGTTGCCGACGCCGGCGTCGCGCAACTGGCCGGTGACATTGCGCGAGTCCTGCTGGTTCTTCAGGTTGTCGCGGGCAATGGCTTCGCGCAGTTGCGCGCCGCGCAACTTGCCATAGGCATCCACCACGTCGGCAATCAAGGTGACCTGCAGTTGATACAGGTTGGCCTCGGCCACCTGTTGATCGGCATCACTGGCTTGCAGTTGACGCTGGATGCGACCGAACAGGTCCACTTCCCAGGCCATGTCCAGGCCCAGGTCATAGCGCTCGGTGTTGACCCGCTGTTCGGTCTGGCCAGGCACCTGGCCCTTGCCAATGTCGCTGCTGGCACGACTGGTAATCACCGGCATGCGGTCGTTGGCCACGTCATCACGAATGGCCCGTGCCGCCTTGAGGCGGGCAAACGCTACCCGCAGGTCGCGGTTGCCGGCTAGCGACTGGTTGACCAGCTTGTCCAGTGTCGGGTCCTGGAATTGCTGCCACCAGTCGGCGGCGCTGCGGCTGCGGTCGTAGGCCGCTTTTTCAGTGCTGGCCTGTTCACTGGCCATGATCCTGGCAGCAGCGGTGTCGGGCGCCTTGTAATCCGGGCCGACGGCACAGGCCGCCAGCGCCAGCACCAACAGGCTCGGAACGAAGAGTTTTACCGCGCTCATCAGTGAGCCTCCACAGGCAGGTTCGGTTGTTGCGCGCTACGGGCCGCCTTGCGGGCCTCGCGGCGCTCGACAAAATTACGGATCAAGACGTAGAACACCGGCGTTAGCAGCAGACCGAAGAAGGTCACTCCCAGCATGCCGGAGAACACCGCCACACCCATGGCGTGACGCATCTCGGCACCGGCGCCGCTGGACAGCACCAGGGGCACTACACCCATGATGAAAGCAAACGAGGTCATCAGGATCGGCCGCAGACGCAGGCGGCACGCTTCAAGCACCGCATCCAGCGGGCTCAGGCCCTCGGCTTGCTTGTCCTTGGCAAACTCGACGATCAGGATCGCGTTCTTGCACGCCAGGCCCACCAGCACGATCAGGCCGATCTGGGTAAAGATGTTGTTGTCACTGCCGGCGATGATGACCCCGGCAATGGCCGACAACAGGGTCATCGGCACGATCAGGATCACCGCCAGCGGCAGGCTCCAGCTTTCGTACTGTGCCGCCAGCACCAGGAAGGCCAGCAACACGCACAGCGGGAACACGAACAGCGCAGTATTGCCCGACAGGATCTGCTGGTAGGTCAGGTCGGTCCACTCGAAGGTCATGCCGTTGGGCAATTCGCTGTTGAGCAGTTTCTCGATGGCCGCTTCCGCCTGGCCCGAGCTGTAGCCAGGCGCGGCTGCACCGTTGATCTCGGCGGTAATGAAGCCGTTGTAGTGCATCACACGGTCGGGACCTGCGGTGTCGGTGACCTTGACGAAGGTCGCCAGCGGGATCATTTCACCCAGGTTGTTGCGCACCTTGAGCTGGCCGATCTGGTCGGCGTCCTGGCGGAACTGCTGCTCGGACTGCACGTTGACCTGATAGGTACGGCCAAAACGGTTGAAGTCGTTGGCGTACAGCGAGCCCAGGTAGACCTGCAAGGTATCGAAGATGTCGCTGATCGCCACGCCGTGGGTCTTGGCTTTCTCCCGGTCGATGGCCGCGTCGACCTGCGGCACGTTCACCGTATAGCTGGTAAACAGCCCGGCCAGTTCCGGCACGCTGCGGCTTTTGGTGATGATGTTCTGGGTTTCCTGGTACAGCGCGTCATAGCCCAGGTTGCCCCGGTCCTGAATCTGCAGGCGGAAACCACCAATGGTGCCCAGGCCTTGTACCGGCGGCGGCGGGAAGATCGCCATGTAGGCTTCCTGGATCGACGCATACTGGCCGTTCAGGGCGCCGGCAATGGCATTGGCCGACTGGCTGGGATCCTTGCGCTGGTCAAACGGCTTGAGTGCCACGAACACCACGCCGTTGTTGGGACTGTTGGTAAAGCCGTTGATCGACAGGCCCGGGAAGGCGATGGCATTCTCGACGCCGGGTTGCTTGAGGGCAATCTCCGACATGCGCTTGATCACGTCTTCTGTGCGGTCCAGGCTCGCCGCATCCGGCAACTGGGCAAAAGCCACCAGGTATTGCTTGTCCTGGCTTGGCACAAAGCCGGTCGGGGTGCTGGCAAAGCCCATCCAGGTCAGGACCATGAGACCGGCATACACCACCAGCGCAATGCCGCTGCTGCGGATGACCCGTGCCACGGTGCCGACATAGCCACGGCTGGCCTTGTCGAAAAAGCGGTTGAAGGGACGGAACAACCAGCCCCCGAGCAGGCGATCGAGGAAGCGCGAGAACCGGTCTTTCGGTGCGTCATGGGCCTTGAGCAACACGGCGGCCAGCGCCGGCGACAGGGTCAGCGAGTTGAAGGCCGAGATCACGGTGGAAATGGCAATGGTCAGCGCAAACTGTTTATAGAACTGGCCGGTAAGCCCGGAAATGAAAGCCGCCGGGATAAACACGGCACACAGCACCAGCGCCGTGGCGATGATGGGGCCGGTCACTTCGCCCATGGCCTTGTGGGTGGCCGCGTAAGGGTCCAGGCCCAGCTCGATGTTACGCTCGACGTTCTCCACCACCACGATGGCGTCGTCGACCACGATGCCGATGGCCAGTACCAGGCCGAACAGCGACAGCGCGTTGAGCGAAAAGCCGAACATGTGCATTACCGCAAAGGTACCGATCAGCGACACCGGTACGGCCACCAGCGGGATGATCGAGGCGCGCCAGGTCTGCAGGAACAGGATCACCACCAGCACGACCAGAATCAGCGCTTCGAACAGCGTATGGATCACCGCCTCGATGGAGCCGCGCACGAAGATGGTCGGGTCATAGACGATTTCGTAGTCCATGCCCTGGGGGAAGCCTTTCTTCAGCTCGGCCATGCGCGCACGCACATCGTTGGAGATGTCGATGGCATTGGAGCCCGGACGCTGGAAGATCGGGATGGCCACGGCCGGCTTGTTGTTGAGCAGCGAGCGCAGCGCATACTGGCTGGAGCCCAGTTCGATACGGGCCACATCCTTCAGGCGGGTGATTTCGCCGTCGGCGCCGGCACGTACCACGATGTTCTCGAACTCTTCTTCACTGACCAGGCGACCCTGGGTGTTGATCGACATCTGGAAGCTGGTGGCACTGGGCGAGGGCGGGGCGCCCAACTGGCCGGCGGCGACCTGGCGGTTCTGCTCGCGAATGGCGTTGACCACATCGGTGGCGGTCAGGTTGCGCGAGGCGGTCTTGTTGGGGGCCAGCCAGACGCGCAGCGAGTAGTCGCCCATGCCGAACAGCTGCACATCGCCCACACCGCCCAGGCGCGCCAGCTCATCCTTGATATTGAGCACCGCGTAGTTGGACAGGTAGAGCATGTCGTAGCGGTTATCCGGCGAGGTCAAGTGCACGACCATGGTCAGGTCGGGCGAGGCCTTGTCGACGGTGATGCCGATGCGGGTCACCTCTTCGGGCAGCTTGGGCTCGGTGCGCGTCACGCGGTTCTGCACCTGCACCTGGGCGTTGTCCAGGTCGGTGCCCAGCGCGAAGGTGATGGTCAGGGCCAGCTTGCCGTCGGCCGTGGCCTGCGACGACATGTACAACATGCCCTCGACGCCGGTGATGGCCTGTTCCAGCGGCGAGGCTACGGTTTCACCGATGACCTTGGGGTTGGCACCGGGAAAGTTGGCGCGCACCACCACGGTGGGTGGCACGACTTCAGGGTATTCACTGATCGGCAACTGAAACAGCGAGATGGAGCCTGCAATCAGCACCAGCAAGGACAACACCGCAGCGAAAATGGGCCGTGATATGAAAAAGGTCGAGAAATTCATCGGATGTGTCCCTTAACCGCGCGGCGCAGTGGCGCTGGCAAGTCTGGCGGTGGCCTTGTTGTTGATTTGCGGGGCGTTGGCTTCCAGCGCCTGGCGTTGCTGACGCAGGGCCGCCAGGGTCTGTTCGCTGGCCATCGGCGTTACCTCGGGCTCGACCGGCTGGCCGGGCCGCACACGTTGCAGGCCCTTGACCACAATGGTGTCGTCCTTGGCCAGGCCGCTGCGTACGATGCGCAACCCTTCAAGCTTGGGTCCCAACTCGACCGGGCGGTAGGTCGGCTTGTTGTCCTTGTCCATGACCAGCACGAACTTCTTGCCAAGGTCGGTGCCTACCGCCTCGTCCTGGATCAGCACCGCCGTATAGGTCGCGCTGCCCACCAGCTTCAAGCGGGCATACAGGCCGGGGGTGAAACGCCCGTCAGTGTTGTCGAACACTGCGCGGCCACGGATGGTACCGGTGCGCGGGTTAACCTGGTTGTCGACAAAGTTCATCTGCCCCAGGTGCGGGTTATCGGCTTCGTTGGACAGGCCCAGGTACACCGGAGTGGCCTGGCCACGCTGGCCCTGGCGCGCCAGTTCGTTGTACTTGAGGAAGACGCGCTCGTCGGCGTCAAAGTAGGCATAGACCTTGTCGGTGGACACCACACTGGTCAGCGCGGTGACGTCGGCCGTGACGATATTGCCGGTGGTGATCTCGGCGCGGCTGACCCGGCCTGTGATCGGGGCGGTGACGCGGGTGAAGCTCAGGTTCAGGCGGGCCAGGTCCAGTTGCGCCTGGATGGCGGCCACACCGGCCTTGGCTTCCTGGGCCGAGGTGCTGCGCGAATCGGCCAGTTCGGCGGAGATGGCGTTATTGGCGCGCAGACGGTCACCACGCTGGGCTTCGTTCTCGCTGCGGTTGGCGACCGCTCGGGCTTGCTGCAACTGGGCTTCGAGGCGGCGAACCTCGGCCTGGAACGGACGCGGGTCGATCTGGAATAGCAAGTCACCTTTCTTGACCAGCGCACCGTCGGTAAAGGCCACCTGATCGATCTGCCCGGACACTCGTGGCCGCACTTCGACGGTTTCCGGTGCTTCAAGGCGCCCGGTGAACTCGTCCCATTCGTTGATTGGCTGCTCCAGCACCTTGGCTACCGTGACCTTGGGTGCCGACGACGTGACAGTGGCTTGCGGCGCCTGGCCGCAGGCGCTGATCACTACCAAGGCCAGGGCAGTGAGGGGGTAGCGCAAATGATGAAGAGACCGAGCCATGGGAAATCCGCCAGAAAGGGTTGTAGATGGGCGGATTCTGTTGCGCGAGAGAACTATTAACGAATCGAATGAAGCGAAGGTCAATATCGATCTGAATGATGTGAGACAGCTTCGCGGCTGAAGCGGATTGCGGCTCAAGCCGCTCCAACCGCGAAATGAATCAGCGTCCGTCGGCGACGTGGCGCTCAACCTCGTCGACCTTGCGTTGCAGTTCTTCGGCTTCCTGCTCCTTGGTCCTGATCGAGGTGGGGGTGATGACTTCATCCACCGCCTGGGTCTTGTCGCTGTGGTCTTCAAGATCGCGGCGGACCACATCAACAGGCTTGCCTTGTGCATCGGTGGCCCGGCCGGCGGTGTCGTCACGTTCGTAAGTGCTGTTGTCGCTCATGGGACTTCCTCCTGTGCATGTAAGGTTTCGAGATCATCGTGAGTGAGGAGTTCGGAGTTTTTTACAGTCTGGTAAACAGGCGGTCAGCCTCGGCGTAGAATCTGCCGCATCACATGCAATCCACAGGGCCGCCCATGCGCTACCGTCGTCTCGATCTCAATTTGCTGGTCGCGCTGGACGCATTGCTGGCCGAGTGCAATGTCAGCCGTGCCGCGCAGCGCCTCAACCTGGGGCAATCGGCGACCAGCGCAGCCTTGTCGCGTTTGCGCGAGCACTTCCAGGACCCGCTGCTGGTCGCGGTAGGCCGAGGCCTGGAGCCCACGGCCCTGGCGCGCCAACTGGCCCCCAAGGTCCAGGCCATGCTGGCCCTGGCCGGTGACCTGCTGGACACCGGCGTGCTGTTCGACCCCGCACAGTGTGAGCGTCGCTTGACCGTCGTGGCGTCTGATTATGTGGCGGCCACCTTGCTGCCACGGGTCAGTCGCGAACTGTCTCTGGTTGCGCCTGGCATTACCCTGGTGGTGCGTGATTTTCCCTTGCCACGCGACGGCGATGTGGTGGCCGAGGCTTTGGAATACCGGCGCAGCGACCTGGTAATCGTGCCGCAGCAACGCCTCAACCCGCGCTACCCGCACGCGCCGCTGTTGCGCGATGAGCTGTGCTGCATTGTGTGCGCCGGGCAATCGGCCTGGGCATCGGGACTGAGCCTGGCCGACTACTGCGCTGCCGAACACGTGGTGCGGGAGTTCGCCGACGGTCAGAACCTTTCGCTTGAGGCCCAGTACCTGCGCGACATTGGTCTGGAGCGTCGGGTGGCGGTCACGGTGCAAAGCTTTGCGTTGATGGCCGACTACGTGGTCGGTACGGCCCGCATCGCTACGCTGTTTCGCTGCCAGGCCCAGGTCTTGGCGCAGCGTTACCCGCTGCAAGTGCTGCCTGCACCCGTGGCGTTTCCCGTCGCCGAGCAATTCGTGCAGTGGCACCCGCAGCACGATCAGGACCCGGCGCTGGCCTGGTTGCGCCAGCAATTGCTCGCCCAGGTTCAGGCCTGAGGATCACCGGTATCACCGCGCAACCCCGAATCGGCAATGGCCAGCAGGGCGCACTGTTCATCGTGCTCCGAGGTGTCGCCGCTGACACCGATCGCGCCCAGCACTTCGCCCTCGGCACCACGCAGCAGCACGCCGCCGGCCACCGGGATTACTTCACCACCGGTCAAACTGTTGATGGCATCGAAGAACCTTGGCATGGCCTGCGCCCGTCGCGCCAGCTCGCGTCCGCCAAAGCCCAGGCCCAGGCAGCCCTTGGCCTTGCCTGTGGCAATGGACGGGCGCAGAAAGCTGGCCTGCTCGTCGCGCAATACCGCCAAAGGATGACCGGCGGCGTCCAGCACCGCCGCCGCCAGCGGGCGCAGGCCCAGGAGCCGCGCGTGCTGCAAGGTGGCAGATGCCAGTTGCAGTGCAATTTCGGCCGTCAATGCACGCATGTTCACAGGCTCCCTTTGCCCAGTTGCTCGACCCGGTCGCGGGTGTACAGGTCGGTCCACTTCAGGCTGTTGAAGTCTGAAACCTGCTTGGGGTTGTAGGCGGTGCGCGTCAGCGTGACCGGCACGCCGGCCTTGTACACCGCCTGCAGGCGCTGACGGTTTTGCAAGAAGCGGATGTCGTCCAGCGGTGAGCCATCAAGCACCAGCAGGTCCGCCTGCTTGCCGGGCACCAGCGTGCCGAGGGTCTCGCCACGCGGCATCAGCCGTGCACCGACGTTGGTGGCGGCATACAGCGCTTCGGCGGGGGTAAAACCCAGGCGGGTCACCAGCAGTTCCAGCTCTTTGGCATGCCATTCGCCGTAAGGCGTTACGGCAAAGCCGCTGTCGCTGCCACAGGCAAACGCAATGCCGGCCGCCTTGGCGCGCTTGAGCACCGGCGTGCCCAGCTCCAGCGTGCGTGCACAATAACCGGCGTAGCCGGTGGTAATGGCCGGATCATGGGGCTGGCAGAAATCCACGGTGTTTTGTGGAAAGGTCATGGTCGGCGCCAGCACGCTACCGGCGTCCAACAGTGCCTCGATGCAGGCGTCATCCATGTAGAACGCATGAAACACCAGGTCGACACCGGCCCTGGCGGCATACATTACCGCTTCCCGCCCATAGGCATGGGTGGCGACCCGACAGCCCAGGCGGTGGATCTCGTCGACCATCTCGCAGGTTTCATCCAGGGTAAAGGCGGCGATGATCTCGCCATTGGGGCGCCTGTGAGTGCCGTCCATGGCGATCTTGATCAGGTCGACACCGTCCTTGGCCTGCCTGCGAATCTCGGCAATGGCCTCGGTGCGGCTGGTGACCAGCGCGGCGGTGAAGAACTCCGGAGCACCGACCCGGCTGGGAAACCAGTCATTGAGGCTTTGCCGGTTGGTGATCACCCGGCTGCTGGCCGCAATGCGCGGGCCTTCGAACAGCCCGGCGTTCACCGAGTTGCGCACGGCGATGCTCAGTTGGCCGCTGTCGCCGGGGCAGATCATCGACGTCACGCCGGCCGCCAGCACATGCTGGGCGAAGAACATGCCGCGCAGGGCGCGAAATTCGTCGCTGGTCCACAGGTCGATGTCTTCTTCGCTCTGGGCATTGCCAAAGGCAAGGTGGGTGTGTACATCCACCAGGCCCGGCATGACGAAATCTGCGCGTACTTCGCGGTCGCCAGGGTGCGGCTGTGGCGCCTGGACGCTAGGCCCCACATGACGGATCAGGCCGTTTTCGATGATCAGGGTCTGGTTGTGGCGGGCCAGCAGGTCAGTGCCGTCGAACAGGGTAGAGCAGTGCAGGTGCAACGCGCCCATGGGTCAATCTCCTCGTGTTTTCATGGAGTGGAGGCTGATCGATACAGAGGCACGGGACCAACAGATCCTGTCGATGGACCGCTATCGATGCGCTCGATAGTGGCACCTTGCGGGATGCAAACCAGATTCTGCGAGGTGCCCCGCGGCAGTCGTGCTTGCGCAGAAAAGGGCGTTGCGGCACAAAAGCCTGATTGCATGGTCATTAGCAGCATCAACCCCTAAGGATCGAACATCATGCCCATCTACCTGGCTGCAGAAGAGACATTGAACATAGGACAGGCCCAGGTCATAGACGCCCCGGCACAGCAAGGGCCCTTTTGCGTGACCTTTGAAGATGACGAAGACACCGGCTATTTCTATGCGCTCGACATGCGTGATGACGAAAGTCCCGTGCGCGATGCGTTGCACATCTACAACGTGGACGATGTATCGGACCGGACAACGCCCTCGACCGTTAAGATTGGCTGGTCGATGGACCATGCCAAGGCGGTGTTGCTGATCAACGACCAGCCCCACGCCGTGTTCGATTTCCAGGCCGGGCAAGGCTACTGCCGTACCGGTTTTCCACCACCGGCAAGCAGTGGCTGGTCCGTCAACGGACATGACTGGAATGATGCGGCGCTTGAACTGTTTGCCTGAGCAGTTGCGTCTGGCCAAGCCCTCAAAGGCACCTACACGTCACCGCTGCTGCCGTTTGCGCCGCGTCCAGGCGCCAATGCCTGGGCGCGGCATGCATACCTTTGGCTTCAGCGCTTGCGTGCACCGCCAATCAGAATGAATGAAAGCGTAAGCAGCAAGAGCACGACGATGGGCAGTGCGAAGCTTGTAGGGGCGGCGCTGTAATAGCGCAGAAGCTCGGCAATCATCTGGCCAGGCTCGGCGGTCGGAGCGCTGACACCAAGGCCGACAAAGCCCAGCGTCGCCAGCAGCGTGATCGCTGAGGCTGCTGCGAACGCGCAAAAGCTCATCAGCCTGGGTGACAACTCAGGCCATACATGCCGGCGCAGCACAGACAGTGACCCCAAGCCCTTGAGGCGGCTGTCAGCTACAGCCGGCGACGCCAGCACGGTACGGCAAAGCGCGCGAGTCATGCAGAAGCATTCAGCCCATGACACCAGCGCGACAGCTCCATACACCATCAGCAGATTCCCGGGCATGATTGCGACGATGAGCAGGATCAACACCAGCCTGGGCAGGGTCATGAGCCCTTTGGCCAACAGCCCCAGGCATTGATCCACGACGCCGCCTTTGCACGCGGCCAGGATGCCCGACAGGGTTGCCGGTACTGCCGCCGTGACCACCGTGACCAGAGCGAATCCCAGCGCCAGCCTTACAGCGGCTGACAGCCGTGCAAGCATGTCGCGCCCAAGGTCGTCTGTGCCCAGGGGATGAGCGTGCACAGGGCCTGACAGGATCATCGCGACGTCTCGCTCCGCGATCCCCACCCCCCAGATGAAGGGGACCAGGATGGCAAACACAACCAGTGCGACCAGGATGGAGAATCCGACGATGCGGGGCAGGGCATGCCTGGCTGGAAGTTGGCTCTGGACAGCAACTTGAGGGCTCATGATGCGCTCCGGTGTGCGTGGACGGCATGGCTTGCCAGGTCACCCATGGTTTTGAACATCACAAACATCAGCCCGATCGCCAGAGCGGCCCCCTGCACCATGGGCACGTCGCGCTGGACGATGGCGTGCACCAGCCCTCGACCGATACCCGGCCAGGAAAACAGCGTCTCGACAATCACGATGCCTTCGATCAGATACACCCATTGCACGCCAAGACCGATTGCCAGCGGCCCTGCGATGTCACGCAGGCCATGCTGCCTGAGTGCGCCGAAGGCAATGAGTCCTGCACGTTGCCGGGGCGCGTAATGGGGTGATGAAATGACGGCCAGGGTGGCGTCGCGCGCCACCTGTGAAGACATGGTCGCCAGGCCGAGCGCGAGGGTGACCGTTGGAAGGATCGCTTGAGCCCACGTGCCGTGCCCGCCACGCGGCGATACCCCTAGTGCCACGGCGAAAATCATCAGAAGAATGATGCCGAGCACAAAGGGGGGAGTGGCGCGTGTCGCTGCGCTCAAGAACAGGAGGATACGATCCAAGCGTCCTGCCGGGCGCAAGCCTGCCATGACGCCCAGCGCAGGCCCGATGAGCAGGGAAAGTACCATCGCGCTGACGGCCAGGGTGATTGAATGACCCAGGGCTTGAGCGACGCTGCCCACTACGGACTCTCCCGAGATCATCGAGGTGCCTGGATCAACGATCATCACTAGCATCCAGCGCAGAAAAAGTGACGCCATTGACTCATCAGCAGGCACGCTGGCACCGCGCTGAACGATGACTGACAAAAACGTCAGTGCGCCGACCAGTAATGCAACCATCACGGCCTGCAACAGGCGAACGCTCAACAAACGAATCATGCAGCGCACTCCCGGGACTGGGCAGGTAGCGGATTGAAAAGCGGATACACCCAACTGCCAGGTGTAAATGCCGATGCCTCTGCCGTCATGGCTGACAGCGCGCACGTCAATGGGAGGGTTTGAATGAGCATTGGATGTCCATGGTTTGAGAATACAAACGTCTGCCCAAGCCAGGCTCGGGCAGACCGCATTGATGACCGTTACAGCGCGGCAGTGTCTCGCAATAACACACCCTTGAGACGGGCAGCGTTCAAGGCCTCGAACAGGGTGCGATCACAAATGGGTTGAGTGCCGAGTCGAGGTTGACGAAAGACGTGCGCGTGACCCACGACCGACGGCTTGAAGACAAGGCTGGCGCCGCCCGAGAGGCAGTAAAGCTTGAGGTCCTCACCGGTGTCAGGGTTGTGTTCGTACTGCACTTTGACCCGAGAAGCCTCTTCATCAAGGGCGTCCAGAGAACGCACCACATTACACAGGAAGTAAGGTGGGCCCGCAGAACCGTCGGCTTGCGTATAGTCACACGCAGCAAACGCAAAACCTTCAGGGTCTACAGATTCGAATACGTGCTTCAGCGCTTTTGAAACGATCCAGAGACCGGCCAGTATTTCGAAATCCCTTGGTGGGCCGCCCAGCGCCGGTCGGTGAACCAGTCGGGGACGTTCACGGTATTGATTGGCGTCGCCGTCAGGCGGGTCCATCGTGTTGCTGCCCGCAACAAGAAGGTTTTCCTCGTTGGCAATGGCCAGCCCGTGCCCCAGGCCGTCGCTCCAGTGACTGGCCCTGAGGACAAAGTACGTGCCCTTGTGGCAGGTTGTTGCAGGTTGATCACTCATGGCCGCCTCATGGGAAAGTGCGGTGTCATTGGCCTTGCCCGTGGCAGTGTTCTGAAGGCATAACTTAAATCAATGCTGATTCTTTGAAATAGTACAGCTGTACTATGTTTGCCTGGCCCACAACCTGTTAGGTTCACCGCCGATCACTCGGCGCATGGGCTATGGACTCACGACAAGCGTCAGGTCATCCGCCGCCTGGACCTGGTTCATCTTGAAACTCAGCAGCAAGGAGCGAAGTTCAGCAGGCCGCACGGGTTTGGACAGTATCGGAATATCCGGATCATCGAGCGATTGCTGCACGTGCTGTAACTCATGACCGGTAATGACAATGGCGGGTATCCGTCGCCCATGCAGTTCGCGCAGATAAGCAATGCTGTCGGCACCGGTCGCGGTCCGATCCAGGTCGAAGTCCGTGACGACAAGGTCGCAGTCCACACGGGTCTGTGGAATGGCTGTGGCGGTGTGCACATCGCAGCCCCATTTTCGCAGCAACATGGCGGTCGCCTGGAGGACGTTGTGGTTGTCTTCGATCAACAATACGCGCAAGCCACCGAGCAGGCGTGTGTTCCAGTCGATTTCGGGCGCTGCAGTCACCACCTTGGCAGGCACGATGGGCAAGCCACTGATGATCACAGACGTGCCGCGCTCCGGGCGCGACTGGATGGTGAGCTGAAGCTTCAATAACCGGGCAATCCGGCTGACAATACTCAACCCAAGGCCCACCCCTTCGATGTCCTGATCACGCTTCTCGCGCACCCGATAAAACTCATTGCACACATGGGGCAGGTGTTCGGCCGCGATGCCGCGCCCCAAGTCGTAAACGCCAATGCTCAGTTTGCCTTTATGCTGGCGGCAGCCAATCAGCACCGGTTTGTCAGGGGCATACTTGAACGCGTTGGACAGCAGATTCTGCACCAGGGTGCTCAATAACGCGGCGTCGCACCTGACATGGTGGCGGCACGGCCGCAGGCGGACCTCGACGCCTGCCCAGTGGGCACCTTCACTGTTCTGGCTGACAAGGTTGCTCAGTAATGCATCGACATCAATGCTTTGCAGGTGCGGCTTCATATCGCTCTGGTTGAGGGTATAGATGTCCAGCAGCGAGCGGAACAGTTGCTCGACCGCGCTCAAGGCCCGGTCGATGTTGTCGACCAGCCGGCGCTCGTCAGTGCCCAGATGCCCGTCGCGCAGGCAGGCGGTGAACAAACTGATGGAGTGAATCGGCTGACGCAGGTCATGACTGGCCTGAGCCAGGAAGCGTGACTTCGCCTCATTCGCCGCCTGGGTTTCTTCCAGTGCGATATGCAGGCGCGAGAGCAGAAAATAGACAAATAGCGGCAGCACCAGCATCGTCAGGACCATCATCACCGCAACGGCCGGGTGTTCTTGCAGAAAGGGGGTGAGCTGGATGATCAGCGCCAGGGAAATCAGGGCAAAGCCTGTCGCCAGCAACAGGTAGGTACGCCCATAGCGCATGCCATAGCCAACGGTCATGCTCAACATGACCGAATAGACCGGCAGCATCGCCTCGCCCCCGACGGTAATGGTGACAATACCCGCCAGGTTATCGACCACCAGCGCGAACATCCTGCGCGGGGTGGATTTTCCAGGCCGTTGGGCAATGCGCACGATCAAGGCGGTATTGACCACACCGAAACCCAGGCAATAAGCCAGGATCACCCACATTCGGGTGGCGGGCATGTCTTGCAAGGCATAGGCGATCAGCGTGTACAGCGAGGAGGTGACAATCACCGCCATGCGCAGCAACGCCTGGATCATTTCCAGGTCTTTGTACTTGGAGAGTATCGACATCATCGCTATCGCGGCCCCTTGTCCGGGTGGTGGCGAACATCAGCGCAGGCCTTGCAAGGAGAGGGCTGCGATACAACACGCCTGGTCCGGTGAGACGTGAACGCGGGCTTACTTGATTACCAGGCTGGAGAACTGGGCTGCAGCGGCGGAGCGGGTAGACACACCCAGTACCTTGAGCAGGCTGGACACATGAATGCGAACGGTAAAGGGTGAAACACCCAGTTCCTTGGCAATTTCCTTGTTGGTCTTTCCGGAGGCCACCAGGCTGAGCACCTGCTTCTGGCGAGAGGTCAGGTGGCTGAGAATTTTCGAGTCTGCATCATTGAGAATCGAACCGCCGGGCTTGTACTTGACGATGATTTCACCTTCGCGAATGGCGAGGATGGACTCGGCAATTTCCTGAGGGTCGATGTTTTTACCGATAAAACCGTCTGCGCCATGGGACATGACCAGGGAGATGGTGTCCAGGTCATCGACCATCGACACCACGACAATTGACGTGCGTTTGAACTCGGCACGCAATTGGGAAATGCTTTGCATCGAACTTAAGCCGGGGAAGTGCAGGTCAAGAAAGAGCGTATCAACTTCAGGGCCGGATCGGGCCAGTGTCAGCACTTCATCCAGGCTGCTGGCTTGTTCGATGACCGCCTCAGGCAAGAGGCGCTCGAGGGTGCGGAACATACCTTCACGAAACAGCGGGTGGTCGTCAGCCACGATAATTCTGCACGACATTCGTCTGTCTCCGTAAATGGGTGGCCTCCTGCCAGCCCTGATGCCACCTGCCTGAAAAACGCTACGCACTCAGACTTCAAACCGACCGACAAGTTGCACTAAGGTAGAAAATATTTTCACGGTATCCATGGCATGCCCAGGCCATGCGTCTCGTCCGTCTTATTGACTCATTCACTAGCACATGTGTGCTATGGAGCGTTCGCATCAATTCAAATACTGTTTCCTGAATGAACATCCTCTAACTTGCCGCGCTTCGTCAGGATTCAATCAATGACTGTGAACACGCTAAAACCCCTGGCGCCTTTCGCCCTGTTGGTGCTGCTCAGCGCCTGCGCAGGCCCACCGCCAACACCGCCGAACACCGCGCCCTACACCCCGACACAGTGTGGTGCGATCAAGACCGATGCCATGGTGTTTCTGACCAAGGCTTGCGACAGCCAACTGCAGTCGGGGGGCGAGCCGGTCACGTGTGGTCCTTTGCGTGACGAGATTGCCAAAGTGATCACCCAGGTGCAGCAGGAACCGGCTCGCATCATGGCCGCACAGCGTGGCAACGATTGCCCCGAGCCGGTGATGGCAAAGATCAGTGCCGACATGGACAACGCCATGCAAACATTGAACAGGTACCAGGCCGCGCAACTCGATGAGTTGATTCCCAAACAGTGCGCGCGCATTGACTTCAGAACGCTTGATGCACTCAGCCAGCAGTGTGAACAGCAATTGGGCGAGCCGGGCAAGTCAAGTACAAAGACGGCGTGCATCAGCCTGGCTAAAGAATTCGACAGGATGGCGCCTGTGCTTGACAAAGCCGATGCACAAAACAGGCAGGATCCGCAGGCGTGCAGTCACTCGGTCAAGATGATAAACGCCCATGTCGGCAAGGCGTTGAAGCCGGTGCAGGAGTACCACACGCGCACGTTTGATGAGAAACCGACATGGTGATTAATACGCTCAGACCTTGGTTGCTCGCCAGCCTCACGTTGCTCGGAGCCTGCGCCTCGGTGCCAGAATTGATGGCTCGCTCGGCCTGGGAGGGCCGCAATGTCAATGAAGCCTACCAGCAGTGGGGCGGGGCCCAACAGATGAACCAGAATGCAGACGGCGTCTTTGTCCTGGTCTGGTTCAAATCCCATTGGAAAACGGACACGGTGTACCAGGGCAGCAGTGAAAACGTCAGCGCTGGGGTGCGCAACATTACCAACTACTACGCCGACGAGACGAGAAACGTGGAGTGCAGGATCACCCTTTATGTCGGGCCGGATCAGATTATTCGCAAGGCGGACTCCGAAGGCGGGTGTGGGCCACACATGACCCCGCCCGGGAAATGACCAACAGCCAGGCGACAGGCAGCACCGCCACGAGATGCGCACGTGGCGGCACGACGCAGGCCGGCTTACTCGGCTTTCAGTACATAAGTGGGTCCCCAGGTTGAATCACCCTGGGCTTCTCGGGCCTTGATCTGAAGGGGGCGGTACGTCAGGCCTTTGAGGGTCTGCGCCAGTTTGGGGAAGCCCCAGTCCGCGGGATTGTCGGCCTGCCTGACGCCTTCAAGCTCTCCAGGCAGTTGCACCAGCGAGAGTTGTTGAAGCTCGCAACGCATCTGTTGCTGATCCGCCTGCTTGCAGCTGTTCTGCTTGAAGGTGGCGGCAGGAGGTTCTGCAAAGAAACCATCAATCAGAATGACCTCGCCAGCGGCTATGTCGAAGGCGGCAAACGCCTTGTCCAGCGTGACATCCACCGCACGGGCTTCGCGGGTCTGTTGTTCGATGCTCGGCGTCCAGCCCCCTGCAGAGGTCTGTTGCTTGACGTCGTAGGATGAGGTCCCCCAACTGGTGCATTCGTTGTTGACGACACGCCTGGAGGTGCAGTAATCCTCCTGGACCGTCGCATTCCTGTAGCTGGGGTCTTCCCATTTCTGGCCGCGCTTGAACTCATCGATGGTGAATGACTTGAGCATTGCATGACCCAGCGGCGAGGGGCTGAGGGTGCGTGCACCGGGCGTTTCGAAACCCGGCGTGCGTGGCAAGTTGTAGCTCACGCCGCTGATTGAGTAATGGCCGGGGTCGACCAGATAAATCATGTACATCGTGCGCCCGAAAACCACCTGGAAGTAAGCATGCGTCGGGTCGTCCTCATCACCGCGGTTCTTGGTGTCGTAGCCCACCTTGATCATTGACGAGGGCCGCGAAGTGTTCGTCCACTCTGTGGTTGCTGAACGCAACCTCAGGAAATCGGCGATTGAGTCATTGTTATTGAAGTCGGTGTGCAAGCTGTCAAGGCTCGCAGTGGGCACGACCAGGATCGCTTTGCCTGCACGCTTGAATTGCGCCAGCATTTCATCTTGTTCATTATTGCGGGCAAACCTCGACGCGGCGGGCGTAGCACTTTGTGCAGCAACCCCCTGCGCGTTGCCGTACGGCGAGGCGGCAGAATAAGGGGAGGGCGTCATCGGTACGCAGCCGCTCAAAACGACACCCAATACAGCGGTCACAGTTCCCGGTGCCCGGATAAACGTTTCATTGAAGATCATGATGCTGCACCTGTTCAGTCGTATGTCGCGCTCGTGCTTCGTGCGTGGAGACTAACGGCAGCCCGGTCACGCGCAAATAGTACACGTGTGCTATTGATAGACACGGGCCTGCTGGCTCACCCTGCTTACAAGAACAGCGCACGAAGGGGTCAGGCCTTGATGTGCCACACCTTGCAAGGGCAGGTCGATGCACGCACTACCATTACAGAGGCGAAAGCGGCGCGCCGGACTTACCCGGCAAGGGCTTGGCGTTTGATTCGCATAAATTACAGGGTGCCTTCATGCGCGTGACCAATGACAAGGTGTTTGGTAGTGCACGCGTGCGTTGCCTGATGGCGCTGGCGATCACGTGTGTTTCGGTGACGACGGCATCGGCCGAGCCTGCCTCGGCCCTTACAGAACCGGTCGGCGGGTGGCGTTACAACGGGCTCCTGGATCGCGGTGAAGCCCCGCGAGTCGCTTACCCCACGCCGCCCATCGACCGGGGCGCGCAACGCAGCCGCACCCTGATCGAGGGCCAGATAAAGGCCCTTGGCAAGCAACGCGGCCCCAACGTGCTTGCCGTCAACGGCAACCCCTTGAACCTTTACACCGATGAGCAGGGGCGCTTTGCCCGGCCATACGCCTTTGGTGCCGGCTCCAACAGCGTCGAGGTGCGCAGCGCCGAAGGCAAATCCCTCAAGCGGGTGCAGTTTTACGAAGCCAACAACCAGCGCACGCCGGCACGGATTCGGGTCGTGCTGGGGTGGGATGATCCCAATGCCGAACTTGACTTGCACATCGTGACCCCGGACGGTCAGCACGCGTTCTTCAGCCATCCGGAGTTGACCAATGGCGGTGGCCTGGACCTCGACAGCGTTGATGGACCAGGGCCGGAAATGTTCACCATGACGGCACCGTTGCAAGGCACCTACCAGGTCTATGTGAATTACTGGGGCAACTTCAGCAGTGCCGGCGGTTACAACTTCGATGAAGCCAGCAACCAGAAAGAAGTGATCACCTCGCAGATCAACCTGGTGCTCAACGAAAACACCGTCAATGAAAAACGCGAGACATTCATCGTGCCCTTGCGCGGCATTGGTGATCTGCTCTTGGTCAAGACATTCAACTATTGATCGTCCCGTCCCACGGATGAATTGGGTTTGTGAACATGAGCGATAACTCGACTTCAGCGACGGGCGTGCCCGCCGTCAAACCTTCGCGGCGCTGGCCGCTGTTGTTGGCCGGGCTGTGTGGGATCGCCGGTATGGCCGGTGCAATGGGCTGGTTCATGCACAAGACCAAAGCGCCCATGACCGTGATTGCCAGTGACACCCTGCGCCTGAGCCGCCCGGATGGCTTGCTTGAAACCACTTCCTTGAGCCAGTTGCCCAAGGATTTGCTGGCCGTGCCGTTCCTGAAGGACACACTCACCGAAGATTTCGTTTTCTACTATGAAACCCATGCCGACCGCCTCGGGCTGATCGGCAGCCTGCGCAGAATCATCTACGAATATGACCTGACCCTGCAGGACACCCTGATCGAGCAACTCCTGGATCAGCCGGCGGACATCGCGCTGTGGCGCGGCAAGGACGGGCGACTCAAAGACTTCCTCATGGTGATGGAGCGTGGCGGCATGGCCAAAATGCTTGAGCAATTGCTCAAGGTGCTCTACGACCCGCAATTGAGCGAAATCGGCGTGGTGAAGATCGGTGCGGATGAGGTGCCGCTCTATCTTCTGACTTACAACGCCCGCCAGTCGCTGGCGTTCGCCTCCTATGGCGACAAGCTGGTGGTGGTGTCAAACCCGCGCAAGCTGGCGGGGCGTGACTCATCCACCTATGAACGCGAGCCCTCCAGCCTGAGCCAGCCTCTGGGCCAGGAAATCGGCCGGCCCGAGCCGGAACCCGGCAGTATCTCGCCCGAAGCGCTTGCGGCACTGCTCAGTGGCGAAAAACTGTTCACCGAGGCGTTCGGGCTGAAGCCGCGGGCACCGCAGGTCAGGCAACGGCTGTCGGTCAATGCCAGTGTGCTGGCCATGGGTTATCAGCGTTTCATTCCCAACTTTGCCGGCCTGCGGTTTGAAATGGACGAACAGGGCTGGCACAGCTTCCTGGCGCTGAACGAAACGGACAATCAGCAGAGCCTGGATTTCAAGCCCATCTGGCAAGCGATGCCGATAGGTGCCAGTGCCTGTGTGGCCTTGCCCCTGGCTGCGGCGCAGCAAAAGCCATTGCTGGTCAGGCTCGGCGCGCAAGAGCCGGTTGCCGAGGCGCTCACTGCGCATATTTCTGACGCTGCCGGTCTGTGCTGGTACGCCGATTCACGGTTGTACACCCCGCTGCTGGTTGCTCAACTGAATGACACCAACAGCGCCCGTCTCGATGGCGACCTGGGCACGCTGTTCAGCACCATGGTTGGCGCCCATGAAGCCAACGCCGAGGGCCATGTGTTCCCGGTGGTCGACAGGCAACAGGGTGATACCCATCAATGGCAGCGGCAAGTCAGCACCCGTTTTGGTCCGTATGCGGCCCAAGAGGCGCAAAACCCCGACGCGGTCAGCGGCAAGGCGTTCATGAAGGTCAGCCTGGCGCGTCATGGTTCGACACTGCTGTTCTCCCTTGATGACCGGCTCGTGGACAAAGCTGTCGGCACCCTCGACAAACGTTTCCCGCCGCTGGCTGATGTGCTGCCCGACGATCAACTGGTTCCGGTGTATTTCAACCCTGGCGGCATTGCGCAACTGCTGCAACAGGAAACCCTGGGCAGCCTGCCCAAGGACATCGAGCCGGTCTTTTACAACGCCGCCCAGACGCATCTGATCCCCAAGCTGAAAAAACTCGGTGAATACGGCAAGTACGCGCTGACCCTCCCGCAAGGCACTGAGCCCGAGGGTCAATGGCAGTGGCTGCCACTGCAGTGGCAACCCCTGTGAGGGCTCTGGGTCGAGGTCTCGCGCTGCTCGCGCTGTTGCTCGGCAGTGGCGTGTCTGCCCGTGAGGTGCCGGCACTCGACGCACAGCAATCCCAGGTCTTTCGTGCCTGGTTTGTGCGCATTGCACAAGAACAACTGGCCCAAGGCCCCAGCCCGCGCTGGTTTCAGCAGGATTGCGCCGGCCTGGTGCGTTTTGCCAGCAACGAGGCCCTGAAGGTTCATGACGATAAATGGCTGCGCAGCAATGGCCTGTCCAACCGTTACCTGCCGCCCGAGATGCCCCTGAGTGACGCCCAGAGAGGGCTCGCCCAGCAGTGGCAGCAAGGCGACGGAAAAACCGGCCCGTATGTCAACGCGATCAAACTGATCCAGTTCAACAGTCATCTGGTCGGGCGCGACATGGCCCAGGCCCGTCCCGGTGATCTGATGTTTTTCGACCAGGGCGACGACCAGCACCTGATGATCTGGATGGGCCGCTACATCGCTTATCACACCGGCACCACTACACCCACTGACAACGGCATGCGCTCGGCAAGCCTGCAGCAACTCATGACATGGAAGGACACCCGATGGATACCCGACGCTGCCAACCCCAATTTCATCGGTGTCTATCGACTCAACTTTCTCTCCCAATGACCGGTGCCCGCATGCTGCGTATCTGCTCTCTGCTTTTCTGGTCGCTGGCCCTTCTGACGCCTGTGACCGGCGTCAACGCCGACGACAGCGTCGAGCCAAGCGGCTACAGCGCAGTGCCTGGAGAAAGCTTTTTCCTGCTCGCCGACAGCAGCTTTTCCAGTGATGAGCAGGCCAAAGTGCGTCTTGAGGCGCCAGGCCGCGACTATCGCCGGTTCCGCATGCAGCCGTACGGCGGCGCGGACATCCGCGTGTATCGCATCGACAAGCCCGTGGACTTCCTCAAGCGCCAGAAAAACCTGCACCGTGTGGTCAGTGAAGGCCAGTTCAAGGGCGAAGGGCTGTCCAACACCCTCGCGTATCTCTGGGACAGCTGGTATCGGCAGTCCCGGCGCGTCATGCAGCGGGCGTTTTCCTACGAGTCACGCAAACAGGTTACCGAGCAAGTGCCTGAGCTGAAGATGGGTAACGCGATAGCAGCGCCCACCCCTTACGTGGCACAAGCGCAGTTTGCGCTGATTCCGGGCTTGCCGCTGGTCACTCAGTTCCGTTACCCGATCTGGGACGCAAAGCCGATCCAGCCGCCGGCCGGGGTTGATCTGAATGGCTCGTCCAGCGAGTTCATCAATACAGTGCCCGGTAACGTCTACATCCCGCTGGGCAAGCTCAAACCCGGGCTGTACCTTGTCGAGGCCCTGGTCGGCAAGTACCGCGCCACGACGCTGGTGTTCGTCTCCAATACCGTGGCAATCAGCAAGGTGGCCGGTGACGAGCTGCTGGTGTGGGCTGCCCGCAAGAACGAAGGCAGCCCGGCCCGCAAGGTCAATGTGCTCTGGACCGATGGCCTGGGCGTCATGAGCAGCGGCGCGACCGACGCCCAGGGTGTACTGCGACTCAAGCACGTCAGCCCCGAACGCTCGTTCGTGATCGGTGAAGACGAAGAAGGCGGTGTCTTCATCGCCGAGAATTTCTATTACGACAGCGAGATCTACGACACCAAGCTTTTCGCGTTCACTGACCGACCGCTCTACCGCCCCGGAGACTGGGTCTCGCTGAAGATCGTCGGGCGCGAATTCAAGAATGCCCGTGACTCCGTTGCGCCCGCCGCTGCCGATGTTGACGTGACCATCCTGGACGCCACCGGTACGGCGCTGCAGTCGCTGGCACTGAAGCTTGATTCGCAGGCGGGCACTCAAGGTCGCTTCCAGTTGCCGGACAATGCGGTTGCCGGTGGCTACGAAGTGCGTTTCAGCTACAAGGGGCAGGCCTACAGCAGCGCGTTTCGTGTGGCGGAGTACATCAAGCCGCACTTCGAGATTTCGCTGAACCTGGCCAGGCAGAACTACAGCATCAATGAGCCGGTGACAGGCAACCTGACCTTGCTTTATCCCGACGGCAAGCCGGTGGCCAATGCAAAGCTGACCCTGAGCCTGCGTGCCCAGCAACTGTCGACCGTCGATAACGAGCTGCAATACCTGGGGCAGTTTCCGGTGGAATTGAAAAGCACCGAGCTCACCACGGATGCCAAGGGTAACGCCACGCTCGACCTGCCGCCTGCGACCAGGCCCAGTCGCTACATGCTCACTGTGTTTGCCAGTGACGGGGCGGCCTATCGGGTCAGGACCACAAAAGAAATACTGATTGACCGTGGCGCCGCCAGCTACCGCATCAGCGCGGCGCAACGGTTCAGTGCCGCCGGTGAAAAGGTTGCCTTCAGCTACAACCCTGAAGGCGGCAGCGAGCAAACCCGCTCCGTTATGCCTGCGCGCTATCAATGGGTGCGGCTGGAAGACCAGACCAGCGGCGGTGACACGCTCGATGCCGGCCGCCAGGGTTTCAGCGTCAGCTTCGAACGCCCTGGCACTTACAACCTGACCCTGTTGGATGAAAACGGCCGCCTGCTGGGCGCTACCGGGCACTCCGTCAGTGGCGACGGGGTCAAGGCGGTGGCGGGTACCGTGGAAATCGTGTTCGACAAGCCTGAGTACCAGGTCGGCGATGAAGCGTCGGCGCTGATCACGTTCCCTGAGCCGGTCAGCGATGCGTTGTTGTCGCTGGAGCGCGACAAGGTCGAGGCCACCGCGCTGCTGTCCGAGGGCGGCGACTGGTTGAAACTGGAAAAGCTCAACGCGACCCAGTACCGCGCGCGCATTGCCGTGAAAGAACACTTCGCGCCGAACCTGACCTTTTCAGTGCTGTACACCAAAGGCGGTCAATACAGCTTCCAGAACGCCGGGATCAAGGTCGTTGCACCGCAGATCGACGTGGTCATCAAGACTGACAAAGACGCTTACCGACCCGGTGACACGGTGTCTGTGGACCTGACGACGCAGTTCGCCGGCACGGCGATTCCCGCGCACCTGACGGTCAGCGTGGTCGACGAGATGATCTATGCGCTGCAACCGGAAGTGGCGCCTGCCATCGACCAGTTCTTTAACCATCCGCGGCGCAACAATGTGCGTACCAGCGCCAGCCTGTCCTTCATCAGCTACGACGTCGCGTTGCCCGGCAGCCCTACGGCACCTGGCAAGGCCAATCGCAGTGATCGCGCGGTCAAAGTGCTGGAGCGGCCGCGGCGTGAAGATGTCGACACCGCTGCGTGGGAGCCTGAACTGGTGACCGATGCCAACGGCCACGTGCGCTTCACGTTCAAGATGCCGGACTCGCTGACCCGCTGGCGCATCACAGCCCGGGCCATCGATCAGGCGGGACACGTCGGTCAGAAAAAGCAGTTCGTGCGCTCGGAAAAGCCCTTGTACCTGAAATGGAGCGGGCCAACCCGATTCCGTGCCGGTGATAAACCGGACCTGGGCGTGTTCGCGTTCAGCCAGGCCGACCAGCCGGTCAAGTCAGAATTGGTAACCCGTTACGGGGGGGCCGAGCAGCGTATCCCGGTGACCCTGAACAAGGGCGTCAACTACATCGCGTTACCTGCCTTCGCACTGGCCAGTGGTGAATGGAAGGCTGAGCTGGTGCAAGACGGCAAGACCGCCGATGCCCTGGCGGTCAGCCTGACCACCACCGGTGAAGGCTGGCAGGTGACCCAGAGCCAGGCTCTGGACGTGGCCAGCGGCGATACGCCATTGAACCTCCCGGCCGACGCCACCGCTATCCGGCTGCGCCTGGACGACAGTCCACAAGCGTTGTTCCACTCGGCACTGGATGATCTGCTGAGCACCCCGTATGGAGGTGTCGAGCAGACCGCCAGCCGCTTGCTGCCCCTGAGCATGGCGTATCCGCTGTTGGCATCGGATCCGCGCATCAGCGACCGATTGCGCCTGATCATGCAGAACAGTCGGTTGCGCCTGGTGCACCTGGCCGACCCCTCGGCGAGCTTCAGCTGGTGGGGCACAGGCGACAAGCCGGATGCATTCCTCACAGCTTACGCCTACTACGCCGACTGGCACGCGAGCCAGGCGCTGGGCTTGTCGCTGCCGCCAGAGCACTGGCAGCGCGTACTGGAGGTGTATGCAAAGCACGCCCATGAAACGCCGCTGCTGCAACGCGCGCTGATTCTCTCGTTTGCCCGGACAATGCGGTTGCCGGTCATCACCTTGCTCAGGGGGCTGATGGATGATCTGGCAAAGGCCGGTGAGGGCACCCAGGCCAATAGCGTGGACATGGGTGAAGGCAGTCTCCTGATGAGTGCCCCGGATTCTGCCCTTGGCCTTGCCGGCGCGCGCGTCCTGACGGAGGCGCTGGCCTTGCAGAACAGGATGAAGATGCCCTGGGGACTCAGTCTTCAGTTGCCGGATGCCCAGAAACGCCTGGAGGCCAGCTCCGACCCCTTCGCCGAAGCCTTGAGCCTGTCACAGCTACGCTTCGACCAGGAACGTGCCCGTGCGTTGTTACAGCGCTTGCTGCCGCAGCAACCCACCCTCGAGCGTGCCCTGGCGTTGAGCTGGTTGCAGGACGGCATCGAGCAGGCGTCGCCGACTGTCGCGCTGGCGCCGGGCGAAGGCTGGAAGAAGCGCTACGGCGCCAGCGGTGAAATGTACTGGACCTGGGAAGGGGCCAGCCCGGTGCCGTCATCGTTGTCATTGGCCGGCGCGCAGGAACGCCCCCTGCGTGCAATGCTCAGCTTTCAGACGCACCAGCCTGCAGTGGCGCCGATGCCTGTCATCATCACTCGCCGTCTTTCTCGTCTTGTGCCGGGCACTGAAGCGTTCACCTTTACCCTTGAGGCCGTCAACGGCCAACCGCTGTCCAGCGACAGCCTTTATCTGGATGAGATCATCATCACCAGCAAGGCGGCCAAGCCATTGCGCTACGGCATGATCGAGGTGCCATTGCCCCCCGGGGCCGATATCGAGCCGACGACCTGGGGGATCAAGCTGCAGGGCAAGGCGGGTACAGAGGCGACAGCGCTTGAGAAGGCGCGCTTCGAACCGGGTCAACTGGGCTACGCCCTGGCAGTGGATACCTTGAACGGTGAGCTGCGCATGCGCCATCTGGTGCGCTTCTCGCAAAAAGGCCAGTTCAATCTGCCGCCGGTGCGCTTTACCCAGGTCTATGCACCCCAGAACCAGACCCTTGAGCACAAGCCAGCACTCGGCCAGATCAAGGTCAACTGAGGTGCGCTCATGCAGGCTCTGGCTGGTGCTGCTGTTATTGCCTGTGCAGGCCTTGGCGCAGCAGGCCCCGGTTCAGGTCGCCTTCAAGGGGGAGCTGCTGTCCCTCGACCGTGCCGGGCTGGTTTCGCGGGCACCGCTGCCCAGGGATTTGCAGGCGCCACTGGGCAGTTTGTGGAAGTTGTTTGTCTACGCCTGGCTGGTGGACACCGGCGCCAGCGAACCGGATTACCAGTGCCAGGGGCAATCCAGAGAAGAGGTTTATTGCTGCACGACCGGTGGCAGCATTGGCCGCGATCAGGCCTTGGTAAAATCCTGCGGCTTGTATTTCGAGCCGCAGCGCCTGGGCCTGTCCGCGCCTGACTGGCGAGCGTACTGGCAAGCACGCCAGGCACCGCAATGGCTGCTAGACACCGCCATGCTGCAGCCACAGACTCAAGTGCCGGTGGCGCAACTATTGGAAACCCTCGCCACGCTGCCCGCACAGGATCAGGCGCGACGGGTGCTGCTTGATGTGGTACTGGGCGCGGCTGACAGCAATGTCGTCGGCGCCCTGGGCGGTCTGCTCCGGATCAAGACCTGGAGCTGGTTTGCCGACGACGACGACGACGCTGCGCAGCGCGAGGGTGGTTTTGCCGGCTGGACCGTCGATGGCACGCCCATCTGGGCGCAGGCGCGGGGTACCAGCCAGACGGTCCTGCGCAATTACAGCGAGGCGCTGGCGTCGGTGCTTTCCCCGGGCTGGCCTGCCGAGCCTGGGCGTTGCGTGGAGGTCGACCTGTTTTCACGTTACCCGATCGGCTATGTGCTCAAGGCCGGCCGCGCGGTCGATTCAGGCCCCTTGCTGGGCGACTACCGCGTCGAATTCGTGAATGGCAATCAATTGGACATCCACAGCGATGGCGAGCTCTTTCTCGAAAAGGACAGGCTCGTCGCCAGGCTGGACCGCGAAGAGTACGTGGCGCGGGTGCTGCAACGCGAAGCCCAGGCAGAGCCGGCCGAAGCGGCCAAGGCGCTGGCCGTCGCGATTCGGACTTACCTGCTGCAAAACGCTGGTCGCACCGGCGAATGCCTGGCCATCGATGACAGCAGTCATCGGCAGCGCGTAGCTCCGCGTCCCGCCAGCGCTGAGTCACGCCGGATCGCCGCGTGGACCAGCGACCTGATCCTGGCGGGCACGAATGTCACCTATCACTCGACGCAACCGGATGCCGATAAGTTGTCCTGGCAGCACGCGGTCGAGCAAGCCAATGCCGGACAGCGCTACGACGCCATTCTGTTGCATGCCTACCCGCGGGCGAGTCTTGCCCGCTGGGACAATCCGGTCGCGTCCTGCACCCCACTGCCGGGCGCCTGGGAGTGGCTGCAAAAGCAGCGCAGGGCCTGGCGTCAACGGCTTGAAACCGAGGTGGGCTACAACGAAGTCAGTACGTTTGCCGTGTGTCGCGTAGCCTTCGGCAACCCGCATGTCGACCGCGAGCGCAACCGTATCTATGTGCGTGGCGTGCTTTCGCTGCAGGACCGTCTCGACCTGGCGCACGAGTACCTGCACCTGGCGTTTGCAGCACATCCCAATGGCGAAGACGAAGCGTACATCGAAGGGCTCGCCCGGCAGCTGTTGCTGCAATAGCGCCCTGAACCCGGGGTGCCGGTTGCGCACACGCGGTTCGTCCTGGGCGTAAACCGTGATGACCTTGGGCACAACCCGGTTTTTTTGTGTGAATGACAGTGAGGGATTGACCATGTTTGTCCGCATCTGCGGTAGTACCCGGCATCGAATAGGGTGCGCCATCACCGTTTGGCTGAGCAGCGCAATCGCCCCGGCCCTGGCTATCATGCCGGTCGAGCAGCCGGTCGATGCCCTGACGGCACTGGAAGAACTGCACTCGCAGGACCTCGCCTGGACGTCGCCCAGGATGCAGGCGTTCATGCGCCAGTGGCTGGAGGTGACTGAACCGGATGAATCACCCTGCGCGCCCGCTGAAGTCAAGTTATCGCCCATGACGACGGTCTGTGAATACACCCTGGACAATCAGGCCGGCGATGCAGGGGCGTCGCGGCTTCTGCTGGGCATGGTCGGTACAGATAAAAGTACCGCCCGAATTGTCAGTGCCGTGAGTCCACGGCGTCTGAGCGACGACACCTGGAAATGCCGCCCCGCGCCACTGGACACTTTTGTGTGCCTGCCTGTCGGTGAAGACGACAGCCTGTTTGCGCGATGGGACAACTGGCTGCCGCGAACGCAGAGCGAATGGTTTGCCCGGCAGGCCATGGACCCTGAGATGAGATACCTGCAAAGCGTCCTGGCGTCTGGCCAGGCAATGCCGGCCGATATGCCGGCATTGCTGGCCTGGAAGCAATGGCAGGGCGTGGCAATGAACACGGTTCGGATCGAGCGCCTGGTGCTGATCGGCCAGCTGTGTCGCGTGCTGGACCCGGCTGATGCGGCAACCATTACTCGCCGTGCCCACACTGAGCTTGATCAACACACCTCGCCATTGACTGATCGCAACCTGCGCCGTGCCAAAGACTGGTTAAAGGCGCTGCGCATCGGCGCAACTCAGTCCGCCAGGGTGTCCGACGCAACAGACGAGGCGTCCTGCCAACGCTTTGCGGCGCCCTACGGAACCTTGTCAAAGCTGTTGACCTGGACCGATAAACCGCAAGAGGCGAGTCCGGGTGTGCGGGCCAGTCCAAGGACATTGCCCTGACAAAGGCTCATCCCGCAACCCGGTGCCAGTCACTGGGTTGAAGGGCGAACTGCGTTCAAAAAAGCCCTGCCCTTATTTTTTGCTCAATGATCTGACCTAACTCCCTTCCTGGGGATTGGTAGAACAACGAAGCATGAGGGCAGTTGGGCGCATGTTTGAATGGGTGCGGATCAATCAAGTGTTGAGAATAACCACAATACTGGCAGTAGACCGATTCGCCCCTCAGCTTCCAGTGTTTGTTCCAGGCCTGCAGTGGAAGATAAGGTATGGTCATCAGGAACCTACCGGCTGGGGGCAAAGTGAGTCAGCAAAGGCGACGATCGATCGGGTGATTACAGCGAATCATCCTGGATGCGGTACAGCACCCAGCAGGCCTCTCGCTTGAAGAACAGTGAGCGCTGATAGCCGGTGTCGGCTTTGGTCAGTCTTACCATTGCCTGATCGGGTGCACTGAGCTGTTCATCGCGCGTCAGACCTTGCTCGCGTTGCTGCTGTTCACTCGGCATCAAGGGGAACGTCAGCTGCGCTTTGTCCAGCAGCTCAGAGACCGGGCTTGGTTCCGGTTGCGCATCAGGGTCAATGAACTCGCTGCGCAACGGTGTTTTGACGAAGGCTTTCTGCACCGCCGTATCATTGGCGAAGCGTTCAAGAAATACATCAAAGCGTTGAGACGGGCATGCCGCAACGCTGGCCGGCGAGGCCGTTTGCAGGTCTGCGGCGAGGGCGATGGGGATGTACAGCGTGGCAGTTGCCAGTGCCAGCCCGGCGGCGCCTGTACGCGTGAACCAGTGTGTCAGCTTAGTCATCACAGCCCCTGCGACCATTCTTTGTGAATAGCGGCGATGCGTGCCGCATAAGCCACTGAAAGGCATACGGCATCCTTGCACTCGCGCGCCAAGTCATCGCGCCACGCTTTCTGTTGCGCGCCCATCGGGTCGATAGCCTTGCCGGTTTCACCATCGACCCCCCTGGTTTCATTTCTTACATCATCGACCAGATTCAGCATGCGCACTTCCTGGTCGCGCAGGCTTGCACTGGAACAGGCAATCTCCTCGAGCTGTGTCAACCTGGCGCGGTCGTCGTCGCAGCGCGTTGCAAATCCAAAGTCGGAATAACCCAGTGGACTGTCCCCGGGGCCGGCACTTGCATTCGCGGCCAGGGCCATGAGGAGACTGGCGACGCACAGGCCAAGCCTTGGTTTCATTGGGTCGTCTCATTCAAAAGTGATTGCCACGATAAAGTGTCGTGCAACAAGGTGAACATACTACATCTGTACTATTGAAAAGCCGTGAACGCCCGATTGCCCGCTTGAAGGTGCCTGGTCTGTCAGGCGTCAAGGCCAGGACCGTTCTTTGGGGACCGGATAATGACTGCCGTCAAACTTCAGCGTAAAGCTCGACACCGTGGGAGTGGCTGTCATTGTTTCGCACTCGACTTCCAAGCCGCTGAGTATCGGCCGTCACTGGTTGCGCAGCGGTGCGGCGTACAGCGTCAGGACCTGGCTGTCGAAGGGGTTGGGGCCGCTTTATAGTGCCGGTCAATAATCTGCCCCGTGCTGGCGTTTGCAATGATGACGGCCAGAACCTGACGACTGTCGGCCGGATTGATCCTGCACACGGCATGCTCACTGTCGAACTTCAAGTCCGCACGCACCGCGCTGGCCCATGCCTGCAAGTTATCCTTGCAGTTGGCTGCGGCACACAAGGGGAACAGCAGCATTGGTAAAACGGCAAGTCTGCGCATTGAAAGGGGGGCTCCTTGATAGGCATTCGGTTGGTGTGCGAGAAACGCGGAGGGCGTCACGGGCCCCAGCGATCCAGCACCACGTTTCTTATGCCGGGCTCGTACACGAGCGTCACGTTCTCTGTCTCGCTGGTGGCATGGGCGAGGGCGAGGAATATGGACCCATAGGTGTATTGGCACGCCCGCACCTCTGCAAACGCAGGCGGTGCGTCGAGTATCCAGACATAGCCTGGGCGCCCGGTTTCATGACGGGGCTCGGACCACACGAAAACCGAGGCGTGTGGCTGGCCATCCACGTCGAGGTAAACACTCTGGCCGACCCGTGCGCCCTCGAAACGCACGCGATATATCCCGTTCAGCGCTTCCCACTCGCCTGCCGGTGTCCTGGTGAACTGCAGCGTGGGTTCAGGCGTGTGGTTGTGTGCAGGGTCTGTTGACGTCGAAGGCCCGGTCGGCGACGTGATCATCGCCCTCCAGCCACGCAGCACCCGCAGCGCCCATGATCGGATGCTTTTCAAGGCGAAGCCCGACAGGTCATGTGACGAGAAGGGGATGAGTCGGATTGTCCTGTCCTCGCGCTCCGCGCGCCCGGACGGCTGATTTTCTGTGAGTTGCCGCCCCAAATCAGGCTTGCAAGGGGCCGGTGGGCAAGCGCTGCCGGGGTGTTGCCCGTTGCCAGGATCAACAGGCCGTCGCCATGGGCCGGCAACCCGGCTGGATTCTCATTGAGACATTCGGCTATCCTCGGGCTCATTCGCACAACAAGAGACTGCACTCAAGCACTTCCTTTGCGTCAGGATCAGGGACGCATCGACAGCCTCACTGCACCGGCCGGCCATCGGCTGAGCATCATGAGTAAGGCCCTGATAAAACTGCACGTTGTTCAGTAACTTAAATTGTTTTGACGGCTGGAAAAATAGTACACCTGTACTATACCGCCCGGCGTTGAACCGCTCGTATAAGTGTCACCAGAATGATTTTCTGCAAACGGAATTTGAATGCACACTTCACCGCTGGCCCTGTCTCCACGGCCGGTGGCCATTCTTGGCACCGGCCATGCGCTGCCGGACAGAATTGTCACCAGTGTCGCCCTTGATCAAGCGCTGGGTCTGGCGCCAGGGAGCGTCGCGCAGACCAGCGGGGTGGTTCAGCGGCATGTCGCGTGCCGCACCGAAACCGCCGCCAGCCTGGGCGCGGCGGCGGCCCGGCAGGCTTTGGAGGCCGCCGGTATCGCGCTGGACCAGATCGATCTGATCGCCTGTGCCAGTGGCACCATGGATCAAGGCATGCCGTGCAATGCCGCCTTGCTGCAGCGGGAATTGGGCATGGGGCACTCAGGCATTCCAGCGATGGACATCAATGCCAGTTGCCTGGGATTTATCGCTGCCCTCGACACGCTGTCATGGCCCCTGGTTGCCGGGCGTTACCGGCGCGTTCTGCTGGTGTGTGCTGACATCGCGTCCTGTGGCCTGGATTGGCAGCAGGTGGGGGTCAGCGGCATTTTTGGCGACGGCGCGGCGGCCGTTGTCCTGGGGGCCAGTGAAAGCGGGGCGAAGATCATCGCCGGCAAGCTCAAGACGTATGCCGAAGGTGCGCACTTGTGCCAGATTCCGGCAGGTGGATCGCGCTTTCATCCACAGCGTATTGATATTCCCTTCGAGCCTCTGACCCGTTTTTCGATGCACGGCAAAGGCGTATTCCGACTGGCCGCCAAGCACCTGCCCACGTTGATCAATGAGCTGCTGGACCAGGCCGGCCTCACTCAGGGCCAGATCGATTGGGTGATTCCTCATCAAGCCAGCCAGCAAGCGATGACGCATGCGGCCAGGCGCCTGGGATTTGCCCCGGAACAAGTCATCGATATCTTTTCTCATCATGGCAATCAGGTTGCCGCCTCATTGCCGACCGCCCTGGACATTGCGATTCGTGACCAGCGTATCCAGCGCGGGCAGACCTTGATGTTGATCGGCACCGGTGCAGGCCTTTCGATCGGCTGCATGATCCTGGAGTATTAATGGACATTCTGGTGACCGGTGGCACCGGTTTCATTGGGCGGCATATCGTCTGGCGACTTGCATCCCAAGGCCATGCAGTGCTGTTCAGCGGCCGCAACCCAGCCGCTGCGGCCGAGGTGATCCGGCACAGCCAGGGCACGGTTCGCTGGCTGGCACTGGAACACGGCTCTGCCACGGCTGCCAGTACGCTGGTTGAGGCGGCGCGTGGCTGCACGGCGGTTGTCCATTGCGCAGCGCTGTCCTCGCCGTGGGGCACGACAGAGGCGTTTGCCCAGGCCAATCTGATGGCCACCGATGAGGTGCTGAATGCCTGCCGCGTCAATCAGGTCAGGCGCCTTGTGCACCTGTCGACGCCCAGTCTCTACTTCGCCTTTCGTGATCGGCTCGACATTCGAGAAAGCGAACCGTTGCCTGCGCCCGTCAACGAGTACGCGCGCACCAAGGCGCTGGCCGAACTGAAGATCCAGACCGCGGGCCTTGCCGAGGCGGTGATTTTGCGCCCGCGCGCGGTGTTCGGTCCCTGGGACGGTACGTTGTTGCCGCGCCTGTTGCGTGTCATGCAGCGCGGGCACATACCGCTGATGCGCGGCGGCAGGGCCCGGCTGGACCTGACCTGTGTCGACAATCTGGTGCACGCGGTAGCGCTCAGCCTGAGTCAGCCGTTGCCGCGCCCGCTGTGCACCTACAACGTGAGCAACGGCACGCCGTTGACCTTCAAGGATCTGCTGCAGCGCATCGCCGAACACTTTCAGCTGACCTTGCGCACCCGGCGCCTGCCGTGGCGCGTGGTGGATGCCGTGGCGCTGGCATTGGAAACCAGTGCCCGGCTGCGGCACAGCGGTGAACCGCTACTGACCCGCTATGGCGCCGGGGTGCTTGCGTTCAGCCAGACGCTGAATCTGGACGCGATTCGCCGTGAGCTGGGCTACCGCCCAGTGATCACCCAGGAACAAGGCATTGGCCAGCACGCGCAATGGTGGCTTGCACAGCAGGGAATCGAACCATGAGCCGAACCGTCAGCCTCAACGTATTGCGTGCCGGTTGGTGCCGACACCTGGCCTGCATGGCCGATCGCAGCGCCCGCTGGGCACCAACGCAGTTTCCGTCACTGTGCGGCCTGATTCGCCATCCCGATGTCGGCTGGATCCTGTACGACACCGGTTACGCGGAACACTTCTTCAAGGCCACCCAAGCCCTGCCAGAGCGCTTGTATCGCACGGCGGTGCCGGTGCAACTGCCGGTGCAGGAGCAATTGGTCGCGCAGCTGAAGGCGCTGGGCATTCAGCCCGATGACATCCGCACCGTAATCATTTCGCATTTTCACGGTGACCATGTCGCCGGGTTGCGCGACTTCGACAAGGCATCATTCATTGCCCTGGATGCTGACCGCCAGCACATTGAAAGCCTGCGCGGCTCTCGTTGGCGGGCGACGCTTGGCGGTCATTTGCCGGGTTTGTTGCCGGACGATTTCGCCAGTCGTCTGACCCTCGCCGATCATTGCAGACCCGTCGACCTGCCTGAATGGATGTCACCTTTCAGTCAGGGGCTCGACCTGCTGGGTGACGCCAGCCTGATCGGTGTGCCGCTGCCGGGACACAGCCACGGCCAACTGGGCCTGTTCATGCCGGATGCCCAGGGGCGTCCCGCCTTCCTGGTGGCTGACGCCTGTTGGTCGGTGCCCGCCTGCCGCGCCGAGCGACTTCCTGCAGCGCCCGCGCTATGGTTTGCCGGCCACGATGCCAGGCAGTACCGCCAGACCTACGCCGGCCTTGGCACATTGTTGCGCCGAGAACCGGCTGTTGCGGTGCTGCCGTCGCATTGCACGCATGCCTGGGAGGTCTTCAGGGATGAGCGGTGAACGCTTGATCGGTGCACTGCGCAGTGCGCTGAGTTTTCTCGACAGCCGCTATCGGCTGCAATTCGCCAGGCGCGAACAACTGGAAGCGTGGCAAGCGCGGCAATTGAGGTATTTCCTGCAAACCGTAGTGCGCCGGACGGCACGGTTCAAAGACCATGCCTTTACCCGGCTTGCCGACTTTCCGGTGATGGACAAGACGACAATGATGGACGACTTTGCGGCGTTCAACACCTGTGGGCTTGGGTTGGAGCAGGTCTTGCCGTTCGCACACCATGCAGAGCAGTCCCGCGATTTCAGCGCAACGCTGGGCACCGTCACCGTGGGTCTTTCCAGTGGCACTTCCGGTCACCAGGGGGTGTTTCTGGTCAGCGCGCTCGAGCGTCAGCGTTGGGCCGGGATTCTATTGGCGAAAACCTTGCCGCGCCGGTTCCTGCCCAGGCTGCTGTGCTTCTGGCAGGCGCCCTTGCGCATCGCCTTTTTCCTGCGCGCCAACAGCCGCCTGTACACCACGTTGAGCAGTCGCCGTATCGATTTTGCCTTTCACGACCTGACACTGGGGCTGGAAGCATCGTTCAAACGCCTGGAGGCGCAGAATCCTGATGTGCTGGTGGCCCCGGCAACGGTGTTGCGGGGGCTGGCCGAGGCCGCCCTGAGCGGGCGTCTGGCCCTGCGCCCGACGCACATTCTGTCGGTGGCCGAGGTGCTTGAAAGCACCGATGCCGATGCCGTTCTCAAGGCCTTCGGGGTGATGCCGCAGCAGCTCTATCAAGCCAGTGAAGGCTTGCTCGGCTACACCTGCGAGCGCGGCACCTTGCATCTCAATGAAAGCCATTTGCACATAGAGCCGCAATGGCTTGACGCCCAGCGCACCCGATTTCAGCCCGTCATCACCGATTTCTCCCGGCGCACACAGATGATCGTGCGCTATCGGCTCAACGACGTGCTGCGTGCCCGCGCAGCACCTTGCCCTTGCGGGCGGGTCGAAAGGGCGATAGAGGCCATCGAAGGGCGTGCCGACGACGTGTTCTGGCTGCCTGATCTGGAAGGGCGCCAGTTGCGCGCGCTGTATCCGGATGTCGTACGCCAGACCCTGCTGATGCACGGCGCGGTGCTGCAGGAATATGAGATCCACCAGACCCGCCTGGACTGGCAGGTCAACGTGCAGGCCAGCGGTGATCATGACGAACTGTGCCAGGCCATCGGCGCAAGCCTTCGCCAGTTGTGCGCCCGGCAGGGCCTGAGACCTGCGCAGATCAGCTTTGGCCACTGGCAGGCACCGCCTGCGCACGTCAAGCGCCGGCGCCTGAAACTCCTGCGATTGCCTGAGGGCCTGCCATGCGTGTACTGATTCTGGGCGCGCGGGCACCGGCCTGCCTGGAGTGGGCGCGGGCCTTCAAGGCTGCTGGCTGGAATGTCAGCGTCGGTGATTCGCTGGGACAGCCACTGAGCCGTTTCAGTCGTTCGGTGCACCATTTCGTTCGTTTGCCGGAGCCCAGGCTCGATCCTGCGGGCTGGATCGATACCCTGGCCAGGGTCATTGCGGCACAACGCATCGACGTATTGCTGCCGACCTGTGAAGAGGTCTTTTATCTGGCCCATGGCCTGGAGCGCCTGGCGCCGTTGTGCCGGGTGCTGACCTGCGATTTCGCGCTGCTGCACCGTTTGCATCACAAGGGGCAGTTCGCCGACCTGATCCAGGGCTGGACGTTGTCAGCGCCCGAAACCCGCCTGCTGAGCGATCGCCAGGGTGTATCGGCGCTGGGCAGGGAGGCGGCGCAGTGGGTGTTCAAACCGGCTTACTCGCGCTTTGCCTCGCGCACACTGATTCGGCCCGACGCAACGCAGTTGCGCAAGGTAAAGCCCAGTCTCGAATCGCCCTGGGTTGCGCAGCGGTTCATCCAGGGGCGGGAGTTTTGCAGCTTCAGCGTATTGATCGACGGTCAGTTGCGGGCGCATGGCGTCTACCAGCCGCGCTATCGGGTAGGGCGGGGGTCAGGGATTTATTTCGACCCTGCGACGCCTGCGCCTGTGCGCCGATTCCTGGAGCAGTTCGGTCGTGAAACAGGCTACACCGGGCAGGTCGGCTTTGACTTTATCGAGGATCAGGACGGCCGCTTTCATGTTCTGGAGTGCAACCCGCGGGCCACCAGCGGCGTGCACCTGTTCGACAATCAGCGCCAGGCGCTGGTGAACAGCCTCGGCCAGGAAACCAGCCGCGTGCTGGAGCCGACGCAGGAGCCGCGGATGATCGCCCTGGCGATGCTGCTACTGGCGGCGCCCCCACGCGCGTTGAGCAGAACGTTCTGGCGCGATTACCGTCTGGCCCGTGACGTGATCGTTCAGCAAGGTGATGTCCTGCCGCTGGCGGCTCAATGGCTGAGCCTGGGGGAAATTCTTTGCCGCGCGGCCTCCCGGCGCTGCGGGATACTGGCCGCGTCCACCGCCGATATCGAGTGGAACGGTCAGCCGTTAGGGCGCGCGTCATGAAACTGGTGTTTCAGGAGCAGCTTCTCCAGGAGCCGGTGACGGCCAACGACAGTCCCGCGCGTCACTACGTGCGCGGCTGGGCCGAGGCAGGACTGGTGGCCAATGTCAGCACGCGCATGGCGCTGCTGGACACCGGGACGCAGCAGCTTGCGGTCAGCATCAATGACGGACACGACCCTGAAGACAACTGTTATGTGGTGTCGCCCCGTACCGCCTACAGTGGCTACGCCCGCGAAGAGCTCAAACGCCTGGGTCGCCCATGGCTGACCCGTCCCTTGAGCCTGCTGACCCAGGGCGTCGATGCCTTGTTGGGTGCAGCCCGGGTCGACAGGCTGGTCCAGGTCAACAACTGGCTGCTGTCGACCAACCTGTATCCTGCTGACTGGGACCTGGACGAGCTGGCGCCGATCACTGACTTCCTGCAGCGCACCTTCCCCGATCACACGCTGTGCTTTCGCTCGATCAATGACTTCAGCAACGGCGAACTCAAACAGCGCCTGCAAGCGCTGGGTTTTTTGAGCATCCCCAGCCGGCAGGTGTATGTGTTCGATGGCCGCAGCGGGGCGGATGCGCCGTTCTTGCGCCATCACAACACCCGGCTCGACCGCACCCTGTTGCGGCGCAGCCCCTATGAGGTTGTGCCGGGCTCGGCCCTGAGCGACACCGATTTCGTGCGGGTAGAGCAACTGTACAACCTGCTGTACCTGGACAAGTACTGCACGCTCAACCCGCATTACAGCGCCCGCTGGATGCAGCGCGGTCAACGCGAAGGCTGGCTGGAACTGCGCGCGCTGCGCAACCCGCAGGGCCGTATCGATGGTGCGCTGGGCTGGTTCGCCAATGGCACCACCCTCAGCACGCCGATTGTGGGTTACGACACCGGGCTGCCACAGAAAACCGGCTTGTACCGGCAATTGACGTGCCTGTGCCTGCTGGAAGCGGCCCAGCGCCGCACCGTGCTGAACTTCAGCTCCGGTGCCGCAGGTTTCAAACGCTTGCGCGGCGGCCAGCCGCAGATCGAATACAGCCTGGTCAAGGTCGCGCATCTGCCCTGGCGGCGCCGCTGGATATGGCGGTTGCTCAGCGTTTTGCTGCATGCCATAGGCGTGCCTCTGATGAGAACACTCAAACTGTGACCCACCTTGCCCAATGGTGGCCGGTAGCGCTCGGCCACGCACTGAAAAAAGCCCCACTGGCCTGTCAGGCCCACGGCATGCCGTTGGTGCTGTTTCGCGGCGTCGACGGGCGCGCCGCGGCCTTGCCGGACCGCTGCCCGCATCGCTTTGCGCCCTTGAGCCAGGGCCGGGTTCGCGACGGACAGATCGAGTGCCCGTATCACGGCTGGCGGTTTGCAGCCGACGGTCGCTGCACCCGGGTGCCCGGCACTGATCAGGCACCTTCCAGCGCAGCATTGCTCGACAGCCTGGCCTGCTGCGAAGCCCATGGCCTGGTGTGGGTCTGCCTGAGTCAACAGCGTCCGGCCGATGCGCCGGTTGCCCCGGCCGTGCAGGAGCAGCTTCTTGATACGTTCTGGATGACCGATCGAGTGCAGTGTTCATTGCAGGACGCTGCGGAGAATTTCCTGGATGGATTCCATACCCATTTTGTTCATGCCGGCTGGATCCGTCATGACCAACAGCGCCAACGCATCAGCGCCCGGGTTCGCCCGCTCGCGGACGGTATCGAAGCGATCTACAGCGAGGAGGGTACGCAATCGGGGCTTGTTTCACGGTTGTTCGAGGGGCAGCGGGGCGCCAGCATGGGGCGTTTTCGCCTGCCGGGACTTGCGGAAATCGAGTACCGTGATGGCCACGATCATCTCAACCTGCTGGTCAGCGCATGGATGACGCCTTGCGCAGAAGATCAGTTGCAGGTCTTTGCGCGAGTCGCGACGGCGCAAGGCACCATTCCCGCCGTGCTCAAGCGGGCCGTACTGGGGCAGGCATTCAAGGTGATCCTGCGCCAGGACCGGCAGATTCTGGAACAGGTCAGCGGCAACAGGCGCCGCTTCCAGCAGCACCCGGCAACGCCGCTGGACGGCCCTCAGGACTTGCTTGGCCCCGGCATCCGGCATTTGCTCGAGCATGGCCGGCCGCTGGTGTTTGAAGAGCGCACGGTTGATATCTCGCTCTGAGGGCACAACACACATTGAACGCTCACTGCCGGCTCTGCGCATCCTGGCGATTGACGGTGTCGTTGGCGATTTTCTGATAGCGCGGCGCGAAGTGTGGCAACAGCAATCGTGCCCACGACGAGACAATCTTGCTGGTTTCCTGAGGGCAGCGTGCCGCTCTGGACTTGGGCAGCAACCCTCTGTCCACGATTGAGGCGTACTCCTGTGGATTACGGCCGTACACCATGCACAGCAAGTTGTAGTAGCGCTGTTCGTTGAGAGAGTGCTCATCCGAGAACGTATCGTGGGCTGCCGCGCCGTTTTGCAGTGACGCGTTGGTCTTGAACCAGGTGGCAGTCATCGACAGCACCCGCGTGAGCTGCTCGGGCGGTTCGTCACGGTTGACGTGCATCAGGATCATGGTGGCCGCCATTTGATCGACGGCATCTTCTTCACGGCCGGTGGAGGGCAGGTTCAGCAGGTCGATAAACGCATGGCCGGTTTCATGCAACAGGATGAAGCGCAGGTTGGACTTTACGTACTCGGTCGGGAAATCCGGGTCGTTGTTCACATTCAGTTCATCGGCCTGGCGCAGCAGGTAGTTGACCATTTCGTAGCACAGGAATATTGCCGAGTCTTTCGGGCTGTAGAACGCATTCACCATGCCGCACTCCATGCCCACATAGTGCAGAGGGCGCGGCATCATGAACATACCGTCCATAGCGTCGATTTCGACGTTACCGACCAACAGGTCGGCCCGGCGTGTGAAGCGGTAGGCTTCTTCCAGCCTGGCATCACGAGGCGCCTGGTACGTGTAAGAGAACCGCGTGCCCTTGCCGTCCGAAACATCCGTTTTTGCCGGGTTCTGAGCGGTGGTTGGCTGCTGTGACGGTTGTTGCTGCACGGGTTGCTGCTGAACAGGTTGCTGCTGCACAGGTTGTCGGCCGGGCGATGGCGTATTCGCGCTGACTTGAGGCGGGTTGCCGCCAGGCTCGTTTTTCGCCGCCTGGGCCAGCGCTACAAGGTAGGGATAGTCAGGCTCTCTTTTCGGGGCCGGGGTATCGAAAGGTTCGAAGCTGTTTGAAATCAAGACCGAGATCGCCTGCATTTCCGCGTTCCGGCTGCTGGTCCAGACCAGGTCATAACCCCGTACTTCGCCACCGCGCTGTTCATAACGGCTGTAGTATTTACCGGTGCCGCGCTCACCCGCGAGGATGAACAGACCGCCTTTTCTGAACGAGTACGTGACGGTGGACTTACCGTTGCCGGTCAGGTCGGCGTACAGCGTGTCGATGGCATCGGGCTTGACGTTATCGATACGCAGTATCTGCAGCGACACACTTCGGTCTTCCGAATCGATATTGACGAAGCCTGGTTCCGGGTTCGTGGTTCTGGTGAGCAGGGTCGAAGGGTAGGCCAGGGTCACGCCGGATCGAGGCTCGGTAAGGGTCTTCCAGCCATATTTCTTGCGTTCACCCAGCGCCAGGCCCCCCAGGTGCACGGCGAGGTCGGCATTGAGCGTCCCGGTGCCAGGTTGCTTGTAGTGCTGCTGAACCATGGCAATGGCATCGCGGGTGCCTTTGCCAAACTGGCCATCGATCCAGCCATTGTAAAAGCCGCCCCAGATCAGGCCTTCCTGGATAAGCCTGCGCTCATCGACATTGAGCGAGCCCTCTGTGTTATCGGCGTTCTGGGGGGCGTTCTGCGTGGCATAGGGGTTAACCGGGGCGGCGACACCCGCGAAGACCCCGGCAGGCTGCCCGCCACAAGCGGCGACCGCCATGATGAATGCCACGTGCAATTTTCGGTTTTTCCAGCTCGTCGAGGAGCGGCTTGCCACGGTCCCTGTCGTCAATGGAATCGCTCCTGAAGTGCGCTCGCCAGAATATGTAGGTTCGTCATCGTTTGATTCAGTCGTCAGGCAGCGCTTCATAGCCTTCCAGCGCATAGCCACTGATGCTTGTCGCGATCAGGTGGGCGCCATCGCACTTGTAGCTTCGCCGTTCGTAACTGTAGGAGGTGCGTATCTGCTTTATGTCCGGCAGCGGACGCCGGAACTGCCAGCCTTCCTCCACCTCATAGGCCAGGTGCTTGTCATCAAGGGTGACGACACCGTCGGAGTAGATCACGGTCTGCCTTGACCCCTCGTCACTGGATAAGGGCTGCGGATCGGCTTTTTTCTGATCGGTTTGCCAGGTCGCCTCAAGAAAGGCACGACACGCCTGGGCGCTGGGCAGCAAGCGGTCTTCGATCGTACTGGGCGGCAGTTGCCCGCTGGCCTGGACCCAGGCGGGCAGGAGTACAAGTACAAGCCACACCCTTGGGCCGGCCGTGGCTTGATGAGGAGGTGCTGTCGTGACCGATCCAGTAACCATGCTCCGTATTTGTCCTTGAGGATTGGCGGCTCTCAACATTGGCTGCAACGTCATACCCTGGGCAGACAGTGCGCAGGGTGGTTATTGACAATTTACGGGAAAACGATAAATGGCCAATAGCACATCCGTACTATAGGACACCGTTAGTGCATGTGCTAAACAAGTAGCGCTCCTGTCGAGTTACCGTGTCCAGGCCGATCATGCCATGCCAGTCGTGACCGGCGAACATGCTTGGCATTCATGAAGAGGGCGACTGCGCTGAACGCTAGACGGTGTTTTCAACACGTTTTTTTATACGGTTCGGGGATGGTTATCGGCGTTGTCATTGTCCTGATGTGGGACTCGGTGCGAACGCCGTCGTTTCTGACAAAGGGATTACCCACTTCGTGGACTGATGCGTCTGCGGAGTTCGACCGCCGTCTGCGCGTTCGTTTTCCACTGGGTATGCCTGCGGGTGATCTCATTCGTGCACTTCACAAGGAAGGCTTCAAGCCCACGTGGTTTGAGAGGGCCGGTTATTACGGTGCGGTAAAGCCTGAAGGGTGGCTACCGTGCAGCGTTGCTGCGCGGGTTCGTTGGCAGCCAGGGCCTGGCGATACACTGGCTTACATTGACGGCAGTTATCAGGAAGAGGGCTGCCTGTAGAACCGATCAGCCGCTTTGCGCAAACCTTCAGCTCACAAAGGTCTACAAAGGATCCGTTTAATGAAGTACCTCGCTGTTGCCGCGCTCTTGCTGACGTTGACCTCTGAAACAACCTTGGCGCAAGCGATGGATTGCGCCAAGGCCGCCTCCGAAATAGAACGTCTGATTTGCGCCGATTCCCGGCTGATCGCGGCTGACGCGGCCATGGGCGGAGCCTATGCGTCGATCCTCAGGCGCACCGATGATGCTGAAATTCGCAGCATGCTGCTGGCGAGCCAGCGTCGCTGGATTGCAGCAAGAGACCAGGACCTGGGCGGGCTGCGTGAGCGTATAGATAACAGGACAGGTGAGCCCTACACCCGGCAGGCGCAGGGCACTATCGTACTCAAGGCGATTGAGGCGCGTACCCGGCAACTGAGCCGGATGTCGGATCAGGCATCGGCCAGACCTGAACAGGTTCAGCGGGCTATTGATCAGCGTACATTGCAGGCACGGTTCACAGGCGGCCGATTCGCCGGAAGTCGCGTCGCCTGTGAATTTGTACCGCAAGGCGATTCTTATGCTTACGGTTGTTTTGGCACTCGCTTCTATCAACATGACCATCGGGTTTGCAGCCTTTCTCAGGATTGGGCCAGCGGGGTGCTGTATCAGACCCGCGCCGTTGCCGATGTCATTGACGACAAGCCAACGCTGATTGCAACCTGCCAACCCGGCATCAAGGATTGTGCCGAAGGCAGCCCTGGCTGGAATGCCCGGACCGATGATCCGGATGCAGACACGCAACGTATTTATGACCAGATCGATAAAACTCCACTGGCCACGCTGGACGCCGAACTTGACGAGCCGCAAGAGGACGATGCGCAGTGGTTGACACAATGCCTGAAAGACTCCGGTTTTCCATGGGGCACGCCTGCTGACCCACGTGCGATGCTTGACGCAATCTACGCCTCGAAAAAACCCGTTGGGTTCGAGCAGGTTGATGTCAGCGACGTGGTTAATCGATATTTTCCGTTCAACACTCCCAGGGCTGCGCTTACCCAGGCATTCACGGCGCCCGGGACCTGGACGATTGTCGAGGATCTGCCGGGCCGGCTTGTGGTCCGTGATAATCGAGGGCGGGCTGTAGTCGACCCTGATGCCAGCTCGGTTGTGATGACTTTCGCGTTCAGTCAAGACAACACGCTCAGCGAGGCCCATGCGGTTCGTGTAAAAAGCCAGTAGCGAACTGAGATCTCCGATTGTTGTGTGAACGGACTCGCCCCGGCCTCGTGCCGATACAGGCTGGAAGAGAAAGCATCATTGATGGGCTTTCCCGGCACTTTTCAATAACCAGTTCTGAAAAAAGAAATGACCATGCTCAAGACAACCCTAGGCCTCGCCGTTGCATTCGTATCGGCTCAGGTGCTTGCTGGCGGCTTTGCCCGCACCGAACAAAGCATCAGCTCCATGGGCAGTGGTCAGGCAGGGCGCGCATCGGCCGCCAATGATGCCGGTACGGTGTATGGGAATCCAGCAGGCATGGCGCGCCTGCAAGGCACGCAGATGACTGCGGGCGCGACGTTTATCGATGCCTCCACGGATATCAGTCATGTCAGCGGTCGTTCCACGGGCAGCAATGACGGCGACATGGTGCCGTTCAGCACTGTGCCCTTTGGGTTCTACACGCAACAGCTCGATGAGCATTGGTCCATTGGCCTGGGGGTCTATGCGCCGTTCGGTCTGTCGACCGATTACGAAAACGGCTTCCAGGGACGCATGTTTGCCAGCAAGAGCGAGATCAAGGTCATCACCGTACAGCCCACTGTCAGCTACGCCTTCAACGACAGGTGGTCGATCGGCTTCGGACCTACCTTCAATCGCATTGCGGGCTCCCTGGAGTCAGACGTCACACTGAATCCGGCCATCGCCGACACCCATGTAAAGGTCAAGGGTGACGATACGGCGGTAGGTTTCAACCTGGGCATGTTATTCAATGCCACTGACACCACGCGCATCGGGCTGACCTACCATTCCGAAGTCGATTACAAACTGGACTGCCACACGCAGGTCGCAACCGGTGCAGGAACGCCTGCCCAGTTGCTGGCGAGCAACCGCTATGACTGCACGCTGGAGGTGACCACACCAGAGTCCTACGACTTTTCGGTTACCCAGCAAGTGACCGACGCCTGGGCGCTTTACGCGAGCGCGACCTGGACCGGCTGGAGCAGCATGCAGGACCTGAGTCTGCGCAATCAGCCCATCTCGGCCGCGCAGGGAGGCTCGCTGGCTTCAGCACTGACGGGCTCCATTCAGCAAGGCCTGAACTGGCATGACACCTGGGCGTATGCCATCGGCACCGCGTATCGAGTGAACCCACAATGGGTCGTGCGCGCCGGTCTGACACTCGATCAATCGCCGACCAGCAATACCGATCGTTCGCCACGCACCCCGACAGGTGATCGGAAGTTACTGAGCGTCGGCGTCGGTTATAACGTGACGCCGCAACTCACGTTTGACCTGGCTTATTCCTATCTCAAGGAAGAGCGTGTTGACGTCAGCCGCGCCAATGCGTTGGCCAGTTACAGTGCAACGTATCAAAGCGACGCCAATTTGCTGGGCGTAGGGGCCACTTACCGGTTCTGACAGTCACATAAGGAAGGTTGACCTTGACCACGGCAACCGACAGATAAACTGTACACCGCGCCTGTACGCCGGGAGGCTGCCCTTGCTGCGAAAACTGCTGATCGCTGCACTCGCGATAATTGCCCTCGTCTGCGCGATCATTGTGCTTATGGTCGTGTTCCTGTTTGCACAGCTCACGCCGGATCAAACGCCCACCTACAGCGTGCCGCTGGACATGCACGGGCCGACCAGCACTACCCGCCTCAAGGCATGGGTGATCGAGCCGGGTCTATATGCCGTGACGCTGCGTTACCCCTTTGCCGACAACGTCGAGCGCGACAAAGCCTGGGCGCTGGCAGGAGGGTACTTTCTCAAGGACGATGTATGGAGCGAGCCGGGGTCTGCGCTGGTGTTTCAAGTCCGTATTCACGACATCCCCAGCGGTATGGAGGTGTTGAACCAGCAGGTCGTGCACCCAAAACTGAACTCATGGGAAAGCAACTATCTGAATGCCCAATTGCTGAGGGTGAAACTTGAGATGGGCCACTACCAGATTTCCGTCCAGCAAGAAGGCCGCCTGGCCGATACGCCGCCCGCCGCGCTTGAGCTGCAGTTTGGCAAGGCCCCTCGGCCCAAATAATTGCACCTGGGGCTCACGGCACCCGGTGCTGACCGGGAGGGGAAAGGCCGGGGCTTGCTACAGGAGAGGGCATGGCTCATCTTTGAAATCACACCCGGCAAGACCGGTTCCGCTGCCTGACGGCTTTCAGGCGAGAAGGGCGCATGTATGGACAATGCCCGGACGCCAGTCCGTGCATCACCGCCAGGCTAACGGCAGGGTGACTCATGAAAGACCGCAAGAATGCTGAGCTGGATCAAGCCACGCTGAGGTTGACCGTGGCGACGGTGGCTATCACTTATGTATCGTTGATAGGTTTCTTGCCGGGATATGACGTCGCGCAATACAAACCCATCATTGCTTACTATGCGGGCTTCCTGGTGGTCTCGTTTATCCTGCGTCAGTACATTATCAGCCGCCCTGGTGTCTATGCGGCCCGCCGGGTCTTCGGGATGGTGCACGACTACACGGGCATTTCAGTGGGGCTGGTGGTGGGCGGTGAAGCCACACTGCCCATCTTCAGCGTGATGGTCTGGGTCACGCTGGGAAACGGCATGCGCTACGGCTCGCGCTACCTGGCAATTGCAGCGTCCCTGGCACTGTTGGCGATCCTGATCATTTATCAGTTGACGCCGTACTGGCAGGCTCAGCCTTTCATGGTCCTGATGCTGGTTGCAGTCACCATCCTGGTGCCGGGTTATGCCCACATTCTGTTGGTCAGGACGCGCCAGGCGTCGGAGCAGGCGACTGTGGCCAATCAGGAAAAAGAGCGCTTTCTCGCGCAGGCCAGTCACGATCTTCGTCAGCCCATTCATTCCATCGGCATGTTCACGGCCTGCCTGCGTTCAAGCCCGCTGGGAGATTACGAGCGCAAGCTGGTGGACAACATCGATCGGTCCCTGCATAACGTGGCGCAGCTATTCCGCTCCATTCTGGACATCTACACACTCGACAGTGGCAAGGTTTCGGCCAAATCAGACGTGGTCAACCTGGGCGAAATGCTGGGTGAAATCGCTCAGCAGAACATCGCCGCTGCGCGCTGGGCCGGTGTTGAGCTCAGAGTCCGGCCCTGTAGCCGCTGGGTGAAAGTGGACGCCACACTGCTGGCCACAATGGTTCAGAACCTCCTGTCCAACGCCCTCAAATACGCGCCAAACCATCCGGTGCTGATCGGCGTACGCAGCCACAAGGAAGGGCTGTCGATCAGCGTCCATGACCAAGGGCCGGGCATCGCTGCCGAGCATCTCCCCAAGGTCTGGGATGAGTTTTATCGAATACGCCATGAGCGCGACAAGGATGTAGAAGGTGTTGGATTAGGCCTGTCCATTGTCAAGCGACTCAGCCAGATAATCGGCGTGCACATCCATATTGAGTCACGGCTGAACCGAGGCACGAGCGTGACCATCCAGGGCCTGGAAGAAGTCGCGGCGCCCGTGCTGCAGCCGCGCAAGAAAACCTTGGGCCACAGCCTGCTCCAGGGCGTCAGGATCTGCCTGGTAGAGGACGACAACAACGTATTGATGGCCACCGCAGCGTTGCTTGAACGTTGGGGCTGTGAGGTACAGACCGCCAGTTGCGCAGAAGGGCTGAGCACCGAGTGCGACATCATCGTGGCGGATTACGATCTTGGCACGAAAGCAAACGGCCTTGATTGCATCGACAGTATCCGCATGGCCAGGGGCTGGGACGTTCCGGCACTGATTGTCACCGGCCGTGAAGTGGACATCGTCCAGGAGGCATCGCAGTCAAGAGACATATCGGTCTTGTCAAAACCCTTGAGGCCTTCGGAGCTGCGCCTGACCCTGCTGTCGATGTGCGAGAAAACGGCGGAACAAGCCTGAACACATGACCCCGCCGGGCTGACAAGGGCGCGCCTCAGTGGCGTTTTCCAGTTCGTGGAAACGCGGGTCGCTACGGTGCCTGGCGTCAATGGAAACGTCCCTGTGCTTTAGGTGGGGCTGGAATGAGTATGTTAGCCAGCGCAGGCTGATGCCGGTCAACGCAAGTGCTGAACCAGTTGCCAACAGTGCTGCCTGTACTCGAACAGATAGGCCTGGGGTGCACCGAGGGTTCTGATAACTTCGTCGTCAGACGAAAACTCGGCCTTGATGAAATCGGCACGCATGCGCTCGCCATCGGCAACCAGATCGAGCTTTATTCGAACCAGGTCGCTGGCGTCCTTTTCGGGCTCATCAAAGACCCAACGAGAGTCAACCAGCGCAACCCGGAAGGGTTCAGCAGGGCGATGCACGGTTGGGGCACTGTAGGCTTCACGCAAGGCGGGATCGGTGACGAACGTTTCGAAAAAAGTGCCAAAGCCATCGGCCGTTTTTTCGCAGGCTTGCGCCGGCATTGCCGGGCGACTGGGGTCAGCGGCTGTCGGTGTGGAAAAGGCTGCCACGCCGGCACAACTTGGCAACAGCAGCGCCAGCACTGCGCGGGTGAACAGGCGTTGCGCCATGAAGAAACTCCTCGGTGAGAGACGCAGGTCATCGTCACTAGCGTGGTGGTTGCGCAAGAGGGCATCAATAGTACAGGTGTACTACGAAGAGAAATCCCGGTCAGCGGCCGCTAAATATAACTCTACTAAATGTTCCTTTAGTTTAGTTATGTCAGAATTGCATAATAAAGGAGCAGGGGGACCAAGCCCCCTGCAGCCGTGTGCCTTAGCTTACTTGCCAAACAGGCGCTCGTGAACCCAGCCATTATTGGTCAGGATAAAAGCACGGGTTTCCTTGATCGGGGTGTCCTTGCTGGCAACCATTGGCGCCAGCTCGCGGTGGGTGGCGACGACCGTCGGATCGCTGGCCCACTTGGGCAGTTCATCGACCTTATAGGTGTAGGTTACGCGGGAAATCTTCTGACCCATCATGTCGCCCGGCTCAGTGAATTGCTCGATCTTGTCGACCTTGGCCTTGCCGATGCACAGGCCCGGGGCTGTGTTACCGTCGCGTCGTTTCTGCGCATCGGCCTTGTAGTACTTGCGACCTTCGTCGGTCAAATCATAGGAATACTGAATCTGGGTCCGCGCCGGCTGGAAAAGACTGGCCGCAATCTCCTTGCGCGATAACTCGACTTCTTTGAGCACGCCAGCACCAGCCAGTGCATGAAGCATCTTGTCATTGCCAGTGACGTCGAACTCTTTCGACTCGACCGGAAATGCCGACATCAGGAAGCAGCTGGGATAAGCGGTGTCCAGCCAGGCCTGCGTGGCTTTCTCGAAATTGCTGTCGGAGGCTTTTTTCGGATCCGAGCAACCGACCAGCGCCGTGGCGAGGATGACCAGGGGGAGAATCTTCATATGCATCATGCTGCGTCCTTGAATGCGTTAACGGACGGCATCCAGCCTTAAGCAGAATTACCGGATCGATTTCGATTGGATCGGCTGGCATTGGTTCAATTACTGACAGGCAATACTGGCCGTCAACACCGGAGGCTGACAGGCACCTTGAGCAAGTGAATGCCCAACCGGCGGCGTGAGGTTTATCTGGGCGATGGACCTGCCTGGATTGTCGTGCCACACACGCCTGACCACGCAACACCTTGTTACGCATAATGTATATTATGTTAAATTATGTATAGCTGTAACGGATCATTACTCTCGTTCTCGCCCCTATGGTTCCTGGTGCGCCCATCTACTGCCATGGAAATGAACGATGTGCTACGCGCTGCAACGGAACCGAACGCGCATAAAAGCGCCCTTCGATCTGCAGGCACTGATCGCCGCTCAGGCGCGTTCCAAGGCACAACGGCAACGCCCGACAACCCTGCAACGCACTGGCAATGTTGATTCCAAGGACCGCGCTGACCTCTCGCGCCGCGACACTCAGTTGCTCAGGCACGCACTCCGCGAGAAACAGGTCGTACTCGGCGTACACGTCACGCGCCAAGCCGGGTTCTGCTGCCTTAGGGTCATCACCGCCGGGCACTGCCTTAAAGGCATCTTGTTCAACGTAATGCTCAAGGGCGTTGGCGTAATCCTCCAGGCTCGAGTGCGGCTGCTGTCGCTTCTGCACGCTCAAAACGTCTGCAAAAGTCGCCGCTTCCAGGCACGACGACAGACCGTGCTGGTCGCCAAAGTCCGCCACGCGACGCTCATCGTCTTGATCAAGGTTGGAAACCAGGTAAAAGCGGCTGTCGAGCAACGCTGCATCGCCCTGAACGTAGACCCAGGCGTATCGCCGCCATAAAGCCTGGTCATCAGAGCATGCCGCAATGGCTTCTATTGTTTCGCGAAAGGATTTGAGCTTGAACATCCTGCAATGTCTCCTGCAAATAGCGTGTGTAGTATGAGTAATGGCTGCTGGCACGGCGCTCACGTCAAATCATGAAGGTCCTTGCCATTCGGCTCAGTCACCTGGATGTCGGAAAAACAGACAGTCAAACCTGCTCGCTCAGGCGTACACGCCATCGGCCCGACCCAATACTGATCGACCTCCGGGAACGGCGCCAACCGGATCAGCGACCATTGTTCGCCGTCACTCGACGCCTGAACTTTCATCACGCCCTTGCTGACGGTCACGCGCAGCCAGAAACCCTCTGCGCGTCCGTTGAATGAGCCGGTTGCCCAATCCGACACGCCATCGGTAATCACGGTACTCAAGAATGCAATGCCGTCATTGACCTCTACGGTGATCTTGGCCCAACGCTCTGCGTCGATTCGTACCATCAGGCCGGCCTGGTCGTAGAGCGCGTGAAAATCAGCGGATACCCTGGCTTGCGCAGTAAAATCGCCCGTTCTCTGTACCCCGAAAAAGTGACCGGTGTCCCGGATAAATCCGTAATGCGTCACCCGCCAGAAATCGGTGCCAGGGTCTGTGGTGAACGACAGCGTATTGTCCTTGATCGACCAGGCTTGGGGCTCATTCATCCACACGTAATCTTCAAACATGTTCATGCCTCGCGTTTCGGTGATGTGTCGATCAGATTGCGTTTGGCCTCGCGCAACGGCCAAAGGTCTATCAAGCGTCTTATTGATCACACTGATGATTATTATCGAAAGGCTCGCCTGTCGGCTGCCAGAACCGACTCCTATAATCGCCCCCCTCCGCGTTTACCGTCTGCTTCAGGCGACATTCCCTCAGGAACCCGCATTATGCCAAGCGCCCGTCAGGCCCCTCCCGAACACCCTCAACAAAGCGTCAAACAGCAGTGGCTGGCGATTCTCTCGGTTGCCGTGGGCGCTTTCGCCCTGGTCACCAGTGAGTTTCTGCCGGTAGGCGTTCTCAACGATGTCGCCAGCGACCTCGGCATCAGTGCCGGCCACGCCGGGCTTATGATCACCCTGCCCGGCATCATGGCGGCCCTGGCGGCCCCGGTGCTGTCTGTGGGCATTGGTGCCCTGGACCGTCGCTACCTGCTGATCGGCCTGACCCTGATCATGATCATCGCCAATGCGGTCGTGGCCTACGCCAGTGACTTCAACCTGCTCTTGCTCGGTCGCGTGCTGCTGGGCATCAGTATTGGCGGTTTCTGGGCGACGGCCATTGCCCTCAGCGGTCGCCTGGCGCCCAAGGGGGTGGGCGTTGCCCAGGCCACCTCGATCATCATGGTCGGCGTGACCCTGGCCACCGTGCTGGGCGTGCCTGTAGGCACTTGGTTGAGTGGCCTCATGGGCTGGCGCATGACCTTCCTGGTGACCGCGCTGGTGGGCATCCCCGTGCTCTTGGCGCAGATTCTTTTGCTGCCACGGCTCACGCCGGACAAGGCCATTCGCATCAGTGACCTGCCCGCCTTGTTCATCAATCCCCAGGCCCGGGTTGGATTGATTGCGGTCTTGCTGATTGGCCTGGCGCACTTTGCTGCCTACACCTATGTCGCGCCCTTCTTCAAGCAGAGTGCCGGCTTTGATGGGCCGACGATTGGCTCACTGTTGCTGCTCTACGGCATCGCTGGGGTCATCGGTAATATTTTCGCCGGCTTCGCCGCCAACCGCAGCGTGCGCCATACCTTGTTGCTGATCGCCTTACTGATCGGCATCAGCACCGCTCTCTTCCCTTATTTCGCCACCACCCTGACGGGCGCAGCGATGCTAATCGCGCTCTGGGGCTTTGCCTTCGGTGCCTTCCCGGCCTGCGCCAGTATCTGGATGTTTGTCGTGGCGCCCAAGGAGGTCGAGCGTGGCATGCCGCTGTTTGTCGCCTTGTTCCAGGTGATCATTGCGCTGGGCTCGTTCTTTGGTGGACAGATAGTCGATCAATTGGGCAGCTCGGTGCTGCTGAGCCTGGCCACGGCCCTGGTCGGCTGCGGCTTCGTTACGGTGCTGGTGTTGGGACGCAAAGTCAGTAACAGCCTGGCAGCCCAGCCCGGCTGATCATTGCCGAGGGATGGGCCAGAGGCGGACATTGCCCCTCTGGCCCGCCTTGACGATACGCCCATTCAAGGTTGGGCGTATCGAGTCCGGGCAAACACATCCGGATCCTGGTCCTGATACTTCTTCATGCGCCGCCATAGTGTCGTGGTGCTGATCTTCAACAGCTTTGCCGCCTCTTCGCGATTGCCGCGTACGCAGGCCAGGGCCCGGAAAAGCACTTCCTGCTCACTGTCGCCAAGGCCGCCCGGCGGCACACTCGTGGCAACGGCGGCCGTGGCATCGGGCAAGTCCTCCAGCACCTCCTCCACCCAGTCACCGGTCATTTCCCGGCCTTGGCTCATCACCGCCAGGCGCTCTACGACATTGCCCAACTGGCGAATGTTGCCCGGCCATTCGAATGCACTCAATCGCGCCAGCAACGCATCACCGACCGTGGCGGCCGGCACGCCAAAGCCTTTGAGCAAGTGGCCAATCAGTTCGGGGATGTCTTGCCGGCGCTCGCGCAGCGCGGGCAGTTGCAGCTTCAGGACGCAGATGCGATAGAAGAAATCCTCACGAAACAGCCCTTGTGCCAATAGCTGCGTCAGGCGCTTGTTGCTGGCAGTGATGATGCGGATGTCCACGGGCGTGACCTTGTCGTCGCCTATGCGCATGACCTTGCGCTCTTGCAGGGTGCGCAGCAATTTGAGCTGGATGTCTGCCGAGGTTTCGCTGATCTCGTCGAGAAAAATGGTGCCGGTGTGCGCCATTTCGAACACGCCGGCCTTCCCTTCGCTCAGCGCCCCGGTGAAAGCGCCTTTGACATAGCCAAACAACTCGCTCTCCAGCACGCTGGGGGCGAACGCGGCACAGTTGATTGCCACAAACGGGCCCTGCCGGCGTCTTGAAGCGTTGTGGATGCTCTGGGCAAACAACTCTTTGCCGGTGCCGGTCTCGCCTTCGATCATCACCGTGCTGTCAACGACGGCAAAGGTCTGCGCCAGGCGCTTGGCCTTGATCAACGCCGGACTGCTGCCAATGATTGCGTCGAAGGTGTTTTCAGCCACATGCAGGCGTGCCTGCCGGCGGCGCATTTTCTGCTCCATGGCCTGGATTTCTGTCTGTTTCTGCAAGGTGGCGACGGCACCGATCACCTGCTCGCCCAGCGTGATGGGCGCAATGCTGAGGGTCAGTGACAGGCGCCCCAGGGTAATCAGCGCACCGCGTACCGCCGTCGCCTTTTCCAGCACGCGGCCGAAATAATCCTGCTCCAGCAAGCCGGCCACCGTGTCACCACAGGCCAGGCCGCCCAAGTACTGCGTCGCAACGCTGTTCATGTTGGTGATGACGCCCGCGCTGTCGATGCTGAAAATGCCCTCGGACACACAATTGAGGATCGACTGGATCATCTCGTACCGGCTTTGCAGCTCCAGGCGCTTTTGCAGCCGCTCCTGCTCGATGCGCAGCAAGTGCAACGCCTCGTCGATCGCGTCGAAGGCGGCATCGGCGTCGGCCTCGGACATGACGTAGCTCATGCCACGAATCCTGACCGCATGCTCCAGGGACAACCCGCCGATGGCCACCTTGATGCCGTCGGCACGCAGCCGATCCAGCTGGGCCTCGGTGGCCTGTGCACTGCCAAAGGGGTCGATCAGGCAGATCGCAACCTCAGGCATGAAGGGCCGGGCCTTTTCGAGGATCGTCGCATAGCCGTCCGAGGTGGCCAAAAAGGCGATTTTGTCCGACACCTCACGCGCCTTCTGGTAGGCATTGATGCAGTCGAAGAACGTATGCCGGACTTCCACGATCGGCACCTGCAGCCGCTCACGCAACACGCTGGCAGTCTTGCCACGGCTGATGATCACGCTGGCGCCCTCTTCCACCAGCCGCTGCGCCATCCGCACCGCATCAAGCTGGGTCGCCTCGGCCACCGAGACTTTCAAGCCGCGCAGGGACAACACCCGGTTCATGACTGCCGTCAGTGTTGTGGAGGGAGATATGACCGCAAGTTGGCTGAGCATTGAAGGCCCCTGATCAAAACGCACACGTGTGCACGGTATGCATCATTGAAAGCTTTTGCAATTTATTGCAATGCCGTCTCCTTTCAGGGCCTGCAAAACCAACGTTCTTTAAAAGTCCAAGCTATTGATTAAATTAGGATTAGTGCCTTTTGAAGCACGCTGGCACAGCCTTTGCCATTTCATCGATAACAACAATACAAATAAAAGGAAACAATCGATGAAACTCGTCTTTATCGGGTTTGGCGAAGCGGCCTTCCACCTTGCGCAGGGTTTGCATACACAGGGCGACCTGGAGATGGGCACCTTTGATGTCAACGCCCGCGACCCTCAACGCGGCCCCCTGATTCGCCAGCGCGCCCAACAGACCCACGTCACCGTTTTCGACTCGCTTGAAGCTGCCTGCCACAACGCCCGCTTCGTGGTGTGCCTGACCAGCGCCAGCAGCGCACTGGGTCTGGCGCAGCGCATCCTGCCTTTGCTGCAGGCCGGGCAGACCTACGCCGACATGAACTCGGCCGCCCCGACCGTCAAGCAGGCCATCGATGCATTGCCCAGGGCGGCGGGCGTCGGTGTCTGTGACATCGCAGTGATGGGCACCGTACCGGGCAATAACCATCGTGTGCCGATGCTGCTGGCCGGCGACGGCGCCCAGGCTTTCAACCAGGCGTTCAGCCCCTATGGCATGCGCCTGAGCGTTCTGGACGCGCCGGCCGGCGCGGCCTCGGCCATCAAGATGCTCAAGAGCGTGGTGATGAAAGGCCTGCCGCAATTGCTGATCGAGGCCTTTCAGGCCGCTGAAAAATTCCACGTCCTGGACACGCTGGTCGAGTCCCTGGGCGACTCGCTCAACGGCAAGACCGTCGAGCAACTGGCCAATACCTTCACCGCGCGGACCCTGATCCACGCCCGGCGCCGCAGCGCCGAGATGACTGACGTGGTGGCCACCCTCGAAAGCGCAGGCGTAGACGCCTCAATGTCCAGAGCCTGCCATGGCCAATTGGAAAAACAGGCCGCCATGGACTGGACCACCCTGCTCGGCCCTGACGCCAGCGACATGGACTACCGCACCGCCATCCAGCACCTGACCCGACGTTCCTGAGGACACTGCCATGAACACTGAACACTACCTGCCCCTGCCCGACCTGATTCCCCAGGACCTGCTTGATCGCTTTCGCCAACTGAGCCCGGCGCAACTGTGCGACGGCATGGCAAAACTGGGGATCGCTCGCAATGGCGCCATGGACGCCGACCTGATGCCGCTGGATGAACGCAAGATCATGCTCGGCACCGCGTACACCGTCGACACCGAAGACGGCGACAACTTCCCCATCCATGTGGCGGTGTACCAGGGCCAGCCCGGCTATGTGCTGGTCGTCGCCGGCAAGGGCTACCCGGGCCGCGCCTACATTGGCGACTTGATGGCCGGTGCGGCACAAGCGGTGGGCCTGGCCGGCATGGTGATCGACGGCTGTGTGCGCGACAAGGTGCCGCTGGCCGAGCTGGACATCCCGATCTACGCCAAAGGCTTCATGCAGCGCAGCCCCGGCAAGCAAGGCCCCGGCAAGATCAACACCCCGGTGACCTGCGCAGGCGTCGAGGTGGCCGCCGGTGACCTGGTGTTTGGCGATTACGACGGCGTCACGGTAGTGCCGCGCGCTCGCTTGCTGGAGGTGCTTGAGGCGTCGGAGAAAAAAAGCGCCTACGAAACCCAGCGCCGTGAAGTGATCGACCACTACGTCCGCTGCCGAGACAGCGGTGCCCCACTGCCCGAGTTGGCGCCGGCCTGGGTCACCGAGCTGTTGCAAGGCCAGTAGTTCCTCCGGACCCGGCGCCCGAGCCGGGTCCGTGCAGCACCGCCACACCTCTCAATAAAAATAATAGATGGAGACGTTCAGATGCTGACCGTTCTGGGCTACGTATTAATAGCGGCATTCCTGCTTCTGGTGATCAAGCAGAAGCTCTCGCCCTTCACCGGGTTGATCGTGGTATCGCTGGCGGTCGGGATCCTGGCCTGCCTGCTCAACGGCGTGCCGCTCGACACGATCATCACCTGGATCAAGGAAGGCTTGTTCTATTCCAAGGGCGCCGACGGGAAAATAGCCTTGGGCACGGTCAACCCGACGGTCATGATCCTTTTCGCGGTGCTGTACTTCAGCCTGATGATGAACGTCGGGCTGTTCGATCCGTTGTGCACCTACCTGATCCGCAAGGCCAACGGCGACCCGCTGAAGATCATTCTGGTCACCGCCCTGACGTCCGCCGTGGTGACGCTGGACGGCGATGGCACCACTACCATATTGATCATCACCACCGCCTTCCTGCCGCTGTACAAACAGATGGGCATGAAACTCTCCAACCTGGCGATGCTGATCATATTGCCCTGCGGGCTGGGCAACTGCCTGCCGTGGGGCGGCCCACTGGCGCGAGCCGCCGCGGTGCTCAATATCGAGGTCAACACCCTGTTCGTGGCGATCCTGCCGATCCTGGGCGTGTCGTTCATCTACGTGTTCATCATGGCCTACATCATGGGCGTCAAGGAGCGCAAACGCCTGGGCTACGTGGCCGGCGAGAAAGTCATCGTGACGCCGCAGCAGATTGCCGGGATGGTCAAGGTCATCGAAGACCACGACAAAGCGTTCAAACGGCCCAAATTGTTCCTTCTCAACCTGGCCTTGACCCTGGGCATGCTGGTGGTCCTGATCGCCGGATGGGCCAGCGGGGCGGTGGTGTTCATGCTGGGCACGGCATTGGCACTGACGCTCAACTACACCGCCGTTGAGCAGCGCGAGCGCATCACGGCCAATGGTGGCGATGCCGTGGCCGTGGCTTCGATCATTCTGGCGGCGGGATGCTTTCTGGGGATTTTCAACGGCAGCGGCATGGCGGATGCGGTGGCCGTGCACATGGCCAGCCTGATTCCGGAATCGATGGGCAGTCATACGGCCCTGATCTTTGCCTTCCTCGGCGCACTGGCCTGCTATGCCTTGCCAGTCGACGCCTACTATTTCGGCATCCTGCCGGTGGTTGCGCCGATTGCCTACAGCTTTGGCATCACGCCCACCGAAATCGGTGTGGCCTCATTCATGGGCCAGGCGCTGCGTTATGCCAGTCCGACGGTGGCCTGGCTGTTCCTGTTGATGAACCGCACCGAGATGACCTTCGGCGAGTACCAGAAAGAGTTCTTCAAATGGTCGCTGCCCATGTTCGGGATCTTCCTGGTCACCGCGATCGTCACCGGTGAATTGCCGGTGGGCTGAGGCACGTGAACGGCAGGCTTGCCAGGGTTGCACGGCGAGCCGGGCCGAGCGGCACATAACTTGCTCCTCTTGCAGCCATCCCTTGCAGGAGGCCACCATGCTGCATTCCCACCTCACCACCCTCAATGCCGTGTCGCTGATACTGGGCACCTTCAAGGCCCAAGGCTTGCCTGCCGAAGCGCTGCTGGCCGGCAGCGGTATCTGCGCGGCGGACCTTAGCCGTGCCGACACGCGCATTGCCACGCACCAGGAGATGCAAGTGTGTGCCAATGCCGTGGCCTTGCAGCGCGACATCGGCCTGGTGGTCGGACAGCGAATGCATGTCTCGTCCTACGGCATGCTCGGCTATGCGCTGCTCACCAGTGCCACTTTCGGTGACGCTTTGCGCCTGGCCCTGCGCTATCCGGCGCTGTTGGGAACACTGTTCGAGCTGAGTCTGGAAGAGGATGGCGAACGGATCTGGTTTACCGCGGGCGACTACCGCGAGAATCCGGCCCTGACCGCTTTCAATGTCGAGCTGTGCCTGGGGTCGCTGAAAGTCATCTGCGACGACCTGCTCGGCCATTCATTGCCCCTGCTGGGCGCGCGTTTCGAGCACGACGCGCCGGACTACCAGGCGCGCTACGCCGACTGTTTCGACTGCCCGTTGCAGTTTCAGGCAACCGCCAATGCGTTTGCCTTTGAAAAGCGCTGGCTTACCCAAGCCTTGCCACTGGCTGACGCGGTGACCCACCAGGCCATGGTCGAACGCTGCCGTAAACAGAACACCGAGTTCATCGGCCGCGAAGCCTGGCTGGGACGGGTGCGCCAGTTGCTGGCGGCGCAACTGCATGCCGCCCCTGGGCTGGACGGGCTGGCCCGGCAGATGAACTGCTCGGCACGCACCCTGCGCCGGCATTTGCATGACCTGGGCTGCAGCTACCAGGAACTGCTCGACGAGCTTCGTTTCGACCGCGCCAAGCAATTGCTGGCCCACGAGCGCTGGCCGGTCTACCGGATCGCCGAGGCCCTGGGCTTCAGTGAGACCGCGAGTTTTCGCCACGCCTTTGTTCGCTGGAGTGGCGTGGCGCCGAGCCAGTTTCGCGCATGACGCCCCAATGAAGGGCGAATTGCGGACAGACAATCTGGCCATATCTATCCCCTTTTGGCCGTACGCGCCGTTCTCATAAAGGGCGGCCACCGCAAGACTGCAGGCACCGACACCGCCTGCGGAGAACAACAAATGCTCACGATCTACTCCGATGATCACCACCTGCACCACGGTCGCTGCGAGTTGATGGACGGGAAATTGATGCCTTGCTTTGAAATGCCCTCGCGCGCCGACCATGTATTGCAACGGGTCAAGGACCGGCAACTGGGTCCGGTACAGGCGCCGCAGGACTTTGGCCTGGCACCGCTGCAACGCATCCACAGCCGCGACTACCTCGACTTCTTCCAGGGTGCCTGGGCGCGCTGGAGCGCGTTCGGACAGGACGGCGACCTGTTGCCGTTCACCTGGCCCGCCCGCACGCTGCGGCGCGTATTGCCCACCAGCCTGCATGGCCAACTGGGTTATTACAGCTTTGACGGCGGCGCACCGATTACGGCCGGCACCTGGCAGGCCGCCTACTCGGCGGCGCAAGTCGCGCTCAGTGCCCAGCAAGCGATCCAGCAAGGCGCCCACAGTGCGTTCGCCCTGTGCCGTCCGCCGGGGCATCATGCCGCCCAAGACTTGATGGGCGGTTATTGCTATCTCAACAACGCCGCCATTGCCGCCCAGGCTTTTCTGGACCAGGGCCACAAAAAGGTCGCGATACTGGATGTGGATTACCACCACGGCAACGGCACGCAGTCGATTTTCTATGCGCGCAACGACGTGCTGTTCGCCTCGATCCACGGCCACCCGGAAGCGGAGTTTCCATTTTTCCTCGGCTATGCCGACGAACAAGGTGAAGACGCAGGCGTGGGCTTCAACTTCAATTACCCGCTGCCGGCCGGTTCCGGCTGGCAAGCCTGGAGCGTGGCGCTGGAACAGGCGTGCACGCAAATCGACCAGTACAACGCCGACATCGTGGTTGTCTCCCTGGGCGTGGACACCTTCAAGGACGACCCGATCTCGCAGTTCAAACTCGACAGTCCCGACTACCTGGCGATGGGCGCACGGATTGCCCGCCTGGGCAAACCCACGCTGTTCGTGATGGAAGGCGGCTACGCAGTGGAAGAAATCGGCATCAATGCCGTCAACGTTCTCGAAGGTTTTGAAGGGGCCACGCCATGAACATGTTCAAGTCACTCATCCTCTGCGCCGCCGTTATCAGCGCCGGTGCGCAGGCCGAAGAAAAGACCCTGCGGGTCTACAACTGGTTCGACTACATCACCCCCAAGGCCCTGGAAGACTTCAAGGCGCAGAACACCGGTATCAAGCTGGTGTACGACATCTTCGACACCAACGAAGCGCTGGAGGCCAAGCTGCTCACGGGCAATTCCGGGTATGACGTGGTGGTGCCGTCCAATGTGTTCCTGGCCAAGCAGATCGAAGCCGGCGTGTTCCAGCCACTGGACCGCAGCCAGTTGCCGAACTGGAACCACCTCGACCCCAAGCTGATGAAGCTGATCGAAGCCAATGATCCGGGCAACAAATTTGCCGTGCCCTACATGTACGGCACCATCCTGATCGGTTTCAACCCCGACAAGATAAAGGCCGCGCTGGGCACCGACGCGCCGGTCGACAGCTGGGACCTGATCTTCAAGGAAGAAAACCTCAGCAAGCTCAAGCAGTGCGGCGTGGCCCTGCTCGATTCGCCCTCGGAAATCTTGCCACTGGCGTTGCAACACCTGGGCCTGGACCCCAACAGCAGCAACCCCAAGGACTACGTCAAGGCTGAAGCGCTGTTGATGAAAATCCGTCCCTACATCACCTACTTCCATTCCTCCAAGTACATGGCCGATATCGCCAACGGCGACATCTGTGTGGCCGTCGGCTACTCCGGCAGCTTTTCCCAGGCCGCCAACCGTGCCAGGGAAGCGAAGAACGGCGTCACCGTGGACATGCGCCTGCCCAAGGAAGGCGCACCGATCTGGTTCGACATGCTCGCCATCCCCAAGGGCGCCAGAAACCCGCAGGACGCCTACACCTTTATCAATTACCTGTTGCAACCCCAGGTGATCGCGCCCATCAGCGATTTTGTCGGCTACCCGAACCCGAACAAGGACGCCACCGAGCAGGTCGACCCCTCGATCCGCAACAACCCCAACCTGTACCCGACCGAAGCGGCCATGCAGACGCTGTACACCCTCAAACCCCTGGGACGTGATGCGGAGCGGGCCAGGACCCGGGCCTGGACCAAGATCAAGGCAGGTACCTGATCAGCCTGCCTGACCCAGGCATGGCCAGTGATCACCGGGGCTGGGCAACAGCCCCTGGTGTCATGGGCCATCAACGCTCCAAAACTGCACACTCGCTGCATCAAATCTACCCACGCAGGGTTTGCGACAGCACATCAACACAGCCTCATAAATAGTTTTTTACTTTAGAAACAAATAGATAAGAATACTGGCCTGAATTCTGCTAATAAAAATTTCGCCGCCACCAGCGGCATTCGTTTCCCCCTCACCCCTGTGACGGGTGACCCAGCCCCAACGATGCGGCTGCGTCTTCAAGTGAAGCGACTCACATACCCAGCCGACAGCGTCGTCGGCATGTGAAATCAGGCCTCTTCCCCCTCGCCTGCATTTCTCCCCCAGAACCCTCTCATTGATCACCCACCCTCGAACCTGACCGTGTTCGGGTGGCATCAATGTGCAGGCTCTGGTTTCAGGAGTCTTCCGAATGGCTATGAATCGTCGAACTTTCCTGCGTTCGTCCGCTGTTTGCGCGGCAGCATTGTCCACCTTGAGCCTCAAGAGCTTCTCGGCACTGGCTGCCGGCGACGCGATCAATATCGCCTCGCTCTACGACAACTCCGGCGGCCTGGACATCTATGGCAAACCCATCGTCGACGCCTTGACCTTCGCGGTCGAAGAACTCAATGCCCAGGGCGGCTTGCTGAACCGTCCGCTGAACCTGATCAAGTACGACACCCAGTCGAACATGCAGCTCTACGCGCAATACGCCCAGCAGGCCGCGCTCAAGGACCGTGCAGCGGTGGTGCATGCCGGCATCACCTCGGCCTCGCGCGAGGTGGTGCGTCCGGTGCTGGACCGCTACAAGACCTTGTACTTCTACAACAACCAGTACGAAGGCGGCGTGTGCGACCGCAACTTCTTCGGCACCGGCGTCACCCCTGGCCAGACCGTCGAGAAGCTGGTGGCCCATGTCACCCAGAAGTGGGGCAAGAAGGTCTATATCGTTGCCGCCGATTACAACTACGGGCAGATCGTCACCGCCTGGGTCAAGAAGTACGTCGAGCAGGCCGGCGGGCAAAGCGTCGGTATCGAGTTCTTCCCGCTGGACGTGACCAACTTCGGCGCGACCATTTCCAAGATCCAGGACGCCAAGCCCGATTTCGTCTGGTCGGCGCTGGTGGGCGGTGCGCACATGTCGTTCTACCGCCAATGGAAAGCGGCCGGCATGAGCGGCAAGCTGCCGATTGCTTCCACCACGTTTGCCGGTGGCAATGAGCACATCGTGCTGTCGCCCGAGGAAAGCAACGGCATCCTGATCTGCCAGAACTATGTCCAGGAACTGGCCACGGCGCAGAACCAGGCTTTCGTCGAGCGTTTCCACAAGCGTTTCGGCGCCGATTACCCGTACATCACCGAACTGGCCATGGGCGCCTATCAGGGCATGATGCTGTGGGCCGAAGGCGTTCGCCAGGCCGGCAGCGTCGAGCGCATGGCAGTGATCGAGGCCCTGGAGAAAGGCATCAGCCTGGACCTGCCCAGCGGCAAGGTCAGTGTCGACCCGACCACTCACCACTGCGTGCTCGACGTGCACATCGCCGAAGTGCGCGACCGCCGCCTGGAAGTGGTCCAGAGCTTTGCCCAGCAAGCGCCGTCGGACACCGCTGCGGTGTGCGACCTGGTGAAGAACCCGCGCGACGCAAAACAATACAGCATCGCGCTGTAAGGAGGCGGTCATGGATTGGGCTGCCATTTTTTCCCTGCAGATCGTGGGCGCCATCGCCACGCTGGTGCTGCTCAGCATCGGCCTGGCGGTGGTGTTCGGGATGATGAAGATCATCAACCTGGCCCACGGTGAGTTCATGATGCTCGGCGGTTACGTCGCCGTGCTCGCCACCCATCACCTGCACGTGCCCATCTGGATTTCGATCCTGGTGCTGGCGCCCTTGAGCGTCGGGCTGTTCGGCATGCTGGTGGAGCGCCTGCTGGTGCGGCACCTGTATGGCCGCATGATCGACACCATGCTCGCCACCTGGGGCCTGAGCCTGGCGCTGACCGGTGCGGCGACCATGCTGTTCGGCAACACCACGGTGGGCATCAGCTCGCCGCTGCCGGGCATCAGCATCGGCGCTTACCAAACCAGCGGCTACGGGCTGTTCGTGATTGCCGTGGCGATGGCGGTGCTGTTGGGCATGTGGGCATTGCTGCGCTTTACCCACTTTGGCCTGTGTGCCCGCGCCACCATGCAAAACGCCAGAATGGCGGCCGCCCTGGGGGCCAACCCCGGGCGTATCTACAGCCTCACCTTCGGGCTGGGCGCGGCGCTGGCCGGCTTGGGCGGTGCAGTCCTGGCGCCGTTGACCGGCGTCATCCCGACCTTGGGGGCCAGCTACATCGCCAAGGCGTTCATCACCGTGATCGGCGGCGGCAGCGCGGTCATCACCGGCACGCTCAGCGCCGCCGGTGGTTTCGGGCTGATCAGCCAGGTCGTGACCTTCTTCAGCACCCCGGTGTTCGGTGAAGTGGCGCTGTTGCTGGCAGCCATCGTGCTGATTCGCGTGTTGCCCCAGGGCATTACCGGTCGTTTCTTTCGGAGGGCGTTCTGATGCCTGTCGATACCCGCATGCTGTTACCCGTGCTCGGCTGCGTCCTGGCCACCGGGCTTGTAGTGGTCCTGCCACAGTGGCTGGACCTGTTTACCCTGTTGTCCCTGACCATCTACTTGGTGATGGCGCTGCTGGCGCTGAGCCTGGCCTTTATCTGGGGCTTTGGCGGCATCCTGTGCTTTGGCCAGGCAGCGTTCTTCGGCCTGGGTGCCTATGCCTATGCCATCGGGGTGCTCAATATCGGCGACAGCACCTGGCCGGTGCTGCTGGCCATTGCGGTGCCGGCACTGGTGGCCGCCGCCATGGGCTACTTCATGTTCTATGGCGGCATCAGCGACGTGTACCTGGGCGTCATCACCCTGGCAGTCACCTTGATCCTGTTCAATGTGATGAACTCCACCTCCGGGCCCGAGTACCACATCGGCAGCGCCTTGCTGGGCGGCTTCAACGGCATTCCGGCGATTCCTACGCTTAACGTGCCGTTCAACCCCGATCAGGTGCTGGAGCCGGAAACGTTATTCCAGGTGATCGGCGCTGCGCTGATCCTGTGTTACCTGGGCCTGCGCGGGCTGCTGGCCAGCCGCTTCGGCAAGGTGGTGGTGGCGATTCGCGAAAACGAACAGCGCGCCGGCCTGCTGGGCTACGACACGCGCCTGCACAAGCTGATCGTGTTCAGCCTGGGCGGCGGCATCGCCGGGTTGGCCGGCTGCCTGTTCGCCAACTGGGGCGCGTTTGTCAGCCCCGGTGTGTTCGGGCTGGCGCAGTCGGCGCAGATCATCATCTGGGTCATCGTGGGCGGGCGCGGCACCCTGTTCGGGCCGATCCTGGCCTGCATCGGCATTCAGGCACTGATGGCGCGCCTGGGCGAGCAACAGCACATCGACAGCGGCTTTGTCCTGGGGCTGATCCTGCTGGCCTTCGTCATGCTGCTGCCACGTGGCCTGCTGCCAACCCTGAGCGCCTGGGTCACGCGCCTGTGCCAGCGCCGTCCACGGTCTGTACCGACACAGGAGCACGCACAATGAGCCTGTTGCAAACCCAAGGCCTGGGCGTCAGCTTCGGCGGCGTCCATGCGGTCAAGGAAGTGGACTTCACCCTGGAAAAAGGCGAACTGCGCTGCCTGATCGGCCCCAACGGCGCGGGCAAGAGCACGTTCTTCAAGATGCTCAGTGGCCAGTTAAAGCCCACGCGTGGCGTCTGCCACTTCAAGGGCCAGCGTATTTCCGGGCTGGCACCGCACCAGGTGGCACGCCTGGGCATCGGCATCAAGACCCAGGCGCCCAGTGTCTTCGACGGCCTGGATGTGCTGGAAAACCTGCGCCTGGCCGCCAGCCGCCGGCAAGGGGCCGGTGAGGCCCGCGACACCGCCGGGCAGACCCTGGAGCGCATCGGCCTGACCGAGCTGCGCTCGCGCCTGGTCGGTGACCTCGCCCATGGCCAGCGCCAGTGGGTCGAGCTGGGCATGATCCTGGCCTCGCGCCCGGCGCTGGTGCTGCTGGACGAACCGGCCGCCGGCATGACCTATCAGGAAGTGCGCAAGACCGCTGCGCTGATCAAAGAGATCAATGCCCACAGCACCATCGTGGTGGTCGAGCACGACATGGCGTTCATTCGCCTGATTGCCGGTACCGTCACCGTGTTCAATCAAGGCGCGATTCTGGCCCAGGGCAGCTTTGCCGAAGTGACCCAGGACCCGGCCGTGCGCGAAGCGTACCTGGGCAAGCAGGAGATCAAACATGCTTGAAGTCATCGGTTTATCGGCCGGCTATGGCCGTATCCCTGTGCTGCGCAACATTCGCCTGAGCTGCGCGGCGAACACCTGCCTGGGCGTGCTGGGCCGCAATGGCATGGGCAAGACCACCTTGCTGCGCGCCTTGATGGGCGAGCTGCCAGCCATGGCCGGCAGCCTGCACGTGGCCGGCAAAGACCTGAGCAAGGCTGCCGCCCACCAGCGAGCCCGTGCCGGCATCGGCTATGTGCCCCAGGGGCGGCAGATCTTTGCCCACCTGAGTGTGCGGGAAAACCTGCGCATGGGCTGCGTCAAGGATTTTGCCCAGGCCGACGCCACCCTTGAGCGCATCCTGGCGTATTTCCCGCGCCTGCAGCGCCTGCTCGACCAACCGGGCGGTGCGCTGTCCGGGGGAGAACAACAACTGCTGGCCCTGGCCCGCTGCCTGTGCGGCGCACCGGACATCATCCTGCTGGACGAGCCCACCGAGGGCATCCAGCCATCGATCTGCGACGAAATCATCGAAACCCTGCAGCGCCTGCGCGTGGAACAGCACCTGGCGGTGATCCTGGTGGAACAGGACATCGAGTTTCTCAGTGCCTTGTCCGACCGCATCCTGATCATCGAGAACGGCCAGTTGGTGGACGAGGTCGACCCGGCCAGCACCAGCGCCGAGGCCATCGCCGAGCGCTTCATGGGCTTTCATGCATAAGGAACCTGTCATGTCTATTCAACGCCCTACCCTGACCGACCTGGCCGAGGTCGGTTACCGCCTCGGCCTGGAGGCCAGCGAGCCGCTGCTGCGCGAGTACGCGGACATTCTCGAAGCCGTCTGGCAGGACTACGACCGCCTCGACACCCTCGCCAGCCCGCCGCCGGCCTTGCGCTACCCACGTGGTCCCGGTCAAGCGCCAGTGAACAACCCCTACAACGCCTGGTACGTGCGCACCGACATCCAGGGCGCCGCCACCGGCAAGCTGGCCGGCAAGCGCGTGGCGCTCAAGGACAATATCTGCCTGGCCGGCGTACCCATGATGAACGGGGCCTCGACCTTGCACGGCTACGTGCCGGACATCGATGCCACGGTGGCCACCCGCGTGCTGGACGCCGGTGGGCAAATTCTGGGCAAGGCCCATTGCGAGTTCTTCTGCGTGTCGGGTAGCAGCCACACCAACGCCACCGGCGCGGTGCACAACCCGCGCAATCCGGGGCACTCCACCGGCGGCTCATCGTCGGGCTGTGCGGCGCTGATCGCCGCCGGTGAAGTGGACCTGGGCATCGGCACCGACCAGGGCGGCTCGGTGCGCATCCCGGCGGCCTACTCCGGCATCTATGGCCTGAAGCCTACCCACGGCCTGATTCCCTATACCGGCATCATGCCCATCGAAATGACCCTGGACCACGCCGGGATCATGAGCGCCAACCTGACCGACAACGCCTTGATGCTCGAAGTGCTGGCCGGCGCCGATGGCCTGGACCCGCGGCAGGACCGGGTGGTGCCGACCCAGGCTTACACCCAGGCGCTGGGCAAGGGCTGCGCGGGCCTGCGCATCGGTGTGGTGCGTGAAGGCTTCGGGCACGCCAACTCCGAGGCCGATGTCGACGTGGCCGTGCGCCGTGCGGCGGCCCTGTTCAAAGACCTTGGCGCCCGGGTCAAGGACGTCTCGATCCCGCTGCATGCCCTGGGCCATGCGATCTGGACGCCAATTGCGGTGGAAGGCACCACCCAGTTGTTGCGCGGCTGCAATTACGGTTCGAACTGGAAAGGCCTGTACGTCGAGAGCCTGATGCAGGCGCAACAGGACTGGCAGCGCAAGGCCGGGCAGTTTCCCCATGACCTGAAGACCTGCCTGCTGGCCGGTGACTATGCCTACCAGCGCTATGGCGGCCAGTACTACGCCAAGGCCCAGAACGCCGCGCGGCAGTTGCGCGCCGCCTACGACCGGCAATGGCAGGACTTCGACGTGCTGTTGATGCCCACCGTGCCGCTCAAGGCACCGAAGTTACCCGCAGCAGACGCCTCGGCCAGCGAGTGGGTGCAACGGGCGCTGGAAATGAACGCCAACACCGCGCCGTTCGATGTCACCGGTCACCCCGCGCTGTCGCTACCCTGTGGCCTGGCGGCGGACCTGCCCGTCGGCATGATGCTGGTGGCACGCGACTATGCCGAGGCCACGCTGTACCAGGTCGCACACGCCTTTGAACAACAGATCGATTGGGAAAGCCTGAGCTCATGAACACGGACTACAAGGTCGGCCTGCTGTTTTCCAAAAGCAGCCTGACGGCAGATTCGGAAACCACCCAGGCCAATGCCACGCACCTGGCCATTGCCGAGGTCAACGACGCCGGCGGCCTGCATGGCCGGCCGCTGGTGGCGGTGGATGGTGACCCGGGCCCTGACCCTGCGCATTACCGCGACAGTGCTTTGCGCCTGTGCGACGAACAGCAGGTGCAGGTGCTGTTCGGCACCCACATGTCGAGCACGCGCAAACTGGTGCTGCCGGTGGTCGAAAGCCGGCGCCGCTTATTGTTCTACCCCACGCTCTACGAAGGATTCGAGTACTCGCCTTATTGCTATTACACAGGCTCCGCGCCGAACCAGAACTCGGTGCAACTGGCGCGCTACGTGCTGGCGCATTTCGGCAACCGTGTGTTGTTCGTGGGCGGCTCGTACGTATACCCCTTCGAGTCCAACCGCATCATGCGCGAGCTGTTCGAGCAGGCCGGTGGCGAGGTGGTGGATGAAATCTACCTGCCGTTCCATGCCACCGCCGAGGATTTCGAGCGGGTGATGCACCAGGCGCGAGCCACGGCGCCGGATGCGATCTACTCGACCATCGTCGGCAGTGACATTCCGGCGCTGCACCGCGCCTATCGGCAGGCCGGTTTCGATCCGGCACGCATGCCCATCGTCAGCCTGGCCACCAACGAGGTCGATGTCTTGCGCATGAGCGATGAAGAAGCCGAAGGGCATGTGTCGGCGGCGCCGTGGTTTTCGACCTTGCAGACGGCGGCCAGCCAGGCATTCGTGGCCCGTTACCGGGCGCGCTTTGGTGACCAGGCGCCGCTGACCGCCGGGGCCGAGGCGGCGTATTTCCAGGTGCATCTGTTTGCCGAAGCGGCACGCCAGGCCGAGGGCGCGTCCATCGACGCGCTGCGCCAGAGCCTGGCCGGCGCGTCGTTCGACGCCCCGCAAGGGCGCGTGCAGATCGATGCCGACACCCAGCACACTTGGTTGTGGCCACGCATCGCGCGCCTGGACGCCAGGCGCCGCTTCGAGCTGGTGGTGCAGAGCGAGCAACCGGTCAAGCCCAGCCCCTACATGGTCGACTACCAACTGGACGGACAGCCATGAGCGCCGGGAGGGACAGATGAATAGCGCCCCGTCGCTGTTGCGCGAACTCAAGGGCCTGCGCGTGCTGGTGATTCACCCGGTGGACGCCGAGGCGCGTGTGGTGCTCGACCAGTTGCAGCGCATCGGCTGCATCGTCGAGCAATGCTGGCCGGTGCCTGCATGCCTGCCGGAGCATACCGACGTGGTGCTGCTGGCCGTGGAACTCAGTCAGCGCCTGAACACCCAGGCGCTGGTCGAGGGCCTGAGCGAGCAGGCACCGCCGATCATCGCCGTGGTGGGGTACGAAAACCCCTCGATGCTGCAACTGGTGCTGGAAACCCAGCCGGCGGCGGTCATCGAGCGCCCACTGCGACCCTTCGGCCTGTTGACCCAGTTGCTGATGGCCCGCGCCGCCTGGCGTGCGCGCATCGACATGCTGGCCCAACTGCGCAAATTGCAGACCCGGCAGCCGGCGGTCTCGAAGATTTCCATGGCCAAGGCCCTGCTGATGGCCCGCCACCGCATCGGTGAAAACGACGCCCACCGCCGCCTGCAACGCGATGCCATGGCCAGCCGCACCAGCATGGAAGCGGTGGCCCAGACCATCATCGATGCCGGCCTGCCGCCCCAGCCCGACTAAGCACTGCGGTGCATCCAGAAATAGACAGAGGTTCTTTATGCAAGCCTTCAATTTCAGTACCACCGCCCACCTGATCTGCGCCAGCGGCGCGGCGGCCCGACTGGCCGAGCATTGCGCCGAACGTGGCGCACGCAACGTGCTGCTGGTGACCGACGCTGGCATTGTCCGCCATCACCTGCTGGACACGGTGCTGCCTGGCTTTGCCGCCGCCGGTATCAACCTGCAGGTGTACAGCGACGTCCTGGCCGACCCGGCAGAAGCGCTGGTGCTGGCCGCCACCGAACAGGCGCAGGCCATGAGCGCCGACCTGATCGTCGGCTTTGGCGGTGGCAGTTCCATGGACACCGCCAAGCTGGTCGCCTACCTGGCGCATCCCGCACAACGCCAGGGCCTGAGCGACATCTATGGTGTCAACCAAGCCAGTGGTACCCGCCTGCCGTTGATTCAGGTGCCGACCACGGCCGGCACCGGCTCGGAGGTCACGCCGATTTCCATTGTCACCACCGCCACCGGCAAGTCCGGCGTGGTGTCGCCGCAATTGTTGCCGGACCTGGCCATTCTCGACGCGCAACTGACCGTTGGCCTGCCGGGTGCTGTGACCGCTGCCACGGGGATCGACGCCATGGTGCACGCCATCGAGGCCTACACTAGCAAGCTGCGCAAGAACCCGATCTCTGACCTGCTGGCCCGCGAAGCGCTGCGCCTGCTGAGTACCCACCTGGAACAAGCCGTGCGTGAACCGCAAGACCTTGAGGCCCGCCAGGCCATGCTGCTGGGAGCGTGCCTGGCCGGGCAAGCCTTTGCCAACGCTCCGGTGGCCGCGGTGCATGCACTGGCCTACCCGCTGGGCACCACCTTCCACCTGCCCCACGGGCTGTCGAATGCGCTGGTGCTCAATCAGGTGCTGGCGTTCAACCTGCCCGATGCCCGCGAGCACTACGCCGCACTGGCGCCTTGCGTGCTAGGTGAGCGACTGGCTCCGGGCGACGCAGCCGCGCAGTTCATCGACGAGATGCAGCGCCTCCATGCCGCTGTCGGCCTGCCGTTGCGCCTGCGCGATGCCGGGGTCACCCTGGAAAGCCTGCCTGAACTGGCCCGCAGTGCGATGCAACAGCAGCGCCTGCTGGTCAATAACCCGCGCACTGTCCTGGAAGCGGATGCCCTGGCAATCTATACCGCCGCCTATTGAGCTAGGGGGCGCTTGTCGGCGCCCCCTAGCTCGATCCGGTAATACGCCTGCGCAGTCCCCTGGAAAAAAGCCTCCTGCTGCGCCGGCGTATCCTCGGCCAGAAAATCCGCCATGTGCCGTACCAGGTCGCCATAACCGATCCGCAACCCGGCCACCGGAAAATTGCTGGCAAACATGCAGCGATCATGGCCGAACAGCGCCAGTGTCTCGCGCACGATGCGCCGGTTCTCATCGACCCGCCAGCCCGGCGCCGGCAAGCCGAACTCCGAGACCTTGACTGCCACCCGCGGCAGGCGGGCCAAGGCCTGCATGCCGCGGTGCCAGCCGGCCAGCCCTTCAGGGCTGCGGTCCCAGGGCAGCCCGGTATGGTTAAGGATTACCGGCAGGTCAGGAAAGCTTTCCAGCAACTGCGCCGCCTCCTCCAGGTGCCACCAGGGCACGCGCAGGTCCCAGGACAGTCCATGACGTTGCAACAAGCGCAAGCCGTGGTGCCAGGCAGGATCCTGCAAGCTGCCCGGCGTGCCCTTGACCGCATCACGCTGTGCAGCGCCCTTGGCAGTCACGGGTTTGCAACGGATACCGCGCAGCAACGGCGATTGGGCATGCGCCTCCAGCAGCGGCTCGGCCACGGCCTGATCGGTCAGCGGTGCCCAGGCCACCAGCGCCGTGGGCAACGATGAGCGGGCGTGCAGCGCGGTCAGCCACTGGGTTTCCCTGACCGGCTGGCTGCGCTCATGCTCGGCCTCGCAATGCACCGAGGCCAACAGCCGAAACTCACGGGCATCATGACGCAGGTCTTCAGGCAGGTAGTTGCGACGCAGCGCCTGGTAGTCGCCCAGAAAGAAGCCGGGGTCGCCCTCACCCTGCAACCACGGATACGCCAGCCGGGACAGGTCCCAGAGGTGGTGATGGGCATCGATCAGGGCGAGTGGCGTCATACCACGATCACCTGCGACACGTCGGGCTCCAGCAAGGTATTGAAGTAACGCGTCACTTGCCGGGTCTGCAGGTCGAGCATCCCGACGCGCTGGTCCTTCAAGGTCACGAACGCCAGGTCCTTGGTGGGGTGAAAGCTCATGGCAATGGCGGTGCTGGCCAGGTCGATGCGCCCCAGCTCGTTGAGCGCAGTGTCGAACACCGACAGCGAGGTTTCGCCGTAGTTGGTGACATACAGCCGGTCATTACGGTCACGGTAGATGCGCGTCGGGTCGATGCCGGTCTTGCCCCGGGCGACAATCTCCAGGCTGTCGGTGTCTACGGCCACGATCGAGTTGTCACTGCGGGTGGCCACGTACAGTACTTTTTCGTCGGCACTGAAGCAGTTGCCCTCAGGCCGCCCACCCGGTTGCAACGGTTGTGGCGCCTGGGTCGGGTCCTGTGGTTTGAGGCGGGTCACCGTGTTGCTGAGCAGGTTCAGGGCAAAGGCTGTCTCGCCGTCGCGGGTCAGGGCGACCAGGTGACTCTTGTAGCCGCCCGAGGGAATGGCCCGGTCCGGCACGTCACGCTCTTGCGGCGCATCGAAGATCAGCAGGGTCGAATCACCTTCGCTCAGCACATACAGACGGCCTTGCTCGTCCATGGCCAGCCCGTGCGGGCGGCGATACGGCCAGATGTCCAGCGTGCGCACGTGCTTGCGCGCCTGCAGGTCGATGACGAAGATCGAGGTGCCGCCCTCGCCTTTATGGCTGGAGGTTTCAATGCCGTAGTGGCCGACATAGGCATAGCGGTTCTGGGCGTCCACAACGAACTCGTGGGGGAAGTCCGGCAGGCGGATGTGCTCCAGGGCATCGCCGCTTGCAACGTCATAGAAACTGAAGGTATGGGCACATTTTTCAACCAGCAACAGGATTTCACGACTCATATCGATACTCCGCAAGGGATGGCAATCAGGAATGGATGACAATCAACGTTCGCAACGCACAGGCAGGAACAGCGCCAGCACAGCGGCCAGGGCCAGGGACATGGCCAGGGCATAGATGCCGGCGCCCTGGTCGTAATAGGTGATCAACAGACCGACGATGTACGGGCCGCAGAACCCGCCCAGGTTACCCAGCGCGTTGATCAGCCCGCGTGCACCGCCTGCCGCTTCGGCGCTGAACAATTTGGGCGGAATGGTCCAGAATACGCCCGCCGCCGATTGCAGGAAAAAGCCGCAACCGACCAGCGCACTGTAGGCCAGCCAGATGTTTTCACGCAGCACCACCGACAAGAACAGGCACGCGGCGAACCCGGCCAGGGGAATGCAGACAAAGATGCGCCGCTTGCCGGTGCGGTCCGAGAGGTTGGAAAACAGGAACATGCCAGCCAGCGCGCCCAGGAACGGCAGGACCGACAGCATCCCGACCATGCCCATGCCGCTGTGGGTCAGGTTCTTGATGATGGTGGGCAACCACAGGGTGAAGCCGTAGATGCCGAACTGATAGAAAAAGTTGACCGCAATCAGGTGCCAGAGGGTGCTGTCCGGCAGAATCTCACGCAGCGACTGACTGCCCTTGCCTTCCTCGCGCAGTCTCTCCTGCTCCTCACGCAAGGTATTGACCAGGTAATCGCGTTCTTCATCCGAGATCCACTTGGCCTCCTGCGGCCGGTCGCTGATGGTGAAGCACCACAGCACCATGACCAGCGCCGACAGCACACCGGCGACGATGAACAGCATGCGCCAGTCATAGACCGCAATGATCCAGCCGGCCAGTGGCGCACTGATGATGCCGGCCAGCGGCACGAACATGATCACAATAGCGTTGGCCCGACCGCGCTCATGGTCCGGGAACCAATTGGCAATCATGGTCAGCACCACCGGCAGCATGCCGCCCTCGGCCACCCCGAGGGCAAACCTCAGGATCAGCAGCTCATACTCGTTGCGCACAAAACCGGTGAGCACCGAAAGTACCGCCCAGGCCAGCAGCGACCAACCGATGAAGGTCTTGCCACTGCCATGCACGGCCAGCTTGCCGCCCGGCACCTGCAAGAACAGGTAACCGATAAAGAAAATGCCGCCGGCAAATCCCACCATGCTGGCCGGTACGCCCAGGTCGCTGGCCATGCCACCGGGCATGGCAAAGGCGATACTGATGCGGTCCATATAAGACATGATGCACGTGATCAGAATGGGCGGAATGACCCGCAGCCAGCGCTGGTTGGCCACCCGCGCCCCGGTGGTGGCCGAGGTGCGGACATCGACGTTATCAAGGGTACGGCTCATGCGCAGGCCCTCCGTGCAGTCGAATGACTTGCAGCGGGAGCCACGTTGGAAGTGTCCGTCATCATGGTGTCCTTTTTAATTATTGTTGTCAGTCGTCGGTAACGCAGTGATAGGGATGACGAGGCCTCAAACGGCGCGTGTCGTGCCCTCCTCGGCCTGCCCATCGACCAGGCGCCGGATACCCAGCGGGTTGGCGTCCTTGAGTGCATCGGGCAACAGGGCGTCGGGGTAATTCTGGAAACACACCGGGCGCAGGAAACGGTCGATCGCCAGCGAGCCCACCGAGGTGCCGCGCGAATCGGACGTCGCCGGGTACGGTCCGCCATGCACCATGGCATCGCAAACTTCAACGCCGGTCGGGTAGCCATTGAGCAGGATACGACCGACCTTTTCCTGCAAGGCCTCGAGCAGCCAGGCATGGCTGGCCAGCTCTTGCGGCTCGCCGATCACGGTGGCGGTAAGCTGGCCGCTGAGGCCCTCGATGGCTTGCTTGAGCATCGTTTCATTCTCCAGCTCGACCACCACGGTGGCCGGACCAAAGACTTCTTCCTGCAACACTTCATCACCCTCCAGCAGCAGCCGCGCCTGGGCCTGGAACAGGTGTGCGCAGGCCTGGTTGCCCTGCTGTGCCTGCCCGGCCAGAAGTTCAATCCCGGTATGCGCCTTCAGGCGTTGCAAACCCTGTTCATAGCTGGCCAGGGTGCCGGCATTGAGCATGGTTTGCGGCGCCTGGTCGGCCAAGTGGGCGCCCAGTGGCTTGATAAAGGCGCTGAAGGCCTCGCTGCGCACGCCAATCACCAGGCCGGGGCTGGTGCAGAACTGGCCGCACCCCAGCGCCACCGAACCGGCCAGCTCGCGGGCAATCCGCTCGCCATGCAGGCTCAGGGCCTGGGGCAGCACGAACACCGGGTTGATGCTCGACATCTCGGCGAACACCGGAATCGGCCGTGGCCGTTGCGCCGCCAACTGGCTCAGGGCATTGCCGCCCTTGAGCGAGCCGGTAAAGCCCACCGCCGCCATCGCCGGATGACTGACCAGCCACTGGCCGACGCCAGCGCCGTAAATCATGTTGAACACGCCCGGCGGCATGCCCGTGTGTTCGGCTGCGCGGATGATCGCCTCGGCCACGCGCTCGGCGGTTGCCATATGCCCGCTATGGGCCTTGAACACCACCGGGCAGCCGGCGGCCAGCGCCGAAGCGGTGTCGCCGCCGGCGGTGGAAAAGGCCAGCGGGAAATTACTGGCACCAAACACCGCGACCGGGCCCACCCCGATGCGCATCTGCCGCAGGTCCGGCCGGGGCAGCGGCTGGCGCTGCGGCAAGGCGCGGTCGATACGGGCGCCATAGAAATCGCCGCGGCGCAGTACCTTGGCAAACAGGCGCATCTGGCCGCTGGTACGCGCCCGTTCACCCTGGATACGCGCCGCCGGCAAGGCGGTTTCGGCACACACCAGGTCAATGAACCCGGCCTCCAGTGCGTCCAGTTCGTCGGCGATCCGGTCCAGGAACGCCGCGCGTTGCCCGGCCGGCAGGTTGCGGAAAATCGGGTAAGCCGCTTGCGCCGCGCGGGCAGCCTGGTCGACCTCGGCTTCGGTGGCCTGCACGAAGGCCTGCGCCAGCGGCTCGCCGGTGCTGGCTGCCACGCTGTGCAGCAGAACCGAGCCTTGCGCGCTGCGCTGGCCGTTGATGAAATTGTGTCCGTAATGGGATGACATGAAAGCTCCTGGGGCCAGGGCGCCGCCCGCTCGGGCGACGCTCGCCGACCGGTGATCACTCGATGATGTTGAATTCGCTCAGGTACTCATCGGAAATCTCAAGGCCCAGGCCGGGCGTGTCATCGTCAAGCTGGATAAAGCCATTGACCGGTTGCGGCTCACCCTTGAACACGTAATAGAACAGCTCGTTGCCGACCTCGACATCGAACACCGGGAAGAACTCGGCCATCGGTGAGGCGGTGGTGGACATGGTCAGGTGGTAGTTGTGCATCTGGCCGGCATGGGGAATGACCGGCACCGACCAGGCCTCGGCCAGGGCGTTGATCTTGCGTGCCGCGGTGATGCCACCGACGCGGTTGGTGTCGTACTGGATCACATCGACCGCACGGCGCTCCAGCAGGTCCTTGAAGCCATAGGAGGTGAACTCGTGCTCGCCGCCGGAAATCGGCATGATGCCCATCTTCTTGAGCTCGATGTAGCCCTCGATATCGTCGGCAATCACCGGCTCTTCCAGCCAGCGCGGCTCGAACTCGGCCAGTTTGGGCAACATGCGCCGGGCGTATTCCAGGGTCCAGCCCATGTAGCATTCCAGCATGATGTCGACATCGGGGCCGGCCAGCTCACGCAGTGCACGCACTTGTTCGATGTTGCGGCGCATGCCGGCCGGGCCGTCCTTGGGGCCGTAGCCAAAACGCATCTTCAGTGCGTTGAAGCCCTGGCTCAGGTAGCCCTGGGCCTCTTCCAGGAACAGGTCGAGGTTGTCGTTGGCATACAGCTTGGAGGCGTAGGTCCAGATCTTGTCCTTGGTGCGCCCGCCCAGCAGTTTGAACACCGGTTTGTTGACCGCCTTGCCCATGATGTCCCAGACCGCGATGTCGATGGCCGAGATGGCGGCCATGCCAATGCCCTTGCGGCCCCAGGCGTGGCTCTGGCGGTACATTTTCTGCCAGATGTATTCGTTGTCGAACGGGTCTTCGCCGATGGCAATGGGCGCCAGGTAAGTGTCGATGATTTCCTTGGCGACCCGTGGGGCCAGGGCGCAGTTGCCGATGCCGACGATCCCGGTGTCGGTTTCCACCTCGACCACCAGCCAGCCGTGGAAACGGAACGAGCCCATGGCATCGCCACGCTCGAACAGGATGTCGCTGGCATTGGTGCAGAAATGCGCCTGGGGCGGGACGACCTTGCCTTTCCACTCGAATACACGGGTACGGATCGCTTTGATTTTCATACGTCAGGGTCCTGTCTTTTGTAGTTGTTGTCGACGAATCGATGAACCGATTTAGCCAGTTGCCCGACCGCGCGGATAATCACTTATCCATATCCAGTGATAGCTACAGGTAATAGGTTGGCGCAGATGGTCGATGGCGGGGTTATAGGAATCTGCCCTTGAGTACGTGCGGGGTAGGAGCGCGCTTGCCCGCGACCGGCTGCGCAGCAGTCGTAGATTTTCAGCGTTTGACCGATTTTTGCGAGCGCTACGCACTCGGTCGCGGGCAGAGCGCGCTCCTACGATCGGTGCCGGCAAGCGGGCGCCGTCCATAAAAAAACCGCATGGCGTGCAGGGCACGGCATGCGGTCAAGGGGTCGTTGAAACCGGTGCGGTCAGGCGTTGTTGCGTCCCATGCGGCAGGCGATCTCGAAAGCCTGGCGGATGGCGCCCGGGTTGGCCTTGCCCTGGCCTGCGATGTCGAACGCGGTGCCGTGTGCCGGCGTAGTAATCGGGATCGGCAGGCCGCCCTGTACCGTGACGCCACGGGAGAAGCCCATCAGTTTGATCGCGATCTGGCCCTGGTCGTGGTACATGGTCACCACCGCGTCAAAGGCGCTGGCATCGCCCTGCACCTTGAGAAAGATGGTGTCGCCCGGGTACGGGCCGTCGGCCTCGATGCCCTTGGCCTGGGCGGTGCGCACCGCCGGGGCAATGATGTCGATTTCCTCGCGGCCGAACGAGCCATTGTCGCCGTTGTGCGGGTTCAGGCCGCACACGCTGATACGTGGTCTGGCCAGGCCGTTGCGTTTGAGCGCGGTGTCGATCAGTTCGATGGCCTGCACCACCTTGTCGTGGCTGAGCAGGCCCGGCACCGATGACAGCGCCACATGCGAGGTCACCCGCGAGGTCCAGAGGTTGTCCAGCACGTTGAACTCACAGAACGGCCCGGCAAACCCCAGCCGTTCGGCAAACCAGTGCAGTTCATCGCTGTGGTCCATGCCGGCCATGTGCAGTGACGTCTTGTTCAGCGGCCCGAACAGCACCGCGTCCGTATTGTTGGCGGCGGTCAGGTCCAGCGCGATGGCCAGCGTGTCCAGGCAATAGCGACCGCCCTTGGCCGTGGCCTCACTGCGTGCAAACTCACCTTCGGTGTCACCGCGGTAGTTATAGAACAGCGGCGTGTCGTCGCTGAAGTCCAGGTCTTGCACCGAGCTGACATGACGATACGGGAACTCGGCACCGGCCAGGCTCATGCCACGCTGCAGCTCGGCCTCGTCACCAATCAGGATGACCTGCGCCTGGCTGCGCGCCTGTGGTTCGGACAACAATCGGGCGATCAACTCAGGGCCGATGCCGGCCGGGTCTCCCAGGACCATCGCGATGCGGGGCTTGCTCATAATTGACTCCTCAGGGGGTGTTCAGGCCACGCGGTGTCGGTGGCGTCATGTTCGCAACGGTAGATGCGCCGGGCATTGCTGTAGAACAGGCGTTGCTGCTCGGCCTGTGGCAAATGCCGCACGATCTGCTTGAAGCCGGTATAGATGTCGTCGAACGAGCCGCACAGGCTGTCGACCGGAAAGTTGCTGGCAAACAACGCTCGCTCGCTGCCGAACATGGCAATGATCTCGCGCACGATCCAGGCATTGTCATCCGCGCGCCAGGGCTTTGCGCGCTGGCCAAGGCCTGAGATTTTCACCACCACGTTGGGCTGCCCGGCCAATCGCGCCATGGCCGCGTGCCAGCCGGCCAGGCCCTGCTCGCTGCGGTCGGAGGGCAATCCGGCGTGGTTGAGAATCAGCAGGGTCTGCGGAAAATCCCGCGCCAGGCATTCGGCCTCGGGCAGGTTCCACCACGGCGTCTGCAAATCGAAATGCAGCCCCAGCCCCTGCAAGGCGGCAAATCCATGTCGCCAGCGCTCGTCGCTCATCAGGCTGCGGCGCTGACCGACTTCGGCTGGCGACTCAGGCCCGCCCGGCTTGTGCCGCACGCTGCGCACACTGGGGAATGCGGCCTGTTCGGACAGCAAGGCCAGCGCCTCGGGGTGATCGAGCCAGGCTTGCGCCACCACGGCATTGGGCACGCCATAGCGGCGGCGCAGTTGCTCGACGAACCGGGTTTCGCCCACCGGGTCGGCCGGGTCCCATTCGGTTTCGACATACACCGTCTGCACCACGTTGTGGCCGGCCGCATCGGCGAAGTACTCAGGCGGCAGGTAGCGCCGCTTGATGGCCGAGTAATCGCCGTAGCGAAAGGCGATGTTCGCCTCGGGCGCCAGCCAGGGGTGATAGTTGGTCTGCGGGTCCCAGAAATGGTGGTGCGCATCGACGATCGGGCCGTTCCAGAGTTCAGACATGACGCACCTCACGCGGGCCGTCGAGGCTGATGAACAAGGTGCCGACCACGAACAGCGCCGCACAGATGGCGAAGAAGGTCAGGGCCGCGCCAAAGCCGCCGAAGTATTGCAGGATCAGCCCGACCAGGATCGGCACGAAGATGCCGCCGATGCTGCCGGCCAGGTTCATCACTCCACCGATCAGGCCGACCCGCGCAGGCGCGGCCAGCAACGACGGAAAGCTCCAGTACAGGCTGCCCCACATCAGAAAGAACGCGGTCATGGCCAACAGCGCCACGGCCGCAAGCGGATTGCTCAAGGTGGGCAACAGCAACAGGGCCCCCAACGCAATCACGCCGGAGAATGTCAGCAGGCCCTTGACCGCCAGGCCGCGTCGCACGCCTCTGCGGATCAGCCCGTCACACAGAAAGCCACCGGCCAGCGAACCCAGCGCGCCGCAAATGAAAATCGCAAAGGTCGCCGCGCCAATGCCCTTGATATCAAAACCGCGCGCCTGGGCCAGGTAGCTCGGGCCCCAGGTCAGCAGGCCGAAATAGACCATGGCCCAGCTGGCGCGACCGATCAGCAAGGCGGCCAGCGAGCGTGGCGCGATGCCCAGGCCCTTGACCGGCACTTGCGCGGCTTCGGCCACCGGGGTTTCACGCCCGGCCTGGATCCTGTCCAGTTCCTGGCGGTTGACCTGCGGGTGCAGCGCCGGGTCGTCACGCAGGTAACGGTAGGCCAGCCAGGCCAAGGCCAGGGTGGCGATGCCGGCAATCACGAAGGCCAGGCGCCAGGAGTCGAGCACGGCAATCAGGTAGGCAATCAGCAGTCCGCCCAGCGCCACACCCAGCGGGCTGCCGCTGTCCATCATCACTGCGCCCCGGCTGCGCTCACTCGGCGCCAGCCACAGCGAAATCAGCTTGCCGCCGGACGGAAACAGCGGCGCTTCGGCCGCGCCCAACGCGACACGGGCAAACAGCAGCGACACCCCGCCAGTGGCAAACCCGGCCAGCACCTGGAAGGTGCCCCACAGCCCGGTCGACCAGGTGATGACCCGGCGCGGCCCGAAACGGTCAATCATCCAGCCGCCCGGTATCTGCAATAACGCATAGGCCCAGAAGAAGCTGCTGAGGATCAGGCCCTGCATGCTGGGCGACAGTGAGAATTCTTTGGCGATCGTCGGCATGGCGATCGACAGCGATACGCGGTCGATCAGGTTGACCATGGTCAGCAAAAAGATGATGGCAAAGATGCGCCAGCGTACGGTGCTGGCGCGAGCCACCTGGCTGAGCGCCGGGTTGGCTGAATCAGGCTGGGCACCTGCTGTTGGCACGTGCGCGTCACCGGGACGGGTCATGATGATCCCCCTCATGTCATTGTTGTTTTTCTGATGATGCCGAGCCGTACTATCGAAGCCGCACCGATAACCGTCTAATCAAAAATTGAAATACACCGATAGCCTGGAGTTATAGGCCTGTTTCTCCGCGTGTCGAGTCCAGTGATCACGCTATCAGATGGCCACCGATAGCCCAGGGTTATCGGTGTATGTTTTGTTTTGACTAGACGTCCCCTGCCCGTTCTTCCCACACTCCTCTTCAAGCGCTGCGCGCCCGCCGACGGTCGCGCTGCGGTTTTTCGATAACAACTACAATAAAAAGAGGTATCACCATGCCACTCGCATCGACCTGCGGTGTACGCCGTGCCTTGCTCGGTTGCACCCTGCTCTGCGCCAGCACCCTGCCTGCCATTGCCCTGGCCTGGCAACCGGAAAAGAACCTGGAAATCGTTGTTGCCGGCGGTCCCGGCGGCGGGACTGACCAGCTCGGGCGGCTGATCCAGTCGATCATCACCACCCACAAGCTGCTGGACGTCAATACGGTGGTGCTCAACAAGGGCGGCGGCAACGGGGCCGAAGCCTTCCTCGACATGAAGATGTCCAAGGGCGATGCCGACAAGCTGGTGATCGGCACCAATAACGTCTACCTGCTGCCCTTGGTGGCCAAGCTCGGTTATCAATGGCAGGAGCTGACGCCCATTGCCGCCCTGGCCGAAGACGACTTCATTCTCTGGACCTACAAGGACGCCGCCTGGAAAGACGGCGCGGCCTTCTATGAGGCCGCCAAGGCCGACCCGTCGAAAATGCGCATGGGCGGCAGCCAGTCCAAGGATGTCGACCAGACCCTGACCTTGCTGCTGAACAAGACCACCACCAGCAAGCTGGTGTACATCCCGTTCAAGAGCGGCAGTGAGGCGGCCACGCAACTGGCCGGCAAACACATCGCCGCTAACGTCAACAACCCCGCCGAGAGCATCAGCCAGTGGCGTGGCGACCAGGTCCGGCCGTTGTGCGTGTTCAGCCAGCAGCGCATGCAATACACCGCCAAGGTCGCCGGCGACCAATCCTGGGCCGACATCCCCACTTGCCATGAGCAAGGGCTGGGCATCGACCAGTACCGCTTCCCGCGCACGGTGTTCATGCCCGGCGACATCACCGCTGAACAGCGCGCGTTCTACACCGAGCTGATGCGCAAGGTCAGCCAGGCGCCGGAATTCAAGGCGTATGTCGCGCAGAACGCACTGGTGCCAACCTTTCTGGAGGGCGAGCAGTTGACCGCCTATATCGAGCAGGACACCGCCCGCGTCACGCCGGTGTTCAAGGATGCCGGCTGGCTGCAAAAGTGATCCGCCCCGCTGTCACCCCTGCCCGCGCCTGCGCCTGGCGGTGACAGCCTCGCCAATGAGGTGATCCATGTCTGATACGTCGCAAACGCCGGCGCTGGTCGGCACGCGCTGGGTGGAACTGGGCCTGGCGCTGTTCACCGGCCTGATCGGTGCCGTGGTCATGTACGGCAGCCTTGAGCAAGGCATCGGCTGGGGTGATTCCGGTCCTGAGCCGGGTTACTTCCCGTTTTACATCGGCCTGCTGCTGGCCTGCGCCAGCCTGGGCAACGGCGTGCTGGCGCTGATCCGCTGGCAGGCCTTGGGCGTGGCTTTTGTCAGTCGCGCCGCCTTCGGCCAGGTGCTGTCGGTGTTCGTGCCGATTGCCGTGTTCGTGGCGGCCATGCCGTTTACCGGCATCTACATGGCCTCGGCGGCGTTCATCGCCTGGTTCATGTGGCGTGACCGCCTGCGTGCCAGACCCTACGGCCTGCTGACCATCGTGGCGGTGGCAGGCGGCGCGGTGCTGGCCAGCTACCTGATCTTTGCCTTGTGGTTCAAGGTTCCACTGGATGCCGGCCCGCTGGGCGACTGGCTGACCCTGGCCAGGAGAGCGCTGCAATGACTGAGTTCGATTCATTGATGCAAGGCATGAGCGTGATCATGACCCCAGGCCATATCGGCCTGATGGTGATCGGCGTGCTGCTGGGCATTCTGGTCGGCGTGCTGCCGGGCCTGGGCGCTCCCAACGGGGTGGCACTGCTGCTGCCACTGACCTTCACCATGTCGCCAGTGTCGGCGATCATCCTGTTGTCGTGCATGTACTGGGGGGCGTTGTTCGGCGGTTCGATCACCTCGATCCTGTTCAATATTCCCGGCGAGCCGTCCTCGGTGGCGACCACCTTCGACGGCTACCCCATGGCCCGCGAAGGCCGCGCGGCTGAAGCCCTGACAGCGGCCTTTACCTCCGCGCTGATCGGGGCACTGGCGGGCGTGTTGCTGCTGACCTTCCTGTCGACGCGCATTGCCGAGTTCGCCATGTCGTTCAGTTCGCCGGAATTCTTCGCCGTCTACCTGCTGGCGTTCTGCACCTTTATCGGCATGAGCAAGAACCCGCCGCTCAAGACCGTAGTGGCCATGATGCTGGGCTTTGCCATGGCCGCGGTGGGCATGGACACGGTGTCGGGCAATCTGCGCCTGACCTTCGACCAGCCGTGGCTGATGACCGGCATCAGTTTCGAGGTGGCGGTGATCGGCCTGTTCGGCATTGGTGAAATTCTGTGCACGGTCGAGGAAGGCCTGGTGTTCCGGGGCGAGCATGCGCGCATCACGCCCATGACCATCCTGCGCACCTGGGCCAGGTTGCCGCGCTACTGGCTGACGATCGTGCGCAGCACGCTGGTCGGCTGCTGGATGGGCATCACGCCGGGCGGGCCGACCGCCGCGTCGTTCATGAGCTACAGCCTGGCGCGGCGCTTCTCGAAGAACCGCGAGCGCTTCGGCAAGGGCGAAGTCGAAGGCGTGATTGCCCCGGAAACCGCCGACCACGCCGCTGGCACCAGTGCGTTGCTGCCGATGCTGACCCTGGGCATCCCCGGCTCGGCCACCGCCGCCGTCATGCTGGGCGGCCTGATGATCTGGGGCCTGCACCCAGGCCCCACGCTGTTCGTCGAGCAGCACGACTTCGTCTGGGGCCTGATCGCCAGCATGTACCTGGGCAATGTGGTCAGCCTGATCGTGGTCCTGGCCACGGTGCCGCTGTTCGCCTCGATCCTGCGCATTCCGTTCTCGATCATCGCGCCGATCATCATCATGGTCTGCGCCATTGGTGCGTACTCGGTGCACAACTCGATGTTCGACATCGTCTTGATGCTGGGCTTCGGCGCCCTGGGGTATTTGTTCAAGAAACTCGGCTACCCGATTGCGCCGCTGGTGCTGGCGGCCGTGCTGGGCGACAAGGCCGAGGATGCGTTTCGCCAGTCGATGCTGTTCTCCGACGGCCAACTGGGCATCTTCTGGTCCAACCCGCTGGTGGGCGGGCTTACAACCGCCGCGCTGCTGATGCTGTTCTGGCCGCTGATTTCCAGGGCGCTGCGCAGTGCCCTGGGCTGGCGCTCCAGTCGCGCCGGCAAGCCTCAGTCGCTGTCTTGAGCGTCAGTACTGGCAGAGCCTGGCATTTCTTGTCAGGCTCTGCGCACCCTTTACCGCGAACCGGCCCGATGACCCAGATTCCTGCTGCCAACGTAATCCACAGTCGCCTGCGCCTGCGCCAACTGCGCCTGATGCTCTCTCTGCAGGAGCTGGGCTCCTTGCGCCGGGCGGCCGACCATATCGGCATGACCCAGCCGGCGGCCACCAAGATGCTGCACGAGGCCGAAGACCTGCTGGGCGTCGAGCTGTTCGAACGCCTGCCGCGTGGCATGCGCCCTACGCCGTTCGGCGAGACAGTGATTTATTACGCACGCATGGTGTTCGCCGAGCTGACCGGCATGCGCGAAGAACTGGTGGCCCTGGAATCAGGCAACCTGGGCCGGGTCGCGGTGGGCGCCATTCCGGCGCTGGCCTCAGGTCTGTTGACGCGCACCATTGCCAATCTCAAATCCAGCCACCCACGGCTGTCGATGAGCATCCAGGTCGACACCAGCGACGTGCTGGTCCAGGCCCTGTTACAGGATCAGTTGGACGTGGTACTGGGCCGCATCCCCAGCGGCGCACGCGCCGAAGAGCTGATTTTCGACAGCCTGGGCGAAGAGGAACTGTGCGTGATCGCCGGCGCCGGGCATCCACTGGCCAACGCCGACAGCCTGAGCTGGGCCGAGCTGCAAACCATGACCTGGGTGCTGCAACAACACCCCAGCCCCATGCGCTCGATCATCAACCAGGTGTTCCACAATGCCCGCGTGGATATTCCGGCGAGCATCGTCGAAACCACCTCGATCATGACCCTGTTGTCGCTGATCCAGCAGACCGACATGCTCGGCGTCACCCCGGTGTCAGTGGTCGAGGACTACCCCGGCCGTGACTTGCTCGTCATCCTGCCGATCAACTTCGAGGCCCGCCTGCCGCCGTATGGCCTGATCACCCGTCGCCACCGTATCCAGTCATCGGCCATGCAGGCGTTTATCCAGTCGGTCAAGGCCGAGCAGGCGCTGACGAAGCGCTGACCATCCAGCGCCCCGGTAGGAGCGCGCTTGCCCGCGACCGAGTGCGCAGCGCTCGCAAAATCTGTGAAACGCTGAAATTTTACGACTGCTAACGCAGCCGGTCGCGGGCAAGCGCGCTCCTACACGTGCCCGGTGGCTGCCGTGGGTTTCAGAGCAATCCCTGGATCTCGGCCACTACCTGCCGGGTCGCCGCTTCAATCGTTGTGTCGTTACGGCACAGCACCCAGCCCTGATCGGCCGCCGCGCGTTCGAACGCCTCGGTGCAGGCGACATGCTCCTCCAGGCGGTGGATCACCGTACTGCTCAGCCCTCGTGAGCGGGCCGCGGCCCTGGCCCATGAGGTTTCGGGCGCAGTCACCACGCCCACATGCAGGTCGGGCACCTGTACGTTGTGTGCCATGTTCAGCCGCAGGATCTCGGCAAACGGCACCAGCCGCCGAAAGGCGGCGTCCGACGGGTACCAGCGATCAATCAGGACGATGCTGCCAGGCGGCTGCCTGGGCAGCACGTGCCCGGATATCCAGGCACGGCTTTGGGCCAGGCGCTCACACACCGCCCATTCCAGGCCGGCGTCCGGCGCCCGGGCAAGCCGGTTGACGAGCGCCATGGTTTCACCCCGGCAAGGATCGCTTTTCTTCTCGCACAACCGGATCACTTTCTTGCCGTCGGCCCTGAGGGCCTGGGTGACGGCTTCCAATAGCGTGGTCTTGCCGGTGCCCTTGGGGCCGTCCAGGGCGATGAACAGCAAGCGATTCATACCTGGATCAACGATGGACAGGCTGCTTTTGCAACCTTTGGATGCTGCCATTGCATCGTGCTTCCTTCTTTGCAGGCTCAGTCATGGACACAGGTTAAAGCATCCGACGGCATGACAGGCCCGCTAATCACGCATGACTCAGCGCAGTTGAAACCAGGTGGTTTTCAACTGTGTGTATTTATCGAATGAATGCAGCGACAAATCACGACCGAATCCTGATTGTTTGCCGCCTCCAAAGGGTACCGAGACGTCCAGTGCATCGACCGTATTCACCGACACAGTGCCGGCATTCAGGGCGCGGGCGACGCGGTGTGCACGATTGAGGTCATCACTCCACACTGAGGCTGCCAGCGCATAGACACTGTCGTTGGCTTGTTGCACCGCCTCTTGCTCGGTGTCAAAAGCGCTGATGGCCAGCACCGGGCCGAACACTTCATCGCGCGAAAGGCTCATGGTGCGGGTCACGCCGGCAAAGAGGGTCGGTTGAATGAAGTTTGAAGAACCATTGAAGGTCATCTGCTGGCCACCGCACAGCAACTTCGCCCCCTCGTCCTGTGCCTTGGCAATCGCGCTCATGATGCGCCGGGTCTGCCCACTGTCGACAATCGCACCTGCAGCGCTGCCCGGGTCCAACGGATCGCCAGGCATCCAGGCCTGCGACTTGGCAATCAGGCGCTCAATGAATTCGTCATGGATGGAGCGTTGCACATACAGGCGTGAGTTGGCCGAACACACTTCGCCCTGATTGAAAAAGATGCCGAACGCCGCCTTCTCGGCGGCCAGGTCAAGGTCCTGACAATCGTCGAACACCAGGTTCGGGCTCTTGCCGCCACATTCGAGCCATACTTGCTTGAGGTTGGACTGGGCCGAATACTGCATGAAACACTTGCCTACCCGGGTAGAGCCTGTGAACACAAGGCAATCAACATCCGGGTGCAACCCCAAGGCCTTTCCGGCGGTTTCGCCAAGCCCTGGAACCACATTCAACACCCCTGCCGGAAGACCGGCTTCCAAGGCCAGTTGCGCCAGGCGCAGGGCAGAAAAAGGCGATTGTTCGGCGGGTTTGAGTACCACGCTGTTACCGGCAGCCAATGCCGGTGCCAGCTTCCAGGCGGCCATGTCCAATGGAAAGTTCCAGGGCACTACAGCGGCGACAACCCCCAGGGCTTCCCGTGTGATGGTGGCCAGTGAGTTGTGGGCTGTGGGCGCGACCTGGTCATAGAGCTTGTCAAGGGCTTCACCGTACCAGGCGAAGACATGAGCGGCGCCCGGCACGTCAATGTTATAGGCATCCATCACAGGCTTGCCCATGTTCAGCGAATCGAGCAGCGCCAGTTCTTCGCGGTGGGTCATCAACAAACCGGAAAGCCTGAGCAGGATTTTCTTGCGCTCGGCAGCCGGCATACGCCGCCAGGGCCCGGTGTCAAAGGCCTGTCGTGCACAACGCACGGCCTGGTTGACCTCCTCTTCACCGCAAGCGGCGACTCGAGCCAGCAACTGATGGGTGGCTGGGTTGATGGCGTCAAACGTCGCTCCGGAGACGGATGCCACTTCCCGGTCACCAATAACGGCTTTGTCGATGAACGTTTGGCGCGCGGCACGCTGTTGCCAGTCATTGAGATTGAACACGTCGTACTCCCTTATCGACCGAGGCACGGTCGATGTTTTATGGATAGCGATAAAGGCGGTTGTTTATTCGGCCAGTTGTAATTCCGGCATCTTCATTCGGAACCCGCGCGTCATGCCCACCAGGCAAATCAGGCCGGCCCCCATCCAGCACAAGCCAATCGCGAACGACATGCTGGACAGGCTCGTCCACAGCCAGAGCGTACTGAGAAAGCCCAGGGCTGGAATCACGGCGTAGAGCAAGCCGTTGCGCAGGCCGCGAAGCTTCTGGTCGATCATGTAATGCTTGATCACTGCCAGGTTCACGGCTGAAAACGCAAAGAGCGCGCCGAAGCTGATCATGTTGGCCACCGTATCGAGCGTGATGAACAGCGCAATCAGCGAGAACAGGCTGACCACGATGATGGCGTTGGCCGGTACGCGTTTTTTCGAGACCAGCTTGCCAAACACGCGGGGCAGCGCCCCATCACGGCCCATTGCAAACAAAACGCGGGACACGCTCGCCTGGGACACCATTGCCGAGGCAAAGCAGCCCGCGACATAGGTGGCGGTAAAGGCGCTCACCAACAGTTCACCCCCGACGCGGCGCATGACATCCACAGAAGCCGAATCGGGATCGGCAAAGCTGTTCCATTCCGGGAAAACCATCTGGGCAAAATACGAAACGATCAGAAACAGCAAGCCACCGAACACCGACACCACCATGATGGCGAGCGGAATGGTGCGTCGCGGGTCGGGGGTTTCCTCTGCCATTGTCGAAACCGCATCAAAGCCGAGAAAGGACAGGCAAAGCACCGCAGCCCCCGACATGACCAGCGGGACACTGAAGCCCTCATGGTGAAAGGGCCCAAGCAGCGAGATCGGCGCGGCCTGCCCGCTTAAGGTCTGGATCGATAAGGCCACGAACACCACAATGAACACCAACTGGGCCACGATGAGTATCCAGTTGACCCGGGTGATGGACTCGATGCCGATCAGGTTAAGCACGGTCACCAGGGCAATGGAGCCCAGAACCCAGACAGCCGTGGGCACGCCGGGAAAGTAGTCGGACATGTAAATGCCGATCAGCAGGTAACTGAGCAGCGGCAGAAAGATATAGTCCAGCAGCAAGGTCCATCCGGCGATAAAGCCGAAATAGGAGCCAAATGCCTTGCGCGTATAGGTATAGACCGACCCTGAGTACGGATGCGCCTGAACCATGCGTCCATAGCTGTAGGCCGTCAGCAGCATGGCGGCGAGGGTCAGCAGGTAGGCGGTGGCCAAGTGGCCCTTGGTCATTTGCGTGACCAGCCCGTAGGTGGTGAAGACCGCCAGCGGGACCATGTAGGCCAGCCCGAACAGCACCAGGCCGACAAGGCCCAGAGGTTGTCGAAACCGGCGCGACGGGGATGAGGTTGAAGGGGAATGCCGCGATGACGCATCGACCGTATTTATTGTTTTATTCATTGCTGACTCCCGGAAATTTGAATGCAGGACGCCGCGGTATTCGATGGGGATCGATACCGGTCATGGTCATCATTGAAAGGATGGAGCCGCCCTGGTGAGTCGAAAGACCTGCAGGAGCGTATCAAGCGCCGCTCACCCTCCCGGGCCTGGGAGGGGGCAGATCATTTCACAGTCTGTTTGCAAGCCGTGCGGTGCGGTCTACGGCAATCCGGGTTTTGTCTACCAGTTCGTCCAGTTCAGCGCGGGTGGCGACAAGCGCCGGCGCCATGATCATGCGGCCCAGCGTCGAACGGATTATCACGCCCTCTTCGAAGCCAAAGGTGCGGCACTGCCAGGCGAGGTCATTTTCATTGGCGAAGCGTTTGCGCGTGGCTTTGTCTTCGGCGAACTGTAAGGCCGCCAGCAGGCCTGTGCCCTGGATTTCGCCGATCAACGGGTGATTGCCGAACACTTCACGCAACACCTGCTGGAAATACGGCCCGGTATCTTCTTTTACCTGACGGACGATGCCTTCATCGCGCAACGCCTTGAGGTTGGCGATGGCCACGGCCGCCGCCACCGGGTGCCCGGAATAAGTCAGGCCGTGGGCAAAGACGCCACCCTGCTCCACCAGTGCGTCGGCCATGCGCTTGCTCAGTACCAGCCCACCCATGGGGATATAGCCGGAGGTCAGCCCCTTGGCGATCGACAACGTGTCTGGCTCGAATCCGAAGTGCTGATGAGCAAACCACTCGCCGGTACGGCCAAAACCACCGATGACCTCATCTGCGCACAGCAATACATCGTACTGGCGGCAGATTCGCTGGATTTGCGGCCAATAGCTTTCTGGAGGAAAGATCATGCCGCCAGCGCCCTGGAATGGCTCGGCAATGAAGCCCGCGACATTGTCGGCCCCCAGTTCGAGAATTTTTTCTTCCAGTTGCAGCGCGCAACGACGACCGAACTCGGCAGGCGTCAGGTCACCGCCCTGGGCGTACCAATACGGCTCATCGATGTGCGCCACATCGGGGATCAGGCCACCCATCTCGTGCATGAACTTCATGCCACCCAATGCCGATGCTGCCAGGGTCGAGCCGTGGTAGCCGTTCCAGCGACCAATCATGACTTTCTTCTGCGGCTTGCCCACCACTTGCCAGAAACGGCGAACGGTGCGGATCAGCACTTCGTTCGCTTCAGAGCCGGAGTTGGTGTAGATCACGTGGCTGTAATGGCCCGGCAACAGGCTGAACAGGAGCTCCGACAGCTCGATCACCGCCGGGTGAGTGGTGTGGAAGAACATGTTGTAGTACGCCAGCCGGTCCATTTGCGTTGCCGCGGCATGGGTCAGGTCATGGCGGCCGTAGCCGAGCTGGGTGCACCACAGCCCCGACATACCGTCCAGATACCGCTTGCCCTCGCTGTCCCACAGGTAAAGCCCTTCCCCCCGAACAATCACCCGGGGCCCTTCGGCATTGAGGGCCTTCTGGTCGAGAAAGGCGTGGATATGGTGAGCAGCGTCGGACTTTTGATAGTCCAGGGTCTGCCGTGTCGGTTCAACGGGTACGTTCATGCCTGTTCTCGCTCTTGTTGGGGGGCTATAGGGAACCGCGGTGCACTGACTTAGCGAAGCCGGCGCATATAACTTTCAAGGGGATCCTTGCTCAAGAAGCCTTGGGCTTCAGCCAGGGAATCGATAAATAATGAAAACAACTCTGATTGCGTGCCGATATCGAGTTTGCAATAGATGTGTTTACGGTGAGACTTGATGGTGTCTTCCGAAACGCCAAGGCGCTCGGCGAGTGACCGGGTTGAATGGCCACGCAGGATCAATTGAGCAATGTGGCACTCTCGCTCGGTCAATATCGATGAACCGAAGTTATCCAGTGCCGAGTGAATGCGCTGCTCTAACAGGCGCTCGAAGCGCAGGCCGCGTGTATCCAGGCCAACGAAATGCTTGCGCAGTACCGCCAGGACCCACGGGGTCAAACACTGGAACTGTCGCGTCGTTGCGTCATTCAACTTGTGCGTGAACGCCAGTGACACGGCCAGGCTCAACCCAGGCGACGACGGCAGGATGTAGTTGAGTTCATCCGCCAGGTGAGAATGCCGGTAGAACGACTGGTAGTACTCGCTGAGTTCGAAGTGGTCCGGCGCGATCTCGGCGAGCGTATAGCAACCGGCGCCGGGCCCTTCAATGCACGCCCTGTAAAACGGATCGAGCAGATAAAAGCCCGATAAGTAGTGGTGCACATTGCCCTGAGGCAACCAGGGCCCCTCCAGTTCAAATAATGCACTGGGCATGCCGCCGTGAGGGTACAAATACAGCGTGGTGGCTTGAATGGGACAAACATGGCCCAACGCTTCAAATAAAGTGGCGGCAAAGCGCAGTTGCCCGATGCTCTCGGTCACCCTCGCCATCTGGTCAAACCATTGCGCAGAAGAAAGATAATCGTTGTCCACTTCAAAGACTCGCTGAAAGAACCGTTGAATACAGCACGTCTGCCACCGGTGCCCAAACAGTGAAGGATGGTCCCACACCCTGAACATGATCGAAATCACCCGATAGGGTGAGACCGTCAAACAGTGCGCTGAGGGTATCAAGTAGTAGGCACGCGCACTGCATTCGATATTTATGCTCACTTGCCAACTTAATACTATTTTATTGATCCCCCCACCGCCCTTTAGCCTTGCGTCATACCCGAGCTGAATCCAACGGCATTACAGAAGGACAGATCCATGACTGTGGCGATCACAAGAACAGACACGCTGGTGGTGGGCGCCGGTCAAGCCGGTGTGGCCATGAGCGAACACTTGAGCAAGCAAGGCGTACCGCATCTGGTGCTGGAGCGCAGCCGCATCGCCGAACGCTGGCGCACCGGACGCTGGGATTCATTGGTGGCCAATGGACCTGCGTGGCACGACCGTTTTCCCGGACTGGAATTTACGGATATAGCCCCGGATGGTTTTGCCCCCAAAGAGCGTGTGGCCGATTATTTTGAAGCCTATGCACTTCAGTTCAATGCGCCGATCCGTACCGGCGTGGAGGTCACCTCGGTGGTCCGTAACGAAGGCCGCCCAGGCTTTACCGTACACACCAGTGAGGGGGTCATCGAAGCCAACCGCGTGGTCGCTGCAACCGGGCCCTTTCAAAAACCGGTGATCCCGGCCATTGCACCCAAGGATATGGCTGTGCATCAGATTCACTCCGCCGACTATCGCAATCCGGCGCAACTGCCGGCTGGTGCCGTTCTGGTGGTCGGTGCCGGGTCTTCCGGCGTGCAGATTGCCGATGAACTGCAACGCGCCGGTCGGCAGGTGTACCTCTCGGTGGGTGCCCATGATCGCCCACCGCGCGCCTACCGCAACCGGGATTTCTGTTGGTGGCTGGGTGTGCTGGGTGAATGGGACCAGGCGGCGATGAAGCCCGGTCGTGAGCACGTGACCATCGCCGTAAGCGGTGCCCATGGCGGCAAGACCATCGATTTTCGTGAACTGGCCCAGCAAGGCATGATCCTTGTCGGCCTGACACACTCCTTTGATGGCAGCCTTGCCCGTTTTCAGTCCAACCTGGTCGAAAACCTGGCGCGAGGCGATGAAAACTACCTGGCCCTGCTGGATGCCGCCGATGCCTACATCGAACGCAACGGCATTGACCTGCCGCTGGAGCCCCAGGCGCGTCGCGTGTTTGCCGATGCAGACTGCATCAGCAACCCGATCCTGGAACTGGACCTGATTCAGGCCGGTATCACGTCGATCATCTGGGCGACCGGCTATGCCATGGATTACAGCTGGTTGAAGGTCGATGCGTTTGATGCCACCGGAAAACCCCGCCACCAGCGCGGCGTGGCCAGTGAGGCCGGTATCTACTTTCTCGGCTTGCCGTGGCAATCGCGTCGAGGGTCGTCGTTTATCTGGGGGGTCTGGCACGACGCCAAATACGTGGCTGACCATATCGCCATCCAGCGTCAATACCTTGAGTACCGCCAGGCCGCCCCGGCCGTTCGCCCATCCGCTGTCAGCGCCTAATCTTTTTCTGGAGTTCATTGATGGCTACCCACACCCGCATTCGTATGTTCAACACCCAGCAAACCTACCCCAACCAGAGCCTGGACAATGACCTGTGCCAAGCCGTACGTGCCGGCAATACCGTGTATGTACGGGGCCAGGTGGGCACGGATTTCGATGGCAACCTGATCGGCCTTGGCGACCCGCGTGCCCAGGCCGAGCAGGCCATGCGCAACGTCAAGCAACTGCTGGAAGAAGCCGGTAGCGACCTCAGTCACATCGTCAAGACCACGACCTACCTGATAGACCCGCGGTATCGCGAACCGGTTTACCAGGAAGTCGGCAAATGGCTCAAAGGGGTGTTTCCGATTTCCACGGGACTCGTGGTGTCAGCGCTGGGTCAGCCGCAATGGCTGATGGAAATCGATGTGATCGCGGTTATCCCTGAATAAGGACGCTACGCCATGACCTTTTCAATCGTCGCCCGCTGCGCAGAGACCGGCCAATTTGGCATTGCCATCAGTTCATCCAGCATTGCCGTGGGCGCTCGCTGCCCCTGGCTGCGGCCCGGTGTGGGTGCGGTGTCTTCCCAGAACATCACGTTGCCGGCCCTGGGGCCGGACGTGCTCGACCTGCTGGAGCAAGGCCTTGCGCCTACCGAAGCGCTCGACAAGAGCCTGACGCGCAACGGCTACAGCCAGTATCGGCAACTGACAGCCATTGATCACAGGGGCCGCGCCGTGCACTTCAGTGGCAGCGAAACCCTGGGTGTCCATCACGCTGTAACGGGAGAACAGTGCGTGGCTGCCGGTAATATGCTCGCTGACCGCGCCGTCATCGACGCGATGGTCAGGGCATTTGAAAGCGCTGAAGATCAGTTGGCCGACAGGCTGCTGGTGGCGATGCACGCCGCCATCGCTGCCGGTGGTGAAGCCGGTCCTGTGCACTCCGCCGCGTTGGTCGTGGTCGGCGAACTGACCTGGCCGATCATCAACCTCCGGGTGGACTGGGCGGAGCAAAACCCTATAGGCGAACTGCAACACCTGTGGAACGCCTACCGCCCGCAAGTGCAGGACTACATTGATCGTGCCCTTGCACCTGATCGTTCGCCCGGTTATGGCGTGGCTGGAGACGACCGATGAGCCCCAGCCAGGCATTGCTGCAGACGCTGGTGGGGTTTGACACCACCAGCCGCGAATCCAACTTGAGCCTGATCGAGTTCGTGCGTGAGTACCTGGCAGGGTTTGGCGTGGCTAGCGAACTGATCTACAACGAAGCGCGCAGCAAGGCGAACCTGTTTGCCAGCGTGGGCCCTGTGGAGCTGCCGGGCATTGTGCTGTCGGGGCACACCGATGTGGTGCCGGTGGATGGCCAGGCATGGACCTGGCCGCCTTTTGAACTGACCGAACGCGACGGCAAATTGTTTGGCCGGGGCACCGCAGACATGAAGGGCTATATCGCCTGTGTGCTGGCCCTGGTGCCCGCACTGCTCACCGCCTCTTTGACAAGGCCGGTGCACATTGCCCTGTCCTACGATGAGGAAGTGGGTTGCCTGGGGGTACGCTCGTTGCTCAAGGTGCTTGAGCGGCGGCCGGTCAAGCCGCTGTTGTGCATTATCGGCGAACCCACTGAGCTCAAGCCGGTACTGGGCCACAAGGGTAAGCTGGCGATGCGTTGCGATGTTCATGGCGAGGCCTGTCACTCGGCCTACGCGCCCTATGGCGTGAATGCCATCGAACATGCCGCCGACCTGATCGGTGAACTGGGGCGTATCGGGCAGCGGTTGCAGGCTCATCAGGACCCGCGGTTCGATCCACCGTTCAGCACGATGCAGGCCGGCGTGATCAGCGGCGGCAAGGCATTGAATATCGTGCCTGCCGATTGCCGGTTCGATTTCGAGATTCGTTCGTTACCCTCGCAGAATCCGGCCGAGGTGGCGGCGCAGCTGCAAAGGTATGCACACGAGCAGGTCTTGCCGCGCATGCAGGCGGTCAGCGCCCAGAGTGCGATCCGGTTTACCGAGCTGTCGGCCTACCCTGGCCTGGTCACCGATGAACACAGCCAGGCCGCCGCATTGATTGCGGCGTTTTCCCGTACCCGGGCGTTTAGCACAGTGGCGTTCGGCACCGAAGGTGGATTGTTCGACGCCATTGGCATCCCCACGGTGGTGTGCGGCCCCGGAAGTATGGATCAAGGGCACAAACCGGACGAATTCGTCAGTGTCGAGCAGTTGGCAGGGTGTGACGCCATGCTGCTGCGGATGCTGGATTCAATCAGCGCCTGACACCCTCTGCTTGCCTTGAACGCCGGATTGCATCGTCGGGCATCTGCCAACGCGCGATTCAGTCAAGCAGCCGGGCCAGCTCTTCGCGGCAGTAGTCGACAAACAATTGCACCGGCTTGGTCAGCGGTGCACGGCGCAGCCATACCGCCGACAATCCGGAGCCCGTCACCGTTTCCGCCAGCGGCACACACACCACCTTTTGTCCGTCATAGGTGTGCTCGGTAAAAGGCTTGGTGACCAGAATCGAAAAACCGAACCCCTGCCCGACCATCCCTCGGACCATCTCGATTGACGGCGAGCTGAATACGATATTGGGCGTCAGCCCGCGCTCTTCGAAAATACTCACGAAATACGTCCGGCTCGGGAGCACGTCCAGCAGGATCATGGGCTCCATCACCAGGTCGGCCAGAGACACCCTGGCCTGCCGGGCAAAGCGGTGATCGGCAGGCAGCAACGCATACGGTTGCTGGGGCGGCATGAGCGCAAGGGTCTCGATGGTACCGCCAAGGTCGTGCTCGAACAGCATTGCCATGTCGATACTGCCCGCGGTCAACGCCTGCACCAGCTCTTGCTGCTCGCCGTCGCGGATGCGGATTTCCACCCCCGGCCAGCGCGCCTTGAAGCCGGCAATCAGCCGCGGCAGGTACAGCGGAGCGACAGTCTCGAAACAGCCAATGTCGATTTGCCCCGACACCACATCGTTATCCGCCAGCGCGTTCTGCTCGAACTCATGGGCGACCCGCAACAGCTCCAGCGCTTTGCGATAGAACCGGGCCCCGCTGGGTGTCAGCGAGACGCCTTGCGCGTGATGACGGATAAACAACTGCACACCAAAACTCTCTTCAAGGTGCTTGATTGCCGTCGATACCGACGGTTGTGCGATATACAGCTTGCGCGACGCCTCAGCAACGCTGCCGCACTCGGCGGCGGCGACGAAATACCTGAGTTGGCGCAGGTTATAGGCAGCCATGAAAGCCTCCGGAAACAGGCAGTTTCGCCCCAAAAAAGTGCATTAAAACAGCGTATTTTTCGTTCATTCAAGTGCGTGCAACATACCGGAGCAAAAATCAGGCCGAGCTATTTTTTTTAAGGTTTGTGGCAACAAACTTACTAATTTACCTCCCCGTGTCCATTGCAGATGATCAGGCCAACAACAGAGCGACCTGCCCGTGTCGTCTCACAAAGTACGCCTGCGTACCGATTGCCTTGGAGTTCAACATGGTGACCACTGCAACATCCAGCGCCCCGCTTATTGAAAAACACACAATCGGCTACGTGCCCCCGCAAGATCGCCACGGCAAAGTAAGCGACCTGTTCACGTTGTGGTTTGGTGGCAATATCGCGCCATTGCCGATCGTGACAGGCGCGCTGGGCGTGCAATTGTTCCACCTCAATCTGCTGTGGGGCGTCGTTGCCATTCTTGTCGGCCACCTGATTGGCGGCGTGCTGATGGCGTTGCATTCAGCCCAGGGGCCGCAAATGGGCATCCCGCAAATGATTCAGAGTCGCGCTCAGTTCGGCTCCCTTGGGGCGCTGCTGGTAGTGGTCATTGCGGGCGTCATGTATATCGGCTTTTTCGCCTCCAATATTGTCCTCGCCGGCAAATCATTGCACGGGGTGGTGGACAGCGTACCCGTGCCTGTCGGCATCGTGATTGGCGCCATCGGCTCCGGAATAATCGGCATTATCGGCTACCGTTTCATCCATGTGCTCAACCGCATTGGTACCTGGGTGCTGGGGGCCGGCATCGTACTGGGGTTCGGCTATATCTTTACCCACGTGCAGACCACGGACTTTCTGACGCGCGGTGAATTCAACATTTCCGGCTGGCTCGCCACGGTGTCTCTGGCCGCCTTGTGGCAGATCGCATTTGCGCCTTATGTTTCCGACTACTCTCGCTATCTGCCGGCGGATGTGCCCGTGTCTTCGACGTTCTGGACCACCTACCTCGGCTCGGCACTGGGTTCGAGCCTTTCTTTCATTTTTGGTGCTGTCGCCGTCCTGGCCACGCCTGTAGGCATGGACACCATGGAGGCCGTCAAACTCGCCACCGGTTCTATCGGCCCGTTGATGCTGGTTTTGTTCTTGCTCAGCGTGATCAGTCACAACGCCCTCAACCTGTACGGCGCTGTGTTGTCGATCATCACGCTGGTGCAGACCTTTGCCTATCGCTGGATCCCTACGGCTAAAAGCCGTGCGCTGATCTCGATCCTGGTGTTGATGGCCTGCGCAACCGCCGCCGTGTTCGCCTCAAAAGACTTCATCGGCCACTTCGTCGATATGGTGCTGGTTCTACTGGTGGTGCTGGTCCCCTGGACGGCAATCAACCTGATCGACTTCTACGCCATTCATAAGGGCAAGTACGACATTGCCTCGATTTTTCGTGTGGATGGCGGAATTTATGGCCGCTACAACCCTCAGGCCTTGCTGGCGTACGCGATAGGCATTGCCGTGCAGATTCCATTCATGAATACCCCTCTGTATGTCGGGCCGGTGTCAGCACACATCAATGGCGCCGATCTGTCCTGGCTTGTCGGTTTGCTCATCACCTCACCGCTGTATTACTGGCTGGCCAGCCGCGACAGCGCTTACAAACGCAGAATGACGCAAGGGCAGCTGGCGCGCAGCTGAGTCATTGCTCGCGGGTCACCACACGCTGCGGTATAACTACGCGCGCGTTTATCACCTCCCCTTGAGCCCTCTTCTGCCCTGGTGACCCCATTGGCCATTTACTCATCCCTGCTGAAGCTGCCCTCCGTTGAAACCTACCAGGCGCTTCGCATCGGCTCCGGCCTCAGCGCCAAGACGGATGACGCCGCGATACGGGGCTTGCCCAACACGCTCTTTGCTGTGCAGATTCTTTGGGGGTCGATGCCCGTGGGCATGGGCCGGGTCGTCGGCGACGGTGGATGCTTCTTTCAAGTGGTGGACATTGCCGTGCTTGTCGAGCATCAAGGCAAGGGGCTGGGCAAGCGCATCATGGGCGAAATCATGCACTACATCGAATCCCATGTGCCTGACAGCGGCTACGTCAGCCTTATCGCCGATGGCCAGGCCCAGGATCTCTATGCACAGTTCGGTTTCGTGCACACCGCCCCTCGCTCCGTCGGCATGGCCTACAAAAGACCCCAGGTATAAGCGGAGCGATCATACCGGCATGGCCGTCACACGCTGGGCACTGAGCATGCGCCGAACCGCCAGCGCGGCGCCCATGAGCACGGCCACCAGCCCGGCGGCCTCCATGAGCGTTGGCAGCCGGGCGTGAAAGACCAGCCCCAGTACAGCGGCGAACACCGACTCCAGCGAGATCAACTGCCCGGAAAGGACCATTGGCAGCCGTTGCGTGGCCGCGTTCCAGGCCCAGGCGCCGATCACCGACGACATCAGCGCGATGACCAGCGCCCAGGCGTACAAGGNTCCTGCCATGCCCAGACCGAAGCCTTTGCCGCCAAGGTCAAGCAGGCCGAGCGCTTGGACAATGGGTATCAGGCACAAGGCACCAAGCCCGGCGCCTGCCATCATCAATGCGGTCCACAGCCCCGTCGCCGCAGCGGGCAGTTGCTCCAGGGCGCTCTGATTCAACACGCTGAAGGCCAGCCACAAGGCTACGGCCAACACAGAAAAAAACAACCCCGCCCACCGGTCCGTCTGACCAGCGTGCGGCAGCCCCATGCTGTTGATGGTTGCAAGCAGAAGCCCGAGCGTTATCAGCGTCAATGGCAAGGCAAGGCGTTGCCAGGGCACGGTCCGGTCTCGGGCATTGCCGATCAGGGCGACAAGCACGGGCACTAATCCTACAAAGGCGGCCGTCAGCACGGGCCCTCCGGAAATCACGCCGGCGGCAATGCAACTGCTGTACCCCAGATAGCCGATGATGCCCAGCCCGGCGGCAAGCCACTGCCGAACGCGTGGCACCCGACGTCGCTGCGCGCGGCACAGGGTCACGCCGACCAGGCCCAGGGCACCCGCGATCAGAAACCGGATGAGCGTCAGGTCGTAAATGCTGTAGGGCCCGGTGACATAAGGGGCGATGAAGTTGAAGGCCCACGCCAGCGTCGCCAGCACAGCAAGCAGTACCCCGACGATGATTGTCGAGCGGTCAGGTGTCATGAGTGGGTGTCCAAAAGAGAGTGCACTCATGTTGCCGGCTGCCGTCAGTGTGCTACAAACGAGTTCTCAGGCCGCCATGCATAACCCCCGATTATGAATACGCTCAGGAAGACCCTGCCCCCGCTGGCCAGTCTGCTGCCTTTTGAAGCCGCTGCGCGCTTGCAAAGCTTCTCCAGGGCAGCCCAAGAGCTGCACATCACCCAGGCTGCCGTCAGCCGGCAGATTCGCGACCTTGAGCAAGACCTAGGCGTGAAACTCTTTACCCGCCGTAATCGGGCGGTGTTCCTGACCGAGCACGGGCGGGAACTGGGCCGGGTGGTGAGTGCGGCCTTGGGCAGCATCAGCGATGGCGCCATGGCGCTTCGCACAGCGCATCGCTCGCAGCGTGTCGTTTTCCTGTGCCAGTTATGTGAAGCCTTCTACTGGCTGATGCCGCGCCTCTCCACGTTCAGGGACCAGCACGCCGGCATCGAGGTGCAAGTGGTGACCTCGACCCGGCCTGTCGCCGAATTCAACGAGCCCTTCGATGTGGCCTTGCAGACCACCGGACGCGCCAGCGGCGTGCATCCACGGGTCTTTACCGCTGCCGATGAAGTCTTTCCGGTGTGCAGCCCCCACTACCTGGCAACCGGCACCTTGCCCGGCCTTGAAGCCCTGCCGGCGCACACGCTTTTGCATTATCACGCCACGCCTGCTGATTTCATGACCTGGAATGGCTGGCTGGAGGCATTTGGACAGGCGCCGGTAACCTCTGAGCGAACCATCGTGTTCGACAGCTACCCGCTGATGCTGCAGGCGGCCATCGAAGGACATGGCATTGCCTTGGGATGGCGTCGAACCGCTGCGAGGCTGATCAAGACTGGTGCGCTGGTTCAGCCTTGCGCACAGAGCATTGCCTTGCCCGAGGCCCTTTCGGTCTATACCGCCCACGGCGCTGACAAGCGCGTCGACGTCCAGACGCTGCTGGCGTGGCTTGAGGCTCAGTTGCTCATGGACACATGAAGCGCCGGCTACAGCGCCTGGCCGGCCTCGCCCTGCGCCCGGACTTCACTGGGTGTGTGCCCGTAGCGCGTCTTGAAGGCCCTGGCAAAATGCGCCTGGCTGCTGAAGCCGTGCTGGTAGGCGATTTCGGCAATGTCCAGCCCTTGGCCTTTGCTCAGCCGCCGGAACGCCCCCTCCAGGCGTTTCTCCAGGATAAAGCGCTGCGGCTGGGTGTCTTCCAGGGCAAACAGACGGGTCAGTTGGCGTGTGGAAACGCCAGTCTGGGCCGCCACCCGTTCACAGGTCAGGGTCGGGTCAGCCAGTTGCTCCAGGATGCAGCGCTTGGCCGTCAGTAAATAAGACGCGCTGAGTGCATTGATACGGCGATTGCCCACCTGACCGGCGATCACCGTACCCAATAGCTCCAGGGCATCGTCCTGGTAGCGGTCGGCGTCTTGCCTGAGCGGTTGCCCGAAATACCCTTCGGTACGCTCGATCAACGTGCGTAACAGTAAACGCCGGGTGCCGGTGTCGGCGCTGATCTTCAGGGCGTTGTCGAAGCGGCGCAGACACCGGGCGGCAAAGACCTCCTGGGGAATATCGAAGATGAACTTGTGCATCGGCCCGGTGAAGCCGAACAAGTACGGCTTGTCGGTGCGGTACACCATCATGTCGCCAGGTTCGAGTAAGTGGCACTGGCCGTTCTGGAAGAAAAACGAACTACGGCCCAACACCAGGGAAACGAACACCGACGCTTTCGGCACCGTGCGGATCATCGACACATCGCGTTCGATGACATGTTGATTGCCTGCAATGTGCGCGACCCGCAATCGGTCCAGGTTCAGGTTGTCTTGTCTCGCACTGAACCCGCTTTCACTGAAGGACGAACACTTCAGGCCCACCAGCGTCGAGGTGTTGTAGTGCTCCCAGAAGGCCAGGCGCTGATCGGGGGGCAGATCGTCGGTGCTCGCACGTCGGGTGTCGAGCAAGGAGGCGGCTGTGGTCATTTTCTTATTCTCGTTTTATTGACGGCCTCGTCCGTGCGCCAGTCGTGTATCGGGCCTGCAAAGCGCAATTAACCCCTCGCCCGGGTTAGCTGTCAATCGACATCGAAAATAAAACCTCAGGATAACGACGCCCGGAATATCCGTCCGATACGAACAACAATGGCGTCCGTTTCGATCAAACCGTCCTGTCTCGCAAACCCTAGAGTGTCCCGGCCATCAACCACAATGATCAGAGGCCGAACATGCCCGAATTAGCCCGCAATGAATTCTGGAAAGACCTGCAGCCCATCGCCAACGCCTTGATGCCCGATGCCAAGCCCGAGGTTTACCTGCCCAATGCCGCCAGTGATGACCTGCGGCTTTATGTGCCCTTCACCGAGACCGTGTCTTCGCGTCCGCTGTGGATCTCGCCCAGTGAAAACCGCTGGTGCGACATCCTGATGTCCAGCCAGGCCGGGCTGGTCAACCGTCACTATCACCCGCATGAAGTGTTCGCCTACACCCTGTCGGGCAAGTGGGGCTACCTGGAACACGACTGGACCGCCACGGCGGGCGACTTCGTCTACGAGACGCCCGGCGAGGGCCACACCCTGGTGGCGTATGAGCACGACGAACCCATGCGTGTGTTCTTCATCGTCAAGGGGCCGCTGATCTGGCTCGACGAGCACGGCGAGTCCACCGGTTATTTCGATGTGCACTCCTACATTGCCCTGTGCCGTGAACACTACGAAAAGGTCGGCCTGGGGGCTGACACCGTGGACCGTCTGTTTCGTTGAATCCTTGCGCGCGGAGAACCACCATGGCTCAAAACAATAATAAAGCCAGTTACGAAAACACCTTGTTGGGTGTGCTGTTCCTGACCTTCGGGTTTGTGTTTTTCGATCGTCTGGCCCTGTCGTTCTTGTTTCCGTTCATGGCGGACGAACTCAAGTTGAGCAACACCCACCTGGGCATGCTGTCTTCGGTGCTGGCGCTGGCCTGGGCGGTGTCCGGCGCGCTGGTGGGCGCCTGGTCGGACCGCCGGGGTGTGCGCAAGCCGTTGTTGATCGTGGCGGTGATCCTGTTTTCGCTGTGCTCGGCGCTGTCGGGGCTGGTGTCGGGCTTTCTCAGCCTGCTGCTGTTTCGCGGCATCATGGGCCTGGCCGAAGGGCCGATCCTGCCCTTGTCGCAGTCATTGATGGTCGAAGCGTCATCACCGCACCGGCGGGGCCTGAACATGGGTCTGCTGCAGGGCTCGGCGGCCGGCCTGCTGGGCGCGGTGATCGGCCCGCCGGTGCTGATTGCCCTGGCCGAAGCCTATGGCTGGCGCCATGCGTTCATTGTGTCCCTGCTGCCCGGCCTGCTGATCGCCTGGCTCATCTGGCGCTATGTGCGCAAGGACGAACCGCGTCAGGCACCGGCGCCGGGTGCCGCTGTCCGGGTCAATCGCCTGGCCCTGCTGAAAAGCCGCAACATCGTGCTGTGCATGTTGATCAGCTGCGTGTTCCTGACTTGGTTCGTGATCCTGATCTCCTTTACCCCGACCTTTCTGGTCAGTGTGCGCGGCTACAGCGCGCCGAGCATGGGCGCGATCATGAGCTGCCTGGGCGCAGCCTGGGTCATCTGGGGCTTCGTGGTGCCCAGCGTGTCCGATCGCATCGGCCGGCGCCCGACCCTGGTGCTGTTCTCGCTGGTTGCCGCCTGTTGCCCGGTGGCGCTGCTGTATGCGCCCTCCTCCTTGGTACTGGGCATCCTGATGGTGCTGACCTACACAGGCCTGGGCTGCTTCACGCTGTTCATGGCCACCATCCCGGCCGAAACCGTGCCGCGCGAAGTCATGGCCACGGCGCTGGGCCTGATCATGGGCGTGGGCGAACTGATCGGCGGGTTCGTGGCGCCGACCGTGGCGGGGTTTGCCGCCGACCGGTTCGGGCTGTCGATCGTCATGTGGATTTCCTGCGGTGGCGCCTTGCTGGCGGCCGGCCTGTCGCTGTTTCTCAAGGAGACCGCGCCCGCCGTGTTGCAACGACAGGCCCGGGCCTCGTCGGTTGCGCAGGGCCAGTCACTGTAAGCCCTGCCTAAGGCGGGGTGCCCGGGCCGACACCGACACCTCGCCACCGTCTTGCTCTCTACAACAACAATAAAATGAGTTCTCGATCATGACCCCAGTCAATCGTGTGTGCGCCCTGTTGCTCGCGGCATCCGCTTCATTCCAGGTGTTGGCCCAGGACCTTGAGGGTCCGCTGTCCGGGCTGGGCGAGCAACTGGCCAGCCAGGGCATCAAGCCCCATGTGCTGCTCACCAATATTTCGATGAAGAATCTCGACACTGGCACTCGCCCTCACAGCTTCGGCAACAGCGGCAACCTGTACCTCGGCGCAGACATCAACCTGGGCACGCTTGCAGGCCTTGACGGTGCCGCACTGCACTTTGAGCAAACCGTGTTCATCTTCGACAACGGCACCGGCCAGCCGACGGCCAACCACTGGCAAGGCGCTGCCGGCAGCTACTTCGCCGGCGCCCCGCTGCACAACGACATCGCCAGCAACCAGTTGAGCCTGCTGACGTTCGAGCAAAAGGCATTCGACGGCCAGCTCGACCTGCATATCGGCCGCACCAACGCCCGGCGGTATTTCTACATCTATAACTGTGAATCGGCACTGACCTGCAACGACCCGATCCTGGATGTCTCAAGCGGCGTACTGCCGCCGCCCTTTGGTGCCTGGGGCGGTTATATGAAGTATCAACCGAGCCCCAGCCTGTACGTGCATGCCGGTGCCTTCGAGTCCAACCCGGTGGATTACCTGAAAAAGCGCAAGGGCCTGGACTTCAGCACCGACGATGCCAGCGGCACGAGCTTTCTAGTAGGCATTGGCAGCAAGCCGGGCGATGCCACCACCCAGTACGAACTCAACGCCTACTTCAACTCCGCCCGGCAGTTCGATCCGTTGAACGGTGACAACGAACACGGCACCGCCGGCGGCTTCTTCAAGTTTCGCCAGACGCTGTGGCGTGGTGGCCAGCAAGGGCTGCAAGCCTTCGGCTCGTTGTCGGCGGCGGCCGATAAGAAACAACCGTTCAGCCACTTCGCCGAGGCCGGCTTGACCTACCTCGCACCCTTTGACCGGCCCCAGGACAAGCTCAACGTCAAGGCCAGCTACCTGCAGGTCAATGCGCACCAGTTGCAGTTCCAGCAACGCCTGCGCACGGCCGCCGGTGGCGACCCCGAGCTGGGTGAGCGCAACGTCTATGCCCTGGAAGCCAACGGCCATTTCGCCCTGACGCGCACCTTGTCCATCGAGCCCAGCGTGCAATACGTGATCAACCCGGACAACTACTACAACCCAGGCGCTGCGCAACTGAGCAACGACGGCTTTGTAGTGGGCGTGCAATTTGCGCTGGACATAGGCTCGGTACTGGGCCTGTAGACCGCTCGCGCCAACGACTTTTTCTGACCCCATGAGGCAATGACAAGCATGTTTATCAGCACTCTGTTTACAGGCAAGGTCGCGCTCGTCAGCGGCGGCACCTCCGGCATCGGCCAGGCGACCGCCGAGTACCTGGCCCGCCATGGCGCACGCGTAATAGCCATCGGGCTGGGGGCCGAGGCCACGGTGGTGGCCGATGATGTGCAACTGGACCTGCGTGAAGTGAATGTCACCGACGATCAAGCGCTCAAGCGCGTGATCCAGAGCCTGGACCGGCTCGATATCCTGGTGCCGGCCGCCGGCGGTACGCTGGGCGACAAGGAAATGGAGTGGGAGGCCTTCAACCAGGTGCTGTCGGTGCAACTGGGCGCGGCCTACCGCCTGATCAACCTGGCGCACCCGCTGCTGGCGCGTCAAGGTGGCTCGATCATCAACATCGCCTCGATGTTTTCCTATTTCGGCGGCGGCAAGCTGGTGGCGTATTCGGCGGCCAAGGGCGGCATTGTGCAGCTCACCAAGTCCCTGGCCGAGGCCTATGCCCCGGATCATATCCGGGTCAACGCCGTGGCACCCGGCTGGATCACCACCCCGCTGCTGGCGAAAATCGACGACCAGCCACGGATCGACCGCCTGCTGTCGCGCACGCCCATGCAGCGTTTCGGCAGTGCCGAAGAGGTGGCCAGGGTGATTGCCTTCCTGGCATCCGATGCCGCTTCGTTCGTCAACGGTGTGGTGCTGCCGGTGGATGGGGGGTACCTGACGACGGCTATCTGAGTTGCGCTTTTGCATGTCTTGATGCAGATTGAGGTCATGAACAGTTACCGCTTGTTACGCACTCATTCAATTATGGCCTTCTTCGGATAGAGGACGGCCTGTGCATGAAATGCCAAACCCCGCCTCGACAGCGGGGTTTTTCATTTCCGCTGTCAAGGCCTGATCAGGAGAGCCACAGTGGACGCATTGACCCAACACCTCAAAGAAACCATCCAGGCAGCCGACCGCGCCATTACTTCTGAGCGCTTCGACGACCTGATGACGTTCTATACCGGCGATGCACGTCTGGTCGTCAAGCCAGGCCTGACCGTTACCGGCAAAGACAACATACGCCGGGCATTTGTGGCCATTGCCGAACATTTCAACCACAGCATCGTGGTGACCCAGGGCAAGATGCAGGTCATCCCGGCGGGTGATACAGCCTTGGTGATCATGGAGACCCTGCTACAAGCCACTGACACGTCGGGAGCAAAGACCGAGATCACACGCCGGGCGACCTATGTGTTCAGGCACATCGAGCAGCAATGGCTGTGCGCCGTGGATAACTCCTATGGCACCACGCTGCTGGATGAAGCATTCGAGCTGCCGTAAGCATGCTCAAGCGCCTACGGCTCACGGCGCCTGAAGCCGTTGTTGCTGGCATTCACGCGACGCCCCGCCGCACCGGTGCCTTCTTGCCTGGTACAGGCCTGCACCTTGCAGCGGTGTGGCCGGGCGTCGCAGTTGAGTGAGGCGGCCCGTCTTCTTAACCTGTAGCGCCGCCACATTCAGGCCACACCCTCGTGATGAAATCCTTATTTTTGCTTGCACAGCTCACGGGTATGGCCGGCGCGGTGCAGGCCGCGCAACCCCCTCAGGAAATCTTTGATCGCACCTGCAGCCTGTGCCACAACGGCCAGTCCATTGCCCCACGCACAGGCGATGCCCAGGCATGGCAACCCCGGCTGGCGCAGGGCATGGACACGCTGGTGCTGCATGTGACCGAAGGCTACAACGGCATGCCGCCGCGCGGATTGTGCATGGACTGCACGGCCGAGGACTTCAAGGCCGTGATCACCCTAATGTCGGACTAACGCTTGAATTGCCCCCGGTAGGAGCGCGCTTGCCCGCGACCGGCTGCGCAGCAGTCGTAAATTTGTAGCGTTTCGCAGATTTACAGCCGTAAATTTGCAGCGTTTCGCAGATTTTGCGAGCGCTAGCGCACTCGGTCGCGGGCAAGCGCGCTCCTACACCGCGCAATGCAAGGACAATGCTCATGAATAACGGCCCCAGGGGCGTGCCGGGGATGCTGGGGGCCGCTGTGAAGCGCCTGATCAGCTGGCCGTGGTGGACTCCGGCGAAGAGCGCGCAGGCGGCGGTACCACCGTCATGCGCACCGATGCCGATGCGTTTTCCATGCTGGGGCATCGGGCTGACGCAGGCCGTCAACGACCATACCCGCTTTCTGCACGACGGCTGCGCCCGCAACCTGCTGGAGGCGATCCTCTGGCACGGCGGCGAAGCGCAGCCTGCCCGGGAAAAGGTCCGGGCCATGCCACGCGAAAGCCGCGAGGCCTTGCTGGATTTTCTGCAATCGCTTTAGCCCGGTGCCGCCGGCCCAACACCGGCACGCCACAAATACCGGACTGTCGTAGGAGCGCGCTTGCCCGCGACCGAGTGCGTTAGCACTCGCAAAATCTGCGAAACGCCACAAATTTACGACTGCTAACGCAGCCGGTCGCGGGCAAGCGCGCTCCTACCATCAGAGCGCACAGTCCTAGAAATCCAGGGTCAGGCCGACGTATACCGCGCGACCATCGCCTGCCGCATGCAGTGACTGGCGCACGCCGGCGGTGTCGTCGTACCAGGCGTATTCGTAGTAGCGATCGGTGATGTTCCTGGCCTGCACATCGACACTTAGCTGCGGGGTTAACTGGTAGGTCGCGCCCAGGTTGAGCAGCGCGTAGTCGCCGAACGTGCCGGTGCTGTTGGTGCGCTCCAGGTAGTAGTCGCTCTGGCCGTTGGCCCAGGCCGACAGTTGCAGCCTGGGGGTGGCTTGCCAGGTGGTGCCGGCGGCATACAGGTGATGGGGTACGTGGTCCATTTCCTGGCCTTCGCTGGCCGGCAAGTTGGGGTTGGGCTTGAGGATTTCCGAGAACTGCCGCGAATACGACAGCCACAGGCGGGTGTCCGTGGTGGGGTAAAGATTGACTTGCACATCCCAGCCCTTGCGCAGGGTCTGGCCGACGTTCTCGGCATCGCCTACCGCATCGTTGAGCTTGCGCTGCACTTCGTCCGAGGCTTTCTGCTGCCAATAGGCAATACGGCCGTCGATCCAGGCGGCCGGGCGAAACTTCAGCCCGGCCTCCCAGCCGTCGTTGATCGAGGGCTTGAGGTCATCCTGCTGGCTGGCCAGGCGATAAGCAGCCGAGCCCACGCCCACCTGGTAACTGCGCCCCCAGTTGGCATACAGGCTGGCCTGCTCCCACGGCGACCAGACCACGCTGATCTTTGGTTGGCGAATCAGTCCGTAGTCGTTGACCCCGGCGTGCTCGCCACTCAGGTCATTGCGGTAGCCGCCGTACAGCTTGTCGACGCGCAGGGCCGGGATGATCTTCAGCGACTCGACCGGCTCGATGACCGCCTGCACATAGGCGCCGTAGACATTCAGGTCGAAGGTCTGGTCGCGGGTCTGCGCCGTGCGGCTGCGCAACAGCGTGCGATAGCGCAGGCTCTGGTTTTCCTGGCGCTGCACCTCGGCGCCGCCTTCCAGGGCAAACCCGTGCAGGAAGTCGACCTGCGGGCGCCAGGTCAGGCTGCTCAGGGCGCCATACTGGGTTTCGTCGCTGTAGCGTTCCTGTTGTGCCGAGGTGCGCCAGTACTGGGTCCAGCGCCGATCCTCGAAAGTGTTGACGTACGCCTTGCCGGCCCAGCTCAGGTCGTCGCTGAGGCTGGCGTCCAGGTGCAGGCTGAGCTGGTTCATTTCGCGCTCACCGGTGTCAGTGGCGTTGTTGGCGTAGGACTGGCGCGGCCGGTCGTGGCTGTCGCGGCGGCTCAGGTAACCGGCTTCGTCGGCATCGACCGTGTAGTGCCGGGCAATCAACCCGGCGCGCCATGATGCGTCGTCGGCGGTGTAGAACCACTTGCCGGCAACGCTCAGGCGCTCGGCGTCGGCATGCTGGCGGTAGCCTTCGCTGCCCTGGTAGCTCAGGGCGTAGTTCTGGCTCCAGTTGCCTGATTCCAGGCCTTTGACCAGTTGCACCTCGCGGGTGTCGAAGCTGCCGTAGCGCAATCGCAACGTGCCGCCGTTGCCGCCCTGGCGCGTGTTGATCGTGGCGTTGCCGGCGATGTTATGCAGCCCATAGCGTGGGTCGTTGGTGCCGCGTACCACCTCGATGCTGTCGATTTCCAGCGGGAACACCATGTCGATGAACGGCATGTTGCCGTCGTTGGTGTTGCTCGGGATGCCGTCGATCAGCAGCTTGACGGCATTGACCTCGCCCTCGCCGTTGAACCCGCGAAACGACAGCTTGCCCGAGGTGGTGCCCTGGTTGAATTGGGTGAGCATTACCCCCGGCACCCGGTTGAACAACTCCCAACTGTATTGCACCGGCTGCTGTTGCAGCAGGTCGGCGCCGACCACATCCACCGAACTGAGAATGTTGCGGCTGGCCAGCGGTCCGCTCGGGTCGCCGCTGACGGTCACGGCGCCGAGGGCGACGACCGAGCCTTCGCGGGCCAGGGTTTCAGCCAGGGCCTGGCTGAGCGGCGTCAGCATGAACAGACAGCCCAAAACCGCAGGCCCGGCTGAAACGCTGATCGATGGCCAGTGGCGGCCTGGCTGCGGGGTGTGAATGTGCTTATGCATAACCAATTCCTTGGAAAAGCCTGCGTTGCACGCACGGCCAGGCGGGCCGCACGTCAACGCCATTAATGTGTTCAGGTCACAGGGCAAGGCACGCCGTCAGGCGCAGCCTTGAACCGGTCAGTTCGAGAGGCTCAGAAACGCAGGTCCATAGACAGGTCCAGGCTGCGCGGCTCGCCCATGTAGTACTGGCTGGCGTAGGCCTGCCTGGCGTACAGCTCATCGGTCAGGTTGCGTACCCGCGCAGTGATGGCGGTGTGTGCGTTGAGCCGGTAACGTGCAAAGGCGCCCCAGAGGGTGTACGACGGCGCCTTGAGGGTGTTGGCGTTGTCGGCGTAGACCGAGGCCACGTAGCGCCCGTCGGCGCCCACTTGCCAGTCATCTGCCAGGCGGTAGGTCAGCCAGAGGTTGGCCACGCTGTCGGGCACATTGGTCGGGGTATTGCCCTTGCGCGACACGGACACCCCGTCCACGGCCTCGTTGAACCGGTCGTATTGCGCATCGACCCAGGTGTAGTTGGCTTCGGCCAGCAGGCGTGGCGTCACTTGCAGCTTGCCGGCCAGTTCGATGCCCTGTGAGGTCTGTTGCCCGGCCTGCACGGTCAGGTTGGGATTGACCGAGTCACGCACGGCAAAGTCGCGCCGCACGATCTGGTACAACGCTGCCGTGGCCGAGGCCCGGCCATCAAGAAAGTCGACCTTGCTGCCGATTTCCCACTGCTCGCCCTTGGACAGGTCGAACAGGCCGACATTGGAATACGTGGCCGAGGCCAGCGACCCGGCCGGCAGATCGGCACTGGTGCTGTATTGCACGTAGGCATTGGCGCTTGGGCTGAAGGCATACAGCAGCCCGACCCGGCCGCTGAGCGGCTCCCAGCGGCGCTCGAACCAGGCCGGGCTGGTGGCCGAGACCGTGCCGTAATTGCTCACTTCCATGTCCAGGTGGTCGTACCGCAAGCCGGTGAGCAAGGCCAGGCGCTCGGTCAGTTCCAGGCGGTTTTCAATGAACAGCGCCTGAGTGGTGATTTCGTGCCTGCGCTGTTTTTTCAGGCCATTGCCCATTCCCGGCAGGTCGTGGAAACGCCCCGCATCGAAATGATCCGGGTCCACGGTGTCGGACGTCGACCCGTTGGTGGGGTACAGGTCCTGGCGCATGACCGAGTAATCGAGCCCCACCGCCCACTGGCTGCGCCGTCCGAACAGAGCCTGCTCGTGCTGCACTTCCAGGCGATTGCCCAAGACGGTCTGTGCATGCCGTTGCAAATAGGCGCCGGAACGGATCACCTGTGAATTGTCGGCGTTGTAGCGGTAGTTCTCCAGATTGCGGTAATCACGCTGGGCGTCGTAGTGGTACAGGGTGTTTTGCAGGCGCGTGTCAGCCGCCAGTTGATAGTCGATGATCGAGCGCAACCAGCGCACGCGCTGCTCGTAGCGCCCGTCGTCGACGTTGTAGTTTTCAAACCGGCGCGACCTGTCGATTTTCATCGTGCTGCCGACCGGGTTGAGGATCGGCGAGCCCCAGTAGGGGTTGTCTTCCTGGTCTTCCAGGTACTCCAGCGCCAGGGTGTGACTGAGGTCCGGGGTCAGGTCGCTGAGCAACGAGGCCGCGAAACTGTCGGTTTGCCGGGTATTGCGGTCGATGTAGCCATTGTCGCGGCCGCGGCTGAAATCCATGCGCAGGAAATGCCGGGGCTCGGTCGCAGGATCGCCCAGCGCCTGATTGAAGCCTGCGGCTATTTCCGAATCATCGAAACGGCCATAGCGCACGCGCCCTTCAAGCGGCTGCGTCTCACGACCGGCCAGCTTGCTGATCGTGTTGATCGACCCGCCGACAGCACCTGCGCCGTACAGGAAGCTCGAAGGTCCGCCGATCAACTCGACCCGGTCGACCAGCCAGGCGTCGATCGGGCGCGTGGCGCTGCTGTAGCCCAGGTTGATGCCGTTATACAACTGGGTGATCTGGCTCTGGGTAAAGCCGCGGTAGGACACGAAGCCGCCGTAGCCGGGGTTGGCCGAGGCGTTGATCCCGGTCATGGCATTGATCACCTCGTGGGTGTCCCGGGCGCCACGCGCCTCGATCACGGCGCGGTCGACCACGCTTACCGACGCCGGTGTTTCACGCACGTTCAGGCCCAGGCGCGAGCCGGTCTTTACGGGTTGATCCAGGCTTAGGCCCGAAGGTTGCTCTTGGGTAGCTTCAATGCTCAGGGGGTCGAGCTGCAGCGCTGCCTCCTGCGCCCACGCGACATTGCAGGCGCCCACCAGCAGCACCGTAGCGGCGTTTCTTTTTTTCATGAACAACGACTTCCACGCAGAAAATGTGACGCTGTTTCCGGCTGCGACACAGCGCAGGCTGACGGAATCAGACGGTTGGGGTCACGGCGGGAATGAGCACCGGTGGCGCGCGGGGGTTGAGTGAGGGCCACAGGTCACGCGGTGGCGGCTGAGCCCAGCTGCGCACGACAATCGGTGCGTTCGCGCCCACAAAAACCGCATGCAATCCCCAACCCAGTGAGTTCAGGGTCAGGGCCATGCCGGCGCTCGAACACAGCGGGCAGCCCAGTTGTGCCGCGACCTTCTGCAGGTGGTCGGCGTCACCGCCCTGCCCCAGGCCGGTGCCGCTGTCCATGGTGCAGTAACCGCCGTCGAGCCCGCTCAGCGCCAGCCCCGCCATTTGCCCATGGTGCAGGCTGTAGGCGAACAGGCTGAACAGGACGCTGGCGTAGAGCACCCATGCAATCAGTGAGCGGTCGGCCCGGGGCATGTTCATCATCGGTTCGTGGCTCAGCCCGGTACCGGCAACCAGCGCCGGAAACCGCCCTGGCCCTTGCCGCTGAGCGGGCTCCAGGAGAATGTCCAGGGCGGCGGCGGCAGGTTTTCGTGCGGCCAGGCCATGGCCGGTTGCAGCCCCGGCTTCCATTCCACCACCACCTCGGCCATGGGTTGCCAGGCCAGCAAGAGGCCACGGGCCTGGGAGACATCGGCGGCGACCCACAGCGCTGCGGCCGCCACCATGAAGGCCTCGACATGCTCCTCGGTGACCCGCGCCTTGTAGGGCGAACCCAGTAACCAGCGGCAGACGCTGATGTAATAGGTCCAGTCCAGGGCCGGGTGATGACGATAGGCCCAGGTCATGAAGCGGCGAAACAGTTCAAGCCCCTCCGGCGGGTCGAGCTTGAGCAAGCCAGGGCAGACGTCGAACAGGGTGTGCCAGTAAGGCAACAGACGCGCATCCAGATTGACGAAACTGCGGGCATTGCAGGGGTAGTCGGGAAACGGCAGCCGGGCATCGGCCTTGTGCACCGGACGCGCAAGGGTTTCCAGCAAGGCCGGCCCCGTCGGGGTACGAGACATGGTGTGCTCCTCAATTCAGATAGCCTGCGGCAGGCCCGTGCCGCCTGTGCAGGGCGACCCGGGATTACCGTCAGCGTTCGCCGGCAGGCAAAGGCCTGCCCAACGCTAAAGCGCAAGCCGTATCAGAAAGGAGAAGCGCGAGGGTTGGCCGAAGGCCAGCAATAGCGAGGGGGGGCCTGGCTGTGCACCTCACGGGCCATGGACCGGTGGTTGGCGCGTCCCAGCAGCCAGGCAACACCCATGAGAAAAACCAGAACGGCCAGGCTCGCCGAGCCCATCGGGCAGGTGAACAGGTTGCTCCAGTCGGCGGCGGTCAAGGCGCCATCCTGTTGGTCGCGCAAGGCCGACGTGTTACTGCCCAGGCTGCAATAGCTGCCACCGATGCCGTTGAGGGCCATGCCCAAGGCCTGCCCATGACCTATGCCGCACGACAGCACATTGAACAGCACGCAAAAATACAGTGCCATTACGATGGAGGTGCGGTGGGTAGGTGATTTTTTCATGGGCGGCGACTTTAGCACCTAAAGCAGCCCGCTTGAAGGGAGGCGCCCCGCCCGCCCGGCCTGCGACAGGCCGCCACACCTGTTGCCCGGCGAGCCCTGTGCAAGGCCTGCCTGCACCGGTGTGGACAGATTGTCGCAGTGCGTCAGCACGCTGGTGGCCTTTACCGTGGCGCGGCCTGCTTAAAGCCCTATGATCATGCGAGATGGACTCAATAGCCTAAAGCCCCCAGGGCCTTTTTCAGTTCGTCGCCCATCCGACCCGACCCCGTGGAGGAACACCCCGTGAGCCTGAGCGCCAGCCTGATGGCCCCGTTGAGCAAACAGCACCAGCTGATGCTGCTGACGGCGCTTGCCATGATCGCATTTGCAGCCAATTCGTTACTGTGTCGCGTGGCCCTGCGCGGCGAGGCCATCGACCCGGTGGCCTTTACCCTTGTTCGCCTGATGAGTGGGGCAATGGCGTTGTGGTTGATTTCAAGGCTGCGCACGAAAACCTGCACGACCCACGGCAACTGGAAAGGTGCTTTATCACTGTTTGCCTATGCGTTGGGGTTTGCCTACGCCTACGTGCAGCTCGACACCGGCACCGGCGCGCTGCTGTTGTTTGGCGCCGTGCAGATGACGATCGTCGGCTACGGGCTGTGGCGGGGCGAGCGCCTGTCGGCCCCCGCCGTGGCCGGATTGCTGATCGCGTTTGCCGGCCTGGTCGCACTGCTGCTACCAGGCAGCAGCGCCCCGCCGCTCATCAGTTCAATGATCATGATCATTGCCGGGCTGGCCTGGGGCATTTATTCGATCCTGGGCAAGGGCGCGTCCAACCCGCTGGCCTTGACCACAGGCAACTTCATGCTGGCCATCCCCGCCATTGTGCTTGTTGCACTGCTGCAGGCCGATGAGATGCACATGACACTGGGTGGATTTATCGCAGCCCTGGCCTCCGGCACGGTGGCCTCCGGCCTGGGGTACGCCATCTGGTACACAGTGATGCCCAGGCTCGGTTCATTCCAGGCCGCCTCGGTGCAGCTCAGTGTCCCGGTACTGGCGTCTGTCGGCGGCGTGATATTGCTCGGTGAAAGCCTGTCGCTGCGCCTGGTGCTGGCGTCGTGCGCGGTGATTGCGGGGATTACTCTGGTGCTGCTGGCGAAGGCCCGCCGGCCTGGGTGCTGAGCTGCACAGGCTCGGTTTCGATCAGCACCCGTGAGGTGATCATAGACCGGGTCGTGGCGGCATACTTTTGAAAGTGTGGTGAGGCGATATGGCGCTTGTACGCGGCCTCATCGGCATAGATTTCGAAGAAGTGCAGCCGGTTAGGATGGTCTTTTTCGGCCACTGAATAGATCGCCAGCACCCCTGGCTCAAGCCGTACGGAGTCAGCCATTTCTTCTTTTACGGCCATGTGATAGGCCGCCAGTTGAGCAGGATCGATGACCAGTTGGGCAATGCGCACGACTTTTTCTGCGGGTTCGGCAGCCACTGCAAGTGCTGCGTAGAACACACACAGGGCCATGGCCGTACGCTGGATTGAGGTGCGCATAGGTCGTGTCTCGCTTGAGGGTTCTGAAGACTGGCATGCTACAGCACAGACACGCCCCTGCGGCTCGTGCTGGCTCAGCATCATGTGTCGTGCGGCTTGCAGTCTGAGCGGCTGCTGGTATTGCAACGAGGTCATGTTCCAGGTCCGGACGTGTGCCCGCAAGCCGGTAGAAGTCCTCGAGCAACACATCGCGATTGTCTGCACCGCGAATCAGGACTCTGGCATCGAAGGCCACCCGTGCGACGGCCAGGTCGCCAGGATAGAGCGCAATACAGGCTCACTGGTGCCCAGGACCGCGTGATTGCGATTGAACCCGTCGATCGCCGCACACCCCGATCCGGGGGTGCGCTTGTTGCAGTTGGCATAGGCGCCCGGATCACGAAAGTAACTGCACCGTGTGCGCTGCAACAGATTGCCGCCTATCGAGGCCATGTTGCGCAATTGTGCCGACGCGGCGCGCCATAGCGCCTCACTGACCACCGGGGCCTGCCCTTTTATGCCCGCATGGGCGGCCACATCCGTGACGATATGGGGATAGGCACCACAGCGGCAGAGGTTGCCGCTCATGTACTCACGAATGTCATCGGCCGAGCCGGTGTGGCCCTCGCGGATGCAGGCCACGGCCGACATGATCTGGCCTGGCGTGCAATAGCCGCACTGAAAGGCATCCAATTCAATGTCGCGCCGCGCGCTCTGACAGCGCGTTACGCTGCGGGCAAGTATGCGGACCCCGCCCTGTCAAAAATTGCCTGATCGACGGTGTTTGTTGCCTGATCCGATGGTGTATGCGTGCCAATGACCGGCAACTTTCAAGGCACCGTTTTGCAGGCCGCCTGCCTGATCAATACAAGGGTCCTGTAATGAACGGGCCGCTTAAAATGTGACGGCACGATATTTATAATTAAGTGCAACTCATATCCCGGCTGCCGGTCCTAGTGGTTAACACCCACTTACCTCCCACGCATGGAGCTCCAATGTCTAAACTCGCTGAATTCCGCCAACTCGAACGCCACCTTGCCGAACAACTCGCCGCGCTCGAAGCCATGAAAGGCGATAAAGGCCTTGAGCAAGAAATCGAGTTCGAGACTAAATTGCGCGCCCTGTTGGGTGAGTACAACAAAAGTCTCAAGGACATCATTGCTGTGCTGGACCCGCGCCTGACGGCCAAGCCTGGTCGCCCTGCGCCAGTCCCGGAAAAAGCCGCCCGCAAGCCTCGTTCGGTGAAGGTCTATAAAAACCCGCACACCGGCGAAGTGGTCGAAACCAAAGGCGGCAACCACAAGACGCTGAAGGAATGGAAATCCGAACATGGCTCCGACACGGTAGAGTCGTGGTTGGCTTGATTGCATCGCGGTCAATGAAAGGGCCCTGTGGGCCCTTTTTCGTGTCGGCAAGAAAAGTCATCACTTTTACCAGGTACTGTACAGGCATACAGCTTATTGGCGCACCCGGTGATTTCGACACCCTCTCCGAATCTGCAGCGCCTCCCAGACTGACCATGAAACCCCGAAAACCCCTGTATTCACTGGGTCTTGAGGCTTCAGGGCGTGGCATGGCGACAAACACCTGGCGCTTGAGCCCCAATCCTTCCACGCCCAAAAAAACTGTTCATATGTACAGCTCATCTGTCTCAGCCGGCTCACTTCGTGAGCACGCAGGACGGTAGTGGCGCAGCTTGATGTTGGAGTCGTCGCACAGAGCCTGTAACGTTCGAGGTCATCTAAGGCCCCACTCAAGAGATCAAGGATGCACCCACGCAGAATAAGCCGCGATAAAGAACCCAGCCGTAAAGTTCATCTCAGGCTCAAGGCAATGGATACCTGGGTCAACGGCAGTTACCTGGCAACGGCTGTGCTATTGGCTCTGGTGGGCGGGGGCAAACTGCTTATGCTGGTGATCTTTATCTACCCCTGCATCAGCCTGGTTTATTTCGTTGTTCGCTACCGCTACCTCAAAAGCCTGTCTACCGAACAGGCACGGTCTATCTTCCCCTACAGCCATGAGTACATAGGTGCTGGGGTGTCAGCGTTCATTTTGTCTCTTGCGCTGATCTCCTGTGCCATGGGCCTGTACAACTGCATCATTAAATAACCGTTCATCAGGCCCCACCGGTCAGACACGGAACCTCAAGCGGCGGAGTTTTTTCTATCGAAAACATCACCGACGGAGGATTGAATCATGGCAACGGTTCAGGAAAATCTGCTCGACTGGCTGCGTGACGCGCATGCAATGGAACAGCAGGCGGAAAAAATGCTCAAGGCGCAATCCGAGCGCCTCGAAAACTACCCCGAACTCAAGCAACGCATCGTTCAGCACATCGAGGAAACCCGCGGGCAGCGCGAATTGCTCGAGGGATGCCTCAACCGGCTGGGCAGCAGTCCTTCGACACTCAAGGACATCGGCGGCAAGTTGATGGCCTTAGGCCAAGCCGTCGGCGGCATGACCATGAGCGATGAAGTGGTCAAGGGCGCCATGAGCGGCTATGTGTTCGAGAACATCGAAATCGCCATGTACACCGTGTTGATCGAAGCCGCCCGCCTGGCCGGCGACACTGAAACACTGCGCGCCTGCGAACAGATCCTGCCGCAGGAAATCGCCATGGCCGACTGGCTCAGAGAGCACCTGCCGCAGATCACGGCAGCCTTCCTGCAACGCTCGGAAAATCCCCACGCTCAAGCCAAGCGCTGATGGCTCGTCGCTGCCCGGGCCCAGGCGGTCCGGGCGGCGGCGTCGACGACTCAAGGAGGTTGATATGTCTGAACATCCCCTGGTAGCGACTCACACCGATCACCATAACGGCCCGCGTGGTGTCATGACACCTGCCGAGCGCCAGTTGTCAGTCGGCGGTGGCGCTGCGCTGTTACTGCATGGCTGGTACAAGGGTGGTTTGAGCGGTGCCTTGCAAGTGGCAGCAGGCGCCTATGCCGTGTTTCGCGGTGCGACAGGTCACTGCGCATTGAAACAGGCGCTGACCCCAACGCCGTTCGAGGAGCGCTTCAGCATCGAGCACGACTGGCCCGTCAGCGAGGCCATCATGCGCAGCGTCACCATCAACCGGCCGCTGGATGAAGTGCGTGAATTCATCAAGGCCGAAAAGAATGTCGGCCCCCTGCTGCGCTGGGTCGACCGCGTGGAGGAAACTGGCCCGGACACCACCCGCTGGACCCTGCGGGCGCCCGCCGGCCGCCGCCTGCACTGCACGTTGATCCGGACTGCATCGCCCGAGGACGCGTCCGTGCTGCAATGGAAAACGCCGGATGGCTCGTCCTGGCAACACAGCGTGTCGGTGTCGCTGGAGCCTGCGCTCACGGGGCGCGCGACCCAGGTCAAGGCCGTGGTGGTCTGCAAGCCGGCCATGGGCAAACTGGGCTATGGCTTGGCACGGGCAATCGGCCTGTTCTCTGACAAAGCCCTGCTCAATGCCCTGCGCGCGATCAAGCAGCAATTGGAAACCGGTGAAGTCACGACCAACCGGTTGCGACCCGACGACGACCGCGACTTCTTCTATGTGCACGCCAGCACCGAGACAGACCCTGCGCCAGAAAAGGACGACGCCGCGGTAAAAACCGGCGTGGCGATCGAGCGGGGGGTGGTCTGATGCGCGCACTGACTTGGCAAGGGCCCAATAAACTGCAGGTCGACAATGTGGCCGATCCCTCGATACTCAATCCGCGCGACGCGATCATTCGCGTTACGCTCTCTTCCGTGTGCGGCTCGGACCTGCACCTGCTCGGCGGCTACGTACCGGCCATGAAGCCCGGCGACATCATCGGCCATGAATTCATGGGCGAAATCGTCGAGGTCGGCCCTGGGGTCACAGGCCTGGGCAAGGGCGACAAGGTGATCAGCATTTCGATCATCGGCTGCGGCCACTGCGAGCCGTGCCAGCGCAACGATTTTTCCTGTTGCGACAACTCCAACCCCAACCCGTCGGTCACAGACCTGGCCTACGGTCAGCCATGTTGCGGCATCCTCGGCTACAGCCACGCCTTCGGCGGTTATCCGGGCAGCCACGCGACGTACGTCCGCGTGCCCTATGCCGATGTCAATCTGTTCAAGGTGCCCGAAGGCGTCAGCGACGAGCAGGCCCTGTTTGTCTCCGATGCCGCGCCCACCGGTTATTTTGCCGCCGACATCGCCGACATCCAGCCCGGCGATACCGTGGCGGTCTGGGGCTGCGGCGGTGTGGGGCAAATGGCGATCCGCAGCGCCTACCTGCTGGGCGCAGAACGCGTCATTGCCATCGACCGCTACCCTGACCGGCTGAAACTGGCCCAGGAGCGCGGCAACGCCATCGTCATCAATTATGAACACACCAATGTGCACGAGGCCTTGCTGGAGCTGACCGGTGGCCGCGGGCCGGATCGCTGCATCGACTGCGTGGGCATGGAAGCTCATGGCACCGAAATCGACCATGCCTACGACAAGGCCAAACAGATGCTGAGGCTGCACACCGAACGTGGCACCGTGCTGCGCCAGGCCATACGGGCCTGCCGTAAAGGCGGCACGGTTTCGGTGATCGGCGTCTACGGCGGGTTGCTGGACAAGTTTCCCATGGGTGCCATCGTCAACAAGGCACTGACACTCAAGTCCGGTCAGCAGCCCGGCCAGCGCTATGCCCGTACGCTGTTCGAACACATCCAGAAAGGCGAACTGGACCCTTCGTACCTGCTGACCCATCGCATGAGCCTGGAAGATGCGCCTGAAGGCTACAGGCTGTTCAAGGAGAAAAACGACCAGTGCCTGCGGGCCGTGTTCACACCCTGATGCCTCGTGCCACGAGGCCATGAAGTAAGGAGAACGTTATGTCAGACACCCCAGCAGCACTTTGCGCATGCCCCGGCTGCACCTGCTCGGTGAGTACCCATGACCCCGTCGCGCGAGACGGCAAGGTGTGGTGCAGCGAGGCCTGTGCCGACCACCACCCCGATGGCACGCCCTGCCCGTCCGATAATTGCCATTGCGAACAGGCGCTGGAAAAACGCACGGTCAGCGACAGGCAACTGGACGAAGCAGTCGAGGAAACCTTTCCGGCCAGCGATCCGATTTCGCCTTGACCTCGCCTGATCGGGCGTCGGCGATCTTCGCCGCATGCCCCACGGCATACGGGCCACAGGAACACCCTGTGGCCCTTCTCAGGGTTATCACGTGTTGCCAGGCCCGCCCCGACAGACATCGGCCGATCACGTGACCGTCCTATACGTCCGCGCGTGATACGGCTGTTACTTCTGGACGCGTAGCCGTTCTATTGGAGGGTGGACCGGAATCTTGCACGGTATTCACTGGGCGTCGTATCAAAGAACTTCGTGAACTTCCTGATCACGTTGGTTCCACACCCCAATCCTGTCGCATCCGCGATGTCCTTGAGTGGCCTGTCGGAACTGGCGAGCAAATGACGCACTGCTTCCAGGCGCAACGCCTCGACCATCCGGGTCGGTGTCTGCCCCATGCTGGCCTTGTACTTGCGCATCAAGGTACGCTCGCTCATCTTCATGTGCTCCGCCAGCCTGGCCAATGACAGATCGCCTTTCAAGTTAGCCTTGACCCAGGCATGAAGATCCGAGAAGTGTTCGCTTTTCGTTTGCAAGGTCAAGCCAGTACTGAACTGATTCTGGTCGCCGGGTCTTTTCAAAAACATGATCAGGTGCTTGGCAACTTCCAGGGCCGCTGAATGCCCCAGGTCCTTTTCCACAATCGACAGACACAGGTCAATGCCTGAAGTGACCCCGGCCGATGTCCATACCGGACCATCGTTGATGAAAATGGGCCCTCTTTTCACAATGACTTCAGGGTAGCCCTGCTCTAAGGCGTCATAAGAGGACCAATGGGTCGTGACATGTTTACCCTTCAACCGGCCTGCAGCAGCCAACGCAAAAATACCCGTACAGACCGCAACGAGTCGCGTGGCCTTATTTATATGAGGCACAAGATCTGATCTGAATTTTGGATCCGAACATAACCTCTCGATGCCAGGACCTCCCGGGATGATAAGTGTATGAGGCGCTGGCGTATCAGCCTCTAACACTCGACTGGTCAGTTGGGCATCCTGAAAATGAGTGGTTGTCGTGGATAAGGCGATGACTTGCAATACATAGGGTGGCAGCGCAGAGGTGGAAAAATAGTTGGCCATCTGGAAGACCTCGAAAGGTCCCGCCAGATCGATCATGTTGGCATGCGAAAACGTTACAAACTGTATCAGCTTTGGTCGCATTTCAGGCCTCTAAGGCTGCCAACGTGGCGGTGATCGTGAGTGATTTGGCAAGAACGGTCAATCTTTTGTCGTTTTTTAACAAAATCGAGCTGTTAACATTTTGTAACTAAGGCCGCTGGCTAACGGCGGGCGCTTGGTGCTAGGAACGCACGCTTATTAGTGGCTTTCCAATGAGCCTTACTGCAGATAAATGAGGAAGCCTCTCGCTCTAAGGCCATTGCGATCATCACGCGGTCAAGGCGCGAGCACAGCGTGCACCCCTCATTCACCGATCATTCTTCATTAAAGAAGTTCACCCATGCTCGAGCCCAATGACTGTGTTGATGCCATGCGCAGGTTCGAAATAATTACAGAAAAAATGGTCAGTGATGTGGGCACTCTTGTGACCCTCGTGCACCAACTGGAGAGCACGTTTATCAGGGCGGGCATGATGGTGTCCGATGCCACGCTTGATCTGGTTACGCACGCCCACGGCGCCACGCTATTGCCTGATGTGCTCTTGAACCGAGAGTTGAAAAACCTGAATCACTTTCTGGACAACCTGAAAGACACGGTCCGGCATAGCATTGAAACCTGCGTGAACGCGCTCACTGTTCTTGCCTTCGATGAAAACAATGGCAGCCCTGACGCCCCGCCTGACCCGATCATGACCGAAGCGCTTCAGGCCTATCAATCCAGACTGCAGGCCTGCATTTCCACACTTGAAAGCCTGAGTGAACATGTGTTCAACGCTGAAGTGACCGTGCTTCACAGCCGGTGACTTGAACGATTCAACAAGCATGATCCAACGTCAGCCGCACACGCGCCGACGGCATCAGCGCGGTACAGGACAACCGGTTTTTATCATCTGCCGATAGAGGCCAGACAATGGATTGTTAACAAGGTTTTTGGTCGCTGACCATCAACCGGCTCCATCAAGAGCGTTACCTTTTTCCAATCCATTGAGATCGACCATGAACTTCAACAGGCTAAGCCTTTCACTCAAAACAGCGTCATGCTTTGCCGTGGTGACCTTGCTGCTGGTGGCCCTGGGTATTTTTTCCTATGTCCAGCTGGATCATTTACGCAACGCCGGCCAGGAACTCGAAGAGAACGCCTTGCCCAGCACTCAAAGTATCGATGATGTTCAAATCGCCCTTCTACATGCACGCCTGGAAAGCATCAGGCTGCTCGCCACTGCCGACGCAGAGCAGAAAAAAGCGTCCGAAAGCAAAATCCGTGATGCCGTCGCCTCCCTGCAGTCCAACAGTGATTATTATCGACTGAACCTGATTTCAGGCGCGCAGGACCAGGCTCAGTTCGAGGCGGCGATGAAGGCCATGGCTATCTATATAGACGGGCTCGACCACTTGCTGGCGCTCAACGATTCACAGCACGCCGACGCCTTGGTGTTCGCCAACACCACCCAGGTTCAGAATGCTGGCGCGTTCCAGGAAAAGCTCAATGTCATACGTCAGTTCAACGCCAGCCAGGCCAAGGTGCTCGGCCAGGAGGCTGCTCACGTCTATGAGAACAGCATCGTCGTACTCGCTGCGGTCATCGTCATCGCGCTCATGCTGACCATCCTCCTCGCCATCACCCTTACCCGCAGCATTGTCAGGCCCATCAACGCGTCCTTGGTCCTGGCGGAGGAAATTGCTGCAGGTAATCTGACCCGCCAACTGCAGGTCACGGGAACCGATGAGGTGTCGCGGTTGATGTCTGCCCTGAACCGCATGTCAAAAAATCTTCAAGGCACGGTCCAGGATATTTCTGACGCGTCTGCACAACTGAGCTCGGCGGCGGTGGAAATGACGTCCATTACAGAATCGGCCGACCGATTGCTTCAACAGCAGAACAGTGAAATCGAGCAGGCCGCGACGGCGGTCAACGAAATGACCTGCGCTGTAGAAGAAGTCGCTCGCAATGCCACCTCGACATCCCAGGCGGCACAGGACTCCAGTGATTCGGCAAAACTGGGCAACCAACGGGTCAATGAAACGCTCAAGGCCATGGAAGTCCTTACCCAATGGGTGGAGAGCTCCTCCAGCCAGGTGGTGGCATTGGCCGGACGCGCTGAAGACATCAGCAAGGTCTTGAGTGTCATTCGAAGCATCGCGGAACAGACCAACCTGTTGGCCCTCAACGCTGCCATCGAAGCGGCCCGGGCAGGCGAACAAGGTCGAGGATTCGCCGTAGTCGCAGACGAAGTGCGCGCCCTCGCCCATCGCACCCATGCCTCGACCCTGGAGATCGAGCAAATGATCTTTGCCATACAACAGGGCTCGGCCACGGCCGTGGACTCGATCAGAAAAAGCACTGAGGAAGTGCACAACACGCGAAAAACGGCCGAGGACGCCGGACATTCGCTACGGCAGATAACGGATTCTGTAGCCGGTATCAATGATCGCAATCAGCAGATTGCGGTCGCCTCGCAAGAACAGGCTCATGTTGCACGCGAGGTGGACAGGAGCCTGACCAGTATTCGCACGCTCGCCATCCAGAGCAGCGAAGGCGCGAATCAGACCCTGGCGGCAAGCAATGAGCTGTCGAAACTGGCCATCAGCCTGAACAACGCCGTCCTCAAATTCAAACTCTGACAGCCGCACGCGCCCCCGCAATGATGGCCGACACCCGCACTGCGACTCAGGCCCCCTGTAGGAGCGCGCTTGCCCGCGACCGGCTGCGTAGCAGTCGTAAAATTGTGGCGTTTCGCAGATTTTCAGATCGTAAATGTGTGGCGTTTCGCAGATTTTGCGAGCGCTGCGCACTCGGTCGCGGGCAGAGCGCGCTCCTACAGGGCGATCTTCTGATCAGTGTGCCGGGTGACGCGGGCCGGGTGGCGCTGCATGAGCACTTTGCCTGCGCGGATCGACATCAATACCTGTCCCTGGCTGCGGATCATTTCGTAGTCGTCGGGTGCCGAAAGGATCAGCAGGTTGGCCGGCCGGCCCACTTCCAGCCCGTAGCGCTCGCCCAGGTGCAGCGTGCGGGCGCTGTTGTCGGTGATCAGGTCCAGGCAGCGCTGCAGGTCTTCGTAGCCAAGCATGTGGCAGATATGCAGCCCTGCCTCCAGGATGCGCAGGATGTTGCCGTTGCCCAGCGGGTACCACGGGTCGACGATGGAGTCCTGGCCGAAACAGATATTCAGGCCGGCCCGATCAATCTCGGCCACCCGGGTCAGGCCGCGACGCTTGGGGTAACCGTCGTAGCGCCCTTGCAGGTGAATGCTCTCGGTCGGGCACGAAATGAAGTTGATCCGCGACTGCTTGAGCAGACGGAACAGCTTGTAGCAGTAGGCGTTGTCGTAGGAGCCCATCGCCACGGTATGGCTGGCGGTCACCCGCTCGCCCATGTCACGCACCCTCGCCTGCTCGGCCAGCACTTCCAGAAAGCGCGAGTGCGGGTCGTCGGTTTCGTCGCAATGCACATCCACCAGGCAACCGGTGCGCTCGGCCAGGTCCATGAGGAACTTCACCGACGACTCGCCCTGCTCACGGGTGTTTTCAAAATGCGGGATGCCACCGACCACATCGGCGCCCATGGCCACCGCTTCGGTCATCAGCGCGCGGCCGTCCTTGAACGATTCAATACCTTCCTGGGGAAAGGCCACGATCTGCAGGTCGATCAGGTGGCGGGTTTCTTCGCGCACCTCCAGCATCGACTTGAGTGCCGCCAGGCTGGGGTCGGTGACATCGACATGGGTGCGCACATGCTGAATGCCATTGTCGACCAGCATCTCGATGGTCTTGCGCGCCCGCACCTTGGTGTCTTCATGGGTCACCAGCGCCTTGCGCTCGGCCCAGCGCTCGATGCCCTCGAACAGCGTGCCGCTCATGTTCCAGCTCGGCTCGCCGGCGGTCAGCGTCGCGTCCAGGTGAATGTGCGGCTCGACGAAAGGCGCGGTCACCAGGTTCTCTCCGGCATCCAGGTCGTTGGCGCCGTTGACCGGCACCGCAGCCGCCTGGGCGACGATGGCGGCAATCTTCGTGTCCTTGATTTCGAGACGGAACAGGCCCGTCTTGCCCCGCAGGCGGGCGTTGATGATGTTCATGTTGACTCCTTGCTTTGGACTTTGGTCATACGCCATACCAGCAGCGCGACCGAGGCATTCATACGAAAAAGAGGGTCATCCAGCGACTGGCCGCTTTGTTGCTCGATGCGCTGCAGCCGCTGGTTGATGGTGTTGCGATGGATCGCCAGGCGGTTGGCAGCCTTGTGGCCGTTGCCGTTTTCCTGCAGCCAGACGTCCAGGGTTTCGATCAGTAAAAACGGCTGCTTGCGCGAGGGCTCGATCAGGGCGCCGAGGGTCTGCTGTACAAAGTGGTCGATCACCGAGCGATCGCCGATGCCCTGCAACAGGCGCAGCACGCCCAGCTCACTGAAATCGCAGAAGCCGCTGGCCGGGTGCAGGGTTTCGGCCACATCGAGCGCCTGACGGGCCTCGTTCAAGGCCTGGCGATAACGCCCGCAGTCCTCAACGCGTGTGGCCAGCCCCATGAACAGGGTCAGGTCACCGATCAGGGCCGTGACGTTCTGGTACAGGCCCATCAGGTCGGCCCGCCAGGTAGCGGATTCCGGTAACAGCAGGATGAACAGATCGCCTTGCTGGATCACCGGCAGCGGTTCATGCAGGGTCCGGTTCCAGGCTTCCAGATGGTCTTGCAAGATTTGCCGGATCTGCTGCAAGCGCTGCTCGGCCAGCACCGGGTTGTGCTGCTCGAACAGTACGCTCACCGATGACAGCCGCAGCGCCACCAGCCGCCGCGGGCCGTCCACCGGCAGCTGAGCATGCTCGGCGCGCTGGCGGGCGATGGCCAGGCTGGGGTAATCGCCGGTCAGCAACTGGCTGAGGATGTCCTGCCGTGAACGCCGGGCCTGGGCCATGTGCACCAGGGCCGTGCCGATGGTGTGGCTGACGAACACCATCTTCAGCAGGTAAGGCTGCTCGATCAGTGGCAAGCCGTGCTGTTCAGCGCGGTCGACAACCGCCTGCGGAATGTTCTGGATGAACGTGCCGCCCAGCAGGATCACCAGCCCGGCAATGCCCATGGCTACGCCGTCTTCCACCAGATTCAGCAGGTTGGCCTCATCCCGGGCGTGGTTGATGCCGGTGACGAACACCAGTTCGCCGCCCATGACCCACTCGGCAATGCCTTCGTTCTCGGCCACATACGGCCAGCGCACCGTACGGTGCAGGCACCGCGCGCCGGCCCGCACCGTCAGCGGCTCAAGCCCCGGCAGGCTGAGCACCTCTTCAACCGTCAGGCTCATTGCGGCCCCGACACCGAGCCCAGGGCCGCACGCCGGCCGCTGAACTGCAACAGGCCGATGTAGCACACCGCAGCCACGGCAATGCCTACCAGTGGTGCCACCCAGGGTGAGCTGTACGCCACCAGCGCGCCGGCGGCATAGGCGGTCAGGCCCCTATAGTTGTAGCGTGGCAGCACAGCGCCGGCCAACAGCGGGTATTGGCCCCGATGGCGATACCAGAAGTCCGCCATGATCACCCCGCCCACCGGCGGAATGATCGAGCCCAGCAACACCAGAAACGGAATCAGCATCTCGTACATGCCACCGATGGCCAGCACCACGCCCACGGCGGCGGCCACCAGCGTCATGGTCCGGCGACGTTCGCTGCGTAGCAGGTGGCAGGCGGCGGCCGACACGTTGTAGATGGTCGGCCCCTGGATGGTCCACAGATTCAGGCACAGCATGATCACGGCCGCAAACGACAGCCCTTGCAGGATCATCACTTCGACGATATCGGCTTGCTGGTAGACGATGGCGCACCAGGCCCCCGCCACCACCATCAGGCCGTTGCCGACCAGAAAGCTGACCACGCTGGCAATGATCGCCGCCCGCCCGGTCTTCGACAGCCGGGTCCAGTTGGTGGCCTGGGTGGCGCCACTGGCGAACGTGCCGAAGACCATGGTCACTGCGGCGGAAAAGGTCATGGTTTCGTGTGGAATGACCGCCGCCAGCCCGGCGAAGCCGCCGACATGACGGGTGGCGATCACCATCGAGACCACCAGCAGGATGAACATCAGCGGCACTGAGATCCGTGACAGCCGGTCCAGCCCCTTGAAGCCTATGATTGCGGTCAGGCTGAAACCGAAGCCGAACACAATCATCAGCGGGATTGTCAGGCCCTCGGCGAGCCCCAGGATCTTCACCAGCACAATGGCCACGGTCGCCGTGCCCCAGGCGTACCAGCCCAGTTCGGCAAAGCCGAGCAGGAAATCCGAAAGCCGGCTGCCGGCCTCGCCAAAGCAGAAGCGGCCCATCAGCACGGTGTTCAGCCCGCTGCGCGAAGCAATGAACGCCAGGGCGGCGGCATACAGGGCCAGCAGGCTGTTGCCGATGGCAGCGATCCATAGCATGTCGACAAACGAGAACGCCATGCCCAGCTTGCCGCCGGCAAACATGGTGCCGGTGAAGAAGGTAAAGCTGAACAGCACCATCGAAATGGACAACAGGCCCTTGCGTGCCGAGGCAGGGGCTTCACTTAACGGGAAATCACCGGATGAACTCATTTTCTTCTCCTGCTGGCATGCGGGTGTGAGTAAAAAGCGCACAGAGACAGGAGCAATTACCAGGCCGCTTTCGGAACGGTCTGAAATCGGGAAAAAACGAGGCATGGGGACTATGCAGTTATGTGCATCGTGCACATCAATTCGCCGTAAGAATGATTTTTGCTGTGCTGAACGCCCTTTATTCAAGCGTTTACGCACCCTATTGGGTCAATGATCGGCGCTTGCGCCTGTTGCGCTGAAACCGGCCAGGTGCAGGAGCGGCGTCAGCCGCGATCGACTGCGTTAGCAGTCGTAAATAGGCGGCGTTTCACAGATTTCTGCGAGCGCTGCGCACTCGATGCAACTGAAGCTGCGCCTGCAAGAAACGGTACACCCTCTAGATTAGCGCTTATAAGGCTAATAAAGCTGAGTATTAAGGACTTTAAGGTTAAATCTAGTTAATCTTATAAAGGTAGATTCCAGCGTAATACATGCTAGCATTCACCTTATCGGGTCTAAGGCTCACTCAGGCAAACACTATGAACGACTATTTCCCCGTTGCCTGTGCCGACAGGCTCAGCAGAATCGGGCTTCTGGTCAAGGCACGACGTCTTTCTCAAGGCTTGCGCCAGGCCGACCTGACCCAGGCCATCGGCGTCTCGCCTCACACGCTACGCAAGATCGAGAGCGGTTCGGAGCGAGTCGACCTGCGCTCGTTCATGCTGGTGCTGTGGCGCTTGGGCCTGACCGAAGTGGCGTTCAATACACTGGACGGCATCGAGCACAGCTCCGAGATCGCACGCTTCACCCAGGATGAAGATGCCCACGCCAGCCTGGCATCCAGGCGCGTCAGGCTGAGCAAACCCAAGCCGGGGGATTTCTGATGTCGCGCGCTTATGTGTACATGCAGGACCCTCACAGCGGCGAGGTCCTGACCCTGGGGCGACTGACCCTGAGCGGCCGGCAGGGCGAGTTTGTCTACGCGCCTGATCATGTGGCGCGTGGCGGCTGGGTGCCTGATCCGATTCACTATCCCCTGCGCGCCGAACCTTACACCGGCATCGTCAAGAATCGCGGCATACCAGGCTTCATCAACGATGCCATGCCCGATGGCTGGGGCGAGCGCCTGCTGCACCGCGCCTACGGCCAGGCGCTGGCGCCCATCGATTACCTGCTCAAGTCCCCCAACCATGACCGCATCGGCAATCTCATGGTCGGTACGTCAACCGTGCCTCCTGCGGGCCTGGGCGAGAGCACGGTGCCCACGCTCAAGGGCCTGGCAAAGTTCGTCGAGGCCTGTGAAGCGGTGTACGACGGCCAACTGGACGAACAGTCGATCAGGCTGCTCAATATTCGCCAGCAGCGCTCTTCCCTGGGCGGCGCGCGGCCCAAGCGCACGCTGCAGGACCAGGGCATGCTGATCCTGGCCAAGCCGCGCGACCGCTACGATGAGTATGATTTTCCGGCCATCGAATTTGCCTGCATGAGCTTTGCCGCCCGCAAGGGCTTGAACGTGGCCAGCACCGCCCTGCATGCCGAGCACCCGGCCACGCTGCTGATCAAGCGCTTCGACCGCACGCCACTGGCCGACGGCGCGCGCCGCATCCCGATGCTCAGCGCCCTGACGCTGCTGGACGCCGACTGGCATGCGTCCCATCACCCCGACTGGCGCTACGCGGCAGTGGCCGATGAAATGCGCCGGCGCGGCGTGCCGGACCAGGACCTGCGAGAGCTGTTCAAGCGCATGTGCTACAACGCGCTGGCGGGCAACAGCGACGACCACCCGCGCAACCACGCCATCCTGTTGCTTGACGGCCAATGGCGTCTGTCTCCGCTTTACGATGTGCTGCCGATTCTCGAAGAAGGCCCTGCCAAGACCCTGGCCATGGCCGTGGGCCGCAGTGGCAGCCAGATCAGCCGCGCCAACCTGCTCAGCCATCATGCGCACTTTGCGTTGTCGCGTGACGAGGCCGGGGAGGTATTGGAAGAGGTTGCAGGCTGGGAAGAAGAACTGAAGGATTATTATGGCCAGTGGCTCAAGGGCCAGGACTTGCAGGCGGCATGCGAAGCGGTGGGCGCCGCCCGCATGCTGGGCTGAGGCAGTGAATCAAGCCGCGTCAGGAACACACGGCAGTGCGCGCTTGTGCGCCGTACGCCGGTAGGCCTCCTCGATCAATGCCCGTGTCGCCGGCACCACCTCCTCGCCCATCAGGTAGGCGTCGATCTCGGCGTAGCTGCAGCCGTAGGCCACTTCATCGAGCTTGCCCGGTTGCAGTTCTTCCAGGTCCGCCGTCGGCGCCTTGTGCACCAGGTGCGCCGGCGCCCCCAGCGCATCGGCCAACAGGCGCACCTGGCTCTTGGTCAAGCCCGACAGCGGTGCCAGGTCGCAGGCGCCGTCACCAAACTTGGTGAAAAAGCCCATCAACGCTTCGGCGGCATGGTCAGTGCCGACCACCAGGCCATTGGTGAAGTTGGCAATGGCGTACTGCGCGACCATCCGTGCTCGGGCCTTGACGTTGCCTTTGGCGAAGTCGACCTGCTCGGGTGTCGGCTGCAGGCCCTCGATGCTGATGGCGGCCATCAGGCCGTCGACACCGTCGGCAATGTTGCTGGTGGTGATCAGGTCCGGGCCAATGAAGTCCAGCGACGCCTGGGCATCGCGCTCATCGGCCTGGGTGCGGTACGGCAGGCGCACGGCGATAAAGCGTGCATCGTGGCCTTGTTCGCGCAGTTGTTCCACGGCCAGCTGGCACAGGCGCCCGGCGGTCAGCGAGTCGACGCCGCCACTGATGCCCAGCACCAGGGTCTTGCAGCCGGAATCTTTCACTACCTGCTGGATAAAGGCGGTGCGACGGGCAATTTCGTGCGCTTCGTTGCCGGCCGACCACTGTTGGTTGATTCCCAGTTCGCGGGCAATATCGGTTTGCAGTGCGGTGCTCATGGTGGGTTCTCCCTTCATTGGTTGTTCAAGTCGACACTGAAGACTTGAGCGGCGTAGTGCAGGAACGAGGCGTCTTCACAGACGTTCTTGATCGGGTCGTCGGAAAACTTCACCACCGGCTCACCGTGTACCCGCACCAGCTTCATGACGATGCTCAGTGGCTCCACACCGTCGACATCGCACGCCAGGCTGGTGCCCATGCCAAAGCCGAAGCGGGCCTTGCCGCGCACGTGCCGCAGGATTGGCAGGCATTTCTCGAAGTTCAGGCCATCGGAAAACATCAGGTCCTTGGTCTTGGGGTCGATGCCCAGTTCGCTGTAGCGCTGTAACACCTTGTCGGCCCAGACGATCGGGTCACCGGAGTCCTGGCGCAGGCCGTCATAAAGCTTGGCGAAATACAGGTCGAAGTCCTTGAGGAAAAAGTCGGTGCTGATGCAGTCGGTCAGGGCGATGCCCAGCCGGCCACGGTATTCATGCACCCAGTTTTCCAGCGCCGTGCTCTGGCTCTCACGCAGGCGGCCCAGTTGCTGGTGCACCATCAACCACTGGTGGGCCATGGTGCCGATCAACGGCAGATCAAACTCGTAGGCAATGTGCGCGTTGCTGGTGCCCACAAATACGCCGGGAAAGTCCTTGCGCATGATGTCGACCACTTCGCGCTGGGTGCGGAACGACAGGCGACGACGGGTCGAGAAGTCCGAGACTCGCAGCTCGGCCAGTTCTTCGGCGCTGGCGTTCTTCTCCAGCCACTCGAACTTCTGGTAGAGCCGGCGAGTGACGTCGGCCAGTTCCACGTCCGGGTATTTGTCGCGGTTGCGCAACTCGCTGACCATGGCCAGGACCGGCTGCTCGAACATGATGCAATGCAGCATCGGCCCGCGAACGCGGATGTTGAGTTGGCCATCGACCTCGGCGACATGGATGTAGCGCAGGTTGAAGCGAAACAGCCCCAGGAACTGCTCGAAATCAGGCGTGAGGTATTCACGCGAGTGCTTGTTGAACAGAAAACGCTGCTCGCCTTCACGCATCTGCAGGTCGGACAGCTTTTCCAGCTCTTCGCGAATCTCCGGAATCAGGTGCCCGAGCGACTCCTTGGAGCGAACGATGAACAGGTACTCCACATCGACGTTGGGGTGCTGGTGCAACACCGCCTGCATCATGGTGAAGGTGTAATAATCGGTGTCCAGCAAGCTCTGGATCACGCCGTTGCTGCGGTCGAATGCACTGTCCATGAGTATTGCTCCTTATTGGCCGGCCAATTGGCGGGTCTGGTCCCGGGTGGCCGCAATGGCGATCCCGGCGTTACGCATGTCTTCGATGGCCTGGGCCGCGCCCGGCTCGCTGATGGCGCGGCAGGCCGGCAGGTGGACAATCACCTTGAAGCCTGCACCTGCCAGTTGCAGGGCGGTGGTCTTGACGCAGTAATCCAGGGCCAGGCCGCCGACGATCACCTGTTGCACGCCGCGGCTGTTGAGAAACTCGATCACACCGGTCGAGAGCTTGCCGTACAGGTCGTGGTAGAGGGCGCCGTACGGGTGAAGTTCGGGCTCGACGCCCTTCCAGACGAAATAGTCGTAGTCACACGGGGCTGGCAGTTCATCCAGCAGGGTAAAACCTTCAGTGCCCGGTACGCAGTGGCTGACCCAGGTCAGGTCGGCATGCTCAAGCCCGGTGGGCTGCAACATCTGTGTGTGCTGCGCCACGACCCAGGGCGCTTGCGGGCTGTGGGCGTCCTTGCTGCCGATGCGCAGGCCGGCCAGGGTGGCCATGAAGTTCAGCTCGGTGCCGATCTGATCACCACCGGCGACCGGCAGTTCATCCGGGCACAGCGGTGTGAAGCTTTTTTGTGCATCGACATCAAAAGAAGCCGTGGTCATCAGTGGTTGGTTCATGTCGTGTACCTCCGTTGCGTGAAACAAAGGTACATGTCGTGTACTTACAATGCAACCCCTCAGGCTTGATAATTTTCTGGGCCGCTTATACGGCCGGCAGGTACAAGGCTCGCAGGAGCGACATCGATCCCGAGCGCTGATTATAAAGCGTCAGGGAATTTCGGATGAGGCTGGCTTTTCGCGACCGTTGGTCGCTCCTACAGATGGCGGCCTCAAACAGACAGGTTAAAAAAGACTTCCATCCAAGCCCGCCCGGCCATAAAGTACACGTCATGAACTTTATGAGGTGTGCACATGCATGAGATAGCGCTTTATGGCGGCGCCTTCAACCCGCCCCACGCCGGCCACGCCCGGGTCATGATCGAAGCCTCCCGCCAGGCACGCAAAGTGATGGTCATGCCCAGCTTTCGTCACCCGGACGGCAAGTGCATGGCCGATTACGCGGTGCGCCTGCAATGGCTGCGCAGCATCGTCGCCCATGTGCAAAAGGACTGTGCCGCTGACATCTGTGTGAGCGATACGGAGCAGCACCTGGCCACGCAGCAACCCGGCCCGATCTACAGCTACACCCTGCTCGACCATATGGCGCGCTGCCTGGGCATCGCGGATCACGCGCTGGCGCTGGTGGTCGGCCCGGATGTACTCCAGCAACTGCCGCGCTTCTATCGCGGCCGGGAATTGCTGGAACGCTTTGCGGTGATCTGCATCGACGAACAGATCGGCGTGCGCAGCAGCACCCTGCGCGAGCGCCTGATCAATGGCGAACCGGTGCCACCGCACTGGATGGCACCGGGTATGAATCCGCTAAACTACGGCCTCTACGCCGCACACGGACACTGATATGCAAGACCGCATCGCCCCCAGAAGTGCTTATCTGCACACCATCGACTTATGCGTGCTGCGCTACTGCCGCGACACCCAGGCCCTGCAGATCCTGCTGAACCAGCGCGACAACGAGCCCTTCGCCAACCACTGGGCGCTGCCGGGCATCGTGGTCAATGGCGATGTCGAGGACCGCACCCTCGATGACGCCCTGGAGCGCCTGCGCCGCTCACCCAAGGTGGACATGCCCCTGGCCTGGACCGAGCAGGTCGGCACCGTGGGCGACGCGTTTCGTGATCCGCGCTGCTGGTCGTCCTCGACGTTCTACCTGGCCATTTTCAGCGAGCACATCGAACTGGCACCGCACCAGGGTTTCTTTGCCCTCAAGGATGTCGCGTCAGGCGCGTTCAAGCTGCCCTTCGACCACAATCAACTGGTCGCCCGCGCCCATGAACGATTGTTCTCCAAGTCGATGTACAGCAGCCTGCCACTGATGTTTCTCGGCCCGGAATTCAGCGCCCCGGAAGCGGTGAACATCTTTTCCCTGGTGCTGCAGCGCCCGGTGCTCAAGACCAGCATCCGCCAGCGCTTGATGAAAATGACCGAGGCCGGTTACCTGCAAGAGTCCGGCCGCAAGAAAAACGGCGAAGGCGGCCGCCCGCAAGCGACGCTCGACAACCTCAAGCCCGGCAGCCTGTACCTGTTCGATCGCAGTTTTCTGGATTGAGTCTTCTGGATCAGAGGCGACTATCAGGTGTGCTTTTAGACCGCCGGCAACGTTCCGAGCAATAGCGCACCTCGTCCCAGCACTTTTCCCAGCGCTTGCGCCAACTGAACGGCAAACCGCAGGTCACGCAGGTCTTGTGCGGCAGATCGGCTTTCTTTACGCGTTTCATAGCGTCTCCCCCGCATCGAGCCTGGCCAGCAAGGTTTCGCCGCGTTGCCACAGCGCCTGGCGGCGGCTTTCAGGCAGGCCTTGCAGGTTGCGATAGACCATCGCCAGCCGCGGGTTATCGGCCAGTTGCTGGCGGTGGCGCATCAGGAAATGCCAGTACAGCGAATTGAACGGGCAGGCATCGTCTTCCACGGCACGCTCCACCCGGTACTGGCAGGCGCCGCAGTAATCGGACATACGCTGGATGTAACGGCCACTGGCGCAATAGGGTTTCGAGCCCAGGTAGCCGCCATCGGCGTGCATCACCATGCCCAGGGTGTTGGGCAGCTCGACCCAGTCGAAGGCGTCCATGTAGACCGCCAGGTACCAATCGCAGATCGCCTGCGGCGCAATGCCGGCCAGCAGCGCAAAGTTGCCGGTGACCATCAGCCGCTGAATGTGGTGGGCGTAGCCCAGTTCCAGGGTCTGCTCAATCGCCTGAGCCATGCAGCGCATGCCGGTGGTGCCGGTCCAGTAGAACCCGGGCAGCGGCCGCCGGTTGCCGAAGGCGTTGAGGTCGGCATACTCGGGCATCCGCCACCAGTACACGCCGCGCACGTATTCGCGCCAGCCAATCAGTTGCCGAATAAACCCTTCGGCGGCATTGAGCCTGATGCGGCCCAGGCGATAGGCCGCCTCGACATCGGCGCACAGCTGGCGCAGGTCGAGCAGGCCGATGTTAAGCGCTGCGCTGATACGGGCATGGAACAGGAAGGGCTCGCCTTCAGCCATGGCGTCCTGGTAATCGCCAAAGGCGGCCAGGGAAAACTCGAGAAAGTGCTGCCAGAGCGATTGGGCCTGTTCGTGGGTCACCGGGTAATCGAAGCGCTCCACGTTGCCGTAGTGGTCACAGAAGCGCTCACGCACCAGGGCCAGCACCTCAAGGGTGATGGCATCGTGCGCAAAGCGGGCCGGGAACGGTCCGCGCAGGCCGCGTGGCAGCGACTTGCGGTTATCGTTGTCGAAATTCCAGGCGCCGCCCAAGGGGCTGCCGTCAGGCTCGAGCAACAGGCCGCTGCGCTTGCGCATCCATTGGTAGAACGGCTCCATGCGCAGGCTCGCGCGGCCACGGGCCCAACCGGCAAAGGCATGGCGCGAGCACAGAAAGCGCTTGTCGGCATGCCACACCAAAGGTAACCCGCTGTCATTGAGCGCCTGCTCCAGGCGCCACTCCCCGCATTCGGTGACATGCACCTGCGTGGCACCCAGCGCCGGCTGCCAGCGCTGCAGCTCGCCGGCAATACTGCCGCTGTTGTCAGGGGCGTCCAGGGTCACATAGTGCACCTGCCAGCCGCGCTGGCGCAGGGCCTGGGCAAAGTGGCGCATGGCACTGAAGATCAACACGATCTTCTGTGGATGATGCGGCACATAGCACGCCTCAGCGTCGACCTCGGCCATCAACAGCACATCGCGTTGCGGATCCAGTGCCTGCAATACCGTCAGGTTGAACGACAGTTGATCGCCCAGCACCAGGCCCAGACGCGGGCCCCGGGTTTCTACCATTGACGCTCCAGGTTCACAGGCAGGCGCAAGGGCTCGATCGGCCCGTCGCGCCGCCCGCACATTTCGTCGTGGACCACATGCTGCACCAGCACACAGGGCAGTGCCGGCAGGTCGTGCTCCTGCAGCAAGTCACGCAAATGAGTGGTCGAACGCAGGCGCAAGGTTTCGCCGTGCTTGTCGACCAGGTACTGCAGGCCGTGTGGCGACTGCACGCGCAGCAAGTAGAACCCGCCTTCCAGCGAGAACAGTTCCAGCGCCTCGATTTCGCCTGATCTGGCCTGCGTCACAAAGCGTTGCAGGTTCATTTGAGTGTCCTGGCCCATGTTCTACCGCCCTCTTGAGAATCCACGTTTGTCATCAGATGCGTTGAATGGCCTAGAAAATATTGTACAAATATCATCCTTTGTATAGTTTTTTCGGCATTAGCAGCCAAGTCGGTACAACTTTCCGGCCGGCTTTGTATCGAAAGACACAGGCGCCCGCTGCGGCCTGTGTCTTCAAAAACGTACCCAAGAGGCTTTTCATGAAAATGCGTACCACTGTGCTGCTCTCATGCCTGATGCTGACGCTGGTCGGATGCGCAGGTTCCGGCAGCGACGACAAGAATGCACCGGCCACCCTGCAAGTGGACCTGGAGCGCTACCAGGGCACCTGGTATGAGCTGGCGCGCTTGCCGATGTTCTTCCAGCGCAATTGCGTACAGTCCGAAGCCAGGTACACGCTGCGCGAAGACGGTCGCATCGACGTGATCAACAGTTGCCAGGAAAAGGATGGACAGACCAATCAGGTACAGGGCATCGCCGAGCCGCAAGTGCCGGGCAAGACCGACAAGCTGTGGGTGCAGTTCGACAACTGGTTCAGCCGCCTGCTGCCAGGCCTGACCAAGGGCGAGTACTGGGTGCTCTACCATGACCAGGATTACCGCGTGGCGCTGGTCGGCCACCCGAACCGCGAATACCTGTGGTTGCTGTCGCGCTCGGCCGTGGTCACCGATGAAGTGCGCGAGCAACTGCTCGACACCGCACGCAAGCAGGGCTACGACACCAGCAAGCTGGTCTGGCGCGACGCCGAATGATCGCCATCCAGTGCTCAGGCGCCCTTCAAGGTACCTGAGCGTTGGCGTCCTTGATGAAGTCCACCAGCGCCCGCAGTGGCGAGGGTAAATAACGCCGGCCCGGGTAATACAGATAGGGTCCCGGAAACGTCTGCCACCACGGCTTGAGCACCGGCACCAGCGCACCGCTGGCCAGGTGCGGCGCCAGCCAGTCCTCGAACAGGTTGATAATCCCCAGCCCCGCCAGGGCCGCCTCGATGGCCAGATCGATCCCGCCGCCCAGCCGCACGATCAACGGTCCGGTGGGGTCGATGCACAGGATCTCGCCGTCACGCTCGTATTCCCACAGCGGCATTGCGCCGCTGGGAAACCGGCCCCGCAAGCAGGCATGGTCCAGCAAATCACCGGGGTGTTGCGGATGACCGTGCACCCTGAGGTACTCCGGCGCGGCGGCCGTGGCCAGACGCTGAAAGCGCGGGCCGACTGGAATGGCAATCATGTCCTGCTCCAGACGCTCGCCGTAACGAATACCGGCATCGCAGCCCTGCTTGAGCAAATCGACAAAGCTTTCTTCGACGATCACTTCGATACGAATATCAGGGTAAGCCTTGAGAAAGGGCGTCAGGATGCCTGGCAGCACCAGCGTGGCGGCGCTGGCCGGCACGTTCAGCTTGAGGGTGCCGGAGGGCCGGTCGCGGTAGTCGTTGACCACATCCAGCGACGCCTCGACCTCCGCCAGTGCCGGCACGATACGCTCCAGCAACCGCGCCCCGGCCTGCGTCACCGCCACACTGCGTGTGGTGCGATTTAGCAGGCGTACGCCCAGTTCAGTTTCCAGCCGCCGCACCGCTTCGCTCAGGCTTGATGAAGACTTGCCGCTCAGGCGCGCACCTTCACGAAAGCCGCCGGCCTTCACGACCGTCATCAGTGCCACAAGGTCTTGAATATTGTTCAACATTGTCCGCTCACCCGTACAGCCTGTGCCGATTGCACCTGATTATCGGGACAGCGGTCAATGCCTATAGTGGCCGTTCAACCAGCACAAGGGCATTCAAATGAGCGACGCACAGGCAGCAGGAACCTTTCTGATCGGGAACCGTTCGGTCAACCGCATGGGCTACGGCGCCATGCAACTGGCAGGCCCTAGCGTCTTTGGCCCACCCAGGGACCACAAGGCCGCCATCGCCGTACTGCAAGCGGCCGTGGCGGCCGGCGTCAACCATATCGACACGGCCGACTTCTATGGCCCGCACGTCACCAACCAGTTGATTCGCGAAGCGCTGCACCCCTACTCGCCTGACCTGTTGATCGTCACCAAGGTCGGCGCCGCGCGCGATGCCAAAGGTGCCTGGCTGCCGGCACAAAGCCCGGCAGAACTGACCCAGGCGGTGCATGACAATCTCAGAAACCTGGGCATGGACACGCTGGAGGTGGTCAACCTGCGTGCCTGGGGCAACCATCAGGCGCCGGCCGAAGGCTCGATCGAGGCGCCCTTTACGGCCCTGGCCGAACTGCAACACCAAGGCCTGATCCGCCATCTGGGCGTGAGCAACGTCACCCCGGCCCAGGTCCGGCAAGCCCAGAGCATCGCCGACATTGTCTGCGTGCAGAACCACTACAACCTGACCCACCGTCAGGACGAAGCATTGATTGCGACGCTGGGCGGGCAAGGCATTGCCTATGTGCCGTTTTTCCCGCTGGGCGGGTTCACACCGCTGCAATCGCAGACGCTTTCGCACGTGGCCCAGCGTATCGGTGCATCCCCGTTGCGTGTCGCCCTGGCCTGGTTGTTGAAACGTGCGCCGAACATTCTGCTGATTCCCGGCACGTCCTCGGTGGTGCACTTGCACGAGAACCTTTCAGCGGCTGAATTGACGCTGGATCCAGAGGCGTTGCAGGCACTGGACGGGCTGGTCTAGCCACAGGTGATGACCTTTCAATCGCGCGCTGTAAAACCCTGGCGCCCGAGGCGCTCCATGACCAGCTCGATAAACGCCGACACTGCCAACGGCAGATGCTGGCGGCTGGGGTATAAAACGTGCAGGCCATAGCCGGTACGGTAGTAATCGGGCAAGACAGGGACCAGACGACCGGCGTGCAGATCGGGGGCGACGATGGTGATCGGCAACAGGGTGATGCCCAGGCCGGCCAGCGTCGCCTTGCGCAAGGCCTGGGCGGTGTTGCCGGTAAAGCGGCTGGCGATGCGCACATCGTGTTCGGCGTTGTCCGGGCCTTTGAGGCGCCAGGCGGTCAAGTGGCCGGGTTGAGTAAAACTGACCGCATCGTGTCCAGCCAGGGCTTCCAGCGTGGCCGGTATCCCATGCCGGTCCAGATAAGCAGGACTGGCCACCATCTGATCATGGCGCGCTTCGAGTAACTGGCGGCCCACGTAGCCGGAGTCCTGCAGGATGCCGCCGCGAAAGGCAATGTCGATGCGTTCGGCAATCAGGTCGCAACGAGCGTCGCTGAGGACAAAATCCAGCCGCACCTTGGGGTACGCGGCCAGAAAGTCGGCCACCCATTGCATCGGGAAAAAGTCGAAGAAATCGGCCATCGCCGCCACACGCACCGTGCCGCTGGGTTCCTGGCTGCCGCTGATCAATTGCTGCCCGGCCTCCATCAGGCCTTCCACAGCGCTTGAACAGCGGTCGTGAAAGGCCTGGCCGGCCTGGGTCAGGGTGAGCTTGCGGGTCGAACGCTGCAACAGGCGGGTGCCGACCTGGTCCTCAAGCTGCTGCACCCGACGACTGAGGGTATTGGCCGGCATGCCCAGTAGCCGGGCGGCCTGGGCAAAGCTGCCGTAACGGACTACGTGGACGAACAAGGCAACATCGTTGAGATCAAGCATAGGCAACACCAATACTTCGTTAAGTGGATGAGTGCATTCCAATTGTGCCATCTAATAAAGTAATTGCCAGGCGCTTAAGCTGCAGACATTCCCACTTGCAGAGCGCCTCCCATGATTCGCACAGCTCCCGTTCACCAACAGGCCCAACGCCGCATCGCTCGTCAGACATCCGGACGCGTGCACGGCCCCATCACCCGCTTGATGAGCCCCGGCGATCTGGGCCATGTGCTCAAGCCTTTCGTATTCCTGGACATTTTCAGCCTCAACGCCGGGGGCCCCAAGTCGAGCTTCGGCATGCACCCGCACTCGGGCATTGCCACGGTCACCTACATGATCTCCGGCGACGTGGCCTATAAGGATTCCACCGGTGCAACGGGTGTGCTGCCGGCCGGCGGTGTGGAGTGGATGCGTGCCGGCAACGGTGTATGGCATGACGCGGCACTGGCCAGTGATGCCGCCATGCTGGGTTTTCAGCTGTGGCTGGCGTTGCCGGCGGCGCTGGAAAACGCCCCGGCCCAGAGCCTTTACCTCGACCCGGCCGACGTTGCCGAGGACGGCCCCGTGCGGGTGCTGATCGGCCAGTACGGTGCTGCCCGCAGCCCCATCCCGGCACCTGCCGGCATCAATTACCTGGCGGTCAACCTGCGCGACGGCGAGCACTGGCACTACACGCCACCCGCCGGACACACCGTGGCCTGGGTGGCGGTGAATGCCGGTCGCCTGCACGCCAACAGTCTGATCGAAGCCGGTGAGCTGGCGGCCTTTGAAGAAAGCGAGCAAGGCATCGACTTCGTGGCCCACGGCGCCACCTCGTTCGTGTTGGGTTCGGCTATCAAGCACCCCCATGACCTGGTGACCGGGCACTACTCGGTGCACACCAGCCCCGCCGCCCTGGCGCAGGGCGAAGCTGAAATCCAACGCATCGGCGCCCTGCTGGGCGCCTGAGGCCCAAGCCACAGCCCTCTCTAGGGCACCTCTATTCATTCTTTATTCAAGCGAGCAAAACCATGACCACCGCACCCGATCTTCTGCTTTCGCCTGTCCAGCTTGGCGCCATTACCTTGAACAACCGCATGGTCATGGCGCCCATGACCCGCAGTCGCGCCGGCGATGGCGACGTCCCCACGCCGCTGATGACCGAATACTACCGGCAGCGCGCCAGTGCCGGTCTGATCGTCACCGAAGGCTCGCAAGTCTCGGCCCAGGGCAAGGGCTACATGCGTACCCCCGGCATCTTTACTGCCGCCCAGATCAAGGGCTGGCAGCAGGTCACCGAGGCCGTGCATCAGCAAGGCGGGCGTATCTTCCTGCAGCTGTGGCATGTAGGGCGCCTGTCGCACGCCCTGGTACAACCCAACGGCAACCAGCCGGTGGCCCCTTCGGCGATCAAGGCCGACGGCGAGCTGTACACCCCTGAGGGCCTCAAGGCCTACGAGGTCCCACGCGCCTTGGGTATCGACGAGATTGCGGCGGTTGTGGCCGACTTTCGCCAGGCGGCCGAAAATGCCCGGCAGGCCGGTTTCGATGGTGTGGAAATCCACGGTGCCAATGGTTACCTGATCGACCAGTTCCTGCGCGATGGCACCAATAAGCGCACCGACGCCTACGGCGGCTCGGCCGAGAACCGCGTGCGCTTTCTCAAGGAAGTGGTCGAGGCAGTGATCGAAGTCTTTGGCGCCAGCCGTGTCGGCGTGCGCCTGTCGCCGGTGTTCGATTACTTCTCGATGAGCGACAGCCAGCCGCAGGTCACGTTCAACCAGGCGGCGAAAATGCTCAGCCGCTACAGCCTGGCGTATCTGCATGTGGTGAGGATGGGCACAGAAGCCTTCGACTTTGCCGAGTTCAAGCGCCACTTCGGCGGCACCTACATCAGTAACGGTGGCTACGATGCTGCCCTGGCCGAAACCGCCCTGCAAACCGGCGACGCCGACCTGGTGGCCTTTGGTACGCCCTTCATCGCCAACCCGGACCTGGTCGAGCGCTTCAGAAAAGGCGCCGGGCTAAACCCGCTCGACACCAGCACCTTTTACCAGGGTGAAGAAAAAGGCTACACCGACTACCCGGCCCTGGCGGTCTAAACGCTCAGCACAATCTTGCCAAAGTGCGCGCCAGAGGCTTCGTGGGCGAAGGCTTTGCCGATGTCTTCCAAGGCAAACACGCTGTCGATCACCGGCTTGACCTTCAGGCATTCCAGCGCCCGGACCAAGTCCAGCTGGTGTTGCCGGCTGCCGACGATCAAGCCTTGCAGGCGCTGTTGCCGGGCCATCAGCGCCACGGTCGGCACCTCGCCAGACACGCCGGTGAGGATGCCGATCAGGGCGATATGCCCGCCGATCCGGCAGGCCGTGATCGACTGCGCCAGCGTGGCCGGGCCGCCCACTTCGATCACATGGTCGACGCCGCGTCCGTGGGTCAGCGCCACGACTTCTTCGCCCCACTGCGGTTGCGTGCGGTAATTGATCGTGTGGTCAGCACCCAGTGCACGCACCCGGGCCAGCTTCTCGTCGGACGACGAAGTTGCAATCACCAGGGCGCCCATGGCCTTGGCCAGTTGCAGGGCAAAGATCGACACCCCGCCGGTGCCCATCACCAGCACCGAATCACCCGGCTTGATCCCGCCATTGACCACCAGCGCTCGCCAGGCGGTCAGCCCGGCGGTGGTCAGGGTCGCCGCTTCCTGATGCGAGTAGCCTTGGGGCGCACGGGTAAACCAGTGGCTGGGCTTGACTACCACTTGCTGTGCATAACCGTCGACGCCGTCACCCGGTGTGGTGCTGAAATCGCCAATGGTCGGCGCCCCGTCATGCCAGTGTGGAAAGAAGCACGACACCACGTGGTCGCCCACCTTGAATTCGGTCACCTCTTCGCCCACCGCCTCAACCACCCCTGCGCCATCGGCCATGGGGATGCGGCCGTCAGCCGTTGGCATCTTGCCGGTGGCCACGGCGTAGTCATGGAAATTCAACGAGCTGGCGTGCACGCGCACGCGGATCTGGCCCGGCCCCGGCTGGCCGGGATCAGGCAGGTCGACAACATGAAGATTTTCCAGGCTTGCAGGCAGGCGTAGCGTGATGGCTTTCATTGCAAAAGTCCCTTTCAAGTCGATGGAGTGTGCCTGGCCGGCGGCGCTTCAAGCCACCGGCTGGCGCACTGTGAACCTCAGTGCTTGAGGGCTTGGGCAACAGAAACGGCAATTGGTGTCGTCGCCCGGCCGATCAGTTGGCTCAGCTGACGCGAATCATCGAACAGCGCGCCCTTGGCCGCCCCCGTGTCGGAGTCCGACAACAGTGCAGCAAAGACGTCGGGCAGGCCGATACCGATCAGCGCAGCTTTGTACTGTTGCTCCGGCAGGTCACTGTAGATCACCGGCCGGCCCGATTGTTTAGCCACCTCCACGGCCAGTTCCGCCAATGAATAGCTGTCGTCACCGGCCAGTTCGTAGACCTTGCCGGCATGACCGTCCTGGGTCAGCACCACCGCTGCGGCGTCGGCATAGTCAGCACGCGAGGCTGAAGCAATGCGGCCCTCACCTGCGCTGCCCAGAATGGCGCCATGCTCAACAGCGGCAGGCACACTGGCGGTGTAGTTTTCGTGGTACCAGCCGTTGCGCAGCAGCACATGATCCAGGCCGGACTCGGCCAGCGCCTGCTCGGTGTCGCGATGCTCAGCCGCCAGGCCCAGGGGCGACGTGTCGGCCTTCAGCACGCTGGTGTAGGCCAGCAACTGCACGCCAGCGGCCTTGGCCGCCTGAATGACCGCCCGGTGCTGCGCCGAGCGCTGGCCGATTTCGCTCGAAGAAATCAGCAGCAGCTTGCTGACGCCGGCCAGTGCCGCGTCGAGCGTCTGCGGCTCGGAGTAATCGGCCCGGCGTACGATCACGCCCTTGGCCACCAGGTCCTGGGCCTTGAGCGGGTCACGCACCAGGGCAATCACATCGGTGGGCGCTACGCTGTTGAGCAGCGCGTCGATGACCAGACGGCCCAGTTGGCCGGTTGCACCTGTGACAGCAATCATGAAAGCACCTTGATTCAAATGAGAGGAAGCCGCATCCTACGCCGCACACTTACGATTGGTAAGTACGCACAAAAAGGTAAGCATCATGACCATTGATGAGCAGCTTTACACGCCGTTGGCCGCCAGACTTCGCCGGGGCGAGGTGCTGAGCGTCGACTGCCCTTCGCGCCATGTGCTCAAGCACATGACCAGCCGCTGGGGCGTGCTGGTGCTGGTGGTGCTGATTGACGGCACGCATCGTTTCAGTGACCTGCGACGCAAGATTGGCGGCATCAGTGAAAAAATGCTTGCCCAGACCCTGCAAGGGCTCGAAGGCGACGGCCTGGTGCAGCGCTTCTCACACTCGGTGGTGCCGCCGCATGTGGAATACAGCCTCACGCCGCTGGGCAGTGAGGCGGCCGCAAAAGTCGAAGCGATGGTCGACTGGATCGAAGACAGGCTGCCGGCCATCCTGCAGATTCGTCGTGAAAAAGCAGACTCGGCGCTGAATCAGACCACCTGATCGCTCCCCGGCACCTCGCGCTCATGGGGTTGACGAGGCGCCGCGTGCAAGGTCACCGGCACCGACTTGGCCGCCGGCACCTTGCTGCGCTCGGCGTGATGCCACAGCGGCACCAACGCATTGCACTCGGGGTAATACCCCGCCGCGCAGCCTTCGGGAATGTCATAGGCCATGATCTGCAAAGGCCCGGCCTCACGCAGCACCTCAGGCTCGACCGCTGTGCGCAGCATGACCCAGTCACCGGCGGCAAAGCCCAGGCGCACGATGTCGTTGCGGTTGAGGAATACCACGCTGCGGGTGCCCTTCACGCCACGAAAACGGTCGTCGTAGCCATAGATGGTGGTGTTGAACTGGTCGTTGCTGCGGATCGTCATCAGTTGAAGGACATGGCGGCTGTCAGCAGTGCCGGGCACATCGTCGTTTTCATTCAGGGTCTGCGGCGTCACGAACTGCGCCTTGCCCGACTCGGTGGGCCACTCACGCTGGCGCACCGGCAAGGGCCGATGGAAACCGCCCGGCATCCACATGCGTGTTTCCATGCCATGAAAGATTTTCGGGTACACCTGCGCAATGGCTGCCCGGATCTGCGCATAGTCGCCCTGCCACTGCGCCCAGGGAATCCGGGCCTGGCCATCCAGAGTGGCCTGCGCGAGGCCGGCGATGATCGCCACCTCTGATTGCAGGTGCTCGCCGGCCGGCTCTCGAGTGCCTTTCCAGGCATGCACGAACCCGGTGCTGTCTTCTGTGCTGTAGACCTGCTCCTGGCCGTTTTGCCGGTCCATTTCCAGGTGACCCAGGCACGGCAGCAACCACATATGGGCGCCAGGCAACAAATGACTGCGATTGAGTTTGGTGGCCACTTGCACGTTCAACTGCAACTGTGACCAGGCCGGCTCCATGCGACTCGTATCTGGAATGGCACGCAGAAAGTTACCGCCCAGCCCGATGAAGCCTTTGACGCTGCCGTCCAGAATCCCCTCACAGGTGTCGACCGTGGCCCGGCCCATGCGCTCGGGCACCTTGAAGCCAAACAGCGCCTCGATCTTGTCCTTGGGCACCTTGGCCGGGTCTTCGGTAATGCCTACCGTGCGCTGGCCCTGCACGTTGGAGTGCCCGCGCACCGGACAGATCCCCGCACCCGGCTTGCCGAAATTGCCGCGCAGCAACAGGAAATTGACCAGCATCTGCACGTTTTCAACGCCGTGGCGGTGCTGGGTCATGCCCATGCCATAGACCAGCATGACCCGCTCACTGCGTGCATACACGGTGGCGGCGGCCTCCATGGCGCCGCGACTCAGGCCCGAACAGCTTTCCAGCACAGCCCAGGGCTGGCGCTCGACCTGGGCAATGAACGTTTCGAAGCCTTCGGTGTGTTGCGCGATAAAGTCATGGTTCAGCACCGGCTTGCGTTGTTCGGCCTGGGCCTGGCGGTCCATCTCCAGCAGCGCCTTGGCCATACCGGTGATGGCCGCAATGTCGCCGCCAATCGCCACCTGATGGTATTGCGTGCTGATCACGGTCGACGCCGGCCCCAGCATCTCGACCGGCGATTGCGGGTTGACGAAGCGTTCCAGGCCCCGCTCGCGCAACGGGTTGAAGGTGATCACCGGCACCTGGCGCTTACGCGCCGCTTGCAGCGGGTGCAGCATGCGCGGGCTGTTGCTGCCGACGTTCTGGCCGAAGAAGAAAATGCAATCGGTGTGTTCGAAGTCATCCAGCGTGACCGTGCCTACCGGCACGCCAATGCTTTCCTGCAAGCCGACCGAGGTGCTTTCGTGGCACATGTTCGAGCTGTCGGGCAGGTTATTGGTGCCATAGGCGCGGGCTAAGAGCTGATACATGAACGACGCTTCCAGCGACGCCCGGCCGGAGGCATAGAAGACCACCTCATCGGGTGCCAGCCGGCGCAGTTCGGCGCCGATTTCCTTGTAGGCCTGCGCCCAACTGGTGGGCCGGTAACGATCATCCCTGGCGTCGTAGCGCAACGGATGGGTCAACCGCCCGTGTTGCTCCAGGGCATGATCGCTCCAGCCGCGCAGTTCGGTCAGGGTGTGGCGGGCAAAGAAATCCGGGGCGGTTCTGAGCGCTGTCAGCTCCCAGGCCGTGGCCTTGGCGCCGTTTTCACAGAACTCCAGCGCCAGCGGATGGGCCGGCTTGGCCCAGGCGCAACTCACGCACCCGACGCCCTTGGGTTTGTTCAGCCGCAGCAATGTCGCCGGCGCATGGCGCCACGCCTGCTCACGCCAGAGAATGTTCATGACCGAACGGGCCGAGCCCCACCCTCCCGACGCCGAGAGATAAGGCCGGAACCGGGCAGTGGAATGGATAAGCTGCATCGAACGCCCCTTGCTGGAAGGCCCTGAAGGCCTGTGGAAAATCCTTGAATCCACTGCAAGGGACTGTCTGCGATTCAGCCTTGTTCAACGGCCTTGTCGCGTTCTACGACCGATGGCACATGGGCATGCCGGAACAGACCCTGCCCTATTTCCCAGGCAACCTGGAGATGAGCCTGTGCCGGCTGCGTTTCCGACTCGAACACCAGCGCAGAGCTGATGACCGGCGCACCGCAGTAATCGAAAATGCCGTGGTCGATCTGGCTTTTCATCGCCGCACCGTAGCCATGGCGCGCATACGTACCGGCGTCAGCACCGGCCACGCCAAGCAGATGGACCTGCAGGTGGCCCAGCTTCTTGATCAGGGTGGCTTCCAGGCTGAAATCGAATGCCCAGCCATTGCAGAACACCCGGTCGATCCAGCCCTTGAGCAGCGCCGGCATCGACCACCAATACACCGGGTAGACCAGCACCAGCGCATCGGCACGCTCGATCCGCGCCTGTTCGGCCAGGACATCGGCAGGTGGCTGGCTTTTGTGGCGATGAACCGCGCCATCGGCCGCTGTAAATCGGGGGTCGAAACCGGTCGCTGCCAGGTCGAGGATTTCATGGCTGTGCGACAGGTCAGCCTCGGTCAGCCCCAGCGCCACTTGCCTGGCCAGGCTGTGAGTCAAGGAGGATGCATCGTGATGGGCAACGACGATAAGCGTGTGCATGGGCGGTTCCTTGTAGACGGATGATCAGTCGATTGCGAGGCGGCGCCTGACGCAATATACTTTTGGTAGGTTTCGGTAACTTACTTTTGGTATATAGCGATGTCAAGCCCATCCTCACCTGCCCGCGCCCAGCCACGCCAGCGTCTGTCGCGAGAAAATCGCCTGGCCCAGTTGCTGGGCGTGGCCTGGAAAATCGTTCGTGAACAAGGCACCGAAGCGCTGACGCTGGGTCACCTGGCCGAACAGGCGGGTGTCACCAAGCCGGTGGTCTACGATCACTTTGCGGATCGTCCGGCGTTGCTGTGCACGCTGTACCAGGATTTCGACGAGCGTCAGACGGCGCTGTTCGATGCAGCCTTGCAACACAGCGAAGCGAGCGCCGAGGCCAAGGCGTGGGTGATTGCCAATGCCTATGTGGACTGCGTGCTGCAGCAAGGCCGTGAAATCGCAGGCGTACTTGCCGCGCTCAGCAGCTCGCCGGAGCTGGCGCGGGTCAAGCAGGCGTATGAGGCGGCGTTCATGGACAAATGCCGGGCCGTGCTGGCGCCCTTTATTGGCGATGCGCAGCTGTCAACCGCGCATTTACGCGCCATGCTCGGCGCTGCCGAAGCGCTGTCGGCCGCCGCGGCATCCGCTGAGGTGTCGCCGCCACAGGCCAAGGCCGAACTGTATGAAGTGATCGTGTCGATGCTCAACCGCGCCCGCTAAAGCCGGCGCCCAGCCGGTTTATCCCGACTCGCCCGCCAGCATTCGCTGGTGAAAGCCGGCCAAGCGGTCCAGCGCGTAGAGCGCGGCCTCTTTCTGCAGGTTCGACCGGTCGCCGAAAAACCGCTCGCGCCGGGTAAAGACACTGATGCGCTTGCCCTGGACAAATCCCCAGGCAAAACACACGGTGCCGGCCGGAATGCCGTCGACGTCTTCGCTGCCGCATAACCCTGTGGTGGCAATCACCACATTGGCCGGGCTGTCACGCAGTGCGCCTATGGCCATTTCCCGGGCCACTTCATTGCTGGTGAGGTTGAAGCATTCCATGGTCTTGAGGCTGACGCCCAGCAGCCGGTGCTTGGCCTCGGGTGAATACACCACATAACCGCTTTCCATGACTTCGCCACAGTGCGGCACTTCAGCCAGCAGCGAGACAATTCTTCCGGCCGTGCAGGACTCGGCCGTGGTGAGGTAAAGGGAATGGGACTTGAGGTAGTCGACAACTTCGGCAGGGTTCATTACGCACTCCGCATCCAATACGTTTGTTTCTGGCTGCACCCGGTTTTTTATAAGACAGGCCTTGCAGCGTTGAGGTTTCGACGCGACATGACAGCCACTTGATCCATTGCCGCGCTTCATTACAAGACGAACGGTTTAAATTCGCGGCCGACCTGGTCCGTCTGGAATATTGGTCGGAACTTAGCCGGCCGACACCGCCTCATTTAACTATCATCCCCACGATCAGGCTGATAGCGATATGAGAGCACTTACCTATCACGGCGCCAACAACGTCAAGGTCGACACCGTTGCGGATCCGGTCCTGCAGCAACCTGACGACATCATTTTGCGTGTCACGGCCACCGCCATCTGCGGCTCCGACCTGCACCTTTATCGCGGCAAGATTCCGGCCGTAGAGCATGGCGACATATTCGGCCATGAATTCATGGGCGTGGTCGAAGAAGCCGGCACTGCGGTCACCGCCGTCAGGCCCGGTGACCGGGTGGTGATCCCGTTCGTGATTGCCTGCGGCAGTTGTTTCTTTTGCCAGCACGACCTGTTTGCCGCCTGCGAAACCACCAACACCGGGCGCGGTGCCATTCTCAATAAAAAGTCCATACCTGCCGGCGCGGCGCTGTTCGGCTTCAGCCACCTGTACGGTGGCGTGCCTGGCGGCCAGGCGGAATACGTAAGGGTGCCCAAGGCCAATACCGGGCCGTTCAAGGTGCCGGGCACGCTGGCGGATGAAAAAGTGCTGTTTCTGTCCGACATCCTGCCCACCGCTTACCAGGCGGTCACCAATGCCGAAATCGGCAATGGCTCCAGCCTCGCCATCTACGGCGCAGGGCCGGTCGGGCTGTTATGTGCGGCCGTGGCGCGCATGCTGGGCGCCGAACGCATTTTCATGGTCGACCACCATGCCTACCGCCTGGCGTATGCGCAGAAAACCTATGGCGTGATTCCGATCAATTTCGACGAGGACGATGACCCGGCCGACACCATCATCCAGCAGACGCCAGGCATGCGCGGGGTCGATGGTGTGGTTGACGCGGTGGGGTTCGAAGCCAAGGGCAGTACCACTGAAACCATCCTGGCCACGCTCAAGCTCGAAGGCAGCAGCGGCAAGGCCCTGCGCCAATGCATCGCGGCAGTCAGGCGCGGTGGCGTGGTCAGCGTACCGGGCGTGTACGCCGGGTTCATTCACGGGTTTATGTTTGGCGATGCGTTCGACAAGGGCCTGACCTTCCGCATGGGCCAGACCCATGTGCAGCGCTACTTGCCCGAGCTGCTGGGGCATATCGAGACCGGCCGGCTGGCGCCGGAAGCCATCATTACCCATCGCCTGTCGCTGGAGCAGGCGGCCGAAGGCTACAAGATTTTCGACAAGCGCCAGGAAGACTGCCGCAAGGTCATTCTGACGCCGGGCAAAAGCCATATCGAGGCCCCCATCGTCGAGTCGGTAGGCGTCGTACCGGTCGTTTAAACGCGCTACACAAGGAGCTGCCTCATGGAAACGTCACTGTTCTCGATCGCCTTGACAATCATCATCCTGTTGCTGGACATCTGGGCTGTGGTCAGCGTCTGGCGCAGCACCAAATCGTCGGGCACGAAAATAGGCTGGACTATCCTGATACTTGCCATGCCGCTGGTAGGCCTGGCGATCTGGGGCATCGCCGGCCCCCGTGGTATCGCCAGACCGCCCAGCTCACCCAATCACAGCAAGGGCTGAGCCTGGTCTCAGGCAAAACGTGTGAAGCGGTAAGGCGCCGGGTCGATGATCGGCGCCTGTCCTGACACCAGGTCGGCCGCCAGTTGCCCGGCAGCCGGTGAAGTGCCGAAACCATGGCCGGAAAAACCACTGGCCAGCACCAGGCCAGAAATTGCAGACACTTGGTCTATAACCGGATTTGAGTCGGGCGTTATATCGATGGTCCCCGCCCACGCCTGCTCGATCTCGGCATTCTGAAACACCGGCCAGGCGGCCCGCAGGTTACGCATGGCCTCGTCGTTGAGCCCGGTGTTGGCCGCCGGGTCCTGCACGCGTACACGCTCAAAGGGCGAAACGGCATCGGCCTTCCAGCGTCGGGCCAGGGCCAGGTCCTTGAAGAAATACGTGCCCATGGAAATTCGCAGAAAGTCGCGCTGCGACTTCAAGGCTGGCAGGTATTTGCTCCCCAACAGGAAGTGATCCAGGGTCAGGAAAGCATCCAGGGCACCGCGCTGGGTGATGATGTAGCCCCCGTCGATATGCTTGCGAAAGGAAAAATCCGGCGCGCCCACGGCAATGTCGGTCGGTCCGTTCATGGGTCGGGTGCGCAGCACCGAGCAGGTCAGTGGCAGCGTGGGCAGGTTGATGCCCAGGTTGCCCAGGAAACGGCGCGACCACAGGCCTGCGGCCAACAGCACCTGCTCGCACCGAATCTCGCCACGCTCGGTGACCACGCCACTGATTCGCCCGCCCGAGGTTTGCACGGTACGCACCGCACACTGCTCGATGATCACCGCGCCCTTGGCGATGGCCGCATTGGCAATGGCGCTGGCGGCCAGCGTCGGTTCGGCACGGCCGTCTGACGGTGTGTAGATGCCGCCAAGCCAGTCGCCCTGCCCGCCTGGCACATGCCGGGCAATTTCCTGCTTGCTCAGCAGGCGTGAACCCAGCGCCAGCGGCTCTACGCCCTTGAGCCATTGCTCATGCATCGCCATCTGCGCCTCATTGCGGGCGATGAACATGATGCCGGCCTGGCGATAACCGACATCGGCCCCGACCCGCTCGGGCATTTGCGCCCACAGCCGGTCGGCGGCCTGGGCCAACGGGATGTCGGCGGCGTGGCGGCTGGTCTTGCGGATCCAGCCCAGGTTGCGCGACGACTGCTCACCGGCCAGCCGGCCTTTTTCCAGGACCACGACCGGGATATTGCGCTCGGCCAATGTCAGGGCCGCTGTCAGGCCGATGATGCCGCCGCCGATGATGACCACCGTGGTCGACGTCGGCAGCGGATGGGAGGTGTTTACAGGCGCAATGGTTGGGGCCATGGGTCTATGACTCTGGAAGACTGGTAAAAAATCACCCGCCGCGCTGCCGCGCAGCAAACATGGAGCCGGGGTAGGAGCGCGCTTGCCCGCGACCGGCTGCGTTAGCAGTCGTAAAATTGCAGCGTTTCGCAGATTTAAAGTCGCAAATTTGCAGCGTTTCGCAGATTTTGCGAGCGCTACGCACTCGGTCGCGGGCAAGCGCGCTCCTACAGGAGACTGATCGGCGTCACTTCGGCGCGTGAGGCACCGCGGTAGGCGGTCACTTCCAGTTCGACCTTGTAGACGGTCGAGCCCAGTGGCGGGCAGGTCACGGTGCTGGCCGGGTCGATGCCGCGAAACTTCTGGCCAATGATGTCCATCACCTGCGGCACATCGGCCGGGTCCTGAATGAATACCCGCGAGCACACCACGTCGGCCAGGCTGGCCTCCACTGCCGCCAGTGCCGCCTCGATGTTGGCGAACACCTGGTGGGTCTGCTCGACCAGGTCTTCGGGGATTTCCTTGGTCTGCGGATTACGACCGGCGGTGTTGGACACGAAGATCCAGTTGTCGACGGCGACCAGGCGCGAGTAGCTGGCCATCTCTTCGAACTTGGAACCGGTCTTGAGCTTGGTGATCTGGGTCATGCTGTATTCCTTATGAAAAATGCGTGATCAGCTGAGAACAGGGGTTTCCCAGAGGTTCAGCTTGATGCCGATACCACGCTCGATGGCATTGCGGTACACCACCGTGCCCCAGGCCACGTCCTCGACCGGCATGCCACCGACCGACATCAGGATGATTTCTTCATCGCTCACACGGCCCGGCGCATCGCCGGCGATGATCTTGCCGATGTCCTCGACCTGCTCGGGCTGCAACGAGCCCTCGGCGATCATGTCCATGAAGCGCACACCGATCACCGGCACGCAGTGGTGCGCAGGCTTGGGCAACTCATGGAACCAGGCCTGGTAAAGACCGGTGTTGTCGACCACTTTGCGCACATCAGCCTGCTCCATGCCGGCGTCGATGTTGCACGCGGCCGGCATTGCCAGAAACGCGCCGGGCTTGACCCACTCGCGCTTCACGATCGGATAGGCCGCCGGGTCGCCGACTTCGCCGGAGCTGCAGTAGGTCACCAGGTCCGAGCCGCGCACGACGTCTTCGAGGGTGTCGACCACCTGGACATTGACGATCTGCGGGAAGGTGACGCCCACCCAGGTCAGGAAATCGTCCAGGCTGCGCTGCCCGCGCCCCTTGATCTTTAGGGTGTCGATCTGTGGGCACACCGCCATGAACGCGGCCACCGAGGTCTTGCCCATCACGCCCGGCCCAAGCAGGCCGATGACTCTGGAGTCCTTGCGCGCCAGATGGCGGGCGCCGACACCGGGAATGGCACCGGTGCGGTAGGCCGACAACAGGTTGGCCGACATATGCGCCAGTGGCGCGCCGGTGTCCGGGTCGTTGAGGGTGAACATCAGGATCGAACGCGGCAGGCCCTTGTCGCGGTTAGCGATGTTGGAGCCGTACCATTTCACGCCTGCCGTGCAGAAATTGCCGCCCAGGTACGCCGGCATCGCCATCATGCGCCGGTCAGCCGTGGGCTTGGGCATGCTCGGGAACGGCGAGTTTTCGGGAAAGGTCACCATGGCGCCGTGCGAATCGTTGTTCGGTCCCGCCATGCGATAGTCGCCGTGGTACAGCAGGCCGAACATCTCCTCCATGGTGTCGACGCACGAAGGCATGTCGGTCACCCCGGCGCGGATCATGTCCTGCTCAGACAAGTAGATAAAGTCGATCTTGGCATTGTGGGTCATGTTTATCTCGAAGCACTGGGACACAGTGGGCGGCTGTAGCGCCGCATTCGGCCTGCCACGCTTTCGCTGTCCGGGTCAGGTGATTTCGAGTCTAGGGAGGCCGTTGGCGGGCGTATTGTAAAAACCCGACATGCTCGGGCAACGGGCCGCTGGTGCGCTAATTGCAATGCAATGGCAACCGTGAACACGTGCACATTGCCTTTCAGGTGCAAGATCCATGACCTCATCCATTCCCGCCCTTCTGCGGCGCGACCTTGGCGAACAGCCCTGGTTTGTGCTGAATTCATCACGTTACCGGGTCATCAACACCCGTCATCCGGCCATTTCTCACTTTTATGCGCTGGACATCGCCGCGCCGGCAGACCTGACCTTTGCGGTGCCCGATGGCTGCGTGGATATTCTGTTCGACTGCGACACCCGCCGGCCGGGTGCCAAGTTGTGTGGCACGCCGCTGAAGGCCCAGCGGGTGGATTTGCTACACCAGCACCGTTACTTCGGGGTGCGTTTTCGTCCCGGGGTGATACCAGGCTTTGCTCACAACCTGGCCGAAGACCTGGCCGAACAGCAAATCGACCTGCAGGACCTGCTGCCAAATGCCCAGGCCATGATCGACGGCATTACCTGCGAGGCGCAGTTCGATGCGCAGATGGCGCTGTTCAACGGCTTTGCCCCCTCCACCCTCGCGCGCAACACCTCGGCGCTCACGACCCTGATCATCGACAAGGTGCTGGCGCACCGGGGCGACATTCGTGTCAGCCAGCTGGAGGCCCTGAGCGGCTACACCGAGCGCACGCTGCAGCGCCAGTTTCGCCACGACACCGGCATGACGCCCAAGACCTTTTGCCGCATCATCCGCTGCCAGGCGGCATTGAGCTGCATCGGCAGCGGGTCCGAGCTGTCGTTTTCCGACCTGGCGCAGGACCTGGGCTTTACCGATCAGTCGCACTTCCTGCGCGACTTCAAGCAACTGATCAGCACCACGCCCAACGATTACCAACGCCAGCTGATCAAAAATGCCGATCGGGCACGGATTGACGTGACGGCCTGATGCGCCTGCTTGTGGTGCGCATCATGTTGTCACTGCACTCGTTCAGTGAGGTGCCTGCCACACACCCGGCGTTGCAAGGTGCCGATGTCGACAGGGTCTTGGCGGCGGTCGATGCTCGGCTCGACGCATGCTGGAAGCGGCGCGCCAGATCGAAAACCTGCTGTCAGTGGGTGTGACGCTGTCGCACAGCGAGCATGCGCCGGGGTAGGAGCGCGCTTGCCGGAATGCCGGACCACCGCGACCGGCTGCGCAGCAGTCGTAGATTTGCAGCGTTTCCGAGATTTCTGCGAGCGCTACGCACTCGGTCGCGGTGGTCCGGCATTCCGGCAAGCGCGCTCCTACAGTGCCTGTGTTACATCCATGCGGCCAGCAGCACCGGCAGCCAGGCAAATGACAGCACGGTCGAGCACATCACCAGGTTGGCGACCTTCTCCGGCGACTGATTGGCACGCACCGCCAGCAAGTAGTTGAACACCGCCACCGGCATGGCTGACTGGGTGACCAGCACCGCCCGCGCCAGCGGCTCCAGGTCCAGTGCCATGCCGACCAGCCAGCCCACCGCCGCGCCCAGCACGATGCGCAAGCCGCCCTGGAGCATGCCGCTGGCCACATGATGCAAGCGAATACTGGCCAGCGAGACTCCGAGCGTCAGCAACATCAACGGAATACTCATGCCACCCAGCAGGTTGACGGTATTGACCATCCACCGCGGGAGTTGCAGGTCGAGAAAGATGATCGGTATGGCCAGCACCAGGCTGATCACGATCGGGTTGCGCAGCAAGTCCTTGAACGAGGCAATGCCACCGGCCAGGGCAAGCCCCAGGGTGAACTGAAAAATCGACAGGGTCAGGAAAAAGGCCACCGCCAGCGCCAGGCCGTGGTCACCAAAGGCATACAGGCTGATCGGCAGGCCCATATTGCCGGTATTGGGGAACATGAAGGCCGGCACCAGCACGCGCCAATGCTGACGAAACGCCTTGCTGACCAGCAGGCCGATCAGCGCCATGGCCGCCATGCACAGCACGCACGCCAGCGCCATGCTGAGAAACGCGCTGGAATCGAGCCGGGTGCGGCTCAAGGTCGAGAGCACCAGCGACGGCGTACCGATGGTCATGACCAGTCGGGCGATGAAATCGGTCGGATAATGCTGTCCATTGCGCGCCCATGCATAACCGATACTGGCGACAATAAAGACCGGTGCCAGAACGGCAAATAATGAAGCGAGCATGGATACTCCTCCCTGAAAATGCCCCATGCTGAAGCGACCAGGGGTAAGGTGCAACATGTGTTGCAATTTATTGCCTGCTTCAGCCCTCCAATGCCCCACAGCCCTTTGCGAGAACATCCGTCCCATGCATGCAAAGCTATTGAAACTGCCGCGCAATACCCAAGGCCGGGACTTCGTGGTCGGCGACATTCATTTCAAGATCACTGAGCTCTACCAGGGTCTTGAAGCACTGGGCTTTGATAAAACAACTGACCGGGTGATCGGCGTCGGCGACCTGATCGACCGGGGTCTTGAGGTGATCGAGGGCCTGACACTGTTGGGCCAGCCCTGGTTTCATGCCGTGCAAGGCAATCACGAGCACATGCTGATCCGTGCCTGGCTGGATAACCCGCAGTTGCCTTACTCGGCCCATGGCGCCCGCTGGTGGCTGAACATTGCCGATGAATCGCGCGGCATGATCATTGGCAAGCTGCAAAGCCTGCCGCTGGTGATCGAAATCGAATCGGCACACGGCATCGTCGGCGTCCTGCATGCCGACATCCCGGCCGCGCTCGGCTGGCAGACGCTCATCGAGCACTTGGATGACCCGCGTATCGAACAGTCCGTGCTCTGGGGACGCGAGCGCATTCTCAGACAGCAGCCTGCCGGAGTAGAAGGTGTCTGGCGCGTATGCGTAGGCCATACCCGGCTGCCCTGTCCGCAGCGCCTGGGGAATGTCATGGCACTGGACTGCACGGGCGGCGGTGAAGGGCCATTAGGGATTTACTGCGTGCAGGAAGATGCACTGTATGTAAATGGCAGGTGTGTGGACAGGCTTGATCAGCGCCCTGTTTGAGTCCCCCCTGACCTGATTACTGTGTTACAGATGGAGTTGGGAAGATCCAAGCTTTCAATATATGGGGTGGTATTACGACAGTGTTTGTTTACACGCCATCAAACCCGCCCTGTACAGGCAGAACGGGTCTGGCCAGGCGTTAAAAATCAGGGCTTGGCGACTTTCCAGTTACCACCCTTGCCGTCACCGGTCATGTCGCCGGCCTGCTTGTCCATCACGTAGGTGTACAGCGGGTCATCGTCGTAGGCCCACTGCATGCTGCCATCGTCGCGCTTGATTACGGTCCATTCACCACTGGCCTTATCACTGGCACTGGCTTTGAGAGGCGGCCAGTTTTCAGCGCACTTGTCGTTGCACACGCTCTTGCCGTCCGAATCCTTCTCAAAGGTGTACAGGGTCATGCCTTTGGCATCGACCAACATGCCGTTCTTTTCCATGGCTGGCATGGCGTCCGCTGCAACAGCGGCACTGGCGAAGGCAAAAGAAGCAGCAGCGAGCCAGATCTTGACGTTCATGGGCAACTCCGTAGTGATACAGGGGTGATACAACGCGGTCGTTGTAAAACTCTGACGAGGCCGGAGCTGATATCGTTCCGCAGCCCTGCAAAACATCCGGTTGCCCAATGCCGTGCAGTGTCCATGCAGCAACACCCCGACCGCTGTTGAACCAGCAACAGCGTATCGACACTTGTAAGCTCGCCCAACATCCTGCCCTCACAGAATTTATCTTCAAGTCTTTGTTTTTAAAGAATTTGATAAAGATGGAACAGTGCTTGCTCTGCTCTTGGCACCTTCTTTATCCAAGGACATCCCCCATGCCATCCGCCCTGCCCTACTGCCCGGGAAGCCGCCCATGAGCCTCAATCCGCAAGCCCTGCCGATCAACCCGTTGCAGGCCGTGCGCGAACTCACGCCATGGTTTGCCGAAACCGCCGTCGAGCGCGACGCCAAGGGCGGCACGCCCAAGGCCGAGCGAGACGCCTTGCGCGACAGTGGCTTGTTGGCGCTGGTCATCCCCCGCCAGCATGGCGGCCTGGGCGTCAGTTGGCGCGACACCTTCGAGGTGGTGCGCGAAGTGGCCCGGGTCGACAGCTCTCTGGCTCATGTCTTTGGCTTTCATCATCTGATGCTGGCCACGGTGCGGCTGTTTTCCAGCCCCGAGCAGTGGCAGCCGTGGTTCGAGCAAACCGCACGCAATCACTGGTTCTGGGGCAACGCCCTCAACCCGCTGGACACCCGCACGGTGCTGCGCAAATTCGAGGGGTGGTATGAGTTCTCGGGCAAAAAGAGCTTCTGCTCCGGCGCCAGCGACTCGCAGATGCTCATTGCCTCGGCCATTAATGAAAGCGCCGGCGGCAAGCTGCTGATTGCCGCCATTCCCAGCGGCCGCACCGGCATCACCCTGCATGACGACTGGGACAACATTGGCCAGCGCCAGACCGACAGCGGCAGCGCCACCTTCGAGCGGGTGCGGGTCGAACAGGCCGAGATGCTGCTCGATCCGGGGCCCTTGAGCACCCCGTTCGCCAGCCTGCGTCCCCTGATCGCGCAACTGCACTTTGCCAATCTGTTTCTGGGCATCGCCGAAGGTGCCTTTGACGAAGCACGCCAGTACACGCTCAAGGAAAGCCGGCCCTGGTTTCGCTCCAACGCCGCCAGCAGCCAGGAAGACCCTTATATCCTCAAGCATTACGGCGAGTTCTGGGTCGGACTGGAAAGCGTGCGGCTGTTGATCGAGCGTGCCGCCAACCAACTGGACGACGCCTGGCGCAAGGAGCATGACCTGGGTGCTGAAGAACGCGCGCAACTGGCGCTGGCGGTGGGCACCGCCAAGGTGGCCGCTACCCGCCACGGACTGGACATCTGCAACCGCCTGTTCGAGGTCACCGGCGCCCGGGCCACCCATGCGTCGCTGCGCTTCGACCGTTACTGGCGCAACCTGCGCACCCAGACGTTGCACGACCCGGTGGACTACCGCATCCAGGAACTGGGTGACTGGGCGTTGAATGCCAAGCGCCCCACCCCGTCCTTCTACTCGTAAGGATTGCCCATGAATCTGCTGACCCTGCCCCCGTCCCCGTCCCTGGCCACCTCGATCAGGGCCACCGCCCAGGTGTTCGAAGACCCCAAGTCACAAGCCTTGCTGGCCCATGTGCAGCAAGTGGCGCCCAGTGAGGCCAGCGTGCTGATCATCGGCGAGACCGGCACCGGCAAGGAACTGGTGGCCCGCCATATCCATAACCTGAGCACGCGCAAGACCAGTCCGTTTGTCGCGGTCAACTGCGGGGCCTTTTCGGCCTCGCTGGTGGAGGCAGAGTTGTTCGGCCACGAAAAAGGCGCCTTCACCGGCGCCCTGGCGGCCAAGGCTGGCTGGTTCGAAGAAGCCAGTGGCGGTACGTTGTTTCTCGATGAGATCGGCGATTTGCCGATGGCCATCCAGGTCAAGCTGCTGCGCGTGTTGCAAGAGCGTGAAGTGGTGCGCCTGGGCTCGCGCAAGAGCATCCCGATCAATGTGCGGGTGCTGGCGGCCACCAATGTGCACCTGGAAAAGGCCATCAATGCCGGCCACTTTCGTGAAGACCTGTATTACCGGCTGAATGTGGTCAGCCTGCAGCTCTACCCGTTACGCGAGCGCCCAGGCGATGTGCTGCCGCTGGCCCGGCACTTTATTGATCAATACAGCCACCGCCTGGGCTATACGCAGGTGTCACTGGCCGACGACGCCATCCGGCGCCTGACCGCCTACGGTTGGCCGGGCAATATCCGCGAGCTGGAAAACGTCATTCACCACACGTTGCTGATCTGCCGGGAGGGGCTGATCCGCGCCGAAGACCTGCACCTGTCCAGCCTGCGCATCGAACGTGAGAACGACAGCCAGCCCCGTGAGGAAACTGCCGAGCAACTGCTGCAACGCGCGTTCACCCGCCTGTTCGAAGAACACAGCGGCGCCCTGCATGAGAAAGTCGAAGACAGCCTGCTGCGCGCGGCCTGGCGTTTCAGCCATTACAACCAGGTGCACACCGCCAGCCTGCTGGGCCTGTCGCGCAATATCACCCGCAGCCACCTGATTCGGATTGGCGAGCTGGTGGTGAACAAACGCAAACCGGCGCCGGCGACCGCCAGCCAGCGGCCGGTGCAGGTGTCGATCTGATCTTGAGCGCCAAGGCGGCGCGCCAAGGCGGCGCGCCGCAGACATGGGACCGCCGTAGGAGCGCGCTTGCCCGCGACCGGCTGCGTTAGCAGTCGTAAATTTTCAGCGTTTCCAAGATTTTGCGGTCATTCGCTATAAATTTTTAGCGTTTCCGAGATTTTTCAGTCATTCGCTATAAATTTTTAGCGTTTCCGAGATTTTGCAGTCATTCGCTATAAATTTTCAGCGTTTCCGAGATTTTGCGAGCGCTACGCACTCGGTCGCGGGCAAGCGCGCTCCTACTGGGTTGCGGTGCTGCCCAGGTAGAAATCATGCAGGTCCTCGCGGGCGGCCATCTGTCGGGCTTCGCCCTGGTCTGCCACCCGCCCGCCTTCGATCACGTAGGCATAGTGCGCATGCCTGAGTGCCACATTCACGTTCTGCTCGGCCAGCAGGAAGCTCACGCCTTCATCACGGTTGAGCGCCGCGATGATGGCGAAGATTTCCTCGACCAGTTGCGGCGCCAGGCCCATCGAGGGTTCGTCAAGCAATACCAGGCGCGGGCGTGAAATCAGGGCGCGGCCCAGGGCGATCATTTGCTGTTCACCGCCGGAGGTGTAGCCGGCCAGGCTGGTGCGCCGGGTTTTCAGGCGCGGAAACCAGGCGTAGATGCGTGCCAGCTCATCACTCACTTGACGGCGCGACAGCCGTGGCCCGGCAAAGGTGCCTGTCAGCAGGTTTTCCTCGACCGTCAAATGCGCAAAGCAATGCCGTCCTTCCAACACATGCACCAATCCATCGCCGGCCAGTGCCTGGGACGAGCGACGTGTCACCTCACGCCCCCGATACTGCACGCGACCTTGCACCACCTCGCCGCGCTCGGCGCGCACCAAACCACTGATGGCCTTGAGCGTGCTGCTCTTGCCCGCGCCATTGGCGCCCAACAGCGCGACGACCTGACCCTCGTCGACCTTGAGCGATACCCCCGCCACGGCGAGGATCGCCTGTTCGTACACCACTTCAATACTGTCGACCTGCAACATCATGCGCCCCTCCAGTGTGAAGACCGGGCACCCGGCCCGGCCAGGTACACGGCAATCAGCCTTGCTGACTGCAATCGCGTGGGGTGATGCCCTTTTCCCGCGCGTACTGGTGCGACGAAGCCTCGATGATCGGCCGCAGCAAGGCGCGGTCGGCCTGCACCCAGTCGCTGATCAGGTTCCATTTCTCGCCGTCCCACTGTTGGAAGCGCACCGCGCCGCCGCCTTCGTGGTCGGCGCACGACAGTTGCAGCGGCTGCACCAGGCCCTTGGCGCCCAGCGCGGCCAGCCGCGCATCGTCCAGTTTCAGGTGTTCGAAGCCCCAGCGCACCTGCTCGCCAGTGAGCGGCTGCTGGCCGAACTTCTGCTGGGCAATGCGCAGCGCCTCGACATTAAGGATGCCGTTGACCACCCCGAGGTTGTAATACACCGTACCGAAGCGCTTGGGGTCGGCCAGATCGCCCTGGCCCTTGTCCAGTACCTGCTGCCGGATGCCCTGCAACACCGGGAACGCTGTGCCGGAAGGGTGAGTAGTAATGGCGATAAAGCCTTTGGCCGCCGCACCCGCCGGCAAGGCGTCTTCTTCGGAGTTGCTCCAGATATTGCCGATGATGTGGTCGGCCGGGTAACCGACCTTTTGCGCGGTCTTGAGCGCCACCGGGTTCATCACGCCCCAGCCGCGCAGGATCACCCAGTCCGGCTTGAGGCGGCGAATGTTCAGCCATTGTGATTGCTGCTCGTTGCCTGGATGCGGCACTTCGAGCAGGGTCAGCTCGAAACCGTATTTATCGGCCAGGGTCTGCAGCACTTCGTTGGTTTCCTTGCCGTAGGGCGAGCCGTGGTACAGGGTGACGATCTTCTTGCCCTTGAGCCCGGCCAGCCCGCCGCTCTTGTCGCCAATCCAGTTGATGATCGCCGACACTTCGGAATACGGGTTCAACTGCAACGGGAAGGCATACGGAAATACGCTGCCGTCGGTGGAGTCGGTGCGCCCGTGGTTGATGGTGATCAGCGGCAGCTTGTCGGCGGTCGAGCGCTCCAGCGTGGCGTAGGCAATACCCACCGACAACGGATTGGTGGCCGCCGCCGGCGCGCCGTTGAGGCCCTTTTTCAGGCGTTCATAGCACTCGACGCCCTTCTCGACCACGTACTCGGTCTCGCACTCGCTCCAGGTCAGCTTGACGCCGTTGACCCCGCCATTGGCGTTGACGTACTTGAGGTAGTCGATAAAGCCGCCGAAAAAGCCGGTGCCCCCGGCGGCATACGGGCCGACCCGGTAGCTTTGCAACGGAAAGTACTGCTCGGGCTCGGCCTGGGCCGAAAACGACGCGGCCAGGCCCAGCGCCAGGGCCAGGCCGCCGGCGATTACATGTTTGATCATGGTTGAATCCTTGGGTTGAGGTCAGAGTGGCAGGCAGGGGTTGGCTCAGTAGCGCAGCGGCCAGCGCAGTGCGCGCTCGCGCAATGTGCTCCAGAGGCGCGCCAGGCCCTCCGGTTCCTTGATGAGAAACACGATGATCAGCGCGCCAAACGCGATCTTTTGCAGGTTTTCCAGTTGGCCGGCGGCGATCAGCCCGGCCGGCAGCAACGCGGCCAGGTTCGACAGCAGCAAGGGAAACAGCACGATGAAGGCCGCCCCCAGAAAGTTGCCGAGGAGGCTGCCCAGCCCGCCGATAATGATGATGAACAGGATCTGGAACGAGCGGCTCAGGTCAAAGCCATGCGGCTCCACCGTGCCCAGGTAAGTGAATGCCCACAGGGCGCCGGCAATGCCTAGGTAAAAGCCGCTGATGGCAAACGCCAGCAGCTTGCTTGTGAGCAACGGGATGCCAATCACCGCCGCTGCCGTGTCCATGTCGCGCACCGCCCGCCACTGCCGCCCCAGCTCACCGCGCACCAGGTTACCGGCCAGCCAGAACAGGGCCAGCACCACCGCGAGGGTCAACAGGTAGCGGCCGGCCGGCGCGCTCACATCGACGCCGGCGATGTGCAACGGCGGCGCGCTGATCACGCCCGAGGCATTGTAGTTGGAAAACCAGCTGAAGCGGGTCAGCGCCCACTGCACGAAAAACTGCGCCGCCAGGGTCGACACCAGCAGGTAAAAGCCCTTGATGCGCAGGCTTGGCAAGCCAAACACAATGGCCACCGCTGCCGCTGTCAGACCACCGAACACCAGGCTCACCAGTAACGGCATCCCCGGCACACGCAGCTCGACGTTGTAGGTGGCAAACGCGCCCACCGCCATGAACGCCGCCGAGCCCAGCGATAACTGCCCGGCGTAGCCGGTCAGCAGGTTAAGCCCGAGGCCGGCCAATGACAGCACCAGAAATGGAATCAGGATCGCGCTCAGCCAATAGTCATTGCCCAGCCAGGGCACCACACCAAAGGCCACCGCCACCAGCAGCGCCATCGCGATACGGTCCTGGCGCAGGCGAAAAAAACGGCGATCCTGGGCATAGCCTGTGCTGAACTGCCCCGCTTCGCGATAGAACATGCTGACTTCTCCTTACACGCGCTCAATCGCGCGTTCACCGAACAGACCGGCCGGGCGCACCAGCAGAAACAGCAGCGCCAAGGCATAGGGAAACCAGTTTTCCAGCCCGCCACCGATCACCGGGCCCAGGTAGACCTCGGCCAGTTTTTCCGAGGCGCCGATGATCAGCCCGCCGACAATGGCACCACTGATCGAGGTAAACCCGCCGATGATCAGCACCGGCAACGCCTTGAGCACGATCAGCGACAGCGAGAACTGCACCCCCAGTCGTGCGCCCCACAGCAGGCCCGCGACCAGGCCGACAAACCCGGCCACGGCCCAGACCACCACCCACACCCGTTGCAAGCCAATGCCCACCGCTTGCGCGGCCAGCGGATCGTCGGCCACCGCGCGCAGAGCCAGGCCCATGCGGGTGCGGTTGAACCCCAGCGACAGGCCGATCACTAGCACCCCTGCGGTGGCAGCGGCGAACAGGTCGAACGGCGACAGCAACATGCCGTGCAGTTGCAGCGGCTCGTCACTGATGCCCAGGTCCAGCCCGTGCACCTGCGCGCCCCACAAGGCTTGCGCTGCGCCTTCGATCACGTACGACAGGCCCAGCGTGGCCATGAACAGGGTGATCGGCGGGCGGTTGACCAGCGGGCGCAGCACCAGCCGCTCAACCCCGACCGCCAGGGCCAGCATCACCGCCAGGGTGATGAGCAGCGCCAGCCAGAACGGCACGCCGCGCTCGAGCAGGCTGACGAAGGTCAGCGCGGCAAACAGCACCATGGCGCCCTGGGCAAAGTTGAACACCCCGCTGGCCTTGTAGATCAGCACGAAGCCGATGGCGACCAGCGAATACATCACTCCCGCCAATAGCCCGCCAATCAGCACCTCAAAGAAAAATTCCATGCGTGTTTTCCTGTTTCCTGTCATAGGCCTGTACGCCGAGGTACGCGGAAATGACTTCGGGGTTACGCCGCACTTCGGCCGGGGGGCCGTCGCCGATCTTGCGGCCGTAGTCGAGCACCACCACATGGTCCGACAGGCTCATCACCACGCCGATGTCGTGCTCGATCAACACCACGGTGGTGCCGAATTCACGGTTGATGTCGACGATAAAACGGCTCATCTGCGCTTTTTCCTCGGCGTTCATGCCTGCCATTGGCTCATCGAGCAACAGCAGGCGCGGCTCGGCCGCCAGGGCCCGGGCCAGTTCCACTCGCTTTTGCAGGCCATAGGGCAAGGTGCCCACCAACGCATGCCGCCACGGCTGGATGCGCAGGAACGCCAGGACCCGCTCGGCGGCTTCACGCTGACGGTCGTCTTCGGCTGGCGCCCGGCCCATGCGCAAGGCCTGTTCCAGCCAGGTGGCGCGGCGCTTGAGGTGACGCCCGGTGAGCACGTTGTCGAGCACGCTCATGCCCTTGAACAACGCAAGGTTCTGAAAGGTGCGGGCAATCCCTTGCTGCGCGGCCTGGTTGGGCCGCATGACCCGCCGTGTCTGCCCGGCAAAGCGAATGCTGCCCTGCTGCGGCGGGTAAACCCCGTTGATGACATTGAGCAACGAACTCTTGCCGGCGCCGTTCGGGCCGATCAGCGCGCAGATCTCGCCTTCGGCCACGGCAAAGCCGATGTCGCTGATGGCCTTGACGCCCTTGAACGCCAACGAAATGCCCTGCAACTCCAGCAATGGCAGCGCACTCATACCGCCACCGACAGGCCAAGGGCACGCTCGGTGTTGAAGCGACCTGCCTCATCGAGGACCTCACGGCCAGGCCAGCCCAGCACCTGCACGCCCAGCACGGCAAAGAACCGCTGCGTCCGCTCATCCAGCGGCGGCCCTGCCAGCAAGGCCACGCGCACACGGCCAATCCCCAGGACATCGCGCAGCGGCCGGCGGATCAGCACCTCACCGATCCCGCTTGCCAGCCGCCCGGAGCCCTCTTGCAGCGCCCAGTCCAGCAGGCGTCGGAGCAGCGTGCCCGGCAGCGGCAGGCGCTGCAGCACCCGGGCGTACAGGCGCCCATAGGTCTCACAGGTGCCCAGCACCAGCGTCGGGCCCAGTTCACGGCGGTCCTGGTCGCGGGTCTCCAAGCGCTCGGGGAAATTGAGTGCAAAGCCGGCCAGCAACCAGGGCGCCAACAGGTAACGGGCCTGGCCACTGGCGGCAAAAGCGCGGGCGGCCAAGGCCTGCTCCTGATCGCTCAACCCGTGCTGTTCGACCAATGGCCGGGCCTCCTTGAGCAACTGGGCGTGGCTGAAAAACTGCCGTTCCAGGCCGGCAGCGCCCAGTTGATAGAAAGCAAAGGCCATGTCCACCGCCTGCGCCTGTACCGGCACGGGCACATCCCCGGGGGCAGGCAGACGCGCATACTCCACCGCGCCACCACGCGATAACTCGTCTACCAGCCCGCGTGCATCGGCATACACCAGCCAGCGCGGCTCCAGGCGCCAGTCGCGCAAACGCGTGATTTCTTCAACCCCCTCGGCCAGCACATAGTCAACCGACAGCTGGCGCAGCACCTCACCCTGCGCACCGGCCTCTTGCAGCGGGTCGAACAAGGCCGCCACCCCGCCCAGCCATTGCGCGGCCAGGGCGCCGATCAACGCTTCGGGCCGTGGCCGGCTGAGGATCACCAATTGCTGGCCGGGCCGGAACCCACTGGCCTGCAGGCTGGCCGCCACGCGCAGCACTTGCTGTTGCAGTTGCGCCCAGGTCAAGGCCTGCCAGATACCCAGGGTTTTATGGCGCAGGGCAACGGCGTGCGCCCGTGCGCCGGCCTGATGCGCCAGCCAGGCGGGCAAGGTCAGCGCCTGAGCGCTCATCAGGCGACAGCCGGCGCAGGGTGTTTACGGGCTTCCAGCTCGCGCACCAGCGGCAACACACGTTGGCCGAAGTACTCGACCTCTTCATGAAAATGCAAGAACCCTGAAAGAATCAGGTCCACCCCCACCGCCTTGAGCGCCACGATGCGCTCGGCGATCTGCCGTGGGGTGCCGATCAGGTTGGTCTTGAAGCCGTCGTTGTACTGCACCAGGTCCTCGAAGGTCGACTTGGCCCAGTTACCCTCGCCTTCAGGACTGGCTGCGCCGGCGTTCTTGACCTCATGGCCGAAGGCATTGACCGCCTCGGGGTTGGCCTGGTCGATGATCTCGCGCAGCACCGCCTGGGCCTCTTGCTCGGTGTCGCGGGCAATGATGAAGGCATTGACGCCGACCTTGACCGAGTGACCATTGGCCGCCGCCTTGGCGCGGATGTCGTCGACCTGGGCCTTGATGCCCTCGACGGTATTGCCGTTGGTGAAATACCAGTCTGACACCCGCGCAGCCATGTCACGCGCGGCCCGCGAACTGCCGCCCTGGAAGATTTCCGGGTGCGGCTGCTGCAGCGGCTTGGGCTTCAAGGTGTAGTTGCGAAAGCGGTAGAAGTCGCCGTTGAAAGTGAAGTTGTCCTGGGTCCAGATGCCCTTGAGGGCCCGAATGAACTCCTCGGAGCGGCGATAACGCTCGTCATGGTCCAGCCACGGCTCGCCAATGGCATGAAACTCACCCTTGAACCAGCCCGATACCACGTTGATAGCCACCCGGCCTTGGGTGAACTGGTCGATGGTCGCCAGTTGCTTGGCGGCCAGCACCGGGTTCCAGGGGCCGGGCAAAATGGCGGCGATGACCTTGAGCGTGGTGGTCGCGGCCAGCAGTGCATGGCTGATGGTCACCGACTCGTGCTGGAATTCTGCGCCGTAGCCGGCGGTAAAGCGGATCTGCGACAGCGCATAGTCGAAGCCGGCACGCTCGGCGATCTGCGCCAGCGTACGGTTGTAGTCAATGTCCCAGCTGGTGCGCTGTTCAATGTTGCTGACCACCAGACCACCGCTGACGTTGGGCACCCAGTAGGCGAACTTGATCGGTTGTTGGCTCATGTCGATGACTCCTTGAAAGCGTGAAAATCAGGCAGCGCTGAGCGCTGCGGGCTGAAAAAAGGCAATGACCGGATCGAGCGCCCGCGCGATGCGCGCCAGGTGCGTGGCCTCAAGCAACTGGTAATCGGTAAAGGCCTCGGCGGCCACATACAGGCCGTAGGGCAAGGTGTGCGCCTGGAAGAAGCCGAACAGCGGACGCAACTGGTGATCGATGACCAGCGCATGGCGGTCGCTGCCACCGGTGGCCGCCAGCAATACCGGCACCCCCTTGAGCGACTGGTGGTCGACCAAGTCGAACAGGTGCTTGAACAGCCCGGTATAGGACGCGCGGTAGACCGGCCTGCCGGCGATGATCAGGTCGGCGTTTTCGATGGCCTCTAGGTGCGGCAGCAAGGCCGGCGAGGCCGTGTCGCGCTCCAGCGAACCGGCCAGCGTGCCGGCCAGTTCGGCGACGCGCACCCAGTGCACCTCGACCGGCAGGCGTTGTTGCAGTTGATGGGCCACGGCCTGCAACAGGCCATGGGTTCGCGATGGGGTGCGCAGGCTGCCGGAGACCACCACGACCTTGATTGTCTTGCTCATTTCATCCTCCCAGGCACATGCCTCGATACAGGACGCTAGAGCAGCAACCGTGCCAAACATTAAAACCTATATAAATCAATAATATATAAACCATGCGCAGGGTGGTCGTGATGTTCGTTCAACAGCAAGGTGTGAAACGACTGTTGATCCACGGACAGTGCGCACCGGCATCGACAGGTCGCCTTGGTTCATGTCGCTGTACGCCTGGCAACAGCACTTGTGCACGCTGCTGCACAGGGCACAGCACACGCCTCATTAGAAAGCTTTCAAACCTATGATTTTCAAGGATTTACCAGTCAGGCACGAAGCTTGCGAAAGCCCGGTATCGCTCATTGATCCAGGAGATACCCCGATGTCTGCACAGCAGCACTTGCCCCAGTTGTCCACCGGAACCGACTATTCGACGCTTGCCGAACGGTTGCGCCCGATCTTCAAGCGCATCGCCGACACGGCGCTGGCGCGCGAGCACAGCCGCACCCTGCCCCATGAGCCGATTCGCTGGTTGAAGCAAGCAGGTTTTGGCGCGGTGCGCGTGCCGCGTGAGCACGGCGGCGATGGCGCCTCGCTGACGCAACTCTTGCAGTTGCTGATCGAGCTGGCCGAGGCCGACTCCAACATCCCCCAGGCCTTGCGCGGCCACTTTGCTTTTGTCGAGGACCGCCTCAACGCCCATGCCCACACCGACCAGACGCTGTGGTTCGAACGCTTCGTCAAGGGCGAACTGGTCGGCAATGCCTGGACCGAAGTGGGCAACGTCAAGCTGGGCCAGGTCATCACCCGTGTGTCACACGACGGCGAACGCTGGGTGGTCAACGGCACCAAGCACTACAGCACCGGCAGTATCTTCGCCGACTGGGTCGACCTGTATGCCCAGCGCGACGACACCGGCGAAGACGTGATCGCCGTCACGCGCACCGCCCAACCGGGCGTGACACTGCAGGATGACTGGGACGGGTTTGGCCAGCGAACCACCGGCAGCGGCACGTCGGTGTTTGTGAATGCCGAAGTGGCCGAACACGACATCCTGCCCTTCGCCGGACGCTTCAAGTACCAGACCGCGTTCTACCAACTGGTGTTGCTGGCTGTGCTGGTCGGCAGTGGCCGGGCGGCGGTGCGGGACTTTTCCAGCCAGGTCCGCCAGCGCACCCGGGTGTTCAGCCACGGCAATGCCTCCTCGGTGGACCGCGACCCGCTGGTGCAGCAGGTGGTGGGTCGCGCCTCGGCGCAGGTGTATGCCGCCGAAGCCACCGCCGTGCGGGCCGCCCAAGCCTCGCACGGGGCTTATCTGGCGCATTTCGACACTGACGTCGAGGCCGAGCGCCAGGCCAACCTTGCAGCCGAGCTGGAATCGGCCCAGGGCCAGGTGGTGATCAGTGACCTGGTACTGCGCGCCACCAGCGAGCTGTTCAATGCCCTGAGCGCCTCGGCCACCAGCACCGGCAAACAGCTCGACCGCCACTGGCGCAACGCCCGCACCGCTGCCTCGCACAACCCGCTGATCTACAAGGAACGCATCATCGGCGACTGGGAAATCAACGGCACTGAACCGCCGTATATCTGGCAGATTGGCGCAGGCTCCAAGACCACGCAGTAACGCCAGCCCGCGTTTACAGGCTGGCAGCTTTTACAGCTGTCAGCGGCGCGCCGGACGTGTTGAACAGGAACACCAGCACCGCCAGTGCGCCCACCAGCCCTGGCAAGGCAAACACCAGAAAGCTCGCTTGCAGCGGCAAGCCTGAGGCATGCAGCGCGCCGCCCAGCAACGGGCCGATGATCGCACCGGTACGGCCGATGCCCATGGCCCAACCCAACCCGGTGCTGCGGATCTGCGCCGGGTAGTACTGCACGGTGCAGGCATTGGCGAGAATCTGTGTGCCGATGGTGCAGGCACCGGCAATCGCCACCAGCAGGTACAACACTGCCAGCGGCGCCTTGAACGACAACAGCGCCAGGGCCAGCGCGCCACAGATGAAGAACCCCAGCAGCACCTTGCCCAGCCCGACCCGGTCCCCCAGCCAGCCGCCACCGATCGCGCCGACAATCGCGCCCAGATTGAGCACCAGCAAAAAGGTCAGGCTGGAGTTGAGGCCGTAGCCGGCGCCACTCATCAACTTGGGCAACCATGAACTGAGCGCATAGACCATCAACAGGCAGCAGAAGAACGCCAGCCACAGCATCAGTGTGTTCAGCGTGCGGCCATCGCGAAACAGCTCACCGATCGAGACATTGGCATGCCGGCCCGAGGCCTGCTCCAGCGCATCGCCTGCGGCGGGACGGTAATCCGGCACGGCCTGTTCCAGAATGGCCTGGGCCTTTTCGGTCTGGCCGCTGCGCAGCAGGTAATTCATCGATTCGGGCAACTGGCGGATCAGCAGCGGCAGCACCAGCAAGGGAATGGCCGCCACATAGAACACCGCCTGCCAGCCCCACAGCGGCATCAGCCACATGCCCAGCCCCGCCGACAACATGCCGCCCAGTGAGTAGCCGCTGAACATGATCGCCACCAGGGTACTGCGCGAGCGCTTGGGCGAGTATTCATTCATCAAGGCCACCACATTGGGCATCACCCCGCCAATGCCGAGCCCGGCGATAAAGCGGCACAAACCAAACATTTCCGGACTTTGCGCCAGGCCATTGAGTGCGGTGACACCACTGAACAGAATCACGCAAAAGGCAATGGTCTTGCGCCGGCCGATGCGGTCCGACAGCGAACCGAAGAACAGCGCGCCGATCATCATGCCCACCAGCGCGCAACTGCCCAGCGCCCCGGCCTGCATGGCGCTCAGGCCCCATTCGGCCATCAGCGAGGGCAGCACTACGCCGTAGATCACCAGGTCATAGCCATCGAAAATGATGATCAGCGCGCACCACAGCAGCACGCGGGCATGAAAGGCATTGAAACGAACCCCGTCCAGCAGGGCGGTGACATTGATTGTGCGCATGGCGTGACTCTTTATTGTTGTTATGGAAACCGCAGGTCAGGCCTGCGGTGCTGGCCGATCAGGCTGCCTGCAACCAGCCCAGCCGCTGCCGGGCCTGGCGCAGTTCATTGTCGAAATCATGCTCCCACAACCAGGCGAAACGCTCGGCCAGGGTTTGCGCCAGCAGACCTTCATCGGCAGCGGTGCGCGGCTCACGCAGTTCGTACAGCTCGCCGGCCTGGTGCGAGGTGCGCTGCACGCGGCAGGCACGCGGTCGGCGAATGGCGTCATACGCCGCCAGCACCTGGGGCAACGATGCTTCCAGCACCTGCGGGTCGGCCAGCAGCCGTGCCAGCAGCCAGGCATCTTCCAGCCCCTGCCCGGCGCCGGCACCTTGGTGCGGCAGCATGGCGTGGGCCGCATCGCCGATCAGCGCGACGCGACCGTGCACGTAACCGGGCAATTCATCGAGTTCATGCAAGGCCCAGAGGGTGGGCGATGGAATGCATTCGAGCAGGATGCGCGCCGCATCGCCCCAGCCTTTGAAGGCCTGCAGCATTTCTTCCTGGGTGGTGCTGCGCACCCAGGGCTGATCCTTGGGCCAGACCGGCTGCGCCTGGCTGCGGTCCGAAATAAAGGCCACGACGTTGATCAGGCGGCCCTGTTTGACCGGAAACGTCAGGATGTGCGCATCCAGGCCCAGGTACATTTGCGGCACATCGAGCAAATGCTCGTCCACGCCGCGCTCACGGTAGGCGGCGCGCAGGGTGTCGCTGTCAATCATGCCGCGATAGGCGCAGGTGCCGCTGAAGCGGGGGCTGGCCAGCGGCTGGCCAAGGCCGGTCAACACATGGTCGCGAATCGACGACTTGATGCCATCGGCTCCGATCAGCACGTCGCACTCGTGCGTGGTGCCGTCGGTAAAGGCAATGCGCACATGATCTTCGAGCTGGCTGACATGGGTGGCACGCTTGGAAAACCGGGCAATGCCTTCGGGCAACTGGGCGGCCAGTGCATCGAGAAAGTCGGCACGGTGCACCGAAGACTGGCCGACACCGGTGGCGACACTGGCGCTCATGTAAGCGGCATCCGTGCCCCGGCGCCACTCGAACCACACATCCTGCCAGGGCGCAGGGGTCTGGTCGGCGATGAGCCGGTAAGGTTCGGCAATTCCCAGGCCGGCAATGGCGCGCACGGCATTGGCGCCGAACGATACCCCGGCACCGACCTCACCAAAGGCCGCTGCGGCTTCGAACAGCTGGACATCGAGGTGGGCATGGCGGCACAGGTCGATGGCCAGCGCCACACCGGCGATACCGCCACCGACAATGGCGACACGCAAGGAAGAAGGGTTTTGCATGATAAGGCACCCCCATCGGGCTGATTGTTTTTGGAGTGGGCCCATGGTGCGCCGTGCTACGGTATTGATAAATGCAGTAGAACGTATAGAAACTATCACTGTTGTGAATAATTTTTTCAGCCGGGAATCCACGCTCGGCACAAAATCCGTAGGAGCGACCGCTGGTCGTTCCCACAAATGGGCGTTCTGTTCTGAATCCGGGCTTGAGCGATCGACAAGATGTTTACGAATTGGAATTGGCCCATATGAACCTGCGCGACCTCGACCTCAACCTGTTGCGGGTGCTGCATCAATTGCTGATCGACCAGCAGGTCTCGGTCGCCGCCGAACACCTGGGGCTCAGCCAGCCGGCCATGAGCAACGCCCTCAAGCGCCTGCGCACTGCGCTTAACGACGAGCTGTTCGTGCGCACCGGGCGTGGCATGCAGCCCACGCCCTATGCAGCCAGCCTGGCCAAACCGGTGGCGCAGGCCCTGGCGTTGCTGGGCCAGGCCTTGCAACCCCGGGTGGGGTTCGACCCGGCGTCGAGTCTGCGGCGCTTTACCCTGGCGATGACTGACATCGGTGAGATCTGGTTCATGCCGCGCCTGATCGAGGCCTTGTTACAACGTGCCCCTGGCGTCTCGGTCACCACCGTTCGCAGCGATGCGCAGTTATCGGAAGGCCTGGCCGGCGGCGCCGTCGACCTGGCGGTCGGCCTGCAACCGGACCTGCAGAACGGCTTCTATCAGCGCCGGCTGTTCATCCATCGCTACGTGTGCCTGTGCCGGCGCGATCATCCGCTGGCGCGTCAGCCCATGACCGTCGAAAGCTTCTGCCGCCAGGCCCACGTCCATGTGGCCGCCATCAGCACCGGCCACGGCGAGGTCGAACAGCACCTGCGCCGCGCCGGCCTGCAGCGCGACATTCGCCTGCAGGTACCGCATTTTGTGGCCGTGGGGCATATTTTGCAGCGCAGCGACCTGGTGGCCACCGTGCCGGAGCGCTTTGCCTCGACCTGCCTGGCGCCCTTCGACCTGTTGGCCCTGCCCTTGCCGGTGCCGCTGCCGGAAATCGCCATCAATCTGTTCTGGCATGCGCGTTACCACAAGGACCCGGCGAACCAATGGTTTCGCGACCTGATGTTTGAACTGTTCAGCGATTAGGCCGGCGCATCGATAACCACAAGGTATCGACCGCTCGCTAAATCGCAATGGTCCGTTATGAGTGTCTGCCACTAGACTGTCGTCAAACGCGAACAACAACAGAGAATGCTCCTGCCATGATCATTTCGGCCTCCACCGACTACCGCGCCGTCGCCCAACGCAAGCTGCCGCCGTTCCTGTTCCATTACATCGATGGTGGCGCCTATGCCGAGCACACCTTGAAGCGCAATGTTGCCGATCTGGCCGATATCGCCCTGCGCCAGCGGGTACTGCGCAACATGTCGGACCTGAGCCTGCAAACGCAGTTGCTGGGCGAAACCCTGGCCATGCCGGTGGTGCTGGCGCCGGTCGGCCTGACCGGCATGTACGCCCGCCGTGGTGAAGTGCAGGCCGCACGGGCGGCCGATGCCAAGGGCATCCCCTTCACCTTGTCGACTGTGTCGGTGTGCCCCATCGAGGAAGTCGCCCCGGCGATCAAGCGGCCGATGTGGTTCCAGCTGTATGTGCTCAAGGACCGCGGCTTCATGAAGAACGCTCTGGAACGCGCCAAGGCCGCCGGTGTGACCACGCTGGTGTTCACCGTCGACATGCCGGTGCCGGGCGCGCGTTACCGCGATGCGCACTCGGGCATGAGCGGCCCGAACGCGCCGTTGCGGCGCATGCTGCAGGCGTTCACCCATCCGGCCTGGGCCTGGGACGTGGGCCTCAACGGGCGGCCGCATGACCTGGGCAATATCTCGACCTACCGCGGCCACCCCACGGGGCTGGCCGACTACATCGGCTGGTTGGGCGCCAACTTCGACCCGTCCATTTCATGGAAGGACCTGGAGTGGATTCGCGAATTCTGGCAAGGGCCGATGATCATCAAGGGCATTCTGGACGCCGAAGACGCCCGCGATGCGGTGAGCTTTGGCGCCGACGGCATTGTGGTTTCCAACCACGGCGGTCGCCAGCTCGATGGCGTACCGTCCACGGCCCGGGCACTGCCGGCGATTGCCGACGCGGTCAAGGGCAGCCTGGCTATCCTGGCTGACTCGGGTATTCGCAATGGCCTGGATGTGCTGCGCATGATTGCCCTGGGCGCCGACAGCGTGATGCTCGGCCGGGCCTTTATCTATGCGCTGGCCGCGGCCGGTGGCGCGGGTGTGAGCCACTTGCTGGAACTGATCGAGAAGGAAATGCGCGTGGCCATGGTCCTGACCGGGGCCCGCTCGATTGCCGAAATCAACCGTGAGTCGCTGGTGAGAACCTGAACCGCCGGTCAGGCTGAGCATACAGTTCTGGCCCTGGTGGCCGATCAACTCTGTACGCCCACCAATCATGGAGTGATGAGATGGATGTCTCGCTTAATGCCCTTTTCAACCCATCGACCACCGTCAACCTGACCCGCTCGACCGAATCGATCAAGACACAGACCGACTTGCTTGACGCCAGCACGGTCAAGACGTTGATTACGCCTGCTGCCGTCTACTCCCCCGATTCCGGCAGCGGCGTCAGCGGCCAGCCGCTCAAGCCAGCCTGGACCGGCATTCCTGAAAACACGATTTTCAAGGCCGCTGCGGCCCAGTACAAAGAAGCCTACAACGCGCTTGAAATGTCGTACGCCGACTTCAAGGCAGGCCTGGCCTCACGGTTTCCGGAACTGGCCGACAAAAACTTCAGTTTCACCATTGTCGAAGACGGCAGCCTCAAGGCGATCAACACCGGCGGTCAACTGAGCGGCCAGGAAATGGAGCAACTGGAGTCGTTGTTGAATGCCTCCGACAGCCTGAAAACCTCAGCCCTGCTCTACCGCGACTCAGCCATTGCCATGGTCGATGCCGACGCGCCGTGGGGCGGCAACCTGATGGGCGAGTATGTGCTGAACAAGGAAAACTTCGCCAAGACCATCGACCTGGGTGCCCTGTTCATCGAGCGCAAGGACCAGGAACTGACCAGCGAGAAAGTCGCCGGCTGGTTCACCAGCCAGTTGTGGAGCAAGGGCCAGTACGAGCCGTTCAAGTCTGAAGTGATCGAAATGAAGGCAACCGATACGCCTTCATAACCTGCCAGCGCAACACACGGCCGGCCGGCAAATCACCCTCCGTAGGAGCGACCAGCGGTCGCGAATGTCGCTGTGACCATGCGGGCCTTTTCGCGACCATTGGGCGCTCCTACTAAAACAAAATAACCTATTGATTTTATTGAGTTTTATTCAAAATAACGTTGTCGGAGTCCGCTTGCCGGCGATTGAACGCAAAGCGCTCGCGGAAATTGATTAGACGCTGAAAACTTACGACTGCTGCGCAGCCGATCGCCAGCAGAGCTGCCTCCCACAGTCCGATGCCAGGCACCAGACCGTGGGCGACATCAATCCTGTGGGAGGCGGCTTGCCGGCGAGGAGGCCAGCAAGGCCCATACACCTGCTGAGCCTGTAAACCCGTCATCGCCAGCAGAGCTGCCTCCCACAGTCCGATGCCAGGCACCAGACCGTGGGCGACATCAATTCTGTGGGAGACGGCTTGCCGGCGAGGAGCCCAGCAAGGCCCATATACCTGCTGCGCCTGTCATATAGTCATCGCCAGACAGTTGCTGTCTCCCAAAGGCCCGCGCCGAGGCCTGACTGACTGGCATGACTTCGTAGGGGCTACGAGACAGCGCGTCGGCGCAGCAGATCAATGAACAGCTGCAATTCCCGACTGATCGGTTCATTTTTGCGCCGCAACAACCCGAACGGCGCCATTTGCGCGTCAATGCTGATGGGCAGCGCGGTCACCAGGCCCATCTTCAGGTAGTCGCGCATGGCCGACTCCGACAGCACCATGACCGCATCGGTCAATTGCACCAGTTGCTGCATCGAGTACACCGAACTGCATTCGATGATGTCCGCCGGCATCGGCAACTCATGGCGCAGCAGCGCCTGTTCGAAGGCCACCCGGGCCGGGCTCGACTGCGGCTGCAGGATCCACGGCCAGTCCCTGACCAGTTCATGCCACTGCAAGTGTGGCCGGTCGGCCAACGGGTGACCGCTGTGCACCACGGCAATCAGCTGCTCGTTGCCCAAGGGCTCGAACTCGTATTGCTCGCGGTCATTGCCCAGGTCACGCCGGGCCACGGCGATGTCCACCCGTCCCTGCTCCAGCAACTGCACGACCTGATCACTGGTGTCGCCCATGATGCGCAGGCGCAGGCGCGGGTTGAGCGCTTTGATTTCGGCCACCGCATGCATCACCAGGTCCGGTGCGGCGCCCATGATGGTGCCGATCGATAAATAGCCGTAGCCGCCCTGCTTGCGCGCCGCCAGGTCGGCGGCGCAGCGATCCAGGCCACTCAGCGCCGCCTCGGCAAAGCGCAGCAGTTCACGGCCCAGCGCCGTGGGCTGCATGCCGCGCGGCAGGCGCTCGAACAGCTCGCAGCCAAACATGTCTTCAATTTCTTGCAGCATGCGGCTGGCCGCCGGCTGCGACATGTTCATGCTCACCGAAGCCCGGTGCAGGTTGAGGCTGGAGCCGAGCATCATCAGCATCTGCAAATGCTTGTAGCGCAGGCGGCCGAACAGGTGGTGATCGCTCATGCATCCCTCTTTAGACCGATACCCTCAAGGTATCGGCTAACAGCTAATTTCGATTGGTCATGCATCATAGGTACGCAGTAAAGTTTGTTCCACAACAAAGATCATCTGTTGTTACTCAGTCGAATAATTCCAAAAAGGAAGCTGACGTGAACACTCTCCCTGCCTCATTGCTGGCCAAGGTCTCCTGGCGGCTGCTGCCTTTCCTGCTGTTGATGTACATCATGGCCTTTCTGGACCGTGCCAATGTCGGCTTCGCCAAGCAAGCCTTCCAGGCCGACACCGGCATCAGTAATGCCGCCTTTGCCTTCGGCGCCGGCGTGTTCTTCGCCGGCTACGCGCTGCTTGAGGTGCCCAGCAACCTGATCATGCACCGGGTCGGCGCCAAGCTGTGGATGTGCCGGATCATGGTCACCTGGGGCCTGGTCTCGGCCGCCATGGTCTTTGCCCACAACGAAACCACTTTCTATGTACTGCGCTTCTTGCTGGGCGTGGCCGAAGCCGGCTTCTTCCCTGGCGTGATCCTGTACCTCACCTACTGGTTTCCCAGTGCCGCACGCGGCAAGGCCATGGGTTTCTTTTACTTCGGGGCGCCACTGGCGTTCATTTTCGGCAGCCCGTTGTCGGGCCTGCTGCTGGAGCTGGACGGTGTGCTGGGCAGCCACGGCTGGCAGTGGCTGTTCGCCGTCGAAGGCCTGATGGCCAGTGCGGTGGGGATCTGGGCGTACTTTTACCTGGACAACCGTCCCGCCGACGCCAAGTGGCTGACCGTGCAGGAGCGCACCCAGTTGCAAGCCGTGCTGGACGCCGAAGACAGCCAGAAACAGAGCCACGGCAGTTTGCTCAAGGTCCTGTGCCAGCCGAGCGTGCTGTACCTGTGCCTGATCTACCTGCTGATCCAGGCCAGCGTCTATGGCGTGGTCTTCTACCTGCCTACCCAGGTCGCCGGCCTGTTGGGTACCAAGGTCGGGCTGATGGTCGGTATCGTCGGCGCCATTCCGTGGGTGTGTGCCCTGATCGCGGCCTGGAAAATCCCCGGCATCGCTGATCGTACCGGCCAGCGCCGTACCGTCGCCGCGCTGACCCTGGTGGTCTCCGGGCTCGGCATCGCCGCCTCGGTGACCTTCGCCAACCCGGTGCTGGGCATTCTGGCCCTGTGCTTTGCCGCGTCGGGCTTCATTGCCGTGCAGCCGGTGTTCTGGACCTTTCCGGGCAGCTTTCTGGCCGGCTCCGCAGCCGCTGGCGCCATTGCGCTGATCAACTCCTTCGGCGCCCTGGGCGGGTTTATCGCGCCCATTCTCAAGAACTGGGCCGAAGGCGCCTTCCAGTCTCCGGCGGCAGGCCTGTACCTGCTGGCCGTAACCACTTTCATCGCTGCCGCGCTGGTGATGGGCATTCGTGCCCCGCGCACGGCCCAGCCGCACAAGCAGCCAACCTTCCAGCATTGATCAAGAGGCATCCACCATGGCCACTCCGACCATCAAACACGTTCGCGCCTACGTTCTGCGAGGCGGCGGCGCCGATTACCACGACCAGGGCGACGGTCACTGGATCGACGACCATATCGCCACCCCCATGAGTAAATACCCCGAATACCGCCAGAGCCGGCGCAGTTTCGGCATCAATGTGCTGGGCACGCTGGTGGTCGAGGTCGAGGACAGCGACGGCAATGTCGGCTTTGCGGTGACCACCGGCGGTGAACCGGCGGCCTATATCGTCGAAAAACACCTGGCGCGTTTCGTCGAGGGCGCCAAGGTCACCGACATCGAGCGCATCTGGGACCAGATGTACTTTTCGTCCCAGTACTACGGGCGCAAGGGCCTGGTGATCAACACCATTTCCGGCATTGACCTGGCGCTGTGGGACCTGCTGGGCAAGGTCCGCCAGGAGCCGGTGCATCAATTGCTCGGCGGTGCGGTGCGTGACGAATTGCAGTTCTACGCCACCGGCGCCCGCCCCGACCTGGCCCAGAAAATGGGCTTTATCGGCGGCAAGCTGCCCCTGCACCACGGCCCGGCCGAAGGTGAAGAAGGCCTGCGCAAGAACCTTGAGCACCTGGCGGTGATGCGCGAGCGGGTCGGCAAGGACTTCTGGCTGATGCTCGACTGCTGGATGAGCCTGGACCTCAACTACGCCACCCGCCTGGCCCAGGGCGCCCACGAGTTCGGCCTGAAGTGGATCGAAGAGGCGCTGTCGCCCGACGACTACTGGGGCTACGCGGCCCTGAAGAAAAACGTGCCCACCGGCATGCTGGTAACCACCGGCGAGCACGAAGCCACCCGTTGGGGCTTTCGCATGCTGCTGGAGATGGGCTGCTGCGACATCATCCAGCCCGATGTCGGCTGGTGCGGCGGCATCACCGAACTGATCAAGATCTCGGCCCTGGCCGACGCCCACAGCGCCATGGTGGTGCCGCACGGCTCGTCGGTCTACAGCTACCACTTCGTGGCCACACGCACCAACAGCCCGTTCGCCGAATTTCTGATGATGGCGCCCAAGGCCGATGAGGTGGTGCCAATGTTCCACCCGCAACTGCTCGGCGAGCCGGTACCGGAAAACGGCCGCATGCGCCTGTCGAAACTCGACAAGCCCGGCTTTGGCGTCGACCTGAACCCTGAATGCCAGCTGCATCGCCCGTATCAGCACTGATTCTTTTGCACAGGAACCCTCTCATGAGCATGCCCCGCAACGCATTCAAGGCCGCCTTGGCCAAAGGTGAGCCGCAGTACGGCATCTGGGCCGGTTTCGCCACCGGCTACGGCGCTGAAATCACCGCCAGCTTCGGCTATGACTGGATGCTGATCGACGGCGAGCACGCGCCCAACACCGTGCCTTCGGTGCTGGCCCAGTTGCAGGCCGTGGCGCCCTACACCACGGCGCCCGTGGTGCGCGCAGTTGGCCACGACCCAGTGCTGATCAAGCAGTTGCTGGACATCGGCACCCAGACCCTGATGATCCCGATGGTCGAAACCGCCGAGCAGGCCCGGGCCCTGGTGCAGGCCATGCGTTACCCGCCGCACGGCATCCGTGGTGTCGGCGGCGGCCTGACCCGCGCCACGCGCTGGGACGCGGTGCCCGACTACATCAATACCGCCCATGAGCAGTTGTGCCTGATCGTGCAGGTCGAGTCCCGCGCCGGGGTCGAAAACGTCGCGGCCATCGCCGCGGTCGAAGGCGTCGATGCGGTGTTCATCGGTCCTGCCGACCTCTCCACCGGGCTGGGCCATGTCGGCAACCCGTCGCACCCCGAGGTGCAGGACAAGATCCGCCAGGCCATCGACGCCACGCTCGCCGCCGGCAAGGCCTGCGGCATCCTGGCCCCGGCCGAGGAAGACGCGCGGCGCTATCAGGCCTGGGGCTGCCAGTTCATTGCCGTGGCCATCGACATCAGCCTGATGCGCCAGGCCGCGCTGAACAACCTGGCGCGCTACCGGGAACCGGCCGAACAGCGCGCGGCGTCGCGCACCTACTGAGTCTTGCGTACCTATCGAACAGGAACATCGAACATGACTGCTTTGCCGATCTACGAGAATTACATCAATGGCCGGTTCGTCAGCAGCGCCGAGCACCTGGATGTATTCAACCCGGCCACTGGCACCTTGCTGGCCAAGGTTCCCGCCTCCGATGCCAGCCAGGTCGACGCCGCCCTGGCGGCAGCCCGCGCCGCCCAGCCCGCCTGGGGCCGGCGCCCGGCCAATGAACGGGCAGGCTACCTGCGCAGGATTGCCAGCAAGATTCGTGAAAACGTGCCGCACCTGGCGCGCACCATCACCCTGGAGCAAGGCAAGATTTCGGCGCTGGCCGAAGTGGAGGTGAATTTCACCGCCGATTACCTGGACTACATGGCTGAATGGGCGCGGCGCATCGAAGGCGAGATCATCACCAGCGACCGTCCCGGCGAGAACATCTTCATGTTCCGTAAGCCACTGGGCGTGGTGGCCGGCATTTTGCCGTGGAATTTCCCGTTCTTCCTGATCGCCCGCAAGATGGCGCCGGCGCTGGTCACCGGCAACACCATCGTGATCAAGCCCAGTGAAGAAACGCCCAACAATTGCTTTGAGTTCGCCCGCCTGGTGGCCGAAATCGACCTGCCAGCGGGGGTGTTCAATGTGGTCTGCGGCGACGGCGGCGTGGGTGCCGCCCTGACCGCGCACCGTCAGGTCGACATGATCAGCTTCACCGGCAGCGTCGAGACCGGCGCGCGGATCATGAGCGCCGCGGCGCCCAACATTACCAAGCTCAACCTGGAACTGGGCGGCAAGGCACCGGCCATCGTGCTGGCCGATGCCGACCTGGAACTGGCGGTGCGGGCCATCCGTGACTCGCGCATCATCAACACCGGGCAAGTGTGCAACTGCGCCGAGCGGGTCTATGTCGAGCGCAGCATCGCCGATCAGTTCATCGAGAAGGTCAGCGCAGCCATGGCCGCCACGCGCTATGGCGACCCGCTGGCCGACAGCACGGTGGAAATGGGCCCGCTGATCAACCGCCAGGGCCTGGAGAGCGTGGCGGCCAAGGTGCGTACTGCGCAGGCCCAGGGCGCACAGTTGATCACCGGCGGGCAGGTGGCCGACCAGGGCACGGGCTTTCATTACCAGCCGACCGTGCTGGCCGGGTGCAACGCCGACATGGAGATCATGCGCAAGGAGATTTTCGGTCCGGTGCTGCCGATCCAGATCGTCGATGACCTGGATGAAGCCATCGCCCTGGCCAACGACTGCGAATACGGCCTCACCTCCTCGCTTTACACCCGCGACCTGGGCAAAGCGATGCACGCCATGCGCGAGATCGACTTTGGCGAAACCTACATCAACCGGGAGAACTTCGAGGCCATGCAGGGCTTCCATGCCGGAGTGCGCAAATCAGGCATGGGCGGTGCGGATGGCAAGCATGGGCTATACGAATACACCCATACGCATGTGGTTTATCTGCAGGCCTGATCGTAATGCATGATGGGCGCAAGGACGCTCTGCTCGCGACTTCGATGAGACAGTCGATACAAATGCGGCAGATTCCTTGCCGCTATCGCCGGCAAGCCGCCTCCCACAGTCCGGGGCCAGGCACGAAATTCAGGGTCACATCAATTCTTTGGGAAGCGGCTCTGCCGGCGATGAGGCCAGCAAGGCCCATACACCTGCTGCGCCTGTTAAATAGCCATCGCCGGCAAGCCGCCTCCCACAGTCTGGGGCCAGGCACGAAATTCAGGGTCACATCAATCCTGTGGGAGGCGGCTCTGCCGGCGATGAGGCCGACAAGGCCAACACCCTTCACACAGCCTTCGCCAGTAGAGCGGCCTTCCATCATGTCCATTCGTCGCAGCGAAGCGATCTTTATCAAACTTTGCCGGGCGGTTTTATTTCCCAAGCTCATGAGTGGCCGGTTTCAGCCAAGCCACTCAAGGGAGGCGAGCCGTCAATCCGGCCGTTATCAGGGTCGCCTTTCAAGGCGGTCCGGGTTTGATCAAGAGGTGTACCCATGAAGACTTCATTGCGTCATGCACTGGCCACGGCCGGACTGGCTTGCGTATTGACCGTCCCTGCCCTGGCGGCGACCGCTACTGCGGCGACCGTCAGCGACATTCCGGCCGGCATCGGCCAGCAGCCCATGACTCCCGGGGGCTCGGCACTGCCCCCAGGTACCGGGTCCGGCGATACCCGTGGCAGCAATGGCACCGACGGCAGCAATGTACGCCCGGAAACCCGCATGACCCCCGATGGCCGGCAGAACCTTGAGAAAAAACCGGCCATCGAGCGCCAGACACCCCAACCGCGCCCGGCCAGGACGCCCGGCGATGAGCCCCGCAAAGACACCCCTCGAGAAAGTCAATAAGCGCTATGGCGATGTGGATCGACCTGATGCAATGGCCGGCGATGGTCATTACTGTTCTGGCAGCCTGGTTCACCGGCTCCAGGACACCGCGCCGGCGCATGGTCGGCTTCTGGTGCTTCTGCCTGAGCAATGTGCTGTGGGTGATCTGGGGAATGCACGCCAACGCCTGGGCACTGATCGTGCTTCAGGTGCTGCTGGCGGGCATGAATATACGGGGGTATTGCAAGAATCGACGCCTCAAGCGCGCCCAGGCGGGATGAACCGCCCGGGCCTTGGTTTCAACTGATCAACTGATCGCGGTGTCTACCAGCGTCTGGGCTTCAGCCACCAGGCGTTGCAGGTGTTCGCCGCCGATAAAGCTCTCGGCGTAGATCTTGTAGATGTCCTCGGTGCCTGAAGGACGCGCCGCGAACCAGCCGTTTTCTGTCATCACTTTCAGACCGCCAATGGCCTGGTCGTTGCCCGGCGCGTGGCTGAGTACGCGCTGGATCGGCTCGCCGGCCAACTCGGTGGAGGTGACCTGGTCCGGCGACAGCTTGCCCAGCGCGGCTTTCTGCTGCGGGTTGGCCTTGGCATCGACGCGAGTGGAGAATGGTTCGCCCAGTTCGGCGGTCAGCGCTGCATAACGCTCGCTGGGGTTTTTGCCGCTGGTGGCAGTCATTTCGGCCGCCAGCAACGCCGGGATCAGGCCGTCCTTGTCGGTGCTCCAGACACTGCCGTCGCGACGCAGGAACGACGCTCCGGCGCTTTCTTCGCCGCCAAAGCCCAGCGAGCCTTCGTACAGGCCCTGGGCAAAGTACTTGAAGCCGACCGGCACTTCATACAGCGTGCGGCCCAGGCGCGCAGCCACCCGGTCAATCAGGCCACTGCTGACCACGGTCTTGCCCACGGCGGCATCGGCGCGCCACTGCGGGCGGTTCTGGTACAGGTAATCGATGGCCACCGCCAGGTAGCTGTTTGGCGTCATCAGGCCGCCCGTGGGCGTGACGATGCCGTGGCGGTCGTGGTCCGGGTCGCAGGCGAAGGCGATCTGGTAACGGTCCTTGAGGCCGATGAGGCTCTGCATCGCATGGCTGGAAGACGGGTCCATGCGGATCTGGCCGTCCCAGTCGACGCTCATGAAGCGGAACGTCGGGTCGACGTGCGGATTGACCACGTCCAGGTCCAGGTTGTAGTGCTCCGCAATGGCCTGCCAGTAGCGCACACCCGCTCCGCCCAGCGGGTCGACGCCCAGCTTCAGGCCTGAATGGCGAATCGCATCCAGGTCGATGACGCTCTTGAGGTCAGCGACATAGGTGTTGAGGTAATCATGACGATGGGTGGTGTCGGCCCGCAGGGCCTTTTCATGGCTGATGCGGGAAACGCCGACGACCTGCTCGGCCAGCAACTCGTTGGCCTTGTTCTCGATCCACTTGGTGACATCGCTGTCGGCCGGGCCGCCATTGGGCGGGTTGTACTTGAAGCCGCCGCTTTGCGGCGGGTTGTGCGATGGAGTAATGACAATGCCGTCGGCCAGGCCGCTGGTGCGGCCACGGTTGTAGCAAAGGATGGCATGGGACACCGCCGGTGTCGGGGTGTACTCGTCGCCGACGGCGATCATCACCTGCACGCCGTTGGCTGCCAGCACTTCCAGGGCCGTGGCGCTGGCCGGGGTCGACAGTGCGTGGGTGTCGGCACCCAGAAAAAGCGGACCGTCGATGCCCTTGCTCTGGCGGTACAGGCAGATGGCCTGGCTGATGGCCAGAACGTGCCATTCGTTGAAGCTCAGCTCGAAAGAGGTGCCGCGATGCCCGGAAGTGCCGAAGGCCACACGCTGGGTGGTCACCGAAGCATCCGGCTGGCCGGTGTAATAGGCGGTGACCAGCCGTGGAATGTCGACCAGCAAGTGCTCAGGGGCCAGCTTTCCGGCGAGGGGACTCAGACTCATGCAACCTCCATTTAAATAAGAAATAGCGGCTGGCTATGTAGGAAAAAACCAGACCAGCGGCAGTTTACTGGCACTTCGACTGTCGCGTCCGGTTTTGATTCCCCACACCGTGCGCTATTGCAGCCGCCACCAGCGCGGGAACAGCCGTTGCACCTTGGGTTCGGCGAAGCGGTCATCGATCAGCATCACCACGCCCCGGTCATCCTGGGTACGGATCACCCGGCCGGCGGCCTGCACCACTTTTTGTACGCCAGGGTACAAGTAGGTGTAATCGTAGCCATCACCGAACAACACAGCCATGCGCTGCTTGAACTGTTCGTTGACCGGGTTGAGCTGAGCCAGCCCCAGGGTGGCAATGAACGAGCCGATCAGCCGCGCGCCCGGCAGGTCGATGCCTTCACCGAAGGCGCCGCCCAGCACGGCAAAGCCGATGCCCTGGCTGGTGGGGGTAAAACGCTCCAGAAAGCCCTGGCGCTCGGCCTCGCTCATGCCCCGGGACTGGCTCCACACCGGCACCTCTGGGTGGGTGTCGCGCATCAGCTCCAGCACTTGCTGCAGATAGTCGAAGCTGCTGAAGAAGGCCAGGTAGTTACCCGGCCGCGTCCGGTACTGCTCGGCCATCAACGCCACAATCGGCGCCAGCGAGGCCTGGCGATGGGTGTAGCGGGTCGAAATGCGGCTGATGATGTTCACTTGCAGCTGGGCGTGATGAAACGGCGACTCGACATCGACCCACACCGTGGTGCCCGGCAATCCCAGCAGGTCGGTGTAAAAGCGCTGTGGCGTCAGCGTCGCGGAAAACAGCACCGTGCTGCGCGCCGCGTTCAGGCGCGGGCCGATAAAGCGCGCCGGCACCACGTTGCGCAGGCTCAGGCGTGAGCGGCTGCGCTGGCGGCCGATATCACGCACCAGAACGTCGAAAATGAAATGTTCATCGAACAGCTCGGCAATGCGCGTAAAGCCGATCATCTCCAGGTACAGCCCCTGCAAGGCGGCGGCATGAACCTGTTGCGGGTGTTCATTGAAATAATCGCCCAGCGCGGTGATGCAGCCGGTCAGGCTGGCCAGCCATTTGCCGGGCAACTGCGCATGGGCCTGGTAAGGCTGGGGCTGGGCCTTGTTCAAGGCATTCCATTGCCGGTTCAAGCGTTGCAGGGCCTTTTTCACCGGTTCCGGCGCTTCACCGATGACTTCGGCCAGCGCCTGCTGGTCGAGGCTGGCGCTGTACATCTGCCGGCTGCGGTCGACCATGTTGTGCGCCTCGTCCACCAGCACGGCCACCTGCCACTGGTTGAGCTGCGCCAGGCCGAACAACATGGCGTTGAGGTCGAACCAGTAGTTGTAGTCGGCAATCACCGCGTCGGCCCAGCGTGCCAGCTCCTGGCTCAGGTAGTACGGGCACACCTGGTGCGCCAGCGCCACCTCGCGCACCCCGGTCTGGCTCAGCCACGGCTGTTGCACGGCAGCCTGCCGCGCCGCCGGCAAGCGGTCGTAGAACCCTTGGGCCAGCGGGCAGGATTCGCCATGGCAGGCTTTATCCGGGTGCTCGCAGGCCTTGTCACGGGCGACCATTTCCAGCACCCGCAACGGCAGGCCCGGCGCATGCCGGCCAAGGGTTGCCAGGGCATCGAGGGCCAGTTGGCGACCGGGGGTCTTGGCGGTCAGGAACAGCACTTTGTCCAGCCCGCGCACCGGCATGGCCTTGAGCAACGGAAACAGAGTGCCCAGGGTCTTGCCAATGCCGGTCGGCGCCTGGGCCATCAGGCAGCGACCGGTGCTCACGGCTTTATAGACCGACTCGGCCAAAACCCGCTGACCGGTCCGGAAGGCCTCGTGCGGAAAGCTCAGGTCGGCAAGCGCCCGGTTGCGTGCGCCGCTGTGCGCCAGCTCCTGCCCGGCCCAGTGCAGGAACAGGTCGCACTGGCGCACGAAGAACGTGTGCAGTTCATCGCGGCTGAAGTGCTGGCGGATCAGTGTCTCGCGCTCGGTGGCGACATTGAAATACACCAGTGCCAGGGTCACCTCGCGCAACTGGCGTTGCTGGCACAACAGCCAGCCGTAGACCTTGACCTGCGCCCAGTGCAACTGACGATGGTTGTCGGGCATGGCGTCCAGGTCACCACGGTAGGTCTTGACCTCCTCGAGCTGGTTGAGGATCGGGTCATAGCCATCGGCCCTGCCGCGGACGGTCAGGGCGCCATGCTCGCCTGTCAGCGACACTTCGGCCTGATACGCCGCACCACGCCGGGTGGCCACGGTCTGGTGCCCGAGCATGCCTTCAAGCGCCGTGGGTGACGGGGTAAAGCGCAGGTCCAGGTCACCGGCCTTGGCCGTGAACTCGCACAAGGCCCGCACCGCGACGGTGTAGCGCGCGGGCACAGGCTCAGCGCCGGGCGATGGCGGTAGAGGGCTTGGAAGGGTCACTGCGCGGTTCAACCATCGGCAAAGGGGCACTGGATGGGCGCACAGTAACCAGCCTGTCCCATGCTGGCAAATGGAAATGGATCGGTGGTGCGCATGAGCGCACCACCCTGCCCATTCTTATGCCAGCGGCGGCGTACGCGGTGGCACCTGGCGCTTGTTGCCGGTGGCCTCGTAGGCCGAGGCCAGGTGCAGCAGCGCATTGTCGTCATAGGCGCGCCCGGCGAAGGTCAGGCCCACCGGCATGCCGATGTCGGCCATTACCCCCATGGGCACAGTCACGGTCGGCACGCCCAGGTGGCGGATGGCAAGGTTGCCATTGGCGACCCAGACCCCGTTGCGCCAGGCAATGTCGTTGGACGCCGGGTTGACGTCGGCATCGGCGGGCGCCACGTCGGCGACGGTGGGAAAGATCACCGCGTCCAGTTGCAGACGGTCCATCCAGTCTTCCAGGTCGAGGCGTCGCGTCTGTTCAAGGCCACGCAAGCCGTCCGGCAATGTGGCAATGCGGTCCCAGGGCGTAATGCCCCGTTTGGCCATGTTCACGTACTCGTCCATACCCGCCGCCAGTTCATCTTCGCGGTTGGGCAAGGTGCCAGGGTCATGCGGGAAAATCTGCGCGCCATCGACGTCTTCAAGGCGGTTCAGGGCCGGATCGCCATTGGCCCGCAGGAAGTCGTCAAAGGCCCAGCCCGACAGTTCCCACAGCTCATCGTGCATGAAGGCTTTGGAAACCAGGCCGCGATTGAACACCGTCGGCGCGCCCGGGCGGTCGCCTTCGCAGTTGGACACCAGCGGAAAATCGGTCTCGACCACCTCGGCACCGGCGGCCAGCAACGCCTGGCGCGCCTGTGCCCACAGGTCGATCACCGCTGGCCGGGTGTCAATGCGCTGGCCGGTCGGGCCACCGATGCCGGGGGCCTCGCTGGTGCCCATTTCCGGGTCCTGGTTGATGAACATCTTCGGCACGCCGAAGCGCTTGCCAGCCAGCGCACCGGGGCCGGCTGCCAGCGCCGGATAGGACGCCGGGCGCACCGTCGAGGCTTTCGGGATCGGCACCCAGGGTTGCAGGCGCCACAGATCGCCACGGGTGTCGGGGTCGTCGGCCACCACGACGTCGAGCACTTCGAGCAGGTCGGCCATGGTCCGCGCATAGGGCACGACCACGTCCATGGTCGGGGTCAGCGGCCAGTTGCCGCGCACCGAGATCACCCCGCGTGAAGGTGTATAGGCGCACAAGCCGTTATTGGACGCCGGCCCGCGCCCGCTCGACCAGGTTTCTTCGGCCAGGCCAAAGGCGGCAAAGCTCGCCGCGGTGGCCGTGCCGGCGCCATTGGAGGAACCCGATGCAAAGGGCGCCGTCAGGTAGTCGCCGTTATAAGGGCTTTCGGCACGGCCATAAACGCCGCGTTGCATGCCGCCATTGGCCATGGGCGGCATATTGGTCTTGCCCAGGCAGATGGCACCGGCAGCGCGCAGGCGCTCGACGGTGAAGGCATCCTTGTGCGCCACCAGGTCCTTGAACGCCGGGCTGCCGGATGCAGCAGTCAGGCCCTTGACCAGGTAACTGTCCTTGGCGGTGTAGGGAATGCCATCGAGCGGTCCCAGCACCTGGCCGCGCGCGCGGCGGGCATCGCTGGCCTCGGCCTCGGCGAGCGCCTCGGGGTTGCGCACCACCACGGCATTGAGGGCGGTGGCCGTGCCCGGACCATCAAAGGCCTCGATACGGGCCAGGTACGCCTTGACCAGCTCGAGCGCCGTGGTCTGGCCGGCCTCAAGCGCGGCGCGCAGCCGGGCAATGGAAACTTCGGTGACTTCTATCATGGACGTGTTCACTCATATTCGGGTCGAAGCAGGCGCAGCACTCAGGCACGCGCTTCAGATCGGTACGGCACAGGCGGGCCATTTCGACAGGGCCAGACACCGGCGTCAATACGCAGGCCTGCATTGTCTGATTGCAGCAAAGCGCAGACGCAGGCACGACATGACGCCCGGCGCACGAAAAAATGAGCAAGCCCAGGTTTGCTGCGGTCTGCATGAAAACAGCGCGGGTGCGCAAGGAATCGCTCATGAACCACGACGAGTTTGCCAATCGGCAGGAACCGGTCCGGGAAGACATGGCCTTGCAGCGCAGGTTCTGGCGCTTCGAGCGGGTTGGCTGGCTGGCCTTGCTGATGCTGATCGCCCTGGCGCTGGCCGGTCTGTTCTCCAAGGGGCCGCTCAGCCATGTCCAGGCCCGCACCGCAGACGCACGCCTGCAGGTCGAGTACGAGCGTTTCAGCCGCAATGGTGCCCAGGAAGACCTGGTGATCTCTACGCACAGTGCGCCTGGCAGGATTCATTACGTGGTGATGGGCGGCGAGTTGCTGCGAGGGTATTCCATCGAAACGATGTACCCGCTGCCGGCGCCTTCGCGCAGCCGTGGCCAGGACTTGCTGGTCCCCCTGCAGGCCGATGCCCAAGGCCTTGCCACGCTGTACCTGACCCTGCGCAGCAACGGCGTGGGGCGCTATCGCGGCGTGATCGGCCTGCAGGACGGACCGGCGCTGGACATCGGCAAGTTCATTTACCCCTGATACGGAGGACACCCTTCATGGATGCCGTCTTGCGCGCCGCAGTGATGTACCTGGCCCTGGTGGTGCTGTTCAAGATTGCCGGGCGCCGCTCCCTGGCCGACCTGACCACCTTCGATTTCGTCTTGCTGTTGATCGTCGGCGAGGCCACCCAGCAGGCCTTGCTGGGCGACGATTTCTCGGTCACCAATTCGATTCTGATCATCGCCACGCTGATTGCCATTGATGTCGGCTTCACCCGCCTCAAGCGGCGTTACGGGCGTCTGGCGCGCGTGGTGGACGGCGGGCCGACTCTCATCGTCGAGCACGGTCAGTGGCTGCACCAGCGCATGAAAGAGGCACGCGTGACCGAAGAAGACGTGCTGGAGGCGGCACGCACCGGTCAGGGCCTGGTCAGTCTTGAGCAGATTCGCTACGCCATCATCGAGCGTAACGGGACGATTTCGATCATTGCGGCCGCGCAAGCCGCTTGATTGCGCGGCGCGCCATGGCAGTCAGGGTCAAAACAGCCTGTAAAGCACCGGCTTGAGCCGTTAAGCTGCTTCCCTTTTGCGCCGCTGCCGGCGCCAGACCGTGATCGAAGGACCCTGTTTGAACACCGCCACCGAACCCCAGCGTCCCAACCGCCGCAAGATCGTCCTGCTTGGCCTGCTGCAAATCCTCTCATGGGGCGGCTCGTTCTACCTGCTCGGTGTGCTGGCCGACCCCATCGCGGCCGACACCGGCTGGTCGCACCAATGGGTGCTGGGCGGCGCCTCGCTCGGCCTGCTGGTAGCAGCCCTGATGTCGCCCTTGTGCGGTCGGCTGATTACGCGGGTGGGCGGGCGCAAGGTGCTGGCCGCGCACGGATTGATCCTGGCCGCCGGCCTGGGGTTGCTGGCCATTGCCCCGTCGCTGCCGGTGTTCCTGCTGGCCTGGGCCGTGCTGGGCGCGGCCATGGCCACGGGCCTGTATGACGCGCTGTTCACTTCGCTGGGCGCGATGTACGGCATGAAGGCCCGGCCGGTGATCGTCGGCATCACCTTGATCTCAGGGTTCACCACCACGCTGATCTGGCCATTGCTGGCCGTCATGAACCAGGCCATGGGCTGGCGTTCGACCTGCGCGGTGCTGGCCGTCGTCGTACTGTTTACCCTGTTTCCGTTGTACCGCTATGCCCTGGCCGAGCACGTGCCTATGCCGCCTCGTGCCAAGGCTGCCGCTGGCAACGGACACGCACTGGCGCCTTCTATCTATGGCTGCATGACGGCGCTGTTTGCGATTGCCGCCGCGCTGATGACATGCCTGTCGATCGTCTTGCTGACCGTGTTGCAGGCGCGCGGTCACAGCCTGGCGTCGGCCATTGCCCTGGGCGCATTGATTGGTCCGGCGCAGGTGCTGTGCCGCATCGGGGACCTGCTGATCAAGCGCCAGGCGCCGATGTTTACCGCCTTGCTGTCCAGCGGCATGACTGCGCTGGGCCTGCTGCTGGTCGACTTTGCCCAGGACCTGGTGATCTGGGGCCTGCTGTGCTACGGCGTGGGCAACGGCTTGCGCGCCATCGTCAAGAGCACCTTGCCGATGGTGGTGGTGCATCCAGCCGACTACGCCGTGGTGTCCGGACGCATGGCCCGCCCCGCCCTGCTCGCCCAGGCCGCAGCCCCTCTGGCGTGCGGCTATGTGATCGCCACCTGGGGCAGCGAGGCGGTGATCCACCTGCTCACGGCACTGGCCCTGATTGCCTTTGGCCTGTGCCTGTGGCTGGTGCACCTGATCAAGCGACACCCTCGCGTCGCTTGAACCGTCAGCTGCGGCGTAACCATTGAAAGCCCGGCAGATCGATACGCTGTTCGATCGTGCCGTCCCACTTCACCTCGAAGCCGGCCGCTTGCAGGGCATCGACGACATGCCGCGCCACGCGCAGGCTGTGCTCAGGATCATCGGCCGTCGCCCCGAACGCGATCATCAGCCCGCCTTCTTCGATGGCGCGCTCGATGTCCTGACCGTGATAAAAGCAGAAGCCGTGATAGTGCCCTTCAGGCGCCTCGTGAACCACCTCGGCTATTTCGGTAAACCCTTCGGACAGGGTGTAGCCGGCATTGCCCAGTGCACAGATACCGTCTTCGTGCAGTTGCTCGAAGACGCTGTCAAGCCGGTCACAGGCCGTGACCGTCGGCCAGGTTTTCTGCTGCTCGCGTTTATCCTGCAATTGCGGTTCGATCAGGCGCTTGAGCATGCCACCATCACAATCGTCTTCCAGAATATCGTCGACCATGTCGGTCATTTCTTCGACCGTATAAAAACCGGACCACACCCACAGGCGGATACTGTTGGCAACGTAGCGTTCGTCTTCATTCATTGACGGCTCCTTGAACAGGCGGCAAAGGGACACGGCGTATCGGACCGGCAAGCAACCATGAGGTTCCGCCACGCCCCGGTATACAAGCACTTGCCCGATTAAATGTACGATTCGGGTTTATCTTTTATAACTCACTGATTTAAATACGTGAGCGCCCTGACAGGTCTATTCTCTCGGCCTGAAGATTCAATTATTCTGCACCGCCCTGATACCGGTCAGGGCACTCTATATGTTTCCATGCAGGCGACGCGATAGGCTCAACTATTCTGTGCCTGCAAGGTCAGTTTCATACGCCGATGTTTCCTGGGAACTCGGTGTTTATCTTTCGGGAGCACCTTTGATGGCAGTACTGCAGATCGGCACAATCGAAGCGATCAAGAACAATCAGTCGCAACTTCTGGATGCCTGGCTCAAAGGCCTGCACGCCAAGGGCGCCACGCGCAACCTCAAGGAACAGGACCTGCAGCAGCAAACGACCGGCTTCCTGCAATTGGTCATCAGCGGCCTGGAAGAAGGCCACGGCACATCCACCACCTCGCCCGGCTGGGCAGACACCCGCCAGTTCCTGGAAAAGCTGTCGGCCAGCCGCGCCCTGCTCGGCCAGGACTCGCAACAGACCGCCAACTTTATCTTTGCGCTCAAAGGCCCGCTGTTCGGCCTCCTGCAAGATCATTACCGCCAAGACCCGGCGCAACTGACCGAGCAACTGCTGGAAATTTCCGAGTTGTTCGATGCCTTCGGGATGTACACCATCGCCACCTTCCAGAAGTCCCGGGAAGCGGTGATCAAGCGTCAGCAGGAAGAACTGCTGGAACTGTCGACCCCGGTGGTCAAGCTGTGGGAAGGCGTACTGGCCCTGCCCATGATCGGCACCCTGGATTCGCAACGCACGCAGATGGTCATGGAGTCGTTGCTGCAACGCATCGTCGACACCGGCTCGGAAATCGCCATCATCGACATCACCGGGGTACCCACTGTCGACACCCTGGTGGCCCAGCACCTGCTCAAGACCGTCACGGCCATCCGCCTGATGGGCGCCGACTGCATCATCAGCGGCGTGCGCCCGCAGATTGCCCAGACCATCGTACACCTGGGCCTTGACCTGCAAGGCGTGGTGACCAAGGCCAATCTGTCCGACGCTCTGAAACTGGCGCTGACCCGCCTGGGCATCAACCTCAATAAAGCAGTCTGACCCATGGACAAGATCCCGATCCTGCGCATGGGCGAGTTCCTGCTGGTGACCATTCAGGTCGACATGCACGACCAACTGGCCATGGCCCTGCAAGACGACCTGGCCGAGCTGATCAGCAAGACCTCGGCGCGTGGCGTGCTGATCGACATTTCGGCGCTGGACATGGTCGACTCCTTCATCGGCCGCATGATCGGCACCATTGCCGGCCTGTCGCGGATCATGGACGCCGAGACCATGCTGGTCGGCATGCAGCCGGCCGTGGCGATCACGCTGGTCGAACTGGGCATGGACCTGCCCGGGGTCAGCACCGCGCTGAATGTCGAGCGCGGCATGCAACGGCTGCGCGAGCGAGTGAACCTTCGATGATCGAGCGCAGCAGCGGCACCCAGCCGATTGCCGTCGAGCAGGACGTGGTCCTGGCGCGCCAGACCGCGCGCAAGCTGGCCACCGAGTGCGGCATGCGCCTGGTCGACCTGACCAAAATGGTCACCGCTGTCAGCGAGCTGGCGCGCAACACCGTGGTGTATGGCGGCGGTGGCGACATGGACTGGCAGATCCTTGATGACAGCACGCGGGTGGGCCTGCGCCTGACGTTTCGCGATGAAGGCCCCGGCATCCCTGACCTCAAGCTGGCGCTCACCGACGGCTGGACCTCCGGTGGCGGCCTGGGCCTGGGCCTGACCGGCGCCCGGCGGCTGGTGGACGAATTCGAACTGGACACCGCGCCTGGCCAGGGCACTCGCATAACGATTACCCGATGGACATGACCCTCAGCGGCACCCTGACCTGGGTCCTGCCGATCGACGACAGCAGCCAGGTCGGGCACGCCCGCCGCAGCGCACAGACGCTGGCTCAGGAACACGGCTTCAACGAAACCGATGCCGGCCGCGTGGCACTGGTGGCCACGGAGCTGACCAGCAACCTGCTCAAGCACGCCACGCGCGGCGAGCTGCACCTGCGCGCGCTGCCACGCCCGGGCGGTTTCGGCATCGAGTTGCTGGCCGTGGACCGCGGCCAGGGCTTTGACCTGACAGCCTGCCTGGCCGACGGTTTTTCCACCGGCGGCACGCAAGGCATCGGCCTGGGTGCGGTCGCGCGCCTGGCCAATGTATTCGATGTCCATGCCGACGCGCGCGGTGCGGTCGTGCTTGCACGCCTGTACCGGTGTGACGACAAGGTCCGTGACCTGTCCTTCGGTGTCAGCCAGCATTCGCTGCACAATGACCCGGCCTGTGGCGATGTCTGGCACCTGTGCGTCAAGGGGGCCGATTTCAGTGTGCTGGTCATTGACGGCCTTGGCCACGGCCCCGAAGCCGAACACGCCGGTCGCGCCGGTGAGGCCGCCTTCGCCCAGGCACCCTTCAGTGCGCCTGCGCTGCTGATGGACGAGCTTCACAGCGCCATGGGTGGCACCCGCGGCGGCGCCGTGGCCCTGGCGCAGTACCAGGCGGGTGACGGCCACCTGCGGTTCACCGGCATCGGCAATATCGGCGCCAGCCTGATCAATGCCGACCGCGCCCGCGGCCTGGCTTCACACCCCGGCATCGTGGGCGTGCAGTACCGCAAGGCGCAATCGTTCGATTTCCCGCAGGTGGGCGAACATCTGTTGATCCTGTACAGCGATGGCTTGCAGTCACGCTGGAACCTGCGCGATTACCCCGGCCTGGTGCATCGCCACCCGGCCGTGATTGCCGCGGTCCTGCATCGTGATTTCTGCCGCGGTCGTGACGATGTGACGGTCATCGCACTGAAACTGGAGACTGAGCATGGCTGACCTTGCCAATGACCCGACCGCGTTGATCAAGCGCCTGCAAGCTGAAAACGACGCGCTGCGCGCCGAACTGGATGAAACCAACCAGGGCGTGCTGGCCCTGTATTCCGAACTCGACACTCAGGCCGACCAGCTGCGCCAGGCCTCGGACCTCAAGAGCCGCTTCCTGTCGTACATGAGCCATGAGTTCCGCACGCCGCTGGGCTCGATCCTGAGCATCACCAGCCTGCTGAGCGATGAACTCGACGGCCCGCTGAGCCTGGAGCAACACAAGCAGGTGGCGTTTATCAGCACCGCCACCCGCGAGCTGAGCGACATGGTCGATGACCTGCTGGACCTGGCCAAGATCGAGGCCGGGCGGCTCAATATTTCGCCGGCCTGGTTCGACATGCTCGACCTGTTCGCCGCCCTGCGCGGCATGTTCCGGCCCATTGTCGATACCGGCAACGTCGACCTGATCTTCGAAGAACCCAAAGGCTTGCCGCAGCTGTTCACCGACGACAAGAAGCTGGCGCAGATCCTGCGCAACTTCATTGCCAACTCGCTCAAGTTCACCTCCCAGGGAGAAGTGCGGGTTTCGGCACGGCTGGAGGGCGAAAACCGCATCCGCTTTGCGGTCAGCGACACCGGCATCGGCATTGCCCCCGAGCTGCACGACAAACTGTTCGAGGACTTCTCGCAGGTCGATTCGCCGCTGCAGAAACGCCTGCGCGGTACCGGCCTGGGGCTGTCGCTGTGCAAGCGCTTTGCAACATTGCTCGGTGGCCAGGTCGGTGTCGAGAGCACTCCGGGCGTCGGCTCGACGTTCTTTGTGAGCATTCCGCTGGCGCTCGCCGAGGGTATCGTCGATGAAGCGTGAGATTCGCTTGCTGATCGTCGATGACAACGTTGCCACCCGCTACGCCCTGCGCCGGCGCCTGGAGAAACACGGGTATGTGGTCAAGGAAGCCGGCACCGGCGGCGAAGGCCTTGAGCTGATCGACACCGAGCAGCCCGACGCGCTGATCCTGGACGTCAACCTGCCGGACATGAGCGGCTTCGACATCGTGCGCCGCCTGCGCGCCGACCCGTTTACCGCGCTGCTGCCGGTCATCCATGTCTCGGCCGCCTCAATCCAGACCGGCGACATCATCACCGGCCTGAACGCCGGCGCCGACGCCTACCTGATCCACCCGGTCGACCCGGATGTGCTGCTGGCGACCCTGCGCACCCTGTTGCGGGTGCGCGACACTGAATATGCCCTGCGTGAAAGCGAAGCGCGTTTTCGGGAAATCTTCGTCAATGTCTCGGCGCCCATTGCCGTGCTGGACGCCCAACTGAAAGTGCATGAATGCAACCGCGCCTTCAGCCAGTTGATCCAGGACAACCGCAACCCCCAAGGCCTGGAAGAGTGTTTTGCCGCCGGGCAGGATGCGCTGATCGATGAACTGCGCCTGCGCCTGGCCGACGGCGAACGCTGGCAAGGCTCGCTGACCCTGCGCGTGCAGGGTCAGTTGCGCGAAACCGAGTGGCAACTCTCGCCCTATCGCACGCCGGGCCTGAGCCTGGTGTTCATCGAGGACGTGACCGAGCACCGCCACCGCGAACGCTCGCACCTGGCGCAACTGGACACCGCCAACACCCAGTTGGCCATCGAGGTGGCCGAACGCGCCCGCACCGAGGCGCAATTGCTACAAGTGCAGAAGATGGATGCGCTGGGCAACCTTACCGGCGGCATCGCCCATGACTTCAACAATTTGCTCACCGGCATCATCACCAGCCTGGAACTGATCCAGAAGCGGGTGGCCGACGCGCGGCTCGACAAGGTGCAGATCTATACCGAGGCAGCACTGAGTTCGGCCATGAGCGCCGCCTCCCTGACCCACCGTTTGCTGGCATTTGCCCGCAAGCAACCGCTGGACACCCGCCCGGTCAACGTCAATGAGCGTGTGCGCTCGCTCGAAGAGTTGTTGCAACGCACCATCGGCGAGCGCATCGCCCTGCAATTCGAGCTGACCACCCACCCCGCCGTGGCCCTGGTCGACCCCAGCCAGCTTGAAAGTGCCGTGCTCAACCTGGTGATCAACGCCCGCGATGCCTTGCCCCTGGGCGGCAATATCTGGATTGCCACCTACATGGCCCACTCCAGTGGCGACCCGAACCTGGCCGATGGCGCCTACGTGGCCCTGAGCGTGCGCGATGACGGCACAGGCATCGACCACACCCTGATCGACAAGGTATTCGACCCGTTCTTCACCACCAAGCCGCTGGGCCAGGGCACCGGTCTGGGCCTGTCGAGCATCTATGGCTTTGCCCGCCAGTCCGCCGGCAATGCCAGCATCCGTAGCGTGGCCGGGCGTGGCACCGAGGTGACCATCATGCTGCCGGCCAGCGAAAAGCCGGTCACGGTCGAGCGTGTACCGCAAGCGGTCATCCGCCACGGCGCCAGCGAGCATGTCCTGATCGTCGAGGACGTCGCCCCGGTGCGCATGTTCGTGACCGAGGTGCTGGTCGATGCCGGCTATCGCTGCACGCCCTGCGCCGAGATCGAAACCGCGCTGCAACACCTGCAACATGACCCTTCGATCAAGCTGCTGCTAACCGATGTCGGCCTGCCGCGCATGAACGGCCGCGAACTGGCGGAAAAAGCACGCATCTGGCGCCCTCACCTGCCCGTTCTGTTCATGACCGGCTACGCGGCCGGCGCTCTCAACCGGCAGATGTTCCTGGGCGAGCGCATGGACATGCTGGTCAAACCGTTCCAGATCAACGAACTGCTGGAAAAGGTGGGTTGCATTCTTACAGAAGGCTGATGAGTGACCGAACCCTACTTTGGCTGTCGTAGGAGCGCGCTTGCCCGCGACCGAGTGCGTAGCGCTCGCAAAAATGTGTGAAACGCTGAAATTTTACGACTGCTGCGCACTCGGTCGCGGGCAGAGCGCGCTCCTACAAGCGCCTTTTAACCGTCATCAATGAGGTCGATCCGTGTCAACAGGCAACAACACCGCGCCCAGCGCGGGACTGCGTTTCTGGATTCTGCTGGCCCTGTCGATGGGCAGCTTCGCCATTGGCACCAGCGAATTCGTCATCATGGGCCTGCTGCCCGAAATCGCCCGTGGCCTTGAGGTCAACGAACAACAGGTCGGCCACCTGATCAGCGCCTATGCGTTGGGGGTGGTGATCGGCGCACCGGTGCTGGCCATGCTGGGCAGCAAATGGCGACGCAAGACCCTGCTGGTCGCCCTGATGCTGTTCTACGCCGTGGCCAACCTGGCCAGTGCCCTGGTCAGTGACTATCACGGTGCCTTGCTCGCCCGCTTCGTCAGCGGCCTGCCCCACGGCGCCTACTTCGGCGTGGCGGCCCTGGCCGCCGCTTCGATCAGCCCGCTGCACAAGCGCGGCGCGGCGGTGAGCACCGTGTTGATGGGCCTGACCGTGGCCATGCTGATCGGCAACCCGCTGGCCACTTGGCTGGGTCAGTTGCTCGACTGGCGCTATGCGTTCGTGGTCGTGGCCATTCTGGCCGGGCTGACGTGCATCCTGGTGCAGTGCCTGCTACCGGCCGGCGACAAGCCCCAGGCCAGCAGTGTCCGTCACGAGCTCAAAGCCTTCTGCCAGCCGCAGATCGGCCTGCTGTTGCTGATTGCCGCCATCGGTTTTGCCGGCATGTTCTGCGTGTTCAGCTACCTGGCCCCGACGCTGCTGCACGTGGCCGGCGCCGCGCAAAGCTGGATTCCCTTTGCCTTGGCCTGCTTCGGTGGCGGCGCGGTGATTGGCAATATCGTCGGCGGCCGCCTGTTCGACCGCTTCGGGGCCCAGGCCATCGGCATCGTGCTGGTGTGGTCGATTCTGGTCCTGCTGGCCTTCCCGTTCGCCGCGCATTCGATCTGGACCCTGCTGCCGGCCATCGGTTGCGTTGGCACCATGATCGCCCTGGGCCCGGTGCTGCAGACCCGTCTGATGGACATTGCCAAGGGCGCCCAGACCCTGGCGGCCGCGTCCAACCACGCCGCCTTCAACCTGGCCAACGCACTGGGCCCCTGGCTGGGCGGCATGGCTATCGCGGCAGGCTGGGGCTGGACCTCGACCGGGTATGTGGGGGCTGCAATGGCGGTGCTGGGGCTGGTGGTGTATGCGGTCGGGGTGCGCGCAAGCAAGGCTTGAGCGCATCGAAACCATTTACGCAGGAGCGACCAACGGTCGCGAAAGGGCCGGTTGAGGCACGACATTTTCTGCATGTCGCCGTCAGTCTTCGCAACCGTTGATCGCTCCTTGTATGTTGACCCTACACCCAACGAGAGCCGTTATGCTCACAGGTGTGTCATCAAGAGATGTGTTTCTGGGGGAAGCCGATCGCTCCTGAAGGCAAGACGTGCTCTTGACCTTGTCTGTAGAGAGGCTCCCCCGCCTCATTGCCCACCACGTAGAGTATCGAGAAGCCGATGAGTCGGACTTCGCATTACAAGGTTGCAGCGGCATGAAGTTCGAGGTCAGGGGAACCAGAGGCCATCTTCACCTAGTTTTCCTGGAGTTGAAAGCATGACCATTCATGTCGGCCTTGATGTGGGTTCGCGTACTACGGCCATGGCCTGGCGCCAGAAGGGTTCGCCTGCTGGGACCTGGGTCATTGATCAAACACCAAAAGGTCGCAAGATCGCCCTCAAGAAACTGCTGGCCCTCAAGCCGCTTTCCGTCGTGATGGAAGCCACTGGAATCTATTATCTGGACCTTGCAATCGAGCTGAGTTCAGCAGGTTTACCTGTTTCGGTCATCAACCCTAAAAGCGCCCGAAACTTCGCCAGATTGATGCTGCAGCACAACAAGACTGATGCGATCGATGCCCAGCTACTGGCCGAGTACGGCGAACGCATGACGCCACGCCTGTGGTTGCCTCCAAGCCCCGTACAGCTTGAGCTGCGAGCAATCGGGCGCCATATCAACCGGTTGACCTCTCATCGCACCAGAGCCAAGAACGAGTTGCATGCACTGCAAGTGACCGAAACGACTTCGCCTATGTTGATCGAGGATGAAGAAGAGGCTATTGCCATGTTCGACAAGCGCATCGAGCGCTTCAGAAAGGCGGGGCGAGACTTGATCCGCAACTGCACTTCGCTGGATGCCGATTTCACTCATATGCTGGCGGCGCCCGGCATGGGTGATGTCTCGACGCTGGCCGTATTGGCTGAACTGACCACACTGCCCGATACGCTGAAATCATCACAGGTCAGCCGGCACGCAGGCCTTGACGTACGCCTGACACAATCGGGCACCAGCATCGATAAACCAGGTCGATTGAGCAAATGTGGGAATGCTTATTTGCGGTCAGCCTTGTTCATGCCGGCGTTGTCGGCCATCCGTTGCGATCGATACGTGAAGGCGTTTTACGAGACGCTGGTGGGTCGAGGAAAACGCAAGATGCAGGCTATCTGCGCTGTCATGCGTAAGTACCTGACAGGCCTGTGGGCTTGAATGAAAAGCGGCGAAGACTTCGACACAGCCAAGCTTTTCAGCGAAAAACACCTGCTAAAAGCTTGACCGTGAACAGAGTATCTACAGGATTGATGTTGTCCTGAATTTCGGGCCTGACGCCGGACTGTGGGAGGCGGCTTGCCGGCGATGGCTATAGGGCAGGCGCAGCAGGTGTGTTGGTCTTGCTGACCTCATCGCCGGCAAGCCGCCTCCTACAGGATTGATGCCGCCCAAGGTCTCGTGCCCGGCACAAGACCTGTGGGAGGCAGCTCTGCTGGCGAAGGCGGCGATACAGGCGCAGCAGATGTACCGGTTTTACGGGGCGGATCGCCGCGGAGCAGAGCGCCCTCCCACCTGTCAGGCATTCGACAAAACCACCTTGACTGATCGGCATTACGCCTGCGTGCCAGGCAACCGCACCACTGCACACAGCCCCGTCGGCAGACGATTCTCCAGGGTCAGCTCGCCGCCGTGGGCCTGGAGGCAGGCGCGGGCAATCGCCAGCCCCAATCCCAGCCCACCGCCCTGGGCATGCTCTGTACCGCCCTGACCCAATTGCACGAACGGCTCGAACACCTGGCTCAGCCAGGCCGGTTCGATGCCGGGCCCATGGTCGCGAATCTCCAGGCGAATATCCCCGTCGTCCTCTACCCAGGCGCGCAGCGTCGCGTCCCCGGCATGGCGCAGGGCGTTATCGATCAGGTTGGTCAGCGCACGCTTGAGCGCCAGCGGCCGGCAATGGCAGAAAATCGCCGTCTCGCGCTCCCAGCCAATGGCGTGCCCCAGGCTGGCGTAGCGGCGCGCCAGATCGTCCAGCAAGTCGCTCAGGCACAGGCGCACCGTGTCTTCCTGCACCGCATCACCGCGCACGAAGTTCAGGGTCTCGCGGACCATCGCCTGCAACTCATCGAGGCTGTCGAGCATGTCGTCGCGCGCCGCGTCGTCATCAAGCAACTCCAGTTGCAGGCGCAGTTCGGTGATGGGCGTGTTCAGGTCGTGACTGATCGCGGCCAGCATGCGGGTGCGGCCCTCGACATGCCGGGCGATGCGCTCCTGCATGAGGTTGAACGCGTGCGTCAGGTCGCGGGCTTCCTGCGGGCCCTGCAAGGGCAAGGGCGCAATCCATTCGCCGCGGCTGACCCGCTCGGTGGCCTGTGCCAGGCGCTTGACCGGCTGCACCACGCGGCGCATGAAGAAAAACACGATCAATAGCACCGGAATCGTGGTCACCGGCAGGCTGTAGCTGAGAATGCGGCTCCACTCGTAGCCGCCGGTGGGGTGCTGGATGGCGTTCAGGTAGGCGCCTCCTGGCAAGTCGATGCTGGTGCGCAGCCGCAACGGTGCCCAACCGGCACCGCTGAACACCCACTCGCGGGCATTGCCGCCACTGGTGCGCTCCAGTTGCATACCGACGGATAGACCCGGTGGCAGGGTCAGGCGCTTGCCCAGATCAGCAATCAACCGCTGCTCTTCGGGACGCATGCCCCTGGCATCGGCCACAGGATGGCTGGCCACCCAGAAATGCGCTTCATCGGTCTGCATGGCGGCCAGCAGGCGCGAGGCGTTCTCGGGCGTCAGGCTCTCAGCCGCATGGTAGGCGGTGATCAGCCGCTCCAGCGCCAGCGTGCGCGACAGCGGGTGCAGCAGCGCGCCGGTGCGTTGCAGGTAAAGCATGGCAATCGCATTGCAGGCCAGCAGCGCCAGCAACACCTGCAGCCCCAGTTGATGCGCCATGCGCTTGGGCCACATACGGCGCATCACGCTCATGCCGGCACCTGCACGACCGGGCTGGCCAGTATATAGCCGTCGCCCCAGACCGTGCGCAGCAGCTCCGGCACCGCCGCGTTATCGCGCAGCTTGCGCCGCAGCCGGCTGATCTGTCGGTCGATGGCACGGTCGAACACTTCGTGGTCGGGGCGGGTGGTCAGGTCGATCAGCTTCTGGCGGCTGAGCACCTGGTTGGGATGGGCAAGAAACACACTGAGCAAGCGGCTTTCCACGCGGCTCAGACGCACCATTGAGCCATCGCTGTGCACCAGCAGGCCGGTGCTGTGAGTAAAGCTGAGCCCGGCAAACGTGTGGCGTACCGTGTCGGCGATGACCGGCACGGGCGGTGCAGCGGCCACTGTCGCCCCGCGCCGGCGCAACAGGCTGTTGATCCGGGCCACCAGCTCGCGTGGCTCGAACGGCTTGGTCACGTAATCGTCGGCACCAATGTCCAGGCCCCGCACCCGATCGGCGCTGGTGTCGCGGGCGGTCAGCAGAATCACCGGAATGTTCTCGCGCCGGTGCAGGCGATGGCACAGCTCGAAGCCGTCGCCATCGGGCAGCATCACATCCAGCACGATCACATCAAAGCGTTGCTGCGCCAGCAATTGCCACATGCCGGCGGCATCCTCGGCGGTGCGCACCTCGAACCGATGCCGGCGCAGGTAGACCGCCAGCGGGTCGCGGATCTTGCGATGGTCATCGACCACCAGGATGCGCGGTGGGCAAGGGGCAGGGGAGGCAACAGAGCTCATCGAAAGACCTGGACGACGGCAGTTTTGGAGATGATTCTCATTAACGAGCCGGCATTCTAGCGCATCACTTGCCATTTGCCGCGCCTGCGACAATTGTTCGCACGCCGCAGACGTCAGACACCGAAGCTCCTGTGGGAGGCGGCTTGCCGGCGATAGCGTTCTGTCAGTCACCGCCACCCCCGCGGCCCAGCCTCACCTTATGAGCCCCATGCCATCCTACCCCCGCACAAACCCCGCAATCGCCCCGGCCAGTACATCGTAGAACGCCTCGACCGCCGGCACGCCCCGGGCGCGCAGGCTGCCATGCACCATGCCGCTACCCACATGCACCTGTGCCGGCACGCCCGCCGCCTGCAAGCGCTCGGCATAGGCCAGAGCCTCGCTGTACAGAATGTCGTACTCCGCCACGCCAATGAACGCGGGCGCCAACCCGTCGAAACGGCTGGCCAATAGCGGCATCGCCCATGGGTGTTGCCGTTGCGCAGGATCGGGCAGGTAACCGGCCACGGCACCGGCCAAGGCCTGCACCGACAGCGAGGGCGCGTCATGGTAAAGGCTGGCCGAAGGCTCAAGGCTGACGGGCGTCAGCACCGGATACAACAACGCCTGCCCCAGCGGCTGAGCATGACCCTGGTCGCGCAGCGCCTGGCACAGGCCGCCGGCCAGCGCACCGCCAGCACTGTCGCCGGCCACCGCTACACGCTGTGGGTCCAGCGCTGCATGCAGCTGGCCACCGGCAATGGCATGCCAGGCACTCAGGCTGTCGTCCAGCGCCGCCGGAAACGGATGCTCCGGCGCCAGGCGATAGGCGACCGCCACAATGGCGATCTGCAGCCGCTCGGCAATGGCGTAGGCAAACCAGTCATGGGTGTCCAGCGCGCCGTGATCCCAGCCGCCGCCATGCAGGTACAGCAGCACCGGCCAGCCGTTCTGTGGCGCAGGCGCCGGCGGCAGGTACAGGCGCAGCGGTAGCGTGCCCAGCGTCAGATCGCTCACCTCCCAGCCCTCGGGCCTGGGCGGCGTGAAATGCCGGCACGCGCGCAGGAACGCCTCGCGCCCGCCGGCCAGCGTGCCATCGCTGGCGCCCAGGCGCTGGCTGGTGTCCATGAAGTGGCGAATGCCGCTGTCGAGGTTGAACCGCTCGGTGAAACCGTTGCTCATGAGTTGGGCCTTTGCGTGGTGTGGGTTCAGCACAGGGCCCAAGGGTCTTGCTGTTCAGGTCGTGGATGAACAGGTGACGGGCAACGTGCGCGCTGGAGGCGGTCCAGTGTGCCATCGCGGCTGACACGCAGCAGGCACCACCCGTCGAACCGCGTGTCTTGTCAGCGTGGCTTCGCGAATATCGGCGCGTACGGCAGCCTCGCTGAGCTGGCCGGCCAGGGACGACACGATCACACCGCTGGCGCTGGATGCGCCTGCGCTGTTCAGGCTTTCGCCGGTGGGCGTGTGCAAGACATTGCGGTTCACGCGGGTGGCCGAAGTGTTATTGATCGCCAGGGTGAAATTGGAAAGAGGATTGAGCATGAGGTCCGTCCTTGAGTGAGGAGATGCATTCCTTTGGGCTGGCCCAACTCATCGGTTTAACGGCCGGCAAGGCGGATGCTTGAGTGCCTTGCTGGCGGCGGCCTGTCATTGAGGCTTGGGACAACTGGTCAGGGCCTCGCTCAGGGCGCGCTCGTGAGTTCTATGAGTGGCGGGGTTGTAGGGTTTTGCGGTGATGTAATAATTGTGTCTGTTTACGCGCCCATGAGCCCGCTCGAGGCGTACCTCAAGGGTATGTAACAGTCGGGTGTTTGCGTCAGTGTTTGTATGAGCGCCAGGGCATGGCGGCTTTGTTCAGGGCTTAGCCAGATTGGACCTGTCGAGAGGCGGGCGTTCTCAAGAAAGTGCTGCACAGGAAACTGCCGGGGCGTACGGCTCACCAAGTATATTTTTTCACTGTGATAAACCCACTCGCCTGAATTGACATAGGCGTCGGCATAGACGGTTATGCCATTACCCATGTCTGTCTTGTAATACGAGGGTTTCATCGGGTCAACCAAGACGCCCAGTACAAGTAGAGAGAAAGCCAGTGCCGGATATGACCGGTTTCAAGGCGCCTGTAGTTTGATAACCAAAGCCTTTTTCAAACAGGGACTCTTTGCGTTCAACCTCTGCACGATTCCACTCCCCACACCACGCCTCGCTCGGTACGGTCTGCGACGTCACCGTGCAGGCATTGGCCAGCCGCCTCTCTGCAAGGGAAACAGGGATCATGGTCAGCCTCGGGAAAGCGTGAGGCCGGCATCGTGGCGCGACGGGCAGTGGAATTTATGTAGGCGGTTTCAGCAACGATTGCGGGATATGACTGATAGTAGCTTTTGCGCGGGGCTGGTAGGAGCGCGCTCTGCCCGCGACCGAGTGCGCAGCGCTCGCAAAATTGTCGAAACGCCACAAATTTATGACTTTGAACACCTGCAAAATTTGCGAAACGCCACAAATTTACGACTGCTAACGCAGCCGGTCGCGGTGGTCCGGCACTCCGGCAAGCGCGCTCCTACAGCGCCGCCGATAGGGCCTGCATGCTAATCTGCCACTCTGTCACCCCCCAGCCGAGACGCCTGATGTCCATCGCCGATAACCTCGTCGCCTTTACCCTGGCGGCCACCCTCCTGACCATCACGCCCGGCCTGGACACGGCGCTGATCCTGCGCACGGCCACGGTCGAAGGCAGGCGCCAGGCGTTGCGTGCGGCCTTGGGCATTAACGTTGGCTGCCTGCTCTGGGGCGCGGCGGTTGCCTTTGGGCTGGGGGCGCTGATTGCAGTGTCGGAGCTGGCCTTCAATATTCTCAAATACTGCGGCGCGGCCTACCTGTGCTGGCTGGGCCTGAACATGCTGCTGCGCCCGCGCCGCAGCGTGGCCACACCGCAGGCTGACACCGGCAGGCAGGGCAACGGGTTTATCAAGGGCCTGTTCGGCAACCTGCTCAACCCCAAGATCGGTGTGTTCTATGTGTCCTTCCTGCCGCAGTTCATTCCGCAGGGCGAGCCGCTGATTGCCTGGACCTTCGGGCTGGTGAGCATCCATGTGGTGCTGGGGCTGGCCTGGTCGCTGGCCCTGATCAGCGCGACCCGGCCGTTGGCCGAAGTGCTCAAGCGCCCGGCAGTGGTCACCTGGATGGATCGCAGCACCGGGGTGATCTTCATGCTGTTTGCGGCGCGCCTGGCGCTGAGCAAACGCTGATCAGTGGAAGTCGTAGTAGATCGTCCATTCGCCGGTGACCCGGTGCTTCCAGAACATCAGGCTGCCGCTGTCCACCACGTTGAGGTTGATCTTGTCGTCCGATGAAATCTGGAAGACGAACTCGAAGTCTTCGCCCGGATCGACCCCGGACTGGCAGAACGACGGGTATCCGCCGATCTTGTGCCTGTAGCTGTGGGTGATGTAGTCGAAGTAATCGGTGATGACACCGGCCGCTTCCAGCTTGCAGATTTCCTCAAACAACGGCTCCGGAATCCCGCCTTCATCCCATTGTGGATAGTCCTGCTCCAGGTAGGTGGCCTTGAGCGGGAAGGGCGTGAGGTATGAGGCCGGCGTACTCAGCTCCTTGCGCACCAGTTCATCGTCGTAGCTGTATTCGCGAATCAGCCACTGGTCGCCCATGGCATCGAAGCACTCGGGAAATTCCTCGGCCATGAACAGCGTCAGCACGCGGGTATTGACCAGCAGCGGGCTGACATAAGGCAAGGCAGGCAGGTAGAACTGCGCGATTGGCAACAATGGCTGCCCGTCGGCCCCCAGCGGCAGGTCCTCATCGGGACGGCACAGAAAGACCCGGCCCAGCCAGCTCTCCTCGACCGTATCGGTCGGTCGAAAGCCACCGGCCTCGAACTCGGTGGCGGGTTTGACCAGGCGTCGCTTGATGTCCTCAATATCCATACTGCACTCCATCGAAAAAACAGGTTCTCGCAGGCGCTGCGAAGGTTCGTCAAACCGACCCATTAATGGCGCATGGGCAGAAGGCTTCGCTGCTGAAGTGGCGCCTACGGTTTGAGTTGGTCTGGATCAATAGAAATCGTAGTAAATCGTCCACTCGCCGGTCACCCGGTGTTTCCAGAACATCAGGCTGCCACTGTGTACCACGTTGAGGTTGATCTTGGGGTCCGAGGACACCTGGAAGACAAACTCGAAGTCCTCGCCCGGGTCCACGCCCGGCTGGCAGAACGACGGGTAGCCGCCGATCTTGTGCTTGTAGCTGTGGGTGGTGAAGTCGTAATAGCTGTCGAGCTCGCCGCTCTTCATCAGCGCACAGATTTCCCGGTCCAGGTGCAGCGGGACGCCGCCGCCATCCCAGAGCGGGTAGTCCTCTTCGAGCTTCTCGGCCTTGAGGGGAAAGGCCTTGATAAAGGACGCCGGCACCGTCAGGTCTTTGCGCACCAGTTCGTCGTCGTAGCCGTACTCACGGATCAGCCAGCTGTCGCCCATCGGTGCGAAGACCTCGCCGAATGACTTGGCGATGAACACGGTCAGCACCCGGGTGTTGGCCAGCTGTGGGCTGACACAGGGCAGGGCGGGCAGGTAGAACTGCGCCAGCGGGAGCAAAGGCTGACCGTCGGCGCCCAGGGGCAGTTCTTCATCGGGACGGTACAGAAAGACCCGGCCCAGCCAGCTTTCTTCAATCGTATTGGCCGGGCGAAAACCACCGGCTTCAAAGGTGGTGGCGGGTTTGGCCAACTCGCGCTTGATGTCCTGAATATCCATGTACGGTTTTATCCACAGGCATTTATTAGACAGCTATGACCATACCAATGACGCCAAGGTTGCGGGGCGTAGGAGCGCGCTTGCCCGCGACCGGCTGCGTCAGCAGTCGTAAATTTGTAGCGTTTAATCATTTTTTGCGAGCGCTACGCACCCGGTCGCGGTGGTCCGGCATTCCGGCAGAGCGCGCTTGTAGGGTAGGACTTGAAGGGGGAGGAGGGACTCACCTTTGGGCTGGCCCAACTCATCGTTTTAACGGCCGGGAAGGCGGATGCTTAAGTGCCTTGCTGGCGGCGGCCTGTAAAGAACAGACCGGTTTGATGCCTGTCATTGCGGTTTGGGACAACTGGTCAGGGCCTTGTTCAGGGCGCGCTCGTGAGTCATATGGGTGGCGGGGTCGTAGGGGAGGGCGCTGATGTAATAATTATGCAGCCTTGTAGAAGCCAGCGACTGCCTCACCCAAATGACCCAGGTTGTATTTTTATGGTGGGTGGCTCGCCAGAAAAGATGCGACTGAATATCATCTTGCTCATTAATGTCTGAGAAAGCGTATCGAAGTTGGGCATGCCAGTTTTCTTCTTTTATAAGCTCATTTATTACGGTGTTTGCGACTTTTTTTTGTTCAGGATCAAGCAGGATCAGGCCAGGTAAGACACGGCCCTGCTTGATAAATTCATCAGTAGGAAACGGCATGATTTTCCGCTTTACCAGATAGATGTCCTGACAGTGGTAGACCCAGCGTCCCGTGTTCACATATTTGTCAGCCACAAGGGTGACGCCATTGCCCATGTCGGTCGTGTAATGGGCAGGCGTGAGCAGTAAGCCGACGCAGCCCAAGGCAATAAGAAAGCAGGTGAGTGTGGATTTACTCACTGGGTTTGAACTCAATAAAGCCCCTTGTCGGTCCGTAAGGCGTACTGCCTGAAATCACAGGACTCAGTGCTCCTTCAATTTGGTAGGTCGCCGATGTCTTGCTTTTTTGTTCAGATCTGTCGTCCATGGCAGCAGACCATTCATTACACCATTCATCGCTGGGCAGTTGTCCCGAGGTGGCATTGCATGCATCCGCATAACGCCTGTCCATAAACGACCCCCACGTCTCCTTGTAATCAGACCGGGTAATAAACGCCCGCACCGGAATCTTCAAATGGTCGGCCAGCTTCTGCGCCAGGCTCTGTTGGGGTTGTGGATCAAGCTGGACGGCGTTTTCGATCTCTGCATCCTGTGGATTGCCCATTCCCGTTCGGCAGGCATAGGACGTCAGTCGTGCGTTGGGATCAAACGCCTGGGCAGCAATGCGCTGGAAGTTATCCACACCGAGTGCCATGCCCGCCTCATTGTCCAGGTGATGACCAAAGGCAATGCTCAGCGGGATGCCGTGACTGAACAGGTCCAGTTGTGCGATGGGATGTTGGCTGCGATCCCGCCCCGTGTTGATGTAATCGATCAATTCCTGCGCAGTACTCAGTGCCTTGAAGTCGGCGGTGTATAACGCTGCCGATGCCCTGGCTGCGCTAAGCATCGTTTTGCTGTAATGCGGGATGAATACCACCAGCGTGCGCGGCCGGGCCGGGTGCTGCTCCTTGAACATCTTCAACTGGCGCACAGCCTGGCCGATGAACATCATCTTGTTGCCGGCACTGGTGTCATGCTGGCTGCCGGCGACGGCGATCATTTCCGGCAGGTCGGTCGATGGCGCTTGCGGGAAGGGCGAATCATTGGACTGGACCAGCGCGCCGGCGGCCAGGGCGCGCTGTTCAAGGCTCGGATCGGCCAGCAAAGCTTGCAGCTTTTGCTCATCGACCTGCCCGTGCTCATCGATGGCGCCCAGGCGGGCAAAGTCGACCGCCAGGTTTTGCGTGACGAAATTGACCTGCCCGCCCACGGTGTCGTGGCTGCCAGCCACGATGCCGCCGCCGTGGCTGCTCAGGCTGCCCATGTGCGCCATCGGCCGGCCATCGACCAGGATGTGGACAAAACCGCTGACGATCACCGCGCCACAGCCGGCGCGGTCGCCGATGCGTGCAACTGGCAGGCCGTTGGCGTATACCGTGGGCGACCCGGACACCAGCGGCGTCAGGCCGTGGCCGGGAAGGGGGCAGGCGTGCAGGTCGGTCAGGCGGGATACAGGGATCATGGTCAGCCTCGGGAATGCATGAGGCCGGCATCGTGGCGCGACGGGCAGTGGGATTTATGTAGGCGGTTTCAGCAGCGATTGCGGGATATGACTGATAGTCGCTTTTACGCGGGGCTGTAGGAGCGCGCTTGCCCGCGACCGAGTGCGTAGCGCTCGCAAAATCTCGGAAACGCTGAAAATTTACGACTGCTAACGCAGCCGGTCGCGGGCAAGCGCGCTCCTACACCGTTTCCAGCCGGCTGAGGGCATCGTCCAGCACGGAGCGGGCGAGGTCGATCAGGTGGTGGGTCG
>NZ_UUIS01000071.1 GCF_900589395.1 Pseudomonas viridiflava
GGCCAGCACGTTGTTCTTGAACTCGTTGGGCGAGAAGTCCTGCACCAGCGAGATCAGGCCGGTCTGGTGGTCGACCAGCAGGACAATGGCGTCGTCTTTGTTCAGGCGGTTGTAAGTGGCTGCGCTCATGATCGAATCCCTTTGCTTAAGTGAGTAAGTGGTTGCGTTCAACATGGGCACAGATTAAGGACTTACCCTGGATGGATAAATCGGCTGAAAGGGGTTTCACTGTCAACTCAAAAGAGACAGTTGGATCAGCCCGGATCAATGCGGCCAATCCCGCGGTTTTTACCCTTCGCGTTTGAGCGATTGCGGGGAGGCGAGCTGGCGCAGCCTGAGTTGTTCGCGCAGGTCCATGACCAGGGTTGCAATGGCGCGGCCGGTAGTGAGCTGGGCAACCGATATGTCGCTTACTGTCAGTTCCTTGGCCTGGGTCCTGGGGTGGCTCAGTTCGACCGTCATCAACCCGTCGGGGTTGATCGTGCAAGTGCACAGCACCGGAAAGAAAGCCGTCTCCATAATATGACGCAAGTCAGCGTGAGAGAGCATCATGTGAACGTCCTTGGCGGTGCCGGCACGCAGTGCACAGAGAGGAGGGCGTGATTGAATCTAGCTCAAGGCTGGCAATGTGTCGCCCTGCACACACCGGCAATCAGGCGGACTTTGCAGAACGGTAAAGTCGCTATGATGTTGCCGCTCCACGCCAGGCGGTGCCAGGCCCCTGCAATCGTTACCCTTGCTTGTTGATCGGCACCTGGTACTGCTTGCCGTTGTAGATCATCGGGTACTTGTTCTGCACCGGCTTGCTGTCCTTGCTGGTGCAATCGTCATCCTCATAGATCACTTGCGAACCGCTGCTGGTGTCCGTGACCAGGAGGATTGCGTAGCCTTTGTTAACGGCCTTGCCGATTGCCAGGCTGCTGCTGGTGTCGTAGAACGCCCCGGCGCAGTTGCCATCCCACTCGCCACCTGAGCTGGCTATTTCGAACTTGTCGAGGACCTTGCGCAGTGTGTTGCCGTCTTCGACATACAGGCTCAGTTCGGTTTTCGAGTAAGGGTTCACGCGTGATGAGCCGCTGTACCGAGCGCGCACGCCAAAGGCGCGAGTGTGCGAGTTCAACTGATAACGGGCCGTGTCCAGGCTCAGGCCCTCGAAGCGGATCGCATCGGAACTGATCGCTTGGCTTTGGTAAACATGCCGCTCGATAGTGTTGTTATGGGCTGTCAGGACTTCCAGCCCATAAGACGCGGTGTCCGCATCTTCGCTTTCGATGAACACCAGCGCTGCCATTTTCATGACGGAGTCGACAGGCGAGACTTTGCAGACAGAATGCTGCGCATCGAATGTGCGCCCGGGATGCAGTTGATCGGCCCACTGGATCATCAGCTCCGTGCAATCGGCAAGGGCGAGGGTGGGCAGGCACAACAAGGTCACGGCAAAAACGCGGCGCATAGGACTTCCTTTACCTGGGCGGGGAGCTGAGGGCGCGATTGTACCGGCAATGGTGGGGCTGCTGTTCAGCTTGCCCTGGCGGTGAGACGGCGCTTGCCTCACTTACAGCTATTACAACCGGCTGATGGAACGCTATCAAAGTGCCATTAGTCGTAAGTATTGCAGAAACCCGAGGATCGGCCGACACGATCCCATGAGAGCAGTGTTTAGCCCTGCTCGGTCCTGACTGGATAATCCGTTCGGTTATTTATCTGGTTGTATTTTCAGAGCGTTGCCTGATGAAGAAAACACTGCTCGGCGTGCTGGCGTTGATGTCCGTGCCCAAGGACAATCCTGGTCTGGTCAAGGCGCAATACATCGCGCTGTCTCGCCAATTGCCCATGATGTATTTCATCCTGCTGATCAATACCCTGATGCTGGCGGGCACCCACTTTGCGGTCGCGCCGCGCTGGCTGGTGGTGTATTGCCCGTTGCTCATGACGTTGTTCGGCGTGATTCGTGCGGGGGAATGGATGCGCACGCGCAGGCTGGCGCGCAGCCCGGCGCAGATGCTGACGGCGCTCAAGCGCACCAATATGCTCGCGCCGTTTGTCGCCGTGGCGTTCACCGCCTGGTCGCTGGCGCTGTTTCCCTATGGCGACAGCTACGCCCAGGCGCATGTCGCCTTTTATATGGCGATCACCGTCATCGGCTGCATTTTTTGCATGATGCACCTGCTGCCAGCGGCCCTGGCTACCACGGCGGTGGTCAACACGGCGTTCGTGGTGTTCTTCGCGTCCACCAATATCATGACCTTCATTGCCACGGCGATTGACGTCCTGCTGGTGTCCATCGCCATGCTGATCATTCTCAAGGCGCAGTACGCCGACTTCACCCGGCTGGTGAACATGCAGGCGCAGACGGCAAAACTCAGCGAGGAAAACCTTCACCTGGCCAATCAGGACAGCCTGACCGGGCTGGCCAATCGGCGGCAGTTCTTTTCCCGCCTCGATACGCTGCTGTCCCGCGCCCGCGAGCAGGAGATTCGCCTGGCCGTGGGACTGATCGACCTGGATGGCTTCAAGCCGGTCAACGATCTGTATGGCCATAGCATTGGTGACAAGCTGCTCTATCAGGTCGGCCAGCGCCTGACCGGGCTGCTCGACGAAGAGGTGCACCTGGCCCGGCTGGGAGGCGATGAGTTCGGCCTGATCATCACCCAGGCCATGAGCGACGACCAGTTGCGGGCGTTTGGCGAGAAAATCTGCGCCAGCATGCGCGAGCCGTTTCTGCTGGTGGACATCCCTATTCAGATCAGTGCGTCACTGGGCATCGCGACCTTCCCGGACCAGGCCTCCTGCGCCACGCAGGTGTATGAATACGCCGACTATGCCCTGTACCAGAGCAAGCGCCACCGCCCCGGCACGGTCTGCCTGTTCAGCGCCGCCCATCGCCAGCAGCTCAATCGCGAAGGGCTGACCGAACAGGCCCTGCGCAGGGCCGATCTGGAGCGTGAGTTTCACGTGGTGTTCCAGCCCATCGTGGATATTCACAATGAGCAAACCGTCGCCTTCGAGGCATTGGCACGTTGGGAAAGCCCGGAGTTGGGCAGCGTGCCGCCCAGTGATTTCATCCCGATTGCCGAGCGTGTCGGCATGGTCAATCGCCTCACGGTACCGTTGCTGAGCAAGGCGCTGGACGCGGCCGCTGGTTGGCCTGCGGGTATGCGCCTGTCATTCAACCTGTCCGCCCACGACTGTGGTTCGCAGGATGCCGCCCAGCACATCGTCGAGTTGATCAAGAACAGCCGATTCGACCCGGCCTGTCTCGATCTGGAAATCACCGAAACCGCGGCCATCCAGGACCTGCCGCAGACCCAGCGAGCGATCAGCCGGTTTCGCGAACTGGGCTGCGGCATTTCCCTCGACGACTTCGGCACCGGCTATTCCAGCCTGAGCCAGATCCACGCGCTGTCGCTGACCAAACTGAAGGTGGACCGCACCTTCATCACCAACATCCACCTCGACCCGGCCAGCTTCAAGATCGTCAAGTCGCTGATTGCTCTGTGCCAGGACATGCAGCTGGAATGCATCGTCGAAGGCGTGGAAACCGCCGCAGAACTCGACGCCCTGAAAAACCTTGGCTGCGCCTGGGCCCAGGGTTACCTGTTCTCCAGGCCCATGCGCGCCAGCGACGTCAGCGCCTGGCTTGAAGGCGAACAACTGGCCAAGGTGCAGGCGGTGTGATCCGCCGACAGTGCAAGGCGCCCCGGCGGCACTCTCAGGCTCGACGCAAGCGTGCGCCCGACGATTGAACGGGCATTCAGGTTCGGGCTCAAGGTGAACAAGGGCTGGATCTGAGAGGGGGGCGCTTGATGGCTGGGCGCTTCATTCTTGCAGGCCCCGGTTCAATTTCTCGCGCAGGATGCACAGAGGCACACAGGGCAATGCGGCTTGGAGCGTTGCTGGCTCGGAACGCCAAAAACAAGAAAGCCCGCACGAGGCGGGCTTCTTGATTGACCTGAAGACACTTGCGGGTCTCTAGGTCGGTACTTGGTGGCTACACAGGGACTTGAACCCCGGACCCCAGCATTATGAATGCTATGCTCTAACCAACTGAGCTATGTAGCCAAGTGGCGCGCATTATTCGCTCGAAACGACATCTCGTCAAGCATTTATTTTAAAAAATATCTTCATGCGATCAAACGCTTAGCGTAGACGTCCACGGCGGGCGTCTGCTTTGTTCCCATCGCTGTTTCTTCCAGTGACGCTTACAGCGCATGGCTGCACAAACCTGGTGCAAAAGGATGCCCGACAACAGCGCACGAAGCAGTCGGCATTGCCCACTGGCGGCACGGTCCACTTCTTGCTAGCTAAACGCCATGACGTTGGCCGATGAGCCCATGTCGTTTGCAGGAATGTTCAACCCGGCCTTTTTCAGGGACGGCTGTGCAACAGAACATTCCGTAACCTTTTCATGGCATTTTGCCGTTTACCTTTGTAGCAAGAAGATACCCCTGCCGGCATTGCCCGGCAGCCGGGTATTCACGTGCAGGAGTGGGACATGAACAGCCTGTTGTCGCCGGGTATGCGTCTGTTGGGACGCTTTGGTTTTGCTCGCAAGTTTCAGCTGTTGTTCCTGCTGTTCATGCTGCCACTGGTGGGCAGCGTGTGGATGATTGGCGTCGAATACCGCGCCAAGCTGGCGGTGATTACCCTGGAGCAGTCGGGTGTGCGCCAGTTGCTGGCCATGGATGAGCTGGATCGCGAGCTGTCGGCACAGCGTGATCGCGCTGCGCGCTGGAAGGCGATCGATATCCTGCGCGAGCCTACGCCCGAAGCGCGTCAGGTGATGAGCCAGATCGACGCCGCCGTGCCGCGCATCAACCAGGCGCTGCAAAACCTGGAGGCCGCGCTGGCCAGTGAACAGGCCGGGGCCGACACGCAGGCGCGCTACAAGACCCTGCAAGCGTCGGTCAAGGGGCTGGACACCGAATCCTTGCGCAGTGTGGGCTGGTGGCCGGACGGTTATGACCGCTTCACGACGGCGATCAGTCATCTGCAGGCGGTGCGTGAGCAGATCACCATGGACACCGGGCTGATCCTCGATCCGTGGCTGGAGACCTACCTGCTGATGCAGCTGTCGACCCAGCAGACCCCCGAACTGATCGAGCGCATCGGCCGCATGGCCAGTATCGGCCAGACCTCGGTGGTCAGCGGCCAGTTCAGCCTGCAGAGCCGCTTGCAGATGCGCGACCTGCGCAGCCGTATCGATGACGCCCGCGAGCAGATGCTCAAGACCGGCAATTCCCTGCAGACCCGCCTGCCGCCTGAGCTGCAAGGCTGGGCCGGCCGTTACGCGGCCACCATGCAAGTGCTCAATGAAGAGCTCAAGGTATTGGACGACGGTGTGTTTGGCGGCGCGATCAAGCTCAAGCCGGTCGACTTCGAGCGCAGTGTCGACCGCCTGCTGGACGACATGGCCACATTGCGCAACCAATCGTTGCAGTCGCTCAATGATCGGCTCGACTACTACCACGCCAAATCCAACCGCGAATTCATCCCGGTGGGCGTGACCATTGGCGTGCTGCTGCTCGCCGCCCTGTATCTGTTTGCCTGCCTGCAGGCATCGATCCGGCGCAGCGCCAGCGGCATCACCACCCTGGCTGAATCGCTGCGCGACGGTAACCTCTGCGTCGAGGTCTCGGTGCAGGGCCGTGATGAACTGGCAGTTATCAGCCAGGCCTTGAACGTGGCCGTGGTGCAACTGCGCACCAGCCTGCTGGGCGTCAACCACGAAACCCAGCAACTGGGCTCGGCGGTGCAGACCCTCAACACCCAGTCCAACGACACGCTGTATGAAGTCGAGGAGCAGCAACAGCAGATCAGCCAGATCGCTGCCGCCGCCACGCAACTGGCCGCCACCTCCCAGGGCGTGGCCAAAAGCTGCGAGCAGGCGTCCGACAGCGCCCGGCAGACCCGTCGCATTGCCGAAGAAAGCAGCCGCGACAGTCAGCGCACCACCGACAGCATCCAGCAACTCAACCGTCGCCTGACCGACACCGCCGAAGCGCTGGGCCGGGTCAGCGAGCAGGGCCAGCAGATCCAGTCGGTGGTCGATGCCATCCGTGGCATCGCCGAGCAGACCAACCTGCTGGCGCTCAATGCGGCAATCGAAGCGGCACGGGCCGGTGAACAGGGCCGGGGCTTTGCTGTGGTTGCCGATGAGGTACGCAGCCTGTCGCAGCGCACCCAGGTCTCGACCGCGCAGATTGCCGGCACGGTTGACAGCCTGAGGGCCACGGTGACCCAGGCGGTCAGCCTGATGGAAGCTGCCTGCGGCCAGGCCATCAACGATGCGCAATCGGTGACCGGGCTGGGCGTGCGCCTGGGCGAAATCGCCACGGCCGTGCAAGGCGTCACCGACACCCTGGCGCAGATCCTCACCGCCGTTGAAGAGCAGGCCACCACTGCCGATGAAGTCAGCGGCAACATCCAGCAGGTCGACCAGGCCGCCGGGCGCCTGCTGGACGGTGCGCGCGCAGTCAACCAGGCAGCTGATACCCTGAGCAAAGGCAGCCGTGCCCTGAGTGACAATACGGCACGGTTTCATCTGAGCTGAAAGCAGAAGCGGGCAGTGCACTTGCAGGGTGTCTGCCCGCCCTGCGGCACCGGAACCTTCCTCATGACCGCACCCGCCAACCTGTTCGCCCCCTTGCCCGACGCCCTCACCGCCGAGGTGTTCACCGACCTGCTGGTCACGCCCGGCTGTCGCATCGAGCGCATTGTCTCCCACGGTCAGACCACACCCCTTGACCGGCCTTATCGCCAGCCGCATGCCGAATGGGTGATGGTGGTGACGGGCGCCGCGCGGGTGATGATGGACGGCACTGAAACCGTCCTGGCGCCCGGCGACCACCTGCTGATCCCGGCCGACACCGAGCACCTCGTGACCTTTACCGACCCTGACCAGCCCACGGTGTGGCTGGCGGTTCACATCGGCGAAGCGGACATCAATCCGGCGGGGGCCTGAGCCCGGTCGCAGAGGCCAGCAAGGCCGCAGCCTCTACTGTGCCTGTGAGGCAGCCATCGCCGGCAAGCCGCCTCCCACCGGTTCAGCGGTGAGGCGTCCATTTGCGTATGAACGATGCAGACGCTGGCCGCGGTGTTGAGCGTTGCATGGCTTGTGGGAGGGGGCTTGTCCGCGAAGAGGCCGCCTCCCACCGGTTCAGCGGTGAGGCGTGCATTTGCGTATGAACGATGCAGACGCTGTCCTCGGTGTTGAGCGTTGCATAGCACTTGTGGGAGGGGGCTTGCCCGCGAAGAGGCCGCCTCCCACCGGTTCAACGGTGAGGCGTGCATTCACTTGCGAATCACCACCCGCTCGAACCGTCCGGCCAGTACGGTGTAGGCAAAGATCGCCACCAGGCCATGCGCGGCCACGAACCACAGCGCGGAGTCGAACGAGCCGGTGGTGGCGACGAAGTAGCCGATCACCACCGGGGTGATGATGCCGGCGGTGTTGCCGATGCCGTTGAAGACGCCGCCACTCAGGCCCACCATGCCTTGCGGTGCGGTGTCCGACAGCACGGCCCAGCCGACGGCCGCCAGGCCCTTGCCGAAGAACGCCAGGGCCATCAGCGCAATGACCATCCAGTTGGCGTCCACGTAGTTGGCAGACACCAGGGTGGCCGACAACGCCATGCCGATCACGAACGGGGTCTTGCGTGCCCGGGACGGGTGCACGCCACGGCGGATCAGCCAGTCGGAGACCACGCCGCCCAGCACGCCACCGGAGAACCCGCAGATTGCTGGCAAGGCCGCGACCCAGCCGGCTTCCATGATGGTCATGCCCCGGCCCTTGATCAGGTAGATCGGAAACCAGGTGATGAAAAAGTAGGTCAGCGCGGTGATGCAGTACTGGCCCAGGTACACGCCCCACAGGGTGCGGCTGGTGAACAGTTGCGCCACTTCACGCCACTGGGTCTTGGGCTTTTCGAGCTTGCGTTGGGCTTCCAGGTCGACCAGCGCGCCGCCTTCGCGGATGTAATCCATCTCGGCCTTTTCCAGGCGCGGGTGGCTGGCCGGGTCGTGGTACAGGGCGAACCAGAAGAAGGTTGCGACAATGCCCAGCCCGCCCATCCACAGGAATACATGCTCCCAGCCCAGGCTATGGGTCAGCCAGGCCATCAACGGCGCGAACACCACCACGGCCATGTACTGCGCCGAGTTGAACAGCGCCGAGGCCGTGCCGCGTTCCTTGGTCGGAAACCAGCTGGACACGATACGGTTGTTGGCCGGGAACGCCGGCGACTCCACCAACCCGAGCATGAAGCGCATGCCGAACAGCGCCACCGCCGCCGTTGAACCCACCAGGCCGATCCAGCCCACCGTGCCTTGCAGCAGGGTGAACACCGACCACAGCAGCAGGCTGCAACCGTACACCCGGCGCGCGCCGTAGCGGTCCAGCAGCCAGCCGCCGGGAATCTGCCCCAGCGCATAAGCCCAGGCAAAGGCCGAAAAGATCATGCCGAGCATCATCGGGTCCAGGCCCAATTCCTTGACCACCTCGGTGCCGGCAATCGACATGGTGGCGCGGTCGGCGTAGTTGAGCACCGTGACGACGAAAATCAGCGCCAGGATCACAAAACGGTGGCGGCCGACGCGCGCCTCGGACGCCGCGGCGTCCAGCGGTAGGGTTTTGCTGTTCATCGGGTGTTCTCCGGTGGCCCTCGAAGGGCCCTGTTGTTCTTGGAAGGAGAAAGGCGTCAGGCCGGCAGGGCGGTCTTGCGCTGGGTTTCGGCGAAGCAGGCCTGCAGGTGCGACAGGACAATCTCGCCCATGGCCAGGCGGGTCTGTTCAGTGGCGCTGGCGCGGTGCGGCTGTAGCACCACGTTGTCCAGCGTGCGCAGCGCCTCGGGGACGTTGGGTTCGTTGGCAAACACGTCCAGCCCGGCGCCGGCGATGGTGCCGTCTTGCAGGGCCGCGATCAGTGCGTCCTCATCGACCAGCTTGCCGCGCGCGACATTGATGAAGTAGCCCTTGGGGCCCAGCGCTTCGAACACCGGGGCGGTGATGATCGCCCGGCCCAGGTCGGCCGAGGCGGCCAGCACCACCACATCGCTGTGGTGCGCCAGTTCCAGCAGGTCGGGGAAGAAGCGGTAACCGGTCTGCGGCTGCTCGCGCAAATCGTTGTACTGGATGCTCATGCCGAACGCCTGGGCGCGGCGAGCAATGGCGTGGCCGACCTGGCCCAGGCCGACGATGCCGATGCGCGTGCCGCTGACCTTGCGGGCCAGTGGCTGGTTGACCCGGCCCCACTGGCCGGTGCGCACGATGCGCTCGCCGACGGCCAGGTCGCGCAGCGTCATGATCAGCAGACCCATGGCCATGTCGGCCACGTCATCGGTCAAGACGCCCGGCGTGGTGGTGACCCGCACGCCGCGTTCGGCGGCGTGGTCCAGGTCGACCGCGTCGGTGCCGATGCCACTGATGGCAATGATCTGCAGGTTGGGCAAGCGGTCCATCAGCGCATTGGACAAGCCCTTGGCGCCCCCGGTGACCACGCCGCGAATACGCGGGCCGACCGCCTTGAGCAGGGCGTCCTGATCGTCGGCCAGGTACAGGCGGTGGACGGTGTAGCTGTGCAGGAGCCGGGCGTCGATGGGCGCCGGAACGGGTTGGGTGAGCAGGATATCCTGGGTCATCGTCACTTCCTTTGAGTTGTCGTTGTAAAGGACTCTGAGAGTGACGACAGCCTAGGAAAATCATCGATTCACGTCTAACATCCATAGTGAATGTATCGATACAAGAATTGAATCGTGGAATTGCACCAACTGCGTTGCTTTGTGATGGTTGCCGAGGAGTTGCACTTCGGTCGGGCCGCACAACGGCTGTTCATGACCCAGCCACCACTGAGCCGACAGATCCAGTTGCTGGAGCGATCACTGGGCGTGCAGTTGCTCGACCGCAACAACCGCCAGGTGCGCCTGACCGTGGCCGGCCGGCAGTTTCTGCGCGATGCCCAGCACCTGCTGGCCTACACCGAGCAGGCCAGCGACAGTGCCCGGCGCCTGGCCAGTGGCGAGGCCGGGCAACTGGTGCTCGGGTTTACCGCGGTCAGCGGCTACAACCTGATTCCCGACCTGCTCAGCCAGGCCGGGCAGGCGCTGCCGGACATCGGCTTCGAACTGCACGAGATGGTGTCCAGTGACCAGACCGAAGCCCTGGCTGCCAACATGATCGACATCGGTTTCGTGCGCAGTGCAGACCCGCGCCAGGGCTGGAGCTATCAACTGGCCAGCCGCGAGCCGTTGATGGTGGTGATGCCCACCGGGCATCCGTTGGCCGCCCGTGAGCGCCTGGCCGCCAGCGACCTGGTCCACCACCCGTTTGTCATGTATTCGCCCAAGGAAGGCCGTTATTTCTACGACTGCATCGTTGGCCTGTTCGCCGCAGCCGGTGTGTCGCCGCGCTACCTGTACTACCTCAAGCAGACCCATTCGATCCTGGGCCTGGTGCGCGCCGGCCTGGGCATCGCCATTGTCCCGGCCTCGGGCCGCGAGCTGTACATGGGTCACCTGCAATTTCGCCCGCTGGCCGATGCCTCGCCGACCGCCGACATGTACATGGTCTACCGCGACGACAACGACAACCCGGCCCTGCCACGCTTCATCGACCTGGCCGCGCGGTTCTTTGCCCGCGCCGAAAATCTATAAACCCGCACGACCGTAGAACCGGCTTCAGCCGGGAACGGCACTGATTTTATTGCTATTAAATTCAACCCTTGTAGGAGCGCGCTCTGCCCGCGACCGAGTGCGTAGCAGTCGCAGAAATCTCGAGAACGCTGCAATTTTACGACTGCTGCGCACTCGGTCGCGGGCAAGCGCGCTCCTACGGGGACACTGGCTCCACTTCCAGCTGCTGGCGCCTGAACTGCCCCGGCGGCAGGCCGTGGATCTGGCGGAAGCGCCTGGAGAAATACGCCTCATCGGCAAAGCCGCACAATCGAGCCACTTCACCGACCGGCCGGGTGCCGTTGAGCAAGTGGTTGCGTGCCGCGTGCATGCGCCGCTCCAGCACCAGTTCGCTGAAGGTCTTGCCGATCTCCTTGCGCAACCAGTGGGTCAGGTAGGTCGGTGACAGGTAGGTGGCCGCCGCGGCCTTGGTCAGGCTCAGGTCCGGGTCGTCCAGGTGTTTGCGCACGTACTCGGACATCCGCGTCAAGGCATCGCGGCGGCTGGCCTGGGCGGCATTGTTCTCGGCCAGTTGCTTGAGGGGTTCGGCGTACAGCCGGCACACCGTGCCGATCATCTGCAGCAGCAGGCCCTTGATGATTTCCCGGGTGCCGAACTGGCGCTGCGGGTCCAGGTCGCGCATCTGCCGCACCAGCGTACACACATGATCGAAGTCGTCCTGCCCCAAGATGAAATCCAAGTGCTCCTGGAAGCGGAACGGCGACAGCTCCGGCGCCAGCAGGATCGACACTTCTTCCAGGTCCATCGGGTCGCACTGCAAATGCGGCAGCAAGAAGGTCTGAGAGAAGTTGATGACCATGAAATGGTTATCGGCCGGGTGCTCGATCAGGTGCATGCGGTGCGGCAGGATGAAGGCCAGGGCATTGCGCGGGAAAGGGCGCTGCACATGACCGATGTGCTGCACCGTATCGCCGCCTAGATTGACCTGGATCTGGAAGTACTCGTGGCGATGCAGGCCGGTCTCGGCGCGGCGGGCCTTCTCGTCACGGATGTAGAAGTCGGCGCGCTCGCTGCGCTGCTGCATGCCGTAGGTCGGTACCCGGCTGGCTGGCTGCATGTTCATCTCCCTTGTTGTTAAACGGCCACCAGGGCCTGGGATCGTAGGAGGATTTTTGTCCAGCGCAGCATGATGTGGCAAGCGATGTACGATGACCTTGTATGGATGTGCCTTCAGCGGCATTTGGACGATGCAAGGGTCGTGTGCAAAAACCATCATCCAGCCTGTTCCTATTTGGAAGGCTCTAGAACGGTATTTTCAGGCTTTTTAAAGGTTGTCCTGACGGCAGGGGGGGAAATCATATTTTTTGGACAACCCGGATTGATCCCGGTCTTGAGTGAAAAAACGTTCTAATCCATCCGTTGATTTTTAAAGGTTGTACGACCACCTTGATAGGCGTTGCAGAAGACATCGACCAACAATAATCAAAGGTGCTCGCACAATGACAACCCTTCTTCGCTCGCCCAGACCGCCCGACCGGTGTGCGACGAGCCCGCCCCCAAGGGCTGATTGACCCCCACCCGATCCAGTGCAGCACACGCCTTCCGCCTGCGAGAGGGCCGGTCCTGTTTTGCCTGAAAACCTCGATAGCCCAAGAACAAAGAGGTCAAACCATGTCGAGTCTCCCCAATTCCCAGGCCGCGTCTGTCGCCACCGGCGCCGCCCCCCTTGAAGCTGCAGGTTCCGCCGTGCGCCTGCCCACCCGCCGTCGCTGGTTCATGCTGAGCCTGCTGCTGATCGCCACGATCATCAACTACGTCGACCGGGTAAACATTTCCATCGCCGCACCGTTCATGGCCAAGGACCTGGGGCTGGACAAGATCGAGATGGGCCTGATCTTTTCCGCCTTTGCCTGGACCTACGCCCTGGCACTGGTGCCGGCCGGGTTCGTCGCTGACCGCTTCGGCTCCAAGCTGACCTACGGCGTGTCGCTGATCAGTTGGTCGGCGGTCACCGTCTGTCAGGGCCTGGCCACCGGCTTCAGCTCCTTGTTCGGCCTGCGCCTGGCGGTCGGTGCCATGGAAGCGCCGGCGTTCCCGGCCAATAGCCGTGCGGTAACGGTGTGGTTTCCGGCCCGCGAACGCGGCATGGCCAGCAGCATCTATGTGTGCGGCCAGTACCTGGGCACGGCCCTGTTCACTGGGGCCTTGCTGTGGCTGGCGACCACCTACGACTGGCGCCATGTGTTCTACAGCACCGGCGCGGTCGGCATCGTGTTCGGGGTGGTCTGGCTGTTCCTGTACCGTGACCCGCTGAACTGCAAGAAGGTCAGCAAAGAAGAACTCAAGTACATCGAAGACGGCGGCGGCCTGGTCAAGAGCAGCCAGGAGCGCACCAAGTTCAACTGGCGCCAGATTGCCGAGCTGTTTCGCTATCGGCAGGTCTGGGCAATTTGCATCGGCAAGTTCGCCAGCACCTCGGCGCTGTATTTCTTCCTGACCTGGTTCCCGACCTACCTGATCGAAGAACGCCAGTTGACCACCATCAAGGTCGGCATCTTCGCCATCATGCCGTTCATTGGCGCGACCATCGGCATCCTGCTGGCCGGCGCTATTTCGGACCTGCTGATCCGTCGCGGCTACAGCATGTCGTTCGCCCGCAAGCTGCCCCTGGTGGTGGGCTCGATGCTGGGCATGTCCATCGTGCTGGTCAATTTCACCGACTCCAACCTGATCTGCATCGCCATCCTGACCATTGCCTTCTTCGCCCAGGGCATCGCTTCGTCGTCGTGGGCGGCGGTGTCGGAAATCGCGCCCAAGGAACTGATCGGCCTGACCGGCGGAGTCACCAGCCTGGCGGCCAATATCGGTGGCATCGTTACCCCGATCGTGATCGGCGCCATCGTGCAGTCCACCGGCAACTTCTCCCTGGCGTTCTGGTTCATCGGTGCGGTGGCCTTGATGGGCACCTTGTCCTACTCGCTGCTGCTGGGCCGGTTGTATCGCATCCAGCTCAAGGCGCGCTGAGTCGACGTCACCGGGCTCAATCGGCTCGTTTACTCCAAAGCAAAGCGGTTTTCGTCCAACTTTACAGCGACAGACCGCTTTAGCCTGAACCCACCCATCAAGACCTGAGCGTGCCGAACCATGACTGATTTTGTCTTCACCCCCGTTGCCCAGCCCAGCCTGCCGATTGCCGGCAGCACGCAGCGCTTTCCGGTCGGTCGGGTGTTCTGCCTGGGCCGCAACTACCCCTGGAGCGACGCCCAGGGCCAGGCGCGCGGCGTGCCGTTGTTTTTCATGAAACCGGCCAGTTCAGTGGTCGAGGTCGGCAGCGAGATCGCCTACCCGGTGCAGACCGAAGAGTTCTGCCACGAGATCGAACTGGTCGTGGCCATCGGCACCGGCGGCGCCGACATCCCTGAAAGCCTGGCGCTGGAGCACGTCTGGGGCTATGCCGCCGGCCTGGACCTGACCCGTCGCGACCAGCAGCGCGCTGCCAAGCAGGCCGGTCTGCCGTGGGAAGGCGCCAAGGCCTTCGATGCGTCGGCCCCGATCACCGCCATTCAGCCGGTCAGCGCCCGGGGCCATGCCGAGCAAGGCGCGGTGTGGCTCAAGGTCAACGGCGCCGAGCGCCAGCGTTCGCACCTGCAAAGCCAGCTGTGGTCGGTGGCGGAAATCGTCAGCCACCTGTCGCGCAGCGTCACTCTGTTGCCGGGTGACCTGATCATGACTGGCACCCCTGAAGGCGTGGCAGCCCTGGAGCCGGGCGACGTGATCAGCGCCGGTATTGACGGGGTCGGCAGCCTCGAAGTTCGCGTGGGCCAACGAGCGGCCTGAAACGCTCGATCAGACAGTGCTTCAACAGGAGAACAACAATGTCCAATAACCCCTCTTCGAAAATTGCCCTGGTGACCGGGGCCGGCAGTGGCATCGGCAAAGCCGTGGCCCTGGGCCTGCTGCAGGACGGCTACACCGTGGTGCTGGCCGGTCGTCGCCTGGAGCCGCTGCTCGGGGTTGCCGAACAGGCCGCCGCCCAGGGCTGGCAGGCCCTGCCGGTGGTCACCGATGTGCGCGATCCGGCCAGCGTCAAGGCGTTGTTTGCCACGGTCGAGGAACGCTTTGGCCGCCTCGATGTGATTTTCAACAACGCGGGCGTCAACGCCCCGGCCGTGCCGGTCGACGAACTGCCGCTGGAGAACTGGGACAACATCATCGCCACTAACGTCAACGGTGTGTTCCTGTGCTGCCGCGAGGCCTTTGGCCTGATGCGCCGCCAGCAGCCGCAAGGTGGACGGATCATCAACAACGGCTCGATTTCCGCACACTCGCCGCGCCCGTTCACCTCGCCCTACACCGCCAGCAAACATGCGGTGCTGGGCCTGACCAAGGCGCTGGCGCTGGACGGCCGCGAGTTCGACATCGCCGTCAGCCAGATCGACATCGGCAACGCGCTGACCGAGCTGTCCGAGCGCATGACCCGTGGCGTGCGCCAGGCCAACGGCGAGATTGCGGTGGAGCCGATGGTGGACGTGCAGCACATCGCCGATGCCGTGCGCTACATCGCCGGCCTGCCGCTGTCGGCCAACGTCCTGAACATGACCGTCATGGCCACCAAGATGCCCTTCGTCGGCCGCGGCTGACCCTACCCACACCGACCCCGTAGGACCGGCTTCAGCCGGCAATGCAGACACCGCCCGTTCGCACCCTTGACGGGCAGGGCGGTGAGCTGCCCGCCCGGTTCTACGAAGATGCATCCCATTGTCTGCGAGGTACACCATGAAACCCGAAGTCCTGCAACTGAGCCCGATCCTGATCCCCGAAATCCGCGAGCGCCTCGCCGAACTGTTCGTGATCCGCCCCTATTTCCAGCAGGCCGACAAGGCCGCCTACCTGGCCGAACATGGTCCCAACATCCGTGGCGTCATCACCGGCGGCCACACCGGCATCACCCGCGCGGTGCTGTCGCAACTGCCACGCGTGGAAGTGGTGGCGGTCAATGGCGTGGGCACCGATGCCGTCGACCTGGCCTATTGCCGTGACCTGGGCATTCACGTGACCGCGACCATCGGTGCACTGACCGACGATGTTGCCGACCTGGCCATCGGCCTGTTGATCTCGGCCTGCCGTGGCCTGTGCACCAGCGACCGTTATGTACGCACCGGCCAGTGGCAACACAGCCCGACACCGTTGGCACCGCTGCCGCTGGCCCGGCAGTTCAGCGGCATGCGTATCGGCATCGTCGGCCTGGGCCGGGTCGGCCGTGCAGTGGCGACCCGGGCGGCAGCCTTCGGTTGCCCCATCAGCTACACCGACCTGCAACCGGTGACGGGCGTGGATTACCGTTTCGTCGCCGACCTCACCGAGCTGGCCCGTGACAGCGACGCGCTGATCCTGGCCGCGGCTGCCGACAGCGGCAAGGCCATCGTCGATGCCCGGGTGCTGGACGCCCTGGGCGAGGAGGGCTACCTGATCAACGTCGCCCGCGGCAAGCTGATCAACGAAGACGACCTGGTGGCCGCCCTCAAGGCCGGCCGCATCGCCGGCGCCGGGCTGGACGTCTTCGTTGACGAACCCCGCGTGCCCGAGGTGTTGTTCGACAACGAAACCGTCGTGCTGCAACCGCACCGCGCCAGCGCCACGGTCCAGACCCGCACACGCATGGGCGAAATGGTCATCGCCAGCCTGGTCGACACCTTTGCCGGGCGCAAACCCAATGCCTGCGTGACCGGCTGAAAGCGTTTTTTGCCCGACACCGCCTTGAGGGAGGTGCGCCAAGGCGGCGCTGTGTCCGTGACTCAAGGCGAGCGCTCATCGAAAAATGAAATAACTCACTGATTTCCCAGATCCTTGTGGGAGGCGGCTTGCCGGCGATTGAGCGCGAAGCGCTCACAGGACTGCTGATCGCGCTTTGCCTCACACCGCCCGTGGGAGGGGGCTCTGCCCGCGGTTGAGCGCGAAGCGCTCACAACAATCGATGAAACGCTGAAAACTTACGACTCCTGCGCAGCCGGTCGCCGGCAAGCGGGTGCCGGCAAGCGGGCGCCGACAAGCGGGCGCCGACAAGCGGGCGCCGACAAGCGGGTGCCGACAAGCCGCCTCCCACAGGCTGATGTTGACTGCGCGGCGGTGGCTGATCTTGCAAGGGACGCGCGCAAGGCGTCTGCACGCTTCACATTTCCTATGACTCGTCCCGCCTGTTATATGGCCCGTCCACCCCCCGGTGCGATAGTGGCCAAAATAAAAGGATACGAGCATGTTCGAGCGCACTGTAACCCCGGCAGACGATAACGGTTGTGGCTGGTTTCACCTGAGCCCGGCGCGTCAGGTGCGGGCTGCGCATTCGGGCACGACCTCGGCGCGCTGGGTGGTGCTCGGGGCCGGCTTCACCGGGGTGGCGGCCGCTCGGCAACTGGCTCTGCACCACCCCGACGACCACATCCTGCTGGTCGAAGCGCAGCAGGTCGGCTTCGGCGCCTCCGGGCGCAACTCCGGGTTTGCCATCGATCTGCCGCACGACATCGGCGCCCCCGATTACATCGGCGACCTGGCCACCGCACGCATGAGCCTCAAGCTCAACCTGCGTGCCCAGGCCTTGCTCAAGCAGCTCATCGACCAACACAGCATCGACTGTCAGTTGCAGGCGGTCGGCAAGTACCAGGCGGCCGTCGAGCCCAAGGGCATCGCCGTGCTGGAGGCTTACCGCAGCGGCCTGGACAAGCTCGGCCAGGCTTATGAAATGATCGATGGCCAGGACATGCCGGCGCATGTCGGCACCGGCTTCTACACGCGCGGCCTGTACACACCCGGCACCTGCCTGTTGCAACCGGCCACGCTGGTCAAGGGCCTGGCCGACAGCCTGCCGGCCAACGTCACCCTGTTCGAGAACACCCGCATCACCCGCATCGAGCAAGGCCCCGACACGGTCACCCTGATCCATGACAAGGGCCGCCTGATCGCCGATCAACTGCTGCTGACCAACAACGCCTTTGCCTCGCATTTCGGCTTTCTCAAGGGTCGCCTGCTGCCGGTGTTCACCTACGCCAGCATGACGCGCCCGCTGACCGAGGCCGAGCAGTCTGAACTGGGCGGCAAGCCGACCTGGGGCATCATCCCGGCCGACCCGTTCGGCAGCACCTTGCGCCGCACGCCCGACCAGCGCCTGCTGGTGCGCAACAGTTTCAGCTTCAACCCCGACGGGCGCAGCCAGGCCAAGTACCTGGAGCGCGCCGAACGCCAGCAACGCATGGCCTTCGAGCGGCGCTTTCCGATGTTTTCCGGCATGCCGTTCGCGTACACCTGGGGCGGTGCGATGTGCCTGTCGCGCAACCACGAGTCGTTCTTCGGCAGCCTGGCGCCGCGCATCCACGGCGCGCTGTGCTGCAATGGCCTGGGCATCACCCGCGGCACCATGACCGGCACATTGCTGGCCGACTGGCTGGCCGGCGAGCGCGACGAATTGATCGATTTTCTGCTGGCGGGTAACGGCCCGAATACCAATCCACCCGAGCCGTTGCTGAGCCTTGGGGTCAACTTCAACCTGCGCCTGGGCCAACGCCGGGCCGGGCTGGAAAGCTGAGCCGCCCAAGGAGGGCATGACATGAAGCGCATTGGCATTCTGGGTGTGGGCGAGTTGAGCGAAAAAGTGGTGTGCGGCTTGCGCAACGGCGGCTTCGACGGGGCGATTTTGCTCTCGCCGCGCAACCGCGAGCGCAGCCAGAGCCTGGCCAGGCGCTACGCCTGCACGCCACTCGATAGCAATGCGCAGGTGGTCGAACAGGCCGAGCTGGTAATACTGGGCGTACGCCCGACGGATCTGGCGACCGTGGCCGGCGAAGTGCAACTCACGCCTGGCCAGTGGCTGGTGTCGCTGGTGGCCGGCGAGGACCGTACGCGGCTGGCCGAGCTGTTTCCCGGTGCGCGCTGCGTGCGGGCCATGCTCTCGTATGCCGCCGAGTACAACCAGGCCACCGTGGCGCTGACCCCGTCGGCGCCCGAGGTCGAGCACCTGCTGGGCTCATTGGGGCGCCTGGTGGTGCTGCCCGACGACGCGCAGTTCGAGCTAGGTACGGTGGCGGCCTGCATCAACGGTTGGTTCTACTTTTTGCTGCACGACCTGCAACAGTGGCTGGCCGAGAAAGGCCTGCCCGAAGCCCAGGCCCGGCAGTTGCTGCTCAGCAGCCTGCACGATTGCCTGGCCTGTGCCGACCGCCAGCCCGGGCAGAGCCTCAAGACCCTGGGCGAGCGCATTGCCACCCCCGGCACCTACACCGCCAACGGACTGGCGCTGCTCAATCATTCCCAGGCCGGCGCGCAATGGAAAGCCGCCTGCGAAGTGGTGCTCGATGCCTTGCTGAACCGTCCGCCAGGCGCCTGATCGCACCCGCACCCAACCCGTGACCCCATCCGCCCACTCGCGACCTTCAAGCCGCGGGCAGGGACTGTGCACCCATAAAAAAGACAATCGGAGGCCATTATGTCCACGTCAAAACGCTCCGTAGAGGATGCGCCGCTCAACACCTTTCACCGCAAGCTGGCGGTGTTCTCGTCCGGCGGCCCGTTCCTCGACGGCTATGTCCTGAGCATCATCGGTGTGGTGATGCTGCAGATTTCTTCCGCGCTGAGCCTCAATGCTTTCTGGGAAGGCTTGATCGCCACCTCGGCACTGATCGGCGTGTTCATCGGTGGCTTCTTCGGTGGCTGGTTCACCGACCGCTACGGGCGCAAGGTGCTGTACCTCATCGACCTGATCGCCATTGTCGGCTTTTCCCTGGCGCAGTTCTGGGTCGAGTCGGCCTGGATGCTGTTTCTGTGGCGCTTCCTGATCGGCATCGCGGTCGGTGCCGACTACCCGATTGCCACCTCGCTGCTGGCTGAATTTCTGCCGCGCAAACAGCGTGGCCCGTTGCTGGCGGCCATGGTGTTGATGTGGTTCGCCGGTGCGGCAGCGGCCTATCTGGTCGGTGAGCTGATGCTCAAGTTCGGCGGCGAAGACGCCTGGCGCTGGGTGCTGGCCAGTGCCCTGGTGCCGGGTGCGTTGTTCCTGATGGCCCGCAGCGGCACTCCGGAATCGCCACGCTGGCTGCTCAGCAAGGGCCGCGTGGCCCAAGCCGATGTCGTGATCAAGAAGGTCTACGGCCCCGAGTACGGCGTCACCGACCTGCCCGAGCCCGACAACAAGGCCCAGGTTTCGGTGTGGTCGCTGTTCCACTCCGGCTACGGCAAGCGCATGGCGTTCATCATCCTGTTCTGGAGCTGCGCGATCATCCCGCTGTTCGCCATCTATGCCTTCGCGCCCAAGGTGCTGCTGGCCCTGAAACTGACCGGCGACTGGGCCAGCTACGGCTCAATCGCGATCACCGTGCTGTTCACCGTCGGCTGCCTGGTCGGCACCTTGCTGATCAACCGCCTGGGCCGGCGCAACATGCTGATCCAGAGCTTTTTGTGGTCTGGCGCGGCGCTGGCATTGCTGGGCCTGTACCCGGATGCCGCGCCGGGGCTGGTGCTGTTGATGTTCGGCAGCTACGCGGTGTTCATCGGCGGCGCGCAGGTGCTGACCTATGTCTACCCCAACGAACTGTTCCCCACCGAAATCCGCGCCTCGGCCGTCGGGCTGGCCACTTCGCTGTCACGCATCGGCGCGGCGGTGGGCACTTACCTGGTGCCCATCTCGCTGACCACCCTTGGTATCGGTACCACCATGCTGATCGCTGCCGGCGTGTCGCTGTTCGGTGCGCTGATCTCCTGGCTGATGGCCCCGGAAACCCGCGCGCTCGACCTGCAACAGGCCTCGGCCCTGGGCGCCGCCCCGACGCCCAGCGCCAAGGCTGCTCCGTTGAAAGCCCGTCAACTCACCTGAACCCAAGGAATCCGTCGCATGAGTAGCGTATTGACCGTCATCCGCAACACCGACCACGCCGAACTGGGCGAGCCGACCCCGGCCCGCCTGCCGGTCGGCGAACCTGTCGCCCAGGCCCGTACCGCCCAGGACCAGACCAACGAGGCCGTAGGCGCCAGCATCGGCATCTGGGAAAGCAGCCCCGGCGTATTCCGCCGCCACCTGAAGAACCGCGAGTTCAGCCATATCCTCAGCGGCTGGTGCATCTTCACCCCCGACGGCGGCGAGCCGGTGACCCTCAAGGCCGGCGACGCGGTGCTGTTCCCGGAAAACTGCGAGGGCCTCTGGGACATCCGCGAAACCTTGCGCAAGACCTACGTGCTGTTCTAGGAGCCGGGCATGACTGTAATCGAACGTATCAACCCGGGCCCCCGGGCCAGCCAGCTCATCACCGCCGCCGGCCGCTTCGAAACCTGCGGCCTGGTGGCGCAGGCACCTGGCGATATCAGCGCCCAGACCCGCTGCGTGCTGGAGCAACTCGACGCGCTGCTTGAACAGGTGGGGATTGGCAAAGAGCGGGTGACCCGGGTGCAGATCTGGCTGGCTGACATGGCCCACTTCGACGCCATGAACCAGGTCTACGACGCTTGGGCCGCCGCTGCGCCTCCGACCCGTGCGTGCGTCGGGGCGCAGTTGGCCAGCCCGCAGTATCTGGTTGAGGTACAGGCGTCGGGGTATGTGTAACGACAACCTGAGCCACAGCGCTTTGCTCCTGACAGGGCGCTTGTCGGCGCCCGCTGCACGACAAGGGCAGAGGTGGGTCATTTTGACTGGCCCTGTCGTGTGCAGATACCTCCCACTGTGGTTGTTCGATCAAGCGGGGTTACTTGAATCGAATTTCGTCAACGATGTTATTCAATCGATCAGGTACTAATCGCTCGCCCGGCTCAAGAGTTTGAAGGCGTTGAAGGCTCATGAGTCGTTCCCTGTCAGTTGTGGCCGCTTTGAACTGCCTGACAAAACCGGGGTAGTTGGCGGCGTGCTTGTAGCGCTGGCGTGAGTCTGCCATGGCCTTTACAAGGCGGTAGGAGCGTGTTTCTTTTTTGTATAGTTTGAATTTCTCACGGTCGATGAGCGTGACGGCTTCTTCAAAGGCTGGACTGACTCTGTTTTTATTGATGAACCTTGTTGTTTTTTCAATGGCGTCGGTAGGCGCATGTGCAAGAAGGTTGATGTCAAGTGTCAGATCTGTGGGCAACATTGTGAATGCTTTGGGTATTGGCTGACTGGGCTTCATCAGTTTTACAGGTCGTAGAAGTGCCTTCACCCATCGCCATGTCCGTCCCGTTGGATCCACCCGATTCACCGGATCCCCCGCGCAATAGGCATAGGCATTCAACCCACCCTCCCCAAACGGGCTCAAGCTGTCCGGGCTGTTGAACCGCATCAACACCGGATTGAACGCCCGATAGCCATTGCCCAGCAGATAATGCCCGGTCACCGGGTCCAGCCGTTCGCCATTGAAGCCTGGCAGGGGCAAGGACGCCGAGTCTGGATGGCGCATGCCGTAAGGCAGATACGCAAACCCCTGTTGCTGCTCGTCACTCAGGGCATGCACTACCGAGCCCGGCGCGTCAGTGGCCAGTAATGCACCTTTACGGTGACTCGCTTCCAGCCGCTGTTGCGCCAATAACAGATCGGGCGTCTGTAGCCATGAAGTCTGCATCGTCCCCTGGATTACCGTGCTCAGGCGGTTCCGGCGATAGAAGCAATGCGTATCGAGGTGGTCGAGCGGCGAACAACCCGCCAGGCGGTCAAGCGGGTCATAGCTGTAGCGGCAAAGCAACTCGGGTGTTGGTCGGGTCATGACAACGGCCTTGAGCGAGAGCATCAGTGCCTAGCCTAGGCTTCACGCCTACCTTCGCCTACCTCATAAGAGTAATAGGGCGCCAGCCAGCCAGCCGGCCCAGGCACGTGCTGCCTTGGCAAGGCACGCAGCACGCATCACGTTTGGCTTCGGATGCTTTGCGGGGCCGTGCCTGTTTCTTCAATCATGGGCTTGATCGTGACAGCCATTGAACGCTTCATCGGTTTGAACGTGCCCTTGTAGTGGTACATACCATCAGGGGATTTGGTTATTTTCTGTGAGCGCTTGCTGACCAGCTGAATGATTCGATCAGTGGCGGTTCGTGAATAAAATAGCCCTTCATAACCGATCACCGGTTTTTGAATCAGGTTTGCAAACTGTTGAGCCAGCGAGGAATGACCTTTGGCAGACAGACAGACCATTAAACTGGCCTGGTCGTAACGACTAAAGTCAATCTTTGCATCAAGCGCCATCTTGTAAAGGTCTTGAGGGGTATGCCTTGCAGAATTCAGCATCAGGGCGTGATAGCCATCTCTTAACTCACCGGTGGCGTGTGCCTGAAAGGCAATCGTTTTCAAACCTTTGTCAGACGTGTATTCAAAACTGATCATTCCACCTTTGAAAAGTCTGAATTCAGTCGTAGGTCCATAGCCTAAAAGTGACAGGATTTTACTGAATACATGCCCCGTCGGATCCACCCGGTTCACCGGATCCCCCACGCAATACGCATAGGCATTCAGTCCACCCTCCCCAAACGGGCTCAAGCTGTCCGGGCTGTTGAACCGCATCAATACCGGGTTGAAGGCCCGGTAGCCATTGCCCAGCAGATAATGCCCGGTCACCGGGTCCAGCCGCTCGCCATTGAAACCTGGCAGGGGCAAGGACGCCGAGTCTGGATGGCGCATGCCGTAAGGCAGATACGCAAACCGGTGTTGCTGCGCCGCACTCAAGGCATGTATCACTGAACTTGACGCGTCAGCGGCAAGCAACATGCCTTCACCTTGACCTGCCGCCAACCGCTGTTGAGCCAGTAACAGGTCGGGTGCCCGCAGCCATGAAGTCTGCACCGCACCCTGGATTTCCGTGCTCAGGCGGTTCAGGCGATAGAAGCAATGCGTACTGTGCTGGCCAACCGGCGAACACCCGGCCAGCCGGTCAATCGGGTCGTAGTGATAACGGCACAGCCATTCAGGCGTTGGATGGGTCATGGGCAGCGGTCATGGGCACAAGCAGATGCCCTCAGATTCACCCGTTATCCCGGCCCTGCCTACCTGTCAGAACTGCCAGGTCCTAAAGATCCAGCCCCACCGGCTCCGCCTGCCAGTCAGCCTTGAACCGCTCCACTTCATGCCGGCGCTTGCGGTAGGAGTAGGGCGTCTCGCCGTATTGCTTGCGAAACCACAGGATGAAGTGCGAGGCATCGGAAAAACCGCAGCCCAGGGCGATAGTGGTGATGTTCTGGCTGGTGTTGACCAGCAGGCGCCGGGCATGGTCCAGGCGCAGTTTGCGCCAGTAATTGGCCGGCGGTTCCTGGGTATTGGCCACGAACTCACGGTGCAACTGGCGCGGCTGGGTGCCGACTGCCTGGGCCACGGTCTTGAGCGACATCGGGGTGTCGAGGTGCGCGCGCATGAAGGCGATGGCGCGGCTGACCCGGTCGTTTTCGTAGATGCTCGGCGGGGCGCCGGCCTGTTCCCGGGTGTCGGTCTGCGCCTCGACCAGCAGGTACTCCAGGCCTTTCTGCGCCCGCACCGCGCCGCAGTGGCGGCTGATCAGGCTGGCGGCCAGGTCGATGGCGGTGCCGCCAGGGCAGGTGATGATGCCGCCATCGTCGACATAGCTCTTGTCCAGCACCGCCGTGGCGCCCGGGAACAGCGTCTTGAATTCGTCGAGGATGGTGAAGTGCACCGCGCAGCGCTTGCCCTCGAGCAGCCCGGCCTTGCCCAGCACGAACGAGGCCGAGCACAGGGCGATGATCGGCACCTTGGCCGCATGCAGGTCGCGCAGGGCGTCGAGCAGCCATTGCGGCGGGTTGCGGGTTTCGCCCATCAGGCCGCCGGCAACCACGATGTAGTCGTACTGCGCCCAGACATTGAGCGGTTTGGTAGGCAAGATCGGCATGCCGCAACTGGCCGTCACCGGCTCGTCCAGGCAGGTCATCCAGTCCCACTGGCAATGCACCTGCTGGCTGCGGAACGACTTGTCGGCGGCAAAGCGCAACGAGTCGACCAGGCCGGCCACCGGCACCAGGGTGAAGTGGTTCAACAGGATGAAGCCGACCCGCAGGTCCGGTTTGACCGGGGGGTGCACGGCGGTGTCGGGCGCAAGGGCATGAGTCATGATGGTTGATCTCCAGGGGAGCCGGCAGCAAGGGCCGTGGCGTCGATTCTAGGCCCGTGGCGGTGTCCTGAATATCATAGTTGCACCCATAAACAGGAGGCCTAGGACATCCGGTCGCAATGTCCTATCAATTGTCATTGGCGTAATAGCAGGGCCTCTGGCGCGCTGCGCATGATGAAAGAAAAACCACTCATCAAGGCAGCCATCATATGTACCGTGGATTCTGGTATGCGCAGGCCCTCGACCTGGACAGCGATCTTGCTCCAGCCCTTGAGGAAACGATTCAGGCCGACGTCTGCATCATCGGCGGCGGCTTTCTCGGGCTTTGGTCAGCCATCCGCCTGAAGCAGGCCAGCCCGGAAAAAGTCATTGTCATCGTCGAGCGTGATCGCTGCGGAGCGGGCGCCAGCGGCCGCAATGGCGGCATCGCGACCAACTGGTGGGGCAAGTACCTGTCGGTGCGCACCATCTGCGGCGACGTCGAAGCGCGGCGCATCTGCGAAGCGGCCGAGTCGGCCATCGACGAGATCGGCAGCTTCTGCGAAGCGCACGGCATCGACGCCCAGTATCGCAAGGACGGCTGGCTGTGGACCGCGACCAATCAACGGCAGATGAATTCCTGGAAGGTGCTGACCGACGGGCTCAGCAACCTGAACGTCAATCCTTTCCAGGAACTGGACCGCACCACCATCGCCGGCCGGGTCGGCTCGCCGCTGGTGCTGGGCGGCATCTACGACCGCAACGCTGCCACCGTGCAGCCGGCCATGCTTGCCCGTGGCCTGCGCCGGGTGGCGCTCAAGCTGGGGGTGAAGATTTTCGAGAAGACCCCGCTGACTCATCTGGAGCGCGGCGCGCATCCGGTGGTGCACACCCCCAGGGGCCGGGTGAAGGCCGACCGAGTGGTGATTGCGATGAACGCCTGGGGCGCCAGGTTTCCCGAGTTGCGGCGCATGATCGCCATCATGTCCAGTGACATGGTCGCCACCGCGCCGGTCAAGGACACCCTTGATGCCATCGGTTTCAGCCGCGGCGAATGCATGACTGACTCGCGCACGGTGCTCAACTACTGGCGCAACACACCGGACGGTCGCGTGGTGTTCGGCAAGCCGCTGGGCCAGTTCGGCTTTGCCGGGCGCATTGGCGATCTGTACGAAAAACCCTCGCCGGCCGCCGACCGGGTGACCGCCGAACTGCGCCGGCTGTACCCGCAACTGTCCGGCGTGCCGATCGTCAGCAGTTGGACCGGCCCCATCGACCGGGCCATGAAGGGACTGCCCAATTTCGGCTACCTCGATCATCACCAGAACATCACCTACGGCATCGGTTTCTCCGGCAACGGCGTGGCCACCACGGTGTTCGCCAGCCGCATCATCAAGTCGCTGGTCGAGCACGCCAATGACGAGTGGGCCAACTGCGGCCTGGTCAACCAGAAGATGAAACTGCTGCCACCCGAGCCGTTTCGCTTTTTCGGCGCCCACATGGTGCGCGATGCACTGGTGCACAAGGAGTCGCTGGAAGACCACAACCGCGACGCCGGTTTCATTACCCAGCGCCTGGTGGCCATGGCGCCGGCCGGCTATGTGCCGGCGCAAAAGAAATAAGGAGCGGAACGTGAGCGAACAGATTGTATTTCTCGACGACGAGGGCCTAGCGTCGTCGACACGCCTCAAGCGTCCCGGCTTTGCCCATGCCTGGAAACAGTACGCCTACACCCATCCCGAGCAGGTACTCGACCACCTGCGCGACGCCACCATTGCCCTGACCTGCAGTGTGCCGCTGCGCGAAGAGCACCTGCGCCAGTTGCCGAACCTGAAGATGATCTCCCTGGCCCTGACCGGCCGTGACATCGTCGATGTCGACTACTGCGATGCACACGGCATCGTCGTGGCCAGCGTGCCGGGCTACGCTGCCAACACCGTGGCCGAACACAGCCTGGCGATGATCTTCGAGCTGTTCCGTCGCCCGGCCGCCTTTACCCGGCTGATGCGCCACGTGCATGCCGGCACGGCGGCTCACAAGAACATTTACTTTGACCACCGCATCCGCGACGTGCGCGGGCGCCAGCTGGCGATCATCGGCAGCGGCCCGATCGCCGTGCGCCTGGCCGAGCTGGCGCGGGCGCTGGGCATGCAGGTGCTGTTCGAGGACCGCGGTGGCCAGCGTCGCGGTGCCGATTGCCGACCATTGGCCGAGCTGCTGAGAAGCTGCGATGTGCTGTCGATCAACTGCCCGCTGACACCTGAAACGCACAACCTGATCGACGCCGCCGAGTTGGCCCTGATGAAGCCCGATGCGCTGGTGATCAACACCGGGCGCGGCGGCATCGTCAACGAGGCAGCTTTGATCCAGGCCTTGCAGGCCGGCCGCCTGGGCGGGGTGGCGCTGGATGTGGTCGAGCACGAGCCGCTGCACCCGAGCAATCCGCTGTTCGCCCTCATTGGCCGCGACGACTTCATCCTCAATCCGCACATTGCCTGGAGCAGCGAAGACGCCATGCAGCAGTTGATGGACCGTGCCGTCGACAACATCACTGATTTCCACAGCCGCCAGGCCCCCGTTGCAAGGACCCGCACCGCATGAGCACCCCGATCAAGAGCAGCTATGTCGACGGCGCCTTCGTTGCGCAACACGCCAGCACCGACCTGCTGGAAAACCGCAACCCGTCCAGCCCCGATGAGGTGATCGAGCGCTTCGTGCGCGCCGACCAGGCGCTGACCGAGCAGGCCATCGCCGCCGCCCGTCGCGCCGCGCCGGGCTGGGCGCGGGTCAATGCCCAGCAGCGTGCCGACAGCCTGGACTTCATTGGCACCGAGATCCTGGCGCGCCGTGAAGAACTGGCGCAGTTGTTGTCGCGCGAGGAGGGCAAGATTGTGCGCGAAGCCTTGGGTGAAGTGGACCGCGCCGGGCGTTCGTTCAAGTTCTACGCCCAGGAAGTGCTGCGCGCCGACGGCGAGAAGTACCCCTCGGTGCGCCAGGACGTAAGCATTGATGTGTTCACCCAGCCGGTGGGTGTGATCGGCATCATTGCCCCGTGGAATTTCCCTATCGCCATCCCGGCCTGGAAGATCGCCCCGGCGCTGTGCTTCGGCAACTGCGTGGTGTTCAAGCCGGCTGAACTGGCGCCGTCCTCGGCCTGGGCGCTGGCCGAGATCATTTCCCGCGCCGGCTTGCCGGCCGGGGTGTTCAACCTGCTGATCGGCCCGGGCCGCAGCGTTGGTGACACGATCATCCGCTCCAGGGACATCGACGCCATCAGCTTCACCGGCTCCGAACACACCGGCCGGCAGATCGCAAAAATGGCGGCCGAAAACATGACCCGCGTGCAACTGGAAATGGGCGGCAAGAACCCGCTGATCGTGCTCGACGATGCGGACCTGGAACAGGCTGTGGACGTCGCCCTCAACGGTTCGTTCTACAGCACCGGCCAGCGCTGCACGGCCAGTTCGCGGGTGATCGTCACGGCCGCCATCCACGATGCCTTCGTGCAGCGGCTGGCCGAGCGCACCCGTGCCTTGAAGGTCGGCGATGCGCTGGCGACCGACACTGACATAGGCCCGGTGGTCGATGCCCGGCAACTGGAACAGAACCTCAGCTACGTCACCCTCGGGGAGCAGGAAGGCGCCACGCGGGTGTGCGGCGGCGAGCTGCTGGACAGCCCGGGCGGAGCCTTTCTGTTCACTCCGGCGCTGTTCACCGACGTGCGCCCCGACATGCGCATTTACCGCGAGGAAATCTTCGGGCCGGTGCTTTGCGTGCTCAAGGTCGATGACTATGAGCAGGCACTGGCGGCGGCCGAAGACACGCCGTTCGGCCTGTCGGCCGGCATCGTCACCACCTCGCTCAAACACGCCGAACACTTCAAGCGCCACAGTTCGGCCGGCATGGTGATGATCAACCTGCCCACCGCCGGCGTCGACTACCACGTGCCGTTCGGCGGCAACGGCGCTTCCAGCCTGGGCGCGCGCGAGCAGGGCACCCACGCACGGCATTTCTTCACCCGGGTCAAAACCGCTTATCAGTTGGCCTGAGCACTGTTACTTTCTGTGTCGGGAGCGCGTCTACGCTCCATGTGCTTTATGACACCGGACCTCGGTAGGAGCGCGCTCTGCCCGCGACCGAGTGCGCAGCGCTCGCAAAAATCTGCGAAACGCTGAAAGTTTACGACTGCTACGCACTCGGTCGCGGGCAAGCGCGCTCCTACGGGGGGTCTGCTTTTTACAACCAACCAATGATGAGGAGCATCATGGCCAAGGCCGCCGACGTGGTAGTGCAATGTCTGGAAAATGAAGGCGTCGAGTACGTGTTCGGTATTCCGGGTGAAGAGAACCTCGACCTGCTCGAGTCGCTGCGCAAGTCGCAGATCAAGCTGGTGCTGACTCGCCACGAGCAGTCCGCCGGCTTCATGGCCGCCACCTATGGCCGTCTGACCGGCAAGACCGGCGTCAGCCTGTCGACCCTGGGCCCGGGTGCCACCAACCTGGTCACCGCCGGCGCCTACGCCTACCTGGGCGGCATGCCGATGCTGATGATCACCGGCCAGAAGCCGATCAAGAAATCCAAGCAGGGCCGCTTCCAGATCCTGGACGTGGTCGGCATGATGCAGCCGCTGACCAAGTACACCCATCAGTTGGCTTCCGCGGACAATATCCCGTCCCGCGTGCGTGAGGCCTTTCGCCTTGCCGAAGAAGAAAAGCCCGGTGCCGTGCACCTGGAGCTGCCTGAAGACATCGCCGCCGAGCAGACCGACGCGCTGCCGATCCCGCGCAGCCTGCACCGTCGTCCGCTGGCCGAGCACAAGTCGATCGAGGCCGCTGTCGCCAAGCTCAAGAATGCCCGCAGCCCGATCCTGGTGATCGGCGCCGGTGCCAACCGCAAAATGACCGCCAAGGTCCTCAAGCAACTGATCGACCAGACCGGCATCCCGTTTGTCACCACGCAAATGGGCAAGGGTGTGGTCGATGAGCGCCACCCGCGCTTCCTGGGCAACGCTGCGCTGTCGTCCGGCGACTTCGTGCACCGCGCCGTCGAGGCCGCCGACCTGATCATCAACATCGGCCACGATGTGATCGAAAAGCCGCCGTTCTTCATGGTCCGTGGCGGCACCGAAGTGATCCACATCAGCTTCCGCTCCGCTGAAGTCGATGCGGTGTATTTCCCGCAGATCGAAGTGATCGGCGACATCGCCAACGCGGTGTGGCAGATCGGTGAAGCGCTGGAGGGTGTCTCGCACTGGGACTTCACCCGCCTGCTGGCCATCCGTGAAGCCAACGAAGCACAGATCGCCGAAGGCGCCGACGATAACCGTTTCCCGGTGTATCCACAGCGCCTGGTCGCCGACATCCGTCGCGCGCTGCCGTCCGAAGGCATCGTGGCGCTGGACAACGGCATCTACAAGATCTGGTTCGCCCGCAACTACAAGGCGCACAAGCCCAACACCGTACTGCTCGACAACGCGCTGGCGACCATGGGCGCCGGCCTGCCGTCGGCCATGGCTTCGCACCTGGTGTACCCGGACCGTCCGGTGATCTCGGTGTGCGGCGATGGCGGTTTCATGATGAACAGCCAGGAACTGGAAACGGCCGTGCGCCTGAAGATGAACCTGACCGTGGTGATCCTGCGCGACGACGGCTACGGCATGATCCGCTGGAAGCAGGCCAACATGGGCTTCACCGATTTCGGCCTGGACTACGGCAACCCTGACTTCGTCAAATACGCCGAAGCCTACGGTGCCAACGGTCACCGCGTCGAAAGCGCCGAAGGCTTCCTGCCGCTGCTGGAAAAATGCATCAGCACCCCGGGCGTGCACGTGATCGACTGCCCGGTCGATTACAGCGAAAACGACCGCATCCTCAACACCGAACTGCGCGAGCGCAGCCTGGCGGTGTAACCGGCCGTTTGCCTGACGCTGCATGGGTGCCTTTGAAAACATAATTTTCAGAGGTGCCCGTATGCCGTAGGAGCGGCTTCAGCCGCGAAGGGGTCTGCACATTGCCGACCTTTTCGCGGCTGATACAGATTTATTCCTGGTCTGTAGGACGTTTCTGATTTTTATTGATTGTCATTGAACATTTGATTTTCGAGTGATTACGTCGGCCGCGTTCTGGAATTAATGCCAGAGGGCTCACGGGTCGACTCAAATAATCAAATGGAATTATTACAATGATGAATAAAAATAAAAAGCGTCTGAACCTATGGCTGGCGGGTGTATTGACCGCTACGGCCTTGCCGGCATTCGCCCAGACCGGTTCGTTGAACCCGGCCAATCAGCCGCCGGTCCAGGCATCGATGACAACGGTGCTGGAGGACCGTGTTCATCTGCTCAAGCATGAGCTGGAAAGCGTCACGGCGGTTCACCACTACACCTTTACAGCCGTGCGTGGCCAGACTGTTCTATTGGCCATTCCGGACGTCAGGTCCTACGGCAAGCAATGGCGGCTGGAATACCGGACCGATGGCGGCGAATGGAAAGCCAAGCAGTGGAACGGGCCTGAAAAGATGGAGCGGCTGGCGCCAGGGACAACAGTTGAAGTGCGGGTGATGGCCGCCGAGGGGGTTCAGTTTGACAAGGCGCCTTATGAACTGGCGTTTGGTTCGTACCCACACATGCATTATGACTTCCATCACGAAAAAGGCTTCATGCCTATTCCTCATGGGCTGACCGAGCCTGCTTTTCTCGCCACCCAGGCGTTGACCGAGGCGTTGCTGGAGGTCAGTTTCACTGACAGTAAAAAACATCCGCTGGAGGGGGGCGTGGTTGCATTCACTTTTAATCCCAATGGCAGCGTCAAGCCAACCACTACGCCATACACCTCTGGCAGTGACGGCAAGATTTCGGAACTTATAAAGTTCAGTGGTTGTGAGGGGGGAAGCTATGCTCAGCCGTTTGTTCATGTCAAGAATGGCAGGAATACATGGCCAACTCGGTACAAAACGGGGGAGTACAAGGTGCTGAATGTATTGCCAGGCAGCCATGCAGACAAGCCTCATGTGTATAATTTTGGGCATATCTGCAAACGGTGGCTCATCAACTGGTCCAAAAACTGACCGTCTGACAAACGCTCTGCTGAGACCCTGTCAGTAGAGCGTTCTATTCACGCTTATACGGTTATATCCACCAAAGGCTCCTCACGCTTTTCACCGTTTTCGATAATTTGTCGCACAAAGGCCTCATGCATTTTCTCCGGCTTCAGCAGGATGAGCTTTCCGTAATCCAGCGTGTCCTGAATATTCAAGAGGTCCAGCTTGTATTTGCCGCCAAAGGCCTTGTCATCGTGGTCAACCAAGGCCATTGCCATTTTGGCATGCGCTTGCACGCTGTCCCTGAACCCCCTGTAGTTATTGAGGCGTTTTGTTAAATATTCCAGGTCACCTTCGCTGAGCAAGGCGTCCTGATTGAGAATTTTTACTTGAGCGTCATCGCCCAGTGTGTAGCTGAACTTTTTGTTGGCCAGATCGGGCCTGAAGACACCCAGTTCGTTTCTTATTTTTCCATACATACTCTGCTGAATCTGGAGTTCTATATTCGAAAATGACTTGAGGTGATCCAGATACATTTCCTTGGGCATCGGACGTTCTTCAATGGGGCCTCCGATTTCAGCGCCAAAATAGGTTCTATTCTTCCACGGCTCTGCCTCACGGGTATAAAACGCTTTTGCCCGCGCCTCCCTGGGGTCTTCGTTGATTTTCGGCGTGCTCGATAAAGCCTTTTCAGCACCCGGCCCAGAAGGCCTGGGCAGCACGTGAGTGGGTATTGGTGTCGAGGCGATACCGGTGATGTTCATGTCGATGTTCTCTGGCGGATGGATTCGTTATTGCTAACGGCCATCGCGCCAAGAACTTTGCCTGATCATGGTGTAGGACTATTCCGAAGATGAACCTGGTTGTGAACGGTGTCTCAAATACGGCGCACGTTCCTCGCGCCTGTCTCTGTGGGCGCATGGCGCCACTCGACGTTGACGAGTGGCGTGCGCACCGCTCCTTACAACGCAATAAAGGCCGGATGCAGCCCTCGAATGTGCTCCGTCACCGGCGCCACATAGTCCTCGTCGTGGGTCAATTCATGCAGCAACTCTTCACGCAACTGATGAAAGTCGAACCGGCTGCGCTGGCGTGGATGTGGCAGGTCGATGTCGACGACCCGCTTGATGCGCCCGGGCCGCGGTTCCATGACCACCACGCGGTCTGCCAGGAAAATCGCTTCTTCGACATCGTGGGTGACCAGCACGGTGGTAATTCTTGCTCGTTCGCGAATCGCCAGCAGCTCGTTTTGCATCTGCTGGCGAGTCAGCGCGTCGAGGGCGCCAAACGGTTCGTCGAGCAACAGGATGCGCGGGCTGGCCACCAGGCCGCGGGCGATGGCCACACGCTGGGCCATGCCGCCTGACAACTGGTGCGGATAAGCACGAGTGAAATCCTTCAGGCCCACCAGATCAATGAAATCGCTGATGCGCTGCTGCTTTTGCGCAGCACTCAGCGGCTCATTGACCAGGCCCAGGCCGATGTTGTCGTGCACCGTCAGCCAGGGGAACAGCCGGTGTTCCTGAAAGACGATGCCACGTTCGCTGCCGATGCCTTTGACCGGTTTGCCATCGACCCGGATCTCGCCGCGAAAGTCGGTATCCAGGCCGATCAGCAGGCGCAACAGAGTGGATTTGCCACAGCCGCTGGAGCCGACGATGGCGACGAACTCGCCCTCGGCAATCTCCAGGTTGAATTCCTGAATGGCCTCGATCTGGCCACCATCGACCGCAAAAACCTTGCCGACATGGGTGAAGCTGACAATGGTGTGGGTCATGCGTGTCTCCAGCGCGTGGCGCGCGCTTCGATGCGTTGGCCGAAATGGTTGAGCAGGGCGCCGGTCAGGCCGACCAGCAGCATGCCGCTCATGATCACGTCCATGCGCAGCAACTGTTGGGCGCCGATCATCAGGCTGCCGATGCCGCCGTTGGACGGCATGAAGTATTCCGCACCGATAGTGCCCAGCCAGGCGTAGATCAGGCTCAGGCGCAAGCCGCCGAAGATGCCCGGTGCGGCGCCCGGGAACACCAGCCGGCCAAGGCGCGGCAGCGGGCCCAGGCGCAGCACCTGTGCCGCCTCGGTCAGCTGTGGCGACAGGCTGGCGACGCTGCGCTGGGTGGCGATGTACAGCGGAAAAAAGGCGGCGAACGAGACGAACACCCACTTGGCCGGTTCGCCCAGGCCAAACCAGGCCGTCAGCAGTGGCACCCAGGCGAAGATTGCGATTTGCCGCAGTGCGCCCAGGCTCGGTCCGAATACGCGTTCGGCCCGACGCGAAAGCCCCAGCAGCAGACCGACACTGAACCCTGCCAGACCGCCCAGTAACAGGCCGCCCAAGGTGCGGCTCAGACTCATCAGCATGGCTGCAGGCAGGCTGCCGTCGGCCAGGCCTGTCCAGGTGGTGTGCAGCACCAGTAACGGAGACACGAGGATTTGCGGGTCGATCCACTGCAATTGGCAGGCGAATTGCCATAGCGCAAGCAGTGCCAAAGGCAAATACCAGGCTTCTACGCGCTGCCAGCCGCGCAATCTGGCGCCACGATTCAATTGCGCAGTGGGTGGATGTGGCCAGTGCACCAGTGTGCGATCGGTCCAGCCGATGGCCAGGTCCATGCCCACGCCGATGACCCCGATCACCACGATGCACACGAAGACGATGTCGAGCATGAACAATTGCCGGGCCCAGACCATCAGGTAACCGATGCCCTCGCTGGACGCCAGCAGCTCCACCGCCAGCAGCGACGACCAGCCAGCTGACAGTGCCAGGCGTACGCCGGCCATGAACGAGGGCAGTGCGGCGGGGACGATCAGCCGGCGCACCTGCAAGCCCCTGGGCAGGCGCAACACGGCGGCGGCTTCACGTAGCCGTGGCTGGGCATCGCGCACGCCCACCAGCGTATGCAGGGTGATCGGCACTATCACGGCCTTGATCAGCACCACCAGCTTGAGCACTTCGCCGATGCCGAAGAACACCATGAATAGCGGTATCCAGGCCAGGGTAGGAATCTGTGCCAGCGCGCTGAACGTCGGTAGTACCAGACGCTCGGCTCGCCTGCTGCTGCCCAGCCAGGCCCCGATCACCGCGCCACTGCCGATGCCGGCCAGCAGTCCCAGCGCCAGGCGTTGCAGGCTGACGCCCAGGTTGACCCAGATCTCGCCGGCGCCCAGCTCCAGCGCGCTCTGCCACACCAGTGCAGGCGCAGGCAGGATCTGCTCGCTCATCCAGTACTCGCGGCTGGCTACCCACCACAGGGCAAAGATCAGCGTCGGCACAGACCAGCCTTGCAAGCGCAGGGTAAAGGCCGGGCACCACCGGCGCGGTCGGTGCAGGCCAGGGTGCGGTACACCAAGGGTCAATTCACGGGGCATTGGCGGTCTCCGTTGGCAGCATCGTGCGCTGCAAACCAAAACATATTTGCTTATTCTTTATTTGCATATAAATTATTTTTTAATGTCTTTGATTGCATAAAAAAGCCATTAAATACGGATTGCAAATTGCGGCCAATGCATTCATAGAATATTTTCCATGCGCTTCATGCATGCACCCGCAAACAAAGGGGGAACAGGCCTATATTCTTTTAAGTTACTAATATTTTGTTTTTAATTATTTTATTTTCAGTTCGATGTGTGCCTGACTGAGGCTTCGAGCCAGAGGCTTCAGGAGCCATTGCATGATTATTGTCTTCCCCCGTTTTGCCCGTCGTTTTGCCGCCCCCGTGCTGGCTGCTCTGTTCACCTGTATGGTGCCCTTGGCCCAGGCTGCCGATGTCAGGGAAATCCGTATCGCTGTGCCGGACTTGAGTGCCGGCACCCAACACAGCGGCACGGGTACTGTCGATGTATTGCGCAACCAGCAGTTGCTGGAAAAGGCATTTGCCGAAGACGGCATCAAGGTGCAGTGGAATTTCTTCAAGGGCGCGGGGCCGGCGATCAACGAGGCCTTGGCCAACGGGCAGGTCGACTTTGCCTATCTGGGCGATCTGGCAGCGATCATCGGCAAGGCCAATGGTCTGGATACCCGCGTGCTCAGCGCCAATGGGCGTGGTATCAAGCAGTACCTGGCGGTCAACCCCGAGGCCGGGATCAAGACCCTGCAAGACCTCAAGGGCAAACACGTGGCGATTTTCCGCGGCACCGCTTACCAGTTGTCGTTCGCCGCTGCGCTGGCCAGCCAGGGCCTGAAGGAAAAGGACCTCAAGGTCATCAATCTTGACATCAATGCTGCCGTGGCCGCACTGGGCGCCAAGCAGATCGACGCTACCTGGGGCTCGGCATCGCTGACTGCCTTACGCGACCGCGGCCTGGCCGAGATCCCGCTGACCACGCTCGACCTGAGGGGCGCCGGCAGCATCCAGAGCGTGCTGGTCGGGTACGGCCCGTTCATCGACGCCCACCCTGAGGTGGTCGACACATTGCTCAAGGCTAATGCCCAGGCCTTGCACTGGTTGCAACAGGAGAGCAATCGCCAGGCGTATATCGAGCTGGTTTCGGGGTTGGCCAACTATCCACAGGCAACCTTGCAGGATGATTTGCAAGGGCTGGACTTGAGCGTGCGCTTCGATCCGCGTCTGGATCCTGCGTTTCTGGCGCAGTTGCAGGCGTCGGTGGATCTGGCCGCTGAACACCGACTGATCCGCAAGCCGTTCAAGGTCAGTGAGTGGTTGTGGGACAAGGCGTTGTGACGCGGCCTGCGTGATGGATGCACTACGGCCTCATGCGGCCTGGTGTACCTGATCCAGGCTGATGATCGTTTCGATCATCGCCCTTGCCGCCGGTGACAGACGAAAGCCGGTGCGGCTGACGATGCCGCAGCGGGCGCCGGCGCCCGATTGTTCAAGTGACAGATTGCGCCATTGCAGGCGTACCAGTGCGCCTGGGGCGACATCGGCAGCAAAGCCTTCCTCGCTGCTGATACCGATGGCATCGGTCTGCGTGACGATCTTGACCAGGCTTGCAAAGTGATCGGTCTGAATGCCCGGGCTGAAGTCGCTGCGGCCACTGGCGGTGGCCAGCAGTTTGCGAAAGCCCGGTGGCAACAGCGTGGCGGCTACCGGGTAGTCGAACAGGTCATTGGTCGACAGGCTGTCCTTGTCCAGCAGCGGGTGGCCGGGCCGGCAGAAGAACACGCCGCGCCTGGGTGTCAGCGCCTGGGTGTGAAAGTTGGGGTCGGACTCGAAGTGGCGGATGTCAGCAATAAAAAACTCGATGTCATCACGGTTCAGGCTGCGGCTGAGCGTTTCCCAGTTGGCCACGTCGAAGCCGACCCTGACCTTTGGGTGCGCATTGATAAATCGCGCTACGGCATCCGGCACCAGCTTGACGGCCGGTGCCGGGCCGCAGCCAAAGCGCAGTTCGCCGGCATCAAGCTTGGTCATTTCGGCCACTTCCCGGGTCAGCAGATTGGCATCCTTGATCAGCCGCAAGGCGTGCTGCAGCACCACATGCCCTTCGGGTGTAGGACGCAGGTCCTTGCTGGCGCGGTCGACCAGCACACAACCGAATTCCTGCTCCAGCGTCTGGATACTGCGGCTGAACGCCGGCTGGGTAATGCCCATGGCTTCGGCACCGCGTACAAAACTGCGGTGTTCATTCAAGGCGATGAAGTAGCGCAACTGGCGAAGATCCATATGCATTCCCGGCATTGTAAAAATAGGGCGAAGGTATTGGCCGTCAGGTTGGGTAGAGGTTTTAAATACAGGCTCTTATTCCGTCAATGAATTATTTGTTTTTTTGATATAGCTATATTGCATATCAATAGAGCGATGGTTCCTGGCGATTCTTCTGACCCGAATATTGAGGTTCATCCTATGAACAACGCAGCCCTCGCCCCGTCAGCGCGACTCGACACCCTGGACATTCGCCCGGTGGCCGGCCGCATCGGGGCCCAGGTGCACGGCGTCACGTTGGATGCGGATCTGGCCCCGGCAGTGATCGATGTCATCCAGGCGGCACTGTTGCAGCACAAGGTTTTGTTCTTTGCCGGCCAGACGCATCTGGACGATCAGCAGCAGGAGGCCTTTGCCAAGCGCCTTGGCGAGCCGGTGGCGCACCCGACCGTGCCGGTCAGCGAAGGCTCCAGCTACCTGATGCAATTGAGCGCTGCCGACGGCCAGCGGGCCAACTCCTGGCACACCGACGTGACTTTCGTGGCCGCTTACCCCAAGGCCTCGATTCTGCGCTCGGTGGTCGCACCCGAGTCGGGGGGCGATACGGTCTGGGCCAATACGGCCGCCGCCTACAACGACCTGACCGAGGATCTGCGTGAACTGGCCGACAAGTTGTGGGCCGTACACAGCAACGAGTATGACTATGTGGGGCCGCGCCCCAACGTGACGCCCGAGCAAGTGGAAAAGTACCGCAAGACGTTCACCTCGACGGTGTTCGAAACCGAGCATCCTGTGGTGCGTGTGCACCCGGTCAGCGGTGAGCGTTCATTGTTGCTGGGGCATTTCGTCAAGCGCATCAAAGGCTATTCGGCCGTTAACTCCGCTCACATATTCAGCATGCTGCAAAGCCATGTGACGCGCCTGGAAAACACCGTGCGCTGGCGCTGGAGTGTCGGTGACGTGGCCATCTGGGATAACCGCTCGACCCAGCATTATGCCATCGACGACTACGCCGGCCAGGCGCGCATCGTGCGCCGCGTGACCCTGCACGGCGAAGTGCCAGTGGGCGTGCATGGGCAGCGCAGCGTGACCACGCGCGGAGCCTGACGGCCATCGACATGCCTTACCACACGCCGATATACACCAGCTTTTCTTCGGCCGGCTCGCCGTAGCGAAAGCGCTGCCCGCGCAGGTCGATCTCGGCATGGCTGATCGTGGTGCGGCGCTTGAGGGTGCGCAGCCAGTCGAACAGGTAGCCCTGATGTTCTTCGCGTACGGCGGCAAAGGCAGGGTTCTGACCCAGGTCGTGCAGCTCTTGCGGGTCGTTTTCCAGGTCGAACAGTTGCGGGCGCACGCCGTCGTAAGCCAGGTACTTGAAGCACTCGCTGCGCACCATGTACATGCGGCAGCGATCGATGGGCTGGCCGATGCGTTCGCGGGCCGGGGCCTGGAAGGCATAGTCGTATTCGGCAATCGCATAGTGACGCCACGACGGGGTCGCGCCATGCAGCAAAGGGATCAGTGAGCGGCCTTCCAGGCGGTGGTCTGCGGCCGGCAGTCCCAGGGCGTCGAGAAAAGTCGGCAGGGCATCGATGGTCTCTACCAGCCGTGCATCGACCTGGCCGCGGGTCGCGTCGGCCTCGGCGCGCGGGTCGCGCACGATCAGCGGTATGCCCACGGCCTGCTCCAGCAGAAACTCCTTTTCGCCCAGGTAGTGATCGCCCAGAAAGTCACCGTGGTCGCTGGTGAATACGATCAGCGTGTCTTCCCAGCGACCGTTGCCTTGCAGGTGATCGAACAGCCGGCCGAGTTGGTCGTCGACCTGTTTGATCAGGCCCATGTAGGTGGGCACCACGTTCAGGCGCACCTCGTCACGGGAGAAATTGAGGCTTTCTTCATGCTGGCGGAAGGCTGCGTACACCGGGTGATCGCTGGGGGCCTCTGCGCGTACCGGGGCGATGACCTGTTCGGCACTGTAGAGCGCGTGATAGGGCGCCGGCGCAATGTAAGGCCAGTGCGGCTTGATGTAGGACAGGTGCAGGCACCAAGGCTGTTCGCCTTGCTCGTCAATGAAGTCAATGGCCCGGTCGGTGGTGTACACCGTTTCGGAATGGGCCTCTGGAATCCGCGCCGGCAGGTGGGCGTGGCGCATCTGCCAGCCGCTGAGGACTTCGCCGTGGTCGCCTTCGGCAGCGTTGGCCCAGTCGTGCCAGGGGTTTTTGCCCTCGAAACCTTGCGCGCGCAGGTAATGGGTGTAGGGCGCGTCTTCGCGTTTGTCATCGAACGCCGGGCCGTGCGGGTATATGCCGTCGTGACGTACATAAGGTTCGAAACCGACCTCATCGAGTTGCTGGGCCTGGGCACTGTGCGGGTCCAGCGCCAGGCGTTGTTGCGCCTCGCTGTTGGGCGTGGCGTGGGTCTTGCCGACCAGCGCGGTGCGGATACCGGCCGGGCGCAGGTAATCGCCCAGGGTCAGTTCGTCCAGTGGCAGCGGCACGCCATTCCAGGCCACCTGATGGCTGCTGACATAGCGCCCGGTATAGGCCGACATCCGCGACGGGCCACAGATGGTGCCTTGGGTGTAGGCGCGGCTGAAGCGCACCCCGGCACCCGCCAGGCGGTCGATGTTCGGTGTGTGCAGGTGAGGGTGACCATAGCAGGACAGGTAATCGCGACGCAGTTGGTCGCACATGATGTAGAGCACATTGCGCACAGGTTTCGACACAGGTTCAGCCTCGGGCAGAAAACCCTTATTGCGCAGGCAGCAGGACCGGCCGGCAAGCGCATTTGCTGAATATCTGCCATGCAGGATTTGCATCGGAACAGGCGGGAAAGCCGCTTTCAGGGTATGCATTTTGAACATCGAAAGTATCGGGCAAATGCATTTGCCCAAGCGTGGACGAACTCCTTATAAAGATCGTCTCTTATTCATTTAATGTCTTTAAAGGAATAAATAAATAACTTTTTTGAATATCAAGCTGTCCTGCCATGTCCCTGATAGGCACGAGCGGTCGCTGAAAAGGAGCCTGTATGAACCTGTCTGTCACCCCCGTCCCGTTATCTGCCTGGCGACTCAAGCGGTTGCCACTGGCCTTGTTACTGGCGGGATGGGCTGGCAGCTCATGGGTTCATGCGGCCGAAACGACAGAGACGGTACAGCAACCGACACCGGACAACACCCGGGCCGATGGCGCCCGGTTGAAAGCCGTGACCGTTACTGCCCGTCGACGTGAAGAAAGCGCGCAAAGCGTGCCCACGCCCATCAGTGTGATCGGTGGCGAAGCCCTGGAAAGCCAGCGGGTCTACCGCATTCAGGACCTGCAACAACTGACCCCGAGCCTGAACGTGGCCTATATGCATGCGCGCCAGTCCAGCGTGTCGATTCGTGGCCTGGGTAATAACCTGGCCAGCGACGGGCTGGAAGGCAGCGTAGGGCTGTATATTGACAACGTCTACCTGGGCAGGCCGGGCATGGCGGTCTTCGACCTGATGGACATCGAACAGCTTGAAGTGCTGCGCGGCCCGCAAGGTACGCTGTTTGGCAAGAACACCACTGCCGGTGTCATCAATATCGGCACCCGGGGGCCGACGTTTACGCCAGAGCGCACCATTGAAACGTCGGTAGGGACCGATGGCTTTTTCCAGACCAAAGGCACGATCTCCGGCGCGTTGAGTGATGAACTGGCCGGGCGCTTCTCGGCGTATCGCAGTCGTAGCGACGGCGACCTGAAAAACGAACACGACGGCCACAACCTCAATGGCGGTGCTCGCGAAGGGTTTCGTGGCCAGTTGCTGTTCAAGCCCAATGAGGATTTCAGCTTGCGTTTTATCGGCGACTACAACGAAGAGTCGTCCAGCGCCGGCACCCGTGCGCTGTACAGCACCGGTCCCACGATCAACGGCGTCAATCGCTATGAAACCCGCGCCGCCGCCGCCGGGGCCACGCTGGTCGACGGCAGCAGGCGCAAGGTCAATCTCGATGCCACTCAGCGCGTGACGGTGCATCAGGGCGGGGCTTCGATCGAAGCCAACTGGAGACTGCCCAGTGACTTCACCCTGACCTCGGTCAGTTCGTACCGCTGGTGGAATTTCAGCCCGCGCAACGATGATGGCCTGAACGTGCCGGCCAGCTACAACGGTGGCGTGTCGGTGCAGGACAAGCAGTGGTCCCAGGAAGTGCGTCTGGCTTCGCCTGCCGGCGGCGCGTTCGATTATGTGCTGGGCGCGTATTACTACGGTGCGGACCTGGATAACAGCAACATTGCCAGTAACGGCCCGTTGGCCGATGTCTGGAACGGAACGGCCACCGGCGCGCTGGCCAACGTGTCGAGCGTGGCCAAGGGACATATCGAGACTGACAGCTTTGCGCTGTTCGCCCAAGGCACCTGGCACTTGACCCCCAGGCTGGATTTCACTGCCGGCGTACGTGGCACTTATGAAGAGAAAAGCGCCTGGGTCAACCGCCGGGCCCCGACCGGAGGGGTGGCCGTGACCGGCGCGGCGTTGACGGCACGCAACGCTCGCTATGGCGTTTATGAGTCCGGCGACCTCAACCAGTACACCGCCAGTCCGTCAGGCTTGCTCAATCTGAGCTACCACTTCACCGACGACGTGCTGGGCTATGCCACCTTGTCCCATGGTGAAAAGTCTGGCGGGGTCAACCTGACCGTCGGTACCGCTCCGACCGCCGGTGCCGACTCACTGCTGATCGGCACTGAGCGGGCCAATAATCTTGAGCTGGGGCTCAAAAGCACCCTGTGGGACAACCGCCTGCAACTGAACGGCAATCTGTTCTGGAGCAGGGTCAACGGTTACCAGACCACCGCCTACGATGACGCCACCCGCGTGCAGTACCTGACCAATGCCGGCTCCGTGCGCTCACGCGGCGTGGAGCTGGAAGCGACTGTGGTGCCGGTGCGCGGCCTGACCCTCAACCTCAATGGCTCGTACAACGATGTGCGCTACCTGTCGTACAAGGATGCGCCATGCCCGCCGGAGGTCAGCTTTCAGGCTGGCGCCCCAGCCTCGTGCGACCTGAGTGGCAACCAGGTGGTCGGCGCCTCCAAGTGGATCGGCAACGTCAACGGCGAGTACAAATGGAATCTCGACAACGGCCTGCAGCCCTACGTGACCGCCAGCTACGCCTACCGCTCCAGAGCTGTCGGTGCGGTGGAGGATTCGGCGTATTCGGACATTCCAGGCTACGGCGTAACCAACTTTTCGACCGGCCTGCGCGGTGACTGGGGGCAAGGGCAGTGGGATGCTTCGCTATGGGTCAAGAACGCCTTCGACAAGGTGTACTACACCAGCCTGTGGAGCGAGATCAACGGTGGCTACTCCGGGCTGCTTGGCGCCCAGCGCACAGTGGGCGTGACCGGGCGGTATGATTTCTGAACAGGGCGCCGGCAAGCCGCCTCCCACAGTCTGGCGCCGGTCTCGGAGCTCAAAGATTTCACCGAACTGGCCAGGCTATACGCCAATGCGCTCGGCAGGCAGTCCTGTGAGGTGTTCGGCCAGGTGACGGTCGACGGTTTCAATATGGTTGATCATCGCCTTGGCCAGTGACGACAACGACCGTGCCTGACGACTGACAATGCCGTAGCGGGTGTGCAGTTCGTCAAGATGTTCGGGCATGTCGTGCGGGTGCAGTGAACACAGTTCACCCGGCAGGCAGTACGATTCCAGGCTCAGTGCACTGCTGATCCCGATGGCGTCGGAGTGCCTGACCACGTTGAGCAGCGCATGGGTGTGCTCGCACTCTACTTGCGGTATGAAGTCGCGCCGGCCGCTGTACTCGGTCAGTAGCTTGCGAATGTTGGGTGGTCGAAAGGTGGTTGCCAGCGGGTAGGCGAACAGCGCCTCGCAGGTGACCGACGCCTGTTGCATCAGCGGGTGCCCGCTCCTGCAATAGAAGGTCATGCGTTGCGGGCGCAACCGGGTGATGCGGTAGTCGGGATCGGCCTCGAAGCGCCGGGTGTCGGCCACGAAGAATTCGATGTCTTCGCTGACCAGCCGCTGGTTCAGGTCCTGCCAGTGATCGACCTGAAAGTGCACGCGTGCCTTGGGATAGTCCGCAATGAAGCGGGCCACGGCCTGCGGCACCAACTGGCCGGCCGGTGCCGGCCCGCAACCGAACCGCAAGGTGCCGATCTCGGCACCGTTGAGGCGGCCGATCTCGTTGTCCAGAATCTGCGCCTCGCGGACCAGCCGGCGGGCATGCTCCAGCACCACCAGACCTTGCTGTGTGGGCGGCAGCTCCCTGGCGGCTCGATCAATCAACTGAAACCCTGCGCTGTGCTCCAGTGCCTGGATACTGCGGCTGAACGCCGATTGCGACAGGTTGACGGCGGCGGCAGCCGCCACGAAGCTGCGATGTTCGACAAGCGCGATGAAATGGCGGAGCTGGCGAAGGTCTATATGCATGGTCTACATCGAGGGCCGCGGTTGAATGCAATGACTGCAAGGTGCCGCTCTTTATAAAAGCAAACCCCGGTTCTGCAAACGGCCAATCGGCAATAGGTCGCTTCCAGAAAGGCATATGCCACGCAACCGATGGCCACACTCGCACACGGATGTGGCCACGGTTCCCTTAGGGTCTGTTGCCGTTTCATCACGGCCGCGCCGGCGCCCGTTTTGCCGCGAGGCAAGGCAGGCGCCGCGAAGTCTGGTCATTCCAGATGCGTGGCGAGTAACGCAGTCTTGCGGCAAAACAGGCCCGGTCCTTCGGGTTGCGTGCCCAATCTCGCCAGGCGGTGTTGGAGGACTTGAAAAGGGCGTGACCCTTTTCTGCGTCCTCCGCCTGGCCTGGCGAGATTGGGCCCAGCAACGCGGCTCGTGCTGAAACGGCAACAGACCCTAGCTCACTTGACCGAGCAAATCCACCCTGACGGCACTGCGGATTTTGGACAGATGCTGTTCTTCCTGCACAAAGGCGCGGGCGAAGCTGTTGGCGATCATGGGGTGACCGCCCTTGTCGGCCAGTTCGATCAGCAACTCCCAGGCGGCGTTGTCTTCCAGCTCGATGGTCAGGATGGCGCTCATCGATTGCGACACGGTGGTGCGCGGGTCGGTCAGCACCTGCAGCACGCCGGTGGCCTTGACCCCGGCCACGTCGGCGCAGGGGGTGACCGCCGTCGGGTCGCCGCCCAGGGTTGCGATGGTGTCGCGCAGCAGGTGCATGTGCTCCAGTTCCTGTGCCTGGATTTCGCGCAGGGTGTCGACCAGCTCCGTATTGGCCTGCGGGGCTGCCAGGGCCTTGGCGATCATGGCTTCGTACAGGCGCACACCGGTGCGCTCGAAGGCCAGGCGCTCACCGAGTTTGTCGAGCAGCACCTGCGGGTTCTTGCCGATCGCCTTGTCGAAGGTGGTCTTGAGCTTGCCCTTGACCGAGTCGGGCGCCGGCACCGTGCCGACCGGGTCCGCTTCACGAATAGCTTCCTGGCGCGCGTGCGTGTAGGCCTGGACATTGCCCAGCACATCGGCCGGAAACAGGCGGGTCGCTTCAAGCTGGCGTTCAGTGTCTTGCGGCGCTTTTTGTGCACCGGTCTTGTTCATGCCGATTTCAACCTGAGGTGTGCTCATGAGCGTTCTCCCTGGGTGTTGAGTTCAGAACCGGGTTGCCAGGTGTAGCCGGCCGAGACGATGTCGGCCGGCACGCCCTGGCTGTTGAGACGGGCCCGATAATCCAGTGACAGCTGGCTTTCCTGTTCCTTGGGGACGAACGCGGTGCCGCGGGTGCGCAGGTCGCGCTCCTGGCGCAGGGTTTCGCGTACGAAGTCGCGCTGGCTCTTGAAGTCGATCATGCGTGGCAACTGCCCGGCGAGCACTTCGGCCGGGTCACGACGCTCATGCTGCTTGAACAGCTCGCAGGCCAGGTTCAGATGGCCCAGCTCGTAGTCGACAAAGCGCTCCCACAGCGCCTTGATGCGCGGATTCTCTTCCTGCTCGGCGCAACTGGCGTAGGCATAGACTTCCATCGCCTCGTGAATCATCCATTTTTCGATAAAGGTTTCGGCGGGATCCTGCAGCGAGCCGTACTGAGTGACGTGCTGTTCTTCGACCGAGGCGATCTCGGCGTACAGCGCCCGGGCCAGCGGGTCGGCAAACACCGGGCCGATGTTCATGTAGTAGTCGTGGGTCTGGTATTCGGCGGCGGTGATCAGCGCGGCATGCAGCTTGGTGATCAGTTGGGCGTCGTCTTTCTGGTAATGCTCACGCAGGTCGTCCTGCGGTGCGCGATGGTGCTCGCGGGTCGGCCGTCCGGGCACGATGTCGGTGTAGCCCTGGGTAATGGTGCGCGCATCCTTGCCTTCCAGACGATCGAGCATGGCGGCGTAGCGGTACAGGTGGTCGAAGTCTTCGAGCAGGCCGAAGCGGTAGGTCTGGGCCTGGTAGGGGTCCGGTTCGTTCTGCGCCACGGCGGCCGTGACCTCGATGGCCACTTGCTCATAGGCCACGGTGGTTTCCAGCGGCGAGTGATCGGCTGACAACAGCCAGTTGACCGTGGTCATCTGGTGCTGCTCGACCCGGCGGATCTGCGCCAGCGGCAGGCGCAGTGCCTTGTGAAAACGGTTACCGAAATGCTTGAGGCGCAGGGTGTCGGCTTCCACGCCGTTCATCAGGATCACCCGCACGCGGGTGAAGGCGTCGTCGTCCAGCTTGCTGATCGGCTTGCCGGCCAGTTCACGCCAAGTAAAGGTCTGTTTCTCCAGCGGGACGCCTTTGTTATCCAAGAGGTTATCGATCTTGTCCATCGAGTGATCTCCATCATCAGTGGTCTTCACGCAGGCCTGGAACCGCTCAGGCACTGCGTAAAGGGTCGACGATAGGGGGCTGCAGACATTCCCTGTGCAACGACGAATGGCCGCTTACTGGATGAAGCCGAACAGTCCGCGCTTGGTCACCATCAGCATCACCATCACAAACATCCCGGCAAAGCCCGCCACGCCCAGCCAGAACCAGGGGCGAAACAGGGCGTCCCAACTGGCTGGCAGGGGCAAGCCCTGGCGGGCGGTCTCTTCGGCCAGGCGTTGCATGCGTTTTTGCAGCACCAGCACCGGCAGCCACAACAGGCCTACGGCGGCGAACAGAATCAGGGCGTCGCGCAGCCAGGGGCTGGCCGGCGACATCCCGGTCAGGTGCAGCATGCCCAGGCCCGTGCCCAGCTGCAGGACGCCGGCCGGGGTGGTGATCCAGGTGTCGAAGCGCACCACCATGCGTGCCACGTGGGCGATCACTTGCGGGTCGCGGGTGTTGCGTGCGGCGATCAGGTACAGGTACGAGCCCATGCCGAAGCCGAACAGAAACACCGCCGCAATGACATGCAGGTACTTGAGGTAGAGGTAGGTCATGGGCGGCCCTGATAACGCACGCTGAGTTCGATATCGTGCGGTGCATCAATGGCCGCCAGGTACTCGGCCACGCTGATTTCACCCACGCAGGGGCGTGCTCCCGACGCCGGCCGGTAGCCGGCAGCCATCTTCAGCGCCAGGGCCACCGAGGCACAGCTGGGGATCTCCGGGCCCTTGTCACGCTCGGCGGTCAGCTGGATATTCAGGCGCAGGGGCAGGTCGTTGTGGTCGATACCGGTGGCTTCGACGTACAGGGCACTGAGCCCGTCGCCCAGGCGCTCGCAGGCCACGCCCAGCCGATGCAGGCGTTTGGCCCAGGGCGCGGGGTCAGTGATCAGGCCCATGCGCACGGCCTGGGCCAGCGCCGCAGTGGCCAGGGCGCCGGGCATCAGGCCGGGGCCGGCCTTGAACACCAGGTCGGTGGCGCCGTAGCGTTCGCCGAACAGGTCCATGTCCGGAACGTCGACATCGGCCAGCCAGCGCCAGCCCAGGCCCGGCAGGTGGCGGCGTTGCAGTCCCAGCCAGCCCGGTACTGCATGGGGCTGGCCGTGGCGCTGTTGCAGGATGGGTCTGCCGGCGTAGGCCAGCACGCCTTCGACCGTGGCCAGGCCAGGCATTTTCGCTGACGAGGAAATACCGTGTTCGATGCGATCAATGCGCTTGAAGCGTTCGCGCTGTTCATCGAGCAGCGCCGCCGACAGGCTTGGCACTGAGCTGCAGCCGCTGAGCACCGCCACCCCGGCGGCCCTGGCCTGCTCATCGAGCACATGGATGCCGTTGACGAAGGTGCGGCAGTCGGCCAGGTCGCAGTAATGCACGCCGGCCTCGATGCATTGTTCGGCCACGCGGTACGACTGCTGCTGGAAAGGGCCGCCGGTGTGCACCACCAGATCGACCTGCAACTGGCGCAATGCCTCGCTGAACCCGTGCCCTTGGGCATCCCCGCACCAAGTCGCGAGCGGTAACTGCTGCGCCAGCGCCTGCAGGCGCGTCGCATCGCGCCCGGCCGCGATCAGCTCGATACCGGCGACACCGGCCAGGTGCCGACACACGATAAAACCAAAATTGCCGTAGCCGCCGACGACCAGCACCTTCAATGACATGACTGACTCCGTGTTCAGGGTTTGTGCGGATGTTACATCGACGGTTCGCTGTTTGCGGCGCGACAGTGATGTATCTTGACCACCCGACAGACGCCCTACGGAACAGGCCATGACCGAGCACGCCCGCACGACCGTCCCCAGCGACTGGAAAACCCAGCCTTTGCCGGCCCTGTACGTCACCCTGCCGTTGGACTTCACCTTGACCGCCGAAGAAACGGTGGCCGCCCGCCGAGGGTTGATCCCGCAGCAGATGGAAGACAAGTGGTTCTTCTATTTCATCGACGACACCCTGTATCAGCACCGCAGCTGGACCGGCAACTGTATGTATCAGGTGCATTTCATACCCCATGAAGGCGGCTTGCGGGCCACGCATGCCGAAGTCAACCGTGACCCCGAGCAGTACAAGAATGCCGATGATGCGGAGGATATCGAACGCATCGAAATGCTGACTCGCTACCTGGTACGTACGCAATTGCAGCCCTGAACCCAGCCCTGGAGCCTGACCCATGCGTTCTTCCGATGCCCGTTGCGGCACGCCTTATGTCTACAGTGGCGAGCTCAAGCTGCGCCCTGAACTTGATCAGGCCATGCGTGAACTCGAACACCAGCCCTACACCGCTGTGCCCGGCTGTCAGGGCGATGGCCGTTGGGCGTTGTGGACCGCACAAGGCGACGGCCAGAACTCGCCGCGCATCATCAGCGGGCCGAGTACCACCTGGTCCAGTCGTGAGGCGGCCTTGGCGGCGGGGCAGGTGTGGCTGGCCACCGGCACCCTGCCTGGCCCTGATTGAGCGCACAGACCGCTGGTCCAGAGCCACTGTGCATGACCGCCACAGGCCTTCTATAGTGTCGGCCTGACCCCATCACCGAGGTATTGGTCCGATGCGCCATTGATGCCGCCGTCCGTCTGGACGGCCAATTTCCACCGCCCCCGCAGGCCGTACCGGCGCGGGCGAGTCATTGGCATCACTGGAGTCACGCATGACCCATTCCTGCATCACGCTACAAGGCGTTTGCTGGGCGCTGCCGGACGGCACGCCCTTGTTTTGCGACCTCAACGAACAGTTCGACTCACGCCACACCGGCCTGGTGGGGCGTAACGGTGTGGGCAAAAGTGTGCTGGCGCGCATTCTTGCCGGCCTGGTGCAGCCTACCCGTGGCCACTGCACCCGGCAGGGGCGCGTGCATTACCTGGCGCAGCAGATCACCCCGGCGGCGGGTGCCAGCGTGGCCAGCCTGGCGGGGGTGCAGCCGGTGCTGGCGGCCCTGGCGCGCATCGAGCAGGGCAGTTGCGCGGTCGAGGATTTCGAGGCGGTGGGCGAGGGCTGGGATATCCGTCAGCGCTTGCAGCAGGCCTTGCATGCCAATGGCCTGGGCGAGCTTGAGGCCGACAGGCCGGCCAGCACCCTGAGTGGCGGGCAGGCCATGCGCGTCTCGCTGATCGGGGCGGCACTGGCGCAGGCGGACTTCCTGATTCTCGATGAACCCAGCAATCATCTGGATCAACCTGCGCGACAGGCGCTGATCGAGCAGTTGCAAGCCTGGCCACGCGGGTTGCTGGTCATCAGTCATGATCGTTCATTGCTGGAGGTGATGCAGCGCACGGTTGAACTGTCATCCCTGGGATTGCGCAGTTATGGCGGGCCATACGGGTTTTATGCCCAGTGCAAGGCCCAGGAGCAACACAGTGCAGTGCTGGCGCTTGAGCACAGCAAGGCGCAACGCCGGCGTGACGAACAGGCCATGCGCCAGCAACATGAACGCCAGGAGCGACGCCAGGCGCATGGCCGGCAACAAGGCCGGCATGCCAACCAGGCGGCCATTATCCAGGGCCGGCAGAAAGAGCGCAGTGAGGGCTCGACCGGCCGGCTGCGCGAGCAACACGCCGCTTTGCAGGCGCGGCTGGCGCTGCAGGTGCACGAGGCGGCGCAACGTGTCGAGGACGCCGCGCTGATCGCCTTGCAGGCACTGCCGGCGCCAGCGGTGATGAGTCGGTGTGTGGCGACACTGGAAGCGCTGACGTTGCCCTTTGTGGGCACCGCTCCACAGCGGATCGACCTGCTACTGGGCGGTCAGCAGCGGGTGGGCGTGGTTGGCGCCAACGGTTGCGGCAAATCCACCCTGCTCAAGGTACTGGCGGGCCAGCTCATGCCGGCGTCCGGTGTGTGTCGCGTGACCCCCGACACTGTGTACCTTGACCAGCAGCAGACCGCACTTGATCCTGCACGCCCGGTGCTGGAGCAACTGCAGGCCGTCAACCGCAAGGCGGGTGTCAGCGAGCTGCGTACACGCCTGGCGCAGCTTGGCCTGGATGCCCGCAAGGTCGAGTCGCCCAGCGGCCGTCTCAGTGGCGGGGAGCGGCTGAAGGCTGCGCTGGCCTGCGTGCTGTATGCCGACCCGGTGCCGTCGCTGGTGCTGCTCGATGAACCAGGCAATCACCTTGACCTGCCATCGATCCAGGCGCTGGAAACCCTGTTGCGCGACTATCAGGGCGCGCTGATGGTGGTGTCCCATGATCAGGTGCTACTGGACAACTTGAGGTTGACCCATCGTCTGCGCGGGAGCGAACAAGGCTGGCGGCTTGAGGCGTGGTAAGCGATTTGTCGAGCGGCGGCGGCCCTGATCAAAGGGCATGGGCAGCAAGGGGCCTGGCGGCAGGGCGGTCTCAGCCCTGGGGCAGGCCCTCATGTTCGGCAAGGCGTTTGTTGCGGATCGCCAAGGCCTGCTTGAACAGCACGTCGGCGCACTCCACCAGTAGACGCGCCAGGTCTGTGAGGGCGGCGTCATCGCCTTTTTTCATCGTCGCCAGATCGATGTTCAGGGCACGCCGGTTACGCTCGGGCAACGCTTCCCAGCTGAGCATGACCCCGGCGAGCAACGCATTGGTCACGCTCTGGCGATTGTATGAATCGTTTTCACCGGCGCCCGTGGCCAGGCGCTTGGCGGGCAGGCGGCGGTGTTGGATCAGGCGACATTTCCTGCACAGGACTTGCAAGGGAGGGAGCGCCTGGGGGCGGCAATTGGCGGGAGGAAGCTTGCGGTTCATAAGCGTATCCGGTCCTTGCAATGATGCAGTGAGCCAGCGAAATATAAACGCCTGCACTTAAGTGAATGCTATAGCGTGTAGTGCGCATGCACTCATTCAAGTGAAAACCCTTTGTTTTGTAAAGGGTCGCGTCATGGAGCTGAGCAAGGCAATTGGTATGGCGCTTAAAGAGGCCAGAGATACCAACGGGCTCACCCAGGAAGACTTTGTCGGCGTCAGTGGCCGAACCTATTTGTCTGAAATCGAACGTGGATTGAAAAAGCCGACACTGGAAAAACTTGATCAACTCGCCGTGCGCATGGGGATGCACCCATTGGAGTTGCTGGTGGCGTGTTATTCCAAGCGCGATGCGCTCAGTTCGACAGACTTGCTTGAACTTATACAGGCAAGGCTGTTGCAGCGTGACGTAAAGTTCGTACGACTTGAAGTTGATGGGCATGCCAGGCCGTTGCCCGGCGGGCTCGATGGCCATGATGGCCATGATGGTTCAGCCCTCAGTCTGCTGGACGGTCAAGGTGCTCAGGGCAATCTGCTGGACGGCCATGGCCATCCGTCGGATGACGCTCTTCAGGGGCATGCCGTGGTGTCAGGCAAGGCGCTTGACGGTCATGCCGGCGTGCCGGTGATCATTCTCGACAGCCACGGTGCCGGCCGGTGAGTCACGCACCGCTGCGCGCTGTCCGGCACTGAGCGCCATGGCTGCGGTTTAACGGTGCTATGGTGTGCAGGGCTCAGTCATTTGTCCAAGTGACCCCCTTTATCCAAAGGGCCCGACCGTGGAGCTTAAAAAAGCGACAGGCATTGCGCTCAGAGAAGCGAGGAAAGACAAGCACCTCACCCAGGAAGATTTTGTCGGCGTCAGCGGTCGAACCTACCTGTCCGAAATCGAACGAGGGCTGAAAAGTCCGACCCTGGATAAGCTCGATCAACTGGCCAGGCACATCGGCATCCATCCATTGGCGCTGTTGGTGGCCTGCTATGTCAGGCGCGATATGTTGACGACGGCATCCCCTGTAGAGCCATGCCTGGAGTGCATTCTGCATCCGGAGCCGTTTCGTGCCTGCCAGAAGTGTCTGTTGCAGCGCATGGCCGGGCTGGCCTTGCTGATTGAATGGCCAGGCAAGGACGCTCATGAATAAGCGCCAGCCCAACCGGTAGAGCGTTTACGGCCGCCAGGCCTGCGCCGGGCTGTCGTGTCGGGTCATACGCAGGGCCAGGTTTTCCATCCGGCCCTGTACGCGCAGGCGCCGGCGCCGTATGGTGGCCTGCTCGATGACTGCCCGAAAGGAAGGACCCATGGCCGTGCCCCATCGGCTCAACGCACTGGACCGCGATGAGCTTGAAACAACCCTCGCGCAGCGGCTGGCCAGTGAGGCCGGCACGACCTTTATTGTTCAGTTTTCCTCGCCAGAGCAGTACCCGGCGGACGTGCTGCAGGTGCTGGATGATCTGTGCGCGCGCTACGCCGAGCGCATCGATGTGCGTTTCTATGGGCATTATTTCGATAAGTGTTTTGATGGTCGCACCTTGCAGGCCTTGCCACATGTGCGTGTCCTGACGCTCGACTGCCTGTATCAGTTCACCGGGCTTGAGGCGATCAGGGACCTTGCCCACCTGAGCAGCCTGGCCCTGGGCGTCGAGAAGTTCGATCTGAATCCCGTCATGGCCTTCGAGAACCTGCAAACACTGTGTGAACTCAGGTTGTCGCAATTGTCCGGCCCCAAGCTGGACCTTGTGCCGGTCAGCCGCATGTCACGCCTGCATGCCTTGCACCTGAACGCGCCGGCGCAAGGGCTTGAGCCGCTGCGCCAGCATGGCGCCCTGGCCACGCTGAGCCTGTACCGCCAGGCCGCGACCACGACATTCGAGGTGGTACCGACACTGCCCGGCCTCAACGACCTGTCGATCGGTTTCGGCAGCCGCAAGGCCATGCCGGAACTGTGCAGTGACAGCGTTGAGCGGGTGTCGCTGCTGCGGGTTCGCGGCCTGAGTGATTTCGACCCTGGCCGGTTTCCCCGGCTGCAAGCACTGGAGATCGAAGACCAGCCGCACCTTCAGGACCTGGTGATCGAGCGCACGCCCGGCTTGCACACGCTGAAACTGTCCAATCTCAAGGCTCTGTCGAACCTGCAGGGCCTGGGCCAGTCGTCGCTGGCGCACCTTGAGGTCTACAAGACACCGGCACTGGATCTGCTGGGGTTGCTGAGCGGTCCACTGCCTGCACTTGAGTCGCTCAAGCTGATCTCAGGCAAGCGCAAGCTCGACGAGCAGATCCTGGCCCGGCAGAACGCGCTCGGTATCCCCAGGCCGGTGTTCATCTGACCCGCGACGGGCAAGCTCATCCAGGCATGACCGGTCCAATACGCTCCAGGGCTGCTTTTCGATCCACGCCACATGACGATTGGCGGTTGAATCTTTACGCCGAATTTACGGAGTCGTCGGGACAGCGATCCCATACTGGGCGGTCATGATCTGGAAGGCTCTGCCATGTCCCTCGCCGCTCTTCGGCTCATCGGTTTTATCCTGGGTATCTTTCTGATCACGCTGGCCATCAGCATGGTCGTTCCCCTGATCACGCTTGTGGTCCATGCGCGCAGCGACGATCTGGCGGCCTTTCTCTGGTCCGGTCTGATTACCCTCATCTGCGGTTTCCTGCTGATCGTGCGGGGCCGCCCGCCGGCCGGTCAGCTTCGTCCACGGGATATGTACCTGCTGACCACTGGCAGTTGGGTGGTGGTGTGTACTTTCGCGGCGTTACCCATGGTGTTCATCAGTGATATCAGCTACACCGATGCCTTCTTTGAAACGATGTCCGGCATCACGACCACCGGCTCGACGGTGCTCACCGGCCTGGATAGCGCTTCTCCCGGTTTGTTGATCTGGCGCTCCATGCTGCATTGGCTGGGAGGCATCGGTTTTATCGGCATGGCTGTCGCGATCCTTCCCTTGTTGCGAGTGGGCGGCATGCGCCTGTTCCAGACAGAGTCTTCGGACTGGTCCGAGAAAGTGACACCGCGCTCGCATGTGGCCGCCAAGTACATCCTGCTGCTGTATCTGGGGCTTACCGGTATAGGGGCGCTGGCGCTCTGGCTCGCTGGCATGACACCGTTCGAGGCGCTCAACCACGCCATGTCGTTGATCTCGACCGGAGGCTTCTCGACATCGGACGCCTCACTGGGGCACTGGACGCAACCCTCGATCCACTGGGTGGCCGTAGCAATCATGATTCTGGGCAGCCTGCCATTTACCTTGTACGTCGCGACCTTGCGCGGCCATCGACGCGCGCTGATCAACGATCACCAGGTGCGCGGATTCCTCGGGTTCTTGCTCGTCACATCGCTGGCGGTGGGGACCTGGTTGTGTGTCCACAGCGACTACGGATGGTGGGATGCGTTTCGTATCGTGGCTGTGAATGTGACCTCGGTCGTCACCACCACGGGCGTTGCCCTGGGCGACTACACCTTGTGGGGCAGCTTCGCGGTCTTGCTGTTCTTCTACCTGACCTTCGTGGGAGGCTGTTCCGGTTCTACGGCGGGCGGTCTGAAAATCTTTCGCTTCCAGCTTGCTGGCGCGTTGCTGGTCAGCAGTCTGAAGCAGTTGATCCACCCCCGCGCGGTGATTCAGAAAAAATACAACGGTCATCCCATCGACGAGGAAGTCTTGCGCTCGCTGTTGACCTTCTCGTTTTTCTTCACCATCACCATTGCCGTCATTGCCCTGGGCCTGGCCCTGATCGGACTCGACTGGATAACCGCATTGAGCGGTGCTGCCACGGCGGTGTGTAACGTCGGGCCGGGGCTTGGGACGATCATTGGGCCGGCCGGCAATTTCTCGACATTGCCCGATGCGGCCAAATGGCTGCTGACCGTTGGCATGTTGCTGGGACGGCTGGAAATCTTGACGGTGCTGGTGCTCATCACGCCGGTTTTCTGGAAGTATTGAGCCGGCTTTTCGCGTGCTGGCCCGTCCATGCCTTTATTGCGCGCTGTGCACCACCACCAGCAGCTCGGCCTTGCACACGCACCACTTCTCGACGGCTTGCGCTCGGTTTCAAGTCACTGCGGGCTGTCGCACCTTGCGGCTCAATCCAGGGGTGTTACCCGTAATGCGCTTGAAGGCACGACTGAACGCGGCCTGGGAGGTATAGCCCAAACGCTGCGCTACCTCCTCAATCGGGAGCCTTTCAAGGGTCAGCCACTGGCTTGCAAGCCGCATTCGAAGTTCGGTGACATAGCGCAGCGGGGCCATGCCGATGGTCGCCTGGAAGCGGTCCGCGAAGACCGAGCGTGAGGTATTGCAGTGCTCTGCCAATTGCGCAACGGTCCAGTCGCGACCCGGTTGTTGATGGAGCGCCAGCAGTGCGCCGGCCAGGCGTGGATCGCGCAAGGCGGCGACCAGCCCAGAAGCATTCCCGCAGGCGCACTCCACCCAGCCGCGAACGACCATGGCGGCCACCACGTCGGCCAGACGCGCAAGGATACCGGCGAAGCCGACACGTGCAGCGCTTACCTCGCGTTCCATGGTAGTCAGGATCGGCACCAGGCCGGGGTAACGCTGGCCACCGGCATCAATCAGCATCAGGCCCGGCATCAGCCTGCCAAGGCCATGGATACTGCCCAGTTCAAATTCCATACAAGCACTGAACAAAATAGTGCTCGGCGTGGCGTTGGCATCGGTTCCGGTCTCTACCGCGCTGACGGTATCACCGAGAGGCGCGCCGTCCAGACCGTCGATGTCTTGAACAGGCTGGTCTGCATGAGAAAACAGCTGATGGGCCGCGCCGTGGGAGATAAACACGGCGTTGCCGGCAGACAGCGCGTAGGTGGTGTCGTCCTCCATTCGCAGCACCGCATTGCCGACGGCCATGAAGTGGAACCAGGCATGCCCGGGCTTTTCCGTGAAGCCCAGACCGAAGGCAGGGCCTGCCTGGATGCGCCGGTATTCAACACCACGCAGGCGCATGCCGCGCAACAGTTCGTTGATGAGGTCCGAGGAGAGGGCAAATTGATCAGCAGGCATCGGTCAGGTGTTTCAGTCAAAAACTAGAGATTTTCGATCATAGATCATCCAGCTTTCGGCGCCTAGACTTCGGTTCGCAATGAAGATTGGGAGATTCGTGCAATGACCGATTGTGTATGTAATGCCGTACCCGACCGCCATCCCGGCGTCGACTCGGATGTAGAGCCTGCGACCCCCGCGTGGCTGGCCGTCTTCTCGCTGGCCTTGGGGGTGTTCGGATTACTGACCGCTGAGTACCTGCCGGCCAGTTTGTTGACGCTGATGGCGACTGACCTGGGCGTGTCCGAAGCGCTGGCTGGCCAGGCGGTAACGGTAACGGCCGTGGTCGCGCTGTTTGCCGGCTTATTGGTACCAGGCCTGACCCGCGGCATCGACCGACGTTGGGTATTGCTGGGGTTTTCCATGCTGATGGTCGCGTCCAACCTGTTGGTCGCCATGTCCTCCAGCTTCGCGGTGCTGTTGCTGATGCGTATCTTGCTGGGTATTGCCCTTGGCGGGTTCTGGAGCATGGCGGCGGCGGTCGCGATGCGCCTGGTGCCCAGTGCTCTATTGCCCCGGGCGCTATCGATCATTTTCAGCGGCATTGCCGTCGGGACGGTCGTGGCAGTGCCGCTGGGCAGCTATCTGGGCGGGCTGTATGGCTGGCGCAGCGCATTCCTTGCAGCGGCGGCGGTGGGCATGGTGACCCTGGTGTTCCAGTCGCTCACACTGCCGCGCCTGGCGCCGCGCCGGCCGGCAAGACTGCGCACTGTTCTTGAGGTGTTGCAGCGCCCAGGCATCGCCATGGGAATGTTCGGTTGTGTGCTGGTGCACAGCGGGCACTTCGCGATGTTTACCTATGTTCGGCCTTTCCTTGAAGGGACTACCGGCATTGGCGCGCAAGGGCTGTCACTGATGTTGCTGGGGTTCGGGGTGGCCAATTTCGTCGGCACGCTGTTGGCCGGCAAGCTGCTGGAGCGCCACCCGCTGGCCACGCTGGTGTTGATGCCCGCCCTGGTCGGCGTTGCAGCACTGGCACTGGTGCTGTTGCCGGCCTCGCTGCCGGGGCAGGCGCTCCTGCTGGCGATCTGGGGCCTGGCCTTTGGTGGCGTGCCGGTTGCGTGGTCGAACTGGGTCGCCAGCGCGGTACCTGATCAGGCGGAAAGCGCCGGAGGCATGGTGGTGGCATCGGTGCAATCGGCCATCGCCACGGGCGCCGCCGCCGGCGGTGCGCTGTTCAGCCTCGGTGGCAGCGCCGGCGTCTTTGTCGCCGCGGCTGTGCTGATGCTGCTGGCCGCGTTGCTGATTGCGCTGCGTGTCCGCATCCCTTCTGTCCAGGGCGTTCGCGAGCCCAAGCCCGCGTTGCACCTTTGATTCGGTTGACCAGACCGTCTCGATCCCGTCCGTCACCAAGAGGTACTTCATGAACAATACGACGTCTCACCAAGGACGCCTCCACTCGTTGCGCGCAGCCGGTATCGGCAATGCGCTTGAATGGTTCGACTGGACCTTGTACGCCACCTTCTCGGTGTACCTGGCCCGCAACCTGTTCGACAAGACCGATGCGCGTTCTGCGATGCTCGCGACGCTTGCGGTGTTTGCGGTTGGCTTCGTCGCACGCCCTGTCGGCGGCTGGTTGTTTGGCCGACTGAGCGACCGACTGGGGCGCCGGACCATCATGGTGCTCACCATGCTGCTGCTTGCAATCAGCAGCCTGGGCATCGCGCTGATCCCTGACTATCAAAGCATCGGCTTGTATGCCTCGGTCGCGTTGCTGTTTTTTCGGCTTATGCAGGGGCTCGCCCATGGTGGCGAGACCGGCGTTTCCTACACCTATGTCGCCGAGATCGCGCCGAGTAAACACCGTGGATTATGGTCAAGCTCGGTCTATGTGGGGGTGACGCTCGGGGTGATGGCGGCGACGGCCGTGGCGGCAGCGCTGACGTGGCTGCTGGGTGCGCAGGCGATGGGTGACTACGGCTGGAGGATTGGCTTTGCCATCGGTGGCGTACTTGGCATTTATGCGCTGTTCTTGCGCCGCAGTGCGCAAGAGTCCGATGTGTTCGTCGCGCAGCAGGGGCAAGCGCAGCCGTCGCGCAAGCTGACCACCGCAGAGGTGCTACGCGTGGCGCGTAACATCGTCATGCTTGCAGCAGCGGCCAATGTCACTTACTACGCCTGGGTCACGTTCGGCGCGTCGACGGCGATTGCGCAAGGCATGGACGCCACGGGCGCGTATGTCGCCAGTCTTCTGGCGCAGATCCTCTGTGTGGGCTGGTTGCCGGTCTGCGGCATGTTGTCCGATCGGGTAGGGCGCCGACCCATGGTCATTGCCTGGGGCCTGGGTGTGATCGTGCTGACCTATCCGCTCTCGATCATGGTGACCACCGAACCCTGGACGCTGTTCTTGGCCCAGGTGCTCGGGCTTGGTGCGTGGTCGTTGATCGCGGCGATTTTCCCCGCGGTGCTGTCCGAGCAGGTACCCACCCAGGCACGGGCCCAGGGCGTCGGCTTGGTCTCGTCGGTGTCCGTGGCGATCTTTGGCGGCACCGCCCCTTATCTGCACAACTATCTGGGTGGCGCCGACCTTGGCTATCTGTACGTCAGCTATGTCATCGGGTTGGGCGTAGTCACCGTCCTGGCGGGGTTGCTGATCGACGAAACGGCGGGTATCGATCTGGCGTACATCAAGGCGCCTGGCGCTCGAGCCAGCGTAAACCCACTGGCCTGTCGAGCCGCAGAATCAGCCGATCAAGGGAGTGCAGCTCAATGAACGCAAACGACCTGAAAAAAGCCGCTGCGCGAGGTGAGCGGCCGGGCGCCGGCGTGACGGTCAGCCAGATTTCCGGGCCGCGTCAGGCTGCGCGCGAGACCTGGGTTGAAGTCCCTTCAGCGTCCGGCCCGGCCGCAGCCTGGTGCTACTCGGATCGCCGCGCCTACAGCCCGGGTGATTCGGTTTGCCTGTATCTGTCGTCGAACTGCCCGCAAGTGCGGCTCAGGATCTATCGCGATGGCGCCATTGCCCGCACGCTGCATACCACCGACAGCCTTGATGCCCGATTCCACCCCCTGCCTGAACGCGCCTATGAACATGGCTGCCAGTGGCCCGTCTTCATGCAATGGTCAATCCCGGCTGATGCCGAGCAAGGTGGCTATATCGTGGAAATACGGGACGGCGCCGGCAGCGTCCTCGGCCATCATCTGTTTATCGTCAAGGCGCTGCGCAAGCGTGCCGAAGCCTTGGTACTCGTTGCGGCCACATCGACGTGGGCCGCTTATAACGACTGGGGCGGTGCCAATCATTACTTTGGCCTTCACCCCGGCACGCCGCGTGGCCGCTCACCGTTGCTGTCGGCACAGCGCCCCTGGGCGCGAGGGCAGGTGTGGTTGCCGCAGGACGCACCACGTTGTGTCAACGCGCACCGGCCCCGCCAGCCAGGCCCGGCGCGCTATGAGTTCATCGAATGGGCTGGCCTTAACGGCTACGCCAAGTACTACGCGCTGGCGGGGTGGGCGTCTTACGAGAGACCTTTTGTGATCTGGGCCGAACAGCAAGGTTATACGGTGCATATCCTGACCCAGGACGATTTGCATCACGACCCGCATGCACTGCAGGGCTACGCTTGCGCCGTCTTCGCCGGCCACGACGAGTACTGGACGCGAGAAATGCGCGACCATGTCGACGCCTTTGTCGAGGAGGGCGGCAAGGTCGCGCGCTTCGCCGGCAATTTCATGTGGCAGATTCGCCTGGAGGATGAGGGGCGCCGGCAAGTGGCCTACAAATACGATGCCGGTGCGCTCGATCCTGTGGCCACTACCGACCCTCATCGGTTAACGGGGGCCTGGGAAGATCCGAGGGTCAATGACCCCGGGGCAACGACTTTCGGGGTGAATGCGCTGCGCGGGATATACGGCAGCTTTGGGGGCATGGCACCGCGCAACCCGCGCGGGTACACGGTCTTCAGGCCTGGGCACTGGGCGTTCATGGGGACGGGCCTCGGCTACGCGGACATGTTCGGAGACGAAGCCAACATTTTTGGCTACGAGGTGGATGGCCTGGAATACACCTTCATCAACGGCCTCCCGGAACCGCTCGGCACGGATGGGGCGCCCTGCGGGTTGCAAATTCTCGCCATGGGCTGGGCGACCAATGCCGAGCATGGCCGGTCCGAGGATGTCTATTCATTCATGCTCGGCGATGGCGATGCCCGGTTTCGTGCGTCCATCCTGGCGCCCGACCTGAGCGACGCCAGCATCGATGTGCATAGCCGCGGGGCCGGCATGGTGGTGCACTTTCACAAAGGTCGAGGTGAAGTCTTCACCGCCGCCACGTGCGAATGGGTACATGGGCTCAAGCAGACAGACGTTTACACGGTGACGATCACAAAAAATGTGCTTGAGCGTTTCTTGCGCACTGCACAGAAGGTCCGCTGAACGCCTTGAATCCGAGCCACGGGGCCTGAATGGGTGAGCGGCCTGGGCCCGAAACGAAAGGCGCTGCCCTGAAACAGTAAAACCGCGCAAAGGCGCGGTTTTACTTGGGTTTCTCAGTGTTTCAGAACACATCCTGACACTTGATGGGCCGATCAGACGTTGAAACGGAAGTGCAGCACATCACCGTCCTTGACGATGTAGTCCTTGCCTTCCAGACGCCATTTACCGGCTTCCTTGGCCCCGGCCTCACCCTTGAACTGGATGAAGTCGTTGTACGCCACGCATTCGGCGCGGATAAAGCCTTTTTCGAAGTCGGTGTGGATCACACCGGCTGCCTGTGGCGCGGTAGCGCCCACCTTGACGGTCCAGGCGCGCACTTCTTCAACGCCAGCGGTGAAGTAGGTCTGCAGGTTGAGCATTTCGTAACCGGCACGAATCACCCGGTTCAGGCCAGGCTCTTCCAGGCCCAGGGCCTCCAGGAACATGTCCTTTTCTTCACCGTCATCGAGTTCGGCGATTTCCGCCTCGATCTTGTTGCACACCGGCACCAGCATCGCGCCTTCTTCTTCGGCGATGGCGCGAACCACGTCCAGCAGCGGGTTGTTCTCGAAACCGTCTTCGGCGACGTTGGCGATGTACATGACCGGCTTGGTGGTCAGCAGGTGGAAGCCACGGATGACCGCTTTCTCGTCAGCGCTCATGTGCTTCATCAGGCTGCGCGCAGGCTTGCCTTCGGTGAAGTGGGCAATCAACTGTTCCAGCAGGCCTTTCTGGACCACGGCTTCCTTGTCGCCGCCCTTGGCGTTGCGCGTGACTTTCTGCAGTTGCTTCTCGCAGCTGTCGAGGTCGGCGAAGATCAGCTCAAGGTCGATGATCTCGATGTCGCGCTTGGGGTCGACGCTGTTGGAAACGTGAATCACGTTCTCGTCTTCGAAGCAGCGCACCACGTGGGCGATGGCATCGGTTTCGCGGATGTTGGCCAGAAACTTGTTGCCCAGGCCTTCACCTTTGGACGCGCCAGCCACAAGACCTGCGATGTCGACGAATTCCATGGTGGTCGGCAGGATGCGCTTGGGGTTGACGATCGCCGCCAGGGCCGCCAGGCGTGGGTCCGGCATGGGCACGATGCCGCTGTTCGGTTCGATGGTGCAGAAGGGAAAGTTCTCTGCCGCGATGCCGGATTTGGTCAGGGCATTGAACAGGGTGGACTTGCCGACGTTAGGCAGGCCGACGATGCCGCAATTGAATCCCATGGTGTTCCCCTCGTGTGATGTCAGGCCTTCTGGCTGTGCAGGTTTTTCATCGCGCGGTTCCATTCACCGGCGAGGATGTCCGGCAGCACGCCGAGGGCAAAGTCGATACTGGCGTCGATTTTTTCCTGTTCGGCGCGTGGCGCACGACCCAGGACAAAACCGGACACCTTGCTCGCATCGCCCGGGTGGCCGATGCCGACCCGCAAACGATGGAAAGTATTCTGGTTACCGAGCTGCGCGATGATGTCGCGCAGGCCGTTGTGGCCGCCATGACCGCCGCCAACCTTCAGTTTGGCAACGCCTGGGGGGAGATCGAGTTCGTCGTGGGCCACCAGGATTTCATCGAGACCGATGCGGTAGAAGCCGGCAAGGGCTGCCACGGCCTGGCCGCTGCGGTTCATGTAGGTGGTGGGGATCAGCAGGCGAACATCCTGACCCTGGTGCGAGAAGCGCCCGGTCAGGCCAAAGAATTTGCGCTCGGCGACGAGATTGACCCGTTCAGCCGCAGCGATACGCTCAACGAAAAAAGCCCCTGCGTTATGCCGGGTCTGTTCGTATTCAGCGCCTGGATTTCCCAGGCCAACGATCAGTTTTATGGCGCTCACGACAGGGGCTCTTCCTTGGAGTTGTGGATAACACCGGCCCAGGCTGTGTAAAAACCATGTTCTTACACAGCCTGGCTGCAGGGTGGACAAAAATGGCTCATTTACCGGTGTAAACGCTGCGATTCAAGCCCGCGATGTTATCAGAGCAACTCGGCGTTACCAGGTAATGAAAATTACTCGGCAGCGCCTTCTTCACCTGCTTCTTCTTCAGCAGCAATGCGTGGCGCGTGGACGTTGGCGATTGCCAGGTCGGTGCCGTGTGCCAGTGCTACGAATTCAACGCCTTTAGGGGCCTTGAGGTCGGACAGGTGAATGATGGTGCCGATTTCAGCGTTGCCCAGGTCAACTTCGATGAACTCAGGCAGGTCTTTTGGCAGAACGCTCACTTCCAGCTCGGTGGTAGTGTGCGAGATCTCGCCGCCTTTCTTGACCGGGGCTTCTTCGTTGATGAAGTGAACCGGAACCAGAGCGGTCAGTTTCTGACCGGCAATGACGCGCACGAAGTCAGCGTGCAGTACGTGACCCTTGGCCGGGTGACGCTGCAGGGCCTTGATCACGATGTCCTGCTTCTTGCCGCCGACGTTCAGCGAGATAACGTGGCTGAAAGCAGCTTCGTTTTCGATCAGCTTGGCGAGTTCTTTAGCCAGCAGGCTGATGGACTCAGGGGCCTTGTCACCACCGTAGATAACGGCTGGAACCTGGCTGGCGAGACGACGCAGGCGGCGGCTCGCACCTTTCCCCAGGTCGGAACGCACTTCAGCATTCAGAGTAAAATCGTTCATGTTGTATCTCCAAAATAGCCATATTCGCCTTGGCGTTTGCGACCAGCGCCAGGGCGATACGGGCAAAAAAGCCCCGCCCTGACCGAATGTCAGGGCGGGGCGCTTTTCGAGGCTCGATGCAGGCTTCGGGCAGGACCCTTAGCGGAACATCGCGCTGATCGATTCTTCATTGCTGATGCGGCGGACCGCCTCAGCGACTACCGGCGCGATATCCAGTTGACGGATACGGCTGCAGGCTTGTGCGGCGGCAGACAACGGGATGGTGTTGGTCACCACCAGTTCGTCGAGCACGGAATTTTCGATGTTCTCGATCGCACGGCCCGACAGCACAGGGTGTGTGCAATAGGCGAAGACCTTGGCCGCACCATGCTCTTTCAGAGCCTTGGCCGCGTGACAAAGGGTACCGGCGGTGTCGACCATGTCGTCGACCAGAATGCAGGTGCGCCCTTCGACATCGCCGATGATATGCATCACTTCGGAGTGATTGGCTTTCTCACGGCGTTTGTCGATGATCCCGAGATCGACACCCAGCGACTTGGCAACGGCACGTGCACGCACGACGCCACCAATGTCCGGGGAGACAATCATCAGGTTCTCGAAGCGCTGGTCTTCGATATCGTCGACCAGTACGGGCGAGCCGTAGATGTTGTCGACCGGGATATCGAAGAAACCCTGAATCTGGTCAGCATGCAGATCAACCGTGAGTACACGATCGATCCCCACCACGGTGAGCATGTCAGCAACCACTTTGGCGCTGATGGCAACACGTGCGGAGCGCGGACGGCGATCCTGGCGGGCATAACCGAAATAGGGAATCACAGCAGTGATTCGGGACGCTGAGGAACGGCGGAAGGCATCAGCCATCACGACGAGTTCCATCAGGTTATCGTTGGTCGGTGCGCAAGTCGGCTGGATGATGAAGACGTCTTTACCGCGGACGTTTTCATTGATCTCAGCGCTGATTTCACCGTCGGAGAACTTGCTGACGGAGACATCACCCAGAGGGATATGCAGCTGACGTACTACACGCCGAGCCAGATCGGGGTTGGCATTCCCCGTAAAGACCATCATCTTGGACACGCGCAGTACCTGGAGGCTGAGGGTAACCTGGATGAGTATAGAGAAAATGGCAGGGGCGGCTGGATTCGAACCAACGCATGGCAGGATCAAAACCTGCTGCCTTACCGCTTGGCGACGCCCCTGTAGATGATGCTGATGAGTGCCTGGCACTCTGTTCCTTTTACAAACCCTGTAGTGTCCGGTGCAATAACGAAGTATTGCTGCCTTTGGCTACAAACCCTGTAAGGGTATCTGCAAGAAGGGCCGAGACTTTATCAGCTTCAGCTTTGTTTGGGAAGGCCCCAAACACACAACTTCCAGTTCCAGTCAGCTTTGCATCGGTATATTTACCGAGCTGTTTCAATGCGTTAGACACTTCTGGATAACGCCTTTCAACCACTGCCTGACAGTCATTTCGACCGTTTCCCTCGGGAACGGGGCGCACTTTAATGGGCTTGGAATCACGTGTCAACAAAGGATCGGAAAATATTTCTGCAGTACTTACAGCCACTTGTGGCACCAGTACCAGGTACCAGGGTTCTTCGGGCGTGACCGGGGTCAGGATTTCGCCCACGCCTTCGGCAAAGGCAGCCTGCCCGCGAATGAACACCGGCACGTCCGCCCCCAGGCTCAGCCCGAGCGTGGCCAGGCGGTTTTCATCCCAGCCTAGCTGCCACAAATGGTTGAGGGCCAGCAAGGTGGTAGCGGCGTCCGAGCTGCCGCCACCGATGCCGCCGCCCATGGGCAGGCGCTTGTCGAGCCAGATGTCGATGCCCTGCGTGCAGCCCGATTGCTGTTGCAGGGCTCGGGCGGCGCGCACGATCAGGTTGCTGTCGTGGGCCACGCCTGCGATGTTGCTGTGCAGCACAACCTGTTCGTCTTCACGTACGGCAAAACCCAGTTCGTCGCCATGGTCGAGAAACTGGAAGATCGTCTGCAGCTCGTGATAGCCATCGGCGCGGCGGCCAAGGATGTGCAGCATCAGGTTCAGCTTGGCCGGGGCCGGCAGCGTCAGTTGCGGTACCGCCATGCTTATTGCCCCAGTTTGCGCGGTTGCCAGTCCTTGACCACCAGGGTCACGTCCAGGTCCTGGCCGTGCAACTTGACCCGCTCGGGCAGCCAGTAGCCGTTCTGCTCGATGTAGCTCAGGTATTCGACCTGCCAGCCATCCTGTTCAAGGCTGGCCAGGCGGCTGTCATCGTCCAGGATCAGGCGGCTCTTGCTGTCCGGGGCCGGTAGCCCGCGAATCCACCAGACCAGGTGCGAGACAGGCAGTTTCCAGCCCAGTTGTGCCTCAAGCAGGCTTTCCGGGGTGGTGGCTTCGAAGCGGCCCTGGTTGGCCACTTCCAGGCTGACGGCGCCTTCACGACCGGTGAGTCGGGCGGCACCGCGCCCCAGAGGGCCGGAGAGGCGGATGTCGTAGTATTCCTGGCGTTGCAGCCAGTACAGGGTGCCGCTGCCGGAGTCCTTGGGCGCACGAATCCCGACCTTGCCGTTGATCTGCCAGCCGTCCAGGCCGGTCAGTTGCTGTTTGTGCACCCGCCACTGGGCAGGGTCGCCCTTGCCTTGCAGGGCTTCGCGAGAACCCAGGCCGGTACAGCCGGCGAGCAGGGCGATGAGGCTGACAACGATGAAGTGGCGCAAATACATGGGTTCAAAGGGTCTCTGAGCCGGTCAGGCGCAGCAGGGTACTGCGCAGCACCGGGCTGTCGGGTTGTTCTTCAAGGGCCTTGGCCCAGACCTTGCGGGCTTCGCGCTGTTGACCTTTGGCCCACAGCACTTCACCGAGGTGGGCGGCCACTTCGTGGTCGGGGAAGCGTTCCAGCGCCAGGCGCAACAGGCGCTCGGCTTCGTCGAGGTTGCCCAGGCGATAGTTGACCCAGCCCAGGCTGTCGAGCACGGCCGGGTCATCGGGGTTGAGCTTGTGAGCCTTTTCGATCAGCTCGCGGGCTTCGGCATAGCGGGTGGTGCGATCAGAGAGGGTGTAGCCCAGGGCATTGAGGGCCATGGCGTTTTCCGGCTCGCGCGCCAGGATCGTGCGCAAGTCGGTCTCCATCTGTTTCAGGTCGTCACGCTTTTCCGCCAGCATGGCGCGGGTGTACAGCAGGTTCAGGTCGTCCGGGTACTGCTTGAGGGCCTTGTTCAACACTTGCCAGCCGCGGTCGGCGAGGTTGTTGGCGGTCAGGGTCTCGGCTTCGATCAGGTACAGCTGGATGGCGAACTCGGGCTGGGCATCGCGGGCTTCGCCCAGGCGGCGCGAGGCTTCGGCGGCATTGCCGTTGCTGATCAGGATGTCGCTCTGACGCAACTGCGCCGGCAGGAAGTCGGTGCCGGGACCGACCTGCTCGTATTCGTTCAGCGCGCCCTGTGGGTCGTTGCGTTCCTCCTGGATGCGGCCAAGGTTCAGGTGGGCGGTGTCGACATGCGCATCGCGCGCCACCAGTTCCTCAAGGTAGCCGGCTGCCTCGTCCCAGGCCCTGGCTTCCAGGCAGACCAGCGCCAGCGACAGGCGCAGGTCGTCGTCGTCCGGGTATTGCTTGAGCAGGTTGGCAAACTGGGTCTTGGCGTCGTTCATGCGGTCCTGCTCGACCAGCATGCGCGCGTACGTCAGGCGCAGGCGCTTGTCGTCCGGGTATTGCTTGATGCTTTTTTCCAGGATCGGCAAGCCTTCGTCACCGCGCCCCAGGCTTTGCAGCAGGCGGGTACGCAGCAGGATCGGCGCGATCTCGCCCTCTTTGGGCGGGTTGTCTTCCAGCAACTTGAGTGATTGCTCGGACTCGCCGTTCTGCTGCAACAGCAAGGCCTTGCCGAAGATCAACTGGCCGTTGCTCGGGTACTTGCCCAGCAAGCGGTCGAAGCTCTTGATCAGGCCGTTGCGGGTGCCGGTGTCGGTTTCGGCGGCGGCCAGCGCCAGGAAGTCGAAGTGGGTGTCGCCCTGGCCTTGCAGGACGCGCTCCATGTACAGCATGGAGTCGTCATAGCGTCCGGCGCGGGCCAGCTGGATGGCGGCCGCGCGCTGCGACTCCAGGTTGTCCGGGTCGTTGCGGGCCCAGATCAGGGCGGTGTCGAGTGCAGCCTGGTCGGCGCCCAGGTATTCGGCAATGCGAAAGGCCCGCTCGGAGACCGCCGGGTCCTGGGTATTGACGGCCTGGGTCACATAGTTGTCCAGGGCAATGTCAAAACGATTGCGTTGGCCGGCAAGCTCCGCACTCAGCAGGCTGAACATGGCCTCCTGGGTGAACGAGCCGTAGACCGTCGGCTTGGCTTCGGGCGCTGGAGTCGGGTCTTTCTGGGCCTGCGCCGGTGCTTCGGGTGTGGCCATGGACTGGCAACCGCCGAGCAGAACGAGGGCGAGGAACAGCGCGGAAGATCTATTCATATAAGGAGGAGCGGCTACCTGCGGTTTGGCGCATCATGACACAAGGCTGTCGGCAAAACCCACAGCCGCCTGAAAATCTGCTGGTGGGGCCGGCGAGCGGCGTGCGGGTGCCATCAGCTGTGCCATCCGGCCCCGATTCTAGTGGGACAATAATATGCGGTGGTTGTTCTAAGTCTATCGAAGTAGGACAATTGCCGGCTTCATGTCACAACCAGCGACCCTGAATGGCCTTCCTTGCACTTGGTATCAACCATAAGACTGCCTCGGTAGACGTCCGCGAGCGCGTGGCCTTTACGCCCGAGCAGTTGGTTGAAGCCCTGCAACAGCTTTGCCGACGCACCCACAGCCGGGAGGCGGCGATCCTGTCGACCTGCAACCGCAGCGAGTTGTACATCGAGCACGAGCACCTGGCTCCTGATGCGATCCTGGCCTGGCTGGCCGATTATCACCAGCTCAGCCTCGACGAACTGCGCGCCAGTGCCTATGTGCACGAAGACGACGCTGCGGTGCGACACATGATGCGCGTGGCCTCGGGGCTCGACTCGCTGGTGCTGGGCGAACCACAGATTCTGGGCCAGATGAAATCGGCCTACGCGGTGGCGCGCGAGGCCGGCACGGTCGGCCCGCTGCTGGGACGGTTGTTCCAGGCCACGTTCAGCTCGGCCAAGCAGGTGCGTACCGATACAGCCATTGGCGAGAACCCGGTGTCGGTGGCCTTTGCCGCCGTCAGCCTGGCCAAGCAGATCTTCAGTGACCTGCAGCGCAGCCAGGCGCTGTTGATCGGTGCCGGCGAAACCATCACGCTGGTGGCGCGGCACCTGCATGACCTGGGGGTCAAGCGCATTGTGGTCGCCAACCGGACCCTGGAGCGCGCCAGCACCCTGGCAGCCGAGTTCGGTGCCCATGCGGTGTTGCTGTCGGATATTCCGGCCGAACTGGTCAACAGCGACATCGTGATCAGCTCCACCGCCAGCCAGTTGCCGATCCTGGGCAAGGGCGCGGTCGAAAGCGCGCTCAAGCTGCGCAAGCACAAGCCTATCTTCATGGTCGACATCGCCGTACCGCGCGACATCGAATCGGAAGTCGGCGAACTGGATGACGTTTACCTGTACACCGTCGACGACCTGCACGAAGTGGTCGCCGAGAACCTGAAGTCCCGCCAGGGCGCGGCACTGGCGGCCGAGGCGCTGGTCGAGGTCGGTGCCGGCGAGTTCATGTCGCGCCTGCGCGAGCTGGCCGCAGTGGATGTGCTCAAGGCCTATCGCCAACAGAGCGAGCGGCTGCGCGACGACGAGCTGAGCAAGGCCCAGCGCCTGCTGGCCAACGGCGCCAATCCCGAGGATGTGCTGGTGCAGCTGGCGCGTGGCCTGACCAACAAATTGCTGCATGCTCCCAGCGTGCAGCTCAAGAAACTGTCTGCCGAAGGCCGCGTCGATGCGCTGGCCATGGCCCAGGAACTATTTGCCCTCGGTGAGGGCTCGACGGATAAACCCCCGCAATGAAAGCTTCACTGCTCAATAAACTGGATGTGCTCAGCGACCGCTTCGAGGAACTGACCGCGCTGTTGGGTGACGCGGAAGTGATCAGCGACCAGACGAAATTTCGCGCCTATTCACGCGAATACGCCGAGGTCGAGCCGGTCATCGAGGTCTACCGGCAGCGCGTCAAGGTCCAGGCTGACCTGGAGGGCGCGCAGGCGCTGCTCAAGGACAACGACCCGGACATGCGCGAAATGGCGGCCGAGGAAGTCCGCGAGGCCAGGCAGCAACTGCAGGTGATCGAGGCCGACCTGCAACGCATGCTGTTGCCCAAGGACCCCAACGACGGTCGCAACGTGTTCCTGGAAATTCGTGCCGGCACCGGCGGTGACGAGGCGGCGATTTTTTCCGGCGACCTGTTTCGCATGTACTCGCGCTACGCCGAGCGGCGGGGCTGGCGGGTCGAGGTGCTGTCGGAGAACGAAGGCGAGCACGGCGGCTATAAAGAGATCATTGCCCGGGTCGAAGGCGACAGTGTCTATGGCAAGCTCAAGTTCGAGTCCGGCGCCCATCGCGTGCAGCGCGTGCCGGAAACCGAATCCCAGGGCCGGGTGCACACCTCGGCCTGCACCGTGGCGGTGCTGCCCGAGCCCGACGAACAGCAGGCCATCGAGATCAACCCGTCCGACCTGCGGGTCGACACCTACCGGGCGTCGGGCGCCGGTGGCCAGCACATCAACAAGACCGACTCGGCGATCCGCATCACGCACTTGCCCACCGGCATTGTCGTGGAATGTCAGGAAGAGCGTTCGCAGCACAAGAACCGCGCCCGGGCGATGTCCTGGTTGTCTGCCAAACTCAACGACATACAGACCAGTGCAGCGGCCAATGCCATTGCCTCCGAGCGCAAGCTGCTGGTGGGCTCGGGCGACCGCTCCGAGCGCATTCGTACCTATAACTATTCCCAGGGCCGGGTGACCGACCACCGCATCAACCTGACCCTGTATTCGCTCGATGAAGTACTCGGCGGTGGTGTCGAGGCGGTGATAGAACCGCTGCTGGCCGAATATCAGGCAGATCAACTTGCGGCACTGGGTGAATAAATGACGATCATTGCCAGCCTGTTAAAAAGCGCCGAGCTTCCCGATTCACCGACTGCGCGCCTGGATGCCGAGCTGCTGCTGGCCGCTGCGCTGGGCAAACCGCGCAGCTTCCTGCACACCTGGCCGGAGCGCATCGTCAGCAGCGAGGCGGCCGCAGCCTTTGCCGGCTACCTGGCGCGGCGGCGCACTGGCGAGCCGGTGGCCTATATCCTGGGTCTGCAAGGCTTCTGGAAGCTCGATCTGGAAGTGGCCCCGCACACACTGATTCCGCGCCCTGAAACCGAAATGCTGGTCGAGGCCGCCCTCGAACAGGTGCCAGGCTTCGCGGCGGCGCGAGTGCTGGACCTGGGCACCGGCACCGGCGCCATTGCGTTGGCCCTGGCGCATGACCGCCAGGCCTGGCAAGTGACTGCCGTGGACCGCGTGCCGGAAGCGGTGGCCCTGGCCGAGCGCAATCGTCAGCGCCTGCGCCTGGACAATGCCCGGGTGCTGCAAAGCCATTGGTTCGACGCCCTGCAAGGTGAGCGTTTCGACCTGATCCTGAGCAACCCACCGTACATTGCCGACACCGATCCGCACCTGAGCCAGGGCGATGTGCGCTTCGAGCCCAGCAGTGCGCTGGTGGCCGGCCGCGATGGCCTGGACGACCTGCGCCTGATCATCGAGCAGGCGCCCGATTACCTGAACGGCGGGGGCTGGCTGATGCTCGAGCATGGCTATGACCAGGGCGCGGCGGTGCGCGAGCTGCTGCTGGGCCATGGCTACCAGCGCATTCAGACCCGCCGCGACCTGGGCGATCACGAGCGCATCACCTTCGGGTGCCTGCCGTGCTGAGTGACGAGGAACTGCTGCGTTACAGCCGGCAGATCCTGCTGCAACACATCGACATCGACGGCCAGTTGCGCCTCAAGGCCAGCCGCGTGCTGATCGTCGGCCTGGGCGGGCTCGGCTCGCCGGTGGCGCTGTACCTGGCCGCTGCGGGGGTCGGGGAACTGCACCTGGCCGACTTCGACAGCGTCGACCTGACCAACCTGCAACGCCAGATCGTGCATGACAGCCACAGTGTCGGCCAGTCCAAGGTCGACTCGGCGATGACCCGGCTGACGGCGCTCAATCCCGAGGTGCGCCTGGTGGCGCACCGGCAGGCACTGGCGTCCGACGCCTTGGCCGCAGCCGTGGCAGCGGTCGACCTGGTGCTCGATTGTTGCGACAACTTTTCGACCCGTGAAGCGGTGAATGCCGCCTGCGTTGCGGCACGCAAGCCGCTGGTCAGCGGTGCGGCGATTCGCCTGGAAGGGCAGTTGTCGGTATTCGACCCCAGGCAGGCCCACAGTCCTTGTTATCACTGCCTCTATGGGCATGGTGTCGAGGCCGAGCTGACGTGCAGCGAGGCTGGCGTGGTGGGACCGCTGGTCGGGCTGGTCGGCAGCCTGCAAGCCTTGGAAGCCTTGAAGTTGCTGGCCGGGTTCGGCGAACCCATGGTCGGGCGGTTGCTGTTGATCGATGCGCTGGGGACTCGCTTTCGGGAGCTGAAAGTACGCCGTGACCCGGCCTGTGCAGTGTGTGGCGGAGTGTCCTGAATTCATGACCGACGTGCAGATGAGCCATGGCCGCGAAGCGCCGGTGGCAGTGTTCGATTCCGGGGTGGGCGGGTTGTCGGTGCTGGCCGAGATTGGCCGGCAACTGCCGGCCGAATCGCTGTGCTACCTCGCCGATGGCGGTCATGTGCCGTACGGCGAAAAAACCCCGGACTTCATCATCCAGCGCTGCATGGCCATTGCCGGCTTCTTCCATGCCCAGGGCGCCAAGGCGCTGGTGCTGGCCTGCAACACGGCCACGGCAGCGGCGGCGGCCCCGTTACGCGAGCGTTACCCCGATTGGCCGATCGTGGCCATGGAACCTGCGGTCAAGCCGGCGGCCGAAGCCACGCGCACCGGCATCGTCGGTGTACTGGCGACCACCGGCACCTTGCAGAGTGCGCGGTTTGCCGCCTTGCTCGACCGGTTCGCCGCCGACGTTCGGGTGGTGACCCAGCCTTGTCCCGGACTGGTCGAGCTGATCGAGACCGGTGACCTGCACAGCCCGGCCATCAGGCAGCTCCTGCAAGGCTATGTCGAGCCCTTGCTGGCCCAGGGCTGTGACACCTTGATACTGGGTTGTACGCACTATCCCTTCCTCAAGCCATTGCTGCGCCAGATGGTGCCCGAGAGCGTGACGCTCATCGACACCGGCGCCGCCGTTGCCCGGCAATTGCAGCGCTTGCTGGTCCAGCGCGAACTGGCCGCCATCGGGCCGGCGCGGGACACCCTGTTCTGGACGAGCGCCGATGTAGAACATTTCAGAAAAATCCTACCGACCCTGTGGAAAAGTTCTGACAATGTGCGAAGCTTCGATTTGTAAAAAAAATGTGAAATTCTTTGCACGAACTTGAACTAATGTTCTGTAACAGATTTCTATAAATCCGTGGCGAGCAAGCTTCAAAACTATAACGGTATTACTGATACAGGGTGTTTCTGATGAAACGACTTTTTTGTGTGGCCGCGTTTGTGGCTGCAGCGATGGGGCAGGTTGCCGTAGCACAAGCTGACGGTGTTGAGTTTTCGGTAGGACAATCGAGCGATTCGACCATGACGTATCGTCTGGGCGTGCAGTTCGACTGGGACAAGAGCTGGCTGCAAAGCGATGTGGGTCGCCTGACCGGTTACTGGGATGCGGCCTATACCTTCTGGGAAGGTGACAAGACCTCCAGCAACCACACGCTGTCGTTCTCGCCGGTGTTTGTCTACGAGTTTGCCGGTGACAGCATCAAGCCTTACATCGAGGCCGGTATTGGCGTTTCAGCCTTTGCCAACACGCAGCTTGAAGATAACAAGCTGGGCAGCTCGTTCAACTTCGAAGACCGCATCGGTTTCGGCCTGCGCTTCAAGGGCGGCCATGAAGTGGGCATCCGTGCCACTCACTATTCCAATGCCGGCATCAAGCAGCCCAATGACGGCGCTGAAAGCTTTGCCCTGCATTACAAGATGCCGTTCTGAAGCACCTTTTGCAGGTATCCCTGTAGGAGCGCGCTTGCCCGCGACCGAGTGCGTAGCGCTCGCAAAAATGTGTGAAACGCTGAAATTTTACGACTGCTGACGCAGCCGGTCGCGGGCAAGCGCGCTCCTACAGATCGGGTGTTTGCTGTGCGACGGCGCCGCGCCTGGAGTGCGTAGCGCTCGCAAAAATGTGTGAAACGCTGAAATTTTACGACTGCTGACGCAGCCGGTCGCGGGCAAGCGCGCTCCTACAGATCGGGTGTTTGCTGTGCGACG
>NZ_UUIS01000070.1 GCF_900589395.1 Pseudomonas viridiflava
CGGTCGCGGGCAAGCGCGCTCCTACGGGGGGTGTAAGCCGGCGGGGTTGAGGCATCGGCATTTGTGGGAGGCGGCTCTGCCGGCGATCGAGTGCGTAGCGCTCGTAAAATATGCGAAATGTAGTGGTCAACTTTTTCCGGACACCTAAATCGGTGATCACTCAAGCTGCCTGGCGCTCGTACTGATTGGGTGATACATAGCCCAATGTCGAGTGCAGGCGGCTTTCGTTGTAAAACCGCACGATGTAGTCAGTAACGTCCTTTGTCGCCTCGCCGTGGTTGGCATAGTCCTTTCTCCAGACCCGCTCCATTTTCAGGTTCAGGAAGAAGCGCTCCATCACCGCGTTATCCCAGCAGTTTCCTTTGCGGCTCATGCTGCATCGCATGCCGTGACGCCTCAGCAGGTCTTGATAAGCGCCTCCTGCATACTGGCTCCCACGGTCGGAGTGCATGATCAGCCCTGCTTCGGGCTGGCGCTGTGCAATCGCTGCAAGGCACTGCAGACCAGTTCGGCACGCATATGCGGTGCCATCGACCATCCCACGATCTTGCGCGAGAACAAGTCCATGACCGTGGCCAGATAAAGCCAGCCGCTTCGTGTTCGGATGTAAGTAATGTCTGCGACCCAAGCCTGGTTGGCGCGCTCAGGATTGAACTGGCGATCAAGCAGATTCGCCGCGATCGGCAAGTCATGATTGCTGTCAGTGGTGTGCACGAACTTGCGCTTCCAGATCGGTTTCAACCCCAGTTTCCTCATCAGTCCACGAACCTTGAATCGGCCAATCGAAACGCCCTTGGCACGTATCGCTTTAAGCAAGCGCCGGCTACCAAAGCAGCTCTCATTGCTCGTAAAAAGAGCCTTGAGCTGGCCTGACGTGGGGCACTCATCCTTTGACTGCAAGCTTCGCTGATGAGCCTCGTAATAGCCGGAACGGCTGATCCGCAGTACCCGACAGACACGTGCCACCGGGTAGGCCTTACGTTGTAATTGGTGAACCACCTGGTGGATCACTTCAATTCGCGGGCAAAGAAGGCCGTAGCTTTTTTTAAGATGTCGTTGTCCATTTTTAGCTCACGAACCTGCTGTTCAAGCTGGCGAATACGTTGCTGTTCACTTGTCAACGGATTGCCGATTCCAGGGCCACCCTGTAGCTCGGCCCTGTACTGTTCAACCCAGCGCCGAACGGCCGTATCGCTCAGGTTCATGTCCATGCAGACCGAGTTCACACTCTGGCCTTGATCAACGATCAGCTTGCAAACATCGAGCTTGAAAGCAGCGTCGAATTTTCTGTATTTCTTGGTCATAGGAAACTCCTCAGGGGGGTAGTTTCACCCATTGAGGTGTCCGGAGCTATTAGACCAGCACAAAACGCTGAAATTTTACGACTGCTGACGCAGCCGGTCGCGGGCAAGCGCGCTCCTACGGGGGGTGTAAGCCGGCGGGGTTGAGGCATCGGCATTTGTGGGACGCAGCTGTGC
>NZ_UUIS01000067.1 GCF_900589395.1 Pseudomonas viridiflava
CACGATGCCCGCTCATGCATTTCAAGGAAGAATCCATGTCGCTGGCCATCGTTCACAGTCGCGCCCAGGTCGGGGTGCAGGCACCTGCCGTCACGGTTGAAACCCACCTGGCCAACGGCCTGCCGGCACTGACGCTGGTGGGCCTGCCCGAAGGCGCGGTCCGGGAAAGCAAGGACCGGGTGCGCAGCGCCATTCTCAATTCCGGGCTCAAGTTTCCCGACCGGCGCATCACCCTCAATCTCGCCCCCGCCGACCTGCCCAAGGACGGCGGTCGATTCGACCTGGCCATTGCGCTGGGCCTGCTGGGGGCCAACGGACAGATTCCGCTGGCCGCGCTGCAAGACATCGAGTGCCTGGGCGAACTGGCGTTGTCCGGGGCGCTGCGGCCGGTGCAGGGGGAGCCGTATGCGTTCATTCCGCACGTACGGATCTGTGCGGGGGGCGGCAGGTAACTGCCTTTCCTACTGCGACCGATTCAGCATATGCACAGATAAAAAGAGCGCACATACGAAATGTGCGCCAATACTTGGTCACTACAGAAAAACGCTAAACAGCTCCAAGTGCCTTGAGAGATGCGTTCAACGACCGGGTCTGAATTTCTTCATAGAGAGGAAATTCATCCTGCACCCTGCTACCCAATGCAGATTCGAAGTCAAAGCGAGAGGATCCAGACAGACCGGTTTCCGAAGCTTCATCGCCTAGGTTGGACTGGAAAATTCCCGCTGCACTGACCGGGAGGAAATCCTCATAGACCACCGGACTATACTTGAGTAGGCCCTCGGTAATCAGATCTTGCAAAGACCATCCCTTTAGATCAGCACTCTGATAGCTCATGAGGCGGTCGAGCACCGGGTAATACCTGACAAAAATCAGTCCGTTATCGTATAACTCCTTGAGGTCGTCAGGGAACGCTAAGAAAATCCGTTGCATGATTTCGGCGTATTGCAGGGCATTGGCTTCGGAGGGCGGTCTTCCCAACTCCGCCTTGGCCGCGAGCAACAGTCTGTCGTAGAGCTCACGACCTTTGAGAGTCAAGGCGGCGCCTCGCTGCTCGATCTCACCGAAGCGAGCTGAGTGTCGACCATCGACATCACCGTTCTCTCCAGGAAAAGCAATGTGTTCATTGAGAGCCTTGAAGCTAGTCTGACGCAGTAAGATAGCCACCTTTCTCTTCGGAGGTCCCTCAATTACCGCTTTGGGTACAATGCCCTTGGAGGGCATTGCGGATTGAACGGCATCGATATCAAGAGTGCGAGGTGTCAGGTGGTTGATATGAGGGCCTTTGAACGCAACCACATCAGCGATCAGGCGATGTTGTTGCTGCAGTTTGTTGAAAGTTTCATAGCTGACAGTCGCTAAGCTGTGCCACCTGAAAGTCTCCAGTGACTCTGCAACAAAGATCTCTGACTGATCGGCAGTCAGACCACCATAGGTCTCATGCAATCGTATCAGCTCGATTGCTTTTGGTGTGAAGATGCTCCTTGCCTGAAGAGCGCTAAGGGCAACGGCCCGCAGTTGCGCATCTGCAATTAGCTCCAGCCGCAAGAGAGAGGTAAAGACCCGAAAAGGGCTTTTGTTGAGGGATGTCTCTTCAACAGCCCTGAATGCGGTGGCATGTACTGGAATGCCGACAGGTGCAAGGTCGTAGTAGCCTACTGGCTCCATCCCCATGACGGCGAATAAACGACGAAGCGTTGAAAGCTCATAAGGTGTGCCCACACGAATTGCACCATGGCGCTCCATCGATAGGCGCTCTATATCGCCACTTTGAATCAGGTTACTCTTAATCTGCGTATCGCGCTCGATGGTGCTGGCGTTGATGTGTGCCACAAGATCCAGAAGTGTTCCATACTGAGGAACTTCGCTCTTGTACATCTCAGACATTGCTGCTGAAAAAAGCGCCCGGATTTCGTCTTTACTTTTGAATACGCTAGTGCTCATAAACACTCCTGACCAATGATTTAAGCTTGCAATCATTGGCTAATGTAAATGGTGGACTAATACTCTCTCTGACCCGCGTCATCTAGGTATAAGCTCAAGCGTTAGACTGATGCGGATCACAAGCCACTACTGGGGGTGCATTCGGTTAAAGCGAATGTCTTTTTTTCCAGTCGCCTGGGTAAACAACATATCCGAACGTTGCATAGCCGGAGTATTCAAGGACTGTATTTTCCGGGATCCAGAGGAGCTGACCAGGACGTACGTCGTAGGTGTCCCCATTCGCTTTCAGCGTGAAACATCCCTCGAAAACGAAGATCACTTCGTCATACAGCACAGTCCATGAGACCTCTGCGCCCTCCCACTTACCAAATCCAACACCCAAGTTTGGAGAGATCTCGTCGGACAGTGCACGCACGACACCTGCACTTCCCGGTGGACCACCGCGATGAGTGAACACTAGATCCCGGTGATCAACGACAAAGACAGGGGTCCTACCGGTTTTAGGTTTCATAGTTCGCTCCGGCTGGTCCATGCAGCCCAGCGGATACGACTACGAACGCCTAATCCCAAGAACGGCTCTGGAGGGTTGAGGGAAGGCATTCCGCTAACATGGTGGATATCTTTCAGGAGTGACGAGTCGGCACCCACTACGCTATCAGCCAGCAGCGTGCCACCGATGGTGCCCCAGGCAGCCCCAACACCATTGTCACACGCTGACGCATACACACCCTCATCTAGCTTTCCGAAAAAATTAGTAAAATTTCGGGAAATAGCATAGGACCCGCCCCAAGTATGAGTAAAGGGCACATCCTGGAGGTGAGGATAACGACGTAGCATTGATATGCGGTGTTTTTCGCGAATCTTGTTCTTCAGATCATCACCCACACTCTGCGCATACTTTGGAACATGCTCATAAGAGTTGCGAATAATGAGACGACGATCTTTCGTCATGCGCACAGTAGTACCTGCGTGATCCGCTGGTGTAAGACCCCAATCTTCCGTGATACCAGTCGCGCTCATCTCCGCTTGGGTGAGGGGACGAGTCCAGCTCGCGAATGTCATCACAGGCAGAAGACGGTTTTTGAGGTAGCCAAACTCTTGCGTGAAAATACTGGTAGTCAGCAGCAAGCTTTTGGTCTGTACTGAGGCACCTTCAAGCTCCACAATCCAACTGCCATTGCTGCCTTTACGCAGGCCAGTAACAGGAGAGTTTTCGAACAGTTGAACGTTCTTCGGCAGCGAATCGCCCAATCCGCGAACCAGCGCTGCCGGCTGCATAAGGTAGCAGCCAGGCGTAAAAACAGCACGGCTGTAGTGTGTGGTACCCAAAACTTCCTTCAGCCGGGCACGTTCTACAATTTCAAAGGGTTCGCCCAAATTGCGCATGAGCGAAACGAAGTTTTCAAGGTATGCGACTCCACGCTCACCCACGGCACCTTGATATTTGCCGGCATGAGACCACTGGCAATCAATGTTGTGGGTTTTTACCAAGCCTTCCAGCTTAGAGATCGCGGAACGATTCAGTCGCAGCAGCGCCTGCTTGAAGTTCGGATCTGGATGCTCCAGAGCCATTTTATGTGGCAGATCGATAACGAATCCTGAGTTACGGCCTGAAGCGCCGAAGCCGACGCGTTGAGCGTCGATCAGAAATACTGTGGCTTCAGGCTTCAATTCCGCCAAACGACGAGCTGCGGCAAGACCTGCAAAACCGGCGCCAATCACCACATACTCAGCGCGCTGATCGCCTTTCAATACCTTCGCAGGCGTAGGCTCAGGGAGGATGTCATACCAGCCACAGTCGTGGTTGTCGTTGGGGAGGTTGATAGCTCGATTTTTCATTTTATTGTGATCCCACGATTGGCAGTGAATGGCATTTTTCGAGCATGTCTGCCCTGCTCTTTTGCGCTTGTCGTCCCAGCAGTACAAACCCAGTGATATGACCTGAAGGATCCTTGTGACTGGCCACTAGGCCGTCGTGGAGCGAATCAACATACCAGTCGCCTGTGCTGCCGATGGGTGGCGGAAGAAGAGATAACGGCGCAGACGGCGTCTTCACGGTGATAGGCATAAGCGGGTAATTCACGACAGTAGGCTCGCCTAACAGCGTGCGCGCCAGTGCGCTGAGCCCTTGATTTATGGGAGCGAGATATGGCAATAGTTGTCCATTGATCTCAACGCAATCACCAATGGCGTAGATGTCCTTTTCCGAGGTCTGCAGATGGGCATCTACTTTTATCCCGCGCCCGCATTCAATACCGCTGGCTCGAACAAAATCGACATTCGGGAGCAATCCGACAGCGGATAGTACAAAATCCGCAACTACAGCCTCGCCATTGGTGAGCTGAATGTCGTAGCCATGTTCTTGTTTTCGGATACTGGAAATGGTCGTTCCCAAGCTCCACTTGACGCCGAGCTCGGATAACTTCTCCTGCAGATGAACACCTGCTTGCTCTGGCAGCAGGCGGCCCATTGGCCATGCACCCAAGCCAATAACATGTACCTGATAACCAACAGATGCCAGGTCATTTGCAAATTCGCAACCGATCAAGCCCTCACCCAAAATGGCGATGCTCTTGGTATCCGGCAGCTTTTGGCGGAAGCGTTCGTAATCAGCAAGTGTATTGACGCTTAGCATCGCTTCAGCGCTGCCATCTACAGGGATCCGAATAGGACTGGCACCACTCGCAATAACAAGCTTGCCGAAACTTATCTCACCAAAATTGGTGTGGACCCGCTTCTGTTTCGCATCGATCCGCTCAACCAGACAGTGTGGATAAACCCGAATCGATAATCGCGATTCGACTTGAAATGGTGCTTCGTCAATCAGGAGCGCTGTTCCCTTTTCCTGTGCCAAAGCAATCGATAGGGTAGGCTTATAATATCGATGCCCAGATTCGCTTGTCAGGACGCAGATCTGAACATTCGGATCGCTCTTTCGTAGGGCTTGAGCAATACCATAACCGGCATGACCACTGCCAATAATTACGATGGGCTCTGCAACCGGGGTCGGAACAGCAAAGCATGGAGTTACAGCCTGTACAACATGAGCAGGTACTGGAGTAGGAGCTGGGGTTGCAATAGGTGGAGGCACTGGTTCCGTTTCCGAACCGGAGATTTCTAACATCTCGAAGTCAGTCTTGCCTACCTTGCACTCTGGGCATACCCAGTCATCAGGAATATCTTCCCAACGTGTGCCTGGAGCGATCCCGTCGTCTGGCCACCCCAGTGCTTCATCGTAAATCCAGCCGCAGATAATGCAGAGCCACTTTTTCATAGCGCTTTACTCACTTGCGACCTTGATGGCCACGTTCTTGGTACGAACGTAACTGTAAATGGCCTCTTGACCTCGCTCACGCCCATAACCAGATAAGCCCACACCACCGAAAGGCACTTCTATACCACCGGCGTACCATTCGTTGACGAACACCTGCCCAGAACGTAACAATCGTGCACAGCGCATAGCCTTATTCAGGTCCTGAGTGAATACGCCTGCCACTAGGCCGAAATCAGTGCTGTTGGCGACTTCAATGGCTTCCCGTTCATCGTCGAACGGGATCATCACCAGTACAGGACCAAACACTTCTTCCTGAGCAATGCTGATGTCAGGCTGCACGTCCCTGAAGACGGTCGGAAGAAAGAAATTTCCTTGGCTATTACTGGAGGCTTCACCACCAGTGACAAGTACCGCACCTTGTTCTTGAGCGCGCTGACACATCTGCTGAATCTGCTGTAGCTGCCTAACAGAAATCACTGGCGTGAGGTCATTCCCGTCGGCACCATTTCCGACAGACAGACCCAGAGCCAAGTCCTTGACACGTGAAACGACGGCCTCATAAATGGAGCGATGGACGATAAGACGCGACATGGCCGAACACACCTGGCCCGCGTTGAAAAAAATCCCCACGCGTACGCTGGTCATCAGTTGGTCAAGATCGGCATCCGGGAAAACGATCGCAGCTGACTTGCCCCCGAGCTCCATCACACATGGAGTTGCGTTCTCAGCAGCAAGCTTGAGGATGGTCTGCCCGGTGGGCACAGATCCGGTGAACACAATTTGATCTACCTCCTGCCGAGCGGCTAGATAAGCCCCGACTTCTCGACCACTTCCACACAGCAGGCTAACCGCTCCGTTCGGAATGCCTGCACGTTCGATGGCCTCGAAAAGAACGCACATTCCTAATGGCGAAAGCTCAGGAGACTTCACAATTACGGCATTGCCTGCTGCCAGTGCAGGCGCCAGGGCGCGAGCGCAGATTGAGACCGGGAAATTCCATGGGACGATTTGCAAAGACACTCCCATAGGGTCGTACATGGTGAAGTCCATGTAGCCGTCACCCAGTGGAATCGATATGCCTTCGATCTTGTCAGCCATGCCACCGTAGTATTCGAAATACCGGGCTGCCTCGATGAACTCGTCTCTGGCTTGCTCAACAGTCTTGCCGTTCTCGGCGCACAGTATATGAGCCCCCTTCTCTGTAAGCGCACGAATCTCTTGAGCGATTAGGCTCATCCATTTGACACGCTCAGCAGGCCTCGCAGACGACAGCAGCCTGGCGTCTGCACAACGACGTGCGGATGCTAAAGCACTGGCAGCGTCCGATACTGATGCCTTTGCGATTGTCCCAATGGCGAGATTGGTTGCGGGGTTTACTACGTCGAAACTTTCTTCGCTGTCACACCATTTACCATCAATGAAATTCAGCCAGTGTTTCTGATTCATGTTCGTCATCTCCCTACTCATGCCTGTGCTTTTTCGAGGAGTGTTTCTGCCGCCCAGCGATGAAAGAAGTGCGTTGGTAGGTCCATCTCAGGAGAGAAGACGCCACCTTTATAGCCAGGGGAGCTACGTCCCTTCTGCATACCTTCTACCGATGCGATATCCTCACCAAACACGACCTTCCATGATTCCATGATCGCGTCACGAGAGGCCTTGTACTGATCGTTAAGCGCTTCGTCGCCGATGTAATAAACGCGCAGATGTTCAATTGTGCGGCTTGGGGAGACCGGCTGGAGCATCATTGCGAAGACGTGGTCGGCCTGGATGCCGATCAGAGTGTTAGGGAAGAAGGCTACGTACTCTGCAGTTTTCACCCGGTCTGTCGGCCACGCGGGGAAGACAGGCAGCGTTGTACCAGCAACGGCGGACAGGTTGTAGGCGTAGCTACCCTGACCCGCAAACTGTCGGTCGAAGAGAATATTGTAGTGGTCCTCCAAGCGGGAGTAGGTGTTCAGACTTGGATGAACCCATGGCAAGTGATACGCCTCACAGAAGTTTTCAACTGCAAGTTTCCAATTGCACTCCACCTCAAGAGCCATTGATCCACCATCGACCTCTTTTCTCATGAGTGAAATACCATCTGCCCCTAGGAATTGAGTCCAGCGCTGGGTCAGGGGCGCGAGTTTTTCCTCAAGCGGCGCAGCGTCACCTGACAGATTCACCAGAACCATGTCCATGTAGATCGCAGTGCGCAGAGGCTTCAAGCCATGCTTTTCGCAGTTAAATCGATCGTCTTTGTGGACATCGATACCGCCTACATGTGGGGTGCCCCTCAAAGCGCCATTGAGATCATAGGTCCACGAATGATAAGGGCAGCGGATGACGCCTTGGATAGGCCCGGCTTCCTGTACCAGCTTCACTCCTCGATGACTGCAAACGTTGTGGAAAACTTTCAATTCCCCTTCACGGTTACGCATCATCAGCAGGGGCAAGCCCATGAAGTCCACAGGTTTCACATAGGACTTTTGCGCCAAGTCGCTCGCAAAGCCGATGCAAGTCCATCCCTTGCCCATCAGCTCGTCGCGCTCCAATTCAAAGAATTTCTGTTCTGTATAGAACTCATTGGTCAAGCCGTGCGCGTGCTCGATAGGATTCAATACATCAGTGAGTTCTTGAACAGGGATCAGGTTTTTGACTGTCATTATTATTTTCTCCAACGGCTTTGACGGTAGATGCCAACATTTAAAGACCCCCCTACAGCTCAGACAAACGAATTATCCTCTACTAATTATTCCTACTGGTAATAAATAGAAAGCCGCATTTTTTAAGGTGGACTTCACGCTCGACTTATTACTTAAACTCATAAATTCATGAGCATTACTCCGTTGTCTAGGAGGCTTAGAATCTGCATGCTCACATCGTCCCACCTCTCCAAACACGAAAAAAATGAACGGAGAACTGCGAATGCTTTTGAAACGCCATCTCTGCTCGGCTGAGGCGAAACCTGCCCTGGCTAAACCAGTTAAGACTTTATCAACAACACGAGTCATGAAGAAATTATCTTCAAGAACTCATTCCTTGTTACAGACCTCACACACGACTAACATGATCACTCATAACTCAGAAAGAGATAGACTGCTTGCATCGTCATGATGAACGCGCTGCCAAAATGCTCAGCTGTAAATTAATTGCAACTGAATTTTGATAATTTCCGATCACATCACCTATGTGAGTTCTATTGAGTTATGAAAATGTAGCAATTTAATAACCAGCCTAAGGCCGTCAGCAAAAAAATTGCCAATCGTTATCTATCTGATTACGGTCGTGATAAGAAGCCTTTATTATCTAACGACCAATAATAAAAACTCAGCCGTATCAGGATAAAAAATGAATAATCAAGTACGTAATATCGAAGACCTGCCCTGGAGTCGATTTCATCGGCTGCTGACCTGGCGATCAGCAGGCGGCTCTTTTGTTGACGGATACGTTCTCAGCATCATAGGCATTGCGTTGATACCAACCTCTGCCGCACTGGGATTCGATAGCTTCTGGGAAGGTATGATTGCCGCGTCCGCCCTGATGGGAATTTTCTTTGGTGGTCTATTTGGCGGCTGGCTGACGAATCAGTTTGGCCGACGTTCGATCTATTATGTTGGCCCTATACTTTTCACTCTCGCTTCTTTGGCGCAGTACTGGGTACAGGATGCGCAAACTTTATTTCTTCTCCGCTTGATTATCGGAATAGCTGTCGGAATCGAATACCCCGTATCAACATCGATGTTGGTTGAATTTCTTCCGAGAAAAGAACGCGGGCCCAAGCTGGGATGGTTCGTCATTGTCTGGTTTGTTGGAGCTGCAGCGGCGTATGTTGTGGGTGAGCTTATTCTGCGCACCGGCGGCCAGGATGCATGGCGTATGGTACTTGCTAGTGCCGCTGTGTTCAGTATCGCGCTTCTCCTGTTACGTATTGGCACACCTGAGTCTGCTCGATGGCTCATTAGCAAAGGTCGGCATCACGAAGCTGAGCAGGTTATAAAAAATGTATATGGGAACGAATTCACCTTGGCTCAACTGCCAGAGGAGCCGCGTCAGCTCAAAATTTCATTCTGGAGCCTGATCCGTGCCGGCTACGGTCGCCGCATGCTGTTCGTATCGATCTTCTGGACATGCTGTATTGTTCCAATCTTTGCAGTCTATGCATTTGCGCCAAAGGTTCTCCAAGCGCTAAATATTAAAGATGACTGGGCCTCTATTGGCTCTGTGACAATCACTGCACTGTTTGTAGTCGGCTGCATGCTAGCGACCCGCGTGATCAACACGCTCGGTCGTCGCAATCTACTGATTAGTAGCTTTCTGTTCTCAGGCATAGCGCTTTTTGGATTGGGACTCTTTCACGATGCTTCTCCATCTATTGTCTTGGCCCTGTTCGGCGCCTACGCATTGTTCATCGGCGGAGCCCAAGTTCTAACGATGGTATACCCCAATGAATTGTTCCCTACTGAAATCAGAGCGCAAGCAATGGGCTTAGGCACATCTATCTCGCGTATCGGGGCTGCAGCTGGAACTTATGCCGTACCTATTGCTTTGGTTGAATACGGCATTGCCAACACCATGTACGCCGCCGCTGCCATCACCGCTTTAGGATTAGTGGTAAGTTGGATAATGGCTCCTGAAACTCGATCCCTAAGCCTGCAAGAGGCCGCAACACTAAGTTAATTCAATCTGAGGGTGGTGGAAAACCGCCCTCACATTGGAAAAAGCGATTACTCATGACTGCAAGTTAACCATCAAAAAACTTGCGAGCAGCACAAAGGAATGCTACCCAGCTTTGGGAATATCGAGATCATGAAAATAACTAAGGAGTCTCAGCAGTTCATACTCAGTAAAGCGGTGTGGACCGACCTGATCATCAATGGCAAACTTCTATCAGGCATCACGTATTTCATGCTAGAGAGCAATGATTCTTGGTGCAGCTATTGGATGAAGATGGACAGCGATTGTAGGTCAGTTTTGCATCGCCACACTGATGTTGAGCTGATCATGCTTTTGGTAGGGACCGTTCAGGACTCGACAGGTGTGGTATATGAAGCCGGGGATTGTGTTGTCTATCGACGGGACTCCGAGCATCAGCTTTATGCGCAACATGGGTGCATCATGTTAGTCGTCGAATCGAGACCGCCTATCATTTATTAGAAAATGAAAAAGGCGCCCGTGAGCGCCTTATTCATTACAAATGCGGAATCTTTTCGATTAGCCAATTTCGGAACTTGTCAACACCCCTTTGATTGCGAGAATAGCTATCTGACTCAATTAACCAGAATTTCGATCCCGTTCTCAGAACGTTTTTCATCGGTTTTATAAGCGCCCCGCTTTGTAGATAGTCATCAACTAGATACGACCACCCTAGCGCGACACCCTGACCATCAAGGCAGGACTGGAGCAACATTGAATAGCTGTTTATTTTCAATTTACGCTTGGGCATCGGTGCAGGTATTTCTAACCCGTCAAACCACTCTGCCCACCCAAGCCAATCTTTCTGCATTTCTTCCAGGTAAAGCCAAGTGCAATTAGATAGCCCCTCAGGAGTTGTAAGCCCTGGATTCTTGCGTAAGTATTCCGGAGTGCATACAGGAAAAATCTCCTCATAAAATAACGCTGTCGCCTTACAGCCACTTGGTGGGTGCCGGAGATAATTCAAAACTATGTCAAACTGAGCTGTTTCTTTAAGGTTGTCCGAAGCGACGATTCTGAGTTCTATATCTTCATTTAAAGACTGAAACGTGGAGACTTTAGGCATCAACCAAAGGGATGCCATTGCAGTTGTTGCAGCCACTGTCAATTCTTGGCCACTTTGTACGCCACGAATTTTCTCGGTACCATCAGCTAAGATTAAAAGTGACTTCCTCACTACTTCATAGTACTCAAGGCCAGTCGGCGTCAACTCCATTTTCTTAGTGCTTCTCAGCAGAAGCTCTTTACCAAGGTATTCTTCTAGCAGTTTAATCTGCTTACTTATCGCTCCTTGCGTCACACTCAATTCTATTGAAGATTTCGTGAAGCTTAAATTGCGCGCAGCAGACTCGAAGGCGATAAGACTATTTAATGGTGGTAGTGGAAAGCTTCTCATTTCCAAGCCTCGACGTTTTATTTTTTATCTACCTATGCTACCCAATCTCAAAAGCCTATTCCAGAGCTTTCTTAACTAATTCAGGTCAACTCGTCGGAACAAGATCCAGCAAGAGTGGTATTGACATCAGTAACCGCTCAAGAAATCCTGCAGACAATAAGTAGTTGACATTTAAGCAGCTAGCAACTGCATTAAATACGTTCTCCTTTGTGCGTTAATCATCGGTTTCGAGGTGCGATCAGTACTCTAGCGATATAAGTTTGGCGGTTACAGGAACTGAGTGAAAAATGGTCATTGAATTGAAGTAGGGGATGCATGATACATACCCATCACCTCAGTGATCACTTCAATCGGACATCTGAAATCGAAGCGCTTAGGAGGACGAATATTCAGTCGATACGCAATGGCGTCCAGTTGTTCCTGGCTGTGCTTCGACAAGTCCGTACCTTTGGGCAGGTACTGGCGAATCAAACCGTTGATGTTCTCGTTACTGCCGCGCTGCCACGGGCTGTGCGGATCGCAAAAGTAAATCGCCACACCCGTTTTTTGAGTCAGTTTGGCGTGTCTGGCCATCTCGCGCCCTTGGTCATACGTCATGCTTTTACACACTTCCAGCGGCATGCTGTTCAACGCCACCCAGGCGCCTGCGCGTTCATTCACACCCTGTATCCATTCCCCCACCCCCACACCTTGCAAATACCGCACGATGCCCGCTCATGCATTTCAAGGAAGAATCCATGTCGCTGGCCATCGTTCACAGTCGCGCCCAGGTCGGGGTGCAGGCACCTGCCGTCACGGTTGAAACCCACCTGGCCAACGGCCTGCCGGCGCTGACCCTGGTAGGCCTGCCGGAAGGCGCGGTCAGGGAAAGCAAGGACCGGGTGCGCAGCGCCATTCTCAATTCCGGGCTCAAGTTTCCCGACCGGCGCATCACCCTCAATCTCGCCCCGGCCGACCTGCCCAAGGACGGCGGTCGCTTCGACCTGGCCATTGCGCTGGGCCTGCTGGGGGCCAACGGGCAGATTCCGCTGGCGGCCCTGCAGGACATTGAATGCCTGGGCGAACTGGCGTTGTCCGGGGCGTTGCGGCCGGTGCAAGGTGTGTTGCCGGCGGCGCTGGAGGCGCGCAAGGCGCAGCGCACGCTGATCGTGCCGGCCGCCAATGCCGAAGAAGCCTGCCTGGCCGCCGGCCTGACTGTGATCGCGGCCCATCATCTGCGCGAGCTGGTGGCGCACTTCAACGGCCAGACCCCGATGACGGCCTACCGCGCCAAGGGCCTGCTGCCCCAGACCCAACCCTATCCCGACTTGAGCGAGGTGCAAGGCCAGAGCGCTGCTAAGCGTGCATTGATCGTGGCGGCGGCCGGTGGCCACAACCTGTTGTTCAGCGGCCCGCCCGGCACCGGCAAGACCCTGCTGGCCAGCCGTCTGCCCGGTCTGTTGCCGCCGCTGGACGAACACGAGGCGCTGGAAGTGGCGGCCATCCAGTCGGTGGCCAGCCAGGTGCCGTTGAACCACTGGCCGCAGCGACCGTTTCGCCAGCCGCACCATTCGGCGTCGGGACCGGCGCTGGTGGGCGGTGGCAGTCGTCCGCAACCGGGCGAAATCACCCTGGCGCATCACGGTGTTTTGTTTCTGGATGAGTTGCCGGAATTTGACCGGCGTGTTCTGGAGGTGCTGCGCGAGCCGATGGAGTCAGGACATATCGTCATTGCCCGGGCCCGCGACCGGGTGCGTTTTCCGGCGCGCTTCCAGTTGGTGGCGGCCATGAACCCGTGCCCGTGCGGCTATCTGGGCGAACCCAGTGGCCGTTGCCGCTGTTCCACCGACCAGATCCAGCGCTACCGCAACAAACTGTCCGGCCCGCTGCTGGACCGCATCGACCTGCACCTGACTGTGGCGCGTGAGGCCACCTCGCTCATGGCGCCGGCTTCAGTGGGTGAAACCACCGCCAGCGCCGCCGCCACGGTCGCCCAGGCCCGCGAGCGCCAGCAACGGCGCCAGGGCTGTGCCAATGCGACGCTCGACCTGCCGGGCCTGCGTGCCCACTGCCCGTTGTCCCGTGCCGATGAGCAATGGCTGGAAACCGCCTGCGAGCGCCTGACCCTGTCACTGCGCGCCGCGCACCGGCTGTTGAAAGTGGCCCGCACCCTGGCGGACCTGGAAGGCAAGGACCGGATCGAACGCGGTCATGTGGCCGAGGCATTGCAATACCGGCCGGCGACGTAGCACCGTCACGGGCACCCCCGGGTAGGAGCGCGCTCTGCCCGCGACCGAGTGCGGAGCGCTCGCAAAATCTGCGAAACGCTACAAATTTACGATTGTGAACGTATTCAAAATCTATGAAACGCTGAAAATTTACGATTGCTAACGCACTCGGTCGCGGTGGTCCGGCATTCCGGCAAGCGCGCTCCTACCACATCCGCAGGCGCGCGGCAGCGGCTTATCTGAAACGGTCCACCTCGGCCAGCAGCTCTGCCGCCAGGGCATTCAGCTCGCGGGCCGTCACGGCAAGGTTGGCCACCACTTCGCGCTGTTCGCTGTTGGTCATGGCGATACTTTGCAGGTTGCCGCTCAGGGTCGTGGCAGTGCTGCTCTGCTCCTGGGCGGCGGTGGTGATGACGGTGAACTGCTGGCCGGCCGCACGGCTTTGTTCATCGATCTGGGCCAGGGCCTGGGCGACCTTGCTGTTGAGCGACAAACCTTCCTGCATCAGGGCATTGCCTTGATGCATGGTGTTGATGGCATTGCCGGTTTCCTGCTGGATGCTGGCAATCATCGTCGAGATTTCATCGGTGGCCTGGCGGGTGCGCGAGGCCAGGCTGCGCACTTCATCGGCGACCACGGCAAAGCCGCGGCCCTGTTCACCGGCACGGGCCGCTTCGATGGCGGCGTTGAGCGCCAGCAGGTTGGTCTGGTCGGCAATCGAGGTGATGACGCCGACGATGCTGCCGATTTCCTGCGAACGCTGACCCAGGGTGTCGACCACCGTAGCCGTGCTGCTCAGCGACGCGGCGATCTGCTGCAACGAGCCGGACGCCTCGTCCATTGACGTGCGGCCGATGCGGGTCTGGCGGGCGTTTTCCTGGGCCAGGCGCTCGGTGTCCTGCATGTTGTCGGCGATGTTCATCGAGGTGGCGCTGAATTCCTCCACCGCGCCGGCCATGCTGGTGATCTCGCCAGACTGCTGTTCCATGCCGGCGTGTGCGCCGCTGGACAACCCCGACAGCGCATGGGCGCGGTCGCTGACCTGGCGCGAAGCGGTGCGGATGTGCTCGACCATGGTCGACAAGGCTTCGCTCATGGCGTTGAAGCTGCCGGCCAACTGGCCGATCTCGTCGTGGCTGGTGACCGGCAGACGGACGCTGAGGTTGCCGGCGCCCAGGGCCTCGGCCTGTTGCACCAGCTCCGACAGCGGCCGCAGCTTGGTGCGCAGCAGCCAGATCGACCCGCCGACCGCGATCAGCATGGCCAGCAGGCTGCCGATCGCCAGTTGCGTGCCGACGCTCCAGGTCACCGAAGCGATTTCCTGTTGCGGCATGCTCGCCACGACCTTCCAGGGGCCACCTTCGAACGGCATGCTCACGCTGTAGAAGGTCTCGTCACCATCCTGCCAGAACTGTCCCTTGCCCGACTGGGCCACGGCGGCGGTCACCGCCGTGGTGGCCTGGTCGGCGCTCTGGACCCCGGCCGGCGCCACCAGCCATTTGTTCTGCTCATCAAGCAGCGCCAGCGAGCCGGTCTTGCCAATGCGGAAATTCTTCAGGTTCTCGAACTGGGCATTCTGCGCATCGGTGTAGTCAAAGCCCACGAACAACGCTGCGATGATCTGGCCACTGGCGTCACGCACAGGGCTGTACTGGGTCATGTAGTTGCGTTCGAACAACAGCGCCTTGCCGACGTAGGGCTGGCCTGCCATCAGCCTGGCATAGGCCTGGCCCTTGCGGTCCAGCACGGTGCCGATGGCCCGAGTCCCGTCCTGCTTGGTCAGCGAGGTGCTGATGCGGATGAAATCGTCGCCACTGCGCACGAAGACCGTCGCGACGCCGGCGGTGAGCTTGCGAAATTCGTCGACCTCGCTGAACTCGTTGTTCAGGGCCTGGCCTTCCAGGAACAGGCCGGGAGTCACGGTGCCGGCCACCGTGAAGGTGGTGCCTGACTGCACGCTCAGGCCCGTGGCAAAACGCTGTTCGAACAGGTTGGCCAGGCGCTGGGTGCTGTCACGCAACGTGGTGTGGAAGGTGTTGAGCTGATCGGCCAGCAGGCGCGCTTCGCTGGCCATGTGTTCTTCGCGAATCACCAGGTTGGCCGCATCGAGCGAGCGCAAGGCAAAGAGGGTACTGCTGCCAATGACGACCGCCAGAATGACGGCCAGGGCAATACCAAGCTGGGAAGCAATCCGGGCACGGGGCTTGGACATGATGGCTCCAGGCTGGGTGGTTCGAAGCCCCGCACGGGGGATTCGCCAGCCAGCAACGTTATAAGTTGAGAAGGTTGAAGCGCGGTACGGCGCAACGCTACTCAAGGGGTCGGCACCGACGTCTCATACTTGAGCGTCTCGCACGGAGATTAAAGGCACAACAAACACAAATCGCCACTACGTCCGCCTTCTTAGTTATAGCTTTGTATCCAGCCTTGCGAATCGCCAGAATAGGCAACTTCATTCATTTCTTTTCGAGCCCCAAGCATGCAGCCCGCCGCCCTCAAGGAACTCTGGATCATCCTGCGCCTGGCAGGGCCGCTGATCGCCTCGCAACTGGCGCACATGCTGATGGTTTTCACCGACACCGTGATGATGGGCCGTTTGGGCCCCGAATCCCTGGCCGGTGGCGGGCTGGGGGCGGCGACCTATGGCTTTGTGTCGTTCTTCTGCATAGGGGTGATGGCAGCGGTCGGCACGCTGGTGTCGATCCGCCAGGGGGCGGGCGATCTCGAAGGCGCCACCCGCCTGACCCAGGCCGGGTTGTGGCTGGCCTGGGGCATGGCCATCCTGGCCGCCGCGCTGCTCTGGAGCCTGGAGCCCTTGCTGTTGCATCTGGGCCAGGACCCGCGCAACGTGCACATGGCCATGCAGTTTCTCACCACCCTGCCGCTGGCCCTGCCCGGCCTGCTGACCTTCATGGCGCTGCGCGGCTTCACCAGCGCCCTGGGCCGCGCCGGCCCGGTGATGGTCATCAGCCTGGTGGGCGCGCTGGCCAACTTCATTCTCAACTACGCGTTGATCGAAGGCTGGCTGGGCCTGCCCGCACTGGGGCTGTATGGCATCGGCCTGGTCACTGCCGTGGTCACCAACTGCATGGCCCTGGCCCTGGCGCTGCACATTCGCAGGCATCCGGCGTATGCGGCCTACCCGATCCGCCAGGGCCTGGGGCAACTGTCGCGCAGCCATCTGGGCGAGCTGTGGCGCCTGGGCCTGCCCATTGGCGGCACCTACGCGGTGGAGGTCGGGCTGTTTACCTTTGCCGCGTTCTGCATGGGCGCACTGGGCACCGCACAAATGGCCGCGCACCAGATCTCGCTGCAGACCGTGTCGATGGCCTTCATGATTCCGGTGGGCATTTCCTATGCGGTGACCATGCGCATCGGCCAGCACTACGGCGCCGGCAACCTGCACATGGCGCGCCTGGCCGGGCGACTGGGCATCGGCTTCGGAGGGGCATTGATGCTGCTGTTTGCCTTGCTGTTCTGGCTGGCGCCGCGGCAGATCATCAACCTGTTCCTGGACATCGACGATCCGGCGCTCAATGACATCGTGGTGCTGGCAGTCAAGCTGCTGGCCATCGCCGCCTGGTTCGAGCTGTTCGATGGTGTACAGACCATCGCGATGGGTGCGATCCGCGGCCTCAAGGACGCCAAGATCACCTTCCTGATCGGCCTGGCCTGTTACTGGCTGGTGGCCGCGCCGGCGGCCTGGTTGCTGGCCTTCCAGACGCCGGCAGGGGCGCAAGGCGTCTGGTGGGGGCTGGCGCTGGGGCTGTTGTGTGCGGCACTGACCCTGACCTGGGCCTTCGAGCGGCGCATGGCGCGGCTGCTGCGCAGGGCCGCGGGCCCGGTGAGCTTGCCGGCCTGATCAGCCGTCCTGGTTCGATACCTGCAACGGCGCGTGGCCCTTGGTCAGGTACTCGAGCAGTTCGGTCATCGGCAGGGGCCGGCGGATCAGGTAACCCTGGGCCTGGTCGCAACCGTACTCGCGCAGCAAGGCCAGCTGGCCTTCGGTTTCGATGCCTTCAGCAACCACTTCCAGGCCCAGGTTATGCGCCAGGTTGATCATTGCGTGGACCAGTTGACGGTTTTCCGGGCGCTGCTCCATCTCGCCGACGAAGCTCTTGTCGATTTTCAGCAGGGCGATCGGCAGGCTGTTGAGGTGCACAAACGACGAGAAACCGGTGCCAAAGTCATCCAGCGAAAAGCGCACACCCAAGGCACGCAAGGCGTCCATGGTCTTGCTCACCAGGTCGCTGCGGCGCATCACGGCGGTTTCGGTCAGCTCGAACTCCAGCCAGTGGGCGTCAATCCCCTGCTCCTCGATCAAGCGGCTGAGCGTGGCCAGGAGCTGATTGTCCTGAAACTGGCGAAACGACAGGTTGATCGCCATGTGCAATGGCGCGATGCCGTACTCGCGCAGCGCGCGCATGTCACGCAGCGCGCGGAAGATCACCCAGTACCCCAGCGGCACGATCAGGCCGCTCTGCTCGGCCAGCGGCACGAATTCGCTGGGCGGTAGCAGGCCGCGCTCTTCATGGCGCCAGCGCACCAGCGCTTCGAGCCCGACAATGGTGCCGCTGTTCATGCACAGGCGCGGCTGATAGTGCAGCTCCAGCTCATCGCGGCGCAGGGCCCGGCGCAGCTCGCCTTCGAGATCGGCCAGGCTGCGGGCATTGCGGTTGATGCGCTCGTCGAACAGATGCCAGGTGCAGCCCTGAATGCTCTTGGCCTGGCGCATGGCAATGTGCGCATGCCACATCAGCGGGTCGGGCCCGGCTTGCGCACGCGCATGGGCCACGCCCAGGCTGCAGCCGAGCAACAGGCTTTCACCGTCGATCCAGTAGGCCTCGGACAAGGCCTCGATGATATCCCCGGCCACCTCGGCGGCCCGCTGCGGCGCGTCGCGGGTATCGATCAGCAGGGCGAATTCGTCGCTGCCCAGGCGGGCAATCTTGTCGGTGACATCCAGCTGGCGCTTGAGCCGCGCCACCACTTGCAGGATCAGGCGGTCCCCGCCCTGGTGACCCAGCGCATCGTTGGCCCGACGAAAGTTGTCCAGGTCCAGGTGCGCAAGGGCCACGCCGGTGCCATCGTGCTCGGCCAGACGTGCCGCCAGCAGGGTCTGGAACCCCTGGCGGTTGGCGATGCCGGTCAGTGGGTCCTGCTCGGCCAGGCCCTGCAGGGTGCGCTCCAGATGGGCGCGTTCGCGCACATGGCGCAGGCAGCGGCGCAAGGTGTCGCCGGTGAGGCTGCCACGCACCAGCCAGTCGCTGACACCGGCAAGGCCCGCCTCGGGCTCGGCGTCCAGCAGCATCACGATCGGCAGGCTGCAACTGCCGGCCGGCGGCTGCAGGTGCGGGCTTACCAGCAGTATCGTGTTGCGCTCGCCGGCGTAACGCCTGCCGTCGGTGTCCCAGTCCTGGATCCAATCAAGCGTGATTGCCGCGCAAAGGCTGGCCAGGCAGCTTTGCAGTTGCTCCAGCCATTCAGGCTCACAGGCCAGCAGCAATAACCGCGAGGGTTCGACACGCGTTGGCAAGCTGACTCCCTAAATCCAGAGGAAAAATGCAAGGGGAGGAAACCTCAAGGCGAGGTATCGAAAAAAATGTAAATGAGTACGGTGTGCAAATGTAACAAAATCAAGAAATTTAGATAGCGCTTACTGAGAAAGGGACGAAGCTCACTGCACAGCGCCACGACCCTGTTAAAATGCCCGCCCTTTCGTACACGACGCCTTATCTCCCATGTCCCGACTCAACCCCCGGCAGCAGGAAGCCGTGAACTATGTCGGCGGCCCGCTGCTGGTGCTCGCCGGCGCAGGCTCCGGCAAGACCAGCGTGATCACCCGCAAGATCGCCCACCTGATCCAGAACTGCGGCATCCGCGCCCAGCACATCGTGGCCATGACCTTCACCAACAAGGCCGCCCGGGAGATGAAAGAGCGCGTCGGCACCCTGCTGCGCGGCGCCGAGGGCCGTGGCCTGACGGTTTCGACCTTCCACAACCTGGGCCTGAACATCATCCGCAAGGAGCATGTGCGCCTGGGCTACAAGCCGGGGTTTTCGATCTTCGACGAAGGCGACATCAAGTCCCTGCTGACCGACATCATGCAGAAGGAGTACGCCGGTGACGATGGCGTTGACGAGATCAAGGGTATCATCGGCTCCTGGAAGAATGACCTGATCCTCCCTGAAGAGGCGCTGGCCAAGGCCCGCGGCCCCAAGGAACAGACCGCCGCCATCGTCTACATGCATTACCAGCGCACGCTCAAGGCCTACAACGCGCTGGACTTCGATGACCTGATCCTGCTGCCGGTCAAGCTGTTCCTGGAACACGCCGACATCCTGGAAAAGTGGCAGAACCGCGTGCGCTACCTGCTGGTGGACGAATACCAGGACACCAACGCCAGCCAGTACCTGCTGGTCAAGCTGCTGATCGGCAGCCGCAACCAGTTCACGGTGGTGGGCGACGACGACCAGTCGATCTACGCCTGGCGCGGGGCGCGGCCGGAAAACCTCATGCTGCTCAAGGATGACTACCCGTCACTGAAGATCGTGATGCTGGAGCAGAACTACCGCTCCACCAGCCGCATCCTGCGCTGCGCCAACGTGCTGATCGCCAATAACCCGCACGACTTCGAAAAGCAGCTGTGGTCGGAAATGGGCCACGGTGATGAAATCCGCGTGATCCGCTGCCGCAACGAAGAAGCCGAGGCCGAGCGGGTGGCGATGGAAATCCTCACCCTGCACCTGCGCACCGACCGCCCCTACAGCGACTTTGCCATCCTCTACCGCGGCAACTACCAGGCCAAGCTGATCGAGCTCAAGTTGCAGCACCACCAGATTCCGTATCGGCTCTCGGGCGGCACCAGCTTCTTCAGCCGCCAGGAAGTGAAGGACCTGATGTCCTACTTCCGCCTGCTGGTCAACCCGGACGACGACAACGCCTTCTTGCGGGTGATCAACGTGCCGCGCCGCGAAATCGGCTCCACGACCCTGGAAAAACTCGGCAACTACGCCTCTGAGCGCAAGGTGTCGATGTACGCCGCCAGCGAAGAGCTGGGCCTGGGCGAACACCTTGACAGCCGCTACACCGACCGCTTGCAGCGCTTCAAGCGCTGGATGGACGGCGTGCGCCAGCAATGTGCGCAGAGCGACCCGATTGCGGCCTTGCGCAGCATGGTCATGGACATCGACTACGAGAACTGGATCCGCACCAACAGCTCCAGCGACAAGGCCGCCGATTACCGCATGAGCAACGTGTGGTTTCTGATCGAGGCCTTGAAGAACACGTTGGAAAAAGACGAAGAAGGCGGCATGACCATCGAGGAGGCGATCGGCAAGCTGGTCTTGCGCGACATGCTCGAGCGCCAGCAGGAAGAGGAAGAAGGCGCCGAAGGCGTGCAGATGATGACCCTGCATGCCTCCAAGGGCCTGGAGTTTCCGTACGTGTTCATCATGGGTATGGAAGAGGAAATCCTCCCGCACCGCTCCAGCATCGAGGCCGACACCATCGAAGAAGAGCGGCGCCTGGCCTACGTTGGCATCACCCGTGCGCGCCAGACCCTGGCCTTCACCTTTGCCGCCAAGCGCAAGCAGTACGGCGAGATCATCGACTGCGCACCCAGCCGCTTTCTCGATGAACTGCCGCCCGACGACCTGGCCTGGGAAGGCAACGACGACGCCCCGGTCGAGGTCAAGGCCGCCCGCGGCAACAACGCCCTGGCCGATATCCGGGCGATGCTCAAGCGTTAGGTCTGTTAGCGCAGGACTGGCGGTGTTGAGCGCCTCACACCGTGGGAGGCAGCCACTGCCTGGCAATGACGGGTTTACAAGCGCTGCCTATCTGTCGGCTGTCCTGGCCTCATCGTCGGATCGCCGCCCGCAGCAAGCCGCCTCCCACCCGTTGGATGTGACCCTGAATGTCGTGTCTGGCACCGGACTGTGGGAGGCGGCTTGCCGGCGATAGCGGTCGTGAACCTGACGTACTTTCAGCGTCTGTTACGGCCAGTCGCGAGCAGAGCTGGTCAGGATTGGGCTACCCGTCATTCGGCGCGACCTGTTGTGGGCGCTGTCGCCTGCAGGCCGGCCAGCAGCAGGCGTTGATAGAGCTCTTCACGCAAGCCATCGGGTTTGTCCAGGCCCATCCGCTCAAGGTGCGCCGGATAGGCCTCGGGGTCCGGGGCATCGAAGGTGGCCTTGCCCAGTTCCAGCATCTCGGTGAGTTTGAGTTTGCTCTTGAGCCAGTTCAGCGCGCGCAGCAGGTCGCGCTCTTCATTGCTGAAGTCCGAGCCCAGCGGGTATTCGGCAAACAGCTGTGGATAACGTGCCGCCAGCGCCTTCAGGCGCTCGGGCGTATTGTCGCTAAAGCGCGGGTCGAGCTGGAAATCACGCGGCAGCTTGCCGGCCTTCTGCGCCTGTTCGATCAAGCCGGGCTGGAAGCGTGAGTCGCTGATATTGAGCAGGCGCTCGATCACAGTGGCGTCGGTCTGGCCGCGCAGGTCGGCGATGCCGTACTCGGTGACCACCATGTCGCGCAAATGCCGCGGGATGGTGGTGTGCTCGTAGGACCAGACGATATTGGAGCTGACCTCGCCACCGGATTCGCGCCAGCTGCGCAGGATCAGGATCGAGCGGGCATCCTCCAGCGCATGCGCCTGGGCCACGAAGTTGTACTGCCCGCCCACGCCGCTGACCACCCGCCCGTCAGCCAACTGGTCCGAGACCGCCGCGCCCAGCAGGGTGACCGTGAAGGCGCTGTTGATAAAGCGCGCATCACGCCGCTGCAAGCGCTTGAGTGCTTCATCGCCGTACAGCTCGTTGATGAAGCTGATGGCCGTCATGTTGAACTGCGCCAGGCGTTCGGCCGGCAGTTCGCGCAGGCGTTCATAAAAGCTGCGCGGCCCCAGGAAAAAGCCGCCGTGCACCACCACGCCACCGGCCTGCTGGCTGTCGTCCAGCGCACCCTGGTTGGCCAGCAACTGCAACCCGGCGTCGGCGTACACCTTGCGCCGCACGATACCGGCGTCAGCCAGCGCCAGCAGGCCATTGACGAACATTTCGCTGCAACCGTACAGGCCGCTGCCGAACGGCTCGGTGCCGCCTTCGCGGTCGATCAGCGTCTGCCAGTTGCTCATGTTCAGTTCGCCCAGCAGGCCAAGGTAGGTGGCGTTGTCAGCCTGGCGCGCCAGCAAGGCAGCGGTCAGGGCGTCGCCCATCGAGCCGATGCCGATCTGCAGGGTGCCGCCATCGCGCACCAGGGTGCTGGCGTGCAGCCCGATCAGATGATCCTGCAGGCCCACCGGCATGTTGGGGGTCGAAAAAAGGGTGGCGTGCTCGGGCTCGTCGATCAACAGGTCGAAGGCCACCGTATCAAGTTCGGCGTCGCCGGGCATGTACGGCAGCCCGGCATGCACCTGCCCCAATACCAGGATGGTTTCGCCAGCGGTGCGGCGTTTGGCAATCATGGGCAGCAGGTCGAGGGTGACGTCGGGGTTGCAGCTCAGGCTCAGCCGGTCAGGGTATTGCGGGTCGCTGGCCACCAGTTGCGCGACCAGGTTCAACCCCTTGGCATTGATGTCGCGGGCGGCATGGCTGTAGTTGCTGCTGACGTAGTCCTGCTGGGCCGGCACGCTGTCGAGCAGGCTGCCGGGCTGCATGAAGAACTGCTCGACGCGAATATTGGCCGGCAGCCGGTTGCGGCGCAGGTCGCCCAGGTAGTCGAGTTCCTGGTAATCGCCGAACACCCGCTCCAGGAAGGGCTCCAGAAACCGCGCCTGCAACCCCTCGCCCGGCGTCGGGCGACCCAGGCTCAGCGCGGTGTAGATTGTCAGCTGGCGCTCGGGCAGCTCGCGAATACGGGCATACAGCGCGTTGACGAAGCGGTTGGGCTTGCCCAGCCCCAACGGCATGCCCAAGTGGATATGCGCCGGCAACTGCGCCAGCACCTGGTCGACGGCGTGTTCGATGGAGCAGGTCTGCGGCATCCGGGCGTTCCTGAAACAGGCTTGAGGTGCAGCTTGGACCGTTATCACACGGCAATTGCTGCACAAGCCGGTTTACATAGACATGGCACTCGGCATTCGCGACCGCTGGTCGCGCCTACAGGCCGGACATTTCCTGGATGGCGGCTTTCAGCTCGGCGTCGCTGCAGTCGGCGCAGGTGCCCTTGGGCGGCATGGCACCGATCCCGGTAATGGCCTTGGCCAGCAAGCCGTCAAGGCCGCCTTCCTTGTCGGCGTGGGTTTTCCAGGCGGCCTTGTCACCCTTCTTGGGCGCATTCAGCAGGCCGGGACCGTGGCAGGTATTACAGTGTTTATTGATGATTTCATCGGCACTGCGGGCGGCCCCGCCGCTGGCGACAGCGGTCACCGTGACACCCGGGCACGCCTGCCCCTGGATGCACACCTTGCCGACCGGTTCGAGCCTTCGGGCGATTTCTTCGCTGGAGGCGGCCATCAGGCTCATGGAGTCCAGCAGTGCCAGCACCGCCACGCACAGGGTTATCGGATTCACAGGTTCGCCCTCATGAAGGCTGCGCCTGTTACCTTGCCACGGATCGATACACCGGCCAGCCCCCGGTGGTCGGGGGCTGGCGCATTCCATCAGAAATTGGCGGGGGTGGCGGCGCTGATCAGACGCGCCGGCGCATCGAACGGGTTGCGAAAACGATGCGGGCGGGTGCTTTCGAAGTAATAGCTGTCGCCGGCTTCGAGCAGATAGGTGTCAGGGCCGACGATCAGTTCGAGCCGGCCTTCGATAAGGATCCCGGTTTCCTCACCTTCATGGGCGAGCATTTCTTCGCCGGTGTCGGCGCCTGGCGGGTAGGTTTCGGTCAGGAAGGCAATCGCCCGGCCCGGGTGCGACTTGCCCACCAGTTTCATAGTCATCGCGCCGTCGGAAATGTCCAGCAACTCGTTGGCCTTGTACACCACCTGGGTGGTGTTGACCGGCTCCAGCTCTTCGGAAAAGAACTCGACCATGGACATGGGAATGCCGCCCAGCACCTTGCGCAGGGAGCTGATGGAGGGACTGACGCTGTTTTTTTCGATCATGGAGATGGTGCTGTTGGTCACGCCGGCCCGTTTGGCCAGTTCGCGTTGTGACAGCCCCTTGAGCTTACGGATGTATTGCAGTCGCTCACCGACGTCCAATGCAGCAGTCCTCCAGGTTCGGCGACCCTGTACGCACGCACGTTGCAAGGCAGGACAAGGCACAGGCAGGCCTGTCACTGCCCGGCACCTGGCAGGTTGGGCCGGATGCCTGCTGGCGGCACGATCTCTTCGGATCGTCTTCAATCGCCGCACGATCAACGCGCAGGCATGCATGTACAAGGCCTGGGGTTAAAGTCGAGACCGGGGCATGATGGCAACAGTGTTCGATATTTACAACAGGCGCACCGATGAGCGCCGGATCACAGGGCGAGCGGTCGAGGTCAGCTGTCGCGATACAGGCGCGGCACGCGCTTGAGGTTGCAGAACACCTGATAGGGAATGGTGCCGGCCCGGGCGGCGATATCGCTGGCAGCGACCTGCCGGCCCCAGAACTCGACCCGGCTGCCAAGCCCGGCCTGGGGCAGGTCGGTCAAATCGATACAAAGCATGTCCATCGACACGCGCCCGACCAGGCGGCCCGGCTGGCCGTCGACGCTGACCGGCGTGCCGGTCGGAGCATGGCGCGGGTAGCCGTCGGCGTAGCCCATGGCCACGACTCCGATGCGGCTGGGCCGCTCGGTGATGAAAGTCGCGCCATAGCCCACCGGTTCGCCGGCCGGCAGCTCGCGCACGCTGATGACTTTCGACTCCAGGGTCATCACCGCTTGCAGCCGGTCGGCCAATGGATGCGCCTGTTCGAACGGCGTGGCGCCGTACAGCATGATGCCCGGGCGTACCCAGTCGCTGGTGATCTGCGGCCAGCCCAGCAGGGCCGGCGAGTTGTTCAGGCTGGTCTGGGCCACCAGCCCTTGGCGGGCGGCATTGAACACTGCCAGTTGCTCCTCGCTGCGCGGGCAGTCCAGCTCGTCGGCGCGAGCGAAGTGAGTCATCAGCACGATGTCGGCCACCTTGCCGCTGGCCTTGAGGCGTTGGTAAGCGCCGGCGTAGTCGGCGGGAAACAGCCCGACCCGGTGCATGCCGCTGTCGAGCTTGAGCCAGACGTTCAGCGGCTTGCCCAGGGCGGTGCGTTCGATGGCCTCCAGTTGCCACAACGAATGCACCACAGTCCATAGGTCATGCTCGACGATCAGGTCCAGTTCCCGGGCTTCGAAAAAGCCTTCGAGCAACAGGATCGGCCCCTTGATGCCGGCGGCCCGCAGCTCCAGTGCTTCTTCGATGCAAGCCACGGCAAAGCCATCGGTTTCGGATTGCAACGCCTGTGCTACCCGCACCGCACCGTGACCGTAGGCATCGGCCTTGACCACGGCCAGCGCCTTGGCACCGGCATGCTCGCGGGCCAGGCGGTAGTTGTGGCGCAAGGCTTGAAGGTCAATCAGGGCACGGGCTGGGCGCATGGTCAGTGATTCTTTTTCTGTGGATGCAGGTTGTGGGGTGTTGTAGGGCGGTTATGTGGTGATTCATTCCATGCCGCCCGACGGAGCGCTGCCCGGCCGGTGCTACGAATGGACGGGCGCTGGATTGTTGTGGCGGGCGGCCTCGCGGTTGTTGCCATAGCGGGAGATGTCCAGGCCGGCGGCGCTGATCTGCGGAGTCTTGCGCGCGATCAGGTCAGCCAGCAGGCGGCCCGAGCCACACGCCATCGTCCAGCCCAGCGTACCGTGGCCGGTGTTGAGAAACAGGTTGCTGTACGCCGTGGCACCTACGATCGGCGTACCGTCCGGGGTGGTCGGGCGCAGGCCGGTCCAGAAACTGGCCTGGCCCAGGTCGCCGCCGTGAGGATAGAGATCGTTGACGATCATCTCCAGTGTTTCGCGTCGACGCGGGTTGAGCGACAGGTCAAAACCGGCAATCTCGGCCATGCCGCCAACGCGGATGCGGTTGTCAAAGCGGGTGATGGCGACCTTGTAGGTCTCGTCGAGGATGGTCGAGGTCGGGGCCATGTCGCCACGGGTAATAGGCACGGTCAGCGAGTAGCCCTTGAGCGGGTAGACCGGGGCCTTGATGCCCAGCGGCTTGAGCAATTGCGGCGAATAGCTGCCCAGCGCCAGCACGTAGCGGTCGGCGGTTTCCAGCGTGCCATCGATCCATACGCCGTCAATGCGGTCACCAGCGAAGTCGAGGCGCTCGATGTTATGCCCATAGCGGAATTCGACACCCAGGTCGACGGCCATCTGCGCCAGGCGCGTGGTGAACAACTGGCAGTCGCCGGTCTGGTCATTGGGCAGGCGCAGTGCGCCACTAAGGATACCGGTGACGCCGGCCAGGGCCGGTTCGACGCGGGCAATGCCAGCGCGGTCGAGCAGCTCATAGGGCACGCCGGATTGCTCCAGCACCGAGATGTCCTTGGCGGCGTTGTCCAGTTGTTCCTGGGTGCGGAACAACTGAGTAGTGCCCAGTTGCCGCGCTTCGTAGGCAATGCCGGTCTCGGCGCGCAGTTCGTCGAGGCAGTCGCGGCTGTACTCGGACAGGCGCACCATGCGCTCCTTGTTCACCGCATAGCGGCTGGCGGTGCAGTTGCGCAGCATCTGCGCCATCCACAGGTACTGGTCCAGGCTGGTGGTGGCCTTGATTGCCAGTGGCGCGTGACGCTGCAGCAGCCACTTCATGGCCTTGAGCGGCACGCCAGGCGCGGCCCACGGCGAGGCGTAGCCGGGCGAAACCTGGCCGGCGTTGGCGAAACTGGTTTCCATGGCCACGGCCGGCTGGCGGTCGACCACGGTCACCTGGAAGCCTTCACGCGCCAGATAGTAGGCCGTCGTCGTACCGATGACACCACTGCCGAGAACCAGAACGCGCATATCGAATTACCTCATCGCGGAGATCCGCTGACGTTTGCAGAATGAGTAAGGAATGAGCGCAGTATAAAAAGGTTAAGGTAGTGCTTTTCACTATATAAAAAGCTATATTCGAGGCGTTTTCTCGGCAAACGGCGCTTGGACAGAGGGAGATTACCCATGCGGACCCAGCACCAGTCACGGCGTGAACTGGACAAGATCGATCGCAATATCCTGCGCATCCTGCAGGCCGACGGGCGCATCTCGTTCACCGAGCTGGGCGAACGGGTCGGCCTGTCGACTACGCCCTGCACCGAGCGGGTCCGGCGCCTGGAGCGCGAGGGCATCATCATGGGCTACAACGCCCGGCTCAACCCGCAGAATCTCAAGGCCAGGCTGCTGGTGTTCGTCGAGATCAGCCTGGACTACAAGTCCGGCGACACCTTCGACGAATTCCGCCGCGCCATCCTCAAGTTGCCACATGTGCTGGAGTGCCACCTGGTGTCGGGCGACTTCGATTACCTGGTCAAGGCACGCATTTCGGAAATGGCGTCATACCGCAAGCTGCTGGGCGACATCCTGCTCAAGCTGCCGCACGTGCGCGAGTCCAAGAGCTACATCGTGATGGAAGAGGTCAAGGAGAGCCTGAGCCTGCCGATTGCGGATTGAGCGGCTGCCCTTGAGGCCTCTTCCCGGCTGAAGCCGGTCCTACACAAGAGCCGGTCCTACACGAGCACTTGCCGGGTGCTGGCCATGTAGTCGTGAATCTGCTGCTCCACCCGTGGGTGAATCAGTTGCTCGGGGCGGCGGCCGTTGGGGCATGGCAGGGTCGCGGTGGTGCCGAACAGGCGGCAGATCAGCGGGCGCTCTTCATACACCGTGCAGCCCTGCGGGCCCAGGTGCACGCAGTTGAGCTCATCGAGCGCAGCCTCCTGCTCGGCCACGCTCTTGCGCGGCAGGCGCGACATTTCTTCGGTCGAGGTGGTCACCGGCCCACAACAGTCATGACAACCCGGTACACATTCGAACGAAGGAATCTGACGCCGCAGGGTGCGGATTTTTTCCCGGTTACAGCTCATCGACCTCTCCATCTGGCTCAACGCGGCGATTGTGCCGCAGTTGGCAGGCCTGCGACAGCGGCTTATCCTCGCCTGCTGTTTGCGAATCACCAAGGACACCCCATGACCGCCCATGCCGCTTCCTACTACGCCGCCAGCCGCCACGCGCAGCCTGATCATCCGCCGTTGCAAGGCGAGCTGAAGGTCGACGTGTGCGTGGTCGGCGGTGGTTTTTCCGGGCTCAACACCGCCATTGAGCTGGCCGAGCGCGGCCTGAGCGTGGTGCTGCTGGAAGCGCGGCGCATCGGCTGGGGCGCCAGCGGGCGCAATGGCGGGCAACTGATTCGCGGCGTCGGCCATGGGGTGGAGCAATTTGCCCCGGTGATCGGTGAGGACGGCGTGCGCCAGCTCAAGCTGATGGGCTTCGAGGCGGTGGACATCGTGCGCCGGCGCATCGAGCGCCACGGCATTGCCTGTGATCTGAAATGGGGCTATTGCGACCTGGCCAACAAGCCCGCCGACTTGCAGGGCTTTGCCGAAGACCTTGAAGAACTGCGCAGCCTGGGCTACGGCCACGAACTGCAATTGTTGCAGCCTGACCAGATGCACGAAGTGGTGGGCTCGGACCGTTATGTGGGCGGTCTGATCGACATGGGGTCCGGGCACCTGCACCCGCTCAACCTGGCCTTGGGCGAAGCCGCCGTGGCGTGTTCACTGGGTGTGCAGGTGTTCGAGCAATCGGCGGTCACGCGCATCGAGTACGGACCGCAGGTCAAGGTGCATACCGCCCAGGGCAGCGTGCAGGCCGGTTTTCTGGTGCTGGGCTGCAATGCCTACCTGAACGATCTGAATTCGGAGCTGGGCGGCAAGGTGCTGCCGGCCGGCAGTTACGTCATCGCCACCGAACCCTTGAGCGCCGAGCAGGCCCGCCAGCTGCTGCCGCGCGACATGGCCGTGTGCGACCAGCGCGTGGCCCTGGATTACTACCGGTTGTCCGCCGACCGCCGCCTGCTGTTCGGCGGCGCCTGCCATTACTCGGGCCGCGACCCGCAGGACATTGCGGCCTACATGCAGCCCAAGATGCTCAAGGTGTTCCCGCAGCTGGCCGGGGTGCGCATCGATTACCAGTGGGGCGGCATGATCGGCATCGGCGCCAACCGCCTGCCGCAGATCGGCCGGCTCAAGCAGCACCCCAATGTGTTCTACGCCCAGGCCTATTCGGGGCACGGCCTCAACGCCACGCACCTGGCCGGCAAGCTGCTGGGCGAGGCGATTGCCGGCCAGCACAGCGCCGGTTTCGAGCTGTTCGCCAGGGTGCCGCACATGACCTTCCCCGGCGGCAAGCACCTGCGCTCACCGCTGTTGGCGCTGGGCATGCTCTGGCACCGCCTCAAGGAACTGGCCTAGGTCTTTGCATCGACCGGTTGTAGGAGCCCGCTTGCCGGCGACCGAGTGCGCAGCGCTCGCAGAAATCTGTGAAACGCTGCAAATTTACGACTGCTGACGCAGCCGATCGCGATGGTCCGGCATTCCGGCAGAGCTCCCTCCCACAGCACAGTGTTTGCTGCGCGACAGCGTGCCGCCTTGGCGCGGTGTCAGTGACACAGGGCAATCTCCTACCAGCCAGCAGCGATGTATCACTCACGCCAGAACGGCTTGGCAGCCTCGGCCCGGGCCTGGCTGTAGTCCAGGCCGATGTCGCGCAGTTCGTCATCGGTCAACGTGAGCAAGGCGCGACGGGAAATCCAGCGATGACGATACAGTGCAAGGCGGCCCGTGGCAGGCAGCAATACAGCTGGCGCGGCAGATGTACGCTTCTGGCTGGCGACCGGCTGGCGTGTATCCCGTTCGTTGCCTTGCAGCATCGATTGCACATCAATGACCCTGTTCATCATCGTCTCCTGCGTATGGCGTGGCGTTGAGACGATGATGAAGAAAACTGCACGCGCAATACAGATTCAAAAAAGCCTTATATTTTCCGTACAGATGGCGGGTTCAAAAGGCTGAATGCTATATTTTCGCGACATCTGTATTGCTATATGAGCGCAAGCCGCCGGGAGTATGCTGTGACCCTGTATGTGAATCTGGCCGAACTGTTAGGTTCGCGTATCGAGAACGGCTTTTATCGGCCCGGTGACCGTTTGCCGTCGGTACGTGCCCTGAGCCTGGAGCATGGCGTGAGCCTGAGCACCGTGCAGCAGGCGTATCGGGTGCTGGAAGACAATGGCCTGGCGGTTCCGCGGCCCAAATCGGGCTACTTCGTGCCGGCCAGTCGCAAGGCGCCGGCGTTGCCTGGAGTCGGGCGACCGGTGCAACGTCCCGTCGAGATTTCCCAGTGGGAACAGGTGCTGGATCTGATCCGCTTCTCGCCGGCCAAGGACTTCATTCAATTGGGCCGTGGCATGCCGGATGTCAGCAGCCCGACGCTAAGGCCACTGCTGCGTTCGTTGAGCCAGCTCAGCCGCCACCAGGACATGCCCGGCCTGTATTACGGCGACATTCATGGCGTGGAGGCGCTGCGCGAGCAGGTCGCCCGATTGCTGCTGGACTCCGGTTGCAACCTCAGCGCCCGCGACCTGATCATCACCACCGGCTGCCATGAAGCGATGTCGGCGAGCATCCGTGCGCTGTGTTCGCCGGGGGATGTGGTCGCGGTCGACTCGCCGAGCTTCTTCGGCGCCATGCAGACCCTCAAGGGGCTGGGCATGAAAGCCCTGGAAATTCCCACCGACCCGCTGACCGGCATCAGCCTGGAAGCGCTGGAACTGGCCCTGGAGCAATGGCCGATCAAGGTCATCCAGCTGACCCCGAGCTGCAACAACCCACTGGGCTACATCATGCCCGAAGAGCGAAAGCGCGCCCTGCTGCGCCTGGCACAGCGTTTCGACGTGGCGATTCTGGAGGACGATGTCTACGGCGACTTGGCCTACAGTTACCCGCGCCCGCGCACCATCAAATCGTTCGACGAGGACGGTCGCGTGTTGCTGTGCAGTTCGTTGTCCAAGACCCTGGCGCCGGGCCTGCGCGTCGGCTGGGTGGCACCGGGGCGTTACCTGGAGCAGGTGCTGCACATGAAGTACATCAGCACCGGCTCTACCTCGCCGCAACCGCAGCTGGCCGCCGCCGAGTTTTTGCAGGGTGGGCATTACGAGCCCCACTTGCGGCGCATGCGCAGCCAGTACCAGCGTGGCCGCGACCAGATGATCGACTGGGTGATGCGCTACTTCCCCGAAGGCACCCGCGCCAGCCGGCCGCAGGGCGGCTTCATGCTGTGGGTCGAGCTGGACGAGAACTTCGACACCCTGCGCCTGAACCGCGCCCTGCTCGAACACAAGGTGCAGGTGGCGGTGGGCAGCATTTTTTCTGCCTCCGGCAAATACCGTAACTGCCTGCGCATGAACTACTCGGCCCGCCCGACCCCTGCGATCGAAGCGGCCGTACGCACCGTGGGCGAGACCATCAAGCACCTGCTGACCCAGCCCCGGTAGGAGCGCGCTTGCCCGCGACCGAGTGCGCAGCGCTCGCAAAATCTGCGAAACGCCACAAATTTACGACTGCTAACCCATCAGGGATCTATGAAACGCTGAAAATTTACGACTGCTAACGCAGCCGGTCGCGGGCAAGCACGCTCCTACAGCCGGTGCCGTGTCGGTAGCTGTTACGTAACTTTTACGCCCCTGTGACTGTCATATCGCCAAATCAAGCATGCAGGAACACCCCTTGAACAGACGATGGCTGGTGCCGTTCTACCTTTCAGCCACGCTGGGGCTGGGCGGCTGTGCGCAGCGCAGTGTGCACGACGAACCCAGCCAGGCCCTGCCGGCGGCGCAGTCGAGCTTCGGGCGTTCGATCCAGGCGCTGGCGCAAGCCCATGAGGGGCGTTCGGGCTTTCGCCTGCTGGCCAACAGCGGCGAGGCGTTCAGCGCGCGCGCCGAGCTGATCCGCATGGCCCGCACCAGCCTGGACCTGCAGTACTACATCGTGCATGACGGCCTGAGCACCCGCACCCTGGTGGAGGAGCTGCTCAAGGCCGCTGACCGTGGCGTGCGCGTGCGCATCCTGCTGGACGACACCACCACTGACGGCCAGGACCAGACCATCGCCACCCTGGCAGCGCACCCGCAGATCCAGATCCGCCTGTTCAACCCGCAGGAACTGGGCCGCGAAACCGGGGTGACGCGCAGTGTCGGACGCTTGATGAACCTGTCGCGCCAGCACCGGCGCATGCACAACAAACTATGGCTGGCCGACAACAGCGTCGGCATCGTCGGCGGGCGCAACCTGGGCGACGAGTATTTCGACGCCGAGCCCAACCTCAACTTCACCGATGTCGACTTGCTCGGCGCGGGGCCGGTGGCCGAGCAGCTCGGGCACAGTTTCGACCAGTACTGGAACAGCCGGCTGAGCAAGCCCATCGACGACTTCATGTATTTCCTGCCCAGCCACCATGACCTGAGCAAGGCGCGGCGCTCGCTGGCCAAGTCGCTGGAGCAGTCGCACAAGCAGCACAAGCAATTGTATGAGCGACTGATGACCTACCAGACCGAACCGCGGCTGCAGGGCTGGCTGCAGCAACTGACCTGGGCGCACAGCCAGGTGCTGTGGGATGCGCCGACCAAGGTGCTGTCGCGGGGCGAGCCCGATCCACACCTGCTGTTGACCACCCAGCTCAGGCCGGAGCTGGCCGGTATCAAACAGGAACTGATGCTGGTTTCGGCCTATTTCGTGCCCGGCGAGGAAGGCCAGGCCTACCTGACCGGGCGTGCCGATGCCGGCGTGGCGGTCAGCCTGCTGACCAATTCGCTCGAAGCCACCGACGTGCCCGCCGTGCATGGCGGCTACGCGCCCTACCGCCAGGCCCTGCTGGAGCATGGCGTGAAACTGTTCGAGATGCGCCGTCAACCCGGTGACCCATCGGCCATGGGGCGTCGCCAGTCTCCGCTGTTCGCCAGCCCGCCGCTGGTCAGCAGCGGGTCAGACTCCAGCCTGCACAGCAAGGCGATGATTTTCGACCGGCAGAAAATGTTTGTCGGCTCGTTCAACTTCGACCCGCGCTCGGTGCTGTGGAACACCGAGATTGGCATCCTGGTCGACAGCCCGCCGCTGGCCGAACAGTTGCGTGGCCTGACCCTGGAAGGCATGTCTCCGGAACGCAGCTATCAAGTGCGCCTGGAAGACGGCCAACTCGTCTGGGTCACCGAAGACAATGGCCACCTGCACACTTTGCGCAAGGAGCCCGGCGACTGGTGGCGGCGTTTCAATGCCTGGATGAGCCAGGCCATCGGCCTAGAGCGCATGCTGTAGGCACGGTAGGAGCGCCGCCCGGCCGGTCCTACCGGCTCAAACCGCCGCCGGCTTATCGCCAAACGCCCCCTGACGCAGCAACAGCACCACCAGGCCAAACGCCCCGACTGCCATCAACCACGGCAGGGTGTGGCCGCTGACCCACTGGCTGCCCGCGCCGGCCACCAAGGGGCCGAGCAGGCAGCCGATGCCCCACAGCTGCGCGACATGGGCGTTGGCACGTACCAGCGCATCATCGCGGAAACGCTCGCCGATCAGGATCAGCGACAGGGTGAACAAACCGCCGGCGCTGGCGCCGAACAGCACCCACACCGGCCAGATCACTACCGTGTGCATGAACACCGGCACCAGCAGGCTGGAGATCAGCAGCATCACCGCACACCCGGTGAACAGGGTGCGCCGCGACATGCGGTCGGCCAGCAGGCCGATGGGCAACTGCAACAGCGCGTCGCCCAGCACCACGGTGCTGACCATCAGCAGCGCGATGTCGGCCGTGAAGCCCTGGCGCAGGCAGTACACCGGCAACAGGGTCAGGATCATCGCCTCGAAAGCGGCAAACAGCGACACGGCCCAGGCGATTGCCGGGATGTTGCGGCAAAAGGCAAACAGGTCCTTGAAGCTCACATGGCAGGCTTCGGTGCTGGGCGCGCCGCTGCGGCCCAGCAGCAGAAACGGTGAAACGACCAACAGCCCCACGCCGATCCAGAAACCGTAATCGGCCTCGGTGCCGATCCAGCCCAGAAACAACGGGCCGCTGAGCTGGCTCAAGGCATAGGTGCTGCCATACAGCGCCACCAGCCGCCCGCGCAGGCGCTCGATCACCAACTGGTTGATCCAGCTCTCGCCCAGTACAAAGACGATGGTCAGGATCAACCCGAGCATCAGGCGCAGCACCAGCCACACCGGGTAATACGGCAACAGCGCCAGCAACCCGACCGACAGCGCGCCGCACCACAGGCACAGGCGCATCAGGTGCGCCGTGCCGAAGCGCGCCGCCAGCCGGCTGGCCAGGCCCGCGCCCAGCAGCACGCCAATGGCCGGCATAGCCGCCATGACACCGATGGCAAAGCTGCCATAGCCCCAGCCTTCCAGGCGCAGCGACACCAGTGGCATGCTCACGCCAATCGCCAGGCCGACGCTCAGGACCGAGGCCAGCACGGCGAAATAGGTACCCCACGGCATTGACCGCTCCAACAGATAAAAAAGAAAGGCCCAAAAAAACGCCCGGCCCGCGCAGGATGCACAGGCCGGGCGACAGGGAAATTACAACTTGATCCAGGTCGCTTTCAGCTCGGTGTACTTGTCGAAGGCATGCAGCGACTTGTCACGGCCGTTGCCCGACTGCTTGAAGCCCCCGAACGGCGCGGTCATGTCGCCGCCGTCGTACTGGTTGACCCACACGCTGCCGGCGCGCAGGGCCTTGGCCGTCAGGTGTGCCTTGGACAGGTCAGAGGTCCAGACCGCCGCCGCCAGCCCGTACTGGGTGTCATTGGCGATGCGGATGGCTTCTTCGGCGCTGTCGAAGGTGATGACCGAGAGCACCGGGCCGAAGATTTCTTCCTGGGCGATCTTCATGGCGTTGTTGACGCCGTCGAAGATGGTCGGCTCGACATACGTGCCGCCACTCTCTTGCAGGATGCGCTTGCCACCGGCGACCAGTTTGGCGCCATCGGCGTGCCCGGCCTCGATGTAGCCCAGCACGGTGTTCATCTGCTGAGTGTCGACCAGCGCGCCGACCGTGGTCGCAGGGTCCAGCGGGTTGCCCGGCTTCCAGGCCTTGAGGGCCTCGATCACCAGCGGCAGGAACTGGTCCTTGATCGAGCGCTCGACCAGCAGGCGCGAGCCTGCGGTGCAGACCTCGCCCTGGTTGAAGGCAATGGCGCTGGCAGCGGCCTCGGCGGCGGCCTGCAGGTCAGGTGCATCGGCGAACACGATATTGGGGCTCTTGCCGCCGGCTTCCAGCCAGACACGCTTCATGTTCGACTCGCCGGCGTAGACCATCAATTGCTTGGCAATCCTGGTCGAGCCGGTGAAGACCACAGTGTCGACGTCGTTGTGCAGCGCCAGCGCCTTGCCCACGGTGTGGCCATGACCCGGCAGCACATTGAGCACGCCCGCCGGGATGCCGGCCTCGATGGCCAGTTGCGCGATGCGAATGGCGGTCAGCGGCGACTTCTCCGAAGGCTTGAGGATCACCGAGTTACCGGTCGACAGTGCAGGCCCCAGCTTCCAGCACGCCATCAGCAGCGGGAAATTCCACGGCACGATGGCGGCGACGACGCCGACCGGCTCGCGGGTCACCAGGCCCAGCTGGTTGTGTGGGGTGGCGGCGACTTCGTCATACAGCTTGTCGATGGCCTCGCCGCACCAGCTCAGGGCCTGGGCAGCGCCTGGAATGTCGATGCCGGACGAGTCGCCGATCGGCTTGCCCATGTCGAGGGTTTCCAGCAGGGCGAGCTCTTCGACATGCTGGCGGATCAGGCCGGCAAAGCGGATCATGGTCGACTTGCGCTTGGCCGGCGCCAGGCGCGACCAGCTGCCGGCGTCGAACACCTTGCGGGCACTTTCGACCGCCTGTTGGGCGTCGGCGCTGTCGCAACTGGCCACCTTGGCCAGCAGCCGGCCGTCGACCGGGCTGATGCAGTCGAAGGTGGCACCGGAGGCGGCATCGGTGTACTGGCCCTGGATGAAGGCGCGGCCTTCGATCTTCAGGTCGCGGGCGCGTTGTTCCCAGTCAGCAAGCGTCAAGGTGGTCATACGCATGTCCTCTTAGTGTTCGATGATGGTCTGGCTGCAGGAGTCTAAAACAGCCATGAGCGTTCGCCACCCTAAACCAGCGACCGGCAAAAAATCCAATATATTTGACAGAAATGGTTACAAAAGCAGCCTTTGTTTAATTTATTGAACGGCCGATCAGAGGCATCATCGGCCTTTCGCCTGACTCAATTACAACCACCGCGCACCACACGCTTGCCAAGGGGATCTGCATGACCATTCAAACCATCGTCGATTTCAGCGAAGCCGGCACGCCTGCCGAACGTTATCGTCCCGCCCCGGAAAAAATCCTCAAGGGCGACCCGCAGCAGACCGTCTACAACCACTACAACAGCCCGTGCGAGCAATTCAATGCCGGGGTATGGGAGGGCGAGCCCGGCCAGTGGCAGGTCAGCTACACCGAGCACGAATACTGCGAGATCGTCCACGGTGTCTCGGTGCTGCGCGATGAAAACGGCCAGGCCAAGACCTTGCGCGCCGGTGACCGCTTCGTGATTCCGGCGGGTTTCAAGGGCACCTGGGAGGTGCTGGAAACATGCCGCAAGATCTACGTGTTTTTTGAAACAACAGCGGTAAATAAATAACGCACCTGCAGGGCTGCACAGGAGGATTCTGAGGGCGTCCGGATTGACGGACTCACTATCAAGGAAGATCAACATGACTAACGAAGAAATCACCCAAGCCCTGAGCTATCTGGTTGGCAGCCGTTATGTACCGGCGGCAAGGGCCTACATCAGCGAGCTGACCGGTCGCGATCGGGTCCACGGTCCTCGTGATATCACCACCAGGGAATACGACGTGAATCGTATTACCGTGCAGGCCGATGCCGATGAAGCCATCACCGGCTTCAGCTTTGGCTGATCACGTTTCTGCCTGAACCAAAAAAGGCCCGTATCTCGCGATACGGGCCTTTTTTGTGAAAGCCAAAATCAATTACTTGATTTTGCCTTCCTTGTAGATCACGTGCTTGCGAACAACCGGATCAAATTTCTTGATCTCGATTTTGTCCGGAGTAGTACGCTTGTTCTTGTCGGTCGTGTAGAAGTGACCGGTGCCGGCGCTCGAAATCAAACGAATCAATTCACGCATGATCAGTCTCCTTAAATCTTGCCGTCGCGACGCAGGTCAACCAGGACCGCCTCGATACCGCGTTTGTCGATGATACGCATGCCCTTGGCGGAAACGCGCAGGCGAACGAAACGTTTTTCACTCTCAACCCAGAAGCGGTGATGCTGCAGGTTTGGCAGGAAACGACGACGGGTTTTGTTGTTTGCGTGGGAAATGTTATTCCCGGTTACCGGACCCTTACCGGTAACTTGACAGACTCTCGACATGCCTCAGCCCTCTAAAACCACATGCCCAACCCGGCATGGGTTGGCCGCTTAATCTCTCAGTCATTCGGCGCATGGTGCGCCGCGTTTCTTCAAGGGTCTTACCGACCTCACCTGATGGGTAAGGAGCCGGGCCCTAGAAAAGAGCGCTGCTTTATACCAGAAACCCCAGCCGTCAACAACAAGCAAAGTAGTTTGCGCTACGGGAACAGGCGCCATGTCCATGCCAGCGGGCATCCATGAACAAAGTGCCATTCGTCGCATTGCATTGATTGTCGTGTGCCATGACATCGTCTAGGGTAGGTCCCCTCACCAGACTGCACCGGCAGATGGGGCCCTATCTGAACAGGAATATAGCCATGCGCCTAGCTGCACTCCCTATTTTGCTCGCCCCATTGCTGCTGCCGGCCATGACCCAGGCCGCCAACCTGATCGTATGCACCGAAGCGAGCCCCGAGGGGTTCGATGTCGTGCAGTACAACTCGCTGACCACCACCAACGCCTCGGCCGATGTGCTGATGAACCGCCTGGTGGACTTCGACGCGCAAAGCGCCAGGCTGGTGCCAAGCCTGGCCGAAAGCTGGACGGTGTCGGCCGATGGCCTGACGTACGACTTCAAGCTGCGCAGCGGGGTCAAATTCCACAGCACCGAGTATTTCAAGCCGACCCGCGAGCTGAATGCCGACGACGTGCTGTTCAGCTTCAACCGCATGCTCGATGCTGGCAATCCGTGGCACAAGATCGCCCAGAGCGGCTTCCCGCATGCACAGTCGATGCAGTTGCCGGCGCTGATCAAGACCATCGAGGCGCCTGACCCGCACACCGTGCGCTTTGTCCTCAACCGTGCCGACGCCACCTTCCTGGCGACCCTGAGCATGGGCTTTGCCTCGATCTACTCGGCCGAATACACCGCGCAACTGCTCAAGGCCGGCACGCCGGAAAAACTCAACACCCAGCCGATCGGCACCGGGCCGTTCGTGTTCAAGCGCTTCCAGAAGGATGCCGTGGTGCGCTACAGCGGCAACCCGGACTATTTTGCCGGCAAGCCGGCCATCGACACGCTGGTGTACGCCATTACTCCGGATGCCAACGTGCGCTTGCAGAAGGTGCGCCGCAACGAGTGCCAGGTGGCCTTGTCGCCCAAGCCGCTGGACATCCAGGCCGCCAGCCAGGACCCGAACCTGAAGGTCGAGAAAACCGAAGCGTTCATGACCGCCTTTGTGGCGATCAACACCCAGCACCCGCCCTTCGACAAGCCCGAGGTGCGCCAGGCCGTGAACCTGGCCTTCGACAAGGCCAACTACCTCAAGGCGGTGTTCGAAGGCACGGCCGAAAGCGCCGCCGGCCCTTTCCCGGCCACCACCTGGAGTTACGCCAAAGACTTGCCGGGCTACGCCCACGATGTGGCCAAGGCCAAGGCCCTGGTGGCCAAGGCCGGTCTGAAGGATGGCACCAGAACCACGATCTGGACCCGCCCGTCGAGCAGCCTGCTCAACCCCAATCCGGGACTTGGCGCGCAACTGCTGCAGGCTGATCTCAAGCAGATCGGCATCGATGCCGAGATCCGCGTCATCGAGTGGGGCGAACTGATCCGTCGCGCCAAGGCCGGCGAGCATGACTTGCTGTTCATGGGCTGGGCCGGCGACAACGGCGACCCGGACAATTTCCTGACCCCGCAGTTTTCCTGCGCGGCCGTGCAGTCGGGCACCAACTTCGCCCGCTACTGCGACAAGGGCCTGGACACGCTGATCACCGATGGCAAGGCCACCAGCGACCAGGCCGCGCGCAGCAAGCTGTACCAGCAGGCCCAGGCGCAGATCCAGCAGCAGGCCCTGTGGCTGCCGCTGGCCCACCCCACCGCCGCCGTGCTGACCCGCAAGGACGTCAGCGGCTACCAGGTCAGCCCGTTCGGCCGCCAGGATTTCTACAAGGTGACGGTAAAATAGCCAGGCTGCCTCGCACCACGCCAATCCTGTTGGAGCCATCAACGGTCGCGAAAGGCAGCATTCGCGACCGTTGGTCGCTCCTACGGATGTCGGGCCGAGCCCATGAAAGCAGTGTCGTCCTGCGGCTGACGGCGCTATAGCAGGCCGCGCTCGACCAGTGACAACGGCTCGCCATCGCCGATGATCACATGGTCCAGCACCTCGACATCGATCAGTGCCAGCGTCTCCATGAGTCGCTTGGTCAGTTCGATGTCGGCACGGCTGGGCTCGCTGACGCCCGAGGGGTGGTTGTGGCACAGGATCAGGCTGGCGGCGTTGTGCGCCAGGGCGCGCTTGACCACCTGGCGCGGGTGAACATAGGCGGTATTGATCGAGCCATGAAACAGCACTTCAAAGGCCAGCACCCGGTGTTTGCTGTCCAGGAACAGGCAGCCGAATACCTCATGAGGTTCGTGGCGCAACAGGGACTTGAGGTAGCGGCGCACCTGCTCGGGGTTTTCCAGGGCAGAGTCGCGGCGCAGGGTCTCGGCCAGGTGCCGGCGCGCCATTTCCAGCACTGCCTGCAATTGGGCGAATTTGGCCGGCCCCAGCCCCAGGTGCGCACTGAAGGCCGTCAGGTCCGACTCCAGCAGGCTGCGCAGGCTGCCAAACTGGTTCAGCAGGTGACGGGCCAGGTCGACCGCGCTGTGCCCGGCCACGCCGGTACGCAGAAAGATGGCCAGAAGCTCGGCATCGGAAAGACTGGTAGCGCCCATGCTCAACAATCGCTCGCGGGGACGCTCCGCCGCAGGCCAGTCGCGAATACTCATAACACCTCCTTGTGTTGTGCGAACACCGCCATGGACGTCGCTGTTCCAAGGCAGACGCTGTGCTATCTTAGCCCATCTTTTTTGCGCGGCGACCCGGCCTGGGGAGGCGTCATCGCCATCGCGCCATTGACCAAGACAAGGCAAGCCTATGCAGCGGCTGTATCGAAAACGCATCGTCCTGGGCGTCGGCGGCGGCATCGCGGCCTACAAGAGCGCCGAACTGGTTCGTCGCCTGCGCGACCAGGGTGCCGAAGTGCGTGTCGTCATGACCCGCGGCGGGGCAGAGTTCATCACTCCCCTGACCATGCAGGCGCTCTCGGGCCACCCGGTGCACCTGGACCTGCTGGACCCGGCCGCCGAAGCGGCCATGGGGCATATCGAGCTGGCCAAGTGGGCCGACCTGATTCTCATCGCCCCGGCCACGGCCGACCTGATCGCCCGCCTGGCTCAGGGCATTGCCAATGACCTGCTGACCACCATCGTGCTGGCCACTGACGCCACCGTCGCCATTGCCCCGGCCATGAACCAGGCCATGTGGCGCGACGACACGGTGCAGGCCAACACCCAACAGCTCGCCGAGCGCGGCTGGAAGGTGTTCGGCCCGGCTTCTGGCGTGCAGGCCTGTGGCGACGTGGGTTTCGGGCGCATGCTCGAGCCGGACGACCTGGCGCTGTGCGCGGCGCAGTGTTTCCAGCGCCTGAGCCTGACCGGCAAGCATGTGCTGATCACCGCCGGCCCCACCCAGGAAAACATCGACCCGGTGCGCTACATCACCAACCACAGCTCCGGCAAGATGGGCTTTGCCCTTGCCGAGGCCGCGGTAGAAGCCGGCGCCCGGGTCACGCTGATCACCGGCCCGGTCAGCCTGCCAACCCCGGACCGTGTGACGCGCATCGATGTGGTCAGCGCCCGCGACATGCTCGCGGCGTGCGAGGCGGCGATTCCGTGCGACCTGTTCATCGCCTCGGCGGCGGTCGCGGACTACCGCCCTGAAGTCATATCCCCGCACAAACTCAAGAAAGATCCTACGAACGGCGACGGCTTGCTGCTGCAGATGGTCCGCAACCCGGACATCCTGGCCACCATTGCCACTCGCCCCGATCGTCCGTTCAGTGTCGGCTTTGCCGCCGAGACCGAACATTTGCTCGACTATGCTGCACGCAAGCTCAAGGACAAGAACCTCGACCTGATCGTCGCCAACGATGTGGCCAACCCCAGCATCGGCTTCAACAGCGAGGAAAACGCCTGCAGCGTGATCGACCGGGCGTTGCACGCAACGCTCTTTGCCCAGACCAGCAAGGGCAAGATTGCCCGCCAGCTGATCACCTTTATCGCAGAACGCATGAATCAGGCCTGACTACGAATGCACGCTCTACAAGCCAAGATCCTCGACCCTCGCATCGGCAGCGAATTTCCTCTCCCGGCCTACGCCACCGGCGGCTCGGCGGGCCTCGACCTGCGCGCCATGCTCAAGCAGGACACGGTCCTGGAGCCGGGCCAGACCCTGCTGATCCCGACCGGGCTGTCGATCTACATCCAGGATCCGGGCCTGGCGGCCATGATCCTGCCGCGTTCAGGCCTGGGCCATAAGCACGGTATCGTGCTGGGCAACCTGGTCGGGCTGATCGACTCCGATTATCAGGGCGAACTGATGGTCTCGTGCTGGAACCGCGGCCAGACGCCGTTCACCGTTGCCATCGGCGAGCGCATCGCGCAGCTGGTGCTGGTGCCGGTGGTGCAGGCGCAGTTCGAACTGGTCGACGAGTTCCAGCAGACCGAGCGCGGTGCCGGCGGTTTCGGTCACTCCGGCAGCCACTGAGCCGGGCCGCTCAGGATTACGGCAGCGATGCCCGGCGTCAGCACCAATGAATGGAGAGCAGTCGGGTGAAAGGCAGTCAGCTCAGCACCGCCCAGCAGTCAGCAGCACAAGACCCGGCGCCGGCCTCGACCGGCCTGCATGCCCTGCTGCCCGGCCTGGTCCCGGCGCTGATCGGCCTGTGTGCCGCCGGGCTGCTGGTGGGCATCAGCCTGTCCGGCAACCCGCAGCACTATCAACAACAGGTTCAGGCCTGGGGCAGCGGCCAGGCGGCAGCGGTCAATCTGGCGTTGCGCCAGATCGATGCCGACACCCGCGCCGCCGCCAGCAATCCGGCCATTGCCCGGCTGGTGCAGGGCAGCGAGCCGTTGGCCCTGAAAGCGGCACAGACGCAGTTTCTCTACTGGGATGGCCTGATCGGCGCCCGCATCAGCCCCAGAGGGCTGGCCGATACCGATGACCAGGGCACCGTGCCGGTGAGTTTTTCTACGCTGGACATGCTCAACAAGGCGATACAGGGCGAGCCTGCGGCCCCTGAAGCACGCAAGATCGGCGAGCGCTGGGTCATCTACAGCGCCACCGCCGTGCGCGATGCCCCCGGTCAGCCGGCCAGCGGCACGCTGTTGCTGGCCTTCGACCTCCAGCGCCTGATCGGGGCACTGCCACCGATTCCCGGCGAGGCCGGGCAGGTCACGCTCAGCCAGCAGTTCGGCAACGGCCCGCGCCAGGTCTTCATCCAGCGCGGCCAGGCCAGCGGCGACACGGCGGTGAACTTCGACACCGGCTACCCAGGCTGGCAGTTGCAGTTCACGCCGGGCCCGGCCCTGCAAGGCTCGCCGCCCTGGCTGCTGCTGGCGCTGGCCGCCCTGCTGGCGCTGGTGGGCATCATGCTGGGCCTGTACCTCAACGAACGCGCCTTGCAACGCCGCATCAGCGCCGATGCCCGGCAGCTCGATCAGCTGCTGCAAGAACTCTCTGGCGGAAAAACCGTCAAATCATTCGGTTTGAGCCTGCCTGCCCTTGAAGGCCTGGCCCAGGCCCTCGCCCGTTTTTCGCTGCGCGGCCCGCATGCAGGCATGTCCGGCACGGTGCCCAGCGACAAGATCGACCCCGCACCCGGCATCACTGAAGGCAGCGTTGCAGTATCGCCACCGCCCAGCGTCCCTGACGACGGCCTGTGCGATCCGCTGTTCCAGGATACCGATATTCTCGATATCGACATTCTCGACGACAACCAGAACTTCCTGAGATCGGAGCTCTCCCCCCCAATGAACAGCCCAGCATCCGTGGCACCCCAACTGCCTGACACCATTTTTCGCGCCTATGACATTCGCGGCGTGGTCGGCGACACCCTCCACGCAGAAACCGCCTACTGGATCGGCCGCGCCATCGGCGCCCAGAGCCTGGCCGAAAACGAACCCAACGTCAGCGTCGGCCGCGACGGTCGCCTGTCGGGCCCTGAACTGTCGCAGCAACTGATCAAGGGCCTGTACGACAGCGGCTGCCACGTCAGCGACGTTGGCCTGGTGCCGACCCCTGCCCTGTACTACGCCGCCAACGTGCTGGCCGGCAAGACCGGTGTGATGCTGACCGGCAGCCACAACCCCAAGGACTACAACGGCTTCAAGATCGTGATCGCCGGCGACACCCTGGCCAACGAGCAGATCCAGGCGCTGTTGCAGCGTATCCGCAGCAACGACCTGCCCACCGGTGCTGGCAGCGTCACCCAGGTCAACATCCTGGACAGCTATTCGAGCTACATCGAGAAAGACATTGCCCTGGCCCGCAAGCTCAAGGTCGTGGTCGATTGCGGCAACGGTGCGGCCGGTGTGATCGCCCCGCAACTGATCGAGAAGCTGGGCTGTGAAGTGATCTCGCTGTTCGAAGAGGTCGACGGCAACTTCCCCAACCATCACCCGGACCCGGGCAAGCTGGAAAACCTCCAGGACCTGATCGCCAAGGTCAGGGAAACCGGGGCCGACCTGGGCCTGGCCTTCGACGGCGACGGCGACCGTGTGGGCGTGGTCACCAACCAGGGCAACGTGGTTTACCCCGACCGCCTGCTGATGCTGTTTGCCCTGGACGTGCTGGAACGCAATCCGGGCGCCGACATCATCTTCGACGTCAAATGCACGCGGCGCCTGACCCCGCTGATCAGCGAACATGGCGGTCGTCCGGTGATGTGGAAGACCGGCCACTCGCTGATCAAGAAGCAGATGAAAAAGAGCGGCGCCCTGCTGGCCGGCGAAATGAGCGGGCACATCTTCTTCAAGGAACGCTGGTTCGGCTTCGACGACGGTATCTACAGCGCAGCACGCCTGCTGGAAATCCTCAGCCAGAAGACGCAAGACGCCGAAACGCTGTTCGCTTCGTTCCCCGAGGATATTTCCACCCCGGAAATCAATATCAAGGTGACCGATGTCACCAAGTTCAGCATCATTGAAGCCCTCGAAAAGGACGCTCAGTGGGGCGATGCCAAGCTGACCAGCATCGATGGCGTACGGGTCGACTATCCGCAAGGCTGGGGCCTGGTGCGCGCGTCCAACACCACGCCGGTGCTGGTGCTGCGCTTCGAAGCCGAAACCGAAGCTGAATTGCAGCGCATCCAGAGCGTCTTCCATACCGAGCTCAAGAAAGTTGCGCCGGACCTCGAACTGCCGTTCTGATTGTTTTGATCTTTGACAGGAGCCCCGAATGACCCTCGATCGTGATGCCGCCACCAACGTTGCCAAGGTATTGTCCGAAGCACTGCCTTACATCCGCCGCTTCGTCGGCAAGACGCTGGTCATCAAGTACGGCGGCAACGCCATGGAGAGCGAAGAGCTCAAGACCGGCTTTGCCCGCGACATCGTGCTGATGAAGGCGGTCGGCATCAACCCGGTGGTGGTTCACGGCGGCGGCCCGCAGATCGGCGATCTGCTCAAGCGCCTGTCCATCGAAAGCCACTTCATCGATGGCATGCGCGTCACTGACGCGCAGACCATGGACGTGGTGGAAATGGTGCTGGGCGGCCAGGTCAACAAGGACATCGTCAACCTGATCAACCGTCATGGCGGCAGCGCCATCGGCCTGACCGGCAAGGACGCCGAGCTGATCCGTGCGAAAAAGCTCACCGTCACCCGCCAGACCCCGGAAATGACCAAGCCCGAGATCATCGACATCGGCCATGTAGGCGAAGTGGTCGGGGTCAACACCGACCTGCTCAACATGCTGGTCAGGGGTGACTTCATCCCGGTGATCGCGCCAATCGGCGTCGGCCCCGAAGGCGAGTCGTACAACATCAACGCCGACCTGGTGGCCGGCAAGGTGGCCGAGGCGCTCAAGGCCGAGAAGTTGATGCTGCTGACCAACATAGCCGGCCTGATGGACAAGCAAGGCCAGGTGCTGACCGGCCTGACCACCGAACAGGTCGACAGCCTGATCGCCGACGGCACCATCTACGGTGGCATGCTGCCCAAGATCCGCTGTGCGTTGGAAGCGGTGCAAGGCGGTGTGCACAGCTCGCATATCATCGACGGCCGGGTGCCCAATGCGGTGCTGCTGGAGATCTTCACCGACAGCGGCGTCGGCACCCTGATCACCAACCGCAAGCCTCGCGGCTGACGGTTCACCGAAAGCCCCGCCTGCGCAAGCAGGCGGGGCTTTTTTGTGGGTATTACCCGCCGCCTTGGCGGCACGCTGTCGCGCAGCAAACAGGGGACCTGTGGGAGGCGGCTTGCCGGCGATCGAGTGCGTAGCGCTCGCAGAAATCTTGGAACGCTGAAATTTTACGACTGCTAGCGCACTCGGTCGCGGTGGTCCGGCATTCCGGCAAGCGCGCCTACTGCAGCAGCTTCTGCACCCGTGCCCGGTCTACGGCAAACGCGGCTTCGGCTTCCTGCCGGCTTTGCTGGTAGCGCAGGATGCCGGCTTGTAGCGCCTGTTGCCGGGTGCGCAGGTCCTTGAGCTGGTCAAGCAGCGTTTGCGGCACCGGCCGGCCGGTACGCTCGTGATCGGCCGCCTGGCCCTGCAGACTGGCCTGCTGGGCGGACAGGCCCTGGATATTGCCCTGGGCCACGCCGACCAGCGCATCGAGCTCGGCCAGCCGGCGCGCCTTGGCGCGGTCAACGTCATCCAGACTGCTGTACTGCTGCAAGAGCTGTGCGTCGGCACTGGCCTGGGCCTTGACGGCTTCGGCCTGGCGGATTTCCTGGGCGGTGGGGGCCGGTGGTACGGTCTGCACCACCCGGCCACGGGCATTGAGGACCTGATAGCCCTTGCCGATGTATTCGGGCGGGACGCCCTGGCGGTCCATGACGGTCACGCCACGGCTGTCGATGTAGCGGTAGAGCATGACCTCGGGCGGCTCGGCAGCCAGGGCGGGCGTCTGCAGCGAGGCGCCAAGCCATAGCAGCAGGCCTGCCGCGCCCAGGCGAACCTGGCGCATCGGTCGCACTTGCAGTTGCCCGGCCCCGGCCATAGGCCTCCTTAAATCCCGAACTGCGCCCGATAGTCCTCGACCGCCGGCAGGTACTGCTTGAGCTGCGGGTCGTCGGCCAGAAACTCCAGCACCTGGTTCAGCGACACGATGCTGACCACCGGGATACCGAAGTCGCGCTCCACTTCCTGGATCGCCGACAGCTCGCCGTTGCCCCGCTCCTGGCGGTTGAGGGCGATCAGCACGCCGGCCGCCGTGGCCTGCTGGGCCTGGATGATCTGCATGACTTCACGAATGGCGGTACCGGCGGTGATCACGTCGTCGATGATCAGCACATTGCCGGCCAGGGGCGCGCCTACCAGGCTGCCGCCTTCGCCGTGATCCTTGGCTTCCTTGCGGTTGAAGCACCACGGCAGGTCGCGGTCATGGTGCTCGGCCAGTGCCACGGCCGTAGCGGCGGCCAGCGGAATGCCCTTGTAGGCCGGGCCGAACAGCACGTCGAAGGACAGACCGCTGTCGACCACGGCAGCCGCGTAGTAACGCCCGAGCCGCGAGAGGGCCGAGCCGCTGTTGAACAGGCCGGCATTGAAGAAGTAAGGGCTGGTACGCCCGGACTTGAGGGTGAACTCACCGAAGCGCAATACGCCGCGATCAATGGCAAAACGAATGAAATCGCGTTGGTACGCCTGCATGAAAAAGCCTCGAAAGCATGGATTTAGCTAATTGACTTGACCTCGGGTATCATACACGCACGTGATTTTTGGGGCCATTTATGCGGATCATCAGTGTGAACGTAAATGGCATTCAGGCTGCAGTCGAGCGTGGTTTGCTCAGCTGGCTGCAAGCCCAGAATGCCGACGTCATCTGTCTACAGGACACCCGCGCCTCCACCTTTGAACTGGATGATCCAGCCTATCAGCTGGATGGCTACTTCCTTTACGCGTGCGAAGCCGAAGTACCCGCCCAGGGCGGTGTGGCGCTTTACTCGCGTTTGCAACCAAAGGCGGTAATCAGCGGCCTGGGCTTCGAAACAGCCGACCGCTACGGGCGTTACCTGCAGGCCGATTTCGACAAAGTCAGTATTGCCAGCCTGTTGATGCCTTCGGGCATGAACGGTGACGAAGACCTGAACCAGAAGTTCAAGCTCATGGACGACTTCGGCAAGTACCTGGACAAGCAACGCCGCAAGCGTCGCGAATACATCTATTGCGGCTCGCTGTATGTCGCGCAGCAGAAGCTCGACATCAAGAACTGGCGCGACAGCCAGCAGTCGCCGGGCTTCCTGGCGCCCGAGCGTGCGTGGATGGACGAGATCGTCGGCAACATGGGCTATGTGGACGCCCTGCGCGAAGTCAATCGCGAAGGCGACCAGTACAGCTGGTGGCCAGACAGTGAACAGGCCGAGATGCTCAACCTGGGCTGGCGCTTCGACTACCAGATCCTGACGCCAGGCCTGCGTCGCTTCGTGCGCAGCGCACGCCTGCCACGCCAGCCGCGCTTCTCGCAGCACGCGCCGCTGATCGTGGACTACGATTGGACCCTGACCATCTGACCAAGGGTCAAGGTCCACTCGACAAAAAGCCGACATGACGTCGGCTTTTTATTGCCCGCAGATCGCAGGACCGGCCGGGCGGCGATCCACTTCAGCCGGGAAATGGTCATCACTCGCGGTGGTGATGCCATTCCCGCGGATAATCAGTCCGCCAGCGCCGCGCGCTGCAGCTCGAAGATCTCGTCCATGCCCTTGCGGCCCAGTTCCAGCATGGCGGTGAGCTCTTCAGGCTGGAACGGCGCGCCTTCGGCGGTGCCCTGGATCTCGATGAAACCGCCGGCGCTGGTCATGACCAGGTTCAGGTCGGTCTCGGCCGCCGAATCCTCGAGGTAGTCCAGGTCCAGGACCGGCTCGCCCTTGTAGATGCCCACCGACACGGCACCGACCATCTGCTTGAGCGGATCCCCGGCTTTCAGGCCGCCACGCTTCTTGATCAGTTTCAGGGCATCGATCAGCGCCACCATAGAGCCGGTGATCGACGCGGTGCGGGTACCGCCATCGGCCTGGATCACGTCGCAATCGACGTACAGGGTGATGTCGCCCAGCTTGGACATGTCCAGTGCCGCACGCAGCGAACGGCCGATCAGGCGCTGGATTTCCAGGGTACGGCCGCCCTGCTTGCCACGGCTGGCCTCGCGCTGGTTACGCTCGCCGGTCGAACGCGGCAGCATGCCGTACTCGGCGGTCAGCCAACCCTGGCCCTGGCCCTTGAGAAAGCGCGGGACGCCGTTTTCGACGCTGACCGTGCAGATGACCTTGGTGTCACCGAACTCGACCAGCACAGAGCCTTCGGCATGTTTGGTGTAGTTGCGGGTGATACGGATCGGGCGCAGCTGATCGGCAGCGCGACCACTTGGACGTTTCATCTGGCAATACCTGTACAGGGACGGAAAACTGCCCGGAGTATAAAGCCCATGGCCGGCGCGGGCACACCTAAAAGTCCGCCAGGCTGTTTCAGGCGACACAAGGGCTCTGCCGCCGGGCTTGCCGGGGGGCATCGACGATAGGGTGGCACTTGGCGCATCGGCGGTTTGGGAGCCGGCCACGCACTGGGTTACAATCCTGCGCCTTTGCAGCCTGTCGCAAGGCGTCCGCCCGGACCCACCCCTGCCTCAGGACTCACGAATCAGGAGGTACACCCATGGTGCACAGCATGACCGCCTTTGCCCGCGTCGAACGGGCCGGTGCCCAGGGCACCCTGAGCTGGGAACTGCGCTCGGTCAACCACCGCTATCTGGAGCCGCACCTGCGCCTGCCCGATGCCTTCCGTGACCTGGAAGGCGCCATTCGTGAAGCCCTGCGCCAGGGCCTGTCGCGCGGCAAGGTCGAATGCACCCTGCGCTTTACCGAAGAAAGCGCCGGCAAGCCGCTGCAGGTCGACCGCGAACGCGCCGCGCAACTGGTTGCTGCCGCCGAACAGGTCGCCAGCCTCATCCAGCAGCCTGCGCCGCTCAACCCGCTTGAAGTGCTGGCCTGGCCGGGTGTGCTGGTGGCTGATGCCAGCGACCCGCAGGCGCTGAACACCGAGGCCCTGGCGCTGTTCAACCAGGGCCTGGACGAGCTCAGGACCTGCCGCGCCCGGGAAGGCGCAGGCCTGGCGGCGCTGCTCAACGAGCGGCTGGACGCCATTACCCTGGAAGTCACCACCCTGCGCGCCCTGGTCCCGCACATGCTGGCCGCCCAGCGCCAGAAGATTCTCGACCGCTTCACCGACATGAAGGCCGAGCTGGACCCGCAGCGCCTGGAGCAGGAACTGGTCCTGCTGGCGCAAAAGAGCGATGTCGCCGAAGAGCTCGACCGCCTCAGCACCCACGTCATCGAAGTGCGCCGGGTGCTCAAGGCCGGCGGCCAGGCCGGACGCCGCCTGGACTTCCTGATGCAGGAACTCAACCGCGAGGCCAACACCCTGGGCTCCAAGGCTTTCGATCCACGCAGCACCCAGGCGGCGGTCAACCTCAAAGTGTTGATCGAACAGATGCGCGAACAAGTACAGAACATTGAGTAAGGCCAAGCCCACATGACCCACAGCACCGGCACCCTGTACATCGTTTCCGCGCCCTCCGGCGCAGGCAAGACCAGCCTGGTCTCGGCCCTGATCAAGGATCAGCCGCAGATCCGGCTGTCGGTCTCGCATACCACGCGCGCCATGCGCCCGGGCGAAGTGAACGGGGTGAACTATCACTTCGTCGAGCGCACCGACTTTCTGGCCATGATCGAGCAGGGCGACTTTCTCGAGCAGGCCGAAGTGTTCGGCAACCTGTACGGCACCTCGCAGAGCAGCCTGCAGCAGACCCTGGACGAAGGTCATGACCTGATTCTGGAAATCGACTGGCAAGGGGCCGAGCAGGTGCGCAACCTGATGCCCGCTGCCCGCTCGATCTTCATCCTGCCGCCCAGCCAGGAAGCCTTGCGCCAGCGCCTGAACAATCGCGGCCAGGACAGCGACGAGATCATTGAGGGCCGCATGCGCGAAGCCGTCAGCGAAATGAGTCATTTTGCCGCCTACGACTATCTGATCATCAATGATCACTTCGCCCAGGCGCTGGAAGACCTCAAGGCCATCTTCCGTGCCAATCGCCTGACCCAGACGCATCAACAGCAGCAACATCGAGCCCTGTTGAGCCAGTTGCTGAGCTGAACCTGCCGCCGGGATGGGCACCGCTGATGGCTTGGCGCTTGAAGCCTGCCACTCCCGGCTTGTACACTACCAAGTCCGCTCGCCCATCCGGGCAACGCGCATACGCATTTGCTACGAGGAATACCATGGCCCGCGTGACTGTTGAAGACTGCCTGGAACACGTCGATAACCGCTTCGAGCTGGTCATGCTCGCCACCAAGCGTTCGCGTCAGCTTGCCACTGGCGGCAAGGAACCCAAGCTTGCCTGGGAAAATGACAAGCCGACCGTGCTGGCCCTGCGTGAAATCGCCGCCGGCCTGATCGACAACGCCGTGATCGCCGAAGCTGAAATCGTCGAAGACGAACCGTTGTTTGCCGCGTTCGAGGACGAGTCCAGCGAGGCCGTATAAGCCTATGCCGGGTCGACGTAGTGCGGCGCAGGGCATGGGCCATCGGCAGGAGGTAACGCTTTGCCGAGCATAGACGCCCTCGCCGATCGCCTCTCAGCCTACCTCAGCAAGGACCAGGTCAATCTGGTCCGCCGGGCGTATTTCTACGCCGAGCAAGCCCACGACGGCCAGCGCCGGCGCAGCGGCGAAGCCTACGTCACCCATCCCCTGGCGGTTGCCAGTATCCTTGCCGACATGCACATGGACCATCAGAGCCTGATGGCTGCAATGCTGCATGACGTGATCGAGGACACCGGCATCGCCAAGGAAGCGCTCAGCGCGCAGTTCGGCGAAACCGTGGCCGACCTGGTCGACGGGGTCAGCAAGCTGACCCAGATGAACTTCGAGACCAAGGCCGAAGCGCAGGCTGAAAACTTCCAGAAAATGGCCATGGCCATGGCTCGCGACATCCGCGTGATCCTGGTCAAGCTGGCCGACCGCCTGCACAACATGCGCACCCTAGAAGTGCTGTCCGGTGAAAAACGCCGGCGCATCGCCAAGGAAACCCTCGAAATCTACGCCCCCATCGCCAATCGCCTGGGGATGCACAGCGTGCGTATCGAATTCGAGGACCTGGGTTTCAAGGCCATGTACCCCATGCGCTCCTCGCGCATCGGCCAGGCGGTCAAGCGTGCCCGTGGCAACCGCAAGGAACTGGTCAACAAGATCGAAGAATCGCTGAGCCACTGCCTGGCCGTGGACGGCATTGCCGGCGACGTCAGCGGGCGTCAGAAGCACCTCTATGGCATCTACAAGAAGATGCGCGGCAAACGCCGGGCCTTCAACGAGATCATGGACGTCTACGCGTTCCGCATCATCGTCGACAAGGTCGACACCTGCTACCGGGTGCTGGGCGCGGTGCACAACCTGTACAAGCCGCTGCCGGGGCGTTTCAAGGACTACATCGCCATTCCCAAGGCCAACGGCTACCAGTCGCTGCACACCACGCTGTTCGGCATGCACGGGGTGCCCATCGAAATCCAGATTCGTACCCACGAAATGGAAGAGATGGCCAACAACGGCATCGCCGCGCACTGGCTGTACAAGTCCAGTGACGACGAGCAGCCCAAGGGCTCGCATGCCCGCGCCCGGCAATGGGTCAAGGGCGTGCTGGAAATGCAGCAGCGCGCCGGCAACTCGCTGGAGTTCATCGAAAGCGTCAAGATCGACCTGTTCCCTGACGAGGTCTACGTCTTCACGCCCAAGGGCCGGATCATGGAGCTGCCCAAGGGCTCCACGGCCGTGGACTTTGCCTATGCCGTGCACACCGACGTGGGCAACAGCTGCATCGCCTGCCGCATCAACCGCCGCCTGGCACCGTTGTCCGAGCCACTGCAAAGCGGCTCGACCGTCGAAATCGTCAGTGCGCCGGGCGCGCGGCCGAACCCGGCCTGGCTCAACTTTGTCGTCACCGGCAAAGCCCGCACGCACATTCGTCACGCCCTGAAACTGCAGCGCCGCTCCGAATCCATCAGCCTGGGCGAGCGCCTGCTCAACAAGGTGCTCAACGGCTTCGAAACCAGCCTGGACAAGATCGCCGCCGAGCGCATCCAGGCCGCGCTGTCCGAATACCGGGCGCAAGTGCTCGAAGACCTGCTTGAAGACATCGGCCTGGGCAATCGCATGGCCTATGTCGTGGCTCGCCGCCTGCTGGGCGAGGGCGAGCAGTTGCCCAACGCCGAAGGCCCGCTGGCCATTCGCGGCACCGAAGGCCTGGTGCTCAGCTATGCCAAGTGCTGCACGCCGATTCCGGGCGACCCGATCGTCGGCCACCTGTCGGCCGGCAAAGGCATGGTCGTGCACCTGGAGAACTGCCGCAACATCAGCGAAATCCGCCACAACCCGGAAAAGTGCCTGCAGTTGTCCTGGGCCAAGGATGTCACCGGCGAGTTCAATGTCGAGCTGCGCGTCGAACTGGAGCACCAGCGCGGCCTGATCGCCCTGCTGGCCAGCAGCGTCAACGCCGCCGACGGCAACATCGAGAAAATCAGCATGGACGAACGCGATGGCCGTATCAGCGTGGTCCAACTGGTGGTCAGCGTGCACGACCGCGTGCACCTGGCCCGCGTCATCAAGAAGCTGCGCGCATTGCCTGGCGTGACCCGCATCACGCGCATGCGCGCCTAGCCAAAGCCCCTCAAGGAGTTCTCATGACCAAGACCGTCATCACCAGCGACAAGGCCCCTGCCGCCATCGGCACCTACTCCCAGGCCATCAAGACAGGCAACACTGTCTACATGTCCGGGCAGATTCCGCTGGATCCCAAGACCATGGAACTGGTCGAAGGCATCGAAGCGCAGATCACTCAGGTGTTCGAAAACCTCAAGTCGGTGGCTGAAGCGGCGGGTGGTTCGTTCAAGGACATCGTCAAGCTGAACATCTTCCTGACCGACCTGGGCCACTTCGCCAAGGTCAACGAGATCATGGGCACCTACTTCCAGCAGCCTTACCCGGCCCGCGCCGCCATTGGCGTAGCAGCGTTGCCACGCGGCTCGCAGGTCGAGATGGACGCTATCCTGGTCATCGAATAAACCTCCCCGGGCGCCGCACCGGCTGCGGCGCTCACCCAGTAAAGGAAGGACTCTGCTATGCGCCGTGCGCTCGCCCTCTCGCTGTTGGCCGCACTCGTTACTGGCTGCGCCAGCCACGTCGACCGTAACCCCGACGGCACCTGGATCAACCAGACCGCCATCGATGCCGCCGTCAGGGATGGCAACCTGCGCCAGGCCCTGCTGGCCAATGGGCCCAACCTGGAATGGCAAGTCAACACCAAAGCCAGCCAGGCCTCGTACTCCAATGGCTTCGAACTGGGTGAAGGCAAGATCACCAGCGCGGCCGACGGCAAACTGCGCATCGACTTCTACGGCAATTTCGCCGAGGACCTGCGCGTGGACGACGGCGAGCTGATCCAGGCCGCCAGCGAATCCGGGCCCGAGCAGCATTTCGTCAAGCCCTCCACCCCGACGCCTGCCGATGCCCCTCCGGGCAGCAGCTTCGAAAGCGCGCTGTACGGTGCCTTCATGGGTGGCAAGTGGACCATCGTCAGCGGCGAGGGCCAGGGATCGACCGTGCAATTCATGCCGGATGGCGCCGTGCAGGGCCTGGGCGACAACGACCGCTACGCGCTGTGCCTGGCCGGTGATTGCGCGGCCATGAGCGGCGAATACGACAGCATGTGGCTGGAACGGGCCGAACAGGGCGCGCCATGGATCTTCGTGCGCAAGGGCAAGCGACTGGAAATCTTCCAGGCAGTCAACACCGCCGGCACTGACGAAATGCCTCAATTGCGTCCGGGCCAGAGCCGCTGGGTGCTCGAAAAGCAGTAACCCACGCCACCTTTGTAGGAGCGCGCTTGCCCGCGACCGGCTGCGTAGCAGTCGTAAATTTGTGGCGTTTCGCAGATTTTGCGAGCGCTACGCACTCGGTCGCGGTGGTCCGGCATTCTGGCAAGCGCGCTCCTACACGCGCAGATGCGTAGCCGTTGTGGATTTGCAGCGTTTCCGGGATTTTGCGAGCGCTTGCGCACTCGGTCGCGGGCAGAGCGCGCTCCTACACGCGTAGATGCGTAGCCGTTGTGGATTTGCAGCGTTTCCGGGATTTTGCGAGCGCTACGCACTCGGTCGTCCGAGTGCGGCCCAGGCCAAGCGCGCTCCTACGGGCGCAGCAGCGCCGCATACCCCGCCTTGTAGTCCGCGTAACGGGGCACCCAGCCCAAGGCGCGGGCACGGGCGTTGCTGCAGCGCTTGCTGCCGGCGCGGCGCAGCGTTGCCTGCTCGGCCCACTCGGTCACCCCCAGGTATTCGCGCATCCAGGCCACCACCTCCGCCAGCGGCACCGGCGCGTCATCGACACCCAGATAGCAGTCCTGCAGCAGCACGCCTTCGGCATCGGCCTTGAGCAGGTAGGCCAGCAACCCGGCGGCATCGTCGGCATGAATGCGATTGCCGTACACCGGCGGGTCGATCGCCACGCTGTAGCCCTGGCGCACCCGGCTCGACAGGTCGCTGCGCCCCGGACCATAGATCCCGGTCAGGCGCACCACGCTGGCCGGCCAGCCACTGTCGAGCGCTACCCGTTCAGCTTCCAGCAACACCTGGCCGGAAAACCCGGTGGCCTCGGTGGCCGAGGTTTCATCGACCCATTCACCGTGCTGCTGGCCATAAACGCTGCTGCTGGAGACAAAAATGACCCGGCGCGGCGCCTGGCCGGACAGGCGCAGCCAGTCGAGCGCATGTTCGAGCCCCTCGACATAGGCCTGCCGATAGCCTGCCTCGTCGCGCTGGGTGGGCGTGGCGCAATACACCAGGTAATCGAGACTGCCGGTCGGCCACCCGGCCGGCCGCTGCGTGGCGAAAAGATCGCCTGCAACACCGGCAACGCCTGCCGGCAAGGCAGAAATGTCGCGCCGCAAACCGTGCACCTGCCAGCCCAGAGGCAGCAATTGCAAGGCCAGGCGCGAGCCGACATCGCCGCAGCCGGCGATCAGTAGCGAGGGGGCAGGCATTGCATCTCTCCGCATGAAAGGAAATCGAAAACCATCATCTTTACCGGGACTTTACCGTTTAAACGCAATTTATTCGCAGAAAGATACATTATTACTTTAGTTAACAAGAACGATTTGCAATAATGGCAGCCGTTTGTCCAAGCACCAGCGTCCGGCGCCCATGCGGCGACGCAAATGTCCTTACATCTACACTTCAGGTCCGGCCAGCATGACTCGCAATCCAACACCCGCCTCGCCAACCACGCTTCCCAGCCTGACACGCGCCTGGCGCGCTGTTGCCGCCATCGTGCTGAGCCTGATGCTCGCCCCGGCGTTCGCCGACCAGGCCCCGCCTGCATCGACCAGCGCCGCTGCACCGGCTGGCGCGACCGCACCGGCACCTGTGCCTGCCGTCGCCGCACCGGGCATCCCCGCCGCCCCGGTCAACGCCGACCCTGCTGCCGACCCTGACGCACTGGCCGGTGAAAACAGCCTGGGCATGTCGTCCCACGACCTGTCGCCGTGGGGCATGTACCAGAACGCCGACATCGTGGTCAAAGCGGTCATGATCGGCCTGGCCATCGCCTCGATCATTACCTGGACCATCTGGATCGCCAAGGGTTTCGAGCTGCTGGGCGCCAAGCGCCGCCTGCGCACTGAAATTGCCAGCCTGAAAAAAGCCCGCACCCTGAACGAAGCCAGTGCCAGCAACGGCAAGGAAGGCACCCTGGCACACCTGCTGGTGCATGACGCACTGGAAGAAATGCGCCTGTCAGCCAACAGCCGTGAGCGCGAAGGCATCAAGGAGCGCGTCAGTTTTCGCCTTGAGCGCCTGGTCGCCAATTGCGGCCGGACCATGAGCATCGGCACCGGCGTGCTGGCCACCATCGGTTCCACCGCCCCCTTCGTCGGCCTGTTCGGCACTGTGTGGGGCATCATGAACAGCTTCATCGGCATCGCCAAGACCCAGACCACCAACCTGGCCGTAGTCGCCCCCGGCATCGCCGAAGCCCTGCTGGCCACGGCCCTGGGCCTGGTCGCCGCCATTCCGGCCGTGGTCATCTACAACGTGTTCGCCCGCTCCATCGCCGGCTACAAGGCCCAGGTGTCCGACGCCTCGGCGCAGGTCCTGCTGCTGGTCAGCCGCGACCTGGACCACCTGCCAGAGCCGACCGAGCGCAGCCAACAACATCCGCATCTGGGCAAGGTGGGCTAAAACGTGGGCCTGCATCTTAACGAAGGCGGCGACGATCTCGCCGAGAACCACGAAATCAACGTCACGCCGTTCATCGACGTCATGTTGGTCCTGTTGATCATCTTCATGGTCGCCGCTCCCCTGGCCACCGTCGACATCAAGGTCGACCTGCCGGCGTCCACGGCGCAACCGCAACCCAGGCCCGAGAAGCCGATCTTCCTCAGCGTCAAGGCCGACAAGAACCTGTACCTGGGCAACGACATGGTCACCCGCGAACAGATCGGCCAGGTCCTGGACGCCCGGACCCACGGCAAGAAGGACACCACGATCTTCTTCCAGGCCGACAAGGGCGTGGACTACGGCGACCTGATGGAAGTCATGAACACCCTGCGTGCCGCCGGCTACCTGAAGGTCGGACTGGTGGGCCTTGAGACGGTTGGGAAAAAATGATCACCATGCGCCAAACACTGACGCGCTACAGCGGTAGTCTGTTGTTGGTGCTGGCCGTGCATGCCATCGCAGTGCTTCTGGCCCTGCGCTGGCCGGCATCACAGGCAATCGAATTGCCGCCGCCCGCCATGATGATCGAACTGCCGCCGTTGCCCGAGCCTTTGCCACCGCCTCCTGCGGTCGTGCAGGCGCCGACGCCACCTGCGCCTGAGGAAGAGATTCCCATGCCGGAGGTTGCCGAGGCACCCAAGCCGGAAATCGTCGTACCCAAGAAGGTCGAAAAGCCCAAGCCGAAACCTCAGCCGAAGAAACCGATCGAGAAGAAGCCCGAGCCGCCCAAGGAACAGCCTGTCGCCGAGAAGCCGGTAGAAGCACCGCCCGCTCCGAAGGTCGAGAAGGCCGCTGCACCGACCGCACCGCCAAGCCCGCCATCGCCCCCGAGCACGGCGTTGCCGAGCTGGCAGGGCGATTTGCTGCGCCACCTGGCCAAGTACAAGAAGTACCCCGAGGACGCCCGTCGCCGTGGCATGCAAGGGGTGGCACGTCTGCGCTTTGTGGTCGATGCCGAAGGCAACGTCCTGTCGTACTCGATTGCCAGCAGCTCGGGCAGCCCGTCACTGGACCGCGCCACCATGGAGATGATCCGTCGTGCGCAGCCTGTGCCCAAGCCGCCGGCCGAAGTGTTGAACAACGGATCGATCGAAATCCTGGCGCCGTTCGTGTATTCGCTGGATAAACGTTAAATCGATTTTTTGATACACCGGTGCACCTCTGATAACGTGCGTCTATCGATTGCAGCCGCTATGCTTGGGCGCAACTACATGGACGCACGTTATGACTCTCACCGAATTGCGCTATATCGTCACGCTCGCCCAGGAACAGCACTTCGGCCATGCCGCCGAACGCTGCCATGTCAGCCAGCCGACCCTGTCGGTCGGTGTCAAGAAGCTTGAGGACGAGCTGGGCGTGCTGATTTTCGAGCGCAGCAAGAGCGCCGTGCGCCTGACCCCGGTCGGCGAAGGCATCGTCGCCCAGGCCCAGAAGGTCCTTGAACAGGCCCAGGGCATTCGTGAGCTGGCCCAGGCCGGCAAGAACCAGTTGACCGCCCCGCTGAAAGTCGGCGCCATCTATACGGTCGGCCCGTACCTGTTTCCTCATCTGATTCCACAACTGCACCGGGTCGCCCCGCAGATGCCGTTGTACATCGAAGAAAACTTCACCCACGTCCTGCGCGACAAACTGCGCAACGGCGAGCTGGACGCGATCATCATCGCGCTACCGTTCAACGAAGCCGATGTCCTGACCCTGCCGCTGTACGACGAACCCTTCTATGTCCTGATGCCGGCCAACCATCCCTGGACGCGCAAGCCGACCATCGATGCCTCGGCCCTGAACGACAAGAGCCTGCTGCTGCTCGGCGAAGGCCACTGTTTCCGCGATCAGGTTCTCGAAGCATGCCCTACACTCACTAAAGGCAGCGAGGCCGCCAGGCACACGACCGTGGAATCCAGTTCGCTGGAAACCATCCGCCACATGGTCGCCTCGGGACTGGGCGTGTCGATCCTGCCGCTCTCGGCAGTCGACAGCCACCACTACGCGCCCGGCGTAATCGAAGTGCGGCCCCTGACGCCGCCTGCGCCGTTTCGTACCGTGGCCATCGCCTGGCGTGCCAGTTTTCCGCGGCCCAAGGCCATCGAGATCCTCGCTGATTCCGTGCGCCTGTGTTCGGTTGCCCGGCCCAAGGCACAAGCGAGCTAGGCAGGAGCGGCAAGAGCAACATGAGCGAGCTTTCCCACGTGTCGGTCACCAGCCTCAAGGGTGTGGGCGACGCCATGGCCGAGAAACTGGCCAAGGTCGGCCTGGAGACTCTCCAGGACGTGCTGTTCCACTTGCCGTTGCGCTACCAGGACCGGACCCGCGTGGTGCCCATCGGCCAGTTGCGCCCAGGCCAGGATGCGGTGATCGAAGGCGTGGTCAGCGGCCAGGACGTGGTCATGGGCAAGCGACGCAGCCTGCTGGTGCGCCTGGGCGACGGCAGCGGCGTGGTCAGCCTGCGCTTCTATCACTTCAGCAATGCCCAGAAAGACGGTCTCAAGCGCGGCACGCACTTGCGCTGCTTTGGCGAAGCCCGGCCCGGCGCCTCGGGGCTGGAAATCTACCACCCCGAATACCGCGCCCTGACCGGCGACGAGCCGCCGCCGGTCGAGCAGACCCTGACGCCCATCTACCCGACCACCGAAGGCCTGACCCAGCAGCGCCTGCGCCAGCTGTGCCAGCAGAGCCTGGCCATGCTCGGCCCCAAGAGCCTGCCCGACTGGCTGCCTGACGAACTGGCCCGCGACTATCAACTGGCGCCGCTCGACGACGCGATCCGCTACCTGCACCACCCGCCGGCTGACGCCGATGTCGACGAACTGGCGCTGGGTCATCACTGGGCCCAGCACCGCCTGGCCTTCGAAGAGCTGCTGACCCACCAGCTGTCGCAACAACGCCTGCGTGAAAGCCAGCGTGCGCTGCGTGCGCCGGCCTTGCCGCCGGCCCGGCAGTTGCCCGGGCTTTTTCTGGCCAACCTGGGTTTCACCCCCACCGGCGCTCAACAGCGCGTCGGCAAGGAGGTGGCCCACGACCTCAGCCAGCACGCGCCCATGCTGCGCCTGGTGCAAGGCGATGTCGGCGCCGGCAAGACCGTGGTTGCCGCCCTGGCCGCCCTGCAAGCTATCGAGGCCGGTTACCAGGTGGCGTTGATGGCGCCCACCGAGATCCTCGCCGAGCAACACTACATCAACTTCCAGCGCTGGCTGGAACCGCTGGGCGTCGAAGTCGCCTGGCTGGCCGGCAAGCTCAAGGGCAAGGCGCGGGTCAGCGCCATGCAGCAGATTGCCGAAGGCGCGCGTATGGTGGTCGGCACCCACGCGCTGTTTCAGGAAGAGGTGAAGTTCAAGAACCTGGCCCTGGCCATTATCGACGAACAGCACCGCTTCGGCGTGCAGCAACGCCTGGCGCTGCGCAGCAAGGGCGTGGGCGGGGTGATGAGCCCGCACCAACTGATCATGACCGCCACGCCGATTCCGCGCACGCTGGCCATGAGCGCCTATGCCGACCTCGACACCTCGGTCCTCGACGAACTGCCGCCGGGACGCACGCCGGTCAATACCGTACTGGTGGCCGACAGCCGGCGCATGGAGGTCATCGAGCGGGTTCGCGCCGCCTGCGCCGAAGGGCGCCAGGCCTACTGGGTCTGCACCCTCATCGAAGAGTCCGAGGAATTGACCTGCAAGGCCGCCGAGACCTCGTTCGAAGAGCTGAGCATGGCCTTGGGCGAGCTGCGCGTCGGGCTGATCCACGGACGCATGAAGCCGGTGGAAAAGGCCGCGATCATGGCCGAGTTCAAGCAAGGCGCCCTGCAATTGCTGGTGGCGACCACGGTCATCGAGGTCGGGGTGGATGTTCCCAATGCCAGCCTGATGATCATCGAAAACCCCGAGCGCCTGGGCCTTGCGCAATTGCACCAGTTGCGCGGCCGGGTCGGACGCGGCAGCGCGGTCAGCTACTGCGTGCTGCTCTATCATCCGCCGCTGTCGCAGGTCGGTCGTCAGCGGCTGGGCATCATGCGCGAAACCAACGACGGCTTTGTCATCGCCGAAAAAGACCTCGAGCTGCGCGGCCCCGGTGAAATGCTCGGTACCCGGCAGACCGGCCTGCTGCAATTCAAGGTCGCCGACCTGATGCGCGATGCCGACCTGCTGCCGGCGGTGCGCGACGCCGCCCAGGCGTTGCTGGAACGCTGGCCGCACCATGTCAGTCCATTATTGGAGCGTTGGTTGCGCCATGGTCAGCAGTATGGTCAGGTGTGATCCAGGCAACGCTTTGTGAAGCCGAAGAAACCCAATTTGCAGAAGCTGGTTATACTGCCCAAATTGTAGGAAATGGACACAGACCATGACAGAAGTAGCCCACGTCAATGATGCTCACCATGCCCCTTCCGTGATCCGGCAGTTGTTGGAAAAGCTGGCCATCAGCTATCGGGAAGTCTCGGATGATGCGACGCTGCCGGTGGCGCGCAAGGTCCAGGCCGTTCTGGTCGAAGACGCTGTCGGCGCTCTGTTGATCCTGTTCCCGCAAAGTCAGCTGCTGGACCTGAACCGGATCGCCGAACTGACCGGCCGTCAGCTCAAGGCCGTCTCGTTCGAACGCCTGTCGCGCATGCTGCTCAAGCACAACCTGCAAAGCCTGCCCGGCCTGCCGGCACTGACCAGCTCGCCGTGCCTGTACGACGACCGCCTGCTGCAAGAGCCAACCCTGCTGGTGGGCTCGGGCGAGCCGGGCCTGCTGCTGGAAATTGCCAGCGAGGATTTCAAGGGGATGCTCAGCAAGGCCAGTGCCGCGCACTTCGGCCAGGTGCTGACGCAGATCAAGCCCAACCTCGACCGCCCGGATGACGACCGCAAGGAAATCACTCAGGCCGTGCATGCATTCACCGCACGGCGTATCCAGCAACGTCTTGAAGCGACCCTGGAAATTCCGCCGCTGGCCAGCACCGCGCAGAAGATCATCAAGCTGCGCGTCGACCCGGACGCCACCATCGACGACATCACCGGCGTGGTCGAGACCGACCCGGCGCTGGCCGCCCAGGTCGTGAGCTGGGCAGCCTCGCCGTACTACGCCTCGACTGGCAAGATCCGCTCGGTGGAAGACGCCATCGTGCGGGTGCTGGGCTTCGACCTGGTCATCAACCTGGCGCTGGGCCTGGCCCTGGGCAAGACCCTGAGCCTGCCCAAGGATCACCCGCAACAGACCACACCGTACTGGCAGCAGTCGATCTACACCGCCGCCGTCATCGAGGGCCTGACCCGCGCCATACCGCGCGCCAAGCGCCCCGAGGGCGGACTGACCTACCTGGCCGGCCTGCTACACAACTTCGGCTACCTGCTGCTGGCGCATGTATTCCCGCCACACTTCTCGCTGATCTGCCGCCAGCTGGAGGTCAACCCGCACCTGCACCACAGCTTTGTCGAGCAGCACCTGCTGGGCATCAGCCGCGAGCAGATCGGCGCCTGGCTGATGCGTTCATGGGACATGCCGGACGAACTGGCCACGGCCCTGCGCTTCCAGCACGACCCGTACTACACCGGCGAGTATTGCGAGTACGCCAACCTGGTGTACCTGGCCGTGCAACTGCTGCGTCAGAACGGCATCGGCTCAAGCCCTGCGCAGGTCATTCCGGATGAACTCTACGAGCGCCTCAACCTGAGCCGTGACAAAGCCCACGATGCGGTCAGAAAAGTGCTGGACGCCGAAGTCATGCTGCGTGAACTGGCGTCGCAGTTCGCGCACTGACCGCTGTATGCCCGCGTCTATAGAGCCGGGTCAAAATCTTGAGCGCGCTTGCCGGAATGCCGGACCACCGCGACCGGCTGCGCAGCAGTCGTAAAAATAGGGGCGTTCAATCCATTTATGCGAGCGCTTGCGCACTCGGTCGCCGGCAAGCGGGCTCCTACCAGTCGGTGCCTGTCCGAATAAACTGCTCTGTAGAAGCGACCATCGGTCGCGAACGCTGACGACCAGGCACGAAAGGTGAGGTGCCTGGGCCTGGTTGATAGCGGTCCGGGTCACCGGTCCTATGCGGTGCGCACGGCCAGCCTCGGCCGTGACACCACGGTAATGATTGCCAGTGCGGCAATCACCAGCCCCGGTGACGTTGCCAGTAGCACGCCCGTAGTACCCGCACCGGCCGCCAGGATCTGCCCGGCGGCCAAGGGCCCGGCCACCGAGCCCAGGCGCCCGATGGCCACCGCCGCGCCGACGCCGGTGGCGCGCACCGAAGTGGGGTAGGACGGCGGGGCCATCGCGTACAACACCAGCTGCGCTGCCATTACGAACACGCCCGCCGAGAAGCCGGCCACTGCCATCGGCACGATGCCCACCGACAGCCCGACCCCGACCAGCGACGCCAGCAGCCCCAGGTACACGCCGATCACCACCTTCACGCCATTGAAGCGATCGAGCAGCAGGCCGCCTGACAACGACCCCAGCGCACCGCCAATGTTGAACAGCATCTGCACCAGGCCCGCTTGCGGCTTGGTAAAACCCTGGCCGATCAACAACGATGGCAGCCAGTTGAGCAGCATGTACATCACCGTCAGGGTGAAGAAATAACTGACCCACAACGCCAGGGTGATCGGCGCACGGCTTTCACCGAACAAGGCCCTGGAGGTCGAGACCCGCGTCGTGGCATCGGCCTGCTGACGGAACACCGTCGACTCGGGCAGCAGCACCAGCATCAGCGGCACCACCAGCAAGGGCGCCAGGCCACCGATGATGAACGTCAACTGCCAGTGATCACCGCCCAGCATCGCCACCACCGCCGCCAGGGCGCCGCCCAGCGGCACGCCGGCATACATGATGCTGATCGCCGTGCCACGACGCTGCTCGCCCACCGCTTCTGCACACAGGGCGATCAGGTTGGGCAGCGCGGCGCCCAGACCCAGGCCGGTCATGAAGCGCACCAGCAACAACGTCGCGTAGCTCTCGACATAGGCGGTGGCCAGGGAAAACACCCCGAACAACAGCACGGCGGCGATGAGAATTTTCTTGCGCCCGATCCGGTCGGCAATCCAGCCGCCGAAAAACGCCCCCGGCAACAAACCGATGATCCCGGCGCTGAATACCCAGCCGAGCATCCTGGGGTCCAGCGTGAACGTGTGTCGCAGCCCGGCCGCGGCGGTGCCGGCGGCCTGCAGGTCGAACCCTTCGATAAGCGCCACGATGAAGCACAACGCGATGGTGAGCGCCGGGCGGCGCACTGAACTGTCCATGGATAAACCTCATTGTTGTTTTTGTTGTGATCGCGAACCTGACCGCCGCACGGTAGCAGGGTGCTGCCAGGCTTGAAAATAAGATTAACAAAGATAACTAAAAAGCAAAGCGCACGCTGCCGCGCCACCTCTGCTTTCAGTTCCTGTAAAAACAGGCACTTAACGAAAAGCAGGGCCAACAGCAGAAATAGATAACAAAATTAATGTTCGTTTATCGAACAGTGCCCGTTGACGACCGCCTGCCGCCTTTCCATTCTTGCCCGGCAGGCTGCATCAGGGCGCGGACGCTCGCGCTCAAGAACAACAACAATAAATGGACAACGGACATGCCAGACACACCTTCGAACACCGCAGGGACTCGTCCCCTTTTCCAGCTGCATGCCCACAGCTGCCTGGCCTTGCTGGGCCTGGGCCTGTGCAGCCCGGCGCTGCAGGCCGAAGGGCTGCTGGACGACAGCCACGGCACCCTGACGCTGCGCAACTACTACCTGGACCGCGACTACAAGGACGACGGCGTCAAGACCGCCGCCCGGGAATGGGCCCAGGCGTTCATCCTCAATGTCGAATCGGGTTATACCCCGGGCGCACTGGGCTTTGGCCTGGATGCGCGGGCGCTGGTGGGGGTCAAGCTGGATTCATCGCCGGACCGCAGCGGCACCGAGCTGCTGCCGATGTCCGCCGGCGACAAACGGGCCCCGGACGATTACTCGCGCCTGGCCCTGACCGGCAAGGTGCGCTGGGCCAAGACCACGGTAAAGACCGGCGATGTGTCGATCTTTCTGCCGTTTGCGTTCGCCAGCCCGTCGCGCCTGTTGCCGCAGACCTTTCGTGGCACCACGCTGAGCTCCAGGGACATCGACGGGCTGACGCTCAATGCCGGCTACATCGACCGCATCAACCGCCGCGATTCGACGTCTTACCAGAACATGACCATCGCCTCGCCCAACGGCCGCTTCAATGGCGCGGCCACCACGTCGCACCTGAGCTATCTGGGCAGCGATTACCAGGTCAACAAAGACCTGAGCCTGCGTGTCTATCACGCCGAGGCAGACGACCTGTACCGCCAGAGCACGGTTGCCGTGCTGCATAACCTGCCGCTGGGCGATGGCGTGCTCACCAGCGACCTGCGCAGTTTCTTCAGCGAAGAGGCCGGCAGGGCCAAGGCCGGCAAGGTCGACAACATCAATGTCTCGGGGCTGTTTTCCTACCGCTGGGGCGGGCACAAGCTGGGCGTGGGCTACATGCACGCCAGTGGCGACACCGCCACGCCGTATGTGTCGGGCACCGAGCTGATGGGCATGAGCGAGCTGACCATGGCCTCGGACTTTCTCAACGCCAAGGAGCGCACCTGGCAGGCCATCTACGACTACGATTTTGCCGCCCTGGGCGTACCCGGCCTCAAGAGCCGCCTGCGTTATGTGCGTGGCGACAATATCGAACTGACCTCGCTCAACGCTGACGACCGCAAGGAGCGCGAATTCCAGATGGAACTGGGCTACGTGATCCAGAGCGGCCCGCTCAAGCAACTGGGCTTCGTGGTGCGCAAGGCCATCTACCGCAACGACTTCCCGACCGGGGCGGCGTTCCGGGATGAAAACCAGACCCGCTTCCTGGCGACCTACACCTTGCCGATCTGGTGAGGTGCAGCATGAATCGCAAGGCATGACGTAAATCCCGTAGGAGCGCGCTCTGCCCGCGACCGGCTGCGCAGCAGTCGTAAATTTGTGGCGTTTAATCAATTTTTATGGCCGCTTCGCGCCCAGTCGCGGGCAAGCGCGCTCCTACATAGAATTCAATAACCAATAAAATCAATAAGTTATTTTTTTGAGGGCGTGCGCGCATCAAGCGTTCTGATAAACCTTGCGCAGCAGCCCCAGCAGTTGCTCGCGCTCGGCGTCGTTCAACGCGGCGGTGGAGTCCAGGTCGCTCTGCACGGCGATCTGCTTCAATTCCTTGAGCAGGGTCTCACCGGTCTTGCTCAGGAAGATCCCGTATGAACGCTTGTCCGGCTTGCAGCGCACCCGCACCGCCAGCGCCCGGCTTTCAAGCTTGTTGAGCAGCGGCACCACCTGCGGCGGCTCGATGGCCAGTGCCCGGGCCAGATCGGCCTGCATCAGCCCCGGATGACGGTCGATGATCGCCAGTGCCGAGAACTGCGCCGGGCGCAAGTCGTGCACCGCCAGTTGCGCAATCAGGTTCTGGAACAGCTTGAGCTGCGCCCGGCGCAGCGCATAGCCGATCAGGTCGTCCAGCGCTGCATCCAGCGGCAGCGCAGCGTCGGCCTCGCCCGGCACGGCATCGCGGGGAACAGCAGCAGTGGAAAGCTTGGCCATGAGGCAAGTCCTGGTCGATTCAGTTAACAAGGCTATGCAGTTTGCCGGGATTGCCACGTTATGGCTATCTCCACTCGCCTACGAAATTTTCCCGGCCTGTGCCGAAGGACGAAAATGCCTGGTTAATCTTATTAATAGTTAATTGACATAACTATTTTCTCAGGCTAATTTTTGTTCAACGGCCCAAAGGCCATCCGCACAAGCCCCCCACACAGAACAAGAGAGCCACCATGAGCAACTACGAAGGCCGCTGGAGCACCGTCAAGGTCGAGATCGAGCAAGGCATTGCCTGGGTCATCCTCAATCGCCCGGAAAAGCGCAACGCCATGAGCCCGACCCTGAACCGGGAAATGATCGACGTGCTGGAAACCCTGGAGCAGGACGCTGATGCCGGCGTGCTGGTGCTGACCGGTGCCGGTGAATCGTGGACGGCGGGCATGGACCTCAAGGAATACTTTCGCGAGACCGACGCCGGCCCTGAGATTCTGCAAGAGAAGATCCGCCGTGAAGCGTCGCAATGGCAATGGAAACTGCTGCGCATGTACAGCAAGCCGACCATCGCCATGGTCAACGGCTGGTGCTTCGGTGGCGGCTTCAGCCCGCTGGTGGCCTGTGACCTGGCGATCTGCGCCGACGAAGCCACCTTCGGCCTGTCGGAAATCAACTGGGGCATCCCGCCGGGCAACCTGGTCAGCAAGGCCATGGCTGACACCGTGGGTCACCGCCAGTCGCTGTACTACATCATGACCGGCAAGACCTTCGACGGTAAAAAGGCCGCCGAAATGGGCCTGGTCAACGAAAGCGTGCCGCTGGCGCAACTGCGCGAGACCACTGTCGAGCTGGCGCGTAACCTGTTGGAGAAGAACCCGGTCGTGCTGCGTGCTGCCAAGCATGGCTTCAAGCGCTGCCGTGAACTGACCTGGGAGCAGAACGAAGATTACCTGTACGCCAAGCTCGACCAGTCGCGCCTGCTGGACACCGAAGGCGGCCGCGAGCAGGGCATGAAACAGTTCCTGGACGACAAGAGCATCAAGCCGGGCCTGCAGACCTACAAGCGCTGAACCTGGCAGGCGAGGGGCTGCATGCCCTTCGCCAGGCATTACCCGTATTCCCGATAAAGACAATAAAGAGGAATCACCATGCTCGACGTGCCCTTGCTGATCGGCGGGCAATCGCGCCCTGCCGGCGACGGTCGAACCTTCGAACGCCGTAACCCTGTGACCGGCGAAGTCGTCTCGACGGTGGCCGCCGCCACCCTCGAAGACGCCGATGCCGCCGTGGCGGCCGCCCAGGCGGCCTTTCCGGCCTGGGCCGCGCTGGCGCCCAACGAGCGGCGCACGCGCCTGCTCAAGGCCGCCGAACAATTGCAGGCCAACAGTACGCGCTTCATTGCCGCCGCCGGTGAAACCGGGGCGATGGCCAACTGGTATGGCTTCAACGTCAAGCTGGCCGCCAATATCCTGCGCGAAGCCGCCTCCATGACCACCCAGATCACTGGTCAGGTCATTCCCTCCGATGTACCCGGCAGTTTTGCCATGGCGCTGCGCCAGCCGTGCGGCGTGGTGCTGGGCATCGCGCCCTGGAACGCCCCGGTGATTCTTGCCACCCGTGCCATCGCCATGCCGCTGGCGTGCGGCAACACCGTGGTGCTCAAGGCCTCAGAGCTGAGTCCCGCCGTGCACCGCCTGATCGGCCAGATCCTGCATGAAGCCGGCCTGGGCGACGGCGTGGTCAATGTCATCAGCAATGCCCCGGCCGACGCCCCGGCCATTGTCGAGCGGCTGATCGCCAACCCGGCCGTGCGTCGGGTCAACTTCACCGGTTCCACTCATGTCGGGCGCATCGTCGGCGAGCTGTCGGCGCGCCACCTGAAACCGGCACTGCTGGAGCTGGGCGGCAAGGCGCCGTTCATCGTGCTCGACGATGCCGACCTGGATGCCGCCGTCGAAGCCGCCGCCTTCGGCGCGTACTTCAACCAGGGTCAGATCTGCATGTCCACCGAGCGGCTGATCGTCGACGACAAGGTCGCCGATGACTTTGTCGCCAGGCTCACCGCCAAGATCGCCACCCTGCGCGCCGGTCACCCGGACGATCCGGCCTCGGTGCTCGGCTCGCTGGTCGATGTGCGTGCCGGCGAGCGTATTCTGGGCCTGATCGACGATGCCGTCAGCCACGGCGCCACCCTAGTGGCCGGCGGGCAGTGTGAAGGCAGCATTCTGCAACCGACCCTGCTCGATCACGTGACCGACCGGATGCGCCTGTACCGCGAGGAATCCTTCGGCCCGGTGGCCGTGGTGGTGCGTGCCAGCGGCGATGAAGCCCTGCTGCGCCTGGCCAACGATTCGGAATTCGGCCTGTCGTCGGCCATCTTCAGCCGCGACACCGGCCGCGCCCTGGCGCTGGCCCAGCGGGTCGAGTCGGGCATCTGCCACATCAACGGCCCGACCGTGCACGACGAGGCGCAAATGCCTTTCGGCGGGGTCAAGTCCAGCGGCTATGGCAGTTTTGGCGCCAGCGCCTCGATCGACTTCTTCACCCAGTTGCGCTGGGTCACGCTGCAGAACGGCCCGCGCCACTACCCCATTTAAGCGGTCGATCCGAGCCCGGGCGGCCTTCATAAAGGCGGCCCCTGACAACAATAAGGCGACAGCCAGAGACCGCCCGCAGGGCCGGTCTCGATGGAGGAACAGCACGTGAACCAACCCGCAATCGCCCGGACGAACCCGGCGCGTTACCGCCAGGTGTCCATCGGCCATCCCGCCGTGCAGGTGACCGAAGCAGATGGCGTGCTGCACATGCGCGCCCTGGAACCGCTGGCCGAGCGGCCGGACCGCCTGCTCGACCGCCTGCTGCACTGGGCCGAGGTGCGCCCCGAGCAGACCTTTATCGCCGCCCGCAACCGGCAGGGCGGCTGGCGCGAAGTCAGCTACGCGCAGATGCTTGATGACGTGCGGGCCATTGCCCAGCACCTGCTCGGCTATGGCCTGTCGGCCGAGCGGCCGCTGGCGCTGTTGTCGGGCAATGACATCGAACACCTGCAGATCGCCCTGGGCGCGATGTATGCAGGGATTCCCTATTGCCCGGTGTCGCCGGCCTATTCGCTGCTGTCGCAGGACTTCGCCAAGCTGCGCCACGTGTGCGAAGTGCTGCAACCGGGCCTGGTGTTTGTCAGCAACACCGATAGCTACAAGAAAGCCATTGATGCCGTGCTGCCGGCCGATGTGGCCGTGATCAGCGTGTGCGGCGAGTTGCCCGGTCGAACCGTGACGCCTTTTGCCCGCCTGCTCGAACAGCCCGGCGCTGCAGAGGCCGAGGCGGCCTTTGCCGCCACCGGTCCCGACACCATTGCCAAGTTCCTGTTTACCTCGGGCTCCACCAAGCTGCCCAAGGCGGTGGTCACCACCCAGCGCATGCTCTGCGCCAACCAGCAGATGCTGCTGCAGACCTTCCCGGTGTTCGGCGAGGAGCCGCCGGTGCTGGTCGACTGGCTGCCGTGGAACCACACCTTCGGTGGCAGCCATAACCTGGGCATCGTGCTGTACAACGGCGGCACCTTCTATCTGGACAACGGCAAGCCGACGCCGCAGGGCTTTGCCGAGACCCTGCGCAACCTCAAGGAGATTTCACCCACCGCCTACCTGACCGTGCCCAAGGGCTGGGAAGAACTGGTCAACGCGCTGGAGCAGGACGCCGAGTTGCGCGAGCGGTTCTTTGCGCGCATGAAGCTGTTCTTTTTTGCCGCCGCCGGCCTGTCGCAAAGCATCTGGGACCGCCTCGACCGGGTCGCCGAGCAGCATTGCGGCGAGCGCATCCGCATGATGGCCGGGCTGGGCATGACCGAAGCTTCGCCGTCCTGCACCTTTACCACTGGCCCCCTGTCGCAGGCCGGCTACATCGGCCTGCCGGCGCCGGGCTGCGAAGTGCGCCTGGTGCCGGTGGACGGCAAGCTGGAAGGGCGCTTTCGCGGGCCGCACATCATGCCCGGCTACTGGCGCTCGGCGCAGCAGACTGCAGAGGCGTTCGACAGCGAGGGCTACTACTGCTCGGGCGATGCCCTGAAGCTGGCGGACCCGGCCGATCCGCAACTGGGGCTGATGTTCGACGGGCGCATTGCCGAGGACTTCAAATTGTCGTCCGGGGTGTTCGTCAGTGTCGGCCCGCTGCGCAACCGGGCGGTGCTTGAAGGCTCGCCGTATGTGCAGGACATCGTGGTCACCGCTCCGGACCGCGAATGCCTCGGCGCGCTGGTGTTCCCGCGCCTGCATGATTGCCGCAAGCTGGCCGGGCTGGGCGCCGAGGCCCGCGATGCCGAGGTGCTGGCCAGTGCCCCGGTACGCCAGTGGTTCGCCGCCTGGCTGCAGCGCCTGAATGCCGACGCCACCGGCAACGCCAGCCGCCTGGAGTGGATCGCGCTGCTGGTCGAGCCGCCGTCCATCGACCGTGGCGAGATCACCGACAAGGGCTCGATCAACCAGCGCGCCGTGTTGCAGTGGCGTGCCGCCCAGGTCGAGGCACTGTATCGCGGCCAGGATGACTCCCTTCTGCGCGCCGCAGCGCCAGCCGCCGGGGCGCCGGCATGAACGGCGCCGGCCAGTACTCGGCATTCAGCGATGTCGCGCTGTTGGACGCGGTGCGCACGCCGTGGGTCGACCTGGGCGGCGCACTGGCGCAGGTGTCCCCTATCGACCTGGGGATCAAGGCCGGTCGCGGGGTATTGGCCCGCGCCGGGCTCGACGGTGCCCAGGTCGACAGCGTGCTGGCCGGCGCCATGGCCCAGGCCAGTTTCGACGCTTATCTGCTGCCCCGGCACATCGGCCTGTACAGCGGCGTGCCCTTGAATGTGCCGGCATTGGGTGTGCAGCGCATCTGTGCCACCGGTTTCGAACTGCTGCGCCAGGCCGCGCTGCACGTGGGCGAGGGCACGCAACTGGCGCTGTGTGTGGCGGCTGAATCCATGTCGCGCAACCCCATTGCTGCCTACACCCACCGCGACGGCTTCAAGCTTGGCGCGGGAGTGCAGTTCAAGGATTTTCTCTGGGAGGCGCTGCACGACCCGGCGCCCGGCATTGACATGATCGCCACCGCCGACCGCCTGGCCCGGCATTACGACCTGCCGCGCGATGCCGTGGACCGCTATGCCCTGCGCAGCCATCAGTTGACCCTGCAAGCCCAGGCCAGCGGTTGGCTGGCTGATGAAATCCTCAGCGTGACCCGCGAGCGCTTCGAACTGGACGGCTATCAGCCGCGCGGTATTGATCTGCCGCGTGGCGTCGACAGCGTCGACCAGGACAGCCATCCGCGTGCCAGCAGCCTGGCGTCGCTGGCGCGGCTGCGCGCCGTGCACGAGGGCGGTGTGCAGACGGCCGGCAACAGTTGCGCGGTGGTCGATGGCGCCGCGGCGGCGCTGGTCGGGCCGGTTTCGGCCTTCAGTCGCCCGGTGCTGGCGCACCTGCGCGCCAGTGCGGTGGTCGGCGTGGCCCCGGAGCACATGGGCATCGGCCCGGCGCCGGCCATCAGCCTGTTGCTGCAACGCAGCGGGCTGCACCTGGACGACATCGGCCTGCTGGAAATCAACGAAGCCCAGGCCGCCCAGGTCTTGGCTGTGGCCTGTGCGCTGGAACTCGACAGCGAGCGACTCAACCGCCGCGGTGGCTCGATCGGCCTGGGGCATCCGCTGGCGGCCAGCGGCCTGCGCCTGGTCATGACCCTGGCCCGCCAGTTGCGTGACAACAATCTGCGCTATGGCATTGCGGCGGCCTGCGTAGGCGGCGGGCAGGGCATGGCGATGCTCATCGAAAACCCCGACTGGCAGCGCTGACCCGCCCTCATCAAAAAATAAATCATTGATTTTATTGACTATTTAATTCGCCGCCTGTAGGAGCGCGCTTGCCCGCGACCGAGTGCGTAGCGCTCGCAAACTCTCTGAAACGCCACAAATCTACGGCTGTGAACACATTCAAAATCGTTGAAACGCTGCAAATTTACGACTGCTACGCAGCCGGTCGCGGGCAAGCGCGCTCCTACAGCAGCTTCAACCTTCAATTGGGCCAAGGAGATTGCCATGTGGCACTACCAGCCACCGTTGCGTGACATGCAGTTCGTGATCGAGCACTGGCTCGACGCCCCGGCCACCTGGCAGCACAGCGAGGCGTTCGGTTTTCTCGATGCGTCTCTGGCCAGTCAGGTGCTGGAACAGGCCGGTCTGTTCTGCCAGGACGTGCTGGTGCCGCTCAATGCCAGCGGTGATCGCCAGGGCTGTCGCTTCGAAGACGGCAACGTCAGCACTCCTGAAGGCTTCAAGGCCGCCTACCGCGCCTGGGTCGAGGGCGGCTGGCCGGCACTGGCATGCAGCGAACAGCACGGTGGGCAGGGCCTGCCGCAGGTGCTCGACGCCGCCTTGCAGGAAATGCTCTACGCCAGCAACCACGCCTGGGCCATGTACACCGGCATCGTGCAGGGCGCCTGCCTGTGTTTGCAGGCGCACGCGCCGCAGTGGATTCAGGAGCGCTACCTGCCTGACCTGGTCAGCGGCCAGGCCCTGGCGACCATGTGCCTGACCGAACCGCAGGCCGGCAGCGACGTCGGCCTGTTGCGCAGCCGCGCTCAGCCGCAGGCCGATGGCAGTCATGCGCTGAGCGGCAACAAACTGTTCATTTCCGGCGGCGAGCACGACCTGTGTGATGACATCCTGCACCTGGTGCTGGCGCGACTGCCGGACGCGCCGGTCGGCAGCCGCGGCATTTCACTGTTTCTGGTGCCCAGGCGGCTGGACGACGGCCGTCTGAACGCCGTGCGCTGCGACGGCATCGAGCACAAGATGGGCATCAAGGGCAGCGCCACCTGTTCGCTGGTGTTCGAGCAGGCTCAGGGCTGGCTGATCGGCCAGCCGAACCAAGGGCTGGCGGCCATGTTCGTGATGATGAACTCGGCGCGCCTGCATGTCGGTCTGCAAGGTCTGGGACATGCCGAGGCTGCCTGGCAGAACGCCCGCCAGTACGCTGCCGAGCGCCGGCAGATGCGCGCACCGTGCCGGCCACCGGGCGTGGCCGCCAGCGCCGCCGACCCGCTGCACTATCACCCGGCCATGCGCCGCACCCTGCTGGAACTGCGCGCCAGCAGCGAAGGCCTGCGCGCCCTGGGTTACTGGGTCGGGCACCTGCTCGACCAGGCCGACCACGGCGCCACCCCGGCGGCCCGTGCCCAGGCCACCCAATTGACCGGCCTGCTGACGCCGATCATCAAGGCGTTCTTTACCGAGCGCGGCTTTTATCTGGCCAGCCAGGCGCTGCAAGTGTTCGGCGGCTATGGCTATGTCGGCGAGTTCGCCATCGAACAGACCCTGCGTGACAGCCGCATCGCCATGATCTACGAAGGCAGTAATGAAATTCAGGCCAACGACCTGTTACTGCGCAAGGTGCTGGGCGACAACGGCGAGGCGCTGCAACAGCTGCTCGCGGTCCTGGACAACGAAGCCCGGCTGGCCGCCGGATCACCGACGTGCCAGGCATTGGGCGAGGGCTTGCAACAGCGTTGCCAGGCGCTGGAGCAGGCCTGGCAGCTGTGTGTCGAGCAAACGGCCCTGGACGCCGAATACCCCTATCGCGCCGCCGGCAGCTTTTTGCCGCTGTGCGGCCTGACCCTGCTGGCCTTTGCCTGGACCCGGGCTGCACGGGTTGCGCAAGGCCTGGCCGAGGACGATCCGCGGCGTCTGGAAAAGCTGCAAACCGCGCAGTTTTTCTTCACCTGGCTGCTGCCCGAAGCCGACCGGCACATGGCCGGGCTGCACAGTGCCCGATCGACGTTGCCGTTCCTGGGGTGACTGGCAGGTCTCAAGCACGTCAGGCTGCGCTACCATAGCGGCCCTTTGATTACTGGAAGCTGCCTGGATGAACAAGCCCGGCCAGACCGTGCTGGTTGCACTGCGCAAGATGATCGCCTCGGGCGAACTGGCGGCCGGCGAGCGACTGATGGAAGTGCCCACCGCCGAATTGTTCGGGGTGTCGCGCATGCCGGTGCGCATTGCGTTTCGTACCCTGGAGCAGGAAGGGCTGCTGGTGCGCCATGGCGGGCGTGGCTTTCAGGTGCGCTCGGTCAGCCCCCAGGACATCGCCGGGGCCGTGGAAGTGCGCGGCGTGCTCGAAGGCCTGGCCGCCCGGCAAAGCGCCGAGCGTGGCCTGAGCGCCGAGGCCTGTGCGCAATTGCACACCTGCCTCGCCGAGGGCGATGCGCTGTTCGACAAAGGGTATGTGACCGAGGATGACCTCGAGACCTACCACGACCTGAACATGCGTTTTCACCAGATCATCGTCGAGGGCAGTGGCAACCCGGCGATTGCCGACGCCCTGGCGCGCAACGACCATCTGCCGTTTGCCTCGGTCAGCGCGCTGGCCATCGACCGCCATGACATGGCCCGCGAATACCGCCGCTTCAACTACGCGCACATGCAGCATCACTCGATCGTCGACGCCTTGGTCAACCGCCAGGGCGCCCGCGCCGAAGCGATCATGCGCGAACACGCCAACGCCACCTTGCGCTACGCCGAGATTTTCACCGCCTCATCGGCCGAGCGCATGAAAGTCATTTCGTAGGCGTGACCCGCGGTCGCGAAGGGGCTTAGAGATCCAGCACCAGCAGCGGTGTCCTGGCCCGTGAGCAGCAGGGTGTGAACTGATCGTTCAGGGCCTGCTCTTCTTCGGTCAGGTACAGGTCACGATGCTCCGGCACGCCGTCGAGCACGCCGGTCAGGCAGGTGCCGCATACGCCTTGCTCGCACGACACCGGCACCTCGATGCCGTGCAGCTCCAGCACCTGGATGACGTTCTGCTCGGCCGGCACCTCGAACACCTGGCCGGTGCTGTTGATTCTGATCGAGAAAGCGCCATCGGCGCTGGTGTCCACCGGGGCAGCGGCAAAGTATTCACGGTGCAGGTTGGCCTCGGTCCAGCCCTGGGCGCGGGCACTGTCGAGTACGTGCTGCATGAAGCCACCGGGGCCACACACATAAAGGTGCACATCCGGCTGCGGCCCGGCCAGCACCTGGACGGTCTGCAGGGCCGTGGCCGGCTCTTCATCCACATGCAGGTGGACGCGCTCGGCAAAGGCGCAGGTCTGCAAGCGGGCGGCGAACGCGGCGCGGTCGCGGGCGCGCACGCAGTAGTGCAGCTCAAAATCCGCGCCGCTGGCCGCCAGGTGCTCGGCCATGCACAGAATCGGGGTAATGCCGATGCCGCCGGCAAACAACAGGCTGCGCCGGGCCTGCGGGGCCAGTTCGAACAGGTTGCGCGGCTCGCTGATGCGCAAGGTCATGCCCGCCTGCAACAGGCGGTGCAGGGCGGTCGAGCCACCGCGCGATGCCGGGTCTTCCAGCACCGCAATCTGGTAGCGGTGCTGCTCACTGGGCGCATTGCACAGTGAATACTGGCGCACCAGCCCGCTATCCCCTGGAATGTGCACATCGATGTGCGCCCCGGCCGTGAAGGCCGGCAACGGGCTGCGGTCGGGCCGGGCCAGCTCGTAGCTGCAGATGCCAAGGGCTTCTTCGCGGCGGGAAATCACCATGACGTCGATCATTTCACTTCCTCGGGCCGGGTTCATTGGGCGACGGCAATCAGCGGCGAGGCCTGCTCGCGGGCAATGATGCGTTCAAGCACCTTGCGCGACTGCACGCCACCGGCGTCGATATTGAGCTTGAGCAGGTTGCGTTCAGGGTGACGCAACAGGTTCTGCTGCTGGCGCTCGAGCATCTCCAGGTCTTCGCTGAAAATCTTGCCCTGGCCTTCGCGAATCGTCGCGGTCAATGCCTCGTCCTGCGGGTTGAAGTTGCGCGCCATGCCCCAGAAGTACCAGATCGAGGTGTCGGTCTCGGGGGTGATGAAATCGACCACGATGCTCGACGCCTTGTAACGCGCCTCGGCGTGATAGCCACCGTGGCCGGCATGGGCGACGCCCACTTCGATCAGGACATGGCTGGGCGGGGTGAAGCGGCAGATCTGCCAGCGGTCCACCGGCACGTCGTCGGCCAGGTTGTTGCCACGCAGCGCCATGCGCCAGAAGGGCGGGGCCATGATGTTTTCCATGTGCCGGGCGGTGATTACCTCATCGCCTTCGACCTGCGTCACCGGCGCGGCCTCGTCGATCTCCTTCTGGCCGATGCTGGAGGCGTGCACATAGGTTTCGTGGGTCAGGTCCATCAGGTTGTCGATCATCAGCCGGTAGTCGCAGCCGATATGAAACAGCCCGCCGCCATAGGCCCACTGCTCGCTGACCGCCCATTCCAGGTGCGGGATCAGTGTCGCATCGGCCTGCGCCTGATCGCCCGGCCAGACCCAGATAAAACCGTAGCGCTCCTCGGCGGCATAGGTCTTGTTGCACGGAAAGCCCCGCACCCGCTGGCCGGGCATCGCGGCGGTCTTGCCGTCGGCGCCCATGGCCAGGCCGTGGTAGCCGCACACCAGCAGGCCGTTTTCGACATAGCCCAGCGACAACGGCGCGCCACGGTGCGGGCAGAAATCCTCGACAGCGACGACGCGATTTTCCGGGCCGCGATAGATCGCCATCCTTTCACCACAGATCTGCCGCCCCAAGGGCTTTTCAGCGATTTCATCGGGGGTGCAGGCGACGTACCAGGTATTTTTCGGGTACATGAGACAGGCTCTCCGGTTTTGTTTTTTTTTATTTAATGGATCCATTGAATCGCCAATAGGTGGATAGAGTCAACTGTAAACAGCCGATAATCGCCCTTAATAATATTTAATGGATCCATAATATGTCTGAAGGCCTGCCGGTGTAGGAGCGCGCTCTGCCGGAATGCCGGACCACCGCGACCGGCTGCGTAGCAGTCGTAAATTTTCAGCGTCTATACAATTTTTGCGAGCGCTCACGCACTCGGTCGCGGGCAGAGCGCGCTCCTACTGCGGATTCAATATGAGTGAAAGGTGGCTGAAAGCTTGGGGGATTAGGATCGGCTCCAGCACCGGCATAGACCGGTAAGCCAGGGCGACTGCCAAGAGCGCCTGAGCCACTCAACAAGAATAACGGTGATTGAAATGCTTGCTCCTACCCCCGTGTACACCCTCGCCACGCCCCGACCCCAGACAGCACCTCGCTGACCCGAACTGACCTTTTCCTTTTCCGGTTCCCTGGCCGCCTTACGTCTGGAGTTTCGCCATGCTGACCTTCCTCGGCTTTACCATGGTCATTGCCTTCATGTACCTGATCATGAGCAAGCGCATGACCGCGCTGATCGCCCTGATCCTGGTGCCGATCATTTTTGCCCTGTTCGGCGGCTTCGGTCCGCAGATCGGCCCGATGATGCTGGCCGGTATCACCAAGCTGGCGCCGACCGGCGTGATGCTGATGTTCGCCATCCTCTACTTCGCACTGATGATCGACTCGGGTCTGTTCGACCCGGCGGTGCGCAAGATCCTGAAAATGGTCAAGGGTGACCCGATGCGCATCTCGGTCGGCACCGCCGTGCTGGCGCTGGTGGTTTCGCTCGACGGTGACGGCGCTACTACCTACATGATCTGTGTGGCCGCCATGCTGCCGCTGTACAGCCGCGTCGGCATGAGCCCGCGGATCATGGCCGGCCTGATCATCCTGGCCGGCGGGATCATGAACATGACCCCCTGGGGCGGCCCGACGGCCCGTGCCGCCAGCGCCCTGCACGTGGACGCCTCGGACATTTTCGTACCGATGATCCCGGCCATGGCGGTCGGCGTGGTCTGCCTGCTGGCCATCTCGTACTACTACGGCAAGCGTGAGCGGGCCCGCCTGGGCGTGCTGCAACTGGCCGGCGACGAAATCGACCACAGTGAAATCAGTGTCTCGCAGTTCCCTGACGCCCGCCGTCCCAAACTGATCTGGTTCAACGGTGCCCTGACCTTCGCCCTGATGGTCACGCTGATCATGGGCCTGCTGCCGCTGCCGGTGCTGTTCATGGTGGCTTTCAGTATCGCGATGATCGTCAACTACCCGAACCTGCAGGACCAGAAAGACCGCGTCTCGGCGCATGCTGGCAGCGTGTTGTCGGTGGTCGGCCTGATCTTCGCCGCCGGTATCTTCACCGGCATCCTGACCGGCACCGGCATGGTCGACGCCATGTCAAAGAGCCTGCTGGGCGTGATTCCCGATGCCCTGGGCCCGTATCTGGCGGTAATCACCGCGCTGGTGAGCATGCCGTTCACCTTCTTCATGTCCAATGACGCGTTCTACTACGGCGTGATGCCGGTCCTGGCCGAAGCCGCTTCGCACTACGGCATCACTGCCGTCGAAATGGCCCGTGCCTCGATCGTCGGCCAGCCGGTGCACCTGCTCAGCCCGCTGGTGCCGTCGACCTACTTGCTGGTGGCCCTGGCCGGTATCGATTTCGGTGACCACCAGCGCTTCACGCTCAAGTGGGCGATCCTGGTGTGCATGTGCATTCTGGTCGCCGCCCTGGTCATGGGTATCTTCCCGCTCGTCAGCAGCGTCTGACCCTTTCGTGACACCCCCTGATCGCCGTCAGCCCACGCTGGCGGCGATTTTTTTATCGCTTGAGGAAAACACCTGATGGAATGGCTACTCAACCCGCAGATATGGGTTGCTTTCTTTACCCTGACCGCCCTGGAAATCGTTCTGGGCATCGACAACATCATCATGATCTCGATCCTGGTCAGCCGCATGCCCAAGGCCATGCAACAACGCACCCGGCTGTTCGGCCTGGCCCTGGCAATGGTCACGCGCATCCTGTTGCTGCTGTCGATCACCTGGGTCATGCGCCTGACCACCGACCTGTTCACCGTCTTTGGCCAGGGCATTTCCGGCCGTGACCTGATCCTGTTCTTCGGTGGCCTGTTCCTGCTCTGGAAAAGCTCGCAAGAGATCTTTCATGGCATGGAAGGCGAGGAAGAAAGCAGCGACGAGCCCAAGGGCACCGGCGGCTTTTTCCTCTACACCATCGTGCAGATCGCGATCATCGACATCGTCTTCTCGCTGGACTCGGTGATCACGGCCGTAGGTATGGTCTCGGACGTGCCGGTCATGGTCGCGGCCATCATCGTCGCGGTGCTGGTGATGATGCTTTGCTCGGGCGCGATCAGCGATTTCATCGACAAGCACCCATCGCTGAAAATGCTCGCCCTGTCGTTCCTGATGGTGGTCGGCACCGTGCTGGTCGCCGAAGCGTTCGACGTGCATGTGCCCAAGGGTTATGTGTACTTCGCCATGGCGTTCTCGCTGGCGGTCGAGGCGATCAACATCAAGATGCGCACCGCCATGGCCCGCAAAAAGGCCGAAGCCAAAGAGGCCGAGCTGGCCAACGCCTGACCTGAGGGCGCACGTGTAGAGGCGGCCGGGCGGCGATCCGCTTTGGCCGTGAAGGGGCCACCACCCGATCATGGGGGGCGGGTTCCCGGCTGAAGCCGGTCCTGCGCGGATCACCGCACGGGCCGGCAAATGTTACAGAATTATTTCAATGACCTGCCGCCTGTGCGATGCTGGCGGCACGGCTCAAAGCCGACTAAAGCTTAGTCGAGCGTCCGTTATTCCTTTCGCTTCGCTCGTGACTCCAACACCGACCACCTCAGGGGGCCTTGGCTGATGCTGACCCTGCTCGATCTATTGTCTGCCGTGGCCCTGCTGATCTGGGGCACCCACATTGTGCGTACTGGCATCCTGCGGGTGTACGGCACGCCCCTGCGCCGTGTCCTGGGCCAGAACATGTCACGCCGGCCGCTGGCCTTTGTCGCCGGCATCCTGGTCACTGCCGTGGTGCAGAGCAGCAATGCCACGGCCATGCTGGTGACCTCGTTCGTGGGCCAGGGCCTGATGACTCTGCCGCCGGCGCTGGCGATCATGCTCGGAGCCGACGTTGGCACCGCCTTGATGGCGCGGGTGCTGACCTTCGACCTGTCGTGGTTGTCGCCGCTGCTGATCTTTCTGGGCGTGGTGTTCTTCCTGTCGCGCAAGCAGACCCGTGCCGGGCAACTGGGCCGGGTCGCCATCGGCCTGGGCCTGATCATCCTGGCGCTGCAACTGATCGTCAGCGCCGCCGCCCCCATCACCCAGGCCAGTGGGGTCAAGGTGCTGTTCGCCTCGCTGACCGGCGACTTCCTGCTTGATGCGCTGGTCGGTGCCCTGTTCGCCCTGATCTCCTACTCCAGCCTGGCGGCGGTGTTGCTCACCGCGACCCTGGCCGGGGCCGACATCATCAGCCTGCATGTGGCCATCGGCCTGGTGGTGGGGGCCAACATTGGCAGCGGCCTGCTGGCCTTTCTCAGCACCAGCCTGCAGAACGTGCCGGGGCGCCAGGTGGCGCTGGGCAGCCTGCTGTTCAAGCTGCTGGGCCTGGTGCTGATCATGCCGGTGCTTGACCCGCTGGTGAACTGGCTCGACAACCTCGGGTTTCAGTCGCAGGAACTGGTGATCGGCTTTCATGTGCTCTACAACACGGCACGCTGCCTGCTCATGCTGCCCTTCGTCAATCCCATGGCCCGGCTGTGCGCCAGCCTGCTGCAACCACCGGCCGAAACCACCGGCCCCGCCCGGGCCCGGCACCTGGACCCGACGGCGCTCGACACCCCGAGCCTGGCGCTGGCCAATGCCGTGCGCGAAACCCTGCGCATGGGCGACCTGCTCGAAAGCATGCTGGCCTCGATGCAAGGCGTATTGCGCGGCACGCAAACCACCGTGAGCCTGGAAATGCGCCGCCTCAACGAGGACGTCGAGGCCCTGTACAGCGCCATCAAGCTGTACCTGGCGCAGATGCCGCGCGAAGAGCTGGGCGAGCAAGACAACCGGCGCTGGGCCGAGATCATCGAGCTGACCATCAACCTGGAAATGGCCAGCGGCCTGATCGAGCGCATGCTGCGCAAGATCCAGCAGCAGAAAACCGCCCAGCGGCGCTCGTTTTCCGAGGTCGGCCTGGAGGAGTTGTCGGACCTGCACACCCAGTTGCAGTCCAACCTGCGCCTGGGCCTGTCGGTCTTTCTCAGCGGCGACCCGCAGAGCGCGCGCCAGCTGCTGCGTGAAAAACGTCGCTTTCGCGCACTGGAGCGGCGCCTGGCGCATGCGCATGTCAACCGATTGCAACGCAAAGTGGTGCAGAGTCTGGAAACCAGTTCGCTGCACCTGGAAATCATGGCCGACATGAAACGCCTCAATTCGCTGTTCTGCAGCAGCGCCTATGCAGTGCTTGAAACAGTCGACACCGGGGCCCTGTCGAGCGAGAGCGAAGGCGGCGTGGTCGAGCAATCGATCTGAACCGACCGGCGGCGGCGAAGTCTGTTGAATTCAACCGGCCCGCAAGGAAAAGCCGCTTTATGCGTTGCCTGCTGTTCATCTGCCTGCTCCTCGGCGCGCTGCCAGCATCAGCCCTGGACCGTCTGCAAGCCCAGGGCTACCTGCTGCCCAACGGCTTGCAAGTGCTGCTCAAGCCCGGCTACGACAAGGGTCATGTGGCGATCCGGCTGGTGATCGGCGTCGGTTTCGACGACTTTCCGTGCGCCTCCAAGGAGCTGCCGCACCTGCTTGAGCACTTGATGTTCAGCGGCATCGACGACAGCGGCGAAGGCGGCCTGGAAGAGCGCATGCAGGCACTGGGTGGCGACTGGAACGCTTTCACCAGCAGCACCGACACCACCTTTGTGATCGAAGCGCCGGCGCGTAACCAGCGCAAGGTGCTCGACCTGCTGATGGAGGTGCTGACCCGCACCGAACTGACCCAGGAGCGCCTGGACACGGTCAGGCGCATCGTCGCCCGTGAAGATGGCGGCCACACTTCGCGCCTGCAGAAACTGCTCGACCAGCGCGACCCCAGCCACAGCGCCAGCAACCAGCTGGCCACCGAAATGGGTCTCAAATGTGCGGCCCGTTCCGAAGTCGATGACATCCCGCTGCAGGCGCTGCAAGAAGCGCTGGCCACCTGGTACGCGGCCAACAACATGACCCTGATCGTGGTCGGTGACCTCGACAAGCTGCTGCCGGCCTACGTGCAGCGCGTGTACGGGCGCCTGGCCGCGACCGAGCCGGTCGAGCGCCAGCCGCTGGCCAGTGCCGGACACCCGGCCGAGAAACGCCGCACCCTGGCGCGCGGCATGCTGGGCGAGAACGCCCGCCTGCACATGATCTTTCGCGAACCGCCACTGGCCGAACAGCACGACGAGACCTGGGAGTTGGTCAAGGCCAACCTGGAGTGGGCGTTGTACAGCGAGCTGCGTCTGAAACGCGGGCTGTCGTATGGCCCGTCGGTGGAGCGCGAAGTGTTTGGCGATACCGGGCTGATGAGCCTGATCGTCGATGTTGACCGCGGCGACCTGGACCAGGCCGAGCAGGCCATGACCGCGCTGCTGGTGCAATTGCGCCGCGACGGCCTGCAGGCCGAGAGCTTTGCACGGCTCAAGCAGGTCGCCATCGACCGCCAGGCCTGGGCCGTGCAAGGCAACAGTGCGCTGGCCGACTATTACTGGGGCGCGCTCAACGACTACGAAGACGGCCGCTTCAGCGACCCCGCCAAGCGCATCAGGGCCGTGAGCCTGGAAAGCACCAACCAGGCCCTGCGCCAGTTGCTGGAGCAGCCTGGCTACGTGCGCATTCAACAACCACGATTCAGCTATGACAGCCTGTACTGGCTGGCGGTGGGCGTTCTGTGGCTGGTGGTCCTGCTGCTGGCGGGCGGGTGGTGGTATCGATATGGCAGAAAGCCCAAGTCGCGATAGGCTATAGCCAGGTGCCATGCTGTAGGAGCGGTTTTAGCCGCGATCCGCTTCAGTCGCGAAGGCACCATTCCCGGCTGAAGCCGGTCCTACAGATAACTGCCGCGCCACGATTCCATGCCGCCCCTAATGAAGTGAAACCAAATGCCCAACTGGAATTCCATGCTCAACCGTGTGCTGGGCCTGATGCAGCGTTATCCGGGGATCATCGCGCTGGGCGGCTTCATTTCCGGGGTCGGCAGCTTCATCCTGGTCGATCGCCAGGCCGGGCTGGCCAACTGGATCGCCGTGGTCATGCTGCTCAGCTGGGTCTGGCTGATGGTCGAAAACAGCGTGGTCAGCCTGTTTCGCAAGACCTTCGGCAAAGAAGTACCGCAGGGTCTGCTGCGCTACGGCACGCAGATGATCCACCAGGAAAGCCTGTTCTTCGTCTTGCCGTTCTTTTTCGTCACCACCACCTGGAACAGCGGCCAGGCCGCGTTCACCGCGCTGCTGGGCGCCGCCGGGCTGATCTCGATCATCGACCCGTTGTATTACCGCTGGCTGGCGCCACGGCGCTGGCTGTTCATGGCGCTGCACACCCTGACCCTGTTCGCCGCCCTGCTGACCGCGCTGCCGATCATCCTGCACCTGACCACCACCCAGAGCTACAAGCTGGCGCTGGGCATCGCCATGCTGCTGTCGTTTCCCAGCCTGGCCTCAAGCTTTCCGATCAACACCTGGCGCCGTGGCGTGGCGCTGGTGCTGATCACCCTGGCCGCCGGCAGCGCCGGCTGGATGCTGCGTTCCTGGGTGCCGCCGGCCACCTTGTGGCTGACCGAGGTGGCGGTCAGCACCACGTTCGACAACAAGACCCGCACCCCTGGCGACACCATTCGCCAGATCAGTGCCAGCCAGTTGCGCCGCGAAGGGCTTTACGCCTACACCTCGATCAACGCGCCACGCGGGCTTGAGGAGCGCATCTACCATGTCTGGCGGCGTGACGGCGAAGAGGTCGACCGCATTGCCCTGGACATTCATGGCGGGCGCAAGGAGGGCTACCGGGCCTGGACGCACAAGCGCAATTTCCCGCCCGAGGTGGCCGGCCGCTGGCAGGTACGGGTGCTGACCGAAGACGGGCAGATGATCGGCGTGCTGCGCTTTGAAGTCACCGACAGCGACCAGCCGGCGGTGACCCGGCCGGACGGGCGCATCATCAAGCTCAAGCCGGGTGGCGACGGGTCTGCAGGCGAGGCACCGACCGAGCCTGGGTCCGAGCCCGAACCGCAGGAGAAACCGCAGCAGGCTGATCCTGCACCAGCACCTGAATCGCAATCGGCGCCCGCTCAGGCGCCCTGAGGGTCCTCAACCGGCCGTGGCGCCGAAGAACCAGTAGCAGACGAAGATGGCCGCCACCACACCGGCAAACTCGGCCAGCAGGGCACAGCCCACGGCATGGCGCGCCCGCTGGATGCCCACGGCGCCGAAATACACCGCCAGCACATAGAAGGTGGTTTCAGTGCTGCCCTGGATGGTCGCCGCCACCAGCGCGGCAAAGCTGTCGACCCCCTGGACCTGCATGGTTTCGATCAGCAGCGCGCGCGCCGCACTGCCGGAGAACGGCTTGACCAGCGCGGTGGGCAGCGCCTCGACGAAGCGGGTGTCCCAGCCCAGCCACTCGACCACATGCCGAATGCCTTCCAGGCCGAAATCCAGCGCGCCCGATGCACGTAACACACCGACCGCACAAAGCATGGCGACCAGGTAGGGCAGCAGGTTTTTGGCCACGTCGAAGCCCTCCTTGGCGCCCTCGACGAACGACTCGTAGACCTTGACCTTGCGCAACGCGCCGACCAGCAGGAACAGCATGATCAGGCCGAACAGCGTGAGGTTGCCCAGGATCGACGACAGGCCGGCCAGAGCCGTGGCCGACAGGGTGCCCAGAAACGCCATGAAGCCGCCCAGCAGCAGTGCGCCGGGCACCAGGTAGGCGAGCACTACCGGGTCCCACAGGCGCAGGCGCTGCATGATGGCCACCGACAGCAGGCCCACCAGGGTCGAGGCGCTGGTGGCCAGCAGGATGGGCAGGAACACCAGGGTCGGATCGGCAGCGCCTTGCTGGGCGCGGTACATGAAGATGGTGACCGGCAGCAGGGTCAGCGAGGAGGCATTGAGCACCAGAAACAGAATCTGCGCGTTGCTGGCGATGGTCTTGCTCGGGTTGAGTTCCTGCAGGGCCTTCATGGCCTTGAGGCCGATGGGGGTGGCGGCGTTGTCCAGGCCCAGGCCGTTGGCGGCGAAGTTGAGGGTGATCAGCCCCAGCGCCGGGTGCCCGGCCGGCACCTCGGGCATCAGGCGGCGAAACAGCGGGCTGAGGACCTTGCCCAGCCAGTCGACAATCCCGGCCTGCTCGGCGATGCGCAAGAAGCCCAGCCACAGGGTCAGGGTGCCGAACAGCAGGACCATGACCTCGACCGACAGCTTGGCCATGCCGAAGATGCTCTCGACCATCGCGGCAAACACGCCCGCATTGCCGCCGACCAGCCACTGCACCATCGCGGCGACCATCGCCACGACGAAAAAACCAAGCCACAGGCCATTGAGCATCACACACCCCCGCAAAGTAGGCGGCGATGATAACGGTCAGGGCGCAGGGAGGGAAATGACAGGACGGCTGTGCCGGTCCTGCGGACCTTTCGCGACCGTTGGTCGCTCCTGCGGATGTGCCAGGCCCTGAATGGGGATCGACACAGAAACCGTAGGAGCGACCATCGGTCGCGAAGGCCGATTGCCAGACGCAGAAGCGATCAGTCGGCCGGCACGGCCACCGGCTGAGGGTCCTGGCTGCGCCAGTGCGGCAGCGAGTTCCAGTAGCGCTCGCCCTTGGCGTCGTCGTACAGGCCTTCCCAGCGCGAGATGACCAGCACGGCCAGGGCGTTGCCGATCACGTTCAGGGCGGTGCGCGCCATGTCCATGATGCGGTCGACACCCGCGATGAAGGCCAGGCCTTCGAGCGGGATGCCCACGCTGCCCAGGGTGGCCAGCAGCACCACGAAGGACACACCCGGCACGCCGGCGATGCCCTTGGAGGTGACCATCAGGGTCAGCACCAGCATCAGTTGCTGGCCCAGCGACAGGTCGATGCCATAGAGCTGGGCAATGAAGATCGCCGCGATGCTCTGGTACAGCGTCGAGCCGTCGAGGTTGAACGAATAACCGGTTGGCACCACGAAGCTGCAGATGGCCTTGGGCGCGCCATAGGCTTCCATCTTGCTGATGATGCGCGGCAGCGCGGTTTCGGAGCTGGCGGTGGAGTAGGCCAGGATCAGCTCATCCTTGAAGATGCGCATCAGCCTGATCACCGAAAAACCGAACAGGCGGGCGATCAGGCCCAGCACCACCAGGGCGAAGAAGGCAATCGCCACATAGACCAGGATCACCAGCTTGGCCAGCGGCAGCAGCGAAGCAAAGCCGAAGTTGGCCACGGTGACGGCGATCAGTGCGAACACACCGATCGGCGCGTAGGCCATGATCATGTGGGTGACCTTGAACATGGTCTCCGACACGCCCTGGAACATCTTTACCAGCGGGTCACGCACTTCGGCCTGCAAGCTGGCCAGGCCCATGCCGAACATCACCGAAAAGAAGATGATCGGCAACATGTCGCCACGGGCCACGGCGGCAAAGATGTTCGACGGGATCAGGTTGAGGATCGTGGCGATAAAGGCATGGTCATGCTGCACTTCGGCCGTGGTCGCCATGTACTTGGAGATGTCCGACGTGCCCAAGGTGCTCATGTCGATGCCCGCGCCCGGCTGGAACAGATTGCCCAGCACCAGGCCGACGACAATGGCGATGGTGGTCACGACCTCGAAATAGAGGATGGTCTTCAGCCCGATGCTGCCCAGCTTCTTGGCATCGCCGACGCCGGCGATGCCGACGATCAGCGAGGCGACCACGATCGGCACCACGATCATCTTGATCAGGCGAATGAAAATATCACCTGCCGGTTGCAGGATATTGCTGATCCACCAGGCCTTCTCGGCACTGAAGTGGTTGAGCAGGGCGCCCAGGGCGATGCCCAGCACCAGACCGATCAGAATCTGCCAGGCCAGACTCAGTTTTGCCTTCTTCATGTCGTTACCTATATGCGAAGTGCCTGGACCGCCTGGGCACCATGGCGTCGCCCTGCCTTATTCCGCAGCAGGTTCAAGTCATGGAAATAAAGCCCCGGACAGCCCACAGGAAGTCACCGCAAACGAGCATCCGAGCTCAATGGCAGGCGAAAAAAGGCGCAACTATTCCGGCGACGGCAAAGCACGTCTAATGCCATATCGGCCTGAGTCATGCCGAATCGGCATAGAAAAACCGACGAGCAGTCATTGGCGAAGGTTGGAAATGATGCCGTGATCCGGCGCAGACATGGCTAGAACGTCGCCTGCGGGATGACAAGAGGTGGCGGGTTGGGCTGACACAACTTTAGCGGGCGTAGCGAAAATTCCTACGCCGTTTACTGGATATACGGTCGTAAAAAGCAGAACCTGATCACACACGCGCATTAAAAAGCGCCATGCGCGTCGAGGTTGCAAGGAACCTTGTTCGACGAGAATGGCGCTTCACCTGACCCGGCCCTTCACGGAGGTACTCCCTGTACCCCTAGGTCACACCGATCATGCTGCAATCAATGCGTCCCGGCCCCCTGGTCATGTGCGTACCCTCCTCGGGCCGCACAGCGTTGATAAAGAAACGATTGGACAGGCGTCGTTCTTTACCTGTTAAACCTTCAACGGCCTGTCAGTACCAGTTCGGGTCCTTTTTAAGCTGCTCTTGAAGCAGCTTTTGCATGCCCTCGTCGGGCTTGCCCAGGAACCGATAGTCCGCGTGCCTTGTGGGCGATTTGTCGGAGGGCAGTCCTGCAGGGACTTCGACCAACATCGCGTACATGTCGTCCTTGTCATCCATGCCGGCCGCCACGATCAGACGCTTGCTGCGGCAGGTCTCGGCGGTCTCGCACAGCGGTCCCACCAGATACCTGTCGCCGTCCTCGGTGGTGGCCGTCATTTGTTCTGAGGTTCCCGACAGGTTCATGACCCAGTCGGGCAACCGCTCTTCCTTTTGCACCAGCGACGTCCATGCCTGGCGGTATTCAGGGGAGCTTTGCAGCAATTCACTGGCCCGTGTCTGTCCGTCATTGGCGGCCAGAGCCGCGGCACTGCCGCCCATCAACAGGGCGGCTGCCAATGCAGGAATGGCGGTGCGCACCTTAGCCTCGACCGCGACGACCGAAGAAGAACGACACGACGAACATCACCAGGAATACGACGAACAGAATCTTCGCGATACCAGTAGCCGTGCCTGCGATACCACCGAAGCCCAGTACAGCCGCAACGATGGCGATGATCAGAAACGTGATAGCCCAACTCAACATGGTGATACTCCTTGACTGCTTGGTGAATTCGATCAGGTCAGAAAACCCAGCGCTGCTGATAGGGCTGTGCTGGTACGTTCTGTGACACCAGTCGGTCGACCGGCATCTTGTTGGCGGTGGCAGGTACGGAAACCGGCTCGTGCTGTTGAATTGAAGGCAGGGAGGCATGGGACATGAACGTCTGATGAATCGCCGCCGCTTCCTGGGCCTGTTCCCAGCGTTGCAGCTGCTGGGCGCCAAGCAAGGTAAGCAGCACGATCAGACTGGCGAAGAGACCTTGCTGAACCCGCAGGGGCGAGAGATGCAATGGGGCAATACGCAGACTGTTCATTGATACATACCCTCCAACATTCTTATCGACCGGAGCCTTCCGACCTTTGTCATTAGGAGTATTGCAGTCTGCATGCCAGTTTTTTTCTGATAAAAAAACCAATAAAAACAAGTAGTTATGAAAATCGTGAAAGTTGTGCTGCAAGCAAGCTGCACGATTGGGCCCCTGGCATCGTGCGTTCTGCACGAACGCCCGGACTCAAGTCAAAATGCCATCAGGTAGTGCGTGCCAACACCTTCAATGCATCGGCATTCACGCCTTTGACACCGCGGATATTGCGGGCGATTTCGACAGCCAGTTCCTTTTCGGCAAAGTTGGCCACCACGCCATTGAGGGTGACCACGCCTTCCCGGGTGTCGACCTTGATGTTCAGGCCATCGAGGTTACGGCTATAAATGAGGCTGGACTTGACCTTGCTGGTCACCCACGCATCGCTCATCTGTTCGGTGGTGCTCAAGGCTTGTGGCTGGGTCTTGGCGGCGATCGAATCGGCAGCGCTGAGGCTGATCAGGTTGTTGACGCTGACCACCCCGTCGGTATTGCTCGCCAGGTTACCGGCCAGTTCCTTGGCCTCAGGGCTTTGCGCACGTCCTTTGAGCGTCACCACGCCGTCGGCACTGGCCACATCGATTTCCATGCCTTGGGTCACGTTGCTCCACAGCAGTTTGGATTTGATCGTCGCCACCAGCGTGGCGTCTTCGAAGCGCTGGGCCATGCCGGAGCGGCTGCCAGGCTCGCTGGTCAGCGCCGGATCGATCTGCAACTGGTTGTCGACCTTGTCGATGCCCTGCACGTCCAGGGCAATACGCTCGGCCAGTTCGCGCTCGACCTCGTTCTCGACCTTGCCCGACAGCCTGGCGGTGCCTTGTTCGACATCGACTTTTATGTCCAGCGGGCTCAAGTGCTTGTTCAGGGCGATGGCCGTCCAGATCGAACCTTCCTGGCGAGCTTCGAGCAGCGGGCCGGCGGCCTGTTCCGGCGCCGCCTGCACCATTACGGCCTGCGAGCCGAGCAGCAGGGTCGTGGCGGTGGCCAGGGCGATGTTCTTGAGCGGATGCATGGGGTTCTCCTTGGCAGGCTTGTCAGGACCACGCGCACAAACGGCGCGGCGTGGGCTGAGCGGTTTTTGCGACAAGCGGGCGGTGGAATCGCCTGTTAGCCAATGCAAAAGCAGATAGCTACCATGCTTGCCGCATAATCAATCAGAATTGACCATGCAACTTGCCCGATGATTCCGAGACTAACCAAGACTATTCACTTAGGAGCGTAGGAAAAATGGAAGCAGCCACTGAGAATCAGGGCCGTATTCTGCTTGTGGATGATGAATCCGCGATCCTTCGCACCTTCCGGTATTGCCTGGAAGACGAAGGCTACAGCGTGGCGACGGCCAACAGCGCCGCACAAGCCGACGCATTGATGCAGCGCCAGGTCTTCGACCTGTGCTTTCTGGATCTGCGGCTGGGCGAAGACAACGGCCTTGATGTGCTGGCGCAGATGCGCGTGCAGGCGCCCTGGATGCGCGTGGTCATCGTGACCGCGCATTCGGCCATCGATACGGCGGTCGACGCCATCCAGGCCGGCGCCGCCGACTACCTGGTCAAGCCTTGCAGCCCTGATCAACTGCGCCTGGCCACGGCCAAGCAGCTGGAAGTGCGGCACTTGTCGGCCCGTCTCGAAGCACTTGAAGGGGAGATCCGCAAACCCAAGGACGGCCTGGATTCGCACAGCCCGATGATGATGTCGATCCTGGAAACTGCCCGCCAGGTGGCAGTCACCGACGCCAACATTCTGATTCTGGGCGAGTCAGGTACCGGCAAGGGCGAACTGGCCCGCGCGATCCACGGCTGGAGCAAGCGTGCCAAGAAGTCCTGCGTGACCATCAACTGCCCGTCGTTGACCGCCGAGCTGATGGAAAGTGAGCTGTTCGGCCACAGCCGGGGCGCTTTCACGGGGGCCAGCGAAAGCACCCTCGGCCGGGTCAACCAGGCCGATGGCGGCACGCTGTTTCTTGACGAGATCGGCGATTTTCCGCTGACCTTGCAACCCAAATTGCTGCGTTTCATTCAGGATAAGGAATATGAACGGGTCGGTGACCCGGTCACCCGCCGGGCCGATGTGCGTATTCTGGCGGCCACCAACCTGAACCTGGAAGACATGGTGCGCAGCGGGCGCTTCCGTGAAGACCTGCTGTACCGGCTGAACGTCATCACCCTGCACCTGCCGGCCCTGCGCGAGCGCAGCGAAGACATCCTGACCCTGGCCGACCGTTTCCTGGCCCGCTTCGTCAAGGACTACTCGCGCCCGGCACGCGGCTTCAGCGAGGAAGCACGTTCGGCGCTGCTCAACTACCGTTGGCCAGGCAACATCCGCGAACTGCGCAACGTGATCGAGCGGGCCAGCATCATCTGCCCGCAGGACCGCGTGGAGGTCGCCCATCTGGGCATGGCCGAGCAACCGGTCAGCAATGCCCCGCGGGTCGGCGCGTCGATGAGCCTGGACGAGCTGGAAAAAGCCCACATTGGCGCCGTACTGGCCACGAGCGACACGTTGGACCAAGCTGCGAAAACATTGGGTATCGATGCTTCGACCCTGTATCGCAAACGCAAGCAGTACAACCTGTAAGCCTGTTATCGGTGTTGCATGAAATTGGCAATCAAGCTGCGTACACGTCTTTTCCTGAGTATTTCGGCGCTGATCACCGTCGCGCTGCTGGGGCTGCTATTGGGCCTGGTCAGCGTGGTGCAGATGGCCCGCACCCAGGAATCAATGATTCAGGGCAATTTCACGACGCTTGACCTGGGTCTGAAGCTGCGCCAGAACCTGGGCGATCAGCTGGTGCTGATGCTCGACACCGAAACCCCGGCAGAACGGCTGGAGCATATTCAGGCCCAGTTCCAGACCTTGCTGGAGCAAGGCGTGGAGCACGATCGCCTCAACCACACCGACAGCGGGTTTGGTAACGCCCTGGCCAATTACCAGAAATTTCTCACTGCCTACCGGCACGACAAGCCAGAAGAGCTGGGCATTCGTCGCAACCCTGAGCTCAGTGCCAGCTTCAACAACCTGCGCAATGACCTGCTCGAGGCGTATCGGGTGGCGCTGGACAACATCAACATGGCCGAACGCAACGCCCGCGAACGCGCCTACTGGATCGCTGCGCTGCTGGGCCTGGTGGGGCTGGCGGTGCTGTGCATCGGCTTTGTCACCGCCAACGGGATCGCCCGACGCTTCGGCACGCCCATCGAGGCGCTGGCCAAGGCGGCGGACAAGATCGGCCAAGGCGATTTCGAGGTGACCCTGCCCATCTCCGCCGCCACCGAAATGAACCAGTTGACCCGTCGCTTCGGGCTCATGGCCGAAGCCTTGCGCAAGCACCAGGCGACCAATATCGATGAACTGGTGGCCGGCCAGCAACGCCTGCAAGCGGTGCTCGACAGCATCGACGACGGCCTGCTGATGATCGACCGCCAGGGTCAGCTGGAACACCTCAACCCGGTGGCCCAGCGCCAACTGGGCTGGAACGAAAGCCGTCTGGGCCAGCGCCCGGGTGAGGCCCTGGCACGGCCGGAGCTGGACCAGGAAATCCTGCTGAGCCTGCGCGGCGGCACGCTGGAACGCGCCCCGGATGACCTGGCCATCGACATCGACGGCGAATCGCGCCTGCTGACCTACAGCCTGACACCGGTCAGCCATGCCAACGGCGATATTCTCGGCGCAGTGATGGTGCTGCATGACGTCACCGAGCAACGGGCATTCGAACGGGTGCGCAGCGAGTTCGTGTTGCGCGCCTCGCATGAACTGCGCACCCCGGTGACCGGCATGCACATGGCCTTCGGCCTGCTGCAGGAACGCGTGCATTTTGCCGAAGAAAGCCGCGAGGCCGACCTGTTCAATACGGTCAAGGAAGAGATGCAGCGCCTGATGCAACTGATCAACGACCTGCTGAACTTCTCGCGTTACCAGAGCGGCTTGCAGAAGCTCAAGCTGGCACCGTGCTCGATCGAACAGATGATGGAAGAGGTACGCCTGCGCTTTGCCGAGCGCGCCGAAGAACAGGACATCGTGTTGCAACTGGACATCCAGGAAAACATGCCGCGCCTGCACGCCGACCAGTCACAACTGGAACGGGTACTGGACAACCTGCTGGACAACGCCCTGCGTCATACCCCGGAAAACGGCCTGATCCGCCTGCAGGCCCGACGCCACGGCGAGCGGGCGATCCTGAGCATCGAAGACAATGGCGAAGGCATCGCCTATGGCAACCAGGCGCGGATTTTCGAACCCTTCGTGCAGGTCGGCCGCAAGAAGGGTGGTGCGGGGCTGGGGCTGGCCCTGTGCAAGGAAATCGTCCAGTTGCACGGTGGACGGATGGGGGTCTACTCAAGGCCCGGGCAGGGAACCCAGTTTTATATGGCGCTGCCGTACTGACAGGTCATGCGCAGGAGCGGCCTGGCGATGGTTACTCTAAAAAACAAGTTACTGATTTTAATGGATATTAAATTCACCGCTTGTAGGAGCGCGCTTGCCCGCGACCGAGTGCGAAGCGCTTGCAAAATTTATGAAACACCACAATTTTACGACTGCTAACGCAGCCGGTCGCGGGCAAGCGCGCTCCTACCGGGCCCCATAATTACTGCGCGACAGCGCTCCGCCTTGGCGCTCCGCCTTGGCGCTGTGTCATGCAGTGTGCAATAGGGGGGCAATCAATGAGTCAGGCAAATAAAAGGGGTGGTATTAAAAGCTATTACCCTACGCCGCACCTTTTCCGGGGGCGTCCATATAACCCTCGCCGTTGACCATCTCGATCAGGGCAGCCGCGCTTACGGGACGCGAAAACAACCAGCCCTGGCCATGCATCACGCCTTCGCCGCTGAGCAGCATGGCCTGCGACTCAAACTCCACGCCTTCAGCGATGACCCTCAGTTGCAGGGCATGGGCCATGCGGATGATGTGCGGGACCACGCCACTGCTGGCCGCGTCATGCCCCAGCGCATCGATAAACGCCTTGTCGATTTTCAGGCCGTCCACTGGCAAGGTCTGCAGGTACGCCAGGCTGCAATAACCGGTGCCGAAATCGTCGATCAACACGTTATGCCCACGGTCACGCAGGGTCTGCAGGTGATTGCAGGCTTTCATGGCGTCGACCAGGCTGCGTTCGGTCACTTCGAAGGCTATCTGCCGCGCCGCCACTTGATGCAGCGCCAGCAGGCGGCCCACCACCTGGCTGATACGCGGAGCCATGACATCGCACGCCGCCAGGTTCACCGACACATACAGGTGCGGATGATTGCGCAGCAGCGGGCCCAGTTGCTCGAGCAGGCCGCGCAGGACGACATCGGTGATCTGGCGAATCTGCCCGGTGTCCTCGGCCAGCGCAATGAACAGGTCAGGGCGGGTCATCGTGCCATCGGCACGCTGCCAGCGCACCAGCGCTTCGGCCCCCACGCACTGGCGAGTGTCGAGGTTGAAGATAGGCTGGTACAACACCTTGAACTCACCACGCCGTAACGCAACGTCCAGCGCGCGGCGCAGTGACGTGCGCCGACGCACCCACAGCCAGGCCAAGGCGCCATTGCACAGAGTCATCAGCGGGCTGCCGGACAGCAGCGCGCTGGAGGCGGCGACCAGCAGGGCCAGTTGCCAGGGAGAGTGAATCAGTGCAGCAAGACACATGGTGGTGGCGCGCGTGAAGGGACCACTCTCAGGTATAGCAACACGCGGGCAAATCGCGCGCGCTCAGGCCGGCGTTCAATGCGCCTGGTTGAGCACCTGCAGGATGGCAGCGCTTTGCGCATCTGGCTCACCGTCGTAACGCGCCGGCCTGAAACGCATCTGGAACGCGGCCAGAACATTGCGTGTTTCGACATCCAGCACGCCGGTCTGCGGCGTGGTGTAACCAAAGCGTTTCAGTTGCTGCTGAAACCACAGGATGTCGGGCAGGGTCACGGCCAGCAAAGCCTGGCGCTGCGCGACCTGCCGCTCGTCGGGCCATACGCCCAGGCCCGCCTCGGCCAGGCGTTTCCAGGGAAACAGCGGCCCCGGATCGAGCTTGCGCATCGGTGCGATGTCGCTGTGACCAATGATGTTTTTGACCGGCATGCCGTTGCGCTGGACGATGTCCTTGAGCAGCACGATCAACGCCTGCACCTGCGCTTCGCTGTAGGGGTACCAGAGCCGGCCGGTCGGGGTGTCGAGGAAACCGGGATTGACGATCTCGATGCCGATGGAGCTGGAGTTGAGCCAGGTGCGGCCTTCCCACGAACTGTCGCCGGCATGCCAGGCGCGGGCGCTTTCATCGACCAGCTTGAAAATGGTGGCCGACTTGTCGTCGCCGATCAGGTAGTGGCTGCTGACCTGGCCGTGGGTGAGCAATTTCAGCGATTGCTCCTGGGACGCCGAGGTGTAGTGGACGATGACGTACTGGATACGGTTATCGAAGTTGACCGAAGGGTGGCTGGTATCCAGCTTCGGGCCACTGGAACAGGCGGACAGAACGAGCAACGACAGCACAGCAAGGAACAACTTCATAAAGGGACTACTACTGGTGAGTGGCAAAGGACGCGTCATGATAGCGGAGCCGCCTTCAAACGCGTGACGTCGATGCCTACGACATGTTTGCCTCAGCCCTGTTCCACGCGATTGCGACCGCCTTCCTTGGCCCGGTACAGGGCCTGGTCGGCGCGCTTGAGGGCCACGTCACTGCGTTCGCCGCTGCGCAGCACGGTCATGCCGATCGACACGGTAATGGTGACCGGCTCGCCCTTGAAATGAAAGGGGCACCGTTCCACGGTTGCGCGCAGCTCATCGAGCAGTTGCAAGCCGGGGTCGACCGGGGTGGCCGGCATCAGCAGGACGAATTCTTCACCGCCGAAGCGGGCCAGAAAACCGCGACCGTGCAGGTGCTTGTGCAGCGCCTTGGCGACGATCTTCAAGACTTTGTCGCCGGCCAGGTGCCCGTAGCCGTCGTTGATGCGCTTGAAATGGTCCAGATCCATGATGCACAGCAGCAGGCTGTTCTTGTTCTGCTGCCAGAGCGTGACTTCGCGCTCCAGACGCTCGCCCCACGCCGCGCGGTTGGGCAGCCCGGTCAGCGGGTCGATCAGCGCCTTGCGCCGCTGCTCTTCGAGGTTGGCGCGAAAACCCATTGCCTCCTGCTCCATGCTCGCCACCCGCGTGGCCAGGCTTTGCAAGCGCTCAGCCACCTCATGCTCACGCTCGTCGCGCTGGCGCTGGTGCGCGTCCATGGCGCCGATCAGGCCTTCGAGGCGGTTTTCCAGGACACGCTTGAGGCTGTTCAGGTCCGAGGCGCCCTGCACGCTGGTTTGCAGGTCGTCGACATGTTCGCGCAGTTGGGTGTCGAAATGGCGTGCCGACGAATGACTGGCGGCATGCCCGTCACTGACCGCCTGCAGGCTGCTCTGAAAATAATCCAGGCGCTGGTTGAGCTGCTTGAGATACGCCTCGAACTCATGCTGGCCACTGTCGGTAATGGCCAGCATGAAAACGGCCAGATCATCGAGGATCGGTAGCAATTCATACCAGTTGAGACCATGTTCAAGGCGCAGGCGCAAGGATTCGGCTTGTGGACGGTGATGCTCGGGCAGGTTCAGGTCGCCCAGCAGCCCCAGCAGGGTCTGTTCGATGTGCGCAGCCACTGAGCTGTAACTGGGCTCGGTGGAGACGGGCAGGGCGTACTCGGGATCGATGTCGGCTTCGGCTTCGGCCTCGGTTCCACTTTCAGTTTCAGTTTCAGTTTCGGCTTCGCGCCCGGCGTCAACGACCGGCTCAGCGTCAAGGGTCTCGTCAGGCGTGAACGCTTCGGGGGCCGGCTCGGCCTCGTTCACCTCGGGCTCACGTATTTCAGGCTCGGGGGTTTGGGCCGCCTGGGCCAACGCCTCGTCCGACATGGGTGCCGGCTCGTCACCCGGCGGTGCAGGTGCAAGCGTCGCCGGCTCGACCAAGGCAGGCTCGGCCCCGGCCGACGTCGGGCTGACAGCCTGCGTCACAGGCCCGTGGTCGACCTCTGCGGGAACCGGCGCCTGGGCCGACAGCTCTGGCGGTACGGGCGTGTCGTCCTGCGGCGCTTCATCCGGGGGCGGTGCGGGGGCCGGCAGCGACGCGGCTGCGGCTGCGGCGAGGGTCACAGGTTGCGATGATTCATCCTTGTGCACGCCATCCAGCAAATCCTCATCGGGTGCCGAGGTGTCATTGGCCGACGCGGGCGACTCTTTGCGGTCGTCAGCCAGTACGCTGGCAACCCCGGGCTCGCCAGGCGTGGCGGCCGGCGGGTCATGACTGCCGAACAGCCGCTGCAACAGTCCGGGGCGGTGCGGTTCGTCCTTGTGCTCCAGTGCACCCAGGGCCTTGCTTTGCAATTCCTTGAGTTCACCCAGCAACAACGGCAGTTCGCGGGCCTGCCCGGCACGCTCTTCAAGCCCCTTGGCAAAACGCTTGAGCGGCTTGCGCACCTCACGGGGCAAGGGCAGGGCCTGCAATTGCGCCACCAGTTCGGTCAGCGCACTGCTGATTTGCCCGATCCGCACTTCGCGGCGCTGCTCGGAGTCGAGCACGGCTTTTTCCAGGCGCGGGATCAGACCGGCAAGCCCGGCGTCCATATCGTCCTTGCGGACAATCTCGCGGATTTCCTTCATGCAGGCGTCGACCGCGCGGTCGGTGCCTTCAGCCGCCAGGCTGCTGCGCACCAGGCCGCGACGCAGCAGGTCGAGCCGTGCCTGCCAGCGCTTTTCCAGGCGATCCTGTTGCTCGATGCCCTTGAGGTATTTCTCTTTCCAGCGCTCGGCGTCTTCGCTCATGCAGGTGATCCGCCATCAAGCCGGCTGGGCACAGGCAGGCGATCACCCTGCAGCGAGGCGGGCAGGCGGATTTCGACGGCCACCGGCAGGTGATCGGAAATGGGCTGGGCCAGCACCTGGACCCGTTCGAGGGTCAGGGTCGGGCTGAGCAGAATATGATCCAGGCAGCGTTGCGGGCGCCAGCTCGGGAAGGTGGCTTCGATCTGCGGAGCCAGCAGGCCCAGGTCGCGCAGGGGCGAATGTTCCAGCAGGTCGAGGGCGTGGGTGTTCATGTCGCCCATCAGGATCTGGTGGCGATAATCGCCGATCAGGTCACGAATATAGGCCAGCTGCAAGGTGCGGGTACGCGCACCCAGCGCCAGGTGCATCATGACCACCACCAGCGCATCCTCACCCTCGCCGAAGCGCATGAGGATCGCGCCGCGTCCGGCCGGGCCGGGCAGCGGGTGGTCTTCGATGGCCCAGGGCCGCAGGCGGCTGAGCACGCCGTTGCTGTGCTGCGCCAGGCGCCCCAGGTTGCGATTGAGCTGTTGGTACCAGTACGGGAAACCGCCCAGCTGTGCCAGATGCTCGACCTGATTGATATAGCCCGAGCGCATGCTGCCACCATCGGCTTCCTGCAACGCCACCAGATCGAAGTCACCGATCAGTTGGCCGATCTTCTGCAGGTTGCCCGAGCGCCCGCCATGCGGCAGCACATGCTGCCAGCTGCGGGTCAGGTAATGGTGATAGCGCTGGGTGGTGATGCCCACCTGGATATTGAAGCTGAGCAGGCGCAGGCGGCCATCGTCCGGCAGGCCGCTGTCGGTCAGGTGAGCTTCGTTGACCCGGGCATCACGCGGGCCGGCGACACGTTCGGTACCTCTGCCCCAGCGGCGCATGACGGCTTACTGACCGGGCTTGGCAGTGGCGCGCTCTTTGGCGATCAACTCGTCGGCCACCTTGAGGGCGCCGTCAGCTCCACCGGCGGTGCCAAGGTCAAAGCGGTATTTGCCATTGACGATCATGGTCGGTACGCCGGTCACTTCATACTTCTTGGCCAGTTCCTTGGCCTTGGCGATCTGGCCCTTGACGGCGAAGGAGTTGAACGTACTGAGGAATTTCTCCTTGTCTACGCCCTGGGTGGCCAGGAAGTCGGCCATTTCCTCAGGCTTGACCAATTGCTTGTGCTGTTTCTGGATGGCCTCGAATACCGCGGCATGCACCTCGTGCTCCACGCCCATGCTTTCAAGGGTGATGAACATCTGGCCGTGAGCGTCCCAAGGCCCGCCAAACATGGCCGGGATACGCACGAAGTTGACATCGGAAGGCAGCTTTTCAACCCACGGATTGATTTTCGGCTCGAAGGCGTAGCAGTGCGGGCACCCGTACCAGAACAACTCGACGACTTCGATCTTGCCAGGCTGGGCAACCGGCACCGCGCTGCTCAGCTCGACATATTGTTTGTCGGCCTCGATCGGCTGGGCGGCGTGTGCGGTCATACCAAACACGCTGGCGGCAACCAGGGCGGCGCTGAGAATCAGGTTACGCATGCTTTACTCCTGAGCAGAATGGGATCGCGTACAGCGACGGCTTTTCGACCGGCCGTCACAGGGCGAGTTCGGTAGTGTAACGCTGGCGGTCAGAAAAAAGGGTAGACCAGGCCAGGGTTTTTTGGCGGGTGGCCTGTGATGCGTTTCAGCGGGGAAAGGCATAAGCCGACGGTGTGGCTTTCCCGGCTGAAGCCGGTCCTACGGGTCCTGCGGATGGCAGTAGAGCAGCGGCTCAATGCAAGCCCTGGATGTACTGGGCCAGCGCTTCGATGTCTTGGGTGCTCAGGCGCCCGGCGATGGTGCGCATGACTTGCGTGTCACCGTCGTTGACGCGCTGGCCTTCGCGAAAGGCCGTCAGCTGCTTTTTGATGTAGTCGGCGTGCTGGCCACCCAGGCGCGGGTAGCCGGCCGACGCATTGCCGCTGCCATCGGGCGCATGGCAGCCGGTGCAGGCCGGCAGGCCCTGCTCCAGCCTGCCGCCGCGAAACAGTGCCTGGCCACGGGCGACCATCCCAGGGTCGGCGGCGCCCACGCCGGGTTTCTGGCGGTTGTACCAGGCGGCGATATCGGCCAGGTCCTGATCTTGCAGCGGGTTGAGCAGCCCGGTCATTTCCGGCACCACGCGCCGGCCGTCCCTGATCTCGCGCAACTGTTTGAGCAGGTAACGCTCGCCTTGACCGGCGAGCCTGGGGAAACTGGCCAGGGGGCTGTTGCCGTCCGGACCATGACAGGCCGTGCACACGGCAATCTTGTCCTGGCCTGCCTCGGCATTGCCTGCCAGGCCTGCCGCCTGCACCGAGGCGCAGGCTCCCAGGGTCAACAGCAGACTTGCAAGCAGTGTGTTCATCAGGTCATCCACATCGGCTATAGAGTGAAACGTCAGGGCGTGGCAGGCTCATGCGCCTGCCACGGCCGTCTTTGGCCATTTTCACGCCGGCTGCCCCGCCCTTGGGCGGGTGAGTCAGCAAAAACCTTTCAGGTTGAAAGCGGACTGCGGTCTAATACGCGCCGGATCGGGTTAAAACCTGCGCCCCAGGCGTGACCGATCCGCTTCTCGCTTCAATGTACAGAACACCGCTTGCCGCACCCCTTGCAGCAGGGCCATTACCGGAAATCACATGCAGCTCAAGAACCCCATCCTCGGCCTCTGCCAGCAAGCCACGTTCATGCTCAGCGCCGCCAAGGTCGACCAGTGCCCCGATGATGCGGGCTTCGAAGTGGCCTTTGCCGGCCGCTCCAACGCCGGCAAGTCCAGCGCCCTGAACACCCTGACCCACGCCAGCCTGGCCCGCACCTCGAAGACCCCGGGGCGCACCCAGTTGCTGAACTTCTTCCGCCTGGACGACGAGCGGCGCCTGGTCGACCTGCCCGGCTACGGCTACGCCAAGGTGCCGATCCCGCTCAAGCAGCACTGGCAGCGTCACCTGGAAGCCTATCTGGGCAGCCGCGAAAGCCTCAAGGGCGTGATCCTGCTGATGGACGTGCGCCACCCGATGACCGACTTCGACAACATGATGCTCGACTGGTCGGTGGCCAGCGGCATGCCGATGCACATCCTGCTGACCAAGGCCGACAAGCTGACCCATGGCGCAGCCAAGAACACCCTGCTCAAGGTCCAGGCACAGATCCGCAAGGGCTGGGGCGACACTGTCACCATCCAGCTGTTCTCGGCACCAAAACGCACAGGCCTTGAAGAAGCCTATACCAGGCTGGCCGGTTGGCTCGAGCTGCCTGACAAGGTGCAGGTTGCAGCCACCGAATAGATCGAAAGATAAATCGCAGGCAAAAAAAACCCCGGACTTCGTATGGGGAGGGGGAAGTTCGGGGTTCAAGGTCCAGACCCTCAGGGAGGGGTCCGGATATCTGCCAACACTTAACACAACATAGGAGCATGAAAGGCCTTGCGAGCCAATCGTGAACTCTGACCGGGCCCCGGGGCGCTAAGTTCCTGAGATGAACAAATGTTCATATTGTCCACTCGGCAGGGTGTGAGGCGGCTCTGTTGGCGATAGCGGCAGCGAACCTGCCGCATTTTTATCGCCTGCCTTATCGCCATCGCGAGCAAGCTCCCTCCCACAATGTTCGATGAAATCCCGGATCTTGTGCCAGACACAAGACCTGTAGGAGGCAGCAACGGCTGGCGATGGCTATGTAACAGGCGCAGCAGGTGTATGGGCCTTGCTGGCCTCATCGCTGGCAAGCCGCCTCCCACCCGTTGGATGTCGCCCTGGATTTCGGGCCTGGCACCAGACTGTGGGAGGCGGCTTGCCGGCGATTACGGTGTTACACACGCAACAGATGCACAGGCTTTACCGGCCCTGTCGCGAGCAGAGCTGCCGTCCACAGGCTGATCTGTATCAGTGTGCCTCGTCCCAGTTATCACCCACGCCTACATCCACCACCAACGGCACATCCAGTTGCGCCGCACCGCTCATGTGCGGGCGAATCTCTTCGCTGATGCGCTCGACCAGGTCCTCGCGCACTTCCAGCACCAGTTCGTCGTGCACCTGCAGGATCACCCGGGCGTCCAGGCCTGATTCGTTGAGCCAGGTGTTCACCGCCACCATGGCTTTCTTGATGATGTCGGCCGCCGTGCCCTGCATCGGCGCGTTGATCGCCGTGCGTTCGGCGCCGGCACGCAGTTGCGGCTTGTCGGAGTTGATGTCCGGCAGGTACAGGCGCCGGCCGAACAGGGTTTCGACGTAGCCCTTCTCGGCGGCCTGCTCGCGGGTGCGCTCCATGTACTCGCGCACGCCGGGGTAGCGGGCAAAGTAACGGTCGATGTAGGCCTTGGCCTGCTTGCCGTCGACACCGATCTGGCGCGCCAGGCCCTGGGCGCCCATGCCGTAGATCAGACCGAAGTTGATCGCCTTGGCGCTGCGGCGCTGGTCGTTGGTGACTTGATCGAGCTCGACGCCGAACACCTCGGCGGCGGTGGCCCGGTGCACGTCCAGGCCGTTCTGGAAGGCATGCAGCAAGCCTTCGTCCTTGGCCAGGTGGGCCATGATCCGCAGTTCGATCTGCGAATAGTCCGCTGCCAGCAGCTTGTAGCCCGGCGAGGCGATGAAGGCCTGGCGAATGCGCCGGCCTTCGGCGGTGCGCACCGGGATGTTCTGCAGGTTCGGTTCGCTGGAGGAGAAGCGCCCCGTGGCCGCGCCGGCCTGATTGTAGGAGGTGTGCACGCGCCCGGTGCGCGGGTTGATCTGCCCTGGCAGGGTGTCGGTGTAGGTGCTTTTCAGCTTGCTGATCGAGCGGTATTGCAACAGCAGCGTAGGCAGTTCATGGCCCTGCTCGGACAGCTTGACCAGCACCTCTTCGGAGGTCGACGGCTTGCCGGTCGGGGTCTTGCCCAGCACCGGCAGTTGCAGCTTGTCGTAGAGGATCTTGCCCAATTGGGTCGGCGAGCCGAGGTTGAACTCTTCGCCGGCCAGCTCGAAGGCCTGGCGCTCCAGCTCGACCATCTTGTTGCCCAGCTCGACGCTCTGCACGCCCAGCAGCCTGGCGTCGACCCGTGCCCCCTCGCGCTCGATCTGCGCCAGCACCGGCACCAGCGGCATCTCGATGTCGCTCAGCACTGTGCCCAGGCCGTCTTCGGCCTTGAGTTTTTCAGCCAGCACCTGGTGCAGGCGCAGGGTCACATCGGCGTCTTCGGCGGCATAGGGGCCGGCCTGTTCCAGGGCGATCTGGTCGAAGGTCAGCTGTTTTTTGCCCTTGCCGGCGATCTCGGTGAAGCTGATGGTCTTCTGGCCCAGGTACTTGAGAGCCAGACTGTCCATGTCGTGGGCAGTGGCCACCGAGTTGAGCACATACGACTCGAGCATGGTGTCGAACGCCACGCCGCGCACGGTGATGCCGTTGGCGTGGTCACCGCCGATGGCGCAGTTGGCGAGGATATTGATGTCGTACTTGGCGTTCTGCCCGACCTTGGCCTTGGCCGGGTCTTCGAGCAGCGGCTTGAGCGCCCGCAGCACGGCGTCGCGGTCCAGTTGGTCGGGCACGCCCATGTAGGAGTGGGTCAGCGGGATATAGGCCGCTTCACCGGGCTTGACCGCAAACGACAGGCCGACCAGTTGCGCCTTTTGCGCATCCAGGCCGGTGGTCTCGGTGTCGAAGGCGATCAGCTCGGCCTTGTTCAGCTTGTCCAGCCAGGCGTCGAAGCGCGCCTGATCGAGGATGGTTTCGTAGCCGCTGTGGTCGCTGGGCGCCACCTCGGGCTGGACGATTTCCTGGCCGGAGCGGCGCGCATCGCGCTCCACATCGTTGATCCAGCTCTTGAACTCCAGCTCGGTGTACAGCTCGATGAGCTTTTCGCGGTCCGGCTCGCCGATCACCAGCTCATCGAGTTTCACGTCCAGTGGCACGTCGATCTTGATGGTCGCCAGCTCATAAGACAGAAACGCCATGTCGCGGTGCTCGGCCAGCTTGGCGCCCAGGGTCTTGGCACCGCGGATCGGCAGGGCAGCCACGGCGTCGAGGTCGGCGTACAGCTCGGCCAGCCCGCCGCCGATGCCGACCAGCAAGGCGGTGGCGGTCTTTTCGCCCACGCCCGGCACGCCGGGAATGTTGTCGACCTTGTCGCCCATCAGGGCCAGGAAATCGATGATGTGCTCGGGACCGACGCCGAATTTCTCTTTCACGCCAGCCACGTCCAGCACGCTACCGGTCATGGTGTTGACCAGCGTAATGTGGCCGTCGACCAGCTGCGCCATGTCCTTGTCGCCGGTCGAGATGATCACCGGGCGCTGGGCGGCAGCGCTACTGCGCGCCAGGGTGCCGATCACGTCGTCGGCCTCGACCCCTTCGACGCACAACAGCGGATAGCTCAGGGCTTTCACACAGGCATGCAACAGGTCGACCTGCACCCGCAGGTCATCGGGCATGCTCGGCCGGTTGGCCTTGTAGTCGGCAAACAGCTCGTCGCGAAAGGTCCCGCCCTTGGCGTCGAACACCACCGCGAACGGGCTGCCCGGATACTGCTTGCGCAGGCTCTTGAGCATGTTCAGCACACCCTTGACCGCCCCGGTGGGCAAGCCCTTGGAGGTGGTCAATGGCGGCAGGGCGTGAAAGGCGCGGTACAGGTAGGACGAACCGTCCACCAGGACGAGGGGTGCTTGGCTCATGAGCAGAATCAACCTTTTCGGCAGGGTCGGCGCTAGAATGCGTGGACCGTAGACAACAAAAGGACAAGGTTATCATGCGCACGCTCAATCGCCTGTTCGTGACCTGCGTACTGCTGAGCGTGCCCCTGCTGGCCGTGGCGGCAGAAGAAGCACCGTCCGCCGACCCGGAAGTGACGATCCGCACCGACGGCGACCGAACCATCCAGGAGTATCGCCAGAATGGTTTTCTGTATGCGGTCAAGATCACACCCAAGCACGGCAAACCGTATTTTCTGGTCCGTGCCGATGGCACCAGTCCCAACTTCATTCGTTCGGACCAACCGGACATGCTGATCCCGCAGTGGGAAATATTCAGCTGGTAACCTTTACATTCATTATTTGAGCTGGCAGTCGCTGATATGTCCGTCTTTACCCCCCTGACCCGGCCCGAGCTGGAAACCTTTCTTTCGGCTTACGGGCTTGGTCGCCTGCTTGACTATCAGGGCATCGCCGCCGGTAGCGAGAACACCAACTACTTCATCAGCCTGGAGCAGGGCGAGTTCGTCCTGACCCTGGTCGAACGCGGGCCGGTGCAGGAAATGCCGTTCTTCATCGACCTGCTCGATGTGCTGCATGACGCCAACCTGCCGGTGCCCTACGCCTTGCGCACCACCGAAGGCGCGGCCCTGCGCGAGCTCAAGGGCAAGCCTGCGTTGCTGCAGCCCCGCCTGTCGGGCAAGCACATCCAGCAACCCAACGCCCAGCACTGCATCGCCATCGGCGAGCTGCAGGCCGGCCTGCACCTGGCCACCCGCGACAAGGTGCTGGAGCGCAAGACCGACCGGGGCCTGGAGTGGATGCTCAGCGAGGGACGCAACTTTCTTTCGCACCTGGGCGCGCCACAGGCCGCCTTGCTGGACGCCACGCTGCAAGAAATCGAAACGCACTTTGCCGCGATTCTGGCATTGCCACGCGCCAACCTGCATGCCGACCTGTTCCGCGACAACGCGCTGTTCGAAGGCACGCACCTGACCGGGGTGATCGACTTCTACAATGCCTGCTCGGGGCCGATGCTGTATGACCTGGCCATTGCCCTGAACGACTGGTGTTCGCACGATGACGGCCAACTGGACCTGCCCCGCGCCCGGGCCTTCCTGGGCGCCTACGCGGCGCGTCGACCGTTCACCGCCGCCGAAGCACAGCTGTGGCCGGTGATGCTGCGCATTGCCTGCGTGCGCTTCTGGCTGTCACGCCTGATCGCTGCCGAAACCTTTGCCGGGCAGGACGTGCTGATCCACGATCCGGCCGAATTCGAACAACGCCTGCAACAGCGCCAGGACGTAAGCCTGGCGTTGCCGATGGCGCTGTAGGATCCCGCACAACCCCGTAGGACCGGCTTTAGCCGGGAACGGTGGCGCTGCGGTCCTACGGGAATGAAGTCGCCGGGCTAGAGGCTTTCCAGACAGCCGGCCAGATCGTTGCCGAGTTTTTCCAGCAATTGCTCATAGCCCCGGGCGGTGGCCTCGGTATAGCCGCCCAGCGCGTCGAGTTCGGCCAGTTTGACCGGCAGGCCGGCGGTCAGGGTCTCGGCCAGTTTCGGGCGCAGCGGCGGCTCGCTGAACACGCACGTTGTGCCCGACTCTTTCAGGCGCTCGCGCATCGCGGCGACATGCTTGGCACCCGGCTGCACTTCGCTGGCGACGCTGAACACCCCGGTGTGCCTGAGGCCGTAGGCCTGCTCGAAATAGTCATAGGCTTCGTGAAACACGAACCAAGGCTTGTCGCCCACACCGCTGACCCGTGCCTTGATGCGTGCATCCAGAGCATCGAGGCGCTGCTCGAAAGCCTTGGCGTTGCTGGCATAGCGGGCGGCATTGGCCGGATCGGCGGCACTCAGGTCGGCGGCCATCTTCGCGGCGATCACCCGCGCGTTGACGGTCGACAGCCACAGGTGCGAATCCAGGCTGCCAGGGCGGTGATCATGGTCGTGCTCTTCATAGCCCGGATCCTGATGGTCATGGCCGTGATCGTCATGCTCATGGTCATGATCGGCATGCGAGGTCTGGTCGGCGGCAAAATGCCTCAGCTTCATGCCGGGCAAATCCTGCACTGCCACGGTAGGCAGGCTGCGATTGCCCAGTACACGGGGCAGAAAGCCTTCCATGTCCGGGCCGATCCAATACAGCAGATCGACATCACCCACCCGCCGTACGTCGGACGGACGCAGGGCGTAATGATGCGGCGAAGCACCGGGCGGCAACAGCACATCGGGCTGGCCGACGCCGTCCTGAACCGCCGCGGCAATCAGTTGCAGCGGCTTGATGCTGGTCAGGACCTTGACGTCGGCCTGGACGGTGGCAGCGGCCGACAAGCCGGCAGCCAGTACGAGAGATGTAAAAAGTCGGCGCACGCGAAACACTCATATCGGGCAGGAACGGGTAACATAATAACGTCTCCAGCCAATATCGTCGCCGCCCATGCCTATTACTCCCCTGGCCAGTCGCCCTCACGATCACTCCCACTGCGTGCACAGCGCCCTGACCGTGGCCGACACACTGTGCGCCGGCAAGGGCCTGCGCCTGACCGCCCTGCGCCGTCGCGTCCTGGAACTGGTCTGGCAAAGCCACAAGCCGCTGGGTGCCTATGACATCCTGGGCGTACTCAGCGAAGAAGACGGTCGCCGTGCTGCTCCGCCGACCGTTTATCGGGCACTGGATTTCCTGCTCGAGCACGGCCTGGTGCACCGCATCTCTTCACTCAACGCCTTTACCGGCTGCAACCACCCGACCCACGCGCACCAGGGCCAGTTCCTGATCTGTCGCCAGTGCCATGCGGCCATCGAGCTGCAACACCCGGCCATCAGTGACGCGGTGGTCAATGCCGCCACCGAAGTGGGCTTTGCGGTCGAGGGCCAGACCATCGAGATCGTCGGCGTGTGCGCCGGGTGCAAGGTGGCCTGATGAGCACACCCCTGATCCGCCTGGAACAGGTGGCGGTCACCCTCTCCGGGCAGAGCGTGCTGGACAACATCGCGCTGAGCGTCAGCCCCGGCGAGATCGTCACCCTGATAGGTCCCAACGGCGCCGGCAAGACCACCCTGGTGCGGGCCGTACTCGGCCTGCTGGCGCCGACCTCCGGCAGCGTCTGGCGCAAGCCGAAGCTGCGCGTGGGCTACATGCCGCAAAAACTGCACGTCGACCAGACCCTGCCGCTGTCGGTGCTGCGCTTCCTGCGCCTGGTGCCGGGCGTCGACCGCGCCAAGGCCATGGCCGCGCTGGAAGAAGTCGGCGCCGGCAAGGTCATCGACAGCCCGCTGCAAGGCATTTCCGGCGGCGAGATGCAGCGCGTGCTGCTGGCCCGGGCGCTGTTGCGCGAGCCGGAACTGCTGGTGCTCGACGAGCCGGTGCAAGGCGTGGATGTCGCCGGGCAAGCCGAGCTGTACAGCCTGATCACGCGCCTGCGCGACCGCCACGGCTGTGGCGTGCTGATGGTCTCGCATGACCTGCACCTGGTGATGAGCACCACCGACCAGGTGGTGTGCCTGAACCGCCACGTCTGCTGTTCCGGGCACCCCGAGCAGGTCAGTCATGACCCGGCGTTCGTCGAGCTGTTCGGCCACAACGCCCCGAGTTTGGCGATCTATCACCACCACCACGACCATGCCCACGACCTGCATGGCGAGGTGGTCGACGAGGCGGCAACAGGCGCCCCGCGTTTCAAACCCCACGTTCCACACGTTCATGGAGACGGCTGCAAGCATGGCTGATTTTCTTATGTACGCCTTGCTCGCCGGCATTGCCCTGGCCCTGGTTGCAGGTCCCCTGGGTTCTTTCGTGGTGTGGCGGCGCATGGCTTATTTTGGCGACACCCTGTCGCATGCCGCCCTGCTCGGGGTGGCGCTGGGCTTTCTGCTCGACATCAGCCCGACCGTGGCGGTGACCGTCGGCTGCCTGCTGCTGGCCATCCTGCTGGTGACCCTGCAACAGCGCCAGCCACTGGCCAGCGACACCCTGCTGGGTATCCTGGCGCCCAGCACCCTGTCGCTGGGGCTGGTGGTGCTCAGCTTCATGCATGAGGTGCGCATCGACCTGATGGCCTACCTGTTCGGCGACCTGCTGGCGATCAGCCCCACCGACCTGGCGTGGATCCTGGGCGGCAGTGCGCTGGTGCTGGCGTTGATCGTGGCGCTGTGGCGGCCATTGCTGGCCGTGACCGTGCACGAGGAACTGGCCCGCGTCGAAGGCCTGCCGGTGCTGACCCTGCGCCTGACCATGATGCTGTTGATGGCCGTGGTGATTGCCGTGGCGATGAAGATCGTCGGGGTGCTGTTGATCACCTCGCTGCTGATCATTCCGGCCGCCGCGGCCCAGCGCCATGCCCGCTCGCCGGAGCAGATGGCCCTGGGCGCCAGCATGCTGGGCGTGGTGGCGGTGTGTGCCGGGCTGACGCTTTCCTGGTTCAAGGACACCCCGGCTGGGCCCTCGATTGTGGTCGCGGCGGCGGGGCTGTTCCTGCTCAGTTTTGTTCTCCCCCGGCGGTCGGTGTAGACTTGCTCGTTTTTTGCGCAATCAAGAGAATCGCAGGAATGAAGCTGCCCGCCTCCCGTCGTCTGCTGCTAGTCGCATTTTCCGTGCTGCTGGGTGCCTGCCAAGGCACGCCACCGGCAGGCGTTGCCGCGCCCTCGGCGCAGCCGACGGACAGGTTTGTCGTGCTTGAACAGAGCATTGCTGGCAATGAACTGGCCACGGCCGAAGACCAGCTGGCCGCGCTGCAAGCAACTGCACCGCAAGATCCACGCCTTGAGCAGTTGCAGCGCCAGCTGGCCGAGGCCTACCTGAGCCGCAGCCAGATCGGTCTGCAAAAGGGTGATGTGAATGCCGCCACCACCGCCCTGAGCCGCGCCCGGGCGCTGATGCCCACGGCGCCGGCCCTGACCAGCGGCGTCAACGGCGCCATCGCGCAGGCGCGCAAGGCTGAGCTGGAAAAAGCCGAGGCCGAGCTGCGCGCCGCCGAGGCACGGCGCGTTGCCCGGCTGGTCGACCTGGACGCACCGAGCACGGTCATCGAGTTGAACACCACGGACATCGCCCGGATGCGCAAGCAACTGGACGCGATTGCCAGCGACATCGTCAACTTCAATTGCGATGTGCTGATCGAAGTGCCACGCACGGCCGACTACCCGTGGCTGGCGAACCTGCTGGGCAAACGGGTGACCCGGATCAATCCGAATTTCGAGCTCGACCTGCATCGGCAGATCGACCGCCACCAGCCGGCCCGGATTGTCCTGACGCCTGCCCGCCTCTGAACAAGCCGCTCGACCAAGCGGACGTGCCAGTCTGAACTGACCTTATCGCCGGCAAGCCGCCTCCCACAGTGTCGGTGTCCGACTGGACACCTCTGGGAGGCGGCTTGCCGCGATGACGGACAGGCACAGCTCTGCATCGCCCCGTCTGGCCCCGTCGCCTGGGGACGCCCTTCAACAACGTTCACCCAGGCGCGCGACTCAATTACGCCGGCACAGCCTTGGCCTTGGGCTCACGCGCCCAGACCCGGTGTTGCGCGATGGCGTTCAGGAACGCCTCGGTCGACGCACCGTCGGACACCACCAGCAGCCCGGCGTCTTGCTCCAGACGCAGCTGGGTCAGCAGCTCCTTGGCTTCACCCACAACCGCAATGGCCTTGAGGTGCTTGTAGGCTTCGAGCAGGTAGTGCAAAGCCACGCCGTCAGTGCTCAGCGCTTTCACCGACTCGGCGCCACCGGGCACGAACACCGCATCGAAGGCCACCGACGGCAAGCCCTCGGCTGACGCATCCACTGGCAGGGTCTGGCCATCGGCGGTGGTCACCGGTGCCGAGGTCGGCCCCAGCACCTTGGCGTGCGCGCCCTTGGCCATCAGCGCGGCCTTGATGGCTTCGACCGCCTTGCCGTCGACCCCGTTGGCCACCAGCACCGCCACCTTGCGCGAGACGATATCGCCCGGCAACAGGTTGGCCTGACTCAGGGCCGGGGATTGCTTCAGCGAAGTCTTGACCGCCGCGACCGTGCCGGCCTTCGGCGCCGGCAGGCCCAGGTTGGCGGCCACGCGGGCAGCCAGGGCCAGGTCGATATTGGCCAGGATCTCGTTCACCTGGCGTGCACGGATGTGCTCGCGCTCGACCTTGCCCAACTCGAAGCTGTAGGCGGCGATGATGTGCTCTTTTTCGTGCTCGCTCATGCTGTTGAAGAACAGCGTGGCTTGCGAAAAGTGATCGCCAAACGACTCGCTGCGCTCACGCACCTTGTGCGCTTCAATACGCTCTTGATAACTCTCGAAGCCGCCATCCTGCGGACCGGCCGGGGTCTCCTTCGGCCAGCCGCCATCGATGGAGTTCGGCTCGTAGGCCGCACGGCCCTTGTGGATGGTGCTGCGGTGCTGGGCGTCGCGCTGGTTGTTGTGGTTCGGCGCCACCGGGCGGTTGATCGGCACTTCATGGAAGTTCGGCCCGCCCAGGCGGCTGATCTGCGTGTCGGTGTAGGAAAACAGCCGGCCCTGCAGCAGCGGGTCGTTGGAGAAGTCGATGCCGGGCACGATATGGCCCGGGCAGAAGGCAACCTGCTCGACTTCGGCAAAGAAGTTGTCCGGGTTGCGGTCCAGGACCATCTTGCCCAGCGGCGTCACCGGCACCAGTTCTTCAGGGATGATCTTGGTCGGGTCGAGCAGGTCGAAGTCGAATTTGTGCTCGTCTTCCTCGGCAACGATCTGCACGCCCAATTCCCATTCCGGGTAGTCGCCCATCTCGATGGACTCCCACAGGTCACGGCGGTGGAAATCGGTGTCCTTGCCTGCCAGCTTCTGGGCTTCGTCCCAGACCAGCGAGCACACGCCGAACTTGGGCTTCCAGTGGAACTTGACGAAGCTGGCCTTGCCTTCGGTGTTGATCAGACGAAAGGTGTGCACGCCAAAGCCTTGCATGCTGCGCAGGCTTTTGGGGATGGCGCGGTCGGACATGGCCCAGATCACCATGTGCGCCGACTCCGGCACCAGCGAGACGAAATCCCAGAAGGTGTCGTGGGCCGAGCCGCCGGTAGGAATCTCATTGTGCGGCTCGGGTTTGACCGCATGCACGAAGTCCGGGAACTTGATCGCGTCCTGGATGAAGAACACCGGCATGTTGTTGCCCACCAGGTCGAAATTGCCTTCGTCGGTGTAGAACTTCACGGCAAAGCCACGCACATCGCGCACGGTGTCGCCCGAACCACGCGGGCCCTGCACGGTGGAGAAGCGCACGAACACCGGGGTCTTTTTGCCCGGGTCGCGCAGAAAGCCGGCCTTGCTCAGCGCGCTGTGGTTCTCGTAAGTCTGGAAGTAACCGTGCGCGCCGGTGCCACGGGCATGGACGATGCGCTCTGGAATGCGCTCGTGGTCAAAATGCGTGATTTTTTCGCGCATGATGAAGTCTTCCAGCAGCGACGGACCCCGGCTGCCGGCCTTGAGGGTGTTCTGGTTGTCGGCGATCTTCACACCCTGGTTAGTGCGCAGCGCCTGGCCGGTGGCGTCGGAACGCACGGCCTCCAGGCTGTCGAGCTTGGCGTTGCGGTTACCCCGGTCAAGCGTGTCGGTACCGGCCAGTTCGCTGGCAGGCGTCGGGGTGACGGGGTTCTGGGTCTTGTTGCTCATCGATACAGCTCCTCGATCGTGGCGTCAGTCGCGCAGAACCCGTCACATGGCGGCCCTGTCAGCGAGGTATGAATCACGGTGTACAAGGAGTGACCGGGAGCAAACGAAGCCGTTCACTGAATTTCACTGTGGATATTCCCACCGGTCGCGTTATAGCCATTGAGCAGCTTGTACTGGAAATAAATGCTAAGCCGCACGGCGCTGACAGGCTAAAATGCGCGCCCGGCTTATCCGGCCGGGCACGGCAGCGTGGCGCTGCCATTGGCGGCCAGAGCGGATCGTCGCCCATGCGCCCCCTGTACACGCACCCACAAGGTTCGCCCTAAAAGGTTTGGTTAGTGATCGAGTTTCTTGACGTCCAGAAAACCTACCGGGTCGCCGGTAAGGACATCCCGGCCCTGCACCCCACCCGCCTGCGCATCGAGGCCGGCCAGGTGTATGGCCTGATCGGCCACTCCGGTGCCGGTAAAAGCACCCTGTTGCGCCTGATCAATCGCCTGGAAAATCCCAGCGGCGGGCGTATCACCGTCGACGGTGAAGACGTGACCGCGCTGGACGCCAATGGCCTGCGGCGCTTTCGCCGCCAGGTCGGGATGATCTTCCAGCACTTCAACCTATTGTCTTCGCGCACTGTGGCCGACAACGTCGCCATGCCGCTGACGCTGGCCGGCGACCTGCCGCGCGAGCAGATCGACCAGCGCGTTGCCGAGTTGCTCGAGCGCGTGGGCCTGAGCGCCCATGCAAAGAAATACCCGGCGCAATTGTCCGGCGGCCAGAAGCAGCGCGTCGGCATCGCCCGCGCCCTGGCGACCCGGCCGAAGATTCTGTTGTGCGACGAAGCCACCAGCGCCCTGGACCCGCAAACCACTGCTCAGGTACTGCAACTGCTGGCCGAGATCAACCGCGAGCTGAAACTGACCATCGTGCTGATCACCCATGAAATGGACGTGATCCGCCGGGTCTGCGACCAGGTCGCGGTGATGGACGCCGGCGTCATCGTCGAGCAGGGCCGGGTGGCCGATGTGTTCCTGCACCCGCAGCACCCGACCACCAAGCGCTTCGTGCAGGAAGACGAGCACCTCGACGAGAACGAGCAGCGTGAAGACTTCGCCCATGTGCAGGGCCGCATCGTGCGCCTGACCTTCCAGGGCGAGGCCACCTACGCGCCGCTGCTGGGCACCGTGGCGCGCGAGACCGGCGTCGACTACAGCATCCTGGCCGGTCGGATCGACCGCATCAAGGATGTGCCCTACGGCCAGTTGACCCTGGCCATCACCGGCGGCGACATGGACGCCGCCTTCGCCCGCTTCAGCGCCGCTGATGTCCATATGGAGGTGCTGCGCTGATGGACGCTTTCGTGAACCTGTTTTCCAACGTCGACTGGTATGAAATCTGGCTGGCCACCGGCGACACCCTGATCATGCTGGGCGTGTCGCTGGGCTTTACCGTGCTGCTGGGCCTGCCGCTGGGCGTGCTGATGTTTCTCACCTCGCCGCGCCAGCTGCTGGAGAACAAGCCGCTGTACGCCACGGTCGGGCTGATCGTGAACATGCTGCGAGCCCTGCCGTTCATCATCCTGCTGATCGTGATGATGCCGCTGACGCAGATCATCACCGGCACCTCGCTGGGCATCCTCGGCACCTTGCCGCCGTTGATTGCCGGTGCGACGCCGTTCTTTGCCCGGCTGGTCGAGACCGCGCTGCGCGAGGTCGACAAGGGCATCATCGAGGCGACCCAAGCCATGGGCGCCAGCACCACGCAGATCGTGGTCAAGGCGCTGCTGCCCGAGGCACGGCCCGGCATCCTGGCGGCCATCACCGTCACTGCCATTGCCCTGGTGTCGTTCACCGCCATGGCCGGCGCCGTGGGTGCCGGCGGGCTGGGGGACCTGGCGATCCGCTACGGTTACCAGCGTTTCCAGAACGATGTCATGTTCGTCACGGTCGTACTGCTGCTGGTGCTGGTGCAGATCCTGCAAACCGTCGGCGACCGGCTGGTGGCGTATTTTTCACACCGTTAACTGCATTGCGTTAGTCGTAGCCCGCCGGATGCGGGCCTCATCAAGGAGTTGTTGCATGAAAAAGCTGGTTGCCGCATTTGCTGCCATGACCGCGCTGTCTGCCCAGGCCAATGAAACCCTGAGCATTGCCGCCACCGCCATTCCGCAGGCCGAGATCCTGGAATTCCTCAAGCCGACCCTGGCCAAGGAAGGCGTGGACCTGAAGATCAAGGTCTTCACCGATTACGTGCAGCCCAACGTGCAAGTGGCCGAAAAGCGCCTGGACGCCAACTTCTTCCAGCACCAGCCGTACCTGGATGAGTTCAACAAGGGCAAGGGCACCAACCTGGTGAGCGTGACCAAGGTGCACGTCGAGCCGTTCGGCGCCTACTCCGAGAAATTCAAGAAGCTCGACGACCTGCCCAACGGCGCCACCGTGGCCCTGCCCAACGACGCCACCAACGAAGGCCGTGCCTTCCTGCTGCTGGCCAAGGCCGGCCTGATCACCCTCAAGGACCCGACCAATATCCTGGCGACCCCCAAGGATGTGGCCGAGAACCCGAAAAACCTGAAGTTCCGTGAGCTGGAAGCCGCCACCCTGCCGCGCGTACTGACCCAGGTCGACCTGGCGCTGATCAACACCAACTACGCGCTGGGCGCCAAGCTGGACCCGACCAAGGACGCCCTGGCCATCGAAGGCGCCGAGTCGCCGTACGCCAACCTCCTGGTCGCCCGCCCGGACAACAAGGACGCCGACGCCATCAAGAAACTGGCCGCCGCACTGAACAGCCCGGAAGTCAAAGCCTTCATCGCCGAGAAATACAAAGGCGCGGTCGTGCCGGCGTTCTGATTGATAGCGATCGCGCTTGTCACTGACACCGCGCTATCGCATGGCGAGCATTGAAAATTGTGGGAGGCGGCTTGCCGGCGATTACCGCGCAGGGACCTTGCTGGCCTCTTCGCGGGCAAGCCCCCTCCCACCAATCAACTGCATCAAGGCTATAGATCATCCAGCGATACCTTCACGGTCTACGCTCGCGCCCATGGGATTGGCGCCATGCCCTTAATCCAGGCTCGACACACTCCTGTGGGAGGCGGCTTGCCGGCGATGGCTGTTGCACAAGCCTGGCAGATGGGGCGGTTTTACCGACATTTCGCGAATGCGGTGCCTACCTACAACGCCAACAACCCCGGCAGCCGCTCGCTCAGCTTCTTGACGTTCAGCGGTGCACGAATAAAACCATGTTGCTTGCCGTCCGGCCCCAGCAGGGCCAGGTTGCCGCTGTGGTCCACGGTGTAGCCTGGCTTGCGGGTGTCGGCAGGGATGAACGGAATGCTCAGGGCATTGGAAAGCGTCTTCAGTTCATTGACCGGCGCGTTCAGGCCGATGAAGTCCTTGTCGAAATACGCCAGGTACTTTTTCAACTGCTCGGGCGTGTCGCGATCCGGGTCGACGCTGACCAGCACCACGCGCAACCGGCCGGCGACGTCCTTGGGCAGTTCGCCCTTGATCTGGCGCAGCTGGGCCAGGGTGGCGGGGCAGATGTCAGGGCAATAGGTGTAGCCCAGAAACACCAGCGTCCATTTGTCCTTGAGTTGATCGACCGCCACCGGCTCGCCGTTCTGGTCGGTCATTTTCAGGCCGGGAACGGTGCGGGCCTGCGGCAGCAGGATGATGCCGGCGTCCACCAGCGCGGCCTGGTCGGCGCCGCTGCGGCCCGACAGCACGCGCTGCACGGTCAGGCCGAGGATCACGGCCACGATGGCCACGAGAATAAAGACGGTTTTCTGGGTGCGGGTCATCATCGGGTCCATGCAGTGCGCTGAACGGCTGAGCGGCTAAGCGGATCAGGTGCCTACGCTCGGCCGGCGAGAAGGGCAAGCCTAACAAATACCGCCCTGTGTGACATGACCGGCCTGCCACAGGCGGTAATGCACCACGGTCATGACCTGCAGCAGCAGCGCCGCACCCGCACTGTGGGCCAGCGCCAGCCAGGGCGGCACTTGTGCCAGTACGTTGCCCAGCCCCAGCGTCACTTGCAGCAGCAAGGCTGTACCCAGCAGCAGCGCCAGCCGATGCCAGCCGGCGCGCTTGAGTTGCCAACACAGCGCAAGCACCACCAGGCTCACCAGCAGCGCGCCCAGGCGATGAGCCATATGAATGGCGGTGCGGGCTTCGCTGCTGTGCAGGCCACCCAGGTAATCGGGACCGATCGGCGGGTGCCAGAGAAAGGCGCCGGCAAAGTCAGTGGCCGGCCACCATTGGCCCTGGCAGGTCGGCAGGTCCGGGCAGGCCATCGCCGCGTAATGGGTACTGACCCAGCCACCAAGCACGATCTGCCCCACCACAACAGCCAGGGCCAGCCATGCCAGGCGATGCAAAGAAGCCGCCGGCTTGACGGCAGGCGCCGTGATCCCGCTCAAGTGCAAGGTCAGCACCAGCAGCATGCTCAGGGTCGCCAGCCCGCCCAGCAAGTGCACGGTGACCACCGGTGGCCAGAGCCTGAGAGTCACGGTCCACATGCCAAACAACGCCTGGGCACACACCAGCGCCAGCAACAGCAGCGCCAGCGGTTGCCGGGCCTGATGGCGCTGGCGCCAGGCCTGCCAGGCCAGGATGCTGATGGTCAGGCCCAGCAGCCCGGCGCCATAGCGATGAATCATCTCGTTCCAGCCCTTGTCTGGCTGTAACGGCGCGTGAGGAAAATCACGCGCAGCCTGGGCAGTCTGTACCTCGCCGGTGGGCACGGTGAGCAGGCCATAACAGCCCGGCCAGTCCGGACAGCCGAGCCCGGCATGGGTCAGCCGGGTCCAGGCGCCCAGCAGCACCACCAGCAGCGCCAGGGCGGTGGCGAACAGGGCCAGGCGATAGCCGTAGCGGCGCATGTCAGCCTCCTTTCAACCGATCTTCGACAGCTTGAGCAAGTGCCTCAGGTCGCGCAGCACATCCTGGCCGCTGACGCCTGCGCCATAACGCAGCACCAGATTGCCGTGCGGGTCGACGATCCACAGCCAGGCAGGTGCAGTGGCCGGTGCAACAGGCCCATAGCGCTGCAGGTCGAGCGAGTAACGCTGCAACTGCGAGTACTCGCCCGCCAGGGTCGCGGCATAGTCGCTGTCGGGCGGCGCGGCGCTGGCCAGGGCATGGCTGGCCCGACTGGCCTCACGGCCCAGCCCGACATTGACCTGCCGGGCCAGGTACACCAGCTCCCGGCATTGGCTGGCACACGACCCGCTGTCGGTCACCAGCAGCTGCCAGCGCGCATCGGTGGCTGCCACGCCCAGCTCAAGGCGGCCCTGGCCATTGGCGATCAGTTCACCGTGCCAGGTACGGCTGTCCGGCACCCAGAATTGCCAGCGGTACATGCTGGTCGCCAGGATCATCGGCAGGATGCACCCGGCCACCAGCAGCACCAGTTGCACACGCCCCAGGCGTCGGGTACGCGGCGGCAACACGGCACTCATGTCCGTCGCCCCGTTGGCACATGGAAGCCCAGGTACACATAGAGCACCAGCAAGGCGGCGGCCAGGCTGAACCACTGCACGGCATAGCCGCGATGCGTGGCCGGTGCCATGTTCACCACCGGCCAGTCGACCCGATAGGCCGCCGGGCCCGGCAGCAGGCGCAATTGATGGGCATAGCCGGCGCGCCCCAGTTCACGCCAGAGCTGCGCCGGCTCGACCTGGGTGACCAGGTGCGGCCAGTACGCAGAAGGCACGTCGGCTTGCAGATGAAAGCCAGGGCCGGGGGGCACGTAAATCCAGGCCTCAACATCCAGGCGCGTGTCGGGGGTGGTAAACACCGGTGGCTCACGCCGGTCCGGCCAGGGCAGCCAGCCGCGATTGAGCAGCACCCAGAGGCCGCTGAGCTCATCGTGCAGCGGCTGCAACAGCTCGACGCCGGCCCGGCCATCGCGACTGCTGTTGTCCAGCAACAGCGTGTGTCCGGCATCCAGAAACCCTTGCAACCGCACCCGTCGCCAGGCCGGGTCAGCCACGGGCAGCAGCTCATCCAGCGCACGGGGGGCCATGACCTGCTGCTCGGCCTGCAAGGTCAGCAGGTTGTATTTGTCCTGCGCCCGGTGCAACTGCCACAGCCCGAGCAGTAGCAGCACCGGCAGCACCAACACCAGCAGCACGGTAGGCAGCGGGTGCAGCGTGAAGCGTTTCATGTTGCGTCCAATCCCTTGAGAGTGCCGGCTTCCCGACCGTAGGAGCGGCCGGGCGGCGATCCGCTTTAGCCGCGAAAAGCGCGCCGCGGTGGTGCCGATTTCCCGACTGAAGTCGGTCCTACAGGTCCTACAGTCAGATCACATAGACAAAGACAAACAGACCGATCCATACCACGTCGACGAAGTGCCAGTACCAGCTCGCCGCTTCAAAACCAAACTGATGCCGGGCATCGAAATGCCCGCGCAGGATGCGCAACAACACCACCAGTAGAATCAGGGCGCCGATGGTGACATGCAGGCCATGAAAGCCGGTGAGCATGAAAAACGTCGCGCCGTAGATGCCTGACCCCAGGGTCAGCCCCAGCTCATGGTAGGCGTGCAGGTATTCGGTGATTTGCAGGGCCAGAAAGGCCGCGCCCAGCAGCACGGTGGTGGCCAGCCACAGCGTGAGCGCCCGGCGCCGGTCGTGCTTCAAGGCATGGTGCGCCAGGGTCAGAGTGACGCTGGAGGTCACCAGCAGCACGGTGTTGATCAGCGGCAGGGTCCACGGGTCGATGGTGCCGGCCGGCGCCGGGTAGCGCTTGGGGTCGGGGTTGTCGAGCAGCGGCCACTGGTAGCGAAATTCCGGCCAGAGCATGTTGGAAATACCGTTGCTGCCTTCGCCACCCAGCCAGGGACCGGTCCAGTAGCGGATATAGAACAGCATGCCGAAGAAGGCGGCGAAGAACATCGCCTCGGAAAAGATGAACCAGCCCATGCCCCAGCGAAACGACCGATCCAACTGGGCGCTGTACAGCCCGGCGCGGCTCTCGCGCACCACCGCGCCGAACCAGCCGACCATCATCCAGGCCACCAGCAGGGCACCGGCCAGCACCAGCCATGGCCCGAAGGAGCCCGGCTGCCCGGTCTTGAGGTCGTTGAACCAGGTGGCCAGGCCGAACATCGTCACCAACAGCGCCAGCGTGCCGACGATGGGCCATTTGCTCTGGGCGGGGACGTAGTAATGATCAGTGCTCATGGCGCCTCCGTCGGGCCGTTGCCGGCGGCGAGGGTCTCGGCCCGTGCCGCCTTGGGCCGGCGTTGGGTGATGTCGAACAGGGTGTAGGCCAGGGTCAGTTGCCTGATCTCGGCCGGCAACTGGCGGTCGACAATGAAACGTACCGGCATCTCGATGCGCTCGCCCGGCTGCAACACCTGCTGGGTAAAGCAGAAGCATTCGGTCTTGTGGAACCAGGCCGCCGCTGCGCCCGGTGCCACGCTGGGCACCGCCTGGGCGGTCATGGTCTGGCCGGTGGGGTTGTGCGCGACAAACAGCATCTCGTTGACCGCACCCGGGTGCACCCGCAGCTCGCTGCTGCCGGGGTAGAACGCCCAGCTCATGCCGGCCGCGTTGCTGGTGACGAACTGCACCCGCACTTCGCGCGCCTCGTCGACCACCTGTTCGCCGCGGTACTGCCCACCGGTCTTGCCGTTGATGCCGAAGGCCTGGCACATGACCTCGTACAACGGCACCAGTGCAAAGCCGAAGCCGAACATTGCCACCACGACCATCACGAGCCGGATGACCACGCGGTTCACCGCTGCTGGCCGACGCATCACTTGATCACCGGCGGGGTACTGAAGGTGTGATAGGGCGCCGGCGACGGCACGCTCCATTCCAGCCCTTCAGCGCCATCCCAGGGTTTGGCCGGGGCTGGTGCACCGCCCCGGATGGTCTTGATGACAATGAACAGGAACAACAACTGGGTGACCCCGAAGGTAAAAGCCCCGATCGAGGACACCATGTTGAAGTCGGCAAACTGCAGGTTGTAGTCCGGCACCCGGCGCGGCATGCCGGCCAGACCAATGAAGTGCATGGGAAAGAACGCCAGGTTCATGCCCACGAACGACAGCCAGAAATGCAGCTTGCCCAGGGTTTCGTCATACAGGTGCCCGGTCCACTTGGGCAGCCAGTAATAGGCCGAGGCGTAGATGCCGAAGATCGCCCCCGGCACCAGCACATAGTGAAAATGCGCGACCACAAAGTAGGTGTCCTGGTACTGGAAATCCGAAGGCGCGATGGCCAGCATCAGCCCCGAGAAGCCGCCGATGGTGAACAGGATCACGAACGCCACGGCAAACAGCATCGGCGTCTCGAAGGTCATTGAGCCGCGCCACATGGTGCTGACCCAGTTGAACACCTTCACCCCGGTGGGCACCGCAATCAGCATGGTGGCGTACATGAAAAACAGCTCGCCGATCAGCGGGATGCCGACTACGAACATGTGGTGCGCCCACACCAGGAACGACAGCAAGGCGATGGCCGCCGTGGCGTAGACCATCGAGGCGTAGCCGAACAGCGGCTTGCGCGAGAACGCCGGGATGATCGAGCTGATTGCGCCAAACGCCGGCAGGATCATGATGTACACCTCCGGGTGGCCAAAGAACCAGAACACGTGCTGGAACAGTAAGGGGTCACCACCGCCGCCGGCATCGAAAAAGCTGGTGCCAAAGTGGATGTCCAGCAGCATCATGGTCACGCAGCCGGCCAGCACCGGCATCACCGCGATCAGCAGGAAGGCGGTGATCAGCCAGGTCCAGACGAACAGTGGCATCTTCATGAGGGTCATGCCCGGGGCGCGCAGGTTGAGGATAGTGGCAATCACATTGATCGCGCCCATGATCGAACTGATGCCCAGCATGTGGATGGCGAAAATAAAGAAGGTCACGCTTTGCGGTGCGTAGGTGGTCGACAGCGGTGCATAGAAGGTCCAGCCGAAATTGGGCCCGCCGCCGGGCATGAACAGGGTCGAGACCAGCATCAGGAAGGCAGCCGGCAAAATCCAGAAACTGAAGTTGTTCATGCGCGGCAGGGCCATGTCGGGCGCGCCGATCATCAGCGGGATCATCCAGTTGGCCAGCCCGACAAAGGCCGGCATCACCGCACCGAAGACCATGATCAGGCCGTGCAGGGTGGTCATCTGATTGAAGAATTCCGGTTGCACGATCTGCAGGCCCGGCTGGAACAGCTCGGCGCGGATCACCATGGCGAAAGTGCCACCGAGCAGGAACATGCTGAAGCTGAACAGCAGGTACAGCGTGCCGATGTCCTTGTGGTTGGTGGTCAGCACCCAGCGCATCAGGCCCTTGGCCGGGCCATGGGCGTGATCGTGGCCGAGGTCTTCGATGACGGTGCTCATCAGGGGCGTCCTCCGGTCAACACGCGATGAGTGTGGGCGCTCGCCACGCAAAGTGGGTCGAGCCCGATGTCAGGGCACACCGTCCATCCCGTAGGCGCGACCAACGGTCGCGAAGGCCGGCAAGACCGCGCCATCGTGCGGGCCTGGACGGCAGCCATCGCCGGCAAGCCGCCTCCCACAACAGCGGATTCGGGGCATGCCGCCAATCCCGTGGGCGCGGCAAACGGTCGCGAAAGGCCCGGTACGCCATTTGTGGGAGGCGGCTTGCCGGCGATTGAGCGCGAAGCGCTCACGCAAATCGATGAGACGCTGACAACTTGTGACGGCTGCGCAGCCGATTATGGTAGTCCGGCATTCCGGCAGAGCCCCCTCCCACAGCCTGATGCTGGCTGCGCGAGAGCGTAGCGCCAAGGCGACGGGGGATTTCCTGCACGGTCTTGTGTATGTCATTGCTGGGCCTGTTTGTAGGTCGCTACATCTTTTGGTACAAGCATGTCGCCTGTGTCGTTGCCCCAGGCGTTGCGCTCATAGGTCACCACCGCGGCGATGTCGACCTCGCTCAACTGTTTGCCGAACGCCGCCATGGCGGTGCCCGGCTTGCCGTTGAACACGATATCGAGGTGCGCCTCGACCGGGCCGGTGGCGATCTTCGAGCCCTTGAGCGCCGGAAACATCGGCGGCAGGCCCTGGCCTTCAGGCTGATGACAGGCCGCACAGGTGCTGCGGTAGACCTTTTCACCCTGCGCGATCAGCTCTTCCCGGGTCCATTCCCTGCTCGTCAGTTCCTTGAGCCGGGCGCTCTCCTGCTTGCGCTCGTTCAGCCAGACCTGGTACTCGGCCTGGGGGCGGGCTTCGACCACCACCGGCATGAAGCCGTGGTCCTTGCCGCACAATTCGGTGCACTGGCCACGGTAGATGCCCGGGGTGTCGATACGCGTCCAGGCTTCATTGACGAACCCGGGAATGGCGTCGCGCTTGACCGCAAAGGCCGGCACCCACCAGGAATGAATCACGTCGGCCCCGGTGACCAGAAAACGGATCTTTTCGCCCACCGGCAATACCAATGGCTGATCGACCTCCAGCAGGTAATGCTCGCCCTTGTCGTCGCGGTTATTGATCTGCTCGGTCGGGGTGGCCAGGTTGCTGAAGAACTCGACGTCCTGGCCCAGGTAGCGGTAGTGCCATTTCCACTGGTAGCCGGTGATCTGCACGTCGACCTGCGATTCGCTGGTGTCGTACATATGGATCAGGGTCAGGGTGGCCGGAATGGCCATGCCCACCAGAATCAGCAAGGGCACCACGGTCCAGAGGATCTCGACCCGGGTGTTTTCATGAAAGCCGGCAGGCTGCGCATGGCGCGAGCGCCGGTGGGCAAACAGGCTCCAGGCCATGGCGGCGAACAGCACCAGACCGATCGCCACGCAGATCCAGAAAATGGTCATGTGCAGGGTGTGCACGGCCTGGCTGACCTCGGTGACACCGGGTGCCATGTTCAAGGTCCAGGCCGCCTGGGCCTGGCCACCGCTCGCCCCCAGCACCGCCAGAACGCCTGTTGCGGGCTGACGCCTCATTGGGTTTACCCCCACGACTCATGAGCCTGCGCAGGCATCGAACACCTGCGCTCAAGGGAGCGGCTTGCGGACGGCTGACTCGGGCCTTGAAGGCCATCAGCTGCTTCCTGCCCAGCAGTATAGACAGGCACATGAGCTCGCCAGGCTGCATCGGCCCAGCGGCAAAAAAGCAAAAGCATGACCGGTCGACTCTTTTCTGACCGCCCAGCCATATAAAAAAGAATCTGTTATGACAAATCAGTCTTAGCCAATGTGTCAACCGAGCTAATGTATGTCATCCCATACAGGTAGGAAAATTCGTCAAACTTTGTTCGACCCAGTATTTGCAGGCCAGAAGCCGCAGAGACGGTCTGAAGAGGGCAGGCCGTTTCTTGCATTTGATCATTAGAAAATACCCAGGCCTATGCCTCAGGAGTCGCCATGAACATCGCTGCCTTGCGTGAGCAGATCCAGCGTGCCCAGCAACATGAAGCCCGGACCGGCCAACTGTTTCAGCGGCTGGAAAGCCAACTGCAGCACCTGCATCCCGCCATTGCGTTACCCGAGGGCGATGCCCATAACGCACTGACGCGGTTTGTCACGACGTATATCGAACACGTGCCCGACCTGCTCGAAGCCGCCCACAATGCCGCGATCGAAGCCGGTATCGAGGCGCAGATCAAACCGGTGTTGCGCATTGCGGCCCAGTTCTTCACCAGCCCGCCATTGATCATGGAAAGCCACGAAGGCCTGGACAGCCTGCTGGACGAAGCCTACCTGGCCCATCGTCTTGTCGAGGAGATCAACGACCTGTACATCCGTCATCTGGGCCAGCCGCTGATTCCGTCGGACTCGACGGTGGCCAACGTCATCGCCCACCAGTTGATCGGCGAAAGCTTCGCCAACCAGCTCGACGAAGCGGTGCACCATGCGGTGCACACGCTGCTCGACGAAGAAATCTTTGCCCTGGAGTCGGTCGAAGCCTACCGCGAACAGCTTGCCAGCCCCGGCACGCAAGCGGCCTGGAAACGCTGGCCGTGCCTGTCGATGCAACTGGGCGTCAGCCTGGAGCTGGAAGGCCTGGCCCCGTAAGGCTGCCCGGAGCGGGCAGCCTTCGCGACCGTTGGTCGCGCCTACGAGGGCGGTGGCAGGAGGCGGCGCTACGAGGCGCTCGCGCCAATGCCGGTGGTGGTGCGCACCCGGCCTTCAAGCCGGCGCTTGAGCCCGCGCGGTTCGATGAGCAGCCGCGTGCCATGGGCGGCATTGGCGCGGCCCCATTGCTCCAGCAGCTCAAGGCAGGCGTGGTCGATGTAGGTCAGGTTGCTCAACGGCACATGCACGGTGCTGCCCGTCGGGACAGTGCCCAGCACCTGGGTCAGCGCCGGCACCTTGAGAAAGGTCGCGGCACCGACCAGGCGCAACTCCAGCTCTTCGCTGTCTGGCATCTGCACCAGGCTGATCTTCAGGCGCGCCGCCTTGAAGGCCAGCTTGACCAGGGTCAGGGCGAAACCGATCAGCACACCGGTCAACAGGTCGGTGAAGATGATCGCCGCCGCCGTCGCCGCATAGGTGAACATCGGCATCCGCCCGTAGCGGCCCAGGCCACGGAAGGCCTTGAGGTCGACCAGCTTGAGCCCCGTGTACACCAGCACGCCCGCCAGGCTGGCCACCGGAATGCTCTGCAGCACGCTCGACAGCAGCAACACGAATGCCAGCAGCCACAGGCCGTGGAAGATTGTCGACATCCGCGTGGTGGCGCCTGCCTGCACGTTGGCCGAACTGCGCACGATCACGCCGGTCATCGGCAGGGCACCCAGCAGGCCGCAGAGCATGTTGCCCACGCCCTGGGCGCTCAGTTCCTTGTCGAAATCCGAGCGCACGCCATTGTGCATACGGTCGACCGCCGCGGCTGACAACAGGGTTTCGGCACTGGCGATGAAGGCCACGGCGAAGGCCGCGACCAGGATGGCCGGATCGGCCAGGTTGAGCAGGTCAGCCGGGCGCAGCCAGTCGATGGCCTCGCTCAGGTCGGCCGGCACCTGCACGCGCTTGACCTGCAAGGCCATGAACAGGCTGACCGCCGTGGCGATGCCCACACCCAGCAGGGCGCCGGGTACAAAACGCAGCGAGTGCGGCCGCAGCTTTTCCCAGGTCCACATGATGGCGATGGTGCCCAGGCCCAACAGCCCGGCCTGCATGCCGGTGCCGGGGCCGATGGCCTGCACCAGGGTCGCCGGGAAGCCGATCAGATTATCCAGCCCCGACGGTTTGGGTCCACTGTCGAACATCACATGCAACTGTGACAGCACGATCAGCACACCGATACCGGCCAGCATGCCGTAGACCACTGCCGGCGCGGTAACGCGAAACCAGCAACCGAGCTTGAAACGTCCGGCCAGCACCTGCAACAGGCCGGCCAGCAACAGGATCGGACCGAGCATGGCCATGCCGTGTTCGCGCACCAGTTCGAACACCAGCACCGCCAGACCCGCCGCCGGGCCGCTGACCTGTAGCGGCGAGCCGGCAATGAAGCCCACCACCAGCCCGCCGATGATGCCGGTGATCAGGCCCTTGGCCGGCGGCATGCCCGAGGCGATGGCGATGCCCATGCACAGCGGTAGGGCAACAAGAAATACAACCACGGAAGCCAGCAGCTCCCGTGGCAGCACAGATTTGATTGAGGCACTGCCTTTGGTGGCTGATGCGTCCATGACGGCTCTCTCCAGGTTTTCTTCAGACGTGACAACGCCTGCCGGTGCGCACAAGGCGCAGCGGTCATGGCTGTTTTAAAGGGTGACTAAACGGGTCGTACTGACTTACCGCTGCCGCAGGGGCGCGCCTGGCCTGGGCCAGGCGCGCCCCTGCGGGCCATCGGTGTCAGAAGAAGCGGGCCTTGGGCGTTGCCATCGGGGCCGGGCCGTCGCCATCCAGAGGACGGAAGCTGTCCTGCTCGGCGTCATAGGCCAGGATTTCACTGGTCTCGATGCTGTACACCCAGCCGTGGATCGACAACTGGCCGCTGGCCAGCTTGGAGGCCACCGAAGGGTGAGTGCGCAAGTGCTGCAACTGGGCGATGACGTTTTCCTGGGTCAGCACACGCATGTTCTCGTGTTCGTCACCGCAGGTGCAGTTGTCTTCGACCACGGTGCGCGCCACTTCGGCATGGCGCAGCCAGACCTTGACCGTGGGCATCTTGTCGAGGGTGTGCGGGTTGAGCACCGCACGCATGGCACCGCAATCGGAGTGACCACAAATGATGATGTGCTGCACACCCAAAGCCACCACGGCGTATTCGATGGCGGTGGAGACGCCGCCGTTCATCTGCCCGTAGGGCGGCACGACGTTGCCGACGTTACGGGTGACGAACAGGTCGCCTGGGGAGCTTTGGGTGATCAGCTCAGGCACGATGCGCGAGTCGGCGCAGGTGATGAACATGGCGCGTGGCTTCTGCGCAGTGGCCAGCTTCTTGAACAGCTCTTCCTGCTGTGGAAACACTTCATGACGAAACTGCACAAAGCCGTCCACGATATGCTTGAAAGCCTCTTGGGCTGTCTCCACCTCGGGGTGGGGACTGGCCGAGGGCTGATTTTCCCTGTCACTCATGTCGAATCCTCTCTGGCGGATTGGTGTGGATTTTCATGCTTGTTCGTATGGCGGCAATGCCCTGAAACAACTCGAAAAAACGTACAGATCCGTTGCACGTGTCTGCGAAGGACACTCCTGACTGCAGACTAGCTGTCAAACCTTAAGTGAAACTGAATGCGACCGCTCTAGATCGGGCTTTGTCAATAGCCCAGTGCCATCTTTGCAATCTAGAGCAATGACATCTGACCGCCGGGCGGGCAAAAAGAGTCACAGTCGAGCACAAAACTTTCCCGCCCGTTGAGGCCCAGCCGCTTGACCGCCAGTTTGTAGCGCTGCGCCAGCAGATCGGCAAATTGCCCCTCCCCGCGCATCCGCGAACCGAAGCGGCTGTCGTTGGTGGCACCGTTGCGGCTCTGGCGGATCAGGCTCATGACATGGGCGGCTCGCTGGGGGTAATGCGTCGTCAGCCATTCTTCAAACAGCGGCGCGACCTCCAGGGGCAGGCGCAACAGAATATAGCTGGCACTCAGGGCGCCGGCGTCCCGGGCCTCGGTCATCAGGGCTTCCAGTTCATGATCGTTGATCATCGGGATCATCGGCGCACACAACACCCCGACCGGCACGCCGGCCTGACGCAACACACGGATGGCCCGCAGCCGGGCCTTGGGCGAAGCGGCCCGTGGCTCCAGCGTGCACTTGAGCGCGTCATCCAGCGTGGTGAGGCTGATGAACACCGACACCAGCCGCTGGCGGGCCAGCTCGGCCAGCAGGTCCAGATCACGCAGGATCAGCGAGCCCTTGGTGATGATGGTCACCGGATGGCGATAACGCAGCAGCACCTCCAGCGTGGCACGGGTCAGGCGCTGCTCGCGCTCGATGGGCTGGTACGGGTCGGTGTTGGCCCCCAGTGTGATGGGTGCGCAGCGATACCCCGGCTTCGACAGTTGCTGCTCCAGCAGGGCGGCAGCGTTGGTCTTGGCGATCAGCTTCGTTTCAAAATCCAGCCCTGGCGACAAGTCCCAGTACGCATGGCTGGGCCGGGCATAGCAGTAGATGCAGCCATGTTCGCAACCGCGATAAGGGTTGATGGAGCGGTCGAAGGGAATGTCCGGCGACGTGTTGCGGGTGATGATGCTCTTGGCGGTCTCGAAGATCACTTCGGTGCCGCGGGTCAGCGGGGCTTCCTGGTACCAGCCGTCGTCCTCGACCACCGAGCGCTGCGGGGCGAAGCGGTTGTGCGGATGGCTGGCCGTGCCACGCCCGCGAATCGGAGGAGGAGTCATGTAGAAATGCCTTGTACTGTTTTTATATACAGTACACCACTCATCTCGTTGTGCCACTGACCGTCTGTAGAAAACCCGGCAAGCGGCAGGGCGGGCACAGGCCTGACTGTCATTTCTGTCAGTAGACGCTACAGGCCTGCGGGCCTAACGTCAGCCAGGTAAGCCAACCCGATACCCGGGTGATTCAACCGACGCACACATGAGGTGAATAATGGCCAGATACGATTTGATTCTGACGCTGGAAGATCAGGACGGTGATGACAACCCTGAAGTAACGATTGAGTTTCACGTCCGCCAGGAGCGCCCGCAGTTTATCGACCGGGAATACGTGATCCATAAAATGGAATATGCCGCTTACGTGTCGTCTTCGCAAAACAATGGTGTCTATGACAAGGTTGCATTCGGCGTCGATGCCGATGGCGACGGCGACTACGGCACAGACCAAGACGAGAATATCCTGAAGGATCTGGCCACGGCCTTTGTCCGGGTCCATCTTGGAAAAAAGGATGAGGCCGCCGCCCCATCGCCTCAGTAACATCCGAACGCCTGAGTAACGACGTGTATCAACCAGGCAATGCAACGTACGTCAGTCGGTTCCTGACTCGACCTGAAGTCAGAAAACCCTGCCCGACCCGCCTGTAACGCCCAGGTCGATCATCTGCTGGAATCCTGCGTGGCCAGCACTGTAGTGTTCGACCTCTTATCTATAAAGCCTGCGCCCTGTCATTTCTGTCAGTAGACACCCGGTCTTACAGGAGCCTAACGTCGACAGCAGTCAGGATCGACTACCTGCCTGACCGCAGACAGGATGAGCGATGAGCCGGTACGAATTACGCGCCTCAGCACCCAGAAGAAACAAACCGTTCAATCTGGTCCCCTGGCCCATGGATATAGATGGCCAAGGCGGCTAGAGCGATAAAGATCGACGGACTCTTCTGTGACTGGCCACTACGTTCTCGAGCATCCCGTTCTTCAATCGACACAAACGCAGCTGACGGTCATCGCGTTCATTGACATAAACGAGGTGAAACATGGCGACGTATGAAATTCGTTTGACGATCGAGAACTTTAATCGGCGCAAACTTCCTGAAGTGTTGATCGAGTGTTTCGAGGACAGTGAGGTGACCTGCTGCCTGCTGGTCGTCAGTTCGAACGATGACAACGAGTTTGATGAAGTGGTGGACAAGCAAGAAATCAATCCGGCGTTCATTCCGGAAGACGATGTGTTGCTGCAGTTGGCAACCACGTTCATGAGCTGCCTTGATTGAACGCTGCCCGATCCGGAGCCTGACCTCAAGGCCCCGGACCTGGCCTGCACTCAGTCGGGATCGACCGGCTTTTTCAACTTCGGATTCGGGAAAAATTGCACACCCTGAACCTTGGGGTTGGCCGGCTTGGCCGCCGGCTGGTTGACCCGCGTGCCCAACTCTTTAGGAATAGAAAGCCCCTGCTCGTTGAGCGTGTCGCTGTAGCCGCAATTGACGCATTCGCGGTGCGGCACGCCGTCCTCGCTCCACATCTTGAGCTTGTCCGGCTCGCTGCACGCCGGGCACACGGCGCCGGCGATGAAGCGCTTCGGGGTGATCAGCGGGGTGTCGCTCATGCCGCCTCCTCACTCAGCCCGCTATGGCGCAGCAGTGCGTCGATCGACGGCTCGCGGCCACGGAAATCGACGAACAACACCATGGGCGCCTGCGAACCGCCACGGGCCAGGATGGCTTCGCGGAAGGCCCGGCCGGTCTCGGCATTGAGCACGCCGTCTTCTTCGAACTTCGAGAAGGCATCGGCCGACAGCACTTCAGCCCACTTGTAGCTGTAGTAACCGGCGGCATAACCGCCGGCGAAGATGTGCGCAAAGCCGTTGGCGAAGCGGTTGTAGGCGGGCGGGCGCAGCACCGAGACTTCGTCGCGTATGCCTTCGATCACTTGCAGCACGCTGCGGCCATCGCCGTGGGTGGCGTGCAGTTCGAAGTCGAACAGCGAAAATTCCAGCTGGCGGACCATCATTAGCCCGGACTGGAAGTTCTTGGCGGCCAGCATTTTTTCCAGCAGGTCCTGCGGCAGTGGCTCACCGGTTTCGTAGTGGCCGGAAATCAGCGCCAGCCCTTCGGGTTCCCAGCACCAGTTTTCCATGAACTGGCTCGGCAGCTCGACCGCATCCCAGGCCACGCCATTGATGCCCGACACACCGGCATGCTCGATGCGGGTCAGCAAGTGGTGCAGACCGTGGCCGAACTCGTGGAACAAGGTGGTCACTTCATCGTGGGTCAACAGCGCCGGCTTGCCGGGCGAGGCCGGGGTAAAGTTGCACACCAGGTTGGCCACCGGGCTCTGCAACTGGCCGCCTGCGGTGCGGCGACGGTCGCGGGCACCGTCCATCCAGGCCCCACCACGCTTGTTGGCGCGCGCGTACAGGTCGAAATAGAAACGGCCGACGTGCTGGCCGTTTTCCTTGATTTCAAACAGGCGCACGTCCGGGTGCCAGGTGTCGAAGCCGGTCAGCTCGGCAATCTCGATGCCGTACAGGCGCTGCACGATGGCGAACAGGCCGCCCAGCACCTTGTCGATCGGGAAGTACACGCGCAGCACTTCCTGCGACACGCTGTAACGCTGCTCGCGCAGTTTTTCGCCGTAGTAACCGGTGTCCCAGCTTTTCAGGTCCGGGCAGCCCTGTTGGGCGGCATACGCCTTGAGCTGCTCCAGGTCCTGGGCGGCGAACGGCTTGCTGCGCGTGGCCAGGTCGCGCAGGAAGCTGAGCACCTGGTCGCTGGACTCGGCCATCTTGGTCGCCAGGCTCAGCTCGGCAAAGTTGGCAAAGCCCAGCAGGCCGGCCAGTTCCTGGCGCAAATCAAGGATCTGTTCCATGACCGGGCCGTTATCATTCTGCCCGGCGTTGGGCCCCTGATCGGAGGCGCGCGTGCAGTAGGCGGTGTACAGCTCTTCACGCAGCGCACGGTCGTTGGCGTAGGTCATCACCGCGTAGTAGCTGGGGAATTCCAGGGTGATCAGGTAGCCTTCCAGGTCCTTGGCCTGGGCGGCGGCCGCCATCTGGGCGATGGCCGACTCGGGCAGGCCATCCAGTGCCGAGGCATCAGCCACGAGCTTGGTCCAGGCCTGGGTAGCGTCGAGCAACTGGTTGGAGAACTGGCTGCCCAACTCCGACAGCTTGCTCTGCACTTCGGCATAGCGCTGTTGCTGCGCAGGCGGCAGATCGATGCCCGACAGGCGGAAATCACGCAGGGCGTTTTCCAGGAGGGTCTTCTGGCCAATGTCGAAGCCGGCGGCTTGCGGACTGGCGGCCAGCGCTTCGTATGCCTGGAACAGGGCGCGGTTCTGGCCCATTTCGGTGGAGTAGGCGCTCAGGGCCGGCAGGCACGACTCATAGGCTTCGCGCAGCTCCGGGCTGTTGCACACCGAATTGAGGTGACGCACCGGGCTCCAGGCCGCGCCCAGGCGGCTGTCGAGTTCGTCCATGGCCAGCACCAGGCCGGCCCAGTCGGGCGCGTTGCCTTGGCGAGCCAGGATATCGGCGATGGCAACACGGTTGTCCGCCAGGATTTGCTCGATGGCCGGTTTGACATGTTCGGCACGGATCGCCGAGAAGGGCGGCAGGTCGTACGGTTGCACAAGAGGGTTGTTCGCGCTCACGTTTTGCACCTTGGCAGGAAGAAACACTGGGCCATCTTAATTACAATCACCGCCTCGCGCAGCACCGAAACCCTGATTGACGCCCTATCACCGCTAAAGAAGGAGGCTATCGTGGCCATTCGCAAGTTTCAGAACCACACCCCGCACCTTGGCGAGCGGGCCTTCGTCGACGCCTCGGCGGTGGTGCTCGGTGACGTCGAGCTGGGCGCCGACAGCTCGGTGTGGCCGCTGACGGTGATCCGCGGCGACATGCACCGCATCCGCATCGGCGCGCGCACCAGCGTGCAGGACGCCAGCGTGCTGCACATCACCCACGCCGGGCCGTTCAACCCGGATGGCTTCGCGCTGCTGATCGGCGATGAGGTGACCATCGGCCACCAGTGCATGCTGCACGGCTGCACCATCGGCAATCGCATTCTGGTGGGCATGGGCACCACGGTCATGGACGGCGCGGTGGTCGAGGATGAGGTGATCATCGGCGCCGGCAGCCTGGTGCCGCCTGGCAAGGTGCTGGAAAGCGGCTTTCTGTACGTGGGCCGCCCGGTGAAGCAGGTGCGGGCCCTGACCGAAAAGGAGATCGCCTTCTTTCCCTACAGCGCCGCCAACTACGTGAAGCTCAAGGACCAGCACCTGGCCGAGGGTTACGATCAGGCCTGAATCCGCACCGCCCCATTTCCCCAAGGCATTCATTGCATGCATCAGCAAAACATTCTGTTCGACCTCGACGGCACCCTGACCGACCCACGCTTGGGCATCACCCGCTCGATCCAGTTTGCCCTGGGCAAGCTGGGCATCGATGAGCCGGACATTACCCGGCTTGAGCACTTCATCGGCCCGCCGTTGTTGCAGGCGTTCATGCAGTTCTATGCCATGGATGAAGCCCGTGCCTGGGAAGCGGTGGGGTTCTACCGCGAGCGCTTCAAGGTGACCGGCCTGTATGAAAACCAGGTGTTCGAAGGCATCCCGCAACTGCTCGACACCCTGAGCGGGCAGGGCCGTACCTTGTATGTCGCCACGTCCAAGCCGTGGGAATTCGCCCGGGAAATCGCCCGGCATTTCGACTTTGCCCGGCACTTCAAAGTGATCTACGGCAGCGAACTGGACGGCACGCGCACCGACAAGGTCGAGCTGATTGCTCATCTACTGGCCGAAGAAGGGCTCGACCCGCAGCAAACCCTGATGATCGGCGACCGCAAGCACGACCTGATCGGCGGCCGGCGCAACGGGCTGCAGGTGGCGGCGGTGGAATACGGCTTTGGCAGCGCCCAGGAACTGGACGCCGAGGCACCGGAGTACCGGTTTACGACGGTGGCGCAGTTGCATGAGGCGTTTATGGCCTTGTAGGAGCGCGCTTGCCCGCGACCGGCTGCGTAGCAGTCGTAGATTTTCAGCGTTTTCGAGATTTCTGCGAGCGCTGCGCACTCGGTCGCGGGCAAGCGCGCTCCTACACCGGGTGCATGTTGGCTGCGCGAAAGCGTGCCGCCTTGGCGCTGTGCCAGTGGCACAGGATGATCTCCTACGGATGTTGCGTGAAGGCCGGAGCGCCTACGGGTGCTGCACGGCGGGCATCAGTGCCTGCAAGGCGGCCGTACGTTCGGCCGGGGTCAGTGTGCCCAGGTGCTCGACGCGGGCGTAAAACCTGGGCCAATCGCCGCCGACCTGTGCAAACACTGCCGCAAACGCCGGCACCCAATGCTCGTAAAGCCCGAACGGCAACAGCCGGGCGTTATTCAGCGGGGCGTTGATCCAGGCGTCAAAGCGGGTGTCGCCCGGCCAGCGCCGGTCGCGCAGTGTGCGGTATTCATGGCGCAGGCGTTCGAATTCAGCGGCCTTGCGCTCACGCATCACCGGTGCCGGCAGCGGCTGGGCATACAGCACCTGAAGCCGCTGCCGGGCCTCCAGCACCAGGGCGGTGAGGGCATCGCGCTGGGCGCTGCGAATGTCATCCTGGGCCGGCAGGCCCCGCGCAGCCCGCCATTGGCGGGCGCCTTGCTGCTCGACGAAGCTGGCGTAGGACTCATTGAAAGACGTGTCGTCCTGCACGTAGAAGCGCTGGTGCGCCAGCTCATGAAAGATCAGCGCCGCCAGACGCTCATCGCCCCAGCCGAGCATGGTGTTGAGAATCGGATCGCTGAACCAGCCCAGGGTCGAATAGGCCTCGATCCCGGCCACGTACACATCCTGACCGGCCTGCTTCTGCAAGGCCGCCGCGCCCCGCGCACGTCCCTGGCTGTAGTAGCCGCGGTAGGCCACGCAACCGGCAATCGGAAAACAGTGGGTCACGGGTGTGAGCGAGAACTCCTCGGTGGCAAACACGTTCCATACCACGTAAGGGCGGCCGATGTCGGCGTACAGCCGGTAGCTCTGGTTGTCCGGCAGGTGCAGGTGCTCGCTGGCAAAGCGCCGGGCCTGCTGCGCAAGGGCCAGGTGCTGGCGCAACCTGGGATCGCGGCCCGGATCGGCCAGCACCTCGGCCACCGGCGTGCGCGCCTGCAACAATTGCCATTGCCCCGAAGCGAGCTGACTGTAATACGAAAGGCTGGAACAACCGCCGAGCAGCAAAAACGCCAGGACGGGCACACCGCGCCACAGGCGCACAACATCGAGTGCGGGCATAAACGGCCTTGAAACAGGAAGAAAGCATTATCATCGCACCCCATTGAACCGGAGTCTGCCATGCGCCCCACCGTATCGATTCTTGCCTTCGGCCTGCTGGCCGGCTGTGCCGGCCCCTTGCCCGTCCACGACCCGGGCCTGGCGTGGGTCGACCTCTACACCCCGACCGGCAAGATGGTGATGGCCGACAAGCTGGACGGTGAGCGCACTTGGGACGGGCGTTATTTTCAGGTAGCGCCGGGCAAGCATGAGCTGCAGGTGCGTTTCGACTACGAATACCGCTCCGGCACGGCACTGGGGATGTTCAGCGACGATCTCACCGAGATCACCTGCTTCATCGAGGTCGACTATGACCACTTCCAGGCCGGCCAGCGCTATCGGCTGGAGGTGCGTTCGCTCACCAATGACATCGAAGCCAGGCTCTACGACACCCAGCGCCAGGTGGTGGCCCGGGAAGGCCACATCCAGTGCATCTGATCAGCGGTCGTTGTTCTGGTAGATGATTTTCTTGCTGCCGTACTCGCAACTGCCGACCACCATGTTCTGGTCGCGCACTTCGTCGTTGGGGACGATTTCAAGCGTGTAGGAGGTGACGTTGTTGGCCTGGATGCTGGCCTCGATTTCATCCTTGAGTTCATCGCAGGACTTGGGCGCAGCCAGGGCGCCGGTGGCCATGAGGGTGCAGGTCAGTGCGACAATCAGACGTTTCATCTTTGATTCCTTCGCTACGGCAAGGCACAGGAACTGTGCCGATAACCGTTGGACCCGCCACGCCTGCGGCAGTTCGCCAGCACGCGACCCGGATGTGAACCGGGCCGCTGCCAGAAGCGCTCGGATCAGAGCAGGGTAGCTTCCAGCGTGATGTTGGCGTTAAGCACCTTGGACACCGGGCAGCCTTCTTTGGCCTTGGTGGTCAGCGCTTCAAACTGGCTGGCGTCAATGTCCGGGATTTTGGCCTTGAGGACCAGATGGATATCGGTGATGGCAAAGCCGCCGTCCACCTGGTTGAGGGTGACCTGCGCCTCGGTGTCGATGCTGTCGGCGGTGAAGCCTGCATCACCAAGGATCATCGACAGGGCCATGGAGAAGCAGCCGGCGTGGGCCGCACCAATCAGTTCTTCGGGGTTGGTGCCCTTGCTGCCGTTCTCGAAACGGGCCTTGAACCCGTAAGGCGTTTTTTGCAGTGCGTCTGTCTCGGTGGAAATACTGCCGATACCGCTTTTCAGATCACCTTCCCAGTGGGCGGATGCTTTCTTGACGATGCTCATGGTGTCTCCTCGTGGACGGATCAATGTTTATGCAGTGACAGGGATTCTGAGAATAGCCGGGCATGGAAAGTTCAACGGTTTAATTCCTACTACCAAAGTAGGAAATTTCAGCGCCAGGCATTGAAAAGTCTCCTGTCCGGCCTTACACCTGTAGTCATTACGGGGATGCACCCGACCCTTTTCAGGAGTTGTTGGCGCCTATGAAACGCTTGTCCGATATCAAGATTTCCACCCTCGACCTGGTGCCGGTGCGCCAGGACAAGGGCCCTGCCGACGCGCTGCACCGCTCGCTGGACCTGGCCCGGCACGTCGAGAAACTCGGCTACAACCGCTTCTGGGTGGCCGAGCACCACAACATGGACGGCATCGCCAGTTCGGCCACTTCAGTGCTGCTGGGCTACCTGGCCGGCGGCACCTCGACCATTCGCGTCGGTGCCGGCGGCATCATGTTGCCCAACCATGCGCCGCTGGTGATCGCCGAGCAGTTCGGCACCCTGGCCAGCCTGTACCCGGGCCGCATCGACCTGGGCCTGGGGCGCGCGCCGGGTTCGGACCAGATGACCGCCCGGGCGCTGCGCCGCGAGCGCTCCGGCAGTGCCGATGATTTCCCTGACGATGTCGAGGAACTGGTCAACTACCTGGGGCCGCGCACGCCCGACCAGCGCGTGATCGCCGTGCCGGGGTATGGCACCGAAGTGCCGATCTGGCTGTTGGGTTCAAGCCTGTTCAGTGCACAACTGGCGGGCATGCGCGGATTACCGTACGCCTTTGCCTCGCACTTTGCGCCGCGCTACATGCACGAGGCGATTCGCGTGTACCGCAATCACTTCAAGCCGTCCGAGGTGCTCGACCAACCCTATGTGATGCTGGGCGTACCGCTGGTGGCGGCCGATACCGACGAGCAGGCCGACTACCTGGCAACCTCGGTGCAACAACGCATCCTGGCACTGATGCGCGGCCACAGCCTGGTGCAACGCCCGCCGGTGAAGTCGATGGACGACCTGTGGCTGCCGCACGAGCGTGAAGCGGTGGCAAGTTTTCTGGGGCTTGCGGTGATCGGCGGCCCGGAGAAGGTCAAGGCCCGGCTGGAAGTGCTGCTGGAGCAGACCGGCGCCGACGAGCTGATCTTCACCTGCGACCTGTATGAACATGCCGACCGCCTGCGCTCGTTCGAGATCCTGGCCGAAGTGGCCAAAAACTGATCAACACCGTGGAGGCTGGTGCCCTGTAGGAGCGCGCTTGCCGGTATGCCGGACCACCGCGACCGGCTGCGTAGCAGTCGTAAATTTTCAGCGTTTCACAGATTTTTGCAAGCGCTTCGCACTCGGTCGCGGGCAAGCGCGCTCCTACGCCACCCGCGGTTTCGCGTCGTCCGGGACAGCGGTTTCGTATCGTACGGGCCAGCGGTTTCGCGCCGTCCGGCCCAGCGAATCCGTAGCAGCCAGGCCCGGGGTTTGCGCTTGCCGTGCGCCAGGCTCAGTCACGCGAATACACGATTTCCTTGGTGTCGCCTTCACAGCTGCCGACCACCTGGTGGGTCGCGGTGCTGCCTTTCTCGACCACTTCCAGGGTGTAGGACGTCACGCCCTTGGCCTGCAGCTTGGCGTCGATTTCTGCCTTCAGTTCTTCACAAGGCTTGCCTGCCGCCATGGCAGTGCCTGCCAGGCTCAACAACCCTACCGCCAGCATCAAACGCTTCATGGGTACATCTCCTAGTACAGGCGCCATGCATGAGGTCGCCTGGGCGATACCGGCATGCGGGCTGATCAAATGAGGGGTGACACAAACAGGTAGAGCAGTGAGCCGGTCTGAAGGTTCAGTCACGGGCTCACCCGGCCGTTATCGGCACTCAGCTCTTGGCAATGCGAAAACCGACTTTCAGGGTCACCTGGAAGTGTGCCACCTTGCCATTCTCGATATGACCACGGGTTTCAGTCACTTCGAACCACTCCAGCATATTCAGACTCTTGCTCGCTTCGGCGATGGCATTGTTGATTGCGTCCTCGATGGAGGTGGTCGAGGAGCCAACCAGCTCGACTTTCTTGTACGTATGATGGTCACTCATGGCAGTTCTCCGTTCAAAAGTCATTGACGAGCGTAGCAGTCGTGCCGCTCCCTGCATCTGTGTCGAAAAGCCGGACAAAAGTTCAGCGCACCTACATCTCACTGCGCAGATCACTGCAAATGCCACTGCACTTTCCGCCAACCCTGTAGTCGGACACATCACACCCCATTCATCACTGCAGGAGATACACCATGGCCAGTTCGTCACTCCGTAAGGCTTCGCTGCAAAGCGTGGAAGCAGAGATCGAAAGTCTGCTCAAGTCTCTTGAAGGCTTGAAAAACGATGCTTCCGAGGAGTCGAACAAGACCCTCAAGAGCCTCAAGGCCAGCGCCGAACGTGCACTGGGTCATTCGCGTGGCCTGCTCAGCGACCTGGGCGAGGTCTATGAGGACGTGAAGGTCAAGACCAAGGAAAACGCCATCGCCACCCGCGATTACGCACAGGACCATCCATGGACCACCGCCGGTGTCGCCGTGGGCGCGCTGGGCCTGCTGGCTGCCTACCTGCTGTGCAAGCGCGGCGACTGATCAGCCCGTACTGATCAGCCGGCGCCCTTCAGCTCGTTCCTGAGCCATTGGGCCAACTGCCGGGCCCGCCCGTCGGCGGCCCGGTGGGGCACCCACAGCGCCAGCTGCGCCGGGGTTTCACTGAACCCCCACGGTGCAGCCAGGCGTCCGGCCCGCAGGTCATCGGTGACCAGCGGCTCGGGCGCAATGGCCACTCCCAGGCCAGCCACGGCCGCCTCCAGCAAATAATACAAATGCTCGAACCCTTGCCCGTAACGCAGTGCGTGCGGGTCGATGCCGTTGTGGCGCGCCCAACTGGGCCAGGCCTGTGGACGCGAGGTGGTGTGCAGCAGGGATTCATCGAGCAGCGCTTGCGCAGGTGCCTGGCGCAAGGCGTCGAAACCGGCGTAGTGCGGGCTCAGCACCGGACCGATGCGCTCGCCGGTCAGCTCCAGCACCTGCATGTCGGCCGGCCACGGCGGCTCGGCGAACACCAGCAACGCATCAAGCCCGGGACGACGCGGGTCCAGATCGCCTTCGCCTGCTGACAGGTGCAGGCGCAAATCCGGCAACTCTGCATTCAGGCGTCCCAAGCGCGGGATGAACCAGCGCGCCAGCAGGCTGCCCGAACAGCCGAGCACGAACGGCGCTTCGTGGCTGTCCTGGCTCAGTTCGGCGCACACCTCGCGCAGGCGATCAAAGGCATCGCTGGACACCTCGCGCAGGCGATTGCCGGCATCTGTGAGTTTCAGGCCGCGACCGTCCTTGTCGAACAGGCGCAGGCCCAGATGCACTTCAAGCGCCTTGAGCTGGCGGCTGACCGCGCCGTGGGTTACGTGCAGCTGTTCAGCGGCCTGGCTGACGCTGCACAACCGGGCAACCGCTTCGAAAGCCCGCAGGGCATTGAGGGGAGGCAGGTCGCGGCGCATGATGTCCTCGTGGATAAATGTGAGTTTTCCTCACAGGTGGTCGCGATCTTATCGGTTTTCAGCCTGGCCTGCGCTGGGTAAAGTGACCCCATTGCCGAATCCGGCTCAACCCTTTCTGATCCTGGAGCTTGTTCATGACCCAGACCCACTTTCGCAGCGGCCCCGATGCCAACGGCCTGTTTGGCTCGTTTGGCGGCCGTTATGTCGCCGAGACCCTGATGCCGCTGGTACTGGACCTGAACCGCGAATACGAAGCGGCCAAGGCCGACCCCGAGTTCGCAGAGCAGATGGCCTATTTCCAGCGTGACTATGTGGGCCGTCCGAACCCGCTGTACTACGCCGAGCGCCTGAGCGATGCCTTGGGCGGTGCGCGTATCTACTTCAAGCGCGAAGAGCTCAACCACACCGGCGCGCACAAGATCAACAACTGCATCGGCCAGGTGCTGCTGGCCAAGCGCATGGGCAAGACCCGCCTGATCGCCGAAACCGGCGCCGGCATGCACGGCGTGGCCACCGCCACGGTCGCGGCGCGCTTCGGCATTCCGTGTGTGATCTACATGGGCGCCACCGACATCGAGCGCCAGCAGGCCAACGTGTTCCGCATGAAGCTGCTGGGCGCCGAGATCGTCCCGGTCACCTCCGGCACCGGCACGCTCAAGGACGCCATGAACGAGGCCCTGCGCGACTGGGTCACCAACGTCGACAACACCTTCTACCTGATCGGCACCGTGGCCGGCCCCCACCCGTACCCCGCCATGGTCCGCGACTTCCAGTCGGTAATCGGCAGGGAAACCAAAGAGCAGATGCTCGACAAGGAAGGGCGCCTGCCCGACAGCCTGGTCGCCTGCGTCGGGGGCGGTTCCAACGCCATGGGCCTGTTCCACCCGTTCCTGGATGACGCCAGCGTGCAGATCATCGGCGTCGAGGCCGGTGGCCATGGCGTGACCACCGACAAGCACGCCGCCAGCCTCAATGGCGGGGTGCCGGGTGTACTGCACGGCAACCGTACCTACCTGCTGCAGGACCAGGACGGCCAGATCACCGATGCGCACTCGATTTCCGCAGGCCTCGACTACCCTGGCATCGGCCCGGAACACGCCTTCCTGCACGAAGTGAAGCGCGTCGAGTATGTCAGCATCACCGATGATGAAGCCCTGGATGCGTTCCACAAGTGCTGCCGCCTGGAAGGCATCATTCCGGCGCTGGAAACCGCACACGCCGTGGCCGAAGCCATTCGCCGCGCGCCGACCCTGAGCAAGGACCACCTGATGGTGGTGTGCTTCTCGGGCCGTGGCGACAAAGACATGCAAACCGTGATGAACCACATGGCCGCGACTGAAAAGACCCAGGAGACACTGGCATGAGCCGTCTTGAACACCGTTACGCCCAGCTCAAGGCCGAAGGCCGTGCCGCCCTGGTGACTTTCATCACCGCCGGCGATCCCGGCTACGACACCTCGCTCAAGGTCCTCAAGGGCCTGCCGGCTGCCGGCGCCGATGTGATCGAACTGGGCATGCCGTTCACCGACCCGATGGCCGACGGCGTGGCCATCCAGCTGGCGACCCTGCGTGCACTGGACGCTGGCCAGACCCTGGCCAAGACACTGCAGATGGTGCGTGAGTTTCGTGTCGACGACAGCACCACGCCGATCGTGCTGATGGGCTACTACAACCCGATCCACCGCTTTGGTGTCGAGGCGTTCGTGAGCCAGGCCAAAGAGGCCGGCGTCGATGGCCTGATCATCGTCGACCTGCCACCGGAGCACGATGGCGAACTGGCCACGCCCGCCCAGGCCGCCGGCATCGACTTCATCCGCCTGACCACCCCGACCACCGACGATGCACGCTTGCCCACGGTGCTGGCGCGCAGCTCGGGCTTTGTGTACTACGTGTCGGTGGCCGGTGTAACCGGTGCCGGCTCTGCCACCACCGAGCACGTGACCCAGGCCATTGAGCGCCTGCGTCGGCACACGTCGCTGCCGATCAGCGTCGGCTTCGGCATCCGCACCCCGGAACAGGCCGCGGCGATTGCCCGGCTGGCCGATGGCGTGGTGGTCGGTTCGGCCCTGGTCGACCAGATTGCCAAGGCCACCTCGCCTGAGCAGGCAGTCGATGGCGTGTTGAGCCTGTGCGCGGCACTGGCCGAAGGCGTGCGCAACGCCCGCCGCTGAGGCCGACTGCTGGTCGCTCCTACGGGGTTGATTTTCCGGCCGGTCATAGGTTGTGCTTGATGAGCGCGACTTCAGCCGCACACGCTCCGGTAACGGTTTTGCAAGCCTGGGTAAAGTTCCTGATACAGAGGAATTCCGGGGCTTCAGACCGCTCTATACAGCAAGACACAAAAGGGTTCGCGACCATTGTCGCGAACCCTTTTTCATTGCTGTACGCCAAGGAGCATCACCCATGAAACTGCCGAACCGCTTCATTGCCGGGCTGGGTATCCTGATGATCAGCGCCAGCCCGCTGTTGCAGGCTGCGCCCCCGGAAGGGCGTGGCAATCAGGGCCAGGACGAGCGCAGTGGTCATCAGCAGGGTGGCAACCAGGGCCACAAGGACGATAATCCGGGGCGCGGTCATGACAACGGCCCGGGCAAGGGCGCCCAGCACGACAACCGTGGCGGCAACCGTCCGCCGCAGGATTTCGGCCCGGTGCGCCAGACCTTCCAGCAACACCGCGACATCATCGGTCGTGGCCAGCCGCTGCCGCCGGGCATACGCATCGTCAAGGGCAAGCCGCTGCCACCGGGCTACGGCAAGCGCCTGGACAGCCGTGCCCTGCAACAACTGCCGCGTTACGACGGCTACGAATGGCGCCGCCTGGGCACCGACGTGGTGCTGATCGCGGTGGGCACCGGAATCGTGTATGCAATTCTGGATGGCGTGTTGAATTGAGCGGGATCCTGGGGCCGTTATCGCCTTCTGGCCTGACACCGATCCAGTGGGAGGGCGCTCTGCTCGCAAAAGGGCCGGGGTGACTTGTAGGACGTTTCTGATTTTTATTTATCGTTGTTGAACACTTGGTTTGCAGGTGATTACGTCAGCCACGCTCTGGAATTAAAACCAGATGGCCAAAGATCCACCTAATTAATCAAGCGGAATTTTACAATGATGAATAAAAACAAAAACTGTTTCAGCGCATTACTGGCGTGTGTATTAGTCGTCATCGCCTTGCCGGCATTCGCTCAGGCAATCGTGTTGAATACGACCGACCAACCGCCGTCTCAAGCGCCTGTAGCAACGACACTGGAGGACCGTGTTCACTTGATCAGAAATGAACTGGAGAGCGTGACGGCGATTCACCATTATCATTTTACGGCCGTACGCGGCCAGACTGTCTTACTGGCCATCCCGGATGCCAGCTCCTATGGCAAACACTGGCGGCTCGATTACCGGATCGCGAGTGGAGAATGGAATACCAAGCACTGGAATGGGCCTGAAAAAATAGAGAATCTGTCACCGGGAACGAGCGTTGAAGTTCGAGTGATGGCTGTCGGGGGCGTCCAGTTTGACAAAGCGGGCTACACGTTGGCGTTCGGTTCTTACCCGCACATGTATTATGACTTTCATCATGAAAAAGGATTCATGCCTATTCCTCATGGGTTGACCGCACCGGCTTTTTTAGCCACTCAGGCATTGACCGAAGCGCTACTGGAAGTCAGTTTTACCGACAGTAAAGGGCATCCTCTTGAGGGTGGGGTAGTCGCCTTTTCCTTTCGTCCCAATGCCGAAGTTAACACGGATACAACGCTGTACAGTTCTGACCGTCACGGAAAGATTGCAGCGCTTATAAAGTTCAATCGCTGCGAAGGCGGTGAATACGCTGAACCGTTCGTCCATATCAATAACGGCAGAAATACGTGGGCCACTCGATAAAAGGTGGGTGCCTATCAAGCACTTAATGTATTGCCCGGTGCCCTCGCTGATAAACCTCACCGCTATGATTTTGGGCATGTCTGCAAGCGATGGTTGGTCAACTGGTCAAGAAACTGACTGGTTAACAACGCTCTGCTGGTAGCGTGTCAGCAGAGCGTTCCACTCACAATCACACAATGACATCAACCAACGCCTGATCACGCTTTTCGCCCTTTTCAAGAACCTGACGCACCAGTGCTTCGCCCATACCTTGCGGCTTTTCCATAATGAGCTTTCCGAAATCAAGGATGTTCTGGATATTTGAAAGGTCCAGTTTATACTTACCACCGAATGCCTTGTCATCGTGGTCAACCAAGGTCATTGCCATCTTGGCGTATGCACTCACACTGCCTTTGAATTTTCTATGACTGTTAAATATTTTCTCCAGGTCGTGCAGATCGCTTTCACTCAACGAGCGGTCAGGGTTCAGAATTTTTATCTCGGCATTATCGCCCAACGTATAGCTGAAGTTTTTACTGGCCAGATCAGGCCTAAAGACGCCCAACTCATTCACTATTCGTACGTAGATGGATTGCTGGATCCTGAGTTCCAGGTTTGAAAAGGATTTAAGGTCGTCGAGGTACATTTCTTTGGTCAGTGGACGTTCTTCTTTGGGCCCTCCGAACTCAGAATAAAAATAGGTTTTCCCTTTCCAGGGCTCCTCTTCACGGCTGTAAAACGCTTTTGCCCGAGCCTGCCCGGGATCTTCGGCTTTCTGGGTGCCGGGTAAATCCTGATCAGTGCCCGCCACGACGGGCTTGGACAGCATTTGAATGGACGTGAGGGCAGGTGCAATGCCGATGATGTTCATGGCGACGTTCTCTGACGTATGAATTCTTTAGGGAAACTCTGAAAAAGACTTCCTGATTTGGCAAAATCACCGAACACCAGTCGCCGAGCTTTTCGATGATGAAACAAATGACCTTCGCCGACGCCGAGTA